>NZ_JASGFN010000009.1:0-276452 GCF_047605525.1 Paraburkholderia sp. | reverse complement strand
GAACGCGGCGCCGCCCAGCGCCGCGGCGCCCACGGCCCACGTGGCGTTACGCAGCCAGGCGCGGCGCGCGACGTTTGCCGGCGCGTTGTCGTCGTTGAAATGGTTCATCGCTTCCCCTGAAACGTGATGTGTTATGTGTCGAGACCCAGCAGCGCCAGCACCTGCCGGCGCAACGCGACGAGCGCCGGATCGTCGCGATGCCGTGGATACGGCGCGTCGTTGCGCACCTCCGCGACGATGCGCGCCGGCCGCTCGCTGAGCACGATCACGCGATTCGCGACATACAGCGCTTCCTCGACGTCGTGCGTGACGAGCAGCACCGAAAAGCCTTGCGCCTGCCATAGCTGCACGAGCTCGGCCTGCATGCGGATGCGCGTCAGCGAATCGAGCTTGCCGAACGGTTCGTCGAGCACCAGCAGTTGCGGATCGTTGACGAGCGCGCGCGCGAGCGCCGCGCGCTGCGCCATGCCGCCCGAAAGCTGATGCGGGAACGCGCTCGCGAACGCGGCCAGGCCGACCAGCTCGAGCGCGGCATCGATGCGCTTGCCGGCGTCGCGCGTCGCGCGCCGGGCCGCGGGGCCGAGTCCCACGTTGTCGCGCACGGTGCGCCACGGAAACAGCGTCGGGTCCTGAAACACGACCACGCGCGACGGGTCGGGTCCGCTCACCCGCTCACCGCCGGCGTGAATCGCGCCCTGTGCCGGGGCTTCGAGGCCGGCCACCAGCCGCAGCAACGTCGATTTGCCGCAACCGCTCGGGCCGAGCAGCGCGACGAACTCGCCGGGCTCGATCGTGAGGCTGATGTCGTCGAGCACGGGCAACGCGGCGCCTCGCAGCGCAAACCGGTGACTGACGTTGCGCACGTCGATGCGCGCGCCTTGCCGCCCATCGGCGGCGAACGGCTTCGGCGAGGCGGCTACCATTTCAGCATTCCTTTCTGCCATGCGAGCAGACGGTCGCGCACGCGGAACAGCAGCGTGATGAGCCCGGAGCACATCAGCGCCATCACGAGCAGCGCCGCATACATGTTCGGATAGGCGGCCCAGCCCTGGGCCCATTGCAGATACCAGCCGAGGCCGGCCTTGACGCCCATCATCTCGGCGACGATCAACACCGCGAACGACGCGCCGAGCCCCATGAACAGGCCCACGAAAACGGACGGCAACGCGGCGGGCACGGCGACGCGCAGGATCAGGAACGACGGCGTCGCGCCGAGCGTGCGCGCCACGTCGTAGTAGGCGGAATTGACGCTCGCGACGCCGGACCACGTGAGCACGGCAACCGGAAACGCGGTGGCCAGCGCGATCAGGAACACGCTCGCACTGAAGCTCGACGGAAAGAAGAAGAACGCGAGCGGCAGCCACGCGGTGGCCGGCAGCGGCCCGATCAGCCGCAGCACCGGGTGCAGCCAGTAGCCGATCGCCTTCGACCAGCCGATCGCGACGCCGGTCACGAAGCCCGTCAGCGCGCCCGCCGCATAGCCGTAGGCGAGCAGCACGAACGAATGCGCGACGCTCGCCGCGAGTCGAGGCAGATCGTCGGCATACACGGCGATCAGCGCCTGCGGCGGCGCGAAAAACGGACGCGGCAGCCATTCGAGTTGCGCCGTGACGACTTCCCATAGCGTGATCGCGACCGACAAGGCGAGCAGCCACGGCGCCGCGTCGAGCCAGGCCCGCAGACGTCCGCTCGCCGAGTTCGGCCTGACTTTCGCCGCCGTGCCGGCGCGCCGGCCGGCCACGCCGATGGCCAGCGATATCGCCGCGAGCACGAGTTTCAGGATCAGCAGCTCGCGCGTGTACGGCCAGTCGTCGAGCGCGGGCCACCATTGCGTGAGCGCCGCGCCGGCGAGCCAGCCGAGCGCGGCCAGCAGCGCGACGCGGCGCTTGCCGTGCTCGCGTGGCGCGGGTTCGGCGCCGGCGGGAAAACCGGCAAGCTCGAGACTCTGGGTCTGGGCAGACGTGGCGGGACGCTCCGTCAAGGCGAGATCATGCGTGGACAAGATGGGTCTCCGAAATGGCGCGCACGTCGATGCGGCGCGGCAGGATGGCATCGCGCCGCGCGCGGTCGGCGACTTTCTGTAGCGCGTCGATGTCACCGTCGGTGACGAAATGCTGTTTGAGCGACGCGCGCCTCGTGATCTGCCGCGCGGCATCGAGCGGCGAGCGCGTGAGCGTCGCGTAAATTTGCGCGTAGGCGTCGGGATTGGCGAGCGCCCAGTCGCCGGCGCGCTGGTAACGAAGCAGCAGGTCGGCGATCGCGGCGCGTTTGCGCGGATCCGCCAGCGCATCGCCCGATGCGGTGATAAAGCCGAGCCCGCTGTTGATGCCGGTGCCGTCGCGCAGAACCCGGCCACCGCGCTCTACCGCGATGCCGTAGTACGGATCGAAGGTCGCCCATACCTCGATCGCACCCGATGCGAACGCGGCAAACGCATCGACGGGCAGAATGAAACGCACCGTCACGTCGTCTTTCGACAGGCCCGCTTCAGCGAGCGCACCGTATAACTGGAACTGGGAAATGCTGCCGCGCGCCGACGACACGAAAACCGTGCGGCCCTTCAGGTCGGCGACCGTGCGAATCGTCGAGTGAGGGGCAACGAGAATGCCGAGTTGCGCGCCGGAACCGACACGCGTCGCGACGATTTTCAGCGACGGGTCGCCGACGGCCGCCGCGAGCACCGGCAGGTCGCCCGCCGGCGCAAGATCGACCGAGCCCGCGCGTTGTGCCTCGAACAGCGGCGCCGCGCCCTGGAAGTTGGCCCAGCGCCATGCGTAGGGCGTGCCGTCGAGTACCTTCGCCGCTTCGACGAGCGCCCGCGTGCCGCCCGCCTGATCGCCGAGCACGAGCGTTATGCCGTCTGCCGCGCTGGCGCCGCGCATGCCGGCGAGCACGGATGTCGTGGCGAGCGGCGCGACGACAAGCGAGCGCAGCAGCGTGCGCCGCCGTGTCGAAATGGACGTTGGAACAGATGCGGTCATAGGTCCTCGCTGTCGATATGCAACACAGCGTAGCGACGAAAAACCGCGCTGAGAATCATTCTATTTCGATATGTTTATATCGATTCAATATTTATGTTTTGCATTTTGTGATCCGTTCTGCAAAGCAATCAGGCTCGGGTTTGACGTTGGTCGGCGACATACGACGGGCTAGACGGTTAGTTGCCTTTCGACGCAAGCGAGCATCCCGCACATATAAAGCGTTTCGCCGCCGGCAATCGCATCAACCGGCGTTCCCGATCAACCCCACCACCGCGTCAAACAACGCACTCCCCGGCTCCGCCAACTCATGACGATATTGAAGTGATTCGAGTGCGTGTTCGGCACGAGCGAACCGGCAAGCCGCGCCGGCTGACGTCTTCATGAAACTGCAGCGTCTGATTCCTGAACCCGGTCGTCTCCAACCCACCCACCGACAGCACCAACGGCGGCGCCGTCCGCGGCAGACACAGCGCCGGACTCAGCAACGCCGCCTGATCATTCAAGCTCGGCCTGAATGCGACGCGCACCGTGTTTCATTCCGGACTCGAGGGTGCGAACGTGGACTTCAACAATTACGAAGCGTGGGTCGGTTACTACATCTCGCCCGCGTTGCAGATAGGTGGCGGCTACACGCTCACCGACGTCGACGAACACGCGACCGGCAACAAGCCGCGTTATCAGCAGGCGAATCTGATGCTCGATTACTTTCTGTCGAAACGCACCGACGTGTATGCGATGGCCGCCTGCCTCACCGGCAGCAGCGGCACGCACGCGCAGATGGACTATGTGACGGCCGCGTCGTCGAATAACCGGCAGGCGCTCTGGCGAGTGGGGATCCGTCACAAGTTCTGAGATGCTTGTGACGATGCGGTTTTGAGCGTCGCTATGTGTGGTGCAGCGGGCGGCGTTGGGTTTGCTCGTCCCGCCGCCTGCTTCAATGGCCGTTCGCCAGCGCCAGGCTCAGGAACGGCAAGCCCGCGCGGCAACCCGCGTCGACGAGACGCTTGCAATGCTCGAACCCGGCGATGCGGTAGTCGAAGAAATAGCAAGCCGTCGCGCGTTTTTCCGCATAGAAGGTGTCGTCCTTGCCGGCACCTTCCGCAATGCGCAGCGTGCGGGCCCATGCGTAGGCAAGCAGCAGCCAGCCGATCATCGCGAGGTAATCGTCGGCGACGCGATAAGGCAGTTCCTTGTCGTGAGTACTTTGCTCGAGGATCTTCCCGGTGATCTGCCATGCGTCTGTACACAGTACTTCGAGCGTCCGCGCCGCACTTGCAACTTCCGCATGCGCGGTGCCAGCGCGCTCGCATTCACGCGCCTCGCCGCGGATGTGCACGAGCAGTTCGCGCAGTTTCTCGCCGCGATCGCCGATTGTCTTGCGCACGAGCAGATCGATCGCCTGAATCTGGTTCGTGCCTTCGTACAGCATCGACACACGGCTGTCGCGCACCGATTGCTCGATACCGTATTCGTGGATATAGCCGTAGCCACCGAACACCTGCAATGCGTTCGATGCCGCGTCGAATCCATTCGCCGTGAAAAACGCCTTGGCTACCGGTGTCAATAGCGAAGCAAAGCGCTCCGCCTTCGCGCGCTCGATTTCATCCGGATGATGCGCGGCGATATCGAGCCACTGCCCGATCCAGAAGCCGATCGCGCGCTCGCCTTCGACCACGCAGCGCAGATCGAACAGAATGCGCCGCAGCGCCGGATGCAGCACGATCGGCGCGGGTTGCGCAGGGTCGCCCGTGTAATCGGCGGGTGCGGCGACGGCGCGCATCTGCGTGCGCTCGCATGCATAGGCCGCCGCGCGTTGCCACGCACTTTCGGCATGCGCGACACCCTGCATCGCTACCTGCAAACGCGCCGCGTTCATCATCACGAACATCGCGGCCAGACCGCGATGCGGTTCTCCGATCAGCCAGCCGAGCGCGTGCTCGAATTGCATCGTGCAGGTGGGGCTCGCCTTCAGGCCCATCTTCTTCTCGATGCCCTCGCAATACACGCCATTGCGCACCGGTTCCGCGGAGCCGGTTTCATCGATCCATTTCGGCACCAGAAACAACGACAGTCCACGCGTGCCTGCCGGCGCATCGGGCAACCGCGCCAGCACCAGATGCACGATGTTGTCGGTGAGATCGTGATCGCCGCCGCTGATGAAGATCTTGCTGCCGCTGATCCTGAACGCGTCGCCTATGTCGTTGCGGAAATCGGCGTCGGGCACCGCCTTCGCGCGCAGCAGGCCGAGGTCGGTGCCCGCCTGCGGCTCGGTCAGGCACATCGTGGTCAGCCATTCACCGCTGGCGATTTTCGACAGATAGCGCACCTTCAGGCGTTCGGCGCCGTGAGCCCGCAGGCACGCACTCGCGCCATGCGTGAGGCCCGGCGACATCAGCCATGCGTGATTCGCGGCGGCCAGCATTTCGTGCAGCGCCACTTCGAGCAATTGCGGCAGGCCCTGCCCGCCCGCGTCAGTGCTTATCGCCAGTGCCGGCCAGCCGCCGTCGACATACGCGCGATACGAATCGCGAAAGCCCGCCGGCATCGTCACGTTGCCGCCTTCGAACCGACAGCCTTCGAGGTCGCCGCTGCCATTCAACGGCGCAACCTGTTCGCCGACGAAGCGCGCGGCTTCCTCGAGAATCTGCATGGCCGTCGCCGAATCGAGATCGGCCCAATCGGGCACGCCGCGCCAGACGGTTTCGGCGTTCAGCCATTCGTCGATCACGAAGCGCATGTCGCGCAACGGCGCGCGGTAAGAAGACGTCATTCCACTCTCCATCGACGGGCTCGCAGCCCGGCTCCTGGCGAGCATTTAATATCAGGTCACCTGATATGTAAAGTGGAATTTGCGCTACGGCATGGCTTACGGATGTTCGCCGGAGAGTTCGCGCGATCTTCGCGCACCCTCCGGATAACGGCAGGATGAGTCGGGAATCAGTCGGGGATCTCGGGCTCGACCAGCTTCGCCAGTTGCGTCAGCGATTCCTGCCAGCCGAGATAGCACATCTCGACGGGAATGACCTCGGGAAGGCCTTCCTGCACGATGGTCATTTCGGTTCCGCACGACACCTGCCGCAATGAAACGGTCGTGTACATCTGCCCGGGCAGGTTCGGATCGTCGAAATGGTCGGTGTAGCGAATCTTTTCGAACGGCACCAGCTCGAGATACTCGCCGCCGAACGATTGGACATTGCCGGAGCTGAAGTTACGGAACGACATCCTGTACGTGCCGCCGACCCGCGCTTCCATCTGATGAACCTGACACGTGAATCCGTATGGCGGCAGCCACTTCGCCATCGCGTCGGGTTCGAGGAAGGCACGATAGATGCGTTCAGGTGTCGCGCGCAGAACGCGGTGGAAATTGACGGTTCCGGTAGCCATGGTGATCGCCTTTCGCTGGGGTTGAACATACTCTCACGACGGGCCGGCGACGTGGTTATCGACATCCGGGAGACCAGGAGAAACCCGCAGAGGCTGCCTGCGCGCGAACGTTGCGCGTCGATGCCTACCCCTGCTTTTGCGCAAGCGGTTGCCCGACGACGAAGCGATGCCCGTCGGGCGTCGCGACCACACATTCGCGCATTGCGTACGGACGATCCGCGGGAGGTTCGAGAATGAGCGCGCCCTTGCGCGCGAATTCCTCGTGGAGGGCGTCGACATCGTCGACTTCCATATAGCCGAAGTAGCTGTGATCGCCGATTGCCGACGCCGGCGCGGCGTTCGGGCACGAGCCGAGCATGATGCGCACCTGCCCTCGCGACATCAGGCGCCAATCGGAGGCATCGGTCCACTCGGCGTGAAAGCCGAGCACGTCGCGGAAATAGGCGGCGCTGCGCTCGAGGTCCTGAACGGCGAGGACGAAGGCGAAGGGACGCAGTGTGTTAGGGATAGGCATAAGGGCTCCTCGAGACAGGTTGTCGCCGGACCGGACGCTTCAAACTTGCCGCTCAACCGGCTTCACGTGGCGCGTGCCCACATCGATCGCAGCTTGCCGGTCGCGAGAGCAGTGCCGACAAGAATAGTCGCACAGCCGAGCACCATCCGCGGCGTAATCTTCTCGTCGAGAAACATCGCGCCCCACAGCACGCCGAAGATCGGAATGAGGAATGTCACCGACGCCGCATAAGCCGACCCGACATGCTCGACCAGCCTGAAAAACAGCACATAGGCGAACCCGGTGCAAAGAATGCCCAGCGCGATCACGCACGCCCACGTCGAAAGTGCGACGCCATGACGTGGCCACGCGAGCAGCGCGAGAGGAACCAGCACGATCGAAGCGAAAAGCTGACTGCCGAAAGCCACCACAAAAGGCCGCACGCCCGCGAGCCGGCGTTTCGAATAATTGACCGCAAAGCCGTAGAAGAACGTGGCGAGCAGCGCCGCGCCAATCGCGAGTGGAACGCCTTTTGCACCGGCATCGAGCGTGTCCCACACCAGCACCACAACGCCTGCGAGCCCGACCAGCAGACCGAGCGCCTGAGCGCGTCCCATCGCGGACTGGAACAGGGTTGCCGCGATCAGCGCGGCCCACAGTGGCGTCGTCGCGTTCAATACGGAGTCGAGTCCGGCATTCAGATAAAGCGTCGAATAAGCCAGCAGACAGAATGGAATCGCGGAATTGGTCACGCCAACGACGAACAACGGCCATAACTTCGAACGGAATTGACTGCGTGCGTCCGCGCTCCGCAACGCCGGCATCAGCACCAAAGCCGCAATGCCGACCCGCAACGCAATCAGCGCAACCGGCCCGAATTCGGGCGTTGCAACGCGCATGAACAGAAAAGAGGCGCCCCAGATTGCGGCGAGCAGGAAGAGTTCGATAAGGTTCATGGCCGTGGAAATGGATTGACGTCGGAACATCGTCTGCGATGCGCAGGGCGGTATTTGCAAGCGGACCGGGAGCTGCGTATTGGATCAGCCGGCATTACCGGCATCGATCCTCGTGTTGGCGCCACACATGAAGCGTTGCGTAAGCTCGCCACGGCTGCCACTGGTCGGCGTGCCGGCTAAGTTCGGACGCGCTCGAATAGCCGAGTTGCTTCTTCAGCACCGCGTCCCCCTCGGGAAACGCATTAGGCCATCCCAGGGAGCGCATCGCGATGTATTGGACCGTCCACTCGCCGAGGCCGCGAATACGCCGAAGCGCGTGAAGCGTGTCTTCGAGCGGCGCGGCCGGCTCCAGCATGATCCTTCCCGACACGACTTCGCCAGCGAGTGCAACGATTGCTTCGGCGCGACCCCGCGCGATGCCCGCTTCCTGCAACGCGGAGACCGGCAAGCGGGAGAACGTTCCGGCGGACGGAAACGTCCGCGTCAATCCACAGGGAGCCGTTGTCCGCGTTCCGAAGCGTTCCGCGACGCGCGACAGGATCGTCCGGGCGTTGGCCACCGAACCGTGCTGTCCGACGATCGCTCTAACCGCGATTTCGAAGCCGTCCAGCGCGCCCGGCACACGCATGCCGGGATGCCCGCTCGCAAGCTCGCCGAGGTGCCCGTCGATCAGATCGGGACGCGCCGAGAGGTCGAACATGCGCCGGACCCTTGCGAGAACTTCCGCCAGCACCGGTATCACGGACACCGGTATCGCCACGTTGACCGCGAAGCGTTGCGGGTCGTTCGTTACGCTGATCCAGCCGATTAAGCTCTGCTCGCCTCTGTTTATTTCGATGACCCGCGTATAGCAATCGTCGCCGACGTCCTCGACGCCGCTGATCTGCCGCTGCCGGAGAAAGGCCTGCATGCCGGACCACGAAAACGGCGGCCGATATCCGAGCGCGAAAGAAAGCGTATCGGGCGGATTCGAGTCGATTGTCTTGCGGAATCGCCGCGGGTTCAGGCCGTATTTCTTCAGAAAGAGATCGTTGAATCTCCGCACGCTCCCGAATCCCGCCGCCAACGCGATCTGCGTGACCGGCAGGCGCGTGTCGGTCAGCAAGCGCTTGGCCATCAGCAAGCGCTGCGTCTGCGCAAATTCGACGATCGACACGCCGTATCCGGCGTCGAAAATGCGCCGCAAATGACGATCGGTCACGCCGACGCGCGCCGCCAGCGCCGGAATCCCCGCGGAGTTCAGGAAGCCCTCTTCGATGAGCGTCGCAGCCGATCGCGCGAGTTGAGCGGACACGTCGAGAAGACCGTTGCCGGGCGCCAGTTCGGGCCGGCAGCGCAGACACGGCCGAAAGCCCGCTTTTTCGGCGGCGGCCGCGCTCAGGAAAAAATGGCAGTTCTCGCGCTTCGGCGTCCGGACGGGACAGACCGGCCGGCAATAGATGCCCGTCGAAGAGACACCGACGAAAAACCAGCCGTCGAAACGACGGTCTCGCGTGAGCAGCGTCTGATAGCAGGTGTCCGGGTCGAGTCTCATGACTCAACTGTAGCCGAAGCCCGGCCGCGATTCTGGCCAGATTCGGACATGTGTATCGGCGCGGGTGGACTGCGTGAGTCAAGCCATCGAGGCCTCGAATACACGCCGGTAATTGCCGCCCAGCAGCAATTCGGTTTCCTGCTGCGAGAACCCGGCCGAAAGAAGCGCCGCCCCCAGCGACGGCAACTGCTCATAGCTACGGAAAACCGGCGGCGAAATAAAGCCGAGCATGTCCGTGCCGAGACCGACATGTTCGACGCCGACGACATCCGCCATTCTTCTGAAACCGTGCGCCATGCCATCGAGATCGTGGAACGTTCCGGAACTCGGCCAAACACCGATAACGCCGCCGGTATCGGCGATCACGCGCGCATGATCGGCGCTGATCAAACGGCTGCGCGCACCGGGATGCCCCGCCAGCGCCGTATGCGACAGCACCAGCGGCTTCGTCGTGACGGACGCGGCGCGCTTGACGAGATCGTACGTGCCGTGCGCGACGTCCACCACCATCCCGAGCGCGTTGCAACGGCGCACGACGTCCGCGCCGAAATCGGTGAGCCCGCCATGCACGGGTGCCTCGGTTTGTATGTCGCCGAGTTCATTGACGCGGTAATGCACCAGTTGAAGATGCCGTAACCGATGCTGTGAATACGCTTCGTCGACACGATCCAATCGGCCTTCGAGAAAATCCGCCCCCTCGGCCGAGATAATCACGCGCGGCTTCGACGTGTCCGTCGCTGCCAGCGTGGCGGCGCCTGTCACGACCTCAAGCTGTTCACGCCCGATCAGCTCCGTCGCGCGGACAAACTCTGCCTGGCCGAGCCGATAAAGCTCGCCCGGTTGCGGCGTGCGCCATGCCTCGAAGCGCTTGCGATCGGCGGACACGCGCGTGACGACCGTATCCGTGACGATAGCGAGGCAGATCACGTTCATGCCGCCCGCGCGCATCGATGCGCTCACCGGTGTCAGCGGCCGGTTCGCGCCGATCTTCGGATCTCGCGAAACGGTTATGTGGCCGGTGTGGGTGTGCATGTCGATGGTCAGCGCGCCCGCGGATGCCTGCCACCGCGCAGGCTCGCTATCGCCTGGCCGCGTGTCGTCGTGCGCGTCGGTGTATCCGGCAAAGCGTCCGGGCGCGCAAGCCGCAAGGCCGAACGCGGCGCTGGAAGCGAGAAACGCGCGGCGGCTCATTGCCGACGACTCCGGCACCCGCTCCGCCGATTCGAGCCGATAACGCCAGCCGGCCGGGTCGTCGACGAGCCGCATCAGACGGCCGCGCAAGCGGACCGGACCGCTTTCAGGCACGAGCGGATCGCACGACGTCACTTCGATACTACGAAGCGGATCGCGTGGCACGCAGCCGCCGCAGCACGGTTCGTCTTCCGTGAGCAGGAAATAGGTGGCCGCGCCCGCAGTCGGCTCGAGCGGAATCATCCATCCGCGAATTTCCACTGTCGCCGCATGCAGCGTGCACGCGGCGTCGCCGCGGATTTCACTCCATAACGATTGCGCCGGGATGCACGCGTCATCGGTTCGCATGGGCTGTTTCCTCGCCGCATTGGCGCAGGCCTTTAACGGCTCGTCACCTGACTGGAAGATAATCGAGGATATCAGCGCGTGCTTTCGCGTTGCCTGCAATGGATGCCGATCATCACCTTTCTATCTATCCGGAGATGCACCGTGATCTCACATATCTTTATCGGCGTGAACGACTTCGATCGCGCATTCGAATTCTATTCGACCCTGATGCGGGAACTCGGTCACTCACTCAGGTTCTGCGAGCGTGACAAACCATGGGCCGCCTGGATGACGACGGAAGCACCGCGACCGCTATTCCTTATCGGCAAGCCTTACGACGGCAATGCGGCATACGGCGGAAACGGTCAGATGGTGGCATTGCTCGCGCGTGACAGGCAGACGGTCGATCGCGCCCACGCGCAGGCAATCGCGAACGGCGCCACGTGCGAAGGGCCTCCCGGACTGAGGCCGCAGTATCACCCGCACTATTACGGGGCGTACTTCCGCGACGCCGATGGCAACAAGCTTTGCGTGTGCTGTCACGATCAGCCGCGCTAGCCGTCCGCACACCCGGCGCGAATCCCGCTCCGTTCAATCGTCCATCGGCCGATCGTTCGGATGCTCGAACACCGCCTTCATCGTATCGCTCATCGGCATATCGAGGTTGATGCCCTTCGGCGGAATCGGCGACATGAACCACGTTTTATAGAGCTTCTCGCCCTCGCCACCCTGTTCGATCTTCGCAATCGTACGGTCGACAATTGCCTTCATCGCGGTATCGCCCTTCGGCAACATGCACGCAATCGCTTCGTGCGTCTGCGGCTCGCCTGTCACCACGTAATCGGCCGGATTGCCCGAGGTCGCCCGCTCCGCGGACAGCACGTCCGAATCCATGAAGAAGGCCTGCGCACGTCCCGTCTCGAGATTCAGGAACGAACCGCTGTGATCGCGCGCGGACAGAATCGTGATGTTCGCGTGCTTCTCCTCGACGTACTTGCGCAGAAAGCGCTCCGACGTGGTACCGGCCGTCACCGCAACCGTCTTGCCGTTCAGATCGTTGAACGAGTGAATGCCGGAATTGGTCCTGGTAAGCAGCCGTGTTTCAGTCACTGAGATCGTGTCGGAAAATCCGACCTGCTGCGCACGCTCCCTGTTATTGGTGGTGCCGCCGCATTCCAGATCGATCGTGCCGTTCTGCATCAACGGTATGCGGTTTTGCGCGTTGACCGGAATCATGCGCACCTGTAGCGACGGCGCGTTGATCGCCTGCTGGATCTCCTTGACGATTTCCTGCGCAATATCGCGCGAATAGCCGACGACCCTTTGCTCGTTGTCGTAGTACGAATAGGGCAACGACGATTCGCGGTAGCCGAGCACGATGGTATTGCGCGACTTGATATCCGCGAGCCGCCCCGTCAGATCCTGCGCGTACGCGCCGAAAGTAAAACAGCTTATCAACAGCGCCGGAATCGCGCGTCGTATCAACGTATGCATGGTTGTCTCCTTGTTTATTGTCAGATTCCATTCATGCCCGGGCTTGCAGCGATTCGCACGCGATCGCGATGCGCCGGCATCCTTCCTGCAACTGTTCGTACGATGTCGCAAACGAAATCCGGAAGGCGGGCGACAGACCGAACGCGGCACCCTGAATCACGCCGACGTCCTGCGTCTCCAGCAGGTACATCACGAAGTCGCCATCGTTGGCGATCACGCGTCCGTCAGGCGCGCGTTTGCCGATTACGCCGGCGCACGACGGATACACATAGAACGCTCCCGTCGGACGCGGACAATAGAGCCCGTCGATTGCATTCAGGCTGTCCACCACGAGATCCCGCCGTCGCTGGAATTGCGCGCGCCAATCCGCCAGAAAATCCTTTGGCCCGCTGAGTGCCGCCAGCGCGGCAGCCTGGCTGATCGCCGAAGGGTTGGTCGTGCTTTGCGACTGCAATTTCGCCATCGCCTTGATGAGTGTCTTCGGACCGCCCGCAAAGCCGATCCGCCAACCGGTCATCGCATAGGCCTTCGACACCCCGTTGATGGTCAGCGTGCGCGCCTGAAGCCGCGGATTGCACTGCGCGAACGTCGCGAATTTCAGGCCGTCGTAAATCAGGTGTTCGTAGACGTCGTCGGTCAGGATCCACACATGCGGATGGCGGTTCAGCACCTCGCCCAGCGCGACCAGTTCGCTTGCGGTATAGGACGCACCCGTCGGATTGCACGGCGAATTGAGCACCAGCCATTTGGTTCGCGGCGTAATCGCGGCTTCCAGTTGCGCCGGTGTCAGCTTGTAGCCGCTGTCGACGTCGCATTCGACGATGACGGGCTGCCCGCCATTGAGCAGCACCATGTCCGGATACGACACCCAGTAGGGCGCCGGCACGATGACCTCGTCGCCGTCGTCGACCGTGCAGGTCAGCGCATTGAAGATGACCTGCTTGCCGCCGTTGCCGACGCTCACTTCATCCTGCGCGAACACCAGGCCGTTCTCGCGTTCGAACTTCTCGCGAATCGCCCGCTTCAATTCGGGCGTGCCGTCGACCACCGTATAGCGCGTCTTGCCGCTTTTCATCGCGTCGTAGGCGGCTTCGATGATATGCGGCGGCGTATCGAAATCCGGCTCGCCGACGGTCAGCCCGATGATCTCCCGTCCCGCCGCGCGCAGTTCCTTGACCCGCGCGGTCGCCATCGAACTCGGCGACGGCTTGATCCGGTCGAGGCGCGCTGCAATCAGTTTCATGTCAGTCCTTTGGCTTCTGGTGCCTTCCGCCGCAAGTGCCTTTTACGCAATCACGCCGCGCTCTTTCAGGTATGCGTCGATCCAGCTGCGCTTGTCCTGTCCGGCGAGAATCGCCTCCTTGCGCTGTTGTTCGCGCCGCGCCTGCGCGCGCGCCGCCTGCAGTACTTCGCCGAGCCGAGCCGTAGGCACGGCGACGAGACCGTCTTCGTCGCCGACGATCAGATCGCCCGCTTCGATCACGAGACCGCCGATGGCAACCGGCACGTTGATTTCGCCCGGCCCTTCCTTGAACGGTCCGCGATGCGTATTGCCGCGCGCGAAGCACGGAAAGTCGGCGTGATGGAAAGCCGCGATATCGCGGATCGCGCCGTCGATCACGAAACCCGCGACACCGCGCACCTGCGCGTGCATCTGCATCAGTTCGCCGACCAGCGCCTGCGTCACGTCCGCGCCGCCGTCGACGACGATCACGTCGCCGGGCGCGGCGATATCGATCGCCTTGTGGATCATCAGGTTGTCGCCGGAGCGCACCTTGACCGTCAACGCGCGACCGACGAGTTTTTTCTCGCGGTGATACCGCCTCAATCCGGTCACCCCGCACAGGCGGTGCATGTTGTCGCTGATATGCGGAGTGGCGATCGAGCGGAATGCGTCGACCATGTCGGCCGGAATCGCCTCGGGCATCGGCAATATCCTGAATCCCAACTGATCGGGATGGCTCATGGGTTTCCTCCTGAACAGGTTCGAATCAGAAATGCGGATGCCGGCGCAGATACGGAACCAGCCCGCCCGCATCGAGAATCGCGAGCATGTCCGGTGCAATCGGCGCGGCCCGCAACGGCCCGGTCATGCCATCGCAGTGCACGACGACGCCGGCGCCTAATTCGATGTGCAACGCGCTGCCCTCTTCGATCCGGCTCGTGTCGCACTCGATCGGATAGAGTCCGTTGTTCACCGCGTTGCGGAAATAGGTGCGCGCGAAACTCTGAGCGAGCACGATCTTGATGCCGGCACCGACGACAGCCGTGACCGCGACTTCCATCGCCGAGCCGCAGCCGAAGTTCCTGCCGGCGACGAGAATGTCGCCCGCGCGGATCGACGCCGCGAATTCAGGCGCGATCGTCTCGAACAGATACTGTTTCAGCACCGCCGGATCGAGCGATTCCCGTTTACGCCGCGACGAAATGATGTAGTCGGTATTGACGTTGTCGCCGAAGCATCGGGCAATGCCGTGGATTGAAGTTGTCATGTCGATTGGCGGCCCGCAACGAGCATGCGTGGACTCGCGATGCGGCCGGCGACCGCGCTCGCCGCGCATACCTCCGGAGACGCGAGAAAGATATTGGCGCCCGGATTGCCCATGCGCCCCTTGAAATTGCGGTTCGCGGTGGAAATGACATTCGCGCCGTCCTCGGGAATCGCCCCGCTCGTTCCGCAGCACGCGCCGCAACCCGGCGTCACGATGACCGCGCCGAACCCGATCAGCTCGGCCAGTTCGCCGCCCTGCGTCAGTTCCAGCAGGACCTCGCGCGAGGCCGGCGTCACCACCAGTTGCACGCCGTCGGCAGGTCCGCCGAATTCGCGGAATACGTTCAGCGCCTGACGGAAGTCCTTGGTCCGGCCGCCGGTACAGGTGCCGAGAAACACCATCTGCACCGGCGTCGGCTCGAGCGACGTGACACCGACGTTGCCGGACACCGCATGCGGCAGCGCCACGAACGGCTCGAGCGTCGCGAGATCGATGTCGAGCGTGCGCGAATAGAGCGCGTCCGGATCGGCGCCGAGCGCGCCGGAGAAGTCGTTCACGCGCCCTTCGAGATAGCGCCGGCAGGCGTCGTCGAACGGGAAGATCGCGTTCTTCGCGCCGAACTCGACCGACATATTGGCGACCACCAGACGATCCTCGAAATCGAGGCTTCGCACGCCGTCGCCATCGAATTCGAGCGTTTCGTAGGTCGCGCCGTCGGTGCCGAGCAGTTGCGCGAGATAAAGCGCGAGATCCTTCGGATAGACGCCTTGCGCAAGCCGGCCATGCAGCCTCACGCGAATCGATGCCGGCACCTTGAGCCAGACCTTGCCGGTCTTCATGACACCGGCCAGATCCGATGAACCGATGCCGGTCGCAAAGCAGTTCGCCGCGCCATACGTGACCGCATGGCTGTCCGCGCCGACGAGCAGACGCCCTGGCGCGGCAAAGCCCTTTTCGACGACGAGCTGATGACCGATCCCCTCGCCGATATCGAATAGGCGTATACCCTGTTCTTTCGCGAAGCGCCGGATGCCCGCCTGTAACAACGCCGCTTTCGGGCTCGGCGCCGGCGCGTAGTGATCGAGCGCGAAGAGCAGCCGCTGCGGCGCGTGTACACGGCCACCGCCCATCGCGTCGAAGTAATCGACCGCCATCGGAATCGAACCGTCGGTGCCCAATGCGCAATCGACCTCGCAGATCACGACGTCGCCCGCGCGAACGTCGCGGCCCGATTTTGCCGACAGAATCTTTTCCGACAGGGTTTTTCCCGACATGGCCTCGATCTCGCCGATTGGATGCCGCGTTGCTGAATCTCGGGTTAGCGTCCCGTGCAACGCGATATCGGCACAGTATGGCAAAGCCGTCGGCGGCGAACGCGGAGTAATCGGCATTGCGACCCATGAAAAAAATTCCTGCTTCGGGTGATACCGCTTGCCAGAAAACCCTCCGGCCATCGATACTGCGCGTTATCCCCTACCGGCGCGAATGCCCGGTCTTCTCGCCCACAACGATCTTCCGACCTCCGTGATCACGCTCAAGCAGCTCGAAGCGGTCTACTGGGTGGCCCGGCTCGGCACGTTCGCCGCCGCCGCGGATCGCCTGCATACGACGCAGTCCGCGATTTCGAAGCGCGTCAACGAACTGGAAGTGTTCTTCTCGACGCCGCTATTCGACCGCAGCCACCGCACGCCCCGCCTGACGCCGAAAGGCCGCGACCTGCTCGACACCGCGGAGGAAATGCTGCAATCGCGCGACCGGCTGCTCGAGCGGATGGGCAAGCAGGTCGAGGAAGTGCGGCGCTTCCGGATCGGCATTACCGAGCTGATCGCGCTGACGTTTCTGCCGCGTCTCGTGCGCGAAATCCGGCTCGCGTATCCGGCGCTGTCGTTCGAGCCTGAAATCGACGTCAGCACGAAACTGACTTCGCGGCTATTCGCCGGCGAGATCGACTTCATCATCGCGCCGACCGCGATCAGAACGCCGCGCTTCACGTCGATCCCGCTGCGCAAACTCCATCTCGACTGGATGGCGAGCCCGTCGCTGGTCAGTGAAACGCGCACGCTGTCGCTCGACGAAATCGCCGCGTGGCCGATCCTGATGCAGGCCGGCACGTCGGGCGTCGACGCGATCTACGAACGCTGGTTCGAGTCGAACAACGTATCGATCCGGCGCGCGTTTGCGGGCAACAGTCTGATCTCGCTGTGTTCGCTGACGATTGCCGGAGTCGGCGTCAGCTATCTGCCGGCACTTTATTTCGCGGACTTCGTCCGGCAACGCGAACTCACGGTATTGCATTCGCAGCCGGTGCTGCCGGCAGTGCGGTACTACGCGGTCTATCGCAACGACGGACCACAGCCGCTCTATTCGCATGTCGCGAGCCTGACGCGCGAGTTCTGCGATTTTTCGAAGCCGGATTTTCATCCATCGATGAAACACGGGAGCGCGTGAGTTCTCGCGCAAAGCTCGCGGCCCACTTTCGCACAAAGATCGAACAGCCGACTTTTGGAGTGCTAGGATGTGGCCCGCAACCCGGCGGGTTCCGTGCTTTCGCACCACACGCACGGGTTGCGGATCATGCGGCGAAGACGCGCCGTCGAACCGGCAATCTTCGCGAGCAACCCGAAGCAATTCCATGAGCGTGGAATCGTTGCGTTGCGCAGCCTGACACTCAAGCACAGAGGAGACACTCAATGAAAATTTCGAAGCTGCTCATAAGCGCGCTGGCTCTCTCGGCCTTCGGCTTCACCGCGGTCGCGGCGTACGCCGAAGATCTGCTCGACTCGGTCAAGCAGACGGGGGTGCTGAAGATCGGTCTGGAAGGCACCTATCCTCCGTTCGACTCGCGCAACAAGGACGGTCAGCTCGAAGGCTTCGACGTCGACGTCGCAAAGGCTGTCGCGGCGAAGCTCGGCGTGAAGCCGGAGTTCATTCCGACCGAATGGAGCGGCATTATCGCCGGGCTGCAAAGCGGCAAATTCGACGTGATCATCAATCAGGTCACGATTACGCCGCAACGCAAGCAGATTCTCGATTTCAGCCAGCCTTATACGTTCTCGGCCGCGCAACTGATCCAGCGGTCCGACGACAAGCGCGAGTTCAAATCGCTGGACGAATTCAAGGGCGACAAGAAGCTCGGCGTGACGCTCGGCACCAACTATGACCAGATGGCGCGCGCCGTACCGGGCATCAACGTGCTGACTTATCCGGGCGCGCCTGAAAAGCTGCGCGATCTCGCCTCCAGACGTATCGATGCGACGATCGACGACCGGCTGATGCTGCCGTACATCATCAAGACCTCGCAGTTGCCGCTGCGTCCGGGCGCGGTGTTGAAGGGCGCCGATCAGGAAATGGGCATTCCGTTCCGCCAGAACAACCCGAAGTTCGCGAAAGCACTCGATGATGCGCTGACCGAACTGAAGCAGGACGGCACGCTGAAAAAGATCTCGATGCACTGGTTCGGCACGGACGTGACCCGGCCTATCGCGCAGTAATGCGGATTAGCGCTGCCCCACCACCGCGCAACCCGTCTGCCGGTTTGCCGCGATATCGAGGGCAGCCTTCGCACCCTCCACCCGAAGTCTGCCCGGCAGCGCCACGCCGTTCTTGACCGCGGTCACCTCGGCAAGTATCGATACCGCAATTTCCGGTGGCGTGCGGCTGCCGATATAGAGGCCAACTGGCCCGCGCAGCCGGGCCAGTTCCGCTTTGCCGAGATTGAAATGGGTTGCGAGCCGCTCGCGCCGCGCGGCGTTGTTCCGGCGCGAGCCCAACGCGCCGACGTAAAACGCGGGCGTGCCAAGCGCCTCCAGCAACGCGAGGTCATCCAGCTTCGGATCGTGAGTGAGCGCGATCACGGCGCAGCGTTCGTCGAGTTTCATTTCGAGCACCGTGTCGTCCGGCATCGTGCGCACCAGCGTCACGTCGGGTACGTCCCACGTGTCGGTGTACGCCTCGCGCGGATCGCAGACGGTCACCCGATAGTCCAGTCCGGTCGCGATCTGGCAGAGATAGCGCGAGAGCTGACCGGCGCCGATCACGAGCATCCGGTAGCGCGGACCGTGCACGGTCAGTAGCCGGTGCCCGTCGAACTCGACACCGTCGGTCGAGTGCGCCGGCAGCAGGCTCGCCGTGCCGCTCGCCAGGTCGAGCGCGCGCGCGACGAGCTGCCCCGCGTCGACGCGGCGGCACAAAACGTCGATGCGGCTCGCGCGCGTGAGCGGCTCCGCCACGAGCTCGATCGTGCCACCGCACGGCAATCCGAATCGATGCGCGTCGTCAGCCGAGATACCGTACTTCAATGCTTCCGGAAGCGTCTGCGCGATACCGCGCCGCCGCACGCGGTCGATCAGGTCGTCCTCGATGCAGCCGCCGGACACCGAGCCGACCACCGATCCGTCATCGCAGATCGCAAGCATCGCCCCTTCCGGACGCGGCGACGAGCCCCACGTCCTGACCACGGTCACGAGCAGCACGCGGCGGCCGGATTCGATCCAGCGCACGCTCGCCTTCAGTACTTCGAGATTGACGCTGTCCATGAAGATGTCGTCTCCCGGCGTTCACCGGGAACGTCCCGGATGCACGGCTCAGCCCGATGCATTGCGCCGCCCTATTCCTGCTTCCACCGTTTCACGATGTCAGTCTCGATATCGAACAGATCGAGCAGGCGTCCCACCGTATGGTCCACGACTGCCTCCAGTGACCGCGGGCGCGAATAGAACGCAGGCACGAGCGGCGCGACTACCGCCCCCATCTCGGACAGTTGCAGCAATGTGCGCAGATGGCCGCTATGCAGCGGTGTTTCGCGCACGCCGAGCACGAGCCGGCGCCGCTCCTTCAATACGACGTCGGCCGCGCGACTCATCAGCGTGCTCGTCACGCCGGTTGCTATTTCGCTCATGGTCCTGACCGAACAGGGCGCGATCAGCATGCCCATCGTCCGGAAAGAACCCGAGGAAATCGCCGCGCCGATGTCGCCGGATGCGTACCAGACCGACGCCATTTCCCGTATGTCCGCGGCCTTGAAATCCGTCTCGTACGTCATCGTCAGTTCGGCGGCCTTGCTGAGGATCAGATGCGTCTCGACACCGGCCTGCCTGAGCACTTCGAGCGCCCGGATCCCGTACGCGACGCCCGATGCTCCAGTAATACCGACGACGATGCGTCGCGCTGCCATGCCGTTCATGGGCTTTCCATTTCAGAAACGTGTATGCAGGCCGATGCGAAACAGCGCCTGATTCGGCCCGCTCGACGCCGCGGTCGGACCGAGCAGACCGTTGATGTTCGCGTGGGCTCCGTCGTTCGCACGCTGCCACGCACCGATCGCATAGACCGACGTGCGTTTCGACAGCGCATAGTCGGCGATCCCGGCCACCTCGTTCGAGTGCTGGTTCTCCAGTTGGCCGTTGCCTTTCTGGTACATGTAGCTCAGGCCGAACGACCAGATCGGGGTGAGGTGATACATCGCGCCGGTCGAGTAGGCCGCGGCAGCCGCACCGTTCGCCACGTTGCGCACCGTCGTGATCAGCGCCGTCATGAAGACCGGGCCCCACGTATAGCGCGAACCGACTGCCGCGTTGCGAATCGTGACGTCCGGGCCGCCCATCGTGCCGAGATGCTTGGTGGTCGTATAGGCGGCGTCGGCCGAAAAAGTGCCGCGCTGGTAGCTGGTAAAGAAGCTCGATGCATTGCCGGCGCCGATCGAGCCCGCGACGTTGCCGAACCCATACATCGCGCCGAAATGGAAACCGCCGAACCTCGGCGATTCATACCTGACCGAATTGGCGATCGGCGTGCCGGTCAGGCGGCTCCAGTCGAAGCTGCCCGACGGATTGCCCGGAATGGCGAGCCCCGTGAACATACCCCCCGGATACATATAAAGGTGTCCGGAGATTTCGGCGGGCGAATCCGCCACCATGTCGCGCATGAAGTCGTACTGCTCACCGAGCGTCACGCTACCGTAACGATCGTTTGTCATGCCGACATACGCGGTCTTCGACCAGAGGTCCTGACCGGCGAGAATCGAACCGGTGCCGATAACGATCTGGTCACGCAACATGAAAATCGTTTTCCATCCATTGCCGAGATCTTCGGTTCCGCTAATGCCCCATATGTTCGGGGAATTCTGCCCGTCCTTGAACTGCAACGCCGAGTGGCCGCCCATATTGCTGATGTAAGTCACGCCTACATCCAGCAAACCGAATATCGTTACGCTGCTTTGGGCATTTGCATGGGTCGACGCAATGGCGAGCGCCGCCGCGCAGGCAGCCCGGGTCCACTTCTTTTCCAATTTAGTCTCCATATTTTTATTTCTCCGCACCACGACGGGCGGCGTGCGTTCCGATAGCGCACGTTTTCTTCTTCACATCCGCTATTCATCATCCGTATATCGAATGCTGAATAGCGCAACAACGATGCACGCGTTCACGCGCAACGCGATTACCGGGCAGCTCAATCTACTCGATACCAGTCAAGCATGCTCATCAGCGGTTCGTCCGACACCCGCAGCAGCATTGCATCGGTGCTTGCTTCGATGCTGTACTCATACCAGCCCGGGAGCGCAATCATGTCGCCCGTGCACCAATGGAATTCACGCCCCTCGACGCGCGTCACACCGTGGCCCCCGATCACCGTGAAGATGCGGTTGGCGGTGGTTCGCGCGCAGCGCCACCGCGCGCCGGCCATCAGATGCAGCACCACGCGGTCGAACGTCACGAGTTCCGGCGGCCCGAGCTTCAGGCTGCGCACGCCCGGCGCAATCTCGGCCGACTCGATGAGCCGCTGTCGATAATCCGCGTACGCGAACCGCATCGGCGAACGCGCGTCGACGCGCTCGCTTTTCTCCAGTGCGTCAGGATGAACCTCGAAGAACATCGGACCGAGATGCTGGACCAGCGGCGCATCGAGAAAATCGATCCAGTAACCCTCCTGGTCCGATTCGCTGAGGTGGCCGTGATAACAGCCGTTCGGCGTCAGCAGGATGTCTCCGGCTTCCATCGGGATCTTCACGCCGTCGACGATCGTGTACATGTTCGGCGCGCCCTCGAGCACGATGCGCATCGCGTTCGGCGTGTGCCGGTGGCTGCGTGCCGATTCATGCCCCTTGATCATCTGATACGCGCCGACCAGCGTGCGTACCGTCGCATAGTCGTTGCCCGGAATCGGGTTGGCCATGATCAGGTTACGGCGTTCGGCCCACTCGGTGCCGACGAGGCGTCCTGCCGCATGCAACGCAGCCCGCGCATCGCGATAACGCCAATGCGCGGGCACGAACACCTGCTTCGGTTGGGGGTACAACGAAGGCGTGGGCTTGGCCCATCCGTTCTTCATCTGGACATGATCGAGCAGCGCGTGCAATGCGGGCAGATCCTGCGCTGAATCGAAGTCGACTTCGGCATGCTCGGTTTGCGACATCGAAATCATCCTTTCGGTTGTATGCGAAGAACGGACGTCATCCGGATCCATCGCGCCGCGCGAGATTCCCGCCAGCACCATTTCGCATCACTTCGGACTTGTAATTCGCTATGCAAATTGAAATCTGTACAGCAAATTATATAGGTTCAAACTGGCATGTCAATTTGTTTCAGCGAATTCGCCACGCATCGAGTGGGCAACGATCACGGACGCAGGAAATCTGAATGCCCTTCAATTCACTCTGCGAATACGCTATCCTCGCCGTGAAAACACGAGGCGACCGGGCCGCGCTCCGTGTTCCGACGGCGCCGGCCGGTCGACATGTTTTCGCACACAAGAGGATCGCTAAATTGACCGAACGAAAAACACCCAGAAAAAAGACCGCCAGCACGCCTCGCGAAGACGCTCCGGAGAGAGATCGTCAGTTCGTGACCGCGCTGGCCCGAGGCCTCGACGTGCTGCGCTGCTTCACTCGCGCGACCCCGGCGCTCGGCACCGCGGATATCGCGCGGATGACCGGCCTCGCGCAGCCGACCGTCTGGCGGCTTTGCTACACGCTGATCCAGGAGGGTTATCTGGTGCAGACCGACCGCGGCGGCAGGTTGCGCCCCGGCATTTCGGTGCTGGGCCTCGGGCAGGGAGCGATCGCCAGCCTGCCGATAGCCGAACTGGCGCGGGACGACATGCAGGCGCTCGCGAGCCGCTACCAGTGCGCGGTCTCTCTGGGCATGCGCGATGGGCACTATATGGTCTACATGCAGCGCATGCAGGGTTCGCAGATCATCCTGCGCGATCTGGAAGTGGGCTCGCGCGTGCCGCTGTCGTCGTCGGCAACCGGCTGGGCCTACCTTGCCGGGCTGCCCGAAGACGAGCGCGAAAAAGTCTTCAAGGAGCTTCAGGAAATCGAGAAGAAGCAGTGGACCACGCTGCTGCCGAAGATCAAGCAATCCATCGCCCAGTACAAGCGCACCGGCTACATCGTCAACAAGGGATCGCTTCACGCGCAGATCAATGCGGTGGCGGTACCGGTGATGTCGTCGAACGGCGACGTGCTGCTGTCGCTGAGCGCGGGCGGTATCAGCCTCGTGTTCGACGACGCGACGCTCGTCAAGGTGGGCAACGAATTGAAGCGGCTCGCGGCCCGCTTCGCATCGGCGCTGGATACGATGAAATGACCGCCGGCTACCGCGCCCGACCTCGACATGATCGGGCGCGGTAGCCGCGCGGGCGTCTCGAAGCACGACGTCACGCTACTTCACTGCTGTGCCGCGAGCGCGCTGACGTTGTCGTTGAACCGCTGAAAGAAACTGGCGGCCAGTTTGTTCGCCACCGACGAAACGAGCCGCGTGCCGATCTGCGCGAGCTTGCCGCCCACCTCCGCATACGCAACGTACGACAGCACCGTTTCTTCGCCGGCGTCCGCCAACGCCACCTCTGCGTTCATCTTGCCGTAGCCGGCAATTCCGCCTTCGCCCTGGCCGACGATCCGGTATCTCTCCGGCTCGACCCGGTCGGACAACGTCAGGTTGCCCTTGAAATTGGCCTTTACAGGGCCAACCGAAACCGTGACCGTTGCCAGAAACGCGTCTTCGCCTGCCGCGGTGAACGACTGACAGCCAGGCACGCAGTTCTTCAGCACTTCCGGGTCGTTCAAACATTTCCACACAAGGCTACGCGGCGCCTTGATCGTCTCCGATCCTTTGAAATCCATCTCGAGCTCCTGCTCCGCAACGGTTGCTTAACGGACGTCCAGCGTCATTTCGCCGATGTGATCGATGGCGATGCGCATGCGGTCGCCGCGCTTGACCGGTCCGACACCGGCCGGCGTGCCGGCCGCGATGATGTCGCCGGAATACAGCGTGGCGGCGCGCGAAATCAGCTCGATCATGCCGGGGATGTCGACGATCAGATCCTTCGTGTTCGAGTCCTGCCTCAGTTCGTCGTTGACCCAGAGCCTCGTTTGCAGATTGCCCGGATCGGGTACTTCGTCCGCGGTGACGATCCACGGCCCGAACGGGCAGAACGTGTCGTACGACTTACGCATCACACGCTCTTCCTTGCCGCGCACCACCATGTCGATCAGGCACGCGTAGCCGAAAACATGCCCGTACGCATCCTCGCGGCGGATATGGCGGCCGCCCTTGCCGATCACGATGCCGAGCTCGCACTCGTGATGGATTTCGCGACCCGGCAGATCGGGCAGCACGACGGGGTCGTTCGGCCCCGATAGCGACGAGTTCGCCTTCAGGAAAAACCCGTTCAGGTCGGCGCGGTTGGGCGAGTTCATTTCGGCGCCGTGCGCCATGTAGTTGACCGGCATCGCGAGCAGCTTGTTCGGCCATTCGATCGGCACGAGCAAACGCACGGCGGCCAGATCGATGCGGCGCGTTTGCGGATGATCGAGCACGGCCGGCGCCGATTCGCAGAACCGGCGAATGACCTGCACCATCTGCACCGGCGGCCACATTTTCGTGTCGATACCCAAGGCGTCGGTGATATCGAAGCTCGCGTCGCCGGTTTGCATGCCGATCCGGCCATCGTCGAAACGGAACAGTTTCATCGTTATTCCTTCTTTCCAGAAATCGTTGCCAGAAGCCCCATCAGATCGACGGGGAGTTCGTCACCGCGCCATGCGACGTGTCCGTCCGGACGCACCAGCACGTGACGCTTTTCATAGAGAGCGGCCACCGCCGGTGCGTCGATCGCATGGAACGCGACCGGCACGCGGGCCTCGCGCGCCGCGTCGGCAAGGCGCGCCACGTCATCGTCGGGGGCGAAGCTCAGCAGCACGTAGCCGCGGCCGAACAGATCGAGCGTCGAGCGGCCGTCGGCGAGCCACGCATGGGGCGCACGACAGCCGGGACGCGTCGTGGGCCGGTAGTTGATGCCGTCTTCGTACTCGGCGGCGATCTGCTCGCGATCCTCATGCTCGGAATAGACGCAAACCGGCGAATCGACATAGCGGTTGCCGAGGTGCATGTTCAGCGAGAGCCATTCGCGCCTCAGGCCTTCGCTCAGCGCGTGGCCGACCTGGCGCCGCTCGGCCGCGCCGGTCTCGCTGTCTTCCTCGAGCCGGTTGCAGTTGCCTACCCGCTTCATCGTTTCGAGATTGCCGGTCGAAAAGCGCGTGATGCGTTCGGCGATCGACTTGCGCTCGATTCCATACGAGTCGAACAGCACCGGGCCGCCCCACCCCTGTAGCGCGGCATCGAGTTTCCATGACAGATCGACTGCATCACCGATGCCGGTATTCATCCCGAGGCCGCCGGTTGGCGACGTCAGATGGCACGCATCGCCACAGATGAAGACTCGTCCGCGCCCGTACTGCTCGGCGACCAGTTCCTCGCGCGTCCAGTTCAGCACGCTCAGTATCTCCGGCTCGAACCGACGGCCCAGCGCGCGGCAGGCGAAGCCCTTGAGTTCGTCGTTCGTATAGCGCTTGCGCTCGTCCGCGTTGCCGACGAGCGACATGCGCCAGCAATCCTTGCCGTTGATCGCGACGATGGTCGCCCACACGCCGCTTGCGTCGACGAACATATACCGGTAGCCCGGCGCCTTGTCGTGCAGGCTGTTGAATTCGGGGCAGCGGAAAATGACGTTGGTCGTGTAGGTCAGCAAGCCCCGACCCTTCATCCCGATGCCCAGTTGCGCGCGCACCGAGCTTCGGCCCCCGTCGCAACCGACGAGATAGCGCGCACGAATCCCGAACTCGCGGTTGTCCGCGTGCCGCACGACTTTCGCCGTCACGCCGTCGCCATCCTCGTCGAACGACAGGTACTCGTGCCCGTACAACAGTTCCACGCCCGCCTGGGATTCGGCGAATTTACGCAGGATCGGATCGAACATATTCTGCGGACAACGCTCGCGCTTCTGCGGGCTCTCGGGCGGCGGCAGTTCCTCGCGCATCGACGGCATCGCCTGGCGCCCCAGTTCATAGCCGTTCAGCGTCGTCAGATAGATGTTGTCCTGCGGATAGTCGCGATCGTAGGGGCTGCTCTCCACGTCGCCGACAATCCCCCAGCGGCGACAAAACTCCATCGTGCGGATGCCGACCAGGTCCATCTTCGGTTGAAACACCGACCCATCGCCGCGGTCGACCACGATGCATTTCCGGCCGCGCCAGCCGAGATCCCCTGCCAGTGCGAGTCCGACTGGTCCGGCGCCGATGACCAGAACTTCGCATTCCAATAAGCCTGATTTGACTGTCATGTGTATTTGATTCGTGGTTGCATTGCATCGGCTTCCCGCTGTGCGCAACGTCTTGCGCAACACCCTTATATTCGCTATGCGAATAGTGATTCGCACTAAGTTTATGGAGCGTCGGCAGCGTTGTCAACTCGTTGCGCGAGCTTCGATCACGCGCGTGCGCCACCGGTCTCTTTCCCTGTCTCTTTCCGATTGACAGCGTGGCATCGTCCAATCGATACTATTTGCTATGCGTTTTGTTATCCGCTTTGCAAATTAAGCGGCGCGAGGGGCGAGTCGATGGCCACCCCATCGCGTCGCACTTCGGAGGAGCACATGCATCGAATATCCCTGACGGTGAATGGACTCCCGTCATCGGCCGAGGTGGAGGGCCGGACACTGCTGGTCGAACTGCTGCGCGACCATCTGGGGCTGACCGGCACGCATGTCGGTTGCGACACCAGTCAATGCGGCTGCTGCACCGTCGAGGTAGACGGCAAATCGGTCAAGTCCTGCACGTTCCTGGCCGTTCAGGCCGACGGCGCCGCCGTCAGGACCGTCGAGGGGCTGACCTCGCCCGACGGTACGTTGCATCCGATGCAGGAGATGTTTCGTCGGCACCACGCGCTGCAGTGCGGCTTCTGCACACCCGGCATGATGATGAGCGCGATCAATCTGATCGAAACCCATCCGGATGGCCTGACGACGGAGCAGATCCGTCATGCGATGGAGGGCAACCTGTGCCGCTGCACCGGGTATCACAACATCGTCAAGGCGATCGAGGCCGCGTGGCCGCTCGTGCATGCCGACGCGGCGCGGACTGCAGGATAGCGGGAGGTGGCTATGTACGATTTCGACTATGTGAAGCCGTCCACGCTCGAAGAAGCGGTCAGGATTCTTTCGGACGATGACGCGGCCAAGGCGCTGGCCGGCGGCATGACCTACATCCCCGTGTTGAAACAGCGGTTCAGCCAGCCGTCCGTCGTCGTGGACCTGAGCGGTCTGGGCATGTCCTACATCCGCCGCGAAGGCGACACGCTGGTGATCGGCGCGATGACCCCGCATGCAACGGTGGCGGCCTCGCCCATCGTCCGCGAGGCGATTCCGGCGCTCGCCTGGCTCGCCGGCCATATCGGCGACCGGCAGGTGCGTTACCGCGGCACCATCAGCGGCTCGCTGGCGAATAACGATCCGTCTGCCTGTTATCCGTCCGCCGTGCTGGCGCTCGGCGCCACCGTCATAACGGACCGGCGCGATATCGCCGCGGACGACTATTTCCAGGGAATGTTCACCACCGCGCTCGAACAGGGCGAACTGATCACCGAGATCCGGTTTCCCGTCGTCGAACGCGCCGCCTACGTGAAATTCCCGAACCCGGCATCGCGCTATGCAATGGTCGGCCTGTTCGTCGCGAAGGCCGCAACGGGCGTACGCGTCGCCGTGACGGGCGCGGGCCAGGACGGTGTATTCCGCCATCGCGCGTTCGAACAGGCACTCGCAAATTCGTTCAGCCCGTCCGCGCTCGACGGTATCGACACGCCAGTCGACCTCATGAACGACGACATGCACGCCGGCGCCGCCTATCGCGCGCATCTGGTCGGCGTGATGGCAAAGCGCGCGGTCGGTATCGCCAACGCTTGAACTTGTTCCGCGCCGAGTCTTAAGGGCGGCTTCGATGAGCCGCCCTTTTTACGTCATTCCTCGAAGTCGGACGATCACGGCGCCGTGGGCAGATCCAGAACTTCGCGCAGCATGGCCAGCGTGCGGGTGCCTGCCTCCCGCGCCGCGTGTGCGTGATAGCGGTCGGCCCTCGTTGGATTGAAGAAGCCGTGTTTCGCTTCGGGATACACACGGACGTCGACCAGCGGATTCGGCTTCGACGCCGCTTCGATCCGGTTGACCAGATCAAGCGGGATCTGCGCATCCTGGCCGCCGAAATGAAGCAGCAGACGCGATTTCGCACTCGCGATCTCGTCGACGTAATCGTTCAACTGGATGCCGTAAAACGACACGCCTGCGTCGATCTCGCCCCGCGCACCCAGCAGGGTCGCGAGTTTGCCGCCGATGCAAAAGCCGATCGCGGCGACACGGTGTCCGGCACCGTCGCGCTGCTTCAGCCACGCGACGAGCCGGCCGATATCGGTCAGCCCCAGATCGGTGTCGAAATGGCGCAGCAGCTCGCCGGCCCGCGTGCGGTCCGGCTCGACGTAGCCGAGCGAGATGCGCGGCGCGGCGCGCCAGAACAAATCCGGAATGAGCACCTCGAAGCCTTCGTGCGCGAGCATTTCGGCAACGTCGCGCATCGACCCGTTCACGCCGAAGATCTCGTGCAGCACGATGACCGTCGGCCGCGCCGCATCGCCGTCCGGCGCGACGCGGTAAGCATCCATGCGCCAATCGCCCGACTTCGGCAGTTCGATCCATTCTCTCCGCATCGCTTACTGTCCCTGCCCGTCGCCGGCATCCTGATTGCCGTTACAGCAGCCGCAGGTCGCCGCGCGGGCGTACTTGACGCGATTGGTCCAGTATTCCCACGCGCGGGTGTAGGCCGGTGAATCGATCGGCGTCTTGTGGCGAATCGCGATTTCCCCCGGCGACAACGGCTTGATCTCCCCGCCGAGAGCAATGGCCGCCTGCATGACCCGCGCATTGAGCGGAAGGTAGATTGCCAGCTTCACCGCTTCGATCAGGGTGCGTCCGACGGCCGTGAAGCCGTGCCCGCGCATCAGCGTGACGCTGTTGCCGGCCAGCGTGCGTGCGAGGTCGCCCGCCTGCTCGATGCTTTCGACGAGGATGTTCGTATCGCCGAAGTTGTCGCGGATGTCCCAGACCGGCACGTTTTCACCGATGCCGGACGCGGTGTTGAGCACCGGCTGCAGTGGCCGGGGACTGATCGTGAAAGGCAGCACGTCGGCGGCATGGCTGTGAATGACCGCATTCACGTCGGGCCGTGCGGCGTAGACGCCCGCGTGAATGAACCGTTCGAGATACGGCTTCTTGCCGCCGCGTACGATCGGCTCTCCATCGAGGCCGAATTCCAGAATATCGTCGGCTTCCACGAACTCCGGGCTGCGCGAGCACGAGAGCAGGAATCGCCGTGGATCGTCCGGGTGCCGGACACTGACGTGACCGTATGCATCCACGATGTTTTCGTTGGCGAGGATGTGATTCGCCATCACGAGGTCCTGTATCACCACGCTCGGTACCTTCATTGACCGTCTCCAGTAATTTGCATTGCAAATATAATAACGCACTGCAAATATTAAGATGTCGCCGAATTCATTGTCAACGGACATGCATACCCGCGCCTCGACGCCCGTCGCGCCCGTGAAATGCAAGAGAGCCGTTTTTGCGTTGACAGCCCTCCGGCACGGTCTTAAAATTTGCAATGCGCATCATAATTCGCTTAGCGAATAAAATAGATGCAAGGTAAGCTGTGAAGATCTGTCGCCGACAGTGAGTCACGGCAAACGTATAAAGCCGACAGGACGCGAGCATGGCAATGCGGCGAAAGGAGACACGGCATGGCTGAACCAATCAACGTCGTCGAGATCATCGACAATCAGAAAATCAGCTGGTTGCAGATACGCGTTGCGCTGCTGGGTGCAATCACGCTGATGCTCGACGGATTCGACAATCAGATGATTGGGTATGTGGCGCCCGCGCTCAAGACCGCCTGGCATCTGGGTGCGGGCGCGCTCGGTCCGGTGTTCAGCGCCGGGGTATTCGGCGTGGGCCTCGGCAGTATCGTCATCGGTCCATTCGGTGACCGCTTCGGCCGCGTCAAGACGCTGCTTTTCACCGTGCTGTGCTTTGCGGCGTTCTCCTTTCTGCTCGCCCAGGCCACGAACATTGCCGAACTCGCGGTGCTGCGTTTCGGCATCGGTCTCATGCTCGGCTCCGTCATTCCGCTGGTGGTCGTGCTCTGCAACGAATATGCGCCGCTGCGACACCGCGCGAAGATGGTCACGCTGATGACCTGCGGCTACGCGGTGGGCGCGGCCTCGGGCGGTTTTCTCTCCATTCATATCGTGCCGCGTTTCGGCTGGGCCTCCGTGTTCTATGTGGGCGCCGTGCTGCCGCTGCTGCTCGGCCTCGCACTGCTCGTGTGGATGCCCGAATCGATCCGCTTCCTCACGCTGCGTAACGAAAACCTGCGCATCGCGGCGATCATGCGCAAGATAGCGCCGTCGGTGACGCTGCCGCCGGACGCGCGTTTCATGATGCTGACGACCGGCCGTGACACCGGAAGGAATGGCACGTTCTCGCATGTGCGCGAGCTGTTCACGGAGAACCGCGCCCGGATCACGCTGCTGCTGTGGACGTGCCTGTTCATGAACCTCGTCGTGCTGAACTTCATGAACAACTGGCTGCCGTCGCTGGTGATCCAGACCGGCCTGCCTGTCCCGCAGGCATTGCGCACCGCCACGATGCTGCAATTCGGCGGCTTCGTCGGCATCGCGCTGATGGGCATCTTCGCGGACCGGTTCGGCTACTACAAAGTGCTCGCGGCGGTCTTCGCGATCGGCTGCGCCGGCATCGCGATGATCAGCCAGGCCGGGGCTTCGCAGGCCGGCCTGATGGTCACGATCTTCATCGGCGGCTTCGCCGTGATCGGCTCGCAGATGACGCTCGGCGCACTGTCCGCCACGCTTTATCCGACCCGTATCCGCGCAACCGGGTCGAGCTGGGCATTCGGCGTCGCCCGCCTGTTGTCGGTCGTGGGGCCTTTTCTCGGCGGCCGGATGATCGGAAGCCACTGGTCGCTCACCTCCATCTTCTATTGCGCCGCCGTGCCGATGTTGCTTGCAATGGTCGCCGTGCTGCTGATGATGTGCAGCCGGCAGCCGCCGAGCACTCGCCAGGACGCGCGGATTCAGGCAAGCAGAGGTCTATCTTGAGCCAGTCTCGACCCATCCGGGACGGTATCGGCCAGCCGGTGCAACGCCGTGAAGACCTGCGTCTGGTTCAAGGCCGCGGCTGCTTCAGCAACGATGTCCGCCTGCCCGGCGAGGCGCACGCGTATTTCGTCCGGTCGCCTCATGCGCACGCGAAGATCGTGTCGATCGACCCGTCGGCCGCACTGGCGCTCGACGGCGTGATCGCCGTTCTGACCGGCAAGGATGTCGAGGCGGACGGGCTAAAGTCGCTGCCGCACCGGCCTGTGCTCGGACACCACGCCGACGTCCAGCTCACCAACACCGACGGTTCGGACAAGTTCATCTCCCCGCACCTGCCGCTGCCGGCGGACCGCGCGCGCTTCGTCGGCGAGGCCGTGGCCGTCGTCATCGCGGAGACGGTGGCGATTGCGAAAGATGCCGCCGAGGTCGTCGGTATCGACTACGAGGCGCTGCCCGCGGTGACCGGCACGGTTGCGGCCGCCGCGCCGGACGCGCCGCGCGTGTGGGACGAGCATGCCAATGTCGCGCTCGATGCCCGGATCGGCGACGTCGAAGCGACGGAGGCCGCCTTCGCCCGCGCCGCCCATGTCACTTCGATCAGGACATGGATTCAACGATTGACCGGCGTGCCGATGGAACCGCGCGCCGCCACCGGCAGTTACGATGCGCAAACCGGCCGCTATACGCTCTTCGCCGGCAGCGGCAACGTGGTCCGCCAGAAGCGCGAGCTGGCCCATATCCTCGGTATCGAGGAGCCGATGGTGCGGGTGGTCGCGCGCGACGTCGGCGGCAATTTCGGCACCCGCAACGCCTTTTATCCGGAGTTCGCGGTGATCGCCTGGGCGTCGCGGCGCGTCGGGCGTCCGGTGCACTGGAACTGCGAGCGCCAGGAAGCTTTCCTGAGCGACTATCAGGGGCGCGATCTGTATGTCGAGGCGGAGATCGCACTCGACGAAGACGGACGCTTCCTCGCGCTGCGAGGCTCCAACCTCAGCAACGTCGGCGCCCACACGGTGTCGTTCGTCCCGCTGACGAAGGGCATCGGCCTGATGAGCAGCGTGTATGACATACCGAGCGCCAGCTTCCGCGGGCGGGCGGTCAACAGCAATACTCCGTCGACGAATTCCTACCGCAGTGCCGGACGTCCCGAAGCGATGTTCGTCATCGAACGGCTGATCGACATGGCGGCGCGTGAACACGGCTTCGACCGGGTCGCGCTGCGCCAGCGCAATCTGATCCAGCCCGACCGGTTCCCCTACGCGAATCCGCTCGGCCTGACCTACGACAGCGGCGCTTATCCGCAGGTCATGGAGCGGGCGCTCGAACTCGGCAAATGGAGCACGTTCCCGGCCCGCCGGGCCGAAGCACGCCGCCGCGGGAAATGCCGCGGCATCGGCGTGGCGAACTACGTCGAAATCACTTCCGGCATGCCGCGCGAGCGCGCCGAAGTCACGGTGCAGCCGGACGGAAGCGTCGATGTCGTGATCGGCACGCTGTCGAGCGGCCAAGGTCACGAGACGAGCTTTGCCCAACTGATTACCGAATGGTTCAAGGTCCCGATCGAACAGGTCCGCATCATCACCGGCGACACGGACATCGTGCAGGCCGGCGGCGGGTCCCAGTCCGGCCGCTCGATGCGTCTGGCCGGCATCGTGATCGGCAAGGCAAGCGAGGCATTGCTTGCCAGGGCCACGCGCATCGCCGCCCATCTGCTCGATCTGAACGATCCGGCGGCCGTGAGCTTCGGGAACGGGCGCTTCGGCAGCCCCGACAGGTCGCGGAGTTTCGACATCTTCGAGATTGCCGCCGCGGCGAATGCGCCCGGCAGTTCGCTGCCCGACGAGCTGCGCGGACCGTTTTCCGCGGTGTCCGACGAGACCGTGCAGGTGGCGGGCTACCCGTTCGGCAGCCACGTCTGCGAGGTCGAGGTCGACCCCGACACGGGAACGGTCGAACTCGTCGACTACGTCGCCGTCGATGACGTGGGCCAGGCGATCAATCCGCTGATCCTGCACGGCCAGGCCCACGGCGGCATCGCTCAGGGCGTGGGTCAGGCGCTGCTCGAACGCTGCTATTACGAAGACAGCAGCGGACAGTTGCTGACAGGCTCGTTCATGGACTACGCGATCCCGCGCGCGTCCGATCTGCCGGACTTCATCACCGAGATCAGCGAGACGCCGTCCCCCACCAATCCGCTCGGCGTGCGCGCCGGCGGAGAAGGCGGCACGACGCCGGCGCTGGGCGTGGTCATCAACGCGATCGTCGACGCGCTGGCCGGGTTCGGCGTCACCCATATCGAGATGCCGGCGACCCCCGAGCGAGTATGGAAAGCGATCCAGGATGCGCGCGAGCACCGGAAAAACATCGACCTGGCTGGAGCACATTGATGAGCGGCGGAATCATTCGACAACTGCATGGACGTTGCCTGAAGTTGATCATCGACAACGAGGAGCACGGCAACGCCGTCTCCGACGAGATGGCCCGCGAACTGGCCGACCTGCTCGATGCGGCGGCGGACGAAGCGGACCTGATCGTGCTGCGTGGGGCCGGCGGCGATTTCTGCGGCGGCCGCATGTCGATGGGCAAACGTAGCGGCGTTCAACCGCAGGCACTCGAGCGGCGCCGCAAGACCGAGGTCATCTTCCGCTGCTACGACGCGTTCCGCGCGACGCCGGTGCCGGTGATCGGCGTGGTCCGCGGCCGCGCGCACGGCTTCGGCTGCGCGATCGCGGGGCTGTGCGACATCACGCTGGCGGCGAGCAGCGCGACGTTCCAGATTCCCGAGATGGCCCACAACATCCTGCCGACGATGGTGATGTCGGCGCTGATCGATCGCATGCCGGCCAAGGAACTCGCCTATCTCGTCTATTCGACCCGCGAGATCGATGCGGCGGCGGCCCGAACCTATGGCCTCGCCAGCGAAGTCGTGCCCGACGCCGGGCTCGAAGCAGCCTGCGAAACGCTGACGGCGACAATGCTGAAGATGCCGCGCGCAGCGCTGCTGGGCGTCAAGGAATATCTGCGCTCGGCGCCGGACATGCCCATTCGCGGCGCGGTGGACTTCGCGCAGAACCTGCACGCGACCATCAATTCCTCGAACGAAATGCTCAAGCAGAAAGATCACTCAACCAGGGACGAGTAATGAGCAACGACATTCCGCAATTCGACTTCGACAAATTCCGCCTGCGCCGCTTTGTCGAAAAGCTGATTGAAGCCGGCGAAGTCGCAATTCACGACGAGCCCGTTTCGCTCGCCGACCTCAGCGCACGCATCGACGAAACCCCGAAGGCCTCCCTTTTCAGGCAGGTCGGCGACGAGAAGTTCGAAATGATCGCGGCCGTTTCCGGCAGCCGCAAGCGGCTCGCGATGGCGTTCGGCGTCGACGAAAGCGAGGTCATCGACGAATACACGCGGCGCATGGCCAATCCGCAGAAGGTCGTCGAGGTCGGCTCGGCAAGCGCGCCCGTGCATCAGGTCGTCAGGACCGGCGACGAGATCGATCTGCTGAAGCTGCCGTTCCATCTTCAGCACGAGTATGACGGCGCGCCCTATATCTCTTCGGGCATCGACTATAGCGTGGACCCGGCCACCGGGCGAACCAACGTCGGCTGCCGGCGGCTGATGTTCCGCAGCAGGAACACGATGCGCGCGAATCTGTCCCAACCGTCCGATCTGAAACGCGTCTACCTCTCCTGCGTGGAGCGCGGCGAAAAGCTGCCGGCGAGTTTCGCGATCGGCTCGCATCCGCTCGACTACCTGGCTGCCGGTTTGAGAATTCCGGTCGATGAGTTCGGCCTCGTCGGCACGCTGCGCGGCGAGCCCGTACCGATGGTGCGCGGACTGACCAACGGCGTGCTCGCGCCGGCCGATGCCGAAATGATCGTCGAAGGCTATTTCGACGAACTGGGGTATCGCGAGAAGGAAGGCCCCTATGGCGAGTTCTACGGCTACTACGGCCCGGTGCATATGGATCCGGTATTCCACGTCACGGCGATCACGATGCGCAAGGACGTGCTGCACCAGACCGTGCGCCACAGCGGCCGTCATCTGAGCTGGACCGAATCGGCGAATCTCGGCGGCCTCAATTCGGAATTGCAGATGTGGCGTCTGTTGCGCGCGGCGAATATCGAGCCGACCGCGGTTTGCGCGGTGCCGGGCACCAACGGCCGCCAAAGCGCGCGCGTTGCGCTCAGGCGCGGCACGCCCGGTCAGGCGCGGCTCGCGATTTCGGCGCTGGCGTCGATTCCGCGACTCAAGTACATCTACATCGTCGACGACGACGTCGACGTGTTCTCGAACGAACAGGTCGAATGGGCGATGTCGACGCGCTTTCGCAGCGACCGGGACATCGTCGTGCTAGAGGGCTTTGCACCGTTCTACATGGATCCGACGGCCGGAGATCACGGCAGCATTGCGAAGGTGGGTTTCGATCTGACGGCCCCGTACGGCCGCCCCGAGACGGTCGAAACCCGGCGAGCCTTCGCGCCGCGCTTCGCCAGGCCCTCCGGAGAGAAGCGTTTCGGCAGCGTGCGCGACGCGTTGGCGGCGGCCCCGCTGTTCTTCATGGAACTGATGATTGCGCTCGGCAGCCAGGACGGCCGGGAAATCGCGCTCGAACTGGAGGCGCTGAACGAGGAAGGCGTTCTGTGCCGCCTGCGTGACGGCGAATGGGCGCTGGAAGGTAGCGCCGAAAAGAAGTAGAGACAACGGCAGAGGTAAGGCAAAGCTACAGACACCGCCGGCGTTTGCCGGCGGTTTTTTTATTGTTGCAGAGGTGCCTCGACACCTTTCAAAAAGATAAAAAGCAGCGGAACGTTTGTTTTTCAAACGTTATGATATAACATTCTCAGCCGGTGCCCGAGTGCCGCTGTCGGGTGCCGCGCCTGTGTATTGCCGCAACGGCAATAGCACGCCGCCGATGCTTTGTTCCAGCGTGACATCGTCCACGTGTCGAGTGGACGACATGACCATCCGCCTACTTCACACATAACTGACAAGATGAGAACTCGCCACCGCATCACCCTGGCTGCGCTGCTACTGTTCGCGCTCGCGGCTCGCGCATACGCGTCGGACGACAGCTCGGTAACCGGCATGGTCGCCGACAGTTCGGGTAAGCCCGTCGGCAACGCGACTGTCACGCTGCAGAACGCCAGCGGTAAAGCCATGGCAACGGTGCAAACCGATGCCAACGGTCATTTCACGCTCGCCCACGTCGACCCGGGGTCGTATGCGATCGTCGTGAGCGCCCCCGGTTTCGCCAGTGGCAGCAGTATCGCGACGATCACGCCGGCCCAGCAAAACCCGGTGTCGATCGTGCTGGCAAAGAGCGATACGCTCGACGTGCAGGTCAATGCCCAGCGCCTGAACCGCGCGCGCAACGATCTGCTGCCCGAAACAGGCAGCAGCGTCTATCGCTTCAGTCAAAGCGACATCAGCGATCTGCCGGCCGGCCAGAACACGCCGCTCAATCAGGTCCTGTTGCAGGCGCCCGGCGTCGCCAGCGATTCTTTCGGTCAACTGCACGTACGCGGCGATCATGCCAATCTGCAGTACCGCATCAACGGCATCATCATTCCCGAGCCGATCAGCGGTTTCGGGCAATCGCTGGACACGCGCATCATCGACCAGATGAATCTGCTGACCGGCGCGCTGCCCGCGCAATATGGCTACCGGACTGCTGGCATCGTCGACATCCGCACGAAAACGGGCGACGACGGCAGCGGCGGTTCGATCGACGTGTTCGGCGGCAGCCATCAGACCATCCGCACGAGCGGCGACGTCTTCGGCAGCCGGGGGCCGTTCAGCTACTACTTCAGCGGCGCGATCGGCGAGAACAATCTCGGTATCGAAAACCCGACCTCGAGCGCTAGCCCATTGCACGATCACACGCGCGAGGGGAACGCGTTCGGCTACATGTCGTACATCATCAACCCGCTGACGCGCGTGAGCGTGATGTTCGGCGTCGCGAGCAACCAGTTCCAGATTCCGAATACGCCCGGCCTGACGCCGTCGTTCGCGCTCAACGGCGTGAACAGTTTCGATTCGAGCCAGCTCAACGAAACGCAATCGGAGCTGAACCAGTTTGCCGCGATCGCGCTGCAAGGCACCAACGGCGGCGCGCTCGACTACCAACTGGCTTTCGTGACCCGCTATTCGCGCACGCAATTCAACCCCGACCCTATCGGCGATCTGCTGTTCAACGGCGTCGCATCGAAGGACTTCCATAGCGATACCGCGAACGGGCTGCAATTCGACACCACGTACCGTCTCAACGATAAACACACGATTCGCGCGGGCGTGTTCGCGCAGCAGGAACATGCGGTCTTCGACAACGATCTCACCGTCTTCCCCGTCGACGAAAACGGCAACCAGTCCTCCGATCAACCGCTCAACATCCCGGATGCGAGTTCGAAAACCGGCTATCTATACAGTGCCTACGTGCAGGACGAATGGAAGGCCACCAGCAAGCTGACGATCAACTACGGCCTGCGCTACGACAAGATGGACGAGTACGTCAGCGCCAGCCAGTTGAGCCCGCGCGTCGGCGTCGTGTATGCGCTGACGCCGTCGACGACGGTCCACGCGGGTTACGCCCGCTACTTCACGCCGCCGGCGTTCGAGCTCGTGTCGAACGCCGACATCGCGCGCTTTGCGGGCACCACCGCTCAGGTGAACGGACAGAACGACCCGGTGCAACCCGAGCGCAGCCATTATTTCGACCTCGGTATCACGCAGCAGATAACGCCGGCCCTCAGCGTCGGCCTCGACGCCTACTACAAGAAGTCGACCAATCTGCTCGATGAAGGCCAGTTCGGCACCGCGCTGATCTTCACGCCGTTCAACTACCAGTACGGCCGCGTGTATGGCGTCGAGCTCACGACGAACTACCGGCAGGGCAACGTTTCCGCCTATGCGAACGTCGCGCTCAGCCGCGCCCAGGGCAAAAACATCAACTCGGCGCAGTTCAACTTCGACGCCGATGAGCTCGCCTACATCTCGAACCACTGGGTGTATCTCGATCACGATCAACGCGTATCGGCATCGATCGGCGGCACCTATACGTTCGGCCAGACGACCTTCACCGTCGACAGCATCGTGGGCAGCGGCCTGCGCAGCGGCTTCGCGAATACCGATCGCCTGCCGTGGTACACCCAGGTGAATCTCGGCGTCATCCATCACTTCAACTTCAACAACCCGCTGCTCGGCAAGTTCGACGGCCGCCTGCTGCTGATCAATGCATTCAATCGCGTCTATGAGTTGCGCGACGGTTCGGGCATCGGCGTGGGGGCGCCCCAGTACGGGCCGCGCATCGCCGTATATGCGGGCATTACCAGAAGCTTCTGATGCCTGACGGGGACATGCCGACATGAACGACTGGACGACTTTTGCGGGCGCGGTACAGCTCGGCGGATGGGTGATCTTTCCGCTCAGCGTGCTCGCTGTCCTCGCGATTACGATCGTGATCGACCGCGCGTATGTTTTTCTGCGCTTCGCGCGCACGCCTGCTACGGCTACACGGCCTGCGACCGACGGCGGCGTGCATGCCCGTCCGCTTGCCGGGGACCTCGATCTGTTGCCGCCACGCCATGTTTTCCGACGTCTGAGCGTGCCGCTGGCGGATCGTCCCGCGGCGCCCATCTGGTATCGCGAGGCGAAGACCGAAGCAGTCGCGGCGACGATCGAACGCGACATGAGCAAGGGCTTCTGGGTCCTTGAAACGATCGTGACCGCCGCACCGCTGCTCGGCTTGCTGGGCACGATCGTCGGCATGATGCATTCGTTCCGGCTATTCGGCGGAAACGGTCTCGTCAATCCGGGCGGCGTGACGGGCGGCGTCGCCCAGTCGCTGGTGGCGACCGCCGTCGGCCTCGTCGTCGCGTTGTTCTCGCTGTTCGCGTTCAATTACTTCTCTCGGCGCCTCGAACGGCTGATGGACGAACTCGAGTCGTTCGCGAACGAGCGTCTCAGCGAGATCCGCCTCGCGGCCGAAGGGCAAGGTGTCGCGTCGTGAAGTTTCGCCGCTCGCGAGCCGCAAGGCGTGGCCGCATCGAAATCATTCCGATGATCGACGTGATGTTCTTTCTGCTGGCGACGTTCATGCTCGCATCGCTCGCGATGCAGCGGCTCGACGCCGTGCGGGTGAACCTGCCGTCGGGTCACGCGCAGCAGATGTCCACGGAAGGACCGCCGACCGTGAGCATCGACCGGAGCAACGGAATCTTCGTCAACCACGAAGCCGTTCGCCTCGATCAGGTCGAGCCGGCGATCAGGCGCACCTTGCGCCCGGACCACGACGTCATCATCGCCGCCGATGATGCGGCGGGACATGGCGTGGTCGTGCAGGCGATGCTGGCCGCCCGGCGCGCGGGAGCAGAGCATTTTCTCGTTGCGGTCCATCGTGAATAGAGCCGGGCGGCGTCTTGTCGACGTGGGTGACAACCGGGGAGCGAGAATCACGATTGCCGCCACGCTAGGCACAGTGGCATGGGGGATTTTTCTTGTCGTGCTGGGACGCGGCCTCGAGGCAACGTCAGTCCCCGAACGCAAGCCTGAACAGCCGCTGGAGATGAGCGTCGTCGAAATGCCGGATCCGGCTTCGACACGGCCGGCCGCGACAACAGGCTCTCCACCGGCCGTCGCCACCGGGGCGGCACGCGAAGCCTTGCCTGCGAAACAGCCGTTGCTCAAACCTGCGCGCACCCGACCGGCGCCGGCTCATACGCCAATGCCGGTGCCGCACGCCCCGTCGATAGCTCACGCGCCGGAGCCCTCCCCGGCGACCGACGCCGGGACCAGCTCGCATGCTCAAACAGCGACGGCCGACGCGCGCCCATCATCATCATCGGATTCCCGTGACGCAGCCGCGGAGCAGGCAGCCGCGGCATCGACGTCCGGCAATTCGCCGGCGCGCGCGATCTCGCAGCCGTTGCCGTCCGTCCCCGACGACTTGCGCGAACAAGCCTACCGGACAGTCGCGGTGGTCCATCTCATCATTCATACCGATGGCTCCGTCGCTGTCGAACTCATCAAGCCGACGCCGTATCCGCGTCTGAATCAGATTCTTGTCGAGACTCTGCGAGGCTGGCGTTTCTTTCCAGCGCTACAAAACGGCCATCCGGCTGAAACCCAGCAAGACATCCGGGTCCATTTCAACGTGAGTTGACTATCGCTTCGAGCCGAAGCGTCCCTCTTCATCTTTTTACCCGCATTAATTTTACCGGTTAAAATTACCACTCCCATTTGAATGTCCGGCGAAAATAATTCCGAATTCAACATCCATATAAAAACGCCAATCCAATTCCCTATTTAATGCAGCGCGGATAAATAAACAGCTCACTCCAGTCCCGCCGGATATGCCGCAGGGAACCCCGCTCATGCTGCAACGCAAGGATGCGCCTTAGCCGCTGCGTCTCTGATTCCTTCGAATCGCATAATCAATCGTTCATCCTTGACAAAACCTTATTTCGCATCCTATTTTCATTTTGCTGTAAGCATCGGAAATATTAATTCTCAAAATTTACCTTGAAATGTCGGCATAAATCGACAGGGAATTCCTTTGTCCATTCAATAATCACTGGACAGAAAGCATATAGAAATATTAATGCAGGCAATTTGAATTACGGCATTCTGGAAAAAGTCAATGCAACCGCTGCGTGCCCTCGAGCGCGGCGCGGGTTGTTCGATCTTCAACGCGCGCGACCGGCGAAAAGCGGCCTTTATGCAGCGTTCCTCAACCAGTCAACAGGGAATGAGATGAAACCAGACAGGAGAAGTACCGGCGACGGTCAGATCCGCCGTCTCAGCCGGATAGCCGCGCCAGGCGCGCTGGCACTCGTCGTCGTGATCCTTGCGGGATGCGGCGGCGCGGACGGCGGTTCATCGGCCTCGGTGGTGCCGACCAGCATGGCGCAGGTCGCCAATCAGGCACAGTCGCCTCAGTCGCCCGCGGCCAATCAGCCCTACACCGATCCCATCGCCTATTCGACGACCGCGAGCGCCGGTCTTGCCGCCGCGCAGGTGGCGGAAAAAGCGGCGACCATGCATTACCAGTGGACCTCGGGCAACAGCACCGTCAACTATACGACCACCACCGGCCACCTGACCGCGATGGATCTGAAGAGCGGCGCGCCCGAAGCCACGATGTCCTACGTGGCCTACACCGCGCCGTCCACCAACGGCGCGCCGCGGCCCGTCACGTTCGTCTATAACGGCGGGCCCGGCTCCTCGTCGATCTGGCTGCGCCTCGGGTCGTTTGCGCCGACGCGCGTCGCCACCACCGACCCGCTGCTGAACGGCACGAGCTGGCCGAACTTCCCGCTGGTGAACAACACCGAAAGCCTGATCGACACGACGGACCTCGTGTTCATCGACCCACCGGGAACGGGCCTCTCCGAAGCGATCCTGCCGAACACGAACCAGACCTACTGGAACACCGATGCGGACGCGAACATCATGCGCGACTTCATCGTCCGCTACCTCGACGTCAACGCGCGCAGCAGTTCGCCGATCTATCTGTACGGCGAATCGTACGGCACGCCTCGCACCGACATCCTCGCGCTCGCGCTCGAATCGGCCGGTGTGCATCTGACGGGCATCGTGCTGCAGTCGTCGATCCTGAACTACTTCGCCGATGCGATCGAGGCGGTGGCCATCACCGGATCGACCGCGCAACTCGCGCTCGAGACCGATACGCTGAGCGGCTATATGCCGGGCTACGCGGCGGTGGCGGCCTACTACAACCAGGTGTCGCCCGCGCCCGTGAATCTGCCTCTCTATGCGCTGCGCAGCGAAGCGTTCGTGACGGCCAACTACAACTGGTTCAAGAACTATTCGCTGTACTGGACGCTGGCCCAGCTCGGTGCCCCCGATTTCGCCGGGCCGCCGAATTTCCCGCCGACGTGGACGGAGCAGATCTGGGATGCGGAGTCCGGCCTGACGCTGCAGGCGATGCAGGGCTACTTCAACGTGAATCCGTTCAACATCACGCTGGTTCCGGGCATGACGATCGGCCGCTACGACGGACGCGTGTCGCTGCCCAACTCCGACCCGCGGCTGCAGTCCGACGGCGATCCGTCGGATATCCTGATCTCCGAGCCGTTCACGAATGCGTTGGCCACGCAAATGCCGGATTACCTCGGCTACACGGCGCCGAACGCGACGTACATGCCGTTGAACGACAGCATCATCGAGGTATGGGATTTCTCGCATGGCGGCCAGCCGTTGCCCGACACGATTCCGGATCTGCTCGGCGCGCTCACGCTGAATCCGCAGCTCAAGGTGCTCTCGGAGAACGGCTTCCACGATCTCGCCACGCCGTTCTTCAATACCGAGAAGCAGCTCGCGCGGCTCAAGACGGTGCACGGGCTCAATCCGAATCTGCAGGTGAACTTCTTCCAGGGCGGCCACATGATCTATCTGGATGACGTTGCGCGCCCGCAAATGAAAGCGGACCTCGCGAACTTCTATCAGGGCACGCCGATTCCGGGCGCCCTCAGGCTCGCGACACTGCCGCAGCCGTGGTCCGACGAAGCGCCGGCCGGTACGCCGACGAGCGAGGCGGTCGCCGCGGCCGCGCCCTGATGATCGATAGCGGGTTCTCCGCGAGGGGAGCCCTCCGTTTACCTATTTATGGCGAATGATCATGTCTCCAATCGATATGTTGCGACGTACGCTTGCATTGATCGTCTTCGGTGTCGTCGCCGGCAGTGCGCACGCGTTACCGCCGCAGGACGTGGCGCCGGTCACGCTGCCCCAGGGCGGCCGCGGCGTGGACGGTCCGTTCTTTCCTCGCAACCGTGTCGCGGCTGTCACGCCGACGACCGGCTCGACGCTGCAACAGCAGGCCCAGCAGCGGATGGAGAGCAGGCTGGGCGCGAACTCGGTCCTGAGCGACGGCTCCGCGATCACCAAGGCGCAGGCTCAAAGCAATGGGCTCGGCTATATCGCGAAGCACTTTGACGAGATCGACACCGCGCATACGGGACGCGTGACGTTGAACGACGTCAGGCAGTATCTGCAGCAGCATCAGTAGCGATTCTTCGTTGATCCGTCCCGGCGGCCGGTGGTGCGTTGCGATTACGTGACGTGCCGCCGGCCGTATTGCATTCACCGTATTGCATTCGACGACCGCAAGCGCAGAGATACGCGCATCGCGACCAGGCATGGCACGTATTCCATCCCCCTGCGAAATCGCTAGAATCCAGAGGTTCACGGTCCCGCCTGCACAAGAATCCGGGCCCACTCCAACAAGAACAGCGCAACCTCAGGAGACGAAACCCATGAGTGATCAGCCGTTTGGACGCTCCCGCCGCGACTTCATGCGTCTTGCCGTGACCGCCGGCACGACCGCCGCGCTGCCCTGGATGCAGGACGCGAACGCGCAGTCGCCGGCCAGCGCCGCGACCACGCAGACCACATCGACCACGGCCACCTTCGCGACCACCGCCGGCCCCTCGGCAAAAGGCACGCAGCTGATCCTGCTCGGCACCAAGGGCGGCCCGACGCCGTCCGACCTGCGCGCGGCGCCGTCGAACGTGCTGGTCGTCGACGGTCAGCCCTACGTGGTCGATTGCGGCAACGGCGTCGCGCTGCAGTTGACGAAGGCGGGCATCAAGCTGCCGAATATCCGCGACATCTTCCTGACGCATCACCACTCGGATCACAACGCCGATCTCGGCAACCTCGTGTTCCTCGCCTGGGCCACCGGCCTGCGCACCCCCGTCAATCTGTACGGACCGCCGCGCATCACGAAGATGATGGACGACTTCGTCGACATGAACGCGATCGATCTCGACGTGCGCATGCGCGAAGAAGGCCGTCCGCCGCTGCGGCCGCTGATCAACGTTCATGAATTCGACGGCCCGCGCGTCGTGATGCAGGACGACCGCGTGCGCGTCACGTCACAACTGGTCGACCACTACACGATCAAGCCGGCGTTCGCCTACCGCTTCGAAACGCACGACCGCACCATCGTGTTCTCCGGCGACACGACCTATTACCCGCCGCTCGCCGAATTCGCGAAGGGCGCGGACGTGCTCGTGCATGAAGTGATGTACCTGCCCGCGCTCGAAAAGCTGATGAAGACCGTCGACAACGCGCCCACGCTGCTCGATCACCTGATGAAAAGCCACACCACGACCGAACAGGTCGGCCGGATTGCCGCGGCCGCCGGCGTGAAGACGCTGGTGCTGAGCCATTTCGTGCCGGGCGGCGACCCCGCGATCACCGACGACATGTGGGCCGCCGGCGCGCGCAGGCATTTCAACGGACAGGTCATCGTCGGCAAGGACCTGCAGGTGATCTGAGTGCCTGAGAACGCCATCACGCAAGCGGCGCCTGCCGCCACGATCGCCGTCACGTTGCTGACGGGTTTTCTTGGCTCGGGCAAGACCACGCTGCTCAATCGCCTGCTGCCGCAGCCAGCGCTGGGCCGTTGCGCGGTGATCATCAACGAACTCGGCGCAATCGGTCTCGACCATCTGTTCGTCAGCACGTCACGCGACGAAACCGTCGCGCTGCTCGAAAACGGCTGCCTGTGCTGCGGCGTGCGCGACGAACTGGCGGCCACCGTCGCCGAATTGCTGGCGCGCCGCGAGCGCGGCGAGATTCCCGCGTTCGAGCGGATTCTGATCGAGACCACGGGGCTGGCGCGACCCGGCCCGGTGATCTCGCTGCTGCTCGGCGACGCCGCGCTCGAGGGCCGTTTGCAACTCGACGGCATCGTGACGACCGTCGATGCGAAGCACGGTGCCGCGCAATTCGCGCGGCACGAGGAATCGCGTCAGCAGGTCGCGGTCGCGGACCGGCTTCTGCTGACCAAAGCGGAACTCGTCGACGATGACGCGCTCGCCGAGCTCATGGCGACGCTCGAAACGTTGAACCCGACCGCGACGCGCATCCCCGTGCGCAACGGCGAGATCGACGCACGGCACCTGCTCGGCATCCTGACGCCGCGTACGTTGCGCCCCTGGCTGCGCGCCGCGCCATCGTCGCGCAAGTCGTTGATGGGCGGCACGACGGCATCACGCGCCGCCCATCCGGACATCGACAGTTTCTGCCTCACTTACGCGCAGCCGTTGCCGATGCAGGCCTTCGAAACCGCGCTGACCGTGCTGCTCGGCTATCACGGCGAGCGCATTCTGCGGGTCAAGGGAATCGGCAATTTCATCGGCGAGGCGCGGCCGATCGTGTTTCATGGCGTGCAGCAGTTGCTGCATGAACCGCTGCGTCTGGACGCATGGCCCGACGACGATCGCACGACGCGGCTCGTGTTCATCGTCCAGGGACTCACGAGAACGGTCATCGAGGACACGATTGCGCATTTCCTGCGCGAAGCCGAAGCGTGCGGATAAGACCCCTCGGCGATACCTGATTGCCGGGGGGTCGCCAGCCTTTACTTCTTGCTCGCCGGCGCCTCGATCATCTTCCAGCCGTTACCGGCGGGATCGCGAAAACCGGCATCGACGCTGCCGTAACGGTCCACCGGCTCCTGCGTGAATTCCACGCCGCGCGCCTTCAGTTGCTCGTAACTCGCCCGGCAGTCGGCGACCGAAAGCACCAGAGGCGGCATCGCCCCTTTCGCGACCATCGCGCGCAGTGTCTGCGCGGTGGCTTCGTCGTGTATCGGCGGGCCAGGTGTGAAGAGGCCGAGCTGGAACGACGGCTGCTCCGGATGCTGGACCGTCAGCCACCGGTAGGACCCGTTGCGCACGTCCGTGTGAACACGAAAGCCGAGTTTGTCGACGTAAAACGCGAGCGCCTCGTCCTGATTGTCGACGTACAGGCCGACCACGTTGATACCCTGGTTCATCGCTCCTCCCTCGTTGACGACTTCGATGGTTTCGACGGCTCGACTGTATCGCCGGCCACGCGGCGGCGCTTCTCCAAAACTGCGATCGTGAGGTCGGGACGTTGCGCGGCCTTCAGCACGCAGGCAGGCACGCGCTCGCGTTGCGACTGATCGGCTCGCGCGTCGACGCGCATCTCGCTCGGGCTGCGGCCGGTGATGTCGCGAAAGATGCGGCCGAACGTGCCGAGGCTTTCCCATCCGGTTGCGAAGGCGATATCGGTGATGCCGAGGTCGGTGTCGCGCAACAGCGTAATGGCTTGCTCGATACGCCGTGTCAGTAGATAGCGGTGCGGCGGAACGCCGAAGGCCCGCTTGAACGAGCGCGCGAAATGCGCTTGCGACACGCCGCTGACTTCGGCGAGACGCCGGACCGGCCAGGCCTCGTGCGATGCGGCGTCCATGCGGTCTTTGGCGCGCAGCAGCCGGCGCAGCAGGGCCGGGTCTTCCAGTGCGCCGGCGGTAGTCTGCGACGGGGATGACTGAACGTGACGATGCTGGCGACCGGGCATGAGTTCGGATGGACGGCGCTGGCGGTAAGCCAGTAGTTTAGCCGCCGCGCAGACCCGCCTCGCGTCAGAACCGATACCCGATACCGCCGAGAATCACATCGGTATCGCGGCTATAACGCGTCATCACGCGATTCCACGTGACGCGCGCCGACCAGTGCTGCGTGACGCGGTACGAAGCCGTGAGGGACAGCAGTCCCGACAGAATGCCGTCGCCCGTGTCGCGATTGTCGTTGGAATCGCCGTGATGGATCGCCGCGTACGCGCCCGCGCCGACGCCGATCGCAAAGCGGTCGTTGAAGAAGGCGCGCGTCAGCCACAGTTGCGCGGTCATGCCGTCGCGGCGCGCGGACAGGCCATTGCCTTCGTGCAGGTAACCGAGCGTCGCATCGAGATACGGCGTCAGTCCGCGCCGGTATTCGATCGCCTCCGCCGCCGACGCCCGCGAGTCGAGGCTGTTCAGAATCGTCTGGCCCGCCATCAGCGTGATTTCGTTGTTCGTCACCCTGTTCGTGCGCGGCAGCGCGAAATCGCGCGGACCCGGCGTGTCGGGCGCATCGAGCTGGTAGCCGATGCCGAGCAGGATCGCGGTAGTCGACTCGCCGCTCCTCACCTGCACATGGTTGAGCTGCAGATTCGCGGTCCAGCGCGGCGTCGAATACCACGTGGCGCGCGCGCTATAGACGACGCCCCAGCCGTGCGTATTCGAATAGCCCTCGCCCTGTTCGGCCGCCTCGGTATCGAAGTAGCGATACGGGCCGACGCCGAGTGCAAGGACCACGCGCCGGTCCATCACAGGGAGCCGGCCCCATACCTGCGCGACCGGACCATCGCGATGATGGCCGGGTATGTGCCCTTCGTTGAGCCACGTGAAGCTGCCGGCGAAGTAATGGCCGAAACCTTCCGTATAGTCGAGCGCCCATGAATAGGTGTGGTTGTGTTCGCCTGTGAGCGGCCCGGCGTACAGTCCGAGTTCCTGCGCGGAGGCCCGACCTGCCGTCGCGCCGAGGGCGGCAGCGGCAATCAGAAATGTCCAGATAACCTTCGTCATCGAGTGGCTGGTTTCATGGTTATAAAAAGGGTGTACAGCCTGACGACCAGCGGTCGTGGTCGTGACGTCGGGGGCCATTGTGGCATGGGTTTGCGTGAAACCTGAGTCAACCGTCGCATCGAAATTTTTCAGTTCATTTAAAAAGTATCGAACACACCGGCTGTAAATCAGGCTTTGTGAAGTTCTGAAAAGCAGCGAAAAGCTCGCATCGTCGCGGTCGTGCGCCCCCTTCTCATCGCTTCGATTCGCCGATTATCTTATATGTTGTCATATAACATGCAAAGGCCATCGATAATCATCGAAACCCAGCCGGCAATCCTTCATCCCCGTTCACCCTTTGTTGACAAGAGACAACTCGTAATACGCAGTAAGTTCGGGTAAGTACTGCGTGTACGACAGCACGCTCTCACATAGAATTTATACGTCATCGTATAACTATCGTAGGAGAGAGAGGATGCACCAGATCTCGCCAGCCACGCGCGCTCCTCTTTCGCGCAGCCGGCACATGACCTCCCCCAGCGACATCCCAAAGCGGATTGCCGACTGATCGCCGGACCATGCGCGCCGCGGGACGCCGCGCCGCCCGCGGCGCAATCGAGGTCGCTGCATTTTCAGGCGACGGCTGCGCATGCCCGCCCCGGTCAAGAAAACCGGAGCACATCTGAATACATCGCCTTCTTCAACAACAGGACAAATCCATGCTCTATAGACTCACCGTCATTGCATGCTTCGCCGCAACACTCGCGGCTTGCGGCAGCGGCGACAACACGCCGCCCGCGTCGAGCGCGGACAACGGTACGACCACGCCGCCGGCTGCGGCGGCACCCGCCCCGTTCAAGGTCGGCACGACGACCAGCGACCCCGATCTGCCGCCCGCACCGCAACTGCCAACCACGGACCAGGTCTGCAGTACGCTCGAGGCAAGCAACAATCTGGTGCGCCAGCCCACCGGCGCATTGGGACCGGAAGCCGACAACGGCAAGACCGCGGCAATCCTGAATCCGGACCAGGCGCGCATCCAGGCCGCGCTCGATGCCTGCGGCGCGGCCGTGGACGCCGAGGTCGGCGCGGCGATCTCCGCGGCGGACGCCGCGGCTGCCGCGTCGCAAACCGCGGCAGCCGTGCCGAACGTGAACATCTCGGGCGCGTCGGCACAGCAACTCGCCGGTTCGCAATATCGCGCGAAGAAGTTCGCGGTGCGCCTCGTCGTATCGAGCACCGGTCCGGGCAACGCGTTCATCACGGGCCCGCTCACGCTGCCCTCGGGCGTCACGCTGTGGATCGACAACGGCGTGACCGTGTACGCGACGCGTGACGTGATGGCCTACGCGCCGAACGCTTCCGGACCGTACTGCGCGAACACGGCCGTCAGCTCGACCAAGGCAGGCAGCTCCGGCAACTGTCTGCCGCTGATCGGCGGCAACTACCTCGTCAATTCGGCGGTAGTCGGCGGCGGCAGCATCGACGGCCGCGCGGCGTCGGAGATCGTCAGCTCGAACAGCCTCTATCCGCTGATGCGCGTCGACCTGAGCTGCACGAACACCTACGCCGCGTATGCGCAGGGCCAGCAGGCTCCGACAGGCACGCCTTGCGACGACGGCGGCAACTTCGTCAACACGTCGGCTTCCGCGCGTCACATGACCTGGTGGGATCTCGCGTGGCTCGGCAACATGATCGAGAACGGCACGACCGGCGTCGGCTCGCAGTCGAACTTCCGCATGATGGTGTTCAGCTACGCGAAGAACCTGACGCTCTTCGGCATCACGCTGAACAACAGCGCGAACTTCCACGTCGTGCCGAGCGGCGTCGACGGCCTCACGGTGTGGAACGTCAAGGTGCAGACGCCGTCGGCGTCCGCTTCGGCCAACCCGGCTGGCAACGGCAACCCGAACTACCTGGGCATGGTGCCGACCGTCGATACGGCGAAAAACACCGACGCGTTCGACCCCGCTTCGGCATCGAAACCCGTCGTGCAGGCGCTGACGATCAGCGCGGGCAAGACCTCGACGGCCGGCAAGATCTCGTTCGACGGTTATCTGAAGAACGCGGTGTTCGCGTACAACTACATCAGCACCGGTGACGACGACATCTCGCCGAAGGGTTCCAACAACCCGAGCCCGGCGGAATCGGGCCTGTACGGCATCGACGGCAATCGCGGCGTCGCGACCGATCGCAAGTATGGTTTTGTCATCGCGCACAACCATATCTACGCGGGTCACGGCATCTCGGTCGGCAGCGAAACCAACGGGGGCGTGACGAACATCCAGGTCTACGACAACTCGTTCGACGGCTCGGAGCAGGCGCTGCGCATCAAGTCCGACTGGGCACGCGGCGGTCTCGTGACGAACATCAACTACAACAACATCTGTATCCGCAATAGCGGCCAGGCGCTGCTGTTCACGCCGTACTACAGCACGAAGGCATTGTCGAATCCGACCACGCCGCTGTGGCCGGATTTCCACGATATTTCGCTGTCGAACATCCACATCATCGGCGGTACGTCGGCGATTTTCGAGGGTTTCGAGGCGAATTCGGGCGGCATTGCGCACGCGCAGATTCCGCTCGGCATGACGCTCACGAACGTGCTCGCCGATTCGCCGGATAACGTGGCGGTCACCACGTCGGACGCGAACCTGACGCTGAACAACGTGAACCTGCCGATCTTCCCGTCGACCGCGAACCGGGTCGTGCTGAACGGCTCCGCGTCGCAGTCGCTTTCCACCGCGAACGCGGTCGATTGCAGCGCCGCGTACGTCGACTTCCCGGCAATCGGCGATTCGTCGACGACCGGCCAGACGTGGGCGGGTTCGCAGTAAGCACCGGGTAGTAGTGAATCGACGGCGTGCGGCAGCGGCAAACCGCACGCGTCGAGACAGGGATGTACGCGGAATATGTGTTCAACACGCCGGACCTGAAGAACGTTTCCGGCGTGCTGCCTTTATCGGCCGGCCGCGCCGACCGCGTCACGCCGCCGGCTGACTCTTGCCGTAAGTGAGCCGGCCGTTTTTCGACAACAGCACCGCCACCGGCCGCGTCATTTCGAACTCGGAGAAGATGATCGTTACGCTGACCGTGATCGGCACCGCGAGAAACGCGCCCGGCACGCCCCACAGCGCCGACCATACCGCCATGCTGGCGAGAATCGCGAACGGGCTCAGGTTCAGCGAGTTGCCCATCATGTACGGATCGAGGATGTTGCCGATCACGAAGTGAATCGCGGTCAGCGACAGCAGCACGATCAGTATCGAGTTGAAGTCGCCGAATTGCAGCACCGACATCAGCACCGGGAACACGATCGCCAGCACCGAGCCGATATACGGCACGTAGTTCAGCAACGCGGTCAGCACCGCCCATAGCCCGGCGAATTCCAGACCGATGCCACGCATCGCGCCCCAGCAGACGGCGCCGAGCAGCACGCCGAGAAACGTCTTCAGCGCGAGGTACGCGCCGATGCGGCGGTTGATGTCGGTGACAACCGCGCGGATCCGCGCGGCATTGGTCGAATTCGCCGACATGTTCGCGAGCTTCTCGCCGAACGTGCCGCGCTCGACGAGCAGAAAGGCCGCATACAGCACGACCACGAAGAGGTCGATGATGACCGACGACAGCGACGTGAGCATGCCCGTCACGATCGCCTGGATGTTGAACTGCGCGAGCATGTTCCGCCGCAGCGAATCCCAGGTCGGTTCGCTTTCCAGATGCAGCAGCACGGAAATTTTATGGATTATCGCGAGCACCGAGTCCTGGTAGCGCGGCGCGAGCGCGACCAGCGCATCGTAGTTCGCGACGAGCATGTCGACCGCGAAGAAGATGCCGGCCGCGATCAGGAACATCGACAGCCCGTAGCGCAGTTGCACCGGCAACCGCTTGCCGATGACCGGGATACGTTGCAGCAGGCGCGTGAAATCGACGACCACATACACCGCGATCACGCCGAACACAATCGGAATGAAAACCGCGCGTCCGATATAGAGCACCCAGCCCACAATCAGCAGCAGCACCACCACGCATACGGATGCCTGCAATCTGTCGGTCATCTGTCAGTGCTCCATTGATCCGCAAACAGGTTCGCCCCAGCGTCGCGCGGGTCGTCACGCCTCGCGCGGCATTGCCGTCCCCGTCGCCACGACCGCTGTCCATCTTACGGTCGCCAGCGACGAACGTCTCAGGGTAGACAGCACCGATCTTCGCACATAACGATGACACGCCAAACAAAACGCGACAGATCGCTCCATCGACGAATCACGCGCCGGCGAACGCGACTTCGGCGGCCGTGCCACACCCGCCATCGGGCCCCGGACACCCCGAAATGCGCCATCAGAAAGTCGCAAAACGTTGTGATTCACCGGGTTCGCTCGCGACACGCATCTGCTACGCTGACCTGAAAGGTTTCACCCGGCCTGACATAAGCCGACGCTGGCGCATCCGCGGCGCGGCGGTGAGGTATTACCGTCGTCCACGCAGCGAAGCCCGCGCCGCGCGCATCTCGCGTGTATCCCGCATGTATCTATGCGCCGCGGATATCGGTGCGATATCCGCGTGCGATATCTGCTGCACGTATCCCTCTTAATCACGGCACGGAGTACGAGATGCTGGAACGGCTGGGAGCACGATTCGTCGCACTAGGCCTCGCCCTGACCTTCGCCGGTTGCGGCGGCGGCGGTGGTGGTTCGGACACAGGCAGCACAGGCTCGAACGGCGCGGCCGGCACACCGGCGTCGAGCCCAACGCCCGCGTCGAGTCCCGCGCCCGCATCGGGCGCCTCCGACGCGAGCGCCACGACGCCGACGCTCGCCGCCGCGACGCCGATCATCGACGGCACGACACTCGGCGACACCAACTGGCCCGCGGGCGTGAGCGCGACGGGCGGAACCGGTCAGCCCGTCGGCGGCCTCAATTGCGCGCTGCGCAGCAGCGCCTACACGTACGCGCATCTGTCCATCTACCAGAATGGCCGCCTGCTTACCCTGCCCCCCGACATCGGCATGGTCGAGCCGACCCTGGCCGCGCCGACCGGCTGTGCCTATCCGGTCCACACAGTCGACTCGAGCGGCAAGATCCATATGGATGCGACGACTGGCGCGTCCTACACGCTCGGGCAGTTCTTCTCGATCTGGGGCGAGACGCTCAGCGCGTCGAACGTCGCGGGTCTGACCGGCTCGCCGGTCGCGATCTATGTGAACGACGGCGGCGCACTCACGCAATACACCGGCGACCCCACGAGCCTCGTACTGAAGCCGCATACGGAAATCACCGTGATGATCGGCACACCGCTCACGCAAGTGCCCACCTACACGTGGACCGATCCGCCGCCGTTCGATCCGAACCCGATCACGCTCGTGTATGGCGGGGTGGTGGGCACCACCGGAGCCTGGCCGAACGGCAGCACGGCAACGGGCGGCACCGGCTCGCCGGTCGACGGGCTGACCTGCGCGCCGGACATGAGCGTGCTGTATCACGTGCACGCGCACCTTGCGATCATCAAGGACGGTCAGTGGCTCGCGTTGCCGATGAACGTCGGCATCCTGTCGCAATGCACGTATGAGATGCATACGCACGACCAGACCGGCATCATCCATATCGAAGCACCGAACGTCAAAACCTACACGCTCGGCGATTTCTTCGACATCTGGGGCGAGCCGCTGACGAACACGAACATCGCGGGCATCACGGGAGATGTGGTCGCATATATCAACGACAACGGCGACTCGCGCCGCTACATGGGCGACATACGCAATATCGAGTTGACGTCGCTGCGGGATATCACGCTGCAGATCGGCACGCCGCCGGTGAGCACGCTGGCGACGTATTCGTGGTACGAGCCGCAGTGACGAACGGGGGTCGCCGGCTTCGTGCGGCGTGACGGTTGCAGCCGGTGCGATCTGCTGCAAGAGCACGGCGGCAACCTAGCGCGGCGTGCGCGAATGACCGATGCCGCCCGGCCGCCGCGGCACGATCCCCGCGACGGATCGCGGCACCGCGTTCGCGATCAGAATCAGCGACGCGCCCGCGAGACCGCTCGACACATGCTTGAGCGCATGGCCGGCGATCACGTGATGCGTCAATTCCCACACCTGCCAGTCGAGGCTCTCGAAAATCTTCGCGACGCCGTAGAAGACGATCACGAGCGTCCACCCGAACACGCCATTCACCTTGCGCGTCATCGTCATGACGATGATGAACGCGAGCCCGCCGAACTGCAGGATCGCGTACGGCCACAGACTGTTGAACGCCAGCCAGTAGCCGACGGTCGCGGGCGATACGACGGCCATGATCAGCAGTTGCGGCCAGCCGACCCGCTGACCGCTCCACGATGTCCATAGCATCGCGAGAATGCCGGCGAACACGATCGTCATCGGCAAGCGATCCCAGACGAGCGTCGCATCGGTCGGCGCCACGTGGTAATAGGCTGAGCCAAACGCGGTCAGCACGAGTCCGAACGCGGCGACCACCATGCCGGGAAATTGCGCCGGTTGATTCGACGCATGCCGTCGCACCCAGTCGAGACAGAGAATCCCCGCGATCAGGATCACGACGTTCGACAGCACGTCCGACGCGTTGTGCAGCGAGCCGAGCGAGCGTTCGTCGGCGAAGTGATGATAGGACGCCGGCTGCGCAAGCGGCCAGATCAGTTGCAACACCGCGCCCACCACGAAAAGCATGACGCTGCCAGACAGCAAGCGGGAAATCTTCACGTTGCTCGACTCCGGAGTGGGCAAAACCCGGGAACGCTCGGTAGAGGGTGACGCGGCGCGGATCGACGGGCGTGCCGGGTTGGTCCCCGTTTGAATTCGCGCAGCCTGCCCGTATCATCGGACAAACCGGTTTGTGCAACAAGACCGGTTGCGGCCACCGATTACGCTGCGGTCATAGTATTCTCCTTACTCGATGAAAACTGCGTGCAAACCGTGTGCAAACCGCGCGCAGGATTGCGAGTAAAAGAGCGCAAGTTGCAAAGCCGCAAGACCCGGCGAGCAGTGCCGACGCGATGTTTCCGCGAAGTTTCGGTTGTAAAACCAGCAGGGTCGCGACGACCCAAAGAACCCTTTGGACTTCATGCAAGCGCAGAAACACCCCCCGTCCCACCCGCTGCGTCGATGGCTCGGCGCAACACCCGCGCTGCTGCTATGCGCGAGCCTGCTCGGCGGCTGTGCGTTGCCCTCGCTCGAGAATCGCACCGAATCGCATGCATTGACGTCCGCGCAGGCCGCCACCACCGACCTCGGCCGCGCCGTCGCCCCCCAGCTTGCCACCCATGCGGGCCTCGCGGGGATCTATCCGCTGTCGGATGCGCACGTCGCGTTCGCCGCGCGCATGGACCTGATCCGCTCGGCGCAGCGCACGCTCGATATCCAGTACTACATCTGGCGCAATGATCTGACCGGCACGCTGCTGCTCGAACAGATCCACGAAGCGGCCGACCGCGGCGTACGGGTGCGGCTGCTGCTCGACGATCTCGGCACCCCCTCCTCGCTCGACCCGACGCTCGCGGCGCTCGACGCGCATCCGAATATCGAGGTGCGGCTGTTCAATCCGTTCGTGGTGCGCAACCCGAAATTCGTCGGCTTTCTGACGGATTTTCCGCGCGCCAACCGGCGCATGCACAACAAGTCGCTGACCGCCGACAGCACCGCCACGATTCTCGGCGGCCGCAACATCGGCGATGAGTACTTCGACGCAACCGACGGTGTCGTGTTCGCCGACCTCGACGTACTGGCCGTCGGGCCGGCCGCCGCCGACGTCTCGCGCGACTTCGACCGCTACTGGGCGAGCGCGTCGGCCTATCCGGCCGAGCGGATCCTGCCGCACGAAAGCGTCGACCAGTTAGCCGTGCTCGAACGCAAGGCGCAGGCGATCGCCGGGGACCCAGCGGCCGCGGCCTACATGGAGGCACTGCGCGGTCCGCACGTCGTGCAGAAAATGCTCGACGACACGCTGCCGTTCGACTGGGCCAGAACGCAAATGATCAGCGACGACCCCGCGAAAGGGCTGAACAACGCGCCGCCGGAAGCGCTGATTCCTCATCAGATGCGCGAAGTGCTGGGCGACCCGACAAAGGAAATCGATCTCGTGTCGCCGTATTTCGTGCCGGCGCGCACCGGCACGCAGTACCTGACCGGCCTCGCCGGAAAAGGTGTCGACGTACGCGTCCTGACGAACGCGCTCGAGGCGACGGACGTCGCCGCGGTTCACTCCGGCTACATGAAGCGGCGCGTCGAGCTGCTGAAGAACGGCGTGCACCTGTACGAACTACGGCGTATGCCGGGCACGCCCGACAAGAAAGAACAGTCGCCGGGTCCGTTCGGCAGTTCGGGCTCCAGTCTGCATGCGAAGACGTTTGTCGTCGACTCGCAACGGGTCTTCGTCGGCTCGTTCAACTTCGACCCGCGCTCGGCCTATCTGAATACCGAGCTTGGCCTCGTGATCGACAGCTCCGAGCTCGCGACCCAGATCGATCGCAAGTTCCTCGCGCTATTGCCTCAAGTCGCGTATGCGGTGCGGCTCGACGAAAACGGCAAGCTCTACTGGATCGAGCGCAACGGCGACGTCGAAATCCGCCACGACACCGAACCCAATACGACGTGGTATGGGCGGCTCGGTGTGTGGATGTTGTCGATTCTTCCGATCGAGTCGCTGCTGTAGCGGGCGCGCAAAAAAGCCAGGGATACCTCGGTATGCCTGGCTCTTATATGCAACCGGGCCGCTGCGCCGCGGCGACCATCAGAAACGCCGCAAGTCGCGATCGCGCAACGGATCGGGCGTACGCGACACTTCACGCAACACGCCGCTGGTGTCGAACGAGAAGTTGAACAGCAGGTGGGTGATGTTGTTTTCCGTATAACGGTACGACCACACTTCGCGTTGCGAGCGACGGAAAAAGGCCGTTTCGACGGGCCGGCCAAAATTGACCAGCACGTCGTCGCGCGTCCATGTGCCGATTTGCGCGCGATTGAATTCGCTCAGTTGCAATACCTGACGCACGCTGACGATCTTGCCGGAAGCGTCGATGTCGGCGGCGACAGTGGTCGAGCCCATCGGCTGGGTCGGCCACATGAGCCGGCGCCCGCCATTGGGCAGTTCATGGACTTCGCGCGGCGGGCCCATCCGGGCAATGACCGCCGACTGATCCTGGCCGGCCTGGAATTGTTGCCACGGCTGCGCGCAACCGGCCAGGATCAGCGCCGTTACGCACGTGAGCGCCGCGCGGCGCCAGCTAATGGATGCGCGCGCGGTTCGCGCGGCGGAATCGGGAACGTGAGCGACGCGCGTCGGCATGGGTTCCTCCCGTGACGTTCAATGATGCGATGAGCGGAGCGGCGTGGAATGTCTCTGCCAGCCTGGTGTCGTCGACACAGCGGGAACGTTCGCAAATCGCGCTCATGTTTGCGGGGGCTGGCGATGACAGATACCAGGTTACCGCCCTCGGCGATGCAGGCAAGACGCCCGCTCGCCGAGGGCGGCCATCAACGGCGTGCTGCTTACCCTATGATCTTCGCGCGCAGACGCGCATGTTCTTCCGCGGAGATCGAGCCGGACGCCTTCAGCCGGTCGAGCTTTTCCAGTTCGTCCGCGGCGCTGAAGCCCACCACGTTGCGCAGGTCTTCCCGCATCTGTTTGGCGCGTGCCTGATCGCGCTCCGCCATGCCGCGATGCTGCGTGAGCAGGTACGCGAAGATACCGATATACGGCAGGATGATCAGGAAAATCACCCACAGAACCTTGCCCCAACCCGATACGTCATGACGGCGGAACAGGTCGCCCGAAACCGTAATGAGCAGCCAGAACCACAAAATGAACATGAAGATGGAAAAGACATCGGCCAGGAAATTTGTGAACGTGAAACCATCATTAAAGAAAAGCATCCTTGTTCTCCATTCATTCCGGTTGAAATTGAAAGGCTTATTGGATTTCCATCTAATGGTTACTCGCTATGGACAACTCATGCAATCAGCCCAGCAGCGCTGAAAATTTACCATGACAGCATGTCAATTGCGCACGCGCGTGCATAGGGTTTGCATGAAGCCCCCCATCGGCTGTTCAGCGCGTGTTTCATCTGTTCTCCTTGCGTTGCGCGACGCATATTCCCGATGCCGGCCTTTGTAATCTTTATAGCGTAACCCGGCACAATAACGCGAGGATTTTTTTCCGGCTTCCGCGCCGCCCGCCATTTCATTGCGCCGATCAACCTGCGGAATTTGCATTTTCCGCAACCGGCTGAAAAGCATCGCAAGGAATCAGCGCTTGCGCATCGCCGTGCCCTTTTGCGCGCTGACGGTCTGCCTGGTCCGGTTCAACTGCGCGGCGATTTCGTTGATCGTCGCGCCGCCGACGTAGAGCCGCACCACTTCCACTTCTCGGCTCGTGAGTTCGGGCGCGGCGCGGCTGAAAACCTGCGCGGGCGCCACGGTGCCGCCGAGCCCCGTCAACGTCGACGAAAAGTACCTCGCGGCCGCATGCACCGCGTGAATGGCGGTCACCAGATGGCCGATATCCTTGGCCTTGTTCAGCACCGAATGAATACCGAGCCGCCACATTTCCGCGACGATGGCGGCCAGGTCCTGCGCAAATAGGACAGCAGCGTCATGCCATCGCCGTACTCGCCGCCGGGCATCGCGTAATCGGTGACGACGACATCGCATTCGACCGTATTGAGCAACCTGATGAGTTCCCCAGAATTCGCTGCCGTGCCCATGATCTCCAGCATCGGAAGAACGGACAGTTCGTGCTTGACGCCCGGGAGCAGCACCGGCTGGTCGTCGGCAAGCACGATACGAATCTTCACGCTGTTCATCTGGACCTCCGCGAATGGGGGGAGAGAGAAAAAAAACGGGGGGGTGGGATGCATGCCGAATGTATCTGAAACGGCTTCCGCGGAACATCCTCGCACGCCCCCACCGCTTCGTGCATACCGAAAACGTTCGGACACGTTCTAGATATTAGATTTTTAAATAGTACCCGTCCTATTTAACGGGATGCCACATTCTGCTCACTCGTGATGTCGGGATAATGCAAAGTCGGCCGCAGTCCATACTTTTTGCGCGCCGTACGTCCACAAAATGTTCCGGTGTTGCCATGTCGTCGAGCTCTCCCTACAACGTGTTGAATCAGTTGCGCCGTTATAAGCGGCTGCTGGTGTTCGGCGGCGGAGTGGTGACGACCCTGATGCTGCTGATCGCATTCATGCTCGCGACGGTGTCGGCGATACGCGCGCACGTGGCCGCCGAGCGCGAGAACTTCGCCGCCTGTCGCGACCGGATCATGGAACAGATCCGCGCGGGCAAGGCGTCGTTCCGGATCGCGCTGGTCGGCGCGGAGATGGCCTGGCCGAACGGCTAATGGCCGCGCTCGCCGCCGGTCTGGCCGGCGCCGCCGACAGCCGGGCCGGCGCGCGGGCCGAACGACGCTACGCCGTTCGCAATGCTGGTCACCGAATACGAACCCGACTTCCTGAGCGCGCCGCTCGCCGCGGACGGCCGTTTCAGGGGTGCCTACACGATCGTCGACAGCACGCTCCCGCGAGCGCGCGACGAAGCGCTGGACGACCCGCAACGCATACTGGCGATGACGAAGAAAGCCGGCGAAACGTGGCACAACGGCAAGTTCACGATCGTGGAACCGCTCGGCGGCATGGGCTGGATGCTCGTGCATACATACACGTGGCGCGACATCATCGCGAGCATGGGTCACAACTGGCTATCGGCGCGACGATAACGCTCATCACGCTGGTGGCCGCGTGGACGTTCCTGATGTCCTTCATAAAGCGCGCGGTTCGCCCGGCGCTCGATCGCTCGCAGCGCCTGTTCGAAAGCGAGCAGTTGAGCCGCACGCTGATCGAGACCGCTCCCGTCGGGCTCGGACTGATCGCGCTGAAGGACGGCACGCCGCTGTTGCGCAGCCCGGCGATGGTCGACACGGCGCGACGCGTCGTCGTGCCGGCGCCGACGCTGTCGGCCGAGCTGGCCGCGCGCTATCGCGCACGCGCGCGCGGCGGCGAGCATGCCGGCAGCGAAGTGATGCACGAAGAGCTGACGTTGCCCACGCGCGACGGCGATCCGGTCGACCTCGCCGTCAGCGCGACGCCGTCGCGCTACCAGGGCGAGGACGTGCTCGTCGTCGCCGTGACCGACGTGACCGCGCGCAAACGCCTCGAACAGCATTTGCGCGAGGCGCGGCAAGCCGCCGACTCGGCCAGCGCGGCGAAGTCGGCGTTCCTCGCCGCGATGAGCCACGAGATCCGCACGCCGCTGAACGCGGTGCTCGGCAATCTCGAACTGCTCGCGCAATCGTCGCTGAACGCGTTGCAACGCGACCGGCTGACGACGATTCGCGCGTCGTCGGAGGGGCTGCTCGCGATCATCAGCGACGTGCTCGATTTTTCGAAGATCGAAGCGGGCGAAATGACGCTCGAACACGTCGAGTTCGATGCGCTCGACGTGGTGTCGCGCTCGCTGACGATGTTCGCGCCGCTCGCGCACGCGAAGGATCTGCGGCTCGTCGCGGGGCTCGGCGCCGCTGCGTAGCGGCCGATGCGCGGCGACCCGACGCGGCTCGGTCAAGTGATCAACAATCTGCTGTCGAACGCGATCAAGTTCACCGGGCGCGGGGAAGTAGTGCTGCGGATGTCGGTCGTCGAAGAAACACATCTGCGGATCGAGGTCAAAGACACCGGCATCGGCATGACCGCCGAACAGCAGGCCACGGTGTTCGCGCCGTTCAGTCAGGCGGACGCGACGATCAGCCGCCGCTTCGGCGGCACAGGCCTCGGGTTGACGCTGTGTTCGCAGCTCATGCACGCGCTGAGCGGCAGCATCGCGGTGCGCAGCGAGGCCGGTAAAGGCAGTTGCTTTACCGTGCGCGTGCCGCTCGGCGAGCCGCAATCCGCGCCCGACATGCCGCGCTTCCACGGCGAAACGGTGGCGCTCGTGGCCGCCGCCGATGCATGGCAGGCCGCCACCGCGCCGACGTTGCAGGCGTGGGGGCTGACGGTCGCCGCATACCGGCACCCGGCGTTGATCGGGCAGCAGACGCTGGAGGAAGTGGAAGCCGTCATTTTCAGCGGCGACCGCGATACGTGGCACGCGGACGATGAAAGCGCGATCCTCGACGAGGCGTCGTGGGTCATCGATTGCAGCGCCGAAGGTCCGGTCTATCCGGTCGCAACGGGCCGGCTCGTGCGGGTGTCGAGCTTCAGTCCGAAGGGACTCGCGCAGGCGTTGCAGCATACGCTGCGCGGCATGCCGCTGGAACGGAAGACCGAGACGCCACAGGTGCTGCCACGCCGGCTCAAGGTACTGGTCGCGGAAGACAATGTGGCCAATCGCCGGCTGTTCGAAGAGCAACTGGCGCTGCTCGGCTGCGAAGCGACGCTGGCGGCGGACGGCGAGGAGGCGCTCGACGCGCTGTCGCAGCGGACCTTCGACGTGCTGATCACCGATCTGTGGATGCCGTGATGGACGGCTATGCGCTGGCTCGCGAAGCACGCACGCGCTGGCCGGACATGCCGGTAATCGCGGCCACTGCATCGGTGACGCTCGAGGAGCGCGAGCGCTGCGAGCAGGCGGGGGTGACGAAGCCGCTGTCGCTTGCGCGGCTATGCGCGGCGCTGGCCCAAGTGACGGGGCAGACCACGGCCGCTGCATGGACCGAGACAGAGGCTACTACCCGGGACGACCGCAGTATCGGCGCCGGGGACGCGGACGACGGACTACTCGGCGAGCGGGCATTGCCGCCCGCCGTGCGTCAGTCCTTCCTCGATTCGTTCGACGCGTCACTTACGGCGCTCGCGGCCACACGACGGGACAACGATACGACGCGTATGCTCGCCGAACTGCATTCGCTACGCGGTGCGCTGCGCGTTTTCGACGCGGAGGAATTGGACGAGCCCTGCGCGCGGTTGCAAAGCACGGTGCGGGAGCAAGGCGTTGCGGCAGCCGCGGATCTGCTCGACACGTTCGACATCCAGGTTCAGGCGACGATGCTGCGTCACGCACAGAGTGCGCGCGAAGCGTTGTCGATGATCCTGGCCAATGCCAGGCGAGCCGCGCCTGAACATGCGGCGAACCGTTTGCTGCCAGCGCTGGAGGCTGTGCTGCATAAGCCGGTGGTCGACGCAAACTGAGCCGGGTTGATGCCCGTGCGCGCTAGCCAAACCATACGAGGACGAAGCAATACAGGACGAATGCCACCAATAGCAGCATCCAGGCGTGGGAAAGTTCCATATGAGAAATCGTTGATCTTGATCGAGATCGCTCAGCGCAAGAAAATCAATCGCAAAGAAGGTCGCAAACCATTAGCAGCAGCACAAACGACGCGAGTAAACACACGATGCCCGTGCGTACCAGGACGCTGGGCCATTGCGTACGCTGCAGTACATCGATCTGGATAATGTTTTGTACCGGTAGTGGATCACATCGCATCATAAGTATTGCGAGTACGACGGACAGTACCGTGAGCAGGACGACAAAAAAATGTAGGGCAAACGTGTAATTCAAGATCAATATCTTTTCGACTTTTAGTGCGGGCGCCCATCGCGAACAACGCTTTCGACATTGCAAACGTGCGCGAGTTAAGCATACAGACAGGAATTTTTCGGAGCGCTGATATACGCCCTCCGCGGACCTGTGTGAGCCCACTATTTCGGATAGAAATAGCGGGCTCATGGCTTGGTTGTCTCTATGACAACACCTTGGCGAGCATAGTAATGGCTCGCACGGTCAATTCGCTATCAGCCCTGTCCGAAAAGATTCTCTACAAATCGGATTGATCGAAATACCCAAAGGATGTCCCGGTCACACGGGATTGGATGACTTGAACACGAACGCTTCAGCAGGCGCCGCGGCCGGATCGGCCACTTCGATCGCGACATGCGTAAGCGCTTCTTTCGACGCAAATGCATTGAGCCATTGCCACGCAAGCCGCGACAGCACATGCTGTTCGATAAAACCGATCAACAAACGCGCGCCCGTTTCCTGCACCAGGCAACGTCCGACGATATAGTCGACCACTTCCGGCGCGTATGTCAGCTCGATCTGTTTGCTTTCCGCCATACGCCACACCACCCGATCCAGGTGCAAACGCACGATCTCGGCAAGAGCGTTCTGGCTCAGCGGTCGATACGGCACGACCGTCACGCGGCCGAGGAACGCCGCGGGAAATGCCCTCAGTAATTCCGGTGTGAGCGCGGACCGCATCCCGTCCATATCCGGCGCGAGCATCGGATCGGCGCACAAACTCGCGATCAGATCGGAACCGAAGTTGCTTGTCATCAGGATGGTGGTGTTGCGGAAGTCGATATAGCGTCCGTCTCCGTCTTCCATGTAGCCCTTATCGAGCACCTGGTAGAACATTTCGTGCACGTCGCCATGCGCCTTCTCGATTTCGTCGAGCAATACGACCGAGTACGGGCGCCGACGTACTGCCTCCGTCAGCACGCCGCCTTCGCCATAACCGACGTATCCCGGCGGCGCCCCCTTGAGTCCGGAGACGGTATGCGCCTCCTGATACTCACTCATGTTGATCGTGATCAGGTTCTGCTCACCGCCATAAAGCGCCTCGGCCAATGCAAGCGCGGTCTCGGTCTTGCCGACGCCGGACGGCCCCGCAAGCAGAAACACACCAAGCGGCTTGCACGGATCCGCCAAGCCGGCACGCGCGGTCTGCACACGCTGTGCGATCTGCTCAAGCGCGGCGTACTGGCCGATCACCCGCGAAGCGAGTGTGATGGGTAATAACTGAACGGCACTCACCTCGTCTGTCACCATGCGCCCGACAGGAATGCCCGTCCAGTCCGAGACGATTTCCGCAACGATCGCTTCGTTGACCTCGGGAAATACGAGTGGGGTGTCCGCCTGCAGGTGCGATAACTTCTGCTCCAACTCGCGTAATGTGCCCATCGATGTGTCGACGCTCGTCCGCGCATCGCCCTCGACGATGCCGCTCAGTGCATCGCGCGCGTCCGCCAGCGCCTTCGCGGTCTGCGCCTGTACCTGCCATGCAACATCGACAGCGAATTCCTCCACCTCGAGCGTGGCGATGCTCTCCTTGATCCCAACGAGCGCCGCACCATCGCCGAGACCGATGCGCGCCTCGTTGTCCAGCAGCTCAGCCTCGACGCGCGCGGCCCGCAACCGCTCGCGGATACCTTGCAGCTCGCGCGGCGGCGCATGTTGCGACAAGGCGACGCGCGCGCAAGCGGTATCGAGCAGGCTGATCGCCTTGTCCGGCAATTGACGCGACGGAATGTAGCGATGCGACAGCGTGACGGCCGCGCGAATCGCTTCGTCGAGCACCACGACACCATGATGGCTGGCAAGTGTGCGGGCAAGACCTCGCACCATGTCGATGGCGGATGGTTCCTCGGGCTCCACGATCTGCAGCACCTGGAAACGGCGCGTGAGCGCCGGGTCTTTCTCGATGTGCCGCTTGTACTCAGCCCACGTGGTCGCGCCGATCGTGCGCAACGTGCCGCGCGCGAGCGCCGGCTTGAGCAGATTGGCTGCGTCGCCGGTGCCGGCCTGACCGCCCGCGCCGATCAGCGTGTGGATTTCGTCGACGAACAGCACGACGGGTGCCGGCGACTTCACTGCTTCTTCGAGCACGGATTTCAGTCGCGCTTCGAACTCGCCCTTCATGCTCGCGCCGGCAAGCAGCGCACCGACGTCGAGACTCAGCAACCGGACCTCGGCGAGTTTCGGCGGTACTTCGCCGGTCGCGATCGCGAGCGCGAGTCCCTCGACGACGGCGGTCTTGCCCACGCCCGCGTCGCCGGTGAGCAGCGGGTTGTTCTGGCGCCGGCGCAACAGCACGTCGATCATCGTGCGAATCTCGAGTTCACGGCCGACCACGGGATCGATCTCGCCCGCTCGCGCCCGCGCGGTGAGGTCCGCGCAGAACTGCGCGAGCGCGGCGCCCTTCGCCGGCGCGGCGAGCGCCCCGGACGCCTCGCCCGGCACCGCGGACGAGAAATCGCTCCGGTCGTACGGCGCGTCCTGCGCCTCGGGCGATCCTTCTATCCACGCCGGCAGTGCGTCATGAAGGCCGTCGAGCCGAATCTTGCCGAACGCCGGCGAAATGGACAGCAGCACGCGCCGCAACTCCGGTGTCTCGACGAGCGCGGCGATAAGCCACGCGCCACGAATCCGGTGCTCGCCGAACGCCAGCGTCGCGACCACCCACGCTCGCTCGATCGCCGCCTCGACGTGATGCGAAAAATCGGTGAGCGCACTGGCACCGGACGGCAATGCGGCCAGCGAGGTTTGCAGGTCCCGTTCGAGCAGTTCGCGGCTGATGTCGCAATGCCTGACGATACGATGCAGATCGCTATCAGGCTGCATCATCAACTGATGCAGCCAGTGCACCAGCTCGATATATGGATTACCGCGCAGCTTGGCGAGCGCGGTAGCGGATTCAATGCTCCTGAAGAGCGTCGCGCCGAGCTTGCCGAACAGCGCATGGCGTGAAATGGACATGATGACGTAGCGGTTGACTGAGGCTTGTGGCCAGGGGTAAGGCGAACGAAGTGCGGGTTCGGCTCGACATTCGATCTGCTGACCGGATGTATCCGAAAACACGCACATGTCGCATTGATCGTGCGTCAAAGCATAGCCCGTCGAGTGCCACATGTATTTGGGCCGTTGCCCATATTCCGCCCGAAACGTGCGAAGTACCATCCATTCCGTAATGCATCCCCTCACACGTCGGCTCGCACTTTTTGCAGGCGGCTTTTGCACTTCCCGTAGCAGGAGAGTTTTCCCGCATGCACGCTCCATCGGCAGATTTCTTTCGCGCCCGTCGCGTTCACCCAGCGGCCAGATCATGACCGGATATCAGGCCCGGTGGGACAACTCGCCCCCCGAAGCAGGCATGCTCAGGATGTTCGCAAGGGCACTCGAACCTATCGGGCAGAAGCCGTCCGTTTCACGAAGCGATCCGTCAGACGCGAGCGCGGCTGGCTGCGTACTCCGCTCGAACGGAGACAACGGTACTGATTCGGGCCACTCGTCCAGCGGCGAACCGTCCGCGAGTGCCGACCCTCAACCCATGTGCGATTCTCCATTGAACCCGCGAAACGAAATGCCGCCCTGTTCAGAAGCCGCCGGTCCTGCGCATCGCACAAGCGTGCCGCCCGTTGCCCGGATCGAACCCGAGCTCGGGAAGCCGGAAGACTGGAGCGACCTGATCGCGCTAGCCGGGGATGGCTGCGACAATGGTCATGGCGATCCGCTGCGAACCGCGAACCATTCACCCGTGCGTGAAGACGACGGGCGCGGCGGCAGCACGTTGTTCTGGACGACCGACGTCGGCGCGGCGGACACACTCGAATCAAACGTATCCGAGCTGGACCCGCTCGCCGCGCTCACACTGGAATACCGTCAGGCACTCCTGAGCCAGAAGAGCGGCAACACGCATGCGCTGAAGACGGCAACCGCGGACAACAGCAACCCGGTCATCACGATACGGCACGATCCGTTCGCCGAACTCACGCCCCCCTCGCATACCGAATCGTCGGTGGTCGACCTGCTCACCCACGGCAGAAATATCGACACGCTGCTGGATAGCCTCGACGCGTTTGGCGCCGGCCAGATCTTCGAAGCGGACGAACCGCACGAAATCCTGACGCTGCTCGCGCCGCGCGGCCTCTCCCCCCGCCGTGCGAGCCAGGCCGCGCAGCTTGCGCGCGAGGAACACCACATGGTCAGCATAGACAGCTCCATGTCCATGCCTCATTCGATCGAATCCGAAGAACCCGAGTCCCCAGATGAACACGACCGCTGAGCTGCCCGCATCGCGCGCGCCGACACTTAACAGCCTGCTTGAGACACAGACCTTCGGCGAACTGAAAGCGCGGACAATCGACAACGTGCGCAGGCATCCGTCGAACGTACGCGAACGCTGGCTGCTGTTCGAGCTGTTGTGCGTCGACGGCGAATGGGAACGCGCGCTGCAGCAACTGCAAACGTGTGCCGCGCTGGAACCCGAAGGCGCGTCGCGCGCGCACCTCTATCGCGGGCTGATCCAGAGCGAGATGTTCCGCACCGAGGTGTTCGCGGGTCAGCGCACGCCCGGCGAAATCGATCCGCTGCCGACGTGGGTCAACTTGCTGATAGAGGCCAACGTCAAACTCGGCGAAGGCAACCTCATCGCCGCCGACGAACTGCGTACCGCCGCCTTCGACCACGCACCGGCAACGCGTGGCGAAAGCACGCGGATCGGCGCATTCGAGTGGCTTGCCGACAGCGACACCCGTCTTGGCCCGGTGTGCGAACTGGCCGTCGCGGGCGGCTACCGGTGGGTACCGTTCGACGCAATGAAATCGCTCACGCTCGGCCCTGTCACCGCGCTGACCGATCTCGTCTGGCGTTCAGTCATCGTGGGCCTGCGCAACGCCACCGTGTTGCGCGGCTACCTCCCAGTGCGCTATCCGGGTTCGGAAAGCGGCCCGTCCGCGATCAAGCTTGCGCGTGAAACCATATGGAGGGACATCGGCGAAACGGGCGTGATCGCGCTCGGCCAGAAAACCTGGCGCACCGACACCGGCGACTTCGGCCTGCTCGACATCGGCGAATGCCACTTCATTCACGACGAGCGGACATGAGCACGTCCGACATCCGGCATCGGCAGGCGTACCTGCCGTCGTTGATCGATCGCCTGCTCGACGACGCCCCTCACCGGCAAACCGAACATCCGGGCGCTTATGCGCCCGACGCCGAACGCATGCACCGCATTATCGAACGCGATCTGAGTCTGCTGCTCAACACGACCAGTCTCGACGACGAACTCGACAAGACGCGGCATCACGCAGTGGCCGCGTCGGTCGTCAACTATGGCATTGCTCCGCTGTCCGGCAACTATCTCACCAATCACAATTGGGAGAATGTCGAGAACACGGTCCTCACCGCGCTCACGCGCTTCGAACCGCGCCTGATATCTGGCTCGCTGCGTATCCGGCCGCTCCACAGCAAGGACCCGATCCGCTACAACCAGTTGATATTCGAAATCGCCGGGCTCATGCACTGGTCGCCCTATCCGCTCGAATTTCGCATTCAAAGCGCGTTCGACATCGAAATGAACCTGATCAGGTTCGATACGGACTTCCGTGGGGAGCACTGACATGGATCCGCAATTTCTCGACTACTACAACACCGAACTGACCTACATGCGGGAGATGGCCGGCGAATTCGCCGCGCAGCATCCGAAGATCGCGCGCCGTCTCGGCATGGACGGCATCGAGGTCGCCGACCCCTTCGTGGAGCGCCTCATCGAGGCGTTCTGCTTCACATCCGCCCGTACGCAGATCAAGCTCGATGCCGAGTTTCCGCGCTTCACGCAGCGGCTGCTCGAAGTGATCTATCCGAATTACGTCACGCCCACGCCGTCCATTGCGGTCGCGCAGTTGCGGCCCAGCCTCAGCGCCGGCGAATTCACGAAAGGCGTGCAGGTGCCGCGCGATAGCATGCTGCGCTCGGCGATTCCGCCCGGCGAGCAAACCGCGTGCGAATTCCGCAGTAGTCAGGACGTGACACTGTGGCCGATCGAAATCGCCGAGGCACGGCTCACTGCCGTGCCTCCGGATATCCCGAACACCGACCGCCATCTGCTGCCGCATCAGCAGTTACGCGGCGCATTGCGGTTGCGGCTGCGCACAACGGGCGAGGTCACGTTCAGCCAGATGCCGAACTTCGACCGGCTGCCGGTCTACCTCGGCGGAGACGAACGCATCGCCTCGCATCTGTTCGAGCTGATCCACGCCGGCAGCGTCGCCTCGGTGGTACGCGCGTATGGCGCGCAGCGCGGCGAGGGGCACGTGGTTGCGAAATCGCCCGTGGAGTTCGAAGGCCTGCGGGCAGATCAGGGACTGCTGCCGCTCACATGCAATACGTTCCACGGCCACAATCTGTTGCAGGAGTATTTCGCATGCCGCCAGCGCTTCTATTTCTTCGCATTGACGCAGCTCGCACCGGGTCTCGCGCGCGTGGACAGCAACGAAGCCGAAGTCGTGCTGCTGCTCGACCGACTGCCGGAAGAACTGACCACGCACGTCGATGCATCACGCTTCCTGCTGTTCTGCACGCCGGTCATCAATCTGTTTCCCAAACGCATCGACCGTGTCGAACTCAACCGCGCGCAGACCGATTTCCATCTGCTTGCCGACCGCACGCGGCCACTCGATTACGAAATCTTCTCGATCTCTCGCGTGTCCGGCAAGAAGGCCGAAACCTCGCTCGAAGTCGAGTTCAATCCGCTCTATCAGACGCTACACAGCGACGTGGGCAACCACGGCCGCTATTTCTCGGTGCGCCGCGAGCAGCGTGCGCTGTCGGCCAACGCGCGCAAATACGGCACACGCACGCCGTACATCGGTACCGAGGTCTACGTGTCGCTGGTCGATCAGGCCGAAGCGCCGTACCCCGACGACATCCGTTACCTGTCGGTCGACGCCTGGGTCACGAACCGCGACCTGCCGCGTCTGATTCCGCGCAACGGTAAAACCGACCTCAGGATGCCCGACTCGGTGCCAATCGAGGGCGTCAGCCTCGTGCATGCGCCAGGCGCGCCGCGCGCGCCTTATGCAAGCGGCGAAACGGCGTGGCGTCTGATCCGCCAGTTGAGCTTCAACTACATGCCGCTCGCCGAACTCGATCACGGCGACGGTGGCCAGGCGCTGCGCAACATGCTGGGCCTTTTCATCACGCCAGGCGAGCGCGAACAGGCGAGGCAGATCGAGGCACTCGTCGGCGCGCGCACCGAGCCCGTCGTCCGGCGTCTGCCCGGAGAGGGGCTGCTCGTCTACGGGCGTGGCGTGCGCTGCGAACTGACCGTCGACGAAACCGGCTTCTCCGGTGTCAGTCCGTATCTGTTCGGCCTCGTGCTCGAGCATTACCTCGCCCGTCATGTGTCGATCAACGTCTTTACCGAAACCGAACTCCGTTCGATGCAGCGTGGCCTCGTCACGCAGTGGCGACCGCGCATGGGCGGACGCGGAGCAGTGTAAATGGACGCCCTGAACATACCCGTCGCCGCGTCCATGCCGTCGGTGCTCGATTCGCAATCGCCGCGCCCCCGGCTCAGCGCCTGGTTCGACCCGCAAACGCCGTGGCAATCCGGCTTCATGAGCCTGCTGCGCGCCATTGCCGCGCGCGAGCCGAACATGCCGTTGCCGGGTACCGCGCGCCTGCCTGGCGAGGAACCCTTTCGGATCGGCCAGCAGCCGACGATGACGTTCGCGCCGCGAGAAATCGCAGCGCTCGACATGCGCAACGGCCGCCTCGACGTGCGTCTGTTCGGACTCGGCGTCTGGGGACCGCAAGGGCCACTGCCGCTGCACATGACAGAGCTCGCCTACAGTCGCGTCGAGAGTCATCAGGATCACGCACTCGTTGACCTCGTCGACCTGTTCCATCATCGCGCGCTGTCGCAACTCTACCGCGCGTGGGCATCGGCGCAGGCCACCGCGTCGCTCGACCGGCCCGACGACGAAACGTTCTCCTTCTATGTCGCCAGCCTGACCGGAGTCGACCCGGCCGAAGCGCGGCGCTCCTGTCTGCCGACGCACGCGCGCTACAGCGCGGCGGCGCATCTCGTGCGCGAGTCGCGCAATCCGGCCGGCGTCGCCGCGACGTTATCGCATTACTTCGGCGTGCCCATGACGGTCGAAGAGTTCGTTTCGCACTGGATCCATCTATCCGCATCGGAACACACGAAACTCGGCATACCCGGCCCGGCGGCCATCATCGGCGAATGCGCGCAGCTCGGCGAGACGATTCCCGACCGGCAGCACAAGTTCCGTCTCGTGGTGGGGCCGCTCGACCTCGAACAGTATCTGCGACTTACACCGCATGGCGAAGATCTGGCCACGTTCGTCGAATGGGTGCGGGCCTTCGTCGGCCACGAATATGCATGGGAGGTCAAGCTGCTGGTCCAGCCGCGCGCCGCGCCGCCGGCCCGCACCGGCGCGCAGCAACGACTCGGCTATTCGACATGGCTCGGCGAGTCGGTCGACGAACGGCCTGTCGTCGGCATGGTGTTCGAGCCCGAGCAATACAACGATCGATCCCGGAGTCTCTCCATATGAATGCCAATACTCCCGCTGCCGTGCTGCGCTACGCCGACCTGCTCGAACCGGTCGGCGCCGATGCACCCTGCGGCCCCGACCTCGAATACGATCCGGATTTCGTGATGCTGCTCGCCGCCGCGGCCCCACGTGTCGAAGCGCAGTACGGCGATTTCGTCGACATCCCGGCCGCCGCCAATTGGGCCGAAATCGAACGGGATTGCCGCGCGCTGCTGCTGCGCACGAAGGACATCCGCCTCGCGATCATCCTGCTGCGCAGCCGGGTGCGGCTCGACGGAGCGGCCGGGCTGCGCGACGGCTTGGCGCTCCTGAAGGCAATGTTCGAATGCTACGGCGAAGCGCTCCATCCGCTGCCTGTCTTCGAAGGCGAGCGCGACCCGGTGACGTACGCGAACGCGATCGCCGCGCTCGTCGATGCCGACGGCGTACTCGGCGACGTACGCGACATCGTGATGCCAAAAGCCGCGGGCCTGAAGCTACATCTACGCGATATCGAAAAAGCGTTTGCAATGCCACGCCAGAAAGACACGCTTGCGCCGGAATCCGTCGCCAGACTCCTCAAGGAATGGTGGGGCCGGCGCGACGCGACGATCGCGGCGTTCGTCGACGCGCAGCGTCTGACTGAAAGCATTGCCGCATGGTGCGACGAAAAGCTCGGCGCCGATGCCCTCGATCTCGGCGCACTGGCTCGCGCGCTGCAGCCGTTTGCGCAACCGCAACTGGAGAATGGCGGGACGGCGGCGCCCGTGGTCGCGAGGCACGCCGCGGCGCAAGGCGATGACACAGCATCCGGGGCGGCTCCCCTTACCACGCCCGCCGCCGCGCCAACCCCGCTCGCGGCCGCGGCGTTGCCGTCAGACGTGCCGACCGATCCATCTTCCGTGGCCGCTACGCCGCCCATCGACCGGTGGAGCGCGCTCGCGGCCATTCAGCAAACACGCATGTGGTTCGAGCAGAACGAACCGAGCAGCCCCGTCATTGTCCTGTTGCGCCAGTCGGAACGAATGATAGGCAAGCGTTTTTCGGAACTTGCCCAGATCATTCCGGCCGATCTGCTGGCCAAATGGGATGAGATCGATAACTGAGCCAGTTCGGGCGTCACCGCTTTTACTTCTTTTTCCGTCAATCCATACGGCACATCGGCTAACGCAATAACCTCCAATGAAAAGACTCGTCAAACTTCTTGTCCTCGTCAGCTTCGGGATCGCGCGTATTGCATCGGCTGTGTGTCTGCAGTTGAGTCCCACCGATATTGCCAACATGCAAAATGACAATGAGGTCGCTTATCAGCAGGTGCAGGCCAACGTGCTATTTCAGAATAGTTCTGTATCGATCGATCCCGGGCTTCCTGTCGGTTCGTCGATCGCCACGGGCCTATCCACCGCACTTCCCGTGCGAACGGGTTTCATGATGTGCACGGACGGCGGTACGCTGATAATGAGTCTCGTCGGGGCCACGCCATCCAGCATACCGGGTGTCTATAACACCAATGTGCCCGGTGTCGGCTTCAAACTCAGTCAGGTTAGCGGAAACGGCACCACGGTGGACTTTCCGCTCACAAGGCCGGTCCCGCCAGGCACGGACGGACCGGGCCAGAGGGTACGCAACTACTTCAGCGCCGGCACCCAGTTCCGGATCGAATTATTCAAGACCGGGGACATCGCCAGCAATGTCAACGTTCAGTTTGGTCTTGTGGGTATCGCCCAGGCAGACGGTGACGGCGCGACTGTTCTCGCGGTCAACGGTGGCAGCATCAACATCAAGGTGCTGCCTAGCTGTTCGGTCAACACCACCACACTGAACATCGACTTTGGCACGTTCGGTCCGGCCGACGTATCCACTACATCGGGCCCCACGCAGCCGGTCCAGTTCACGATGCTCTGCACCGGGCCGACGCCGCCTGCGTCGATTACCGCGGCACTAACCGGCGCGCCCGATCCCGACGACGCCAGCATGCTGAAAAACACCGGGGCGACGAATCTCGCTATCCGCCTGAAAGATGTGTCTAGCGGCACGATCCTGAGGCCGAACGATCCAGCAAGCACGCTCGTCCATACCCCGAACGGAAGCATGCAGTCGCCGTTCTCACTCGATGCGACCGTCCTGCGCGTGGGAAGCGCGACGCCGACCGCCGGCAAAATTCAGGCGACCGCGACGCTCACCATGACCATCCTCTAACCCCACCCCAATCGGCTATGTTGGCCCGGAAGCACCCGCATGATCGCTTTACCCATTACATCGCCAGACTCGATCTTCGTGCAGATCGCAAGCTACCGTGACTCACAACTGATCCCCACGCTGCTCGATTTGATCAACAAGGCAAAAAGACCGGATTGGCTGCGCGTCGCAGTCTGCTGGCAGCACGCGCCCGACGAAACGCTGGGCGAATTCTGGCGGCAAGGTTTCGGCAAATGGCGAATGGAAGAGGCCGGCGACTGGACCGTTCAGCATCTCGACTATCGCGGCACCAAGATTGAACTGATCGACGTACCGCACATGATGACGCAGGGCGCATGCTGGGCTCGGAACACGCTTCAGCAACGCTACGGGGGGGAACGCTATACGCTGCAGCTCGATTCGCATCATCGCTTCGTCGAAGGATGGGACAGGCTCGTAATCGACACCCTGGAATCGCTGCGCGGCAAAAGCCCCAAGCCGCTGCTGACCGCGTATCTTCCCTCGTTTGACCCTGCGAACGACGCGAACTTGCATGGCAGTCCGCAGCTCCTGGGTTTCGATTGCTTCGGTGCGGAAGGCGTCGTGATGTTTCGCGGCAAGAATTTTCCGGCAGCGGATGCACCGGTTCGCGCGCGCTTCTACAGCGGACATTTCGCGTTCGCCGACGGCCACTTCGCGGAAGCCGTCCAGCATGATCCAGACTATTTCTTTCTCGGCGAGGAAATCTCTATCGCGGTGCGAGCCTTCACGCATGGCTACGACCTATACCATCCGCACTGTCTGATTGCCTGGCACGAGTACACGCGTGAGCATCGCGTGAGGATGTGGGACGACCACACCGATCAGGCAAAGCAAAGGGGCGAAATCGACGAACACTGGGGGGAACGCAGCGCTCGCGCGTACCGGCGCAATCGCGCACTACTCGGCGTCGACGGCGAAACGTATGCGCAACATGACTTCGGCAAATACGGGCTTGGCACCGAGCGCACCGTGGCCGAGTATGAGACATATGCGGGCATCAGCTTCGCCTGTCGCGGCGTGCACGAGGCCACGCTAAATCATGAGCCACCACCGGCGCCCGCCACACCGCGCCCCGACGAAGCCATATGGAAAGCCGCCATGCGGCGCGCCAATGATGTCCGCGTCTGCCTGCATCAGGATACCTTCGACAAGCACGTGGCGTTGCCGGGAACGACAAACGCGTTGTCGTGCGCAACATCGGCTGTCGTCACCATTTACGACGACGGAGCAGCCAGTCTGCACCGCGAGACCATCGAGGCCAGCCGGCTGTCCCAATACCGGGTGAACAATTGGCTCGATTATCACGTCATCTTCGTATCAGCGCTCGAACGGATCCCAGACCGGTACGTCATCGAACTGTTTGACGACACCGGCAATCTGCTGAGCCAGGTCGGGCACACCATCGTTGTTTGACGCTTCCTCACCTGCAAGATACGGAAAACGCTCCGGCTTCGCGCGACCAAGCGGATTGCTCCATGTCACCGGATTCGGTGCGTAATAGTAAGGACTGACGCCACCGTCAACCGTGCGATCGGGGCTGATATAACGGCCCGCGTCCGGATCATAAAAACGCGTGCCGTTATGGTGCAATGCCGTTTCCTCGTCCGCATATTGACCGGCATAGCGAAGCGGCTGCGCGACTGTTCCACCGCGGCTCGACGCCGGGGTGACAATCTTCCCCCAAGCACGATAGTTGCCGTTCCATACCACGTTGCCGGCTTCGTCGGTCAGTGCGATCGCGGTTCCCACACCGTCGGTATGGTAGTGGTAAATCTGCGTGTCCTTGATGCTGCCATCGCTTGCCAGCGGCTGGTCTACGCAGGCAAGCGGCGCAAAACCCGTCGAACCGGCCGGCCCCGGTTGATAAAGATAGGTGCGTAGTGCATCCAGACGCTGCTCCTGAATAAGCCTGCGCCCCTGCCACAGATAGCGCGTGAGCTCGTCCTGCGCCGGTGTCCGCGACCGCTGCGGCAAACCGGCTTCAACGCGCTTCGCGATACGCCGGCCGAGTCCATCGTACTGATAGCGCACGGTACGACCCATGCGATGCGCGGCGATCACCCGTCCTTCCGCATCCCATTCCAGCGACAGCGCGTGATCGCGACCGCTCCTGCGCACCAGTTGACCCCACGCATCGTATTCATAGCGATAGCCACGACACTCCCGGATCCGGTGATCGGCGTAGACGGCCGGCAACCAGTTGCCACCGGGCGTATCGAGCAGGTTGCGCGCGGCATCCCATGTGAAGTACTCGATGCCGAGCTGCTCCGACACGCTTCGCAGCATGCAGCCGCGCCGGTCGTAGTCGTACCAGGTCTGGTCTTCGGCGGGACCGCCGGTTCTGATCAGCAGGCCACCGCGACTGTAATCCGCTTCACGCCACAACTGCATATCGCTTTCAGGTGGCGTCGCCGCAGCGGCTCGCTCGTCGCGCGTCGTCGAGCGCCACCACGCAGGCCGGCCGAGCAGCGCATAGCCCGTCTGCGTTCGCAAGCGACCCTGCGTGCGTGCAACCAGACGCCGCATCGGGTCATACCGGAATTGCGCAACCTCGCGCTCGTCCAGTTCGACAAGCGCGATCGCTCCGGTCTCGAGACGGCGGGTCCGTACTTCCTGCCCCTGCGGCAACAGCGTCGCGACGAGGCGGCCGATAGCGTCATACGTGTAACGCAGTTCGCCGTTTGCCCCCTGCTCCGCGACCAGACGGCCGCCCGCGTCATACTCGAAACGGATTTCATCGGCACCGATGCCGAGCAGTTCGCCTTCGTCTGTCGGCGTGCGGCTAATCGCCTCGAGCCCTCCGCGAACGCCGTAGCGATATAGGTAGCGGTTGTGCTGCGTTTCTCGCTCGACAACCCGTCCCGCCGCATCATAGGTGAACGTCTCGCTACGCTCGTGCGCGCCCGCTTTCGATGTCACCCGGCCAATCTCACCCGCATCCGTATAGTCGAAGCTGCGCACGACGCCGTCCGCGTCGGTAATCGACAGGCAGTGGCGCGCGCCCCACTCGAGCGTCTGGACTGCCCCGTTCCCGCTTTCGATGCGCACTGGACGACCATGCGCGTCGTACTGCCGCGCGATCACATGCCCTTCCTCGTCGACTACGCGCACCGCGTTGCCGCGCCGGTCACGGTACCAATGCCGACTCTGGCCACCCGGTCCAACAAATGAAATCCGTTGGCCAGAGACGTTCCAGACATGGCGCTCCACCTGCCCGTCCGGACGCGTAACGCTCACCGGCTGACCAAGCCTGTCCCGCTCGATCAGCGTGACCGCGCCGAGTGCGTCGGTCACGCGCACGACACAGCCATTGGCATCGCGCTCATAGTGTGTCGCGCTGCCATCGGCCTCGGTGCGTCGGATCAATTGACCCCACACGTCGTGCACATAGACCGTCGCGACACCGAGCGCGTCGGTCGAGCGGGCAACGAAGCCATGCGCGTCGTACTCGAAGCGCGTCATTGCGCCGCCCGGCCTCTGATAATGCAAAGGCTGCAGACGCCGGTTGCGCGCCCACATCCATATGCGGCCGTCGCTCTCCGTCACGGACACCGGCTCGCGCGACGCGAACGCGTATTGCGTGACCCGGATCTTGCCGAGCGGATCGGTTTCCTGTGTGACGCGGCCGAGCCCATCGTATTCGAGGTAGACCACACGCTCGCCCGGCAGCCAGATAGTGGTCGGGGCGTCTGCATTCCGATAGTCGAAGCGATAGCGCCGTCCGTCGAAATCCGTATGCCGCCGCAGGTGGCCGTGCTCGTCGTATTGCCAGCCAGCGACGCGGCCGAATACGTCGGTCACCTGACTGGCGCGATTATCGACGTCATAGGCAAACCGGTCATGTGCGCCCTCGGAAGTGGCGCGCTCAACCACGCGCGCGATACCGCCGATCGTCCGCCACGCGTAGCGCGTAATCATGCCGAGCGGCCCGGCCTCCTCGACGATCCGCCCTTCCCGCCATGCAAAGCGGCGAACGATCGCGCCGACGCGATTGCGAACCTCCGTGAGTTCACCGTCCGGACTGTACCCATATTGGACGAGCACACCGCCTGGGCCCCCACCGACGCACTCGATGGCGGTGAGGCGCGTGCTCATGGCGGTCTCATAGTGCATCCGCACCTCGTGTCCGCCCGTATCGCGCATGCGTAGCAGACGCCCTTGCGTGTCCCAGATGCATCCGACCCGCTGCTGGTGCAGATCCTCGATGTACTTGAGCCGCGCAATCCCGTTTGCGCCAAAATCACCGAAAACCAGGTAATGCGGCGTCAGATCGGCCACGACGATGCGGCCATCAGGCAGATGAGCGAAGTGTAGTTGCGCCGACGGTGCGATGACCTGGGTGCCACGTTCGGGAAACGGTACGCTGAGCGTGTTGCCGTATTCGTCGGCATATACGAGCCTGTCGCCCACCTTGTGCAACGTGATTTCCCAGCGGGTGTGCCAGCCGACGCCCAGCAGCCCGACCGTAGCGCGGGCGCTCGAATAGTAACGAGACCAGTCGAGCGGGAGCCAGCCACGAAGAGCGAAGTCGGTTTCGTCGGCCGGAAGACAGACCTTGCTGCCCGACGTCACATCCACCGCGCGGCACAAGACACCCGACAGCGCCCGGCGCAGTCGATACCGGTCGACCACGTCACCAAGCCGCTGGCAAACGTCGACCGTCGGGTCGCCGTTCGCCGATGGCAATACGACACCGGGCAGCTTGACCAGCTCCGCGCCTAGCCCGGCGATTCCGCTTTCCAATCCGCGATCCCTCCCGTTACGAACCGATCAGCACGTCCGGCGAACCGGCGGTGATCGACGCGCCGCACGAAGTGTCGCCGCCGACAAGAGCCGCCGGCACGTTGTTGATGAATACGGAGGCCGAACCGGCAACCACCACTTGCATGGAGGGATGGAGCGGGCAGCTTGCCGAACTGATACCGGCCAACGCCGCGGGTATTCCGTTGATCGTCACGGACGGCGAGCCGGTGACGATCGCACCGCCATGTCCGGTTGCATCGCCTTTGCGGGCAGCGGGAAACATAACGAATAATTTCCTCGTGAATACTGGGCCGAGCGCTGGTGCGCAAGGCCGCTGTATTGGGTTGTGGAAGGCTTTGTTACCACTCGATCTCTGACAGCGGTAGCGACGGTGGTGGTGTCGGCGTTGGCGTCGGCGTTGGCGTCGGCGTTGGCGTCGGCGTTGGCGTCGGCGTTGGCGTCGGCGTTGGTGTCGGCGTTGGTGTCGGCGTTGGTGTCGGTGTTGGTGTCGGTGTTGGCGTTGGTGTCGGTGTTGGCGTCGGATCAGGCGGAAGCGACGGATCCGGACAGTCCGGTATCAACCCCCCATCTCCCGCGGCGAGCACCACGACTGGAACCGGAACTGTCGTTTTATTACCGTGTTCGAAATCTCCCGGATTGAGCTCCAGCGGCATGCCCTGCACGACGACGCGCTCGTCGCCCTGGATGCGAATGCATTTGCCGATAAGCTTTATCTCGCCATCCTTGTTCATCGTCAGCGACGACTTGCCGCAAACGATGGACAGAGCGCCACCCGCGGACAGCGAATAAGCGCCCCCAACCGCGTGCGACGACGCGCCGCCGATCGTGACGGAACGGGCTCCGCCCACCGTCAGCGCGGATGCACCGCCAACCGCCGTGGCCTCCGCTCCGCCGATAGCAACCGACTGCGCAAGCCCGACCGAATAAAACGCGGCCTTCTTCACGTGCACCGTGTACTGGCCTCCCACGGCGACGCTGTGCGCCGCCGCCACGCCGACCGTATAGTCGGCGCCGACGACATGCGACTCGTTGGACTTCGTCAGGCGGCTCATTTCCCGTTCGGCCTGGATCGTGAATTCCTCGGCACCGGCCTTGTCGTCGAAACGGATGCTGTTGAAATTCTGCCGCCCCCCTTCCAGCGACCGGCTCATGAAACCGCTCTGCGTCGCGTTGCCGGGCAACTCATAAGGCGGGCGGGTGACCGTGTTGTACAGGCTGCCGGTAATCAGCGGACGATCCGGGTCGCCATTCCAGAAATCGACGATGACTTCCTGTCCGATCCGCGGGATGTAGATGCCGCCAAAACCCGCGCCGGCCCATGCCTGGCTCACGCGCACCCAGCACGAATCCGTTTCGGCGTCACGGCCATAGCGGTCCCACGCGAAGCGGACCTTCACGCGGCCGAATTCATCGGTCCACAGTTCGTTGCCCGGTGGACCGACGACGATCGCCGACTGCGGGCCGCTCACTCGCGGTTTCGGCGTTTCCCGCGGCAGCCTGAACATTTCGCTCGTCGGCTGCACGTCGAATTCGTGGGTACACGTGTATTCGTAATTGCTGCCCGATTCGTCCGGATTGCCGGTCAGCTCGAGCTCTGTCGCGATAACGAGGTATTCGCAATTCGCCGCCGTGTAGTCGTAACCGGTCAGCTCGAAGGTCTGGCCGCACGCGAGCCCGCGCACGTTGCCCGAGCCTTTCGCGCGCCTGCCCGGTGCGCGCAGCGCTTCCATGCGCAGGCGGGCCAGCAGCTCGCCGTGGCTGCCGTCGGTGTAGTCGCCGGGCCACTCGTAGCGCTCGAGCGTATTCCAGCTCGTGTTGCGCGGCTGCTGGTTGATCGCGCGCAGATCGGCGCGCGAGCGGGTGAAGTCGAAGTCGCTCGCCACGTAGTGACCGGTGCATAGCGCTTCGGTCGTCGAGAACTCCTTGATGTACTCGGCGTCGGTCTTGCCGCCCTGCGGCTGGAAAGCGAGCGTCTGGTATGCCGGGTTCGGCGACTTGCGGTGCGCGCCGATGTGGTCGCACAGCACCAGCCGGTGCTTGCCATCGGAATGCTCGAAGAACCAGTAGATGCCCCATTCCTCCATCAGGCGCTGAATGAAATGGAAATCGGTCTCGCCATACTGCACCTGGAACGCGCGCGGCTCGTTGCGCGGGCTTTCGCCGTTCAGCTCATAGCGGCTCACGTCGAGTCGCTTTTCGACTGGATATGGATAGTCCTTCAGCACCTCGTCGATGATCTCGATGACGGTCTTGTCCTGAAAAACCTTGAAGTCGGTCGTCAGCTCGGCGAGCCACAGCCACGGCTTCAGCACGACGCGATAGACGTTGTAGCGGCCCTCGCGGCCGACGTAGGCCGCCTCGGCGACGAGCCCCGTGATCTCACGCTGGGCGGCTTGCGCGCCGGCCGCCAGCTCATCCGGCCGATCGAGCTCCATCGTGACGGTCATTTCCTCGCCGAGTAGCGCCGTCAGGTCGATGTTGGCGCTGACGGCGAGCGGCACCGTATAGTCGTCGGGCGTGCGCAGCAGCAGCGTGTATTTAAACGGCTTGCCCAGATATTCTTCGCCGTTCAGCGATTTGAATTCGAGCGCAGGCTGGCCGAGCAGTTGCGGCATTGCCGCACTGGACACCGTGACCGCACGAGCCTGAACAGCGGCCGTGTTCAACGTACTATTTGACATTCACTCCCCTAGACTCTGTTCGTCGAAAACGATCCGGTGCGGGATTGCGCACCGGTTTTCCGAAACTGCAACCCGCCATCGCCGGCGGGGAAATCTGCCGATGCCGCCGTCCGGTTCCTGGCGTCACCGCTGCTGCCGGGACAGCGAAAACCGCTCAGCAGGCCCGTCAACCCCGCCCCCGACTGACCGCCCGAGGTCAGTTCGAGCACCGCGTGGCGGCCATCGAAACTGAACTCCACCGCCGAGCGGCTCGACGACAACGTCGACGTCACGCGGCCACGGTCGATCAGACGCAACAGCGCCCACGGTCCTTCGGCCATGATGGTCGAGGTGTCCGGATGGACACGCGGATTCGCGGTGATACCGGCGATCGAGCCGCCACGCGGCCCCGGCCAACTGACCGGGAATGTCGTGACCGGGCCGTGCGCATAGCGCAGACTCTGGCCGTCGATATCGATCAGCAGATCGGTGATTTCCGGATCCAGCGACACGACCTTCAGGCCCATCTTCCACGCCATCCGGTTCGCGCCCGGATCGCGGAAAAACACCTCGCGGATCGCGGCCGCGCGCTCGAACGGCTCGAGGCCCGGGCCCTGCATCGGCGGCATACCGGGGCTGACCGGCTTGTAGCGCCACGGCCGCACGCTCGTGTCCACGTGACTCGCGAGCGTCTTCTGGAAGAAGTCGTCGAGCAGCCCGCCGGCCGCGAACACGCGGTTGAAGTCGTCGATATCGACTTCCTGGGCGCTGACGGTGAACGGATACCTGCCTTCGATCACGCGACGGCACTGCGCGCCGACACTCGACTCGACCTGCAGCGCCAGCAACGACCCGACGCCACGGTCCACCTTGCGCATCGACTGCGACGCGATACCGGTGAGCACAGCACGAAACGGCGCGGGCAGCTTCTCCGCTTCCAGTTGCAGCGTGGAGCCGAGGTCGTCGACGGACGGCATGCTGTTGGTCGCGAGCACGTTGCCGGCCATCACGAGGTGCGTGTACTGCTCGTTGATCAAACCGATGATGCCGTTGAGCCGCAGCGCACTGCCGCCGCCCATCGGCACCTGCACGGGCGCCGGGGCCGGCGCGCCGCCGCTGCTGGCCTGACCGGTCACCACTTCGCGCAGCGCGGCGAAGCGGTTGTCGACCAGTTCCCGTTCCATGCGCTGCCGCGCGATCTGACCGAGCGTCGCGGTCGCGGCAACGGCGCTTGCCGCGCGCGCCGCCCGCGAGCGACGCATGATTGCATTCGTTGCGCTATCGGCGAGCGACGGCTCGTCCGCGTTGTCGGTCACCGACAGCGACGTCTCGCGCACCGCCGTGCGCGTGAGCCGGGCGAGCGGCGAATCCGGCGCGGCCAGTGTCCGCAGCATCTGCAGATCGGGCGCCAGCGTGTCGTCGCCACCGGCGATCGGCCTCACGTCGTCGAGAAACTGCTGCCAGTAGTTGCCATAGTCGGTCAGATACTGGCGGCGGATTTCGTCCGCGATCCGGTCCTTGCGGGAGCCCGCGATGTCACCCGCGATGTCGCCGGCCGCCTCGCCAGGCGCGCCGCCTGCCCGTCGTCGCCGTCGCGCCGATGTCTCGGCGACGCCCATGACCCACGCATCCTGTTTTTGCGCCTGCTCGAGAAATTCGGGCAGGCGCGGGTTAAAAACCGCGTGATAGCCCTCGTAGGTATAGAGACCCGGTATGCCCCGCTCGAACGTCGAGCCCGGTGCCAGCGAGAACACCGCTGTCGCCTGCGGACCCGCGGCGCTAATCAGCGTGACGCTCTCGGGCGCTTCCGGCGCCATCGCGTTCATCGCCCGTTCATAGAGCCGCCCCGATGCCGGATTGCGGCCCAGAAAGTCGCGCGCACGCGTGACGAGTTGCGCGTTCAGTGGGTTTGCGGGCACCGCGGGCACGCCTTCGACGAACAACGCATCGAGATGGCGCGCCATCACGCCGCGCTCGCCCATCGATGCGACGCTGTTCGCGTGTTCCCAGTCGCCGAGTACCCACGCCTTGATCGCCTTCGCGTCGTAATGCGAGCGATCGAATAGCATCAGATAGACCGACAGCGTGCGATAGACGCCGTCCGCGTCCTGCGCGCCGATTTGCGTGTCGAGCACCGCTTCGAGTCGGCTGGCGATCCGCGGCAGCAACATCTGCTTCAGCAGATTGCCGTAGGTCTCGGTGGCCGCGCCGCGCACGACGGGCACCGTGTACAGACCATAGCGCCACGCGATACCGGGGCTGTCGAGGTCCAGGTCATGGAATTGCGGCAACTCGCGCGACGCGGACAGAATCGGCCCCGTCGCGCCGGGCCGCGGCGCCTTGCGCTGCGCCGTCACGCGCGTGGCGAACGTATCGGTCTTGCGATCGATAGCGGCCAGATAGTCGCGGTTGTTGTCGAAGCTCACGATCAGCGCACCGATCAGTCCCACCGCCACGACAACCGACAGCAGATGGCCGACGAGGCGCAACACGCGAAAACGCATTTCCCAGTACCGGTTCGGCCGCACGAGATGTCCTTCGGCGAGGATCACGCGCTGGAACAGGTTGCGCAGGAAATAGCCGCGATAGGCGCTTGGCACGCCGTCGCCCGGCGATGACGTGGACGACGTGGACGACGCCACGGCCAATAGCCCGGCCGCCTTCGCGTTGCCGCCGACGATACCCGCCAGCCCTCGGCGCAGCCGCTGCAGCAGCGTCGTGCTGTCGGCGGACACCACTTCGTGAGTCTGCGCCGCACTCGTGAAATAGACGCCGCGCAACGTGCTGTTCAACTGCGTGTCGTCGTATTTCGAATCGAGAAACACCAGTGCGAGCAGTTCGGTCAGCTCCGCGCACAGCGTGCGGAATTCGGACGGCAGCGCATACAGCTTTTTGCGCCGATCGACTTCGTACACTTCCGAAAAGCGCGTATTGATGCCGTCTTCGAGTCCCTGTTCCAGCTCGCGCAACTCAGCCGCACAGTTCACGCGCAGCGCGTCGCGATGCTGCTCGTCACCCTCGTTCCGATAAGGCAGCGTGAAACCGAGAATCTGCGCGCGGCTTTCCGCCGTCAGCGACTGGAAATATTCGCCGAAGCCAGGCAGCAAATCGAGCTTGGTGACGAGCACGTAGACCGGAAAGCGGATGCCTAGCTGCTGACGCAACTCGCCAAGCCGCGCGCGCATCGATGCGGCCAGCGCCTTGCGCCCGGACGGCGCAGACGTCAGCAGTTCCTCGACGGAGACAGCCAGCAACGCGCCGTTGATCGGCGCACGCGGCCGCCGTTTGCGCAGCAGCGCGAGGAAACCGTGCCATTCCGCCGCGTTCGTCGACTTCGGGTCTTGCGGCTCCGCGTCTTCCGGCCTGGCGTCTTCCGGCTTCACGTCATGCCGCCTCAAGCTGTCCGCCGAGGCTGCGTCCTGCACCGTATAACGGCCGGCGGTATCGATCAGGACCACCTCATTCGCGAACCACCAATCGCAGTTTGCCGTTTCGACGCGAGTCTTCAGCGACGTCTCAGCCATCTGGTCGGCATCGGGAAAATCGAGGCCCGAATTCAGGATCAGCGTGGTCTTGCCGGCTCCCGGCGAGCCGATCACCATGTACCACGGCAGTTCGTACAGATAGCGCTGGTTTTCCAGCAAACGACGCAACCCACCCGGACCGCCACGCAGGCGCTTGAGCTTTTCGATCGCCTTCGCGACCACCGAGCTGACCGCGCTGATTTCCTTGCGCGCGAGCGGCACGGCGTCCGCTTTGCGCGCGAACGGATTCAGGATGCGGTGAAGCAGCGCTTTATCGTCCTGCACCGCCTTCAACAGACGATAGATCCCGTAAATCGCATAGCACGCGAGCAGCACCGAAATCAGCAGCGCGCGGGACCACGGCGTGGCGAGCGGATGTGCGTCACCGAATGCGAGCAGCGGTCCGAAATGCCATAACCAGAGCGCGACACAAAGCAGCGCCACGCCGATCACGCCGGCCGGCGAGTGGAGGAGCCAGAACAGCAGCAGCACCAGCAGCAGAATGATCGTCAGCGTGCGCGACAGCACGCTTTCGAGCGGACGATAATCGCCGAATGCGATGAAAGGGCCGATAAACCAGACGGCTGCGGCGACCACGAGGATCGCGGCGAACATCAGCGTCTGGCGCGTAAAAAGAAGTTTCCGGAAGCGGTTCAGATAAGACATTCAGGCTTTCCCGTTATTGCGTGACGAGGACTTCCACGCGTCGATTGCGGGAACGACCTTCTGCCGTGGCGTTATCCGCGACAGGTTGTGTATCGCCCTTGCCGATCGCGACGATGCGACCGGCAGGCATGCCATGCGCCTTCAGGACGCCGGCGACGAATGCCGCGCGTTTCTCGGACAGCACCTGGTTGTCCGGAAACTCGGCGGTGTGAATCGGCTGGTTGTCGGTGTGCCCCGTCACGGCGACGTGGCCGCCGACGCGCGCCACTTCCTGCGCAACCTTCGTCAACACCGGATCGAGTTCCGGTCGAATGCGGCTTCGCCCCGGAACGAACATGTCGTCCCCGCGGAAAACGACTTTGCTGCTGCGCTGGTTCTCGTCGACCGTCAGTTGGCCGCGAGCGACCTCATCCTTCAGCAGCACCGACAGGCGCAGCCGCTCACGCACGACAGGCGCCTCGGCCTTCGCCTGTACCCGCACCGGCTGCCCGATCGCGAGAATCTTCGCCTCCAGCGCGTGGCTTTCGGACAGCAGGCGGTACTTGTACCAGGCAAAAATCGAGAACACGCACAACACGGCGATGCCCGCCGTCACCCAGACCGGCACGCTTCTCAGGAGCCGCATCTTGCCGGGTTCCTCGCCGCGCCAATGCGGCGACAGTTCGAGACGCAGCGTGTCGCGCGCGCCGCTGATAAGCGTCAGCAGACGCTGGCGAATCTGTTCGAGATGACGCGAACCATCCACGATCACGCTGTAGCGCCCTTCGAATCCAAGACCGAGAATGCGATACAGCACTTCGAGAACATCGATGTATTCCTGGGGATCGGTCGCCATGCGGCCGATCAGCAGAAAGAATTTCTCGCCGCCGTCCACTTCGCCTTCGAACGCGATCAGCAGGCTGCGCGTCGCCCATGCGCCACCGCCGCCCCAGCGCGTGCGGTTCGCGGCTTCGTCGAGCGCGGTGCACAGCGCGTAGCGAACCACCGCCACGTGCTTCCACGGCAGATTCGCCTTGTCGCAGACTTTCTGGAACGCGGTGACTTCGCGCACGAGCAGCGAGCGCAGGCTCGCGACCGCGGCTGAAGAATCGAGTGTGACCGGCATGTCGGCCAGCATGCGCAGCAGCGGCTGCGCGGCTTCGCGCAACGGATTCTGCGCAACCCGCATGCGGTCGACACGCGTTTGCAGGTCTTCCGGCGGATCGAACGCGGCGGGGTCGATGACCGGCTCCTGGTCGCCAACGTCTGCCGCCGACGGACGCTCCGTCGGCAATACCGGCGGCAGATCCTTACCCGAAGCGGAGTTGTCCGCGTCCGTCAGAAAATCGAACGCGTCGTCTCCGTATGCCTCTGTACTCATTTCTGACGCACGCCCCACAGTTCAAGCTTGAGCTCCGGAAAATGCCCGGCGATATGCATGGCGAGACCGCCGTGGCGCGCGATCTGATCCCAGAACGGCCCCGTGCGCGAAAGCTCGAAATAGATGAAGCCCGAGTTGAATGGAATCTGGCGCGGCGGCACCGGCAGCGGCGCCATCGTCAGCCCCGGCAGCAACGAACGGACCAGTTCCGGCAACCGTTGCGGATGGCTGATCTTCGTCTGCGCGAGAAATTGTTGCTGCAGCAGCTCCGGCGGCATCTGCGCGCCCACCGCGAGTACGAGACTCGAATAGCCGGCCAGTTCGATCGGCAGCACGGCCGCGGTACGGATGCCATGCGTCTGCTCCGTCAGCGGAATCGGCTGCGCGCCGCGAATCAGCACCTGGTTCAACAGATGATGAATCTCATCGACGAGCGGCTTGATGCTGCGGTAAAGCTGCGCATGGTCGTAACCGGGGGCGGCGGCCGGACGCCGTGTTTGCGGGCGCACGAACGTCGACAGCTCACCAGCAAAGAGCGCGAGCTCCCGATAGAGATTGACTGGCGCGGTTTCCTCCAGTTGGCAGATGTGTTCGAGCAACGGTTCGTAGCGATTGAGCACCTGTAGCAGCAGATAATCGGCCACTTCGGCGGCGGCGCCTGTACGGTCATCGGTTCCGGACAGACGGGCGGCCAGCGCGTCGGCGCGCAATCGCGCGAGACCGTGCAGTTGCATCGTCCATTCGCGCAGCAGCGGATTCGCACCGCAGCCGGTGACAGGCGGAATGTGCTCGGAACTGTGCAGCGACACGGCGCCGTCGGCATGCAACGCCTTCACGCGTGTCAACGCGATGCCGATCCATGACTGCGTAAGCTCCTTCTCGGGCAACAGCCGCAGACGCAGATTCGCGAGCTGGACAGGCTTCGGCCCCTGACCGATCGCGTTGCTGTCGCGCAGCTCCATGTCGTAGGCAAGGTAGCGCGCGAGCGATCCGCTCTGCTCGGAAAAGGCCGTTTCCTCGGTGTTGGGCAGACGCAGCGGGACGGCCAGGTAAATCACCTGATCCTGATGTTCCGGACCGATCGTGAGCGGCGGCGGAGGCGGCGTCAGGCCCGGCACGTCGAACGGCGTGCCGTCCGGAAACACGCCGAGCCCGCTCTTGAACACGAGCTTGCCGAACGCCAGTGATTCCTGATCGATTTCATACCGGCCGAAGCCCCAGAAAAACGGGCTCAGCGGCGCGCTGCGCCGGTGCGCGAGCGACTCGAGATACCGTTCCTGCTGCTGAAACAACTGTGGACGCAGGAAAAGACCTTCGCTCCACACAACCTTGTTATACCAACTCATGGAAATTAATCTGTCTTTGAAACCGAAACAGCGCGCTGGTCAAGCTGGATCATCAGCTTCTGTTCCTTGTCTGGAATAGCCATCCGGTACCACGCGGCGTTGGGCGCCACGGGCAACCGGTAGACCGCACGCCATACCGATTTCCCAAGCTCCCGGTAGCCGGCCAGCACGCCGATCACCGTGGTCGCGGGGTTCGACTTGCGCGTCACGTCGCGCCGGTCACCGGGACGCAGAATGAATTCGTCGACGACCAGCGCGTCGTCGCCAAGGACTTTTCCGTCCTCGCCCTGCAGCGTGAAAAAGTCGGCATTCTCGAATGCCGTCGCGGACTTCAACTCATAGACCCGGACCTGGATCGGCGCCGCGTTACCCCACTCGTTCGGATTGACGTTGTCGCTGGCGGCGATCCGCAACCGCAGGTTCGTCTGCTCCTTGATGACGGGAGTGGGTGTGGTGCTGCACGCTGTCAACCCTATGCTTGCCCCGCTCAGTGCCAGCCAGCCTGCAATGCGTAGCCACGTTACGAAGCGGGAAAATAAGTTTGGAACCATCTGACGGAGTCGAAGTGATCTTGTGCGTCGCCCTGAATAAATTAACCAGGATGGCGGCATCCAGCCCGGCACCCTGGCCAACCATCGTGATTCTCGCCAGTTACTGCGGCGAGAATCACGATTCGACAACGCATGCAACTCAGGCGCTGTTCTTCTTGATGTCGAACGTTGCCGTGATCGCGCCACCGCTGCCGCCTTGCGCGTTCTGAACCACGTACTCCTGCTTCAGGCGAGCAAACGACAGACGCACCTTTTCGATCGGACGCGATTCGCTATCGCTCACACCCGACGGCTGCACTGCCGTGACGAGCACGTCGTTCATCGTGAACTTGATGTACTCGAGCGGATTGCCACCCGCCTTACGCACGACGAGTTTCGCTTCGTCGATGTGTTTGCCGGTCAGGCAGTACTGCGTCAGATTGGGGGTGGCACGATCGATGTAGTGCTCGAACGAGAGGTCCTCGACCGTTGCGCGACCTGCACCACCGCCGGAGCCGATGTGCATGTTGGATTGCTGCGTAACGCCCCACGACCACCTCAGGACATCGATTTCGTCCTTGTGGCTTGCGTCCGTCGACTCACCATCGATCCCGTTGATTTTGAGAAAGATGTCTTGCGCCATGAAACTACTCCTTGCGACTTGTAGGTATTAAAGATGCTCAATGAAGTCAGGCATATTTAATGAGCGCCTGCCTGTCGCTCAGTTACCGGCTAGCGCCGGATATCACCGGATAAGCGGTAGCCATCAGTTCAGGCTGCCTCTTTCACGATCGGCAGTTTCGCGACAAGGCGAAGCGAAACTGTCAGACCTTCGAGCTGGAAGTGCGGACGCAGGAAGAACTTCGCCTGGTAGTAGCCAGGATTGCCCTCGACGTCTTCGACCACCACTTCGGCCGCGGCCAGCGGCCGCCGCGCCTTGGTTTCCTGCGACGAATTCGCTGGATCGGCATCGACATAGTTCATGACCCACTCGTTGAGCCACTGCTGCATCTCGTCGCGCTCCTTGAACGAGCCGACCTTGTCGCGCACGATGCACTTCAGGTAGTGTGCAAAGCGCGAGCAGGCGAACAGATACGGCAGACGTGCGGACAGGTTCGCATTCGCGGTTGCGTCCGGATCGTGGTACTCGACCGGCTTCTGCAACGACTGCGCGCCAATGAATGCCGCATAGTCGGTGTTCTTGCGATGAATCAGCGGCATGAAGCCATTCTTCGACAGTTCCGCTTCGCGGCGGTCGGAGATCGCGATTTCGGTCGGGCACTTCATGTCGACACCGCCGTCGTCGGTCGGGAACGAGTGGCACGGGAGGTTCTCGACCACGCCACCGCTTTCGACGCCGCGAATCAGCGTGCACCAGCCGTACTTCCTGAATGAGCGGTTGATGTTCACCGCCATCGCATAGGCCGCGTTCGACCACACGTACTTACGATGATCGGAACCGTCGGTCGCCTCCTCGAAATTGAATTCGTCGACAGGGTTCGTCCTGACGCCATACGGCAGGCGCGACAGGAAACGCGGCATCGCGAGACCGATGTAGCGCGAATCTTCCGAATGACGCAGCGAGTTCCACGGCGCGTACTCGAGGTTTTGCGTGAAGATCTTGGTCAGGTCACGCGGATTGGCGAGTTCCTGCCACGAATCCATCTGCAACACCGATGGTGCGGCACCGGTAATGAATGGCGCATGCGATGCCGCCGCCACCTTTGCGATTGACGCGAGCAGATCGACGTCGGGCGGCGTATGGTCGAAGTAATAGTCGGCCACGAGGCAACCGTACGGCTCGCCACCCAGTTGACCGTATTCTTCTTCGTAGATCTGCTTGAAGAACGGGCTCTGGTCCCACGCAATGCCCTTGTAGCGCTTCATCGTGCGACGCAGGTCTTCCTTCGAGACGTCCATGAAGCGGATCTTCAACTGGTCGTCCGTTTCCGTGTTCGTAACGAGGTGATGCAGACCGCGCCATGCGCTTTCCAGTTGCTGGAATTCGTCGTGATGCAGGATCAGGTTGATCTGCTCGGACAGCTTGCGATCGATTTCACCGATGATCGACTCGATGTTCTTATACGCGTCGTCGGACACGGTGGCAGCCGTGAGCAGCGCCTGCTGCGCGAGCGTTTGCACCGCGCTTTCGACTGCTTCACGCGCGCGTTCGGTTTTCGGTTTGAATTCACGCGATAGAAGCGCGTTGAAATCGGATTGACTGGTTACGCTCGAGGTTGCCTCGGCTTGAATCTTCGATTGGCGTTCGGCCATCATTTCCCCACTGGTTCAGGCTCTGCTTTCGCTCTGAAAGCACAAATCATTCGTTGATTGCCGACTCGTCGGCGGATGCCGCTTGCGGCTTCGGCAACTTCGAAGGCTTCGGCGCCTTCGCAAGCGCCTCGAGCAACGCGGGGTCTTTAAGAACCTTGCTGACGAGGTTCTCAGCGCCGCTCTTGCCGTCCATATAGGTCTGCAGGTTGGCGAGCTGCGTGCGTGCTTCGAGCAACTGCGCAAGCGCGTCGACTTTCTTCGCGACAGCCGCTGGCGAAAAGTCGTCCATGCTTTCGAATGTGATGTCGACCGTTAGCTGGCCTTCATTCGTCAGCGTGTTGGGGACCGCGAAGGCAACCCGCGGCTTCATGGCCTTCATTCGCTCGTCGAAGTTATCGATGTCGATACTGAAGAATTTGCGATCGCCAACGGCGGGCAGCGGCTCGAGCGGCTTGCCCGACAGGTCGGCCAGCACACCCATCACGAACGGCAGTTCGACCTTCTTTTCCGAACCGTAGATTTCTACGTCGTATTCGATCTGAACTCGAGGGGCACGATTACGTGCAATGAATTTTTGAGAACTGTTGGAAACCGGCATATTGCTCTGACTTTATTCGTTCAAGAAAAGGACCAGCGGCGCTACAGCAAACTTTGGAGAAGCAGATCCGCAAAGCAAAGATATTAAGTACGGAAGTTGCTGGAGGACATGGGCGATTGCCCAAAATCGACCCTGTCGAACGGATCGATCGAGTGGACTGCTGGCGCCACACGAAACCGCGTTGCGACGATGTGCCCGTTTTCAGGGTGTGCGCGAGTCGGGGAGAAGGGTGATTTCGACACGACGATTCATTTCGCGGCCCAGACTATTTTCATTACTGGCGAGCGGGCGCGTGTCGCCATAGCCCTGAATCGCGAAGCGCGTGACGGGCAGTGACGCCGTATCGACCAACCAGTCTCGAATAGCGCGCGCTCGCGCTTCGGAAAGCTTCAGATTCGCGGCGCTCAAGCCAACGTTATCCGTATGACCCGCGATCAGAACTGGTTTGCCGGGGTTTGCGAGAATCAGATCGAGAGCGGCCTTGAGTTTGGACTCGGCACCGGGCTTCAGTGTGGTCTTGCCACTGTCGAACAGCGACAGGTTGTCGATCGTCATGCCTTTCGGCGGATTCGAATTCGAAACGGCCTGCTCCAGCGCCGGCACTCCGACGTCTTCATGGCGAGCCAACCCGGCATACCGGCCGGGCAATGTTTCAGGCCGCCCGCGCTGCGCGTCTGCCTGTGTCACGGGCGGGTGCAGGAAAGCATCGAGGCCACCGGCGACGCGCGTGACAGGCCGGCTGTTCATCCACGCCGACACGCTGATCGACACAGCCACCAGAACGACCGACGCTGCCACCGTGTGCGACACCGACCAACGCGGTTTCCTCCGCTCACTTTTCGTGGCCTGAAGCACAGGCCGCCGCGCAGTGATCCCGGGCAGCGGCAACGGTTGTGCCTTCGGTGGTATCAGGGATGGCTGCAGGCCCGTCTTGCCGGTCAGCCATCGTGTCCACGCGCCGGGACGCACTGGCGAATATCCGACGTCGGCCAGCAACAACCCGCGCAACGACAGCGGCGCCGTGTTCGCGAGCGATGAAAGAATCGACAACAGCGCGGCATCCTCGAGCCAGTCGAATACCGCGTGCCCCAGCGCCGCACGTGGAGCGAGCTCCGATTGCGTCATCGCAAGCCACGCTTGATCCAGCTCACGACGGATCAGGCCCACGGCTTGCCGCGCATGCTGGATTTCAGGCCGCGCCGTGGATACGTCGATGACGTCGCCGAACCATACGGGATCTACGGCAGTGTCACCGTTGGCCCGGAGACATGCGTAGATCGCGATATGGCAAGGCAGCACGCCCACCCGGTGGCGTATGGTCCTGTCGAGCTCATACCGCCAATGGGAGAATTCACGGCGCATCACCGCGTCGTCGCGGTCGCCGTCGGGGACAACGGGCATCAGCACGGCATCCGGCAGCCGCTGATGCGCCTCCCTGATCGTGTCTATCGATTCCGCCAGCTCGCCCGGGGTCCTGACGAGCATCCACACCGCGTCGCCGTCACGGCGCAACGTGGACGCCTGCGCACCACGCGCAAACGCCGACGCGGCATAAGGTCCGACCACGAGAATGATGGGCAATTCGCGCGCTTTGTCCGGCTGAATGGCGTCATCCTCGCGGTTCGCGCGCCATCGCCTGCACGCGGGGAAAGCGGCTGCGCCGAACGCTGTCAGCAAGGTCAGGCCGGGCACGACAAGCCACCACGATCGAGAACCGAGCGACAAACACAGCAATGTCAGGCCAATTACGACGAGCGCGAGCCAGCTCAGCGGCAAGCGGTAGAGGTCCACGGAAGTCATGATGAATGTGCCTTCCGGACAAGGCCCCCGTGACCGGCATGCGCTTGCGACAGACGATCGATTGAGGCGCCGAGTCCGGCGTTGAACACGATCCATAGTGAAGCGATGACGGCAACGGCCGCGACGATTGCACCGGCGGCCATCCAGCGCGAGCTCGGTCTGCTCGACATGCACGACGTACCTGAAGTGCGCGACGACGGCGACGCGGCATTCACTACCGATGCGAAAGTTGCCGCGTCGCCCTGCGTTAGCCGGTTCAGCACCAACCTCACACGCTGCCGACAGGCCGCCGCATCCTCTCGGCCACCTTCAAAGCCCAGTTCCAGCAGGATTCCGTATAGCTCGAGTGCGGCCCGGTCCTGACGGCCACCATCAAGCAAGACGTCGATACCCCCCCAGACCCGCGCAGCGCCATCGCGCAGGCCATGAAAGCGCATCTGCAGCGATTCGCGCAGCCATTCGTTTTGTCGCGGCGGTGATAATGCGCGCAACGTCAGTTCGTCGAGCAGTACGCTTTGTGCGAGACTGACTTCGTCGATGGCCGCCGCCGGATATTCGTTATCCTGCATGGCCTGCCGAAGTGTCTCAACCAGCGAGCCACAACGCGCACGCCAGACATGAATGGCAGGTATCTCCGCACCGCCACGCAGCAATGCCGCATACAGCGCAGTCGCTCGCATCAGCGGAGCGGGTGATTCAAACGTCATTGAAGAAGCGGGTAGTCGTGGGATGGCATCAAGGCATTTCGATGACGTAAGTCACGAAAGTGCTCACCGTGCCGGCAGTAACCTTGCCGGTCGGGTAATAGCTCGCGAAGAAGGTCGCCGGCGTCGGTTCCGTCGACGTGATCGGAATGATTTTCATCGTGGACCGGTCACCAACCTTGATCGGTGAACCATCCGCATTCGCGAGCTTGATCTGCACGTTGGACGCCGACGTCGCGCCGCTCACGGTCTGCGGGTTCAAATGGCCGGTCACCGGATCAGTCGTCGGACCACTTTCGAAATACACGCGTGCGCCCGTTTCTCCACTCGCGCATTTCATCATGATGGTGAAGTCCTTCGCGCCGGCGCCTGCCGTGGAAAGCGATTGCGTCGAAACCGTCGGCAACGTCACCGTCATGTCGGGCGAACCGATCAGCGTGCACGTCGTCCCAACATAGGTGCCTGTGAAATTGAGCCTGACGGAAGGCGAAGACTGCGCGCTGGTTGTCGCGGGTACAGCCAGAATGCCGGCCATGAGACCGAGCATCAGTCCGGCAATTCTCAGGTATTTCTCGATATTGTTCATTTCCCGACCTCCACTGTCGGCGTGATCATCGGAACCGCGACGCCAGCGCGGACTACCGCGCCGCGGCCAGCGAATCACTGAAGGGAATTGCCAGGGTTTGCACCCGAAGAGGCATTCGTAGTGCGCCTGGCCGGCGGCGGAGACCAGACGAGAGCCGGATCACAGCTCAGCTTGATACGGGCGACAATACCCGATTGCTGGCTGTTGTCCGTCTTGTTGTCCGGTATCGCGTAAGGCATCACGCACTGCTCCGCGGGACCGTTGCCCCAACGTACGCGCAGCTTGCCGTGGTCCTCGAGGCCGCGCAGGTATGCGAGGCCACCTTGACCAACAATGCCCACTGATTTTTCCGATTCGTCGAACAGCTCCGTGCCCATCGGCAACGCCTTACCTTGCTGGTCTTCGACCTCGGCGAAAATAGGCATGCCCTGGGTTGTCGCAATCTTCACCTTCACGAGTGAATTGGCTCGCGGCACCACCTCCTCGCTCGTATTGCCCAGTTCGACATCGAGCGGTACGTCGCTCGGATCGAGTGCCACTGTATTAACACGGTAAGGCGTCAACGAGGACACCACCGCATAGCCGTTGCTGTCGATACGCGCGCCCTGGCCGTTGATGATGCGGCCGCCCTCCGCCCCTTTCGCCTCGACAAGCGCGAACGCCTGACCAAGCGGTGGACTCAGGGTTACGCCGCCGCTGTGCACGACCACCGCGCCGTCGGCATTGAACGCAGCCTGACGCGTCTGGTTGCTGACCGATACATTGCCGTTGTAGGTACCGAACGGCGCACGGTACATCGCATAGCCGCCCGCGGAAACGGTCCGATTGCCATCGAAGACGGTCCGTGACGCGTTGATGCCGTAATTGATCGGCGTGGCGCCGGTCGTGTTACCCGAAGCCGTAGTCTGAATCGTACTGTCGCCACCTGAGCTACGCGACAGGTTCGTGGTCAGGTAATCGAACATGTGGTGCCTGTTCGAGTCGGCCCGGCCCAGAGGAACAGTGAGATTCACGCCGACTTGCGTGCTGAGCCGCGAATTTTGCAGACGCGAGCGTTGCGCATACATCGAATAGGAAATGCGCTTGTACGAACTGTTGAAACCGACCTGGTACTGGAGGTCGTAGCCCTTCGCGCTACCCCAGTAGTTTTGCGAACTGCCGGCGATATAAAACGAACTCGACTCGCCGACCGGCTGGTTGATATTCAGTTGCAGACGGCTGCGCATACGGTAGTCGTACAGATTCGCGTTGTCTGCCGTACTATGGCGCGCGTAGATTGCATCCCGCAGGCTGTAGAAGCGCGCGGTGGAATAGCGGTACGCCGCGACGGAGAAATTCGTGTTCGTTCCAGGAACGAGCTTGCTATAGCTAATTCGCGTGCTATAACCCGGCCGGCCGCCAGACACGCCGGGTATACGGGTGCCGGCTGCCGTCACGTCCAGCGCAAGCGCGCCGAGCGGCGTATTGAGCGCGACACCGACGAGGCCGGCCCAATAGCCCTCGGAGAATTGAGCGCCTGTATAGCCGGTCAACAGGTTCGTCACACCGCGCTGATAAACCACCTGTGCGACCCACGGCTGGACATCGAGCACCGTGTCGCGATAGACGCCAGTCGTTACGTTGAAGCGCGAAACACCGGGCCTCAGCAATTGCGGCACGGAGGCGAACGGCACAAGAAAGGTTCGTTGACGGCCATCGCTTTCCGTTATCGTGACCTGAAGGTCACCGCCGTAGCCGGTAGCCGGCAGATCGCTCAGCTCGAACGGCCCTGGGGGCACGCTGGTCTCGGCCACGATGATGTTGTTCTGGCGTACCGTGACGCGTGCATTGGTGTCAGCCACGCCGCGCACGACTGGCGCGTAGGAACGCATCGAATCCGGCAGCATGCGGTCGTCGCTGGAAATCTGCACGCCACGCACGTTGAACGAGTCGAATACGTCGCCGCTCGTCGAGCTGTCGCCAATAGTGAATTGGCTCTTGAGCGCCGTGATGTCGTGCTGCGCAAACAGCGCAACATTTTGCCAATGCGCATCCGGCGAGCGGTTTTGCCAGTTTGCCGTGGACCACTGACGAAGACGCCAGCCGTTGATATTGATCCCGCTCTGCAGGCCGAGATAGACGCTGTTCAGATCCGCGCCGTTACCGTTCTGGTGACTGGCATAGCTGGCAAGGCTGTATTGCAGGAAACCCGCATTGATGCCGTTATCCCACCGGGAAGGATCGACGTATCCCGCGGCTTCCTTACGCAACTCGAGTTGAGGAATCGAGAGATCGAGTTGCAGATCAGCGGTGTTGAACGACGCGACCGATCCCGGCACCACTTCCGCCAGCGGGAGGCACAGCGACGAAGACTCCGTCGCATCAAGTTCATTCCTGCCGGCTTCCTTGAGCCGCTCGATTACGCGGCTGGTATCGACACCGATTCGGTCCAGACCGGACATCGTGAAGCATGGTGCGGCGATATCGGAACCCGGCACCTCCTGAAACAGGACTTCCAGGCGCCCACGCTTCTTGCCGTTGACGAATAATTCGAGCGGATACAGGCCGGGCGCAACCGGGTTGCCTCGCGTATAGCGCGACAGATCGGCGACGTTGCCGGTGAAGAACGCAGGATTGAACTCGACTTCCTGAGGGGTCTCCACCGGAGCTGCGTCGGGAAACGGCGCCTTGGCGGTCATGCCTTCAGGAGGCAGTGCCGAACCAGCTTCCACGGCCTGTTGCGGCAACTCGGGGGCGGTACAATCGCCGGTCATCTCCGCGCCCGAGCTGTCCGTCGAACACGCGGCAAACGCGGAATCCGCGGAGAATGCCCAGCACCCTGACGCTACGATTGCCGCCCAAGCCAACGGATGACATCTGAAAGGGAAGCTACCTAATACCGATCCTACTGCCGCTTTCTTATTCCGCACGCCCGATATCCCGTAATTCGTTTATTGGTTTTTCTGCACTTCTGTGTTCTGAGTTGCCTGGACCTCTGCAGAATCCTTGATCGGCGTGCCGAAATCGTTCAGAACCGTGTACGAAATCGCCGCAGGGGCTTTGATATCGAGCTTTCCTTCCTCCGGTACGAGATCGACGTGGCCGAACGGCGGCGCCATGTCAGGCCGCAGGGAAACTTTGCTATTTCCCGCTGCCACTTCGGCGCTGCCAATGGAAACGTAGTAAGGCGACGGATTGTCCAGCCGTATAACGCGTTCACCTTTGGCGCCGGACTCGATATGCCATTTCAGATTGGCGCGTCCCGCCGTCGGATCGTCGAGCAACGATACCGGCCGATAGAACATCTTGATGCGAGTACGAAACGCAAGCTGAATCATGTTGCGATCATCCGCGTCTTTGGGCTTAGGCGGAATTTCCAGCACGTTCAGCCAATAAACGGACTCGCGGTCTTTCGGCATGTCGCCGCCGGTAAACATAATGCGCAAAGCCTGGCCCCTGTGAGGCTCGACTCGAAACACTGACGGCAACAGTGTGAACGGCACCTTGATTTCATTGGGCGCAGCCGCGGAATTGCCATCGTCCAGCCAGGCCTGAACCAGCACGGGGCGATTGTCGACGTTGTTCAGTCGAACATTGACCTCGCGGTTCTGGGCCGGATAGATGACTCGTGTACCGGTAATCGTGATGGCCGCCTGTGCGGCATAATTGGCCGCACTGCAGATGACTGCGACAACCATCAGAATACGGAACTTCGTTGAGCGCATACGCCCCTCCAAGCGACTGAATAACCAAGACGTAAAATCGGGTCATCTTCCGAATGGAAGAACAACCCGATGTCACTCAGCTCTGATTGGCTTACTGATATGCCAACGTATAGCGAACGATTGCCGTCACATAACCCGCCGTGGTTTTGTCCGTTGCGTAGTACTGGCCGCCGTAGCTCATCTGGGCAGTACCGGAAGCATCGATAGGAACGAACGTACCGGTGCTGCCGAGCTTGATCGGAGTCGTGCCATCGCGGTCCAGCAATTGCACTTCAACGTTCCCGGCCTTCGAAACGCTAGCCTGATTGATGGCATTGCGAGTATCCGGATTCATATTCGTCGTCTCGAAATGCGCGGCAACGCTTTTCAGCGACGCCGGGCAACTCGATACCGAAATATCGAACATTTTGGAGCCGTAGGTTTGCCCGGCGGCAGTGAGCGACTGGGTAGAAATGGTAGGCAGCGTAACCGTCTTGTCTTCGTCGCCGGCGTTGATCACACACGTTTCGTCGATCAGCTCGCCATTGAACGTTACCTGGCCCGTACCCGGTGCCGCTTGCGCAAAAACCATCGGCGCGACAGACAGACCCATCAGTGCGAGCATCAGTTGCGTGACTTGCTTTTTCATGGATTGATTCCTCTTCCTTCTGTTATCTACAACTACGAACCTTGGTAATGCCGAGGTGTTCAGCGATCTTCAAGGTAGAGGAATGATGTCATCGCGATGGAGCGCTGTTAATGGGCCGTTACCCAAAATGAATGTCCACTCGATCAGCCGGTAAGAGATGTGCCGAGTACCTGGCCGCATCCGCGGCCAGATCGACGGAAATGTGGGAGAGTGAAGAGAACGAAAAGATGCCGCTGGAACGGACCGGCGAAAAACTACGAGCGATGAAGTCTACGAGCAGTACTCGCGCATGATCGTGACAAGCTCGACGTCGTTCTTCGCACCGAGCTTCTTCATTCCGGCATTCTTCTGATTGCTCACGGTCTTCGGACTGCGCTTGAGCCGTTCGGCGATCGCGCCGATCGACATGCCGTCGCAGATCATTCTTACGACAGTCGCTTCTTTTTCAGACAACACACCGCGGGAGACGCCGTTTTCAGCGGTGTGACTCACCCCGGACAGCATCTTGTCCGAGAGAGAATCGGGCAGGTACGTGTTGCCGCTTCTGACGGTACGAACCGCGGCGGCGAGATGGATAAAACCCTCGCGTCCCTTGCCGATGAAGCCCGCAGCCCCCGCGTTGAGCGCCGCGGAAACGATATAGGTAGAACAATGACCGCTCAGAAATACGACCTGTGTAGCGGGAGCGACGCGTCGAATCCGGTCAAGAAGGTTCAGGCCATCCGCGTAGGGATCGCCCTCGAATTCGTAGTCGCACAGAAGGACATCTACCGGAACCTCGACAAGCAGGTCAAGCAACCGGCCGATACTCTCGCTTTTAAAGCAAGGTTCGATGTCCGGACAGGACCGCAGAATATGTTCGACACCCAGTAGGATAAATGGATGATCGTCGGCAATGCCTACTCGTATTTTCCTCACTTTTACTCCATGACCAAGCTGGCGAAACCTTTCCATGCCACACCGCGCGCATGTATAAAGCTATCGAAAGGCAACGTCCTGTTTTGTCAACCTGGACCGAATAAAAGCCATTGCCGAAATATTTTTATATGATCAGTCACACAAGCTTGCAACATACACGCCACGCCATACCAACCAACTTGACACGAATCAGGCGATCAGGCGCCCGGCTCAAAGCAGGCGACTCAAGCCCGATTGCGGCCATTTCCGATCGCCCTCGGATTAACTTTCCCGGATTCTGATGATCGCCACCGACGCACCAAGGAATGGTGTCTCCCGGATGTACCGACTCTGGACATTACGTCAGCCCGGCCTGCACAACTCAGGGAAACACCATTAGCCCGTTTGTTTCGGCGTTATACCAACGAATAGAATCGGAATGCGGGCCTTTGTCCGGCAACGCGCCGTGAAGACGCCGGTTGCATCAAAAAACCAGGACGGAATATCCGTACTTGACGCCATATAGGTCGGGTATGGAAGCCGCACTGGCTCGATACCTCTTGCCCATCGGCAGTGAATTGAACCGTTCCAGTCCGACATGGGTATGAATTCTATGGCACGCGAAGAACAGATAAACTCAGAAAATTCTGATATTGCCCTACGGAAGGGAGCCGGCGCGAATTCAACCCGCTCCGCTCGACATCCGTCATGCAACCCGCGCACTACTCTCCACCATTCCCATGTGCGAACGCATCGACAGGCATGTCTGCGCCTCGTGAAGCGTCCTCCCTGATCTGGTCGATCATTTCTTTTCGTCGCTTAGGGGACGCCTGAAGCAGCAGGTTCATCGTCGAGATGAATTGCCGCTCCTCCTTCCCGGTCAGACTCACGAACGCGAGTAGCGCCCGCGTTGTCGCACACTTTACTTTCCCGAACATTTCCATTTCTGGCCTCCTCACGGTGTCGCAATCTGCTGAATATTGCGACCAACGGAATTCGAAAGCTCAAGACTCCCGAATTGATTCTGGCGGCCGAAAGCCGATCAATAAATTTGACCTGTATGAAAGATGAGATGGTGTGCGAATTCGTCTGGTCTCGATCCTCGTACGCAACGAGTCCAGGCGGACAGGCGAGGCGGAGGCTCCGTCGTCGCCCGTCTTTAAAGACCATACGGCTAGTTGCTGCCCCGTCCGCTCAACTCCTTGCGCACGGCAACGCGGCTAGTCACGGAGGCGACGCCGGGCACGCCTTTCGCAATGTTGGTCGCAAGATCGACCTGCTCCGCGGTCGGTACGCTGCCCGTCAGCGTCACTACGCCGTTATTCGCGCGAATCGTGATGTTGCTGGCGCGCAGCCCCTGGGCTCTCGCGCCTCTGAACGCGCGGCGGATGTCTCGCGCGAGTTGCCGGTTGGCCGCCTTGAGCTCGGCCGGGGTTTGCGACGAACCCGCCGCGGCCTGCGCCGCCGCGTTCGAACCGGCCGACTGCGGTTGCGCTTGCGCATCGAGGCAAGCGAACACGATCGCCGCCGCGCCCATCAGTGCGAGTAATGTCTTTGCGTTCATTTTTTTCTCCTGTCGTCTATGGCCGGATGACATCGACGATGACTCCGGCGGTTAATCGGTGATGCGTTCATCGAATACGGTCAGCGCGGCGAGACTGACGAGGCTGCACGCCGCCATGTACCAGACCGGCGCATAGGCGCTGCCCGTCGCGCCGATGAGCCAGGTCACCACGAACGGCGCGAAACCGCCGAACAGCGTCACGCCCACGCTATAGATGATGCCGAGCGAACGTCCGCGCATCTCGCGCGGAAAGCCTTCGAGCAACAGCAAAAAGCCGGCCGGATTCGCGATCACCCACAGACCGATGAGAAGCGCGACGGCGGCGAGAATCGTGAGCATCGCCGGTGCGTGAAGCATCAGCGCGAACGCCGGATAAAGCGCGAGTACGCTGACGACGCTCGTCGCGAGGAGAATGGGTTTGCGCGACCTCAGCCGGTCGGTCAGCTTGCCGCAGAACGGCGATGCGACGGTCAGTATGAGTCCCGCGAGACCGCTCGGCAGAAACGCCGCCGCGCCCGATACATGCGCAAAGCGCGTCAACCACGCCGGCAGGTAGAACACGATGAGGTACATCGAGGACGTGCTGCCGATCATCAGCAGCGTGCCGAGCACGATCCGGCGCACGTCGTGGCGCGCCGGCGTGGCCGCGCTCGCATGCGCTTCAGGACCCGCATGCAGCGTCTCGTGAAGATGGCTGCGGATATACAGCCCGACCGGGCCGATCAGCAACCCTAGCAGGAACGGCACGCGCCAGCCCCAGCTTTCGAGCGCGGCGGGCGTCAGCGCATGGGTCAACAGCATCCCGCACAGCGCGCCGGCGAGCGCCGATGCGCCCTGGCTCGCGAGTTGCCAGCTCACCAGATAACCGCGCGTGCCCGGCGCGGCCGATTCCATCAGGAACGTCGTCGACGCCCCCACTTCGCCGCCCGCCGAGAATCCCTGGATCAGACGGCCGGCGACGATCAGCAGCGGCGCGGCCACGCCAATCCGCGCGTAGGTCGGCGCGAGACCGATGATGGCCGTGCCGAGCGCCATCATCAGAATGGTCAGTGTCATCGCGGCCTTGCGGCCGCGCCGGTCCGCGTACGTGCCGATCACGATTCCGCCGATCGGCCGCACGACGAAACCGGCGCCGAACGTCGCGAACGACAGCAGCAACGGCCCGTGCAAGCCGCCTACCGGAAAGAACAGCTTGCCGATCAGCGCCGCGAAAAAACTGTAGACCGTGAAGTCGAAGAACTCGAGTGCGTTTCCGAGCGACGTCGCGAGGATGATCCGGCGATGCGTCGAATGTTGCGACACATTGCTCGAGGCAACGTCCGGTGCAACATCCGGCACGGCGACGGCGCGCGCATCGCCCGACGGCGCAATGGGTGGGCAGGTGGTCTTCATACGTGTGACTCTTCCGATGCAAAGGAAAGCGCGATCAACGCGACGCCGGTTCCAGCCTGGAACCTTCGACTCAGAACAGGTGATAGATGCCCACCGAGGCCGTCAGCGGCGTCGTGCCCAGTTCGGGCGACGCCGAGCCCGTCTGAAGCGGCAGCGGATTGCTGTTCAGAATCACGGTGGAGATGCCGTAGTTGCGGATAAAACCGGCGCGCGCATACAGCGACGTGCGCTTCGACAGCGAATAGTCATAGCCGAGCATCACGCCGAGCGCCGAATCCCTGGCCGGTTCGCCCTCGGCATCGCGCACGCCGGACGTGTCGCGATAGACCACCGACGCGCGCACCGCATTACGTCCCCACGGCACCGTCGCGCCGATCACGTAAGCGCGCGCAATGCCGTTGCCTTCGAGTTTCGGCGCGACCTGCTGGAACGCGGCCGACAGCATGTAGCTGCCGACGTCATAGATCGCCGACACGCCGTAGATGTCGTTGCGCACGGTCTGCGTGCCGGACGCGGTCTCGACCGGCGCGCTCCACACGCGGTTATACGCGCCCGACACATACAGCTTGCCGTTCGTCCACGACGCGACCACGCCCTGGTTCGACGCGTTCGGCGACACGCCCGGCTGACCGTTGAACGCGTACAGGAACGTCGCGCCGAAGCCCATGATGCGCGGCGTGGTCCATGTCGCCGCGTTGCTCGCGCGCACCAGCACCTGGCTCGAGCCCGGCCCGAGGTTGGCGTTGTAGCCGATGCCCTTCGGCGTCTGTACCGCACCGCCGGCGAGCCACGTGACGACCGAATTCGTCGTCACTTCGCCGAACGGATCGATGAATTGCGGCAAGGTCGCGGTCGGTTGCAGGCCGAAGCGCACCACGCCCCACGTCGCCGAATTGAGGCCGACCCATGCGGCGCGATCGAACAGCGTATTGCTGGTGCCGAACGTACCGTTGTTCGCCATGAAGCCGTTTTCAAGATTGAATTCCGCTTTCAGGCCACCGCCGAGATCTTCACGGCCGAACAAGCCGAATTGCGACGTATGGACGCCGCCGCTCTGCGTCTGCCAGCGCGAATTGCCGCTCACGCTCTGGAAATTGAGGCCCATGTCGACCGCACCATAGAGCGAAATGCCGTTCTGCTGGATCGCGCTTTGCATCGACGGCCATTGGGACAGCAACTGCTGAAGATACGAATCAGCCCATGCGGCGTGGGAAAACAGCGCCACTGCCGCGGCACAAACGGTCTTCTTATATTTCATGTGATTCCCCGATATGGACGTAGTCTTGCAGCCGCCCCAGCGACACGCCGGTCGGCGAAAAGCGAATTGACGAATTGGCGAATGTCAGGCCGTGAGGTATTGCTCGACCAGAGTGGCCCAGTAGGCGACGCCGATCGGCAGCGCCTGGTCGTTGAAGTCGTAGCCGGGGTTGTGGATCATGCAACTGCCGTGGCCCTCGTGCCCATTGCCGAGCGCGACGTAGCAGCCCGGCACCTGCTCGAGCATCCACGAGAAGTCCTCGCCGCCCATCATGCCCGGCGGCAGCGGCAGGATATTGCCCGCGCCGACCACGGCGGCGGCGGCCGCGCGAGCGCGCTCCGTCTCCTCCCCGGTGTTCATGAGCACGCGTGTGACCGGCTGATAGTCGATTTCCGCGCCGATGCCGAAGCTGGCGGCCTGGCTCTCGACGATCTCGCGCAAACGCGTTTCGATCAGTTGCTGGACTTCCGTATTGAGCGCGCGCACCGTCAGCAAGATCGTGGCCGTGTTCGGCACGACGTTGTGCGTGGTGCCCGCCTGGATCGCGCCGACCGTGACGACCGCCGAGTCCCCCGGCGACACGTTGCGCGCGACGATGGTCTGCAATGCCATCACGATGCTTGCGGCCGCAATGATCGGATCGCGGCCGAGGTGCGGCATCGCCGCATGAATGCCCTTGCCGGTCAGCCTGATCGTGACCATATCGCCCGACGCGGCCATCGCGCCTTTCTGCACGATGAACATCCCGACCGGCACGCCCGGCGCGTTATGCAGCGCGTACACCGCATCGCAGGGAAAGCGCTCGAACAGACCTTCCTTCATCATGCGCACGGCACCGCCCTGCCCTTCTTCGGCCGGCTGGAAAATCAGGTTCAGCGTGCCGTTGAAGCGGCGCGTTTGCGCAAAGTAACGCGCGGCGGCCAGCAGGATCGCCGTGTGTCCGTCGTGACCGCATGCATGCATCTTGCCGTGCACCTTGCTCGCGTACGGCAGCCCGGTGTCCTCGATGATCGGCAGAGCGTCCATGTCCGCGCGGATCCCGATCGCGCGCGCGCCGTCACCGAGTTTCAGACGGCCGACGACACCCGTGCCCCCGATCCCCTCGGTCACTTCATAGCCCCACGCTTTCAGTCTTTCCGCGACGAGCCGGCTCGTTTCGACTTCTTCGAATCCCAGCTCCGGATGGGCATGGATGCGACGGCGCAACTCGACGAACTCGGCCGCCTGCTCGCGAATCGCGGGGTCAATATTGATGTTTTGGGACAACGCCGATCTCCTCTTGCAGGCCCGTAAAACACGCGCGTTACAAGGTGTTCGCGCGAATTGGGAGTCAGTCTAGGGGATCGGCGGCGGAGAAAAACATGATAAAGTTTTATGCCGATAACCATTGGTTATAGTATTTACCCTAAGGTAATAATGGCGATCAAGCTACACCAACTTCGCGCACTCGTGGCCGTCGCGGATCATGGCACGGTGGTCGGTGCATCGCGCGCGCTGTTCATCAGTCAGCCGGCCGTCACCAAGGCCATTCGGGAGCTGGAAAGCGATATCGGCCTCACGCTGTTCGGCCGCAGTGTCAATGGCGTTGCGCTCACGCAGGCAGGGGAATCGCTGCTGCGGCATGCCCGCTTGATCGTCGGTGAACTGTGGCGGGCCGAGCAGCAGATGGCGATGGAACGAGGCGCGCAGGAAGGCCGCGTCACGGTCGGTGTGACGCCGCTTGCGGCGCTCACGTTGTTGCCGGATGCGTATGCGCGATTTCGTCAGGACATGCCGCACATCACGGTTGAATTTCTCGAATTCAACGCGACGAAACTGCAGGACCAGTTGCGCCAGGGCTCGCTCGATTTCGCCCTGGCCGCCGCGGTGGAGGCGAGCCCCGATCCGTCGATCGTGTCTTCCGAGCTGATGACTTTTCCGCTTGCGTTTGCGGTGCGCGCAAACGGCGAACTGGCTAAAGCGAAGTCGCTCGCCGATCTGTGCGACGCCGAATGGGTGCACTCCGATACGACCGACGAATATCCGCAATTCATCGCGGGTCTGTTCACGCGGAAAAATCTGCCCGTGCCGCGACGGATCACGCGCTGCACGTCGCAATCGCTGCTTTACAGCCTCGCGATCAGTATCGACGTGGTCATGGGGTGGGCGTCGCACACGCTCGAACTGGTCAACGCGACCGGGCATCTGAAGAAGCTCGACTTCATCGAAACCTCGCGTGCGGCGAGGCTGCACCTGATGCAGCGCGAAGGCGCGATCTTCACGCGTCCGGCCGACTATTTCATTCGTTGCATCCGCAACGCCGCGAGCATGTGACCCGCACCATCCGCTCGCGCGGCGGTGCCGGATGCGCGGCCCCGCCACGCGTTATTTCCTGGTCACCGTTCTCACGAGCACCCGGCCTTTTCTGCATTCGGCACATAGGCCGAACAGCACCAGTTGCCGTCCCGATACCTCGAATTCGAATTCACCGGCGATCGCCCGCTGCCGCTCGTCGATCTGCTCGTCGAAGAACTCGCGGATGCCGCCGCACGCGGTACATACCAGGTGATCGTGCGGCTTGCCGTCGTTCAGCTCGTAGACGAGGCGCTCCTCGCCGAGCGCCACGCTGTTCAGCAATTTGTTATCGACGAGCAGACCCAGCGCCCGATAAAGCGTCCCCAGGCTCATATTGCGCGTCTCGCCATTCAGGCTCTTGTAAACCTGCTCCGCGCTGAAATGCTCGTGCGCGTGCTGATGAAAAAACTCCAGCACGAGAACGCGTGGAAGCGTGGGCCGCAAACCGGCTCGCTCCAGAATTCGGTGAATGTTCATGGACGTAATGGCAACGCGGGCCGAACGGTCGAGCCGCGGAAAATGTCCGCCGTTGCCGGTCGATGCGAAGAGGTGGCCGGCACGGCCAACGTCCGTCACGCGGGGCCGACGGCGAAACACCAAACTATGTAAGCCGCATCCTTAAGAGAACCTTAAGCGGCGATTCCGGCGTGCGACGGGAGGCGCCGTCTTACGCGGCGAAGTGGCCGCGCACGAGACCGGCAAACGCGATCAGCGCGGCGAACAGCACGATGGTGAAGAGGCAACGCTCGAGCAGCGTAAAGACCGGCCGCTTTCCCTTGCGGCGCTCGGCGATGTAGAACCAGGCGGTGGCCGCCGTATAGAGCACGGTGGACATCAGCAGATAACGCAGCCCGCCGGCGTACACGAGAAACACTGCATAGACGCAGCCGGCCAGCGCGAGCATGAAGTCGACGCGCCGCGCCCAATGCTGTCCGGCATACGATTCGCCGCTCGACGCGAGCTTCAACCCATAGCCGGCGACGAGCAGATACGGAATCAGATTCATCGACGTCGTGAACTCCTTCGCGAGCGTGAACGCCTCCTTGGAAAAAAGCGTCACGAGCAGAAACGCCTGAATGACGAGGCTCGTCATCCATAGCGCGGCGACCGGTACGTGATTGCGGTTCTCTTTCGCGAGAAACGCGGGCATGGTTCGGCTCCTGCCCGCGGCGTGCAGGATTTCCGCGGCGAGCAGCGTCCAGGCAAGGTAGGAGCCGAGCACCGACAGCAGCAGACCGAGCTTGACCACCACCGCGCCCCAGCCGCCGACCGCGGCGCTCAGCACGCCGGCCATCGACGGATTTTTCAGCGCGCCCATCTGCTCGCGCGGCAACACGCCATACGACAGCAACGTGACGATGACCATCAGCGCAAGCACGCAGAGAAAGCCGAGAACGGTCGCAACGCCGACGTCGCGCCGCTCGCGCGCATGGCGGGAATAGACGCTCGCGCCCTCGACGCCGAGGAAAACGAAGACCGTGCCCAGCATCGTCTTGCGCACCTCGCCGAACAGACCGGCTGCCGACTGCCCGGGGCTCGTCCATAGATTGGCGACGAACAGATCCCACTTCACGCTCGATAGCACGAGCACCGCGAAGAGCGCGATCGCGAGTACTTTCGCGACCGTCATCGACGCATTCAGTATCGACGCGCCTTTTACGCCGCGCAGAATCAGAAAGTGGAACACCCAGATCAGGGCCGACGAACTGACGATCGCGCTCAGCGTATTGCCGGCACCGAACGCGGGCACGACGATCGCCAGCGCCGATTTGATCAGCACCAGATAGGTGACGTTGCCGAGACAACTGCCGCACCAGTAACCGAATGCCGACAGAAAACCCGTGTAGCGTCCGAAGCCGACGCGCGCATATGTATAGACGCCGACATCGAGTTCGGGCTTGCGCCACGCGAGCCGTTGAAAGATCAGCGCGAGCGTCAGCATGCCGGTGCCGGTGATCGTCCAGCTAATCAGCGAACCGACGACGCCGGTATATTTGCCGAGCGACTGCGGCAGCGAAAAAATACCGACCCCGACCATCGAGCCGATCACCATCGCCATCAGGCCCGGAGCAGACAGTCTGACGCGCTTGTCCATCGTGCGAACGTTCTCCCACGAATTCGGTCCGATCCCGCCGCTTCAATGCAGACACATATGCAACACGCTGCGCTCGCGACGGCGGCGAATGAACCGCGCACGTGCGAGTACGATGATCGACCGTTCAGATGACAATCGTGCCGGTCGCGAGACCAACCAGCGCGGCAATCGCGCCGCAGGCCGCGACGACGAAAATGACCCACTCCGCTCTGGAGAACACGCGCAGGCCGCGCTCCCGTTTGGCGAGCACGTACAGCACCGTGCCGGGTGTATAGAGCAGCGCCGACAGCATCAGGAATTTGACGCCGCCCGCGAACAGCAGAAAGGCCGTGTACAGCGTCGCGAACGCCGCGATGAAATATTCGTTGCGCAACGCGCCGCTCAAGACGCCGCCGCTCTGCGCACTGTCGTGGCGCGCGGCCTTGATGCCGTATGCGGCCACGAGAAAGTACGGAATCAGCGCCATCGAGCTCGTCAGATTGAGCATCAGCGCAAACGCGTCATTCGACCAGTACGTGCTGATCACGAACAGTTGCACGACGGAGCTGGTGAGCCAGATTGCGGCGACCGGCAGCTTGCGCTCGTTTTGCCGCGCGAACACGCGCGGCATCGTCTCCAGGCGAGCGGCGGCAAACAGCACCTCGGCACAGATCAGCGACCACGCGAGGTAGGCGCCGAGAATCGAAATGATCAGCCCCACGCTAATGAACACGACGCCGAACGGACCGAGCAGCGCGCCGAGTACCGCGGCCATCGACGGCTGGCGCATCACCGCGATATCGGCGCGCGGCAGCGTTGCGTAAGGCAGTAGTGTCACCAGGACCAGCAGGCACAGTACGGCCACGAAGCCGGTGATCGTTGCGGTGCCGACGTCCGAACGCTTCTTTGCATAGCGCGAGTACACGCTTGCGCCCTCGATGCCGACAAACACGAATACGGTGACGAGCATCGTCGCCCGCACCTGCGAAAAGAGGCCCGCGCCGATTTCAGCGCTGCCCTCCCAGAGATTCACGCGGAACATGTCGGCGCGAAACAGCACGATCAGCATGATGATGAACAGCACGATCGGAATCACCTTCGCGACCGTGACGACCGTGTTGATCATCGTCGCCTGCTGCACGCCGCGCAGCATCACGAGATGGAACAGCCAGATGCCCACCGACGACACGATGATCGCAATTGCCGTATTGCCGTTGCCGAATGCCGGAACGAAGGCGCCGAGCGTCGACTTGATCAACACCCAGTAGGACACGTTGCCGAAGCAGCCGGCCATCCAGTAGCCGAACGCGGACAGGAAGCCCGCATAGTCGCCGAAGCACGCTCTCGCGTATGCGAACACGCCGGCATCGAGTTCGGGCCGCCGCTCGGCAAGCGCCTGAAAAACGCGCGCCAGCGCATACATGCCGATGCCCGCCACGCACCATGCGATGACCGCGCCGAACGGTCCGGTTGCGCGCGCGAAGTTGCGCGGCAACGAGAAAATCCCCGCGCCCACCATTGATCCGACGACCATCGCGGTCAATGCGGGCAACGACAGTTTCGTCTCGACCTGGGTTGTTGTCATCGTGCACCATTCAGAGAAGCTGATTCTTCCAGAAAGGGACTCACGCGGAGAAATCGCGTGCATTCTCGTTCACGTCATTCATTGAGCATGCGATGTAAAACCATTCTCCCGGTCCGGCGAATTACCTTTGCACACGCTCACGCGGCGCATTTCGCATATTTCACCGCATGTTTTACATTAAGTTCACAGAGCTTCACATTAACAACCCTTGCATACATCGAGCAGAGTGTTAAAGTGGCCCCCTGCGTGCAACGTACATGTGCTTTGCCCACGGCGAAAAGAGAACTTCGCAACGATTGTTTCATTCATAAGTCGACAACGCCGCGGCATTGACATCGTGCAGAAATGCAGAAGCTTTCCTTACTACATTTCGTCGCGCCGCCTTGCTACTAATCGGATCATCGTATAAAGCAAAGTCATTCGAAAGTGTACCGAAAGACTTTGGCGATGTGTCGGGCAATACGGAAGATCTGGTCAACAGGCAACGGCACGATCGCGGAAAACAGATCTCCAGTAGCTATGTAAGGTAATTAGTCGTATTAACCGGTGGAGTTAAAATGATGTCACGTACTACTCTTCGAATCGCCTCCGCATTGATCGTGTCTGGTGTTCTCGCTTCCGGATCGGCATTTGCACAGCAACCGGCCCAGCCAGCCGCCACTCCGCCGGCCGCGGGTGCCAGCGCAACGCATAGCGATCCGATCGTCCAGAAACGGATGGAAGTGCGCCAGGCTAACCAGAAGCAACGCGCGGCAAATTCGCAGGCCAGGGCGAAAATGAGAGCGCAGCAAAGTCAAGCGAGAACCGAGCGCAATCAGTCCGTCCAGGAATCGCGTCAACGCGCCACGGCCGCGATGTCGGCGTCGGCTCCGCAATAACGGCAACTCTTTCAGCAAACCCAACGCCGTCACCGGGATATCACGGTGACGGCGTTTTCATTTGGCGCTTCTGACGCTTTGCGAACGGTTACTGCGAAGCCGGTGCCGGTGCGCTCGCGGTGGCGGGCATCGGTCCCGCCGGCGGTTGCGCATTCGCCGCAGCCGGCGGATTCGCCAGCCAGCCTCCTCCCATTGCCCTGAACAACGCGAACTGGGCTTGCAGCTTGCCGACCTCTTCCCTCACCTGCGACGACTGGCTATCGAGCAACGCCACGCGAACCTGATCGATATCGACACGGCCGGTATCGCCGACTTCGTATCGACGTTGCACCTGGCTCAACTGCGCGGTGCGCCGTGTAACCTCTTCATTGCGCGCCTTGAACAGTTCGTCCTGCCGGTTCAAACGCGCCAGCGCGCGTTCGACGTCGTAAAACGCGCCGAGCGCGGTCTTTTCATATGCGAACATCGCCTGCCGCGCCTGTGCGTCGGACGATTCCACCTGCGAGCGCCGCGCCCCGAAATCGATCAGCGGCATCGCCATCGCCGCGCCGAACAGCCAGAACGTGCTCGGCCCGAGGCTCTGACCGGCGATCTCCCAGCCATTGCGCGCGAGCAGCCCGCTCAGCGAAACGGTCGGCCAATAATTGAGCCGCGCCACATCCGATTGCCTCACCGCCGCGTTCACACGGGCCTGCGCGGCAATCAGATCCGGGCGCCGCATCAGCAGATCGACGGGCTGGCCGGGCTCGATATCCGGAAGCGCCGTCATCAGCGTATCGCTTTCGTCGAGAATCCCGGCGAATTCCGCCGGCTGCACACCGCACAGATTCTGCAGATTGAGCCGCGCCTGCGCGATGCCGTTCTCCACTTCCTGCAAACGCGCATCGACTTGCGCGCGGCCGGCGCGCGCTGCTTCGATGTCGGTGCTGAGCACGAGGCCGGCGGTGAAGCTCTTTTCCGCGATCTGGACGAAGTCGTCCGCAATCGCGCGGCTCTGCTGAAGGATCGTGCGCTGACGCAGCAGTCCGCGATACGTCACGTACAGATCGGCGACACCCGACACCACGCTCAGGCGTACCGCCTCGGCATCTCCCGCGGCCGCGCGCGCCTGCTCATGTGCGGCCGAGAGCCGCGCCCGGCCCTGGCCGAACAGGTCGATTTCCCATTGCGCCTGCAGGCCGACGCGCCAGAATTGCGCATCGGTATCGTTGATACCGAGCAGTTCCTGAAACTCGAGCTGCGTCTCGCCGCCATGGTACTTCGTGGCGCTCACCCCCACGCCGACCGACGGCAGCAGTTGCGAGCGAGCCGCGCGAATGCCGGCCTGCACCTGGTCGACACGCGCATACGCGGTGGCGATGTCGAAGTTATGCGCGAGCGCAAGCTCGACGAGCCTGTTCAGCGTCGGATCGTTGTACTGGGTCCACCACGTCGCGAGATCCTGCGCGGACATCGGTGTCGCCGCGCCCGTTTGCGCCTCGGAGTACTGCGCGGGAAGCGGGGTGGGCTTATCGAGCTGCAACGAACCGCAGCCGGCTTCGAGCAGCAGCGCCGCGATGGCGAGAAGGTAAGGACGCGCGCGGATCATTTTGCCTCCGGGTGTTGACCCGGCTCCCATTCCGCTTGCTTGATCGAGAACAGCATCGCATACAGTGCAGGCACGGCGACCATCGTGAGCACAGTGGCAAAGGCAAGGCCGGACATAATGGTAATCGCCATATCCTTGAAGAAAGGATCCCACAACAAAGGCACCATCCCGAGCGCCGTCGTGCCGGCCGACAGCATCACCGGACGCAGACGGCTCATCGAACCATGCGTCACTGCCTGCATGCGCGGCACACCGGCGGCAATCTGATCGTCGATCTCCTGAACCAGCACCACGCCGTTCTTGATCAGCATACCGATCAGGCTCAGCAGACCGAGCAGCGCCATGAAGCCGAACGCGCCGCGGAACGTCAGCAGGCCGAGCGTCACGCCGCAAATCGACATCGGCACCACGAGCAGCACGACGAGCGCGGGCTTCAGGCGTCCGAACATCATCAGCACGAGCAGCGCCATGCCGATAAGGCCGAGCGGCAACTGACGGAACAGGCTTTCCTGCGCGCGTGTCGACGACTCGTGTTCACCGCCCCATTCGAAGCGATATCCGGGAGGCAGCTTGATCGCTTCGACGCCGGCGCGTATGCGACGGAAGGCGTCGACACTGTTCTGTCCGTAAATCGGATTGGCCGATACCGTGATCGTGCGAATACGGTCTTCCCGCGCAATCTGGCCTTCCTCGGTGCCGATCGTGAAGCCGTCGACCACATCGCCGAGCGGCACGTAACGGCGCAGCCCCGCGCTGAAGACCTGCAGGTCCTGCAGACCTGCAACCCCGCGCGTGTAATCGGGCGAGCGCAGCACGATCGGCAGCAACTGATCGCCTTCGCGATAAATGCCCGCCCTCAAACCTTCGGTTGCATAAGCCATCGTGTCGGTGACCTGCCGGCGCGTCACGCCGAGCGAGCGCGCGCGCGATTCGTCGAACTGCGGCCGCACGATGCTGATCGGGTTTTCCCAATCGTCGCGTATCGCGATGATCCGGCCGTCCGCTCTCAGCACGTCCTGCGCTTCCTGCGACAAATGGCGCAGCACGGCGGGATCGGGACCGGAAAAGCGCGCCTGGATCGCGGCACCGCCGCCGGGTCCGAAGTTCGGCCGCGTGACCGTCCAATGCTGCTCGGGGAAACGCTTCTTCAGATCCGCTTCGATGTCCGGAATCATGTCGTCGATGATCCCCGCGTCCTTCGCGCCGACAATGAACTGCGCGTACGACGGATCGCGCGTCTCAGGATCGTAGACGAGGAAGAAGCGCGTGGCGCCCGAGCCGACATAGGTTTGGACGTTGGTGACGCCCGCATGCTTGAGCAGCACCTGCTCGACCTGCCGGCTCTTTTCGTCGACCGCGCGAATATCGGCGCCGCGCGGCAAGCGCATGTCGACATAGAAGATCGGCGTGGTCGACGCGGGAAAGAAGCTCTGCTCGACGAAGCGGAACGCCCATCCCGCAAGCACGGTCAACACGACGAGCCCGGCCACCACGATCACGCGCTTACCGGTGACCCAGGCGAGCAGCGCGCCGTAGCGTTGATAGAGCTTCGACTTGAACGGGTCTTCGTCCACATTGTCGCCGGGCCGGAATAGATAGCTGCCGAGCAGCGGCGTCAGGCCGATCGCGATCACCCAGCTAAATAGCAGCGAAATCGCGGCCACGGCGAACAGCGACGCGCAGAATTCGCCGACCGCATCCGGCGACAGCCCAATGCCCGAGAACGCCAGAATCCCGACCACGGTCGACGCGAGCAGAACCCATTGGCTTTGCTTGAGGATCTCGGTGGCCGCCTGCAGATGCGACATGCCGCGCTGCACCTTCACGAGCATGCCTTCGACCACCACGATGCTGTTGTCGGTCAGCATGCCCATCACGATGATCAGCGCGCCGAGCGAGATACGTTGCAGCTCGATGCCCGCCGCGTACATGACCAGCAGCGTGCCGAGAATCGACAGGAACAGCTCGACGCCGAGGATCACGCCCGCGCGCCAGCCTAGCCCGATGCCCAGCGCGACGCCGACGATCGCCACGGACAGCAGCACGTCGAAGATAAAGCCACGCACGCTTTCGTCGACCACCTGCGGCTGATCGTAGAGCGCATGCAGTTCCATGCCGATCGGGCGCTCGCGCTCCAGTTCGACGAGTCTCGCATTGATTTCCTGACCGACCCGCACCACGTTGACCCGGGGCCGCGCGCTAATACCGATCGTGACCGCGGGGTGTCCGTTGTAACGGATGATCTGGTTCGGAATCGCCGCATAGCCGTGGCTCACCCGCGCGATGTCGCCAAGTAGAAGCGGTCCCGGTGTATTGCCGACCGGCAGCGAGCGAATGGCCTGTAGCGAATCGAGCGAGCCGGTCGGCGCGATCCGCAATTGCAGATCGCCGACCCGTTCGCGGCCCGCGGGACGTACCTCGTTCTGAAGGAACAGGGTTTGCGCGAGATCGTCGGTGGACAGATTATTGGCGATTAGCTGTGACTGATCGATGTCGACCGAAATCTGCTCCTGCTGGTTGCCGGCAATCACGATGTCGGAAACATCGTCGAGCGTCAGCAGTTGCCGGCGCAGTTCGCGCGCGTACTCATACAGTTGCGCCTGCGTATAGCCTTCGCCGGTCAGCGCGTAGAACATCCCGTAGACGTCGCCGAAGCGATCGGCCACCACAGTCGGGCCGGCGCCGGGAGGCAGCCGGACCTGCGCGTCGGAGACCGACTTGCGCAATTCATCCCAGACCTGCGGCAATTGCGCCGACGTGTACTGGTCGCGAATCTGCACGCGGATTTCCGAGTAGCCCGGCATCGAGCGCGAGGTCAGCTTCTCCATCTGCGGCATCTGCTGGATCGCGCTTTCGAGCCGGTCCGTTACTTCCTGCTCGACTTCGTGCGCGCTCGCACCCGGATAGAGCGTGACGACGACCGCGGTCTTGATCGTGAATTTGGGATCTTCCAGCCGGCCGATGTTGTAGTACGCGAAGATGCCACCCACCAATGAGATGAGTGTCAGTACCCACGCGATCAGCGGCTTTTCAATAAGAGGGCGCGCGAGGTTCATTGAGGTGCATCCATCGGACGGACGGCCATCCCCTCTTTCATGAACTGCGAACCGCCTGCCACCACGCGGTCGCCCTCCGCTACCGCACCCGCGACGACTGCATCGTCATTGCGGATTTCGCGCACGTTCACCGGCACCGCATGCACGCGGCCGGACGCGGCGTCGTAGCGCCACAGACTGCGCTGACCGTCCGCGCCGATCGACACCGCGGCCATCGGAACAGCGAAATAGGCGTTCTCGCTCTGCACGACCTGGCGCGCGGTGTCGGATATCTGCACGCGCAGCGCCATGCCGGGGAACAGCATCGCGCTCTGCTGTCCCTCGACGGAGAAGACGAGCCGGTAGCCCGAGGAGGTCGGGCTGGTCTGCGTCGTCCGTTCGCGGAAGACGAGAGGAAAGCGGTTCTGCGGCCGCTCGGGCAGCCACGCTTCGGCCCGCAGTGTCTTGTCGACCAGCAGCCGCTCGGCAATGCTCTGCGGAAGGTCGACGCCGATATCGACGCGGCCGATGTTTTCGAAATTGAACGCCGGCGCACCCGCTTGCACGGTCTGCTCGATCTCGATGTTGCGGCGTGCGAGCCGGCCGTCGAACGGCGCGACGAGCCGCGTGTTGCGCAGATCGCGATTGGCCAGGTCGCGGGCCGCGCGCGCGGCGTCCGTGGCGGCCGACAACTGTTCATACGCCCCCTGCGACAGGATGCCGTCCTTGCGCAGCACCGCCTGGCGCTTCAGGTTGTCGCTCAGTTGCTGATACTGTGCGTTGGCGCGTTGCAGTTGCAGCCTGTAGGGCTCGTCATCGATACGCGCGATCAGTTGTCCGCGCTTCACCGACGCCCCTTCGAGCACCGCGATCTGCACGACGCGCCCCGATACCTCGAACGCGAGCGGCGAGATGCTGGTCTGCTCGACCCGTCCCGTGAAGATACGAATGGCGGAAGCATCGGCGGGTTCGACCTTGGTGAGCTGCACGGCCGGCCTCGTATCGCCGCCCGCCGTTTCGGCCTGCCGCTGACAGGCCGACAGTGAAAGCGCAAGTACACAACAGATCAATGCGACACCGGCCAAGCGGGGAACCGGCGGTGCATCGGAGCGTTTCGCATTCATGGCGTTCTCGGCTGACTACTGGCGCAACCATGTCGTAAGCGCGGCGGCAATGCAGATGACGATCCGGCGGATACAGGCTTTACAGGTTGCTCAGGAATTCATAGGGATCCGTAACAGCGGGTGGATCATCGCGCATCCGCTGCAACACTCAAAGCCACGTCCGACTCAGGAGACTGCATCAATCAGTTTCTTGTCGTCCCCGCACTGTCGTTCAAAAGCAGTGAATTGGTATCTACTGTGTTCCGGCTATCGGGAGCATCGCCTATCCGGGTGAAAGAACAATGACCGGAACTCCGCGCTATCGAACGACTGGTCTCGTTACCGAACTACTTCGTAACGCCGACGAAAGACCGGGAGAAGTGGTGAATCCATCCAGGTAGAAACACTCAAGCGATTCTGCACGGCTGAACAACGAAGGCTTTTGTGTCCCGTTTGTCAGTATCTAATGCAGATCCTATAGATTGCGCTTGCCGCAGGATCATTTAAATTCCCAAACAATTCATTGTCAAGGGCGCCGCAAAGCAGTAGCCCGCTCGAATCGGGAAGAACCTCGACGCCAGGAACGTTCAGCCGGATCGTTTTGCTTTCGTAAATGGTATTGCGACGCAGTCCATAGCCGACATGGATATCGCCTGGTTCACTGGTGGCCTCAGGGTTTCATGCAGGTGTCATGGTCCCCTTGCAAAGTTGGGATAGACGCAACTATTCCGATCTACTAATCGGGAAGCTCGAATGATGCAAGTGCTAAAGATTTGATGGCATCGCGTTTCACCAATGGTGTGCGGACGTGAGTGCTAAATAAGCTTTCTTTTTTCGAAGTCCGCATACATCCTTTTGACCAGTGCTTCTTGCACGAGCATATTGCGGGGCGTACAGTACTCAGCAAACAAATAATATTTCTGGGATCCTTTGATCCAGCGCAAAAGCAGCGGCCTGTGAGTCGAATGCGATGCAGGGCAACGGTATGCAACCTGAATACCACGGGCCACCGCCGGAGTATTCCTTATCGTTGCCGGTCTGCCTGGCCGATCATCGGCGCCGGCACTTCGGCGGGTTCTTTCCGCAATTCAGCCATGTCGACGGTCCCCAGCACGATGACTGACTGCGTTACCGACTGCACGGCATCGCAAAAGACCGCGCCACGTTCCGCTCGCCACCTAAGCCCTCGCGCTGCCGAAGCTGATTCATCGAAGACAGCGCAACGGCGCTTTCAATTGTTCCGACCAGGCAACGCGCACGGGTACTGTGCATCATGACTCGAGTGTGCTCTTCGTGGATCTCGCGTTGTCTGGCAATCGCACTGCTCGCCACCAGTCTGCTATCCGGTTGCGCAATGGTGACGGTCAGCTCGCTCGGTCCCGAGCAGTACATCGCGATGCGCCGCGGCGATATTCTGTCGACCGGCCGCCTGAGTGCCACGACGCGCGACACGCTGCACGTCGCGGCACTCGACGAGAACACCTGTCAGAGAGAGCCGCTCGACTGCATCAATACGATCTCGACCATTGGCGGCATCAATACGGACCGGCGACTTGCCAGTCTGGCCGAGTTGTCCTTGCAGATGGCCATCGACAACACACCGGCCAATGCGACCGAATGGAGCGACGCGCAATTTGATTTGTGGCTCAGGGCTGCGCGATTCGCGTATGCATTCCTGTTCCTCGGTCAACGCACCGCCGGCGAGCGGGCATTCGAAGATCGTCAGACCCAGGTGCGCGACTACTACAACTACGCGGTGCAGGAAATCGCCCGTGCGCTGTTCGTGCACGGCGCCCTCGATGCGGAGGCCCTCAACGGCAATCGGGACACCAAGGTCATCGCAAGCTGGCACATTCATATCGATCTGAGCCGGGTCCGGCTGCCCGAAGGCGTGCGCGAACCGCGCGAAGTGATTCCCGCCTCGCGGCTCTCGTTCGCGGGGATACGCAGCATCTACCGGCGCGATGGCCTCGGCGCGGAACTCGTCGCGGTCATGAGCGTGCCGCAGCCTGAAGTAAGTGCCGATATCCATGCCGACGCATCGCAGCGCAATGCGTCGCGGCCGGCACAAGCGGCACGACCCTTCAGCGAAATGCCGTCGCCGAACGTCACCGCACTGCTCTGGTTCAGCCAGGGCACGCTCGAGCAGGTACTCGGTTCGCACGACGTGGTGCTGTCCGTCTACGATCCGTATCGTGAAGAGAGTGTCGAGCGACATGGACAGACCGTGCCGCTCTCCGCCAACTTCAGCGCGGGCTATGGCATCTGGCTCGCCCGCTCCGGCTTTGCCGGGCAGTCGTTGCGCTCGCTGTTCGGGCGGGCGCGGGGCATCGATAGTCCGCGTATCTATATGATGCAGCCGTTCGATCCCAATCGACGGATCATATTGATGCTGCACGGACTCGCAAGCAGTCCCGAGGCATGGGTCAACGTCGCCAACGATATTCAAGGCGACGACGTGCTTCGCCAGCATTTCCAGGTGTGGCAGGTTTACTACCCGACCAACGTGCCGATTCTGGTCAACCTCGCGCGAATCCGGCGGGCCGCGCGACAGACGCTCGCGCACTTCGATCCCGACGGTACGGCACAGGCGTCGCGCGGAATGGTGCTGATCGGCCATAGCATGGGCGGCGTTCTGGCAAGACTGCTCGTGTCGACTTCCGGTGACGAACTATGGACCGTGTTCAAGGACGCGTACATGCCCGAGGGCACCGATATCGATCGCGAAGATGAGCGGCTCGATCGGCTGCTGAACTTTACGCCGATGCCTCAGGTCGAGCGCGCGATCTTCATCGCCGCGCCGCATCGGGGTACGCCGTTCGCGAGCAACCGGCTGTCCCGTTGGGTGGCCAATCTCGTGCGTTTGCCGCTCGCGCTTCTGAACGAGATCGAGGAGGTGATGAAGACGGCGACGAGCATCGATCCGCAGGGGGCGACTTTCCATGTACCCAACAGCATTGAGCAGTTGCGCGAAACCGATCCGATGATTCGCGCGACCTCGCAGCTACCGATCAGCCCGCACGTGTGCTTTCATTCGATCATTGCAAGACGTCGCGCAAACGGGCCGCTCGAAGATTCCGACGACGGTGTGGTTCCTTATCGCAGCGCGCATCTTGCGGGCGCGGTTTCCGAAAAAGTAATCGTTGCGGGGCATAGCGTTCAGGAGACGCCGCAGGCAATTCTCGAGATCCGGCGGATATTGCACGAGGATATCGAGCGGATCGATCAGCGCGGAGAGATTTGTGAGGAGGTGCCTGCCGCGTCTCGACAATGAGCTGAGACCGAGGCTAGTGCTGCTGAACAACGCGGCATACTTAGGTCGGGCGATATCGCGCGGATGAACTACTGGATCGCTTTATAAGCAGAAAATTTGCTCGCTACATATTACGTAGCAAATGCTACGCACCTCTGGCGGATTCACTCTTATTTCCATCACCCACCTCAATAGTTGGGAGGTTGTCACACTTCATATCATAAGTGCGCTTTTTTCGTGAAACATATTTACTTGAAAGCCGAAAAATTCTTATAAAACAATAGCTTGTTTAGATTCGCCTGGCTGGTTGAATGTTTCACGACAAGGATGTACGCCAAATCCGCGGATAGGTCGGAGTAATTGAGCGTGGATCGGCAAAATGGGCGTGATATATGCTGTTCGATTTGTCAGTAGTGTCGTTTGTTGTGGCCCCGAATATCCTTATCCTTTCCTTCAACGCGTTGTTTCATGGCCTGCGTTGCAAGCTGGCTGCGGAATCTTGTTCTTGCTGGTTGCTGATTGGGCTCGATTGAGAGACGGCCCGTCATCACTCTCAGTGCCGGTTAATCCGCCCTCCCCACTCTCCAATACCTTGATTGCATCGTCCTGTCGACATGCGAGAAATTCCCGCGCGTCAGAGACGTACGGATCTGGAGGCAGTATTTGGCCTTTAGTCCTGAGCCAGATCAGGAGCGTATCAAGCCACGGCATATCTGCGGGAAGACAAGAGCCGACCTAAGGCAGAAGCGAATTGATCTCACGATAGCTTTGCCTTGGTCCGCGGTAAGTGCTCGAGCTTTCACCGCCCATGGCGTCGATCACTTTTCGAACCTGGTTATACGCTTCCCTTGCAGATACCGAGGAACATAGCCGGTGTCGTCGGAGAACCAATCGACATTGGACCCAACACATCTCTCAACCAGGGCTATGGGTATCAAGTCTCCCATCAGCCTCTACGCCCACTAATCGAACAAGCCCCCTGTGGTTATCGACAAGCACCCGTCCGACTTCCTTTAAATAGACGCGCGGCAGAAGGGCAAACGCCGGGCAGACGGAATCGCTCGCGACGACTCCCCACAAATTGTCCCAGCCAGTGCCGGCAACCAATATCACTGCCGCGCCTTCACCCCAATCGCAGCACTTTGATCTCACGCTGCATCAGTTTCATGGGAAGTGGCCGCGTACGGCGGCAGTGACTTTGCCCCAGCAGCAACCGGCAAGCGACGGCCCCTTTATTAGTCGATAGTTCGATCGATGCAGAAAAGAGTCGACAACGCTAACAGGCGACGACACCACGTTGTTCGCGGGAAAGCACCATAGCTGAGCGTCAGATTGATGAGGTTTTCGAGCTCAGCCTTCCTGACCCCGGAGCACCGGAATGTCTTTAGCAGCGATTTGCACACCGTCTGGTCACGGATTAATCAATCGAGCAACGTGAGGTCATCGCGAACGTCGATTCGATTTAGGGAGCGCGAAAGGGATAACAGCGCGGTACCGCCGTTCGGGTTGCACGACGGCTGGCGATATGGCGATATCCCCGAAGCTCCAAACCCCACTCCGCGGGCGAAGCGAACTTCGACTCCAGAGTGTCTAGACTCTAGACACTCTCATCTCATTTCGTCCCCACACGATTCCACAGACAACAAAAAAGCCCGCACGAAGCGGGCTTCCTTCTCCAAACCACCTACCGCTCAGTTCGACTTGGGCTGCGGCTGGAACATCTGTCCAATAAGCTGCCGGATCTGAATCTCCTGAGCTTCGGTAATTACCCCGGTCTTGATCTTGATAGTGAAATTGCTGATGTCCTTAGTGATACTTCCGGCGTGCTCCCGGCCCGCGAAAAACTTTTCGATACTGCGGCCACCGGTTCCTGCCGACGTGGTCTGCTGGGTGGCCAACGCAGTAATAGCCGCGGCAACCTTGCCCTGATCCATCTCGCCCTTCACGAGAAGTGGCCAGATCTCACGCGCAGCCTTGACGCCATCGTCACCGTGTTTCTTGATCGCCGCGGCAATCGCCTGAGCCGCGGTTCCCCCCAACAGACGGGGCTGAATATCGAGATCCTTTTTGATGAAGTCCGGAAGATTATCAAACGCGAGGAACTGGTAAAGGCCCGCCCGGGACAAGCCCATTGCCTCGGCCAGCCGCTTGCGGTTTGGAAATTCCGCCTCCGATCTGCGAATCGCCACGCCGATCTCATAGTCGGTAAGGTCATCACGGCTGATGTTTTCAACCATCGCCAGGACGGCCATATCCGAATCGGAGCAGTCGGCAACGACCGCTTTGATCGTATCGAGGTCCAGCATCTTGTGTGCACGCCAGCGACGCTCACCCGCTACGATCTGGTAATCGTCCGCGACCCGGCGCACCACGATAGGCTGCATGAGTCCCACCTCACGGATCGACTCGGCGAGTTCCGCGAGCTTGGATTCGTTGAACACGCGACGAGGCTGCCAGGGGTTCGGCAGAATTCCAGCTACCGGCAATTGCGACGCGACACCCGTCGCCTCCAATTCCTGCACCCGAAGTTGCGCAACGGCCAGTGCGCCGGCAAGGCCCGGCGCCGTCTGGGTGCGATTGCTGCGCTTCACCTCGTCCTCGTTAATGGACGAAGTTTTGCGAATGCCGGATGTCTTGGCCAGCAACTGTTCTCGCATATTGCTCATTGCGCGTTCCTCCATTTTTCCGAATAGATTTCGTCAATCCAGCGGCAGTAGTCGACAAGAGGTTGCCTCACGCGTTGCAGCGACTTGGCCGCGCTGTGGTTGCTGCTGATGTCAAAAACCGTCGAGAACGCCAACGCTCCCGTGCTCATCACCGAGCTGGCCGGCACTTCGATCGAATGCAGCCAGTTTTCGTATGCGCTTTGCGCCCACGCGCGCACGATCGGCGCCGACGAATTTCGCCCGTAATCGACCCGCGAAAGCACCAGCGAAACGAAATCGTATTTCTTGTCCTTTTCGTATTTGATGAAGCTCTTGGATACGTCCGAAAAGAGCCGCCAGAACGACAGCGAACTGATGAAATCCAGATTCTCCGGGACCATCGGCATCACCATCGCATCCGCGGCCATCAGCGCATTCAGATTGAGGTAAGACAGCGACGGCGAGGTGTCCATCAGGATGTAGTCGTACTTCTTTCTCAGCGGCTCGAGGCCTTGCCGCAGCACTGTCCAGAAGCGGAAACCCGGCCTGACTTTTTGCATCGCCGGCAGATGAAATTCGGCGCCAATCAGTTCCGTGTGAGCGGGAATCACGTCGATGCCATCCCAGTACGTCGACTGTACCCGGCCTTCCAGTCCACCTTCGATGTCCTGGTCGTAGACGTATGGCAACACCGTATCTTCTGGTGTCACGTCCTTTTCCGCGTAAAGACCACACAACTCCGAAAGCGACGCCTGCGGATCGAGATCGACCACCAGTACCTTGCGCCCGCGCAACGAAAGGCCTTGAGCAAGGCACATCGTAGTTGTCGTCTTTGCGGAGCCGCCTTTAAGCTGGGCGGTAATGATGATCTTCCCGTCGGGTTCCTTCAGCCGCGTAACGAGCGGAGTCTGGTAGATATCGGAAATTTTCTGCACCCAGATCCGCGCTTCCTCGAGCGTGAATGTGCGAGTTCGGCCCGTGCCGGCCGCCGCGCCCGACGGCAGCTCACCATCGCCTTTGGTTGCAAGATATTGAACCTGGGAATGAGAGATATTGCACATCTCGGCAATCTCTCCCGTCTTGAAAACAGGAGCCATCTTTCGAGGACGAGGAGCCAGAATCGTGTCGCGAAGCTCATTAGTAAAAATCGTGACTTTTTCCGCAAACTGGCTGATCTGCTCAAAGTGAACGGTTCGGTCTACGGCAGGGAGTTGGCTCGTTCTGACCATTCTGAGGTTTTTCCGTAAAATTCCAGAAACCTCAGAATACAGGAAATACTTGAAAATAGCTTTTTAAATTACTGTTTTCACGCAGATTTTCTACATATTGCAACGTTTTGTACCCTGATTTCGCGATCAGCCTGGGCTGAGAAAGCGAAGTAACACGATCAATGCAGATCGTACTGGACACAAATGACCTCACCCTCCCAGTCCAGATCGATCATCCAGCCCTTTATTTGCTCAAAAAACGGGCAGTGGGTGAGGTCATTTGTGCGTTTTCTCATTTCTACCCTGGCGGCAGCCCTTTGCAAAGCACAATCAACCTCACCTTCACCCAGGACCCAGACCCGAATCCAAGCCTCAAAATGTCCGAGACAAACGCAGAAAAGCGCAAGTGCACAACCAACCTCACCTACAAATCGTCCAGTCGTACGAGAAAACAGATCGCGAACCGACTCACCAGCTCTCGCATACCGTTCTCGAGCACAACCAACCTCACCGTCCAATCAATCCTTCACTCTCGCAGCCGTTGGTTTGCACAATCAACCTCACCAGGCTGCATCGCGCCATTTTTTCATGGCTCATCTTGCAAAGCTGGGTTGGTTCGTTTTTTTAAAACGAGAACAAACCTACAAACCAACAGCCAATTCCAATTTCCTGTTAATTCAGCAACTTGGTATGCGAAAGGTGAGGTGAGTTGTGTCAAAGGTGAAGTTGGATGTGCATGTAGGTGCGGTTGGTTGTGCAAGAAGGTGAGGCTGATTCCCCAGCAAGGTGAGATTCCGTGTGCATGGCCGACATACCGGAACGGGAAGGTGAGGTAGGTTGTGCAGCACGCGCAAAACCGGCTGAAAGCGTCGTGGCACAACGATTTACCTGGCAATGAGCACGCCCGAAGGTGAGGTTGGTTGTGTCTTCGGTGAGGTTCCATGTGCGCAATCGGCGTCGCATTCGCACAGTTGTCGCCAGGACTTTTGATGGTGAGGTTCTGTGTGTTGACAGCTCACCACCGCGTGCTAGAGTCCCGTGAACGAAAAAGTGGATGAAGAACATGGCGGCGGACAATCCGGAAGAGGGCAGGTCAAAGGCGACGTCGCGCCAGATGGCACTCGCGCTGTTCGAGGACATGTTCGACCAGGGATTGCGCATCAACGAAGCCAATCGGGAGATCGGCTACCAGCGCAACGACTTCTTCACCGAAATCGTCAATATGGGGCTGCCGGCGCGGCGCTTTCTCGACGCCGCGTATTTCATCGTTGCACAGGAGCCCGAGCAGCGCGATCAGTACGACGTCGAGCTCAATTACTTCAAGTGGCTGATGCGCTACGACAGCCGCAATCTCAAGCACCTGCGCACCATTGCCGACGAAGCGCAGAACGCGAAAGTCCGCGTGACCAATACGCCGATGGACCGCGACCCGAACGAAGACGACCTGTGGGTGCAGGTTCAACTCATCGGTATGGTGGGTTTTCATCGCGGGCGGATGCGTTTCGACGTCCATCCGCGGCTTGTCCCTCACATTCGCGATCCGCAGAAATCGCACTGGCTGAGTTTGCGCATTTCCACCGCGTTCACGCGCAGTCTCGCGCGCGCGATCTACGATAAGGTTCTGCCGCATGTGCCCGCGGGTCGCACGGACTGGATCCAGCTCGAGGAAATGCGCAACTGGCCCGGCAAAATGGGCGCGAACGCCGCCATTTTCAAATACTTCAAACGTGACTGGCTCGAGCCGGCGGTTCGCGAGATCAACGACGTATCGGACGTCGAGCTGTCGTACGAGACGCGGACCGCCTCGACGACGTCAAAGAAAATCGACCGCATCCGCTTTCTGCTCAAGCGCAAGGACACCGCCGACGCGGTACTCGCGAGCCTCGCGGACGCGAGCCATCTGTACAAGATTCTCACCGACGAATTCGGGCTGTCGACCAAGCAGTTCAGCGAGATCTCGGAAAACCGTGACGTGTGGACCGACGAACGCATCCAGCAGGCCGTCGAGTACACGCGTTTCAGGATCAAACGCGGTCAGGTCAAGAAGAGCCCCGCGGGCTATCTGATGCGCGCGCTGCGCGATAACTGGAAGATGTCCGACGCCGAACGGACGATGGTCGATGTGCAGGCGAGGCTGCTGGCCGACGAAGCCGAGGAACAGGCGGTCAAGGTCGAAACGAGAACGACGGTGGCGCGCAGCATCGCCACGCGCGAAGAAGAAGTGCGCGCGCGCATGAACGAGGATTCGCGCAAGGGACGCGACCATTTCAACGCGGCCGACGCGAAGACACGCAAGGAACTGATGCATGCGTGGACGACCTCGCGCGAAGGCAAGCTGATGCTGCGCCGTATGAAGCTCGAGCCGTCGACGGTAACGGAAGAGGCGATCCTCGCGAATACCGAGCTGGTCTGGTATCTGGGACAGTTCGTTTTCGGCCGGATGAATGCGGCCCGCGCATCGGCCTGAATGGAATGGCGTTGGAACAGCGTCAGAACGACCCGACGATCGACCCCAGCACGATCACGACCACCAGCGCGAGCAGCGCGCCGAGAATCCCGACGATCACGATGTCGCGATAACTCTCGCGATGCGTCGAGCCGCACACCGCCAGCAGTGTCACCACCGCGCCGTTGTGCGGCAGGCTGTCGAGCGTGCCCGATGAGATCACGGCAACCCGATGCAGCAGCGCGGGGTCGATGCCGTATTGCGCGGCCAGTTGCAGATAGGTGCTGCCAAGCGCATCGAGCGCGATGGTCAGGCCGCCGGATGCCGAGCCGGTCAGCGCCGCGAGCAGATTGGTTGCGACCGCAAGCGAAACCAGCGGGCCGCCGCCGATGCCGAGCACCCATTCACGCACGATGGCGAACGCGGGCAGCGCGGCGATCACCGCGCCATAGCCGACCAGGCTGCCGACGCTCAGCACCGGCAGCACCGATGCATTCGCGCCCGCGTCGATCGTCTCGCGCAACGCCGGCAAGCGACGGCGGTTGAGCAGCACGAGTGCGACGATCGCCACCGTCAGCGCCACGCACACCCCCCACACGCCGCCCACGGCGGCGAGCGATGTCTCGCCCCAGCGGACGTCCGCGAGATAGTCGGCGTCGATGCGCGGCAGCACGATCACGTTCATCACGAAGTTCGTGAGCACGACGAGCACGAGCGGCGTCATCGCTACGCCGAACGAAGGCAGATCTTCGCTGATGTGCCCGCGCTGCACTTCCTCCGGATCGAAGCTCTGCGAGACAGTCGCGCGTTCGCGCACGAGGTTTGCGCTGGCCGCGGGTTTCGCGGATTTCGTTGCCGTGTCGAAACCATCGAAGCCTTCGTTAGCCGCCTTCGCGCGCGACTGTTGCAACGACAACCACCAGAGCCCGAACCCGACCATCACGATACTCGCGATGATGCCGAGCCCGGGCGCGGCAAAAGGCGTGGTGCCGAAGAACGGCATCGGGATCGCGTTCTGGATCGCGGGGGTGCCGGGCAACGCGGACATCGTGAACGTCGACGTGCCGAGCGCGATGGCGGCCGGCATCAGACGGCGCGGAATGTTGGCCGCCTGGAACAGCGCGGTTGCCATCGGCGCGATCACGAAGAACGCGACGAACAGACTGACGCCGCCATAGGTGACGAGCGCGCCGCCGATCACCACGGCGAGAATCGCCCGATGCGCGCCGAGCTTTTCCGTCATATAGGCGGCGATCGCCTTCACGGAGCCGCTGTCTTCCATCAGCTTGCCGAACAGCGCGCCGAGCAGGAACAGCGGGAAGAACTGCGCGAGAAAACGCGCGGCGCTGATCATGAAGGTCTGGGTCCAATGAGCCAGAACGGGTTCGCCGGAAATGGCGGCGGCCAGCATCGCGGCAAACGGCGCGAGCAGCAGCACGGTCCAGCCGCGATACGCGAAGCCGATCAGGAACGCGAGACTCGCGAGCATGCCGAAGAGCCCGAGACCCACCGCGAGCGGTGACAGGATAGTGACGTCCATGGTCAGACTCCGTCGAGCAACGCGTCGAGATCTAGTGAAGAGCGCACGCCGATCGAGTCGCCGTGCTCGGTGAGGAAGGTTTCGGCGGCGCGCCGGCCCTCGTCGCGCAGCATCGTCAGGAAGGCCCACTCGGCGTTCAGCTTCGACGAGTAGCCCAGCTCCGTCATCACGTCGCTCGCGATCCGGTGAATGCGCATCTCCGCCCAGTGACGGCCTTCGTCGCTGCCGGCGTCCGCCGCGCGACGCAGCAGCGCGATCATGCGCAGTTCTTTTATGAGCGGCGCATTGAAGGCGACTTCGTTGAGGCGGCTGATGATGTCACGCGCGGTGCGCGGCGTTTCATCCCGCTCGATCGGATTCACCTGAATCAGCAGCGTGTCGCTCGACGTGCATTCGCGCACCAGCGGCGTGATCGTCGGATTGCCGGCGTAGCCGCCGTCCCAGTAGTCCTCGTCGTCGATCTGCACCGCCTGGAACAGCGTTGGCAGACAGCCCGACGCGAGCAGCACGTCCGCGGTCAGGTCGGCATTGCGGAACACGCGCGCCTGACCGGTGCGCACGCGCGTCGCGGTGATGAAGAGCTTGATCGGCGCGTCGCGCAGATGGGCGAAGTCGATCGATTCGTCGAGGATCTTCTGCAGCGGATGGACGCCGCGCGGATTCAGGTCGTACGGCGAGAACATGCGCGCGGCGAGATCCATCGCGATGAACATCGGCGAATAGTCGAGCGTCCAGCGGCCCATCAGCACGTCGAACGGGCTGCGGCGAAACGGACTGTAGACGGCGGCTTCCGACACGCGTCGCCAGAACGCTTCGAGCGCGGCGCGCGCGCCGGCCGCGCCATCGACCTGATAGCCGCTCACCATCACGGCCGCATTCATCGCGCCGGCCGACGTACCAGAGATCCCTTCGATTTGCAGCCACGACTCTTCCAGCAAACGGTCGAGGACGCCCCACGTAAAAGCACCATGCGAGCCGCCGCCCTGCAATGCGAGGTCGATGCGGGCAGGGGTGCGCTGGCCGGACTGATTTTTCGTTGCAGCCAAGACGACTCCGTAGTGAGGAGTGCTCCGATCGCGAGCTGACGCCGCATGAACGGCGGACGAATGAACTACTGACTAAATACGTTTTGAACTTCTGAATGTGCGGACAAACAATGCGTTTCAAATGCAAAACGCCGCACTGCACCATTCGTATTGAAAGTGGCCGATGCATAAAAGTCAAGCGTATTCCCCCTACTTGCATCCGTCGGAACTGTCGGCGCGTGACAAATAATGGTTCACTTGCCGGCACATTGCGATTGTGCCAAGCCATGCCGCACGAATACCGCGGAATAGGGGGCGCCGGTCACGACGAGGTCAAAAACACGCTGTAGGAAATGCGGGCTCGTCAGGCTGATAGAGCAATGAAACGGCATTCGCCGTTCATATACGATCGCCGGTCAAATGCCTATTTCGGTGTTTATCTCCGCTCCCGGCTCCGCGCTCATGGGCAGGGATCATTGCAATGTTATGTATCGTCCCGGCATCCGGATACATTACGACATAATTCCACTGATGAACCAGGCTATAAAACAGGCATCGTTCAATCACGGAGAGCATCATGAGCGCTGAATTGCTGCAAGGGTCCTGTCATTGCGGGGCTGTCAGATTCGAAGTTCGCACCGAAATCGTTCCCGCCGGCCGTTGCAATTGCAGCCTGTGCCGCCGCAAGGGCGCATTGATGACGCCGCTCTTTCCCGCCGGCCAACTGAAGATTCTGAGCGGCGAAGATTCGCTCACGCTTTATCAGTTCAATACGAAGGTCGCGAAGCACTACTTCTGCAAGCATTGCGGCATCTATCCATTTCATCAGACCCGCAAGGACCCGCTGCAGTGGCGCGTCAATATCGGGTGCCTCGAAGGTGTCGATCCCTATGCGCTCGAAGCCGCGGTGGCCGACGGCGCGAGCCTGTCGGTGGTGGAGGACGCATGAGACGCCTCTTCGCCATCGCGGTGTTCGTCGCCGGCGGCCTCGCGGCCGAACTCGCGCATCCGCTGCAATGCTCGCTGATCCAGGCGGGCGACGTGCGGCTCAAGCGCCGCAACAGATAATCCGTCGATGGAACACGCTGACCACATACTGATCGTCGACGACGATCGCGGCATTCGCGAACTGCTCGCCGGCTACCTCGAGAAGAACGGCATACGCGTGTCGCTCGCGGCCAACGGACGGCAGATGCGCGCCGCGCTCGAGAACGGCGCGCCCGATCTGATCGTGCTCGACCTGATGCTGCCCGGCGAGGACGGGCTGGAATTGTGCCGCGAGCTGCGCGCCGGCAAGTTCCGCACAGTGCCGGTCCTGATGCTGACCGCGCGCAACGAGGAGGCCGACCGCATCGTCGGCCTCGAAATGGGCGCCGACGACTATCTGTCCAAACCGTTCGCCGCGCGCGAGCTGCTCGCGCGGATCCGCTCGGTGCTGCGCCGCGCGCGCATGCTGCCACCCGGCATGCAGGTGAGCGAATCGGCGCAGATGCTGTGCTTCGGCGAATGGCGGCTCGACACCACCGCGCGCCATCTGCTCGACGCCGACGGCACGATGGTCGCGTTGAGCGGCGCCGAGTACCGTCTGCTGCGCGTGTTTCTCGATCATCCGCAACGGGTGCTCACGCGCGATCAGTTGCTCAACCTGACGCAGGGCCGCCAGGCCGATCCGTTCGACCGCTCGATCGATCTGATGGTGAGCCGGTTGCGTCAACGGCTGCGGGATGGCGCGCGCGAGCCGCGTTACATCAAGACGCTGCGCAGCGAAGGCTATGTCTTTTCCGCGACGGTGACGGCCCTCGGGGACCCGCAATGAGCCGGTCATCGTGGCTGCACTGGCCGCGCACGCTGTTCGCACGGCTCGCGGTCATTCTGTTCGTCGGGCTTGCGCTCGCGCAGACGCTGTCGTTCTGGCTCACGATGACCGAGCGCGACCAGACGATGACCAACGTGATGATGGGCTATATCGAGCGCGAGGTCGTCGCATCGGTTGCGCTGCTCGATCATCTGCCGCCCGGCGAGCGCGCGCAATGGCTGCCGCGTCTCGCGCGGCGCAGCTACGAGTTCGTGCTCGGGCCGGGCGTGCCGGGCGCGCCGGTCGACGCGAACCTGTCGGCGCGCGTCGCGCAATCGGTCGCCGATGGAATCGGCACGCGTTATCCGCTGACCGTGAATGCGGTTCCCGGCGACAGCGAGCGCCTGCAGGTTCATCTGAAGCTGAGCGACGGCACGCCGCTGACCATCGACATGCGTCCGATGTCCGGCGCGCCGCTGTCGCGCTGGCTGCCGCTCGTATTGACGCTGCAACTGATCGTGCTGGCCGCGTGCTGCTGGCTCGCGGTGCGGCTCGCGACGCGTCCGCTGAATCAGCTGGCGCTCGCGGCCGATACGTTGGGCCCCGATCTGAAGGCGGAGCGCCTGCCCGAAGCCGGCCCCTCCGAAGTGGCGCGGGCCGCGCGCGCGTTCAACGCGATGCAGGACCGGATCGCCACTTACATGACCGAACGCATGCAGATCCTCGCGGCGATCTCGCACGATCTGCAAACGCCGATCACGCGCATGCGCCTGCGCGTCGACACGATGGACAACGAAGCGGAGGCGGCGAAGCTGCGCCAGGACCTGCAGGAGATGGAGGCGCTGGTGAAGGAGGGCGTGACCTACGCGCGCACGATGCATGGCACGACCGAGGTGCCGCGCCGTATCGATCCCGATGCGCTGTTCGACAGCCTCGTCTGCGATTACGTCGATGCCGGCCAGGATGTGTCGTTGAATGGCCGTTTCGGCCAGTCGCTGATGTTGCGTCCGCAGGCGTTGCGCCGCGTCGTCGGCAATCTGGTCGATAACGCGCTGAAGTTCGGCGGCGCCGCGCGGATCGACATCAGCGCGTCGCACGATGGCGAGGCAACCGTGTCGGTGCTCGACCGCGGGCCGGGCATTCCGGCCGAAGCGCTGGAGACGGTGTTCGAGCCGTTCTACCGGCTGGAAGGATCGCGTAACCGTCAAACGGGCGGCACCGGTTTGGGGCTCGCCATCGCGAGGCAACTCGCGCTGGCGATGGACGCGACGCTCACGCTGCACAACCGGACGGATGGTGGTCTCGAAGCGCGGCTGACGTTGAGAAAATTGCGCGAATAAAATTGCGCGAGTCATGACGGCCCGTCCTTCACTGCGGAGACGAATTCAGGCCCGAAATTCCGCACCTCGCTTTCGAACTGTTTGGCCGCAAGCGCCGGCGAATACAGAAAGCCATTGCCGCAATCACAGCACGCGGCAACCGGAAAGTCTTCTTCCTCGATGGTTTCGATGCCTTCGGCAATGCCGCAATGTACGTGAAGCGCCGCGATGTTCTTCTATCTGAGGCGCTGTGCGAGGCACTGTGTTGCGCGTATTGATCGTGCCGGTGAAACAGGGATCTTGTCGTGTCTCTGTTCCTGGGTTTGAGGAAAAAGCCGGGGAAAGTACTTTTAATCAGATTGCGTTAATGAGTTTCACTGAGCCGATGCGACGCAACTAGTTCGACATGCGACGGCACGCGGTAGCCCGATTGATGCCTATTGCATCCACGGCGGACATTCCATTCCAATACGCTTCGCAATGAAGGCGGGTGCCGGCGCGTCGTCCTGAATACCGTGTCGTCCGATAGCGGATACATGGGTCATATGACACGTCGCACCACTGCTCGATCAATCCCGGGTGAATACAGCATATCGACGCGAGTATCCAGCACGCATTCGTCACGCGTCATATGACGCACGCTGTGTATTGTGAAATATTAATTCACACCTTCAATGCAATGAAAAATGAGCAATGCAGCATTGACGATCCAATTGTCACAAAGCGTGACTCAAACACCAGGGTATGCGTCAATTAATAGTGCGTAAGACGAGAAAAGAAGGCTATTCGCTCTGACGATCAATTGACAAACGCCAACGGACAGACCATTCTTTTTTACGTGGTAGTTGCAGAGTAATGTGGCCGGTCGGGTCACGATTGGCTGCGAGACACGTTTCGTTCGAATCTGATTACATGCCCTCATTAAAAAGGTAGCTAAAAAAGGAATCCGAATGGCGTCCACTCCACAGAAAATGTCGAAGATGCAGCTCACCGGAATGGTGGTGGGCGGTATGGTCGGAGCCGGGATCTTTTCTCTGCCACGAACTTTCGCTAATGCCACCGGTCCTTTGGGCGCCATCATTGCGTGGCTGATTGCCGGCACCGGCATGTATATGCTGGCGCGCGTGTTCCAGGCGCTGGCGGAGCGAAAGCCAGAACTGGACGCCGGTGTGTTTGCGTACGCGAAAGCCGGTTTCGGCGATTACCCCGGCTTTCTCTCCGCATTCGGCTACTGGATTGGTAGCTGTATCGGTAACGTCTCTTACTGGGTACTGATCAAGTCGACGCTCGGCGCATTTTTCCCGGTCTTCGGCGAAGGCAATACGGCGGTGGCGATCATCGTTGCGTCGTGCGGCATCTGGCTGTTCCACTTCATGATCCTGAAGGGTGTGCAGCAGGCGGCGTTCATCAACAGCATCGTCACGGTGGCCAAGGTCATTCCGATTCTCGTGTTCATCGTGATCCTGATCTTCGGCTTCAGGATGGACCTGTTTCAGGCGAACCTGTACGGTGGCGGGCTCGAAGGCAGCATCTTCGAGCAGGTGCGCGCCACGATGCTGGTCACGGTGTTCGTGTTCATCGGGATCGAAGGGGCGAGCGTCTATTCCCGCTATGCAAAAGAGCGCTCCCACGTCGGGCAGGCCACGATCCTCGGTTTCATCGTCGTGACCGCGCTGATGGTGCTGGTCTCGATGCTGCCGTATGCGGTGCTGCAGCGCGCGGATGTCGCGGGTATGCGGCAGCCTTCGATGGCAGCGGTGCTCGAAGCGGTGGTCGGTCACTGGGGGGCGATCTTCGTCAGCGTGGGTCTGCTTGTTTCAGTGCTGGGCGCCTATCTCGCCTGGTCGCTGATCTGCGCCGAAGTGTTGTTCACCGCGGCAAAGACCAGGGACATGCCGTCCGTCTTCGCAAGGGAAAATGCCAACAAGGTGCCGGCTAATGCGCTGTGGCTGACCAACATCGTGGTGCAGCTACTTGTTATCAGCACGTACTTCTCGCGCGACGCCTTCGCGCTGATGCTCAATCTCACCAGCGCGATGTCGTTGATTCCGTATCTGTTCGTGGCGGCATACGGATTCATGATTTCGAATCGCGGCGAGAGTTACGACGTGCGTCCCGAAGAGCGCCGGCGCGATCTCATCATGGCGGCCATCGCCGTGATCTATACGATTTTCATGATCTGGGCAGGCGGCCTGAAATTCATCCTGCTTTCCGCGGTGTTGTACGCGCCCGGAACGGCGCTCTACGTATGGGCACGGCGCGAGCAGAACAAGGGCGTGTTCATTGCATCCGACTGGATCATCTTTATCGTTACTGCCATTGGCGCGATCGTCGGTATTTATGGTCTCGCGACCGGAATGATCACGATCTGATGACATTCGATTGAACACGGCTGGTCACACTGACATTCAGGAGAGCATCATGGCGAATACAGACGCGAAAGCGGGCGGTTTGGGTGTCTATTCCGAAGTCGGGCAATTGCGCAAGGTGATGGTGTGCGCGCCGGGGCTCGCGCATCAGCGTCTTACCCCGAGCAATTGCGATGAACTGTTGTTCGACGACGTGCTATGGGTCGAAAACGCAAAGCGCGATCATTTCGACTTCGTCACCAAGATGCGCGACCGCGGCGTCGAAGTGGTGGAAATGCACAACCTGCTCGCCGAAACGGTGGCGGTGCCGGAAGGCAAGAAATGGATTCTCGACAACCAGGTCGTGCCGAATCAGGTCGGGCTCGGCTTTATCGACGAATTGAGAAGCTACCTCGAAGGGCTCGACAATCGCAAGCTCGCCGAAACGCTGATTGGCGGCCTGTCGACTCACGACTTTCCGGAAGCGCATGGCGGCAAGGCACTGGAAGTAGCGAAGCAGGCCGCGGGCGGTACCGAATACCTGCTGCCGCCGCTGCCGAACACGCTGTACACGCGCGACACGACCTGCTGGATCTACGGCGGCGTCACGCTGAACGCGCTGTACTGGCCGGCGCGGCACGAAGAGACGATCCTCACCACGGCGATCTACAAGTTCCACCCGGACTTCGCGGGCAAGGTCAACGTGTGGTGGGGCGACCCGACCCAGGACCACGGCCTCGCGACTCTGGAAGGCGGCGACGTGATGCCGATCGGCAAGGGCGTCGTGCTCATCGGCATGAGCGAACGCACGTCGCGGCAGGCCATCAGCCAACTGGCGGCCACGTTGTTCCAGAAGGGGGCCGCCGAGCGCGTGATCGTCGCGGCGATGCCGAAGATTCGCGCGGCAATGCACCTCGACACCGTGTTCACGTTCGCCGACCGCGATTGCGTGCTGGTCGCGCCGGACTTCATGGCGAAGACGCGTACCTTCTCGTATCGGCCGAGCAGCCACCCGAGCGGCGTCGAGCTGCATGCGGAAAACAAACCGTTCACCGACGTGGTGGCCGAGGCGCTGGGCTTGAAGAAGCTGCGTGTGGTCGAGGCGGGCGGCAGCGACTACCAGCGTGAGCGCACGCAATGGGACAGCGGCGCGAATCTCGTGTGCGCGTCGCCAGGCGTGGTCTATGCATACGATCGCAACACGTACACGAATACGCTGCTGCGCAAGCAGGGCATCGAGGTGATCACGATCGTCGGCGCCGAACTGGGCCGTGGACGTGGCGGCGGTCACTGCATGACCTGCCCGATCATCCGCGATCCGGTCGACTATTAATCAATCCGACTGATGACCGGAACGGCGCTGCCCGCTCGCTGAAGTGGCGAGCGGGTAGCGGCGCGTTCATCGCGGCACCGAACTTTGCCGGACGACAACAGCGAGGCCGAGGTTGCCGCCGTGCCTGGTGGTCGCCTGGTAGCTGGCAGTGCGGGGACAAGCTCAAATGAAGAGGCCAGAATCACCACAGCCGGTCACGCTGACCGAGGCGATCATTCCGGTCGCCAGCCTCGTCGTGCTGGTCGGAGTGTCCTACTACCTGTTCGGCGACGGCGGCGCGAGCGGCCCGAATCAGGTGGGCCTCGTTGTCGCGACGATGATCGCCGTGTTCGTCGGCTGGCGCCGCGGACATACGCTGGCTTCGCTCGGCGAAGCGGCGGTTGCGAGTGTCAGCACCGGCATCGGCGCGATCTTCATCCTGTTCGCGGTCGGTGCGCTGATCGGCACCTGGGCGCTGAGCGGCACACTCGTGGGCATGGTCTATTACGGCCTCAGACTGCTCAGTCCCAACTATTTCTATGTGACGGCGGCCGCGATCTGCGGCTTCGTGTCGATGAGCATCGGCAGCTCATGGACCGTGGTCGGCACGATCGGCATCGGGCTCATGGGCATCGCGCAGGGCATGGGGCTGAGTCCCGCGGTAGCGGCCGGCGCGATCATCTCGGGTGCCTATCTCGGCGACAAGTCCTCGCCGTTGTCCGATTCCGCCAATCTGGCCGCGGCGGCGGCCGGCGTCGAACTGTACCGGCATCTTCGTGAAGTTTTTTTGACGTCGATCGTTTCGATGGCGGTCGCGCTGGGCGTGTTCTATCTGCTCGGTCGGCCTGGCGATTTCGATGCCAGCGCCGAGATCCACGCGATGCGAGGCGTGTTCCATATTTCGCCGTGGCTCTTTTTGCCGCTGATTGTCGTCGTCGTGCTGGCGGTTCTCAAAATGCCGCCGTTCACCACGATCTTTCTCGGCGCGCTCGCGGGCGGCTTACTCGCGGTATGCGTGGCGCCTGAACGCGTAATCGCGTTTGCGGCGGCGAAGCCGGGCGTGCCGCAGTGGCTTGCGCTCATCAAGGGCGTGTGGCTCGCGCTCGCGAGCGGCTACAAGGCATCGACCGGCAATGCGCAGCTCGACATACTGGTGACGCGCGGCGGCATGGAAAGCATGTTGAATACGATCTGGCTGATCATTACCGCGCTCGCATTCGGTGGCGTGGTCGAAAAATGCGGCGTGCTCGAGCGGGTGATTGCGCCGGTTATCGAAAAGGCGAAGAGCGCCGGTGCGTTGGTTGCCTCGCTAGTGGCGGCGATCGTCGCTACCAATATTGTCACCGCAGATCAGTACATCGCGGTCGTGCTGCCCGCGCGCATGTTCAAGACTGCCTTTGCACGACGCGGATTCGAACCCGTGGTGCTGTCGCGGGCCGTCGGCGATACGGGTACGCCAACCGGCGCACTGATTCCGTGGAACAGTTGCGGCGCTTATATGGCGGTGACGCTCGGCGTGTCCACGCTCGCTTACGCGCCGTATGCGGTGTTCTGCTTCGTGAGTCCGCTCCTGACCATCGCGATTGCGTACGCGGGCATCCGGATGCCACGTCTTGCGGCTGGGGCCGCTGTGTCTGACGCGGCAGCCGTTTCCGCGGAAACCGCGCCGTCCCATCCGGACGAATGAAACTGGACCAGGCGCGGAATGCGCGATTTCTTCCATTGAGAGTAAATCTTTTTACTATACTTTTATCGACTTCGAGAACAGCCCGACTAATTACATTTTATTCAGGGCGATTTAAGGAATTGCATTCGATATACCGGCAATCGGCTGCAATGAAGTCGAGTCAATTGATTTGCGAGCAGTTGAACGATCACTTCACGTGAATACCCTGACTTTTCTTCCATCGCAGGGAGGTTCGACCATGAACAAACGCATCATTGCGCAGCTCGTCGCCTTGTCCTTTTCCGGCATTTCCCTGCTCGCGATTGCGGCGGGACCGCCACCGGACGCCGGCGGCGGCCCGATGGCCGGTCCGGGCCGCCAGCAGGAAATGCCATCCATTCCGCATCGCGACTGGCACAAAGGCCAGCGTGTTCCCGCCGAATACCGTCATTACAATTTCATGATGGACGACTGGCGTGGACATGGTCTCAATGCGCCGCCGCGCGGGGATAAATGGCTCGGGGTCAATGGCGACTACGTGCTCGTGTCGACCAGCAACTGGACCATTTCGAATATCGTCAGCGGCACGCCCTGATCGTTGATGCAGCGCGCTTAATGCTGCGTGTCGTATAGACGATCCGGAACGAACAGCGCGGTCACGCCGCTCAGGAAGAACACCGCGCCGACCACGAGAAAACCGAGGCCGATCGAGAACTGCGTGGCGATGAATCCAATGACGATCGGCGCGGCGCCCGAACAGAAACGGCCGAGGTTATAGGAGCCGCCCACCGCGGTGCCGCGCACGGACGTCGCGAAGCTCTCCGACATGAAAGTGCCGATCGTGCCGAGCGGCACGCCATACAGAAAGCCGAAGATCAGCATCAGCGTGGAAATGTTTTCGCGCGTGTGCCAGAAGATGATCACCGGCAGAAACAGCGACGCGCCCACGCAACCGAGCACATAGACGCCGCGCCGGCTCCAGCGGTCGCCGAGCCAGCCGGCGAAGATCTTGCCGATGAACGCGACCACGTAGGTGCCGATCATGTAGCCGGTCAGCGAACTGAACTTGATGTGCAATTCCTTTTCGAGGTATGTGGGCAGCCAGTTGTTCAGTCCGTAGAAACCGGAGAGCACGAAGATCGACGCGAAAGTCCAGAGGATGAACATCGTGCGCGCCTGCCGGTCGCGGAAGATCCGCGCGTAGCGGTTGTCGATGAGCTTCGTCTTGCGATGGCTTCCGCTCTCGCTCAGGCGGGTGGCGGCGCGGCTGGCGAGCCACGAAGCCGGTTCGGGCACCGCGAATTTGATCGCGAACGCGAGCAGCACCGGCACGGCCGACACGTAGTACAGCGTGCGCCAGCCGTACTGCGGCAGGATCCAGTTGCTGAGCGCGATCACGACGATATAGCCCGCCGAGATGCCGGTCTGCAGCATGCCGAGAATCAGCGAGCGCCGCCCGGTGGGCACGTATTCGGCGACGAGCGTCGTGACGAGCACCATGCAGCCGATCCCCAGCGAACTGATAAAGCGAACGACCGCGAATTCCAGGAAGCTGTGCGAGAACCCGAGCATCCCCGCGCCGAGCGAGAACAGCGCGAGCGCCCACGCGACGACGCGCACGCGGCCGAGGCGGTCGCTGGCCCAGCCGCCGGCAATGCCGCCGATCGCCATGCCGAGCAGGGTCAGACTGCCGAGCGCGCCGGCTTCGACATTGGTGAGCCCGAATTCGTCCTTGATGCGCGACAGCGTGAGGCCGTACATCATCACGTCCGCGCCGTCGGCGATCAGCGCGAGATAGCCGAGCGCGAAGACGAGCAGCCAGCGGCCCTGCGCCGCGGTGGTTCGAGTCGCGGCCGGATAATCTCGAAGCTCGGGTTGTGTTTTCATGAATGAGCGGCGCCGGCGGAGAATGGCATATTCAGCTTGAGAAGAGCGGGAGCCAGGAAGGCGCCGATCAGAAGGCCCATGCTTTCGTGGCGGCTGGTGTACCAGCCTTCCTTGTGTGTCAGGTTCATCGTGCCGATGCACACGCCGTCGTAGGCGATCGGGATGTTCAGTATCGAGCCGAGGCCCATGCCGGTCATCACCGCGTGATCGTCGAACGCGTCGCGAATGCCTTGCGGGGTTGCGGCGCGAAACGGCTCGAGATCCTGCAGGATCCGCTTTGCCCACGCGGTGCCGTGCTTCTTCTTGCGGCCGCCGAGCGGATAAACGTCCGGCATGTTCGTATAGACGCGCTCCACTTCATGACGCCGCGCATCGTAGGACATGATCGTGAGCAGGCTGAAGCCTATCGTTTGCGCCGCCACCGCGTGCACCGCGTGGAAGATCTCCCGTGGCTGGTCGTTCAGGCGGATCGCCATCGCGAGACGTTCCAGATCTGCAATGTCCAGCGCCTGCGTGTCGGGCATCGCGGGCCCGGTCGGTGTGCCTTGCATCGTTTGCATGGAAGAGTGTGAAAAAGCGTGGCGCGTTCAGCCATGCATGTGAGTGGAATCGAGCTGGCCCGCAACCTTGTGAGCCGGTTCGAGCTCGCTCGCTTCGATGTCTTCGAGCGAACGGTTGCGCGTCTCGATGCCGAGGAAGAACACTACGCAGGCGCCGATCAGCAGCACCGTCGTGGTCATCGCGAATACGCCGAGAAAGCCGAGCACCGGATAAACGAGGCCGACCAGAATCGGCGCGCTCACCGAACCGATGCGGCCGAACGATGACGACGACCCGGTGCCGGTCGTACGGACCGTGGTCGGAAAGACTTCCGGCGTGTACGCATAGACCCCGGCGAATGCGCCGTTCATGAAGAACGACAACGCGATGCCCGCGGCCATGATCTGAATGCCGGTGTGTGAGAACGCGAGCGTGATCGCCGCGATTCCGCCGAGCGTCATGTACGACGCGACCACCGCTTTGCGGCCGATCTTTTCATTGAGCCATGCCGCCGAGAAGTAGCCGGGAATCTGCGCGCCGTAAATCGCGATCGAATAGCCGAAGCTTTTCGTCATCGTGAGGCCTTCCTTGACGAGCAGGCTCGGAATCCACGAGAAGAACGAGTAGTACGCGAACGCGACCGAGAACCACATCAGCCAACTGACCGCGGTGGTGCGCGCGAGCCGTGGCGACCACAGCGCGAGCACGTTGCGCGATGCGCTGCCGCCGGCCGGCGCTACAGTCGACGCGGGAACGGCGCTCACCGCGCTGACGGGCGCGAGCGCAATGCCCTTGCCGGCGAACCACGCCTCGATGTTGCCGACGATGCTGTCCGCTTCGGCCGCGCGGCTCTGGCTTTCGAGCCAGCGCGGCGATTCGGGCAGCGTTCTGCGCCACCACAGCAGCATCACGACCGGCAGCGACGTGATGACCGCCAGATAGCGCCAGCCATCGGCGAAGTTGCGCACCACCGCGAAGCCGAGAATCGACGAGGTCAGATAGCCGAACGACATGAAGCCGACCAGCGCGCCACAGAAGATGCCGCGATAGCGCCGTGGCACGAATTCGGCGAGAAACGGCGCAATGACCACGGTCTCCGCGCCCGAGCCGAAACCGGCCACCACGCGCAGCGCAAAGAACGTATGCCAGTCCTGCGCGGTGGCGCTCGCGAGCGACGCGACGCAGTAGATCGCGAGCGCGCTCATCATGATGCGGCGGCGGCCGATCACGTCGGCGAGCACGCCCGACAGGAACGCGCCGAAGAAGTAGCCGATATAGGTACTGCTCGCGACGAGGCCGGTTTCGGCGCTCGTCAACTGCCACAGCTTGCTGACCACCGGCAGCAGGAACGCGAGCGACGACGAATCGAGTCCATCGAACATGTATCCCAGCCCGCCGATCAGCAGCAGTCTGCGATGAAAGCTCGACAGAGGCAGTCTTTCAAGACGGGCGGCGACGGCGGACACGGCAACTTCTCCTGAAGAAAATGGCGCCCCGGTTATCGCCCGATGGCGTAGGCCTGCATCTGCCGCGGCGTGGCCGCGCCTCGCAGCAGGCCGTTTCTGATGCCGACCGCACAGACGCGCCCCAGCGCCCACGGCTCGGCGACGCTCAGGTCGTGGCCGCGCGCGCGCAATTCGGCGAGCGTGCTGTCCGGGAAGCGCGATTCGGCGGACATTTTGCCGAGCTGCATCGCGCGCGGATAGAACGAGCCGGGGAAGTGCGCGGTCTGGAAAGAAGGCGCATCGGCGGCGGCCTGGAAGTTCATGCCGCCATGCACGTGCTTGAGAAACAGTTGCAGCGACCATTGATCCTGCTGATCGCCGCCCGGCGTGCCGAAGGCCGCATACGGCTTGCCGTCGCGCGTGACGAGCGTGGGCGAGAGCGTGGTGCGAGGACGGCGGCCGGGGCCGAGCGACGAGGGCAGGCCTTCTTCCATCCAGAACATCTGCGCGCGCGTGGTGACGTTGAAGCCGAGGCCGGGCACCGCGGGCGATGCCTGCAGCCAGCCGCCGGACGGCGTGGCCGACACCATGTTGCCCCAGCGGTCGACGACGTCGAGATGCACGGTGTCGCCGCGCAGTTCGGGCAACGGCGCGAACGTCGGCTCGCCCTGGCCGAAGCCGCCCGCCTGTTCGCGGCCGGCATTCGCGACGATGCGCGCGGCGCGCTGTGCGCTGTCGCCGAGCAGACCGGGACGGAATTCGAACGATGCGTGATGCGGATCGATGAGCCGGCGGCGCTCGTTGTTGTACGCGTCGCCGAGCAGCACGTCCATTGGCACGTGCGAAAACGCGGGGTCGCCGTAGAACACTTCCCGATCGGCAAACGCGAGCTTCGAGCATTCGATGACCGTGTGCACGAAATCCGCTCCGAGCGGATCCATTGCGGAGAGGTCGAAGCCCTTCAGCAGCGCGAGCTGCTGCAGGAACATCGGCCCCTGGCCCCACGGACCGGTTTTATGTACTCGCAGGCCCGCGTAGTCGTACGACACCGGGTCTTCGTAGGTGGGCTCCCAGCGCGCCAGATCGCCAGCATCGAGCAAGCCGTGATTGCGCTGGCCGGACGTATCGAGCACGGCGGTCGAGCGGAAGTATTGATCGATCGCGTCGGCGACGAAGCCACGATAAAACACGTCGCGCGCGCGTTCGCACTGCTCGGCGCGGTCGCTGCGGGTGTTCGCTTCGCGCAGGATGCGCCTGTAGGTTTCGGCGATCGCGGGATTGGCGAACAACTGGTTCGGCATCGGCGCCTCGCCATTGCGCAGCCATTGTTCGGCGGAGGTCGTCCATTCGGTGCGGAAGAAATCCTGGATCGCGAGGATCGACGACGCCATGCGCGGCAGCACCGGATAGCCGTTTTCCGCGTAGCCGATCGCATAGCTGAGTACGTCGTCGAGCGGCAACTGGCCGTAGTCGCGCAGCATCGCCATCCATGCGCCGAACGCGCCCGGCACGACTGCGGGCAGCAGGCCCGTGCCCGGCACGACTTCGAGGCCCATCTTGCGCATGCGCTCGATCGTCATGGTCGCGGGCGTCACGCCTTGTCCGCACAGCACCCGTACCCGGTCTTCGCGCGCGCTGTAGAACACGACCGGCAGCTCGCCGCCCGGACCGTTCAGATGCGGCTCGACGATCTGCAGCACGAAACCGGCGGCAGCGGCGGCATCGAACGCATTGCCGCCCTTTTCGAGGACGGCCATTGCCGACGCGCTGGCCAGCCAGTGCGTGGAGGCCACCATGCCGAATGTGCCGATCAGCTCCGGACGGGTTGTAAACGACATGCGCGGCTCCTTGCGATGGCTGGCGAATAACTGAACCAATAAGAAATGGTTCGATTGATGAAAATAAAAGCGTAAGGCCAACGCAGCCGGGTTGCACCCGGTGTTAACCCGAAATTTCTGGCGCAGTATAGCGGATCAAAAATGATTCGGTGAGCGCGTGTCCGGTCGCCGTGTTTCTGGTATCGTTCAAACCAATACAAATTGGTTCGGTGGATAGACATGGAAAAACCGGTCCTGGACGCGCTGCTCGACTACGTCGGCGCGCATCGACTGAAGGATGGCGACGCGCTGCCGCCTGAGCGAAAGCTCGCCGAAGAACTGGGCGTAAGCCGCCGGGAGCTACGCTCGGCGCTGGCTTCCCTGGAGGCATCGGGCCGCGTGTGGCGCGGCGTCGGCCGCGGCACCTATCTGGGCGCGCGGCCGCTGAAGTTCGCGCCGTCGCTGCGGGGCTTGCGCGCGGGAACCAGTCCCGCGGATATCGCCGAGATGCGTCTGCTGTTCGAGCCGGCGCTCGCGGCGCTTGCGGCGACGAAGGCGAGCGGCGACGATCTGCAGGAACTGGAGAAGTGCGCGCGCAAGAACGCCGCCGCAAAAAACGACGACGAATGGCAGCAATGGGACCATCGGTTTCACTTGCTGATTGGACAGGCGACGCGCAATCCCGCGCTCATCGCATTGATGGAGGTCATCAACGGCATGCGTGTGAAGCCGGAGGTTCGCGAGAAAACCGCCGCGCAGGAAACACGGCAGTTTTTCGCGCAGCAGCACCAGGCCATCGTCGACGCGTTGAAGGCGCGCGATGCGGAAGCGGCGGCGCGGTGCATGCGCGAGCATCTGCTGAGTGTTCAATGGCGCGCGTCGGCCAAAGCGGACGGGTTGGCGGCGCGCCACGCTTGAAGAATTCGAATTCCGACATTTCATGAAAATCAGGATCATTCTCGCCGACGATCATCCGGTCGTACTGGCGCCGCACCAGGCAGACCATCAGCGCGCAGAAAAGAAGCGCGATGCGTAAATTAGGCGTGGATAACGAAGCGGATCTTTTTCGTTACGCGGTGTATCTACCGATCGCGCGTTGTTCATTCGCCGCTATCGCGCCAGTTTTCTGTTCAACCGGCGCATGCCGTTGAACACCGCGTCGGCCACGTCCATCGGAAAGTCGCCGGGCAATTGCGACGACACCGTATCGATCACCGTTTCCGTCCGCGCGGTCAACCCGGCGATCATCGCGTCGACGTCCGCGGCGGAAAACCCGACACGTTGTCCTTCGGCAATCCAGTGCCGCCGCTGGATCTGCTCCAGCAGGTAATGGACGTTCCTGCCGCGCACCGCCATCGCCAGTTTCACTTTTTGCGCGGGCAAACGGCCGGCGCCCGTGCCGATGATCGGGTGAGCGGACAGCACGTCGTAAAGCGGCGTGGCCTCGTAACGGTTGCCCGGCAGGTGCGCGATGCTGAAGTTCTTCGCATGGCCGTCGGTCGCGGCGAGCAGCCAGAAAATCATCTGCGTCGTGAAGAAGTTGCGCCGATCCGCCGCCGCGCGAGCGGACCCGGCGAGCACCTGCATGATCACCTCGATTCCCGGTCCGCCGTCGGACTCGTATTTGCGCAGCGCCGACGTGCCGGTTGCCTGACACATGTCTTCCTGCGGCAGCCGCACGATCCACGTCGCATCGCTGGAAAGTCGGCGGTCGAATCGTTCGACGATCAACACCTTCTGATCGTCGAAGCGTGCGATTTCGCAGCGGGCGACAGATAGCCCGTAAGCCGCGACGATCTGCGAGCAGAGCCATTCGTTTTCCACCGACGTACGCATGTCGGCGCGCATGTTGCCGACGAGCCCGAGTGGCAGCTTGAAGATATGCGTGGTCGGCGTGCTGCCTTCGGGCAGCAGCCAGCGGTTGCGATCGCGCAGCAGCGCGGTTTTTTCCTGTGCGCCGGCAATCGACAGGCGCAGGTCTTCCAGCGGGTCGTGCTGCCCGAGCGGCGCCGCCGATGTCGTGCCGCGCAGCAGCGCGGCAATTTCGGATTCACTGAGTTCGCGTCCGTCGATGCGGGTGAGGTCGACGGGTTCTTCGTCGGGCGGCAGCATCTGCAAGGCCCCGACGCAGTCGCGTCCGAGCGCGGCGAGCAGGGCAAAAGGCGCGGTGCCGCCGGTTCGGTAGCGCGCGGCGATGCGGCGCCGGATCGGTTCGCTGTCGGGCAGCAGGTTGTCGAAATAGTCCGCGACGATCTGACCGCGATACGGCTGATTGCCGGGCGTAAAGGGCAGCGATAGCGAGAGCGGACGCCCTTGCGGATCGTCGATCCATTCGTCCAGATAGGTGAGCCGTTCGCCGCCGCGCGTCGTTTCCCAATAGCCGACGGGCAGGCCGTTCATCCACAGGTTGAGGCGGTTCGGGATGCCGCGCGCCATGCTTACCAGTCCTCCCGCTTCTTGCCGGTGGCGGATTTCGCGGCGGCGCGCGATGGAGCAGACGCGTTCTTGCCGCGGACCGCACGCGTCGCTGTTGCGGCGGCCTGCTGCGCCGGACGGGCGGCGCGCGCCGGCTTTCCTGGCGAGGCGTCCTGTTTGCGGGGGGCTTGCGTTACGCGCTTTGCGCCGCCGGTTGTTGCGACCGGCGCTTTTCTGGCGGCCCGGCGGGTGGGTGCGTGGGGGGCGGACGACGGCGCGATTTCCGCGGTGGCGTCGTTTTGCGCGGAGCCGGTCGGCGCGAGATTCAGATCGACCTGCAATATTCGCAGGACCCTGAACAGCCGCTCGACGCTGACTGCGGCCGGATTGGCCTCGAGTTGCGCGTAGGTTTGCTGCGTCACGCCCAGGTGACTGGCCATCGCGGCCTGCGTGAGCCCGGCGGCTTTCCTGAAGCCCTGCAGGATCGGCCTCAACTGGTTCAGCGTCTTGATGGGGTAGTCCACGGTCGATCTCCGGTTCGGCTCCCGCGCGCCAACAGGTCAAAGCCTGTAAGCGACAGATACAGTCTATATCCTGTATTTGTTAATTACAAGCTAAAGACTGTTAATGCTCGCGAATGGATTCGCTCCGGACGATGCGCGGTGAATGCGGTTTGCTATGCAACTAATCGTCTAACCCCCCATACCCCCCCATCGCTGCTACGCAGCCACCCGGATGCTGCCAGGCATAATCGACCGAGGCGAACGGCTGACTTCCATGCCGCGCGATTCAACGAGTGCCCGGTCATGTCTGGATATCGGACACGCGGTCGTACCTGTTCGATGATTGGTCTGTACTACTGGTATTAGAAAGGAAATAGACCGGAGTCGAATAGTTTAAATGTCAATTGCTATCAATTAGCGGCGCGGATTTGCAGGCTTCAATAGAAATGACACGTCTCGTATGCAATGCACTCAATACGTGGAAATTCGACAAAGAGAAGATAGTGTTTACTCGCATTGCGTCGCATTCCGTTCATGCGCGGATTGTCTTTGGATGCAATGTTCCGGTTCGTGGCATTGCATTGAAATGAGCTTGGAAATTACGAAAAACGCTATAGACTCTATATTGTGTCTGATGCATCAAGGCCGGGACAACACTGCGTGTTGAGCCGATATGTCACGTTCGCAAACCACTCCAATTCGTCACGAGATCTTCTGTCATCCAGGTGTTTATCGCCTGATAGAACTCAACCTGGCGAATCATGCCGACCGGTGAACCTGAAAGGAGATTCGACGGGACACACACCACTCTTCAAAATAACTCGTTCGAGGCCGCTGGATGAGGTTGGCGGCAGATCGCTGGAGAACATAACTTCCTTGGAGTATGTGATGGCAATCAAACCACAATGGCGAACGCTGATCTCTCTGACTTTCCTGTCGCTCGCAATGATGAGCAATGTCGCGCGCGCGCAAAGTATTCCAATTGTCACGGGCCAACAATGGGTGCAGTCGTCGGACGAGGCGAAAAAGGCCTACCTCGTCGGTATCGCCAATCTGCTCGACGTCGAGCGCGCCTACGCCGGCAATGCGGCGAACAGCAACGACATCGCGCAACGCTTCGGCAAGGGTATGCAGGGCCAGACGCTCGACAGCGTGCGCACTGGGCTCGATCAGTATTACGCCGCCAATCCCACGATGATCCAGCATCCGGTGATCGAGACCCTCTGGTTTCAGATGGTCGTGCCCGGCCTGAAGAAAAACCAATAAGGAGGACGATCATGAAACGACTCGGATGGATCGTAAGCATCGGCACCCTGGTAGTCATGGTCGGCTGCACGGATATGAGCCCGCAGGCGCAAGGAACGATGAGCGGCGCGGCGATCGGCGCGGGCGCCGGCGCGGGCATCGCGGCAATCTCGGGCGGCGATGCCTGGACCGGCGCGATCATCGGCGGCGCGGCCGGCGGTGTGGCCGGCAATATTCGCGGCCGTCAGTAATTGCTCGTGGGTATGCGAGGCCGGGGGGCGGTGTCGCGCTCCGGCCTCGATCGTCTCGCTGGACTGCCGGACGGCCCAGGCGGGTCGGTCGGCTACTCGATCTTCCGGTATGGGCTTGCAAGCCTGTCGTTGCATCAGCTTCGTTTCAGCTTCGTTGCGGCACGACAGCATGGCCTGTCGCACATGAAAAGCCGCAAGCGCAAATCGTCGCGATTTCCACATGGCGCCTCGAGAATCCCCTACGGTTGATTCCCGCGTCGAATGTCAAAAACGGAGCGCATCTGGCTGATCCGTTCCCGCTCGCGATTTGAACGGATGATTAAAAGCCCTTAGGATATCCGGACCGGAATGCCGTCGCGATGACGGCATGTGCGCATCGCGCAGCCAGCAGCTTGCGCTCCATGCAACCTTCACAAGAGAAATCGAATGCTACGCACATCGCTGAAGGTAATAAAGATAAGCGTATTGATTGTGATCCTGTTGGCGATACTCGCACTTGGATTGCGCGCGTGGTACTCGCAACGCGGGCCGGAGCTGTCGGTCTGGCATACCTATGTGCCTCGCGAAATGACCGTCGAAGAAATGAACACCGGTGACTGGAATGCCTACATAAAGGCCGAGAACCGCATTTTTGAAGACGTGCGCGTCAACGTCGTCGAAAAGATAAAGCCGTCCGAGCGCATTCCGGCGAACCGGTATTACGAAGGCTCGCCGATCTATCCGGGGCATTTCGCCGATAACTGGAACCACTCGTACATCCTCGAACCGTCGGGGCCGCCCGTCGGCGCGGTGGTGCTGCTGCATGGAATGACGGATTCGCCGTACAGTCTGCGGCATATCGCGCGCCGCTACCGCGACCGCGGCTTTGTTGCGATCGGCATTCGTTTGCCGGGACACGGCACGGTGCCGAGCGGGCTCTCCGATGTCCACTGGCAGGAGTGGACCGCGGCCACGCGCCTTGCGGTGCGTGAAGCGCGCCGGCGCATCGGTCCGGACAAGCCGCTCGAACTGGTCGGCTTTTCGAACGGCGGCGCGCTGGCGTTGCAATATGCGCTGGACGCCGTAGAGAATCCGGCACTCACGCGCCCGACGCGCGTCATCCTGATTTCGCCGATGATCGGCGTGACGCGTTATGCGCGCTTTGCGGGTCTCGCCGGATTGCCCGCGGTATTGCCGGCGTTCGCGCGCGCAGCGTGGCTTGGCATCGTGCCGGAGTTCAATCCGTTCAAATACAACTCGTTCCCGGTGAACGGCGCGCGGCAGTCGTATCTGCTCACGAGCGTCATTCAGGAGCAGATCGCGAGGCTCGAGCGTGAGAACCGGCTCGACACGTTGCCGCCTATTCTGACGTTCCAGTCGGTGACCGATTTCACGGTCAGCACGCCCGCGGTGATGTCGTCGCTCTACGACAAGCTGCCGGAGAACGGCAGTGAAGTCGTGTTGTTCGACGTGAACCGCAGCGTGCGCTTCAGGACCTTCCTGCGCGTCGCGTCGTATACGGCGCTGTCGCGGCTATTGCGCATCGGTCCGCAGAACTATCGCACGACGGTCATCGCCAATGCGTCGCCGGACTCGGCTCATACCGTCGAACGCAGTGTCTATGCCGGCGAAACGCAAACGCGCGTGAAACCATTGGATCTCGACTATCCGCAGGATATTTTCTCGTTGTCGCACGTCGCGATTCCGTTCCCGATTACCGACGCGCTGTACGGCATCGCGCCGGACGACTCGGAGAACTTCAACGAGAACCTCGGCACGCTCGCGCCGCGCGGCGAACGCGGCACGCTGATTCTGACGCTCGATTCGATGTTCCGTATCGCGTCGAATCCGTTCTTCCCGTATCTGCTGCAACGTATCGATGAAGGCATCGGCAAGATGCCGCCGCCCGTCGTCAAGTCGCCGAAGCGCACGCACGAAACCGCTGACGGACAGCCCGACGATTTCGACGAGGATCTCAATGCGCTCGAGCAGGTCGGCTCCGACGAGCCTTGAGATGTCGATGTTCGTTGCGCCTGAAAGTTACGGCCGGTAAGACGAGTCGACGATCGTCCACAACGTCGCTTTCGGCTTCAGGTTCGCATCGAACAGCAGCGGCAGATTGGTGCGCGGCACCGGCGTCGAAGTCAGCCACGTATGCTTGTCCGAATAGCCCCAGAACGTGATGGTGGTTGCGGGAGCGGTACGCCGACCGTCGTCGTGATGATTGGCGGCCGGCCGTACAACCTCGGCGGTCTCGAGGACCGCATCGCCGCGCAAATCATCGCGTTCGCGCTCTAGCCGCGACATTCATCTGAGCGGCACGGTCACGGTTGCGGGCAACGCGGTCAGAACGCTCGAACGCGACTGGCGTATGCTGAGCGAAGTCGAGATCGTGTCGTAATCGACACCCGTGTGTGGTCCTACTCGTAAAAGTGGAATATCTGATGTCGTACGCAATCTATCCGAGCCTGTCGGACACAACGATCGTCGTCACCGGCGGCGGCAGCGGTATCGGCGCCGCAATGGTCGAGGCCTTCGCGCGGCAGGGCGCGCGCGTGTTTTTCCTCGACGTGGCCGAACACGATTCGCTCGTGTTGCAGGAAACGCTGCGCGATGCGAAGCATCCGCCGTTGTTTCGCCATTGCGATCTGCACAGCGTCGATGCGATCGAAAGCACGTTCGCGGCAATCGTCGAGGCGGCGGGTCCGATCGACGTGCTCGTGAACAACGCCGGCAACGACGACCGCCATGAAGTCGGCCAGCTCACCGCGAGCTACTGGGACGATCGGATCGCCGTGAATCTGCGGCACCAGTTTTTCTGCGCGCAGGCCGCCGCGAACGGTATGCGCAAGGCGGGTCGCGGCGTGATCCTCAATCTCGGTTCGGTGTCGTGGCATCTCGCGCTGCCGAACCTCGCGATCTATATGACCGCGAAGGCCGGTATCGAAGGGCTCACGCGCGGTCTCGCGCGCGACCTGGGCAGCGCGGGGATTCGCGTGAATTGCATCATCCCCGGCGCGGTGAAGACGCCCCGGCAGATGCAGTTGTGGCAGTCGCCCGAGAGCGAAGCGAAGGTCGTCGCGAGTCAATGTCTGCAACTGCGCATCGAGCCCGAGCATGTCGCGCGCATGGCGCTGTTCCTCGCCTCCGATGACGCGTCCCGCTGCTCCGGCCGCGATTACTTCGTCGATGCGGGATGGTACGGGGAATGAGCATGCCGGTCCCTGTATGTGTATGGCCGGTGGGCGCCGAGCTCGCCGAAGGGCCGCTGTGGCAGGCCGCGGAAAACGCGGTCTATTTCGTCGACATCAAGGGCCGGCGGATTCATCGGCTGAGCGTGACGACCGGCGAGCAGCAGACGTGGCAGGCGCCGGATCAGCCCGGCTTTATCGCGCCGCTCGCTGACAAGGTTTTCGTGTGCGGCCTGCCAGGCGGCCTGTATCGCTTCGACGCGGCGAGCGGGCAGTTCAGCAAGCTCGTGGACGTCGAGCCGCATCTGCCGGGCAACCGGCTCAACGATGGTTTCGTCGATGCGCGGGGACGCTTGTGGTTCGGCTCGATGGACGATGCCGAAGAAGCGCCGAGCGGCACGCTGTATCGCGTGAACGAAAGCGGCGCGGCGATCGCGCAGGACGACGATTATGTGATCACCAACGGTCCGGCGATGAGCCCGGACGGCCGCATGCTCTATCACAACGACACGATGCGCCGCGTCGTGTACGCGTTCGACGTCGCCGAAGACGGCACGCTGTCGGGCAAGCGCATCTTCGCCGCGATCTCGGGCGACGGCCACCCGGACGGCATGGCGGTCGATGCCGACGGGTTCCTGTGGGTCGCGCTGTTCGGCGGCTGGCGTATCGAGCGTTACTCGCCGGCGGGCGAACTGGTCGATCAGGTGCCGTTGCCGTGCGCGAACGTGACGAAGCTCGCATTCGGCGATGACGATCTGCGAACCGTGTACGTATCGACCGCGTGGAAGGGACTGACGGCGGTCGAGCGACAGCATCAGCCGCAGGCGGGCGGACTGTTCACGTTCCGCGCGCCGGTGCCGGGGCAGGTGCAGGCGCGCTGCACGGTGGGTTTCGAGCGTTAACGCTTAAAGAACAGCGAAGACAGGCCGCGCGCCATCCGAAGTTCGTCCTGGTCGCTGCGCAAGGTGCCGCCAGGTATCATGTGCGTTCCGTGACTTTCGCGCATTTGCACCGATCCATACCATGACGTCCAGGCCGCCTGTCCCGCCCCGCATGTCCGATGTCGCCGAACGCGCGGGCGTTTCGAAGATGACCGTGTCGCGGGTGCTGGCGGGACGCAACGTGTCGCAGGCCACGCGCGAGCGGGTCCAGAAGGTAATCGACGAACTCGGCTATGTCGCGGACGCGGCGGCGGGCGCGCTGTCCTCGGGCCGCTCGGCGTTCGTCGCGGTGCTGGTGCCGTCGCTGTCCAGCTCGAACTTTTCCGATACGGTGCGCGGACTGAATGCCGCGTTGAGCCCGCACGGCTTGCAGCTATTGCTCGGTGATACCGACTACCGTCTCGAACAGGAAGAAGTACTCGTGCGCTCGATGCTGCGCCATCAGCCGCGCTGCGTCGCGCTGACCGGCAGCCGGCACACGGAGGCGACGCGCATGCTGTTGCAGCGCGCCGGCATTCCGGTCGTCGAGATGTGGGATCTGCCCGCCGTTCCGATCGATACGGTCGTCGGCTTTTCGAACTCGGCGGCGGCGCGCGCGATGGTCCGGCATCTGCACGAGCGCGGTTATCGCCGGATCGGTTTTATCGCCGGCGCGAGCGAGCGCGATCGGCGCGGTCACGACCGGATGCGCGGTTACGCCGCCGAAATGAAGGCGCTCGGGCTCGGCGCGCCGCGCGTGATCCGGCTCGGCGATTCGCCGATCACGATGAGTCACGGCGCGCCGGCGATCGGCGCATTGCTCGAAACATGGCCCGATACCGAGGCGGTGATGTGCGTGAGCGACATGTCGGCGTTCGGCGCGATCATGGAGTGCCACCGGCGCGGGCTGTCGGTGCCGGACGACATCGCGATCGCCGGTTTCGGCAATTTCGAGGTGTCGTGGTGCTGTCAGCCGACCATCACGACGGTGTCGGTGGATGCATACGGCATCGGTCAGCGGGCCGGCGAAATGCTGCTCGCCGCGCTCGCCGACCGCGAAAACGGTCACGCGCAGCGCAGGAAACCGGTCAAGATCGACTTCACGGTCATTCCTCGGGAAAGCGCATAAAAATTTAGCGCCGCGCGAAACAGCCGGGGCGTCGCAGACTTCAGACACTTGAAATACAGCCCAGGGATATCCCTTGGTTGTTCGGATAGTAAGCCGCGCGTAGCATCCACGGCCAGAAATGTTACCGGTAACTTATCGGCGGGGTTCGTCGGCGCATAAGCGTGCGGCCGGGGCGCAACGGCATTTCCCACGAACAATACGCTGATGGAGATACGAATGACCGCTGGACCGTCCGCAATCGCCGCGCTCGCCGCGCGGACCGACGAGTTTGAAGAAAAGACCTATCGCAAGGTCGTGCGCCGGCTGCTGCCGGTACTGCTGCTGTGCTACGTGGTCGCCTATCTGGACCGCGTCAACGTGGGCTTTGCCAAGCTGCAGATGCTCGACGATCTGGGCCTCTCCGACACGATGTACGCGATCGGCGCGAGCGTGTTCTTCTGGGGCTATTTCATCTTCGAAGTGCCCAGCAACGTGTTCCTGCATCGCTACGGCGCGCGCTTCTGGATCGCGCGGATCATGTTCACGTGGGGGCTCGTGTCGATGGCGCTCGCCTTCGTCGAGCCGCTCGCGCGCCTCGCGCACGTCGAGACCGCGACGATGTTCTACATCCTGCGCTTCCTGCTCGGGATCTGCGAGGCCGGCTTTTTCCCCGGCGTGATCCTGTACCTCAACTACTGGTTTCCCGCGCAGCGGCAAAGCCGCGTGATGTCCGGCTTTCTGATCGCGATGCCGGTGAGCCTGATGCTCGGCGGCGTCGTGTCGGGCTGGCTGATGGACCATACCGCGGGCCTGTTCGGCTATCAGGGCTGGCAGTGGATGCTGCTGATCGAAGGCGTGCCGTCGCTGCTGACCGCCTTCGTCGTGTATTTCTCGCTCGATGACGGCATCGAGCGCGCACGCTGGCTCACGCCGCAGGAGAAGAGCCTGCTCGCGGCCAATCTGCAGCGCGAGAGCACGCACAAGACCACGCGTTTCGGCTCGGCGGTGCGCGATCCGCGCGTGTGGCTGCTGGTGGCGATCCTGCTCACGTTCAATACCGGCTTCTACGGCCTCGCGTTCTGGCTGCCGTCGATCATCAAGGCGACCGGCGTGCAGGATCCGCTGCATATCGGCCTGCTGACCGCGATTCCTTACGGCGTGGCGATCATCGCGACGCTCGCGAACGCCGCGCATTCGAAGAAAACCGGCGAGCGGCGCCTGCATGCGGCGATTCCGGCGCTGATTGGCGGAATTGGCCTGATCATGAGCGCGGCATTGGCGCATCATGTGATGTGGGCGATCACGTTCCTGACGATCGCGACCGCCGGCATCCTCGCGTTGATGCCGATTTACTGGACGTTCCCCGGACAGTTGCTGTCGGGCGCGGCCGCCGCGGCCGGCATCGCGATGATCAACGCGGTCGGCAACCTGTCCGGCTTTACCGGTTCGATGATTACCGCGGTGGCGAAAAACCTGACCGGCGACACGGCGCGTGCCGGGCAGCGCGCAAAGCAGCACGCGGAGCACGCCAACGAAACCCTCACCATGACAGAGAGATAAGCATCATGTCAGCATCCACCCCGCGCCGGCTGCGCAGCCAGGAATGGTTCGACGATCCCTCGCACGCGGACATGACGGCGCTGTACGTCGAGCGTTTCATGAACTACGGCTTGACGCGCGAAGAGCTGCAGTCGGGCCGGCCGATCATCGGCATCGCGCAGACGGGCAGCGATCTCGCGCCCTGCAACCGCCATCACATCGAACTCGCGGCGCGCACGAAGGCCGGCATTCGCGACGCGGGCGGCATTCCGATGGAGTTTCCGGTGCACCCGCTCGCCGAGCAGAGCCGCCGGCCGACCGCCGCGCTCGACCGTAATCTCGCGTATCTGGGCCTCGTCGAAATCCTGCACGGCTTTCCGCTCGACGGCGTGGTGCTGACCACCGGCTGCGACAAAACCACGCCGGCCTGCCTGATGGCCGCGGCCACCGTCGACATGCCGGCGATCGTGCTGTCGGGCGGCCCGATGCTCGACGGCTGGCACGACGGCAAGCGCGTCGGGTCGGGCACCGTGATCTGGCATGCGCGCAATCTGCTCGCGGCTGGCAAGATCGACTACGAAGGCTTCATGGAGCTGACCACGGCGTCGTCGCCGTCGATCGGCCACTGCAACACGATGGGCACCGCGCTGTCGATGAACAGCCTCGCCGAAGCGCTCGGCATGTCGCTGCCCGGCTGCGCGAGCATCCCGGCCGCGTATCGCGAGCGCGGCCAGATGGCGTACGCGACCGGCAAGCGCATCGTCGATCTGGTGCGCGACGACGTGCGGCCGTCGAAGATCATGACGAAACAGGCGTTCGAAAACGCGATCGTCGTCGCATCGGCGCTCGGCGCGTCGACCAACTGCCCGCCGCATCTGATCGCAATCGCGCGGCATATGGGCGTCGAGTTGAGCCTCGACGACTGGCAGCGCGTCGGCGAGCAGGTGCCGCTGATCGTCAACTGCATGCCGGCGGGCGAATACCTCGGCGAAAGCTTCCATCGCGCGGGCGGCGTGCCGGCCGTGATGCGCGAACTCGCGAAGGCCGGCCTCGTGCACGAGGAATGTCTGACCGTGTCGGGCCGCACGATGGGCGAAATCGCGGCCGCCGCGCCCACGCCCGATCGCGACGTCATCAAGACGACCGACGATCCGCTCAAGCACGGCGCGGGCTTCATGGTGCTGTCGGGCAACTTCTTCGACAGCGCGATCATGAAGATGTCGGTGGTGGGCGACGCGTTCCGCCGGACCTATCTGAGCGAGCCCGGCGCGGAAAACACCTTCGAGGCGCGCGCCATCGTGTTCGACGGTCCCGAGGACTATCACGCGCGCATCAACGATCCGTCGCTCGAGATCGACGAGCATTGCATTCTGGTGATTCGCGGCACGGGCACGGTCGGCTATCCGGGCAGCGCCGAGGTCGTGAACATGGCGCCGCCTGCCGAACTCGTGCGCCAGGGCATCACGTCGCTGCCGACGCTCGGCGATGGCCGCCAGAGCGGCACGTCCGCGAGTCCGTCGATTCTGAACATGTCGCCGGAAGCGGCGGTGGGCGGCGGCCTCGCGCTGCTGCGCACGAACGACCGTATCCGTGTCGATCTGAACGCGCGCAGCGTCGACGTGCTGGTCGACGAAGCGGAACTCGCACGGCGCCGCGAAACCGTGCACTTCGAGACCCCGCCCGCGCAAACCCCGTGGCAGGAGCTGTATCGCAAGACGGTCGGCCAGCTTTCGACCGGCGGCTGTCTCGAACCCGCGACGCTTTATCTGAAGGTGATTGCCGAGCGCGGCAATCCGAGGCATTCGCACTGATACACAGAGAGCAAGGCCCGGTTGCGCGGGGTTTCATATTCCGTGCGAAGCCCGGCCTTTCCGGTTTTCCCAACTTCCTGAAAGAGCCATTCCCATGTCCGCAACTTCTCCATCCAGCTTCCTTCCGGACGATCTCGACAAGGCGCTGCTCGTCGGCCGCGTGTGGCGCAAGACCGGGCAGCACGAAGGACCGTGCGTGGTCGCCGTGCGCGGCGGCGAGGTGTTCGACATCACTGCGGCAGTGCCGACCACGGCCGATCTGTTCGAGCGCGACGATGCCGCGCAAATCGCACGCACGGCGCCGGGCGTATCGCTCGGGCCGGTCGGGCGGCTGATCGAGGCAAATCTGCCGGCATCGGTTGCGGCGGCCGCGCCGGCCGTCCGTCTGCTCGCGCCGTGCGACGTGCAGGCGATCAAGGCTTGCGGCGTCACGTTCGCGGTGAGCCTGATCGAGCGCGTGATCGAGGAACAGGCGGGCGGCGATCCGGCGAAGGCGAAGGAAGTGCGCGAGACGATCGCGTCGACGATCGGCACGGATCTCTCGAAGATCAAGCCGGGTTCGGACGCCGCGATGAAGCTGAAGGCCGAACTCGAGCGGCGCGATGCGTGGTCGCAATACATGGAAGTCGGCATAGGCCCGGATGCGGAGGTATTTTCGAAGTCCCAGCCGATGTCGGCGGTCGGCTTCGGCGCGGACGTCGGGCTGCTCGCGGCGTCGGTGTGGAACAACCCGGAGCCCGAGATCGTGCTCGCGGTGAATAGCCGCGGCGATATCGTCGGTGCGACGCTCGGCAACGACGTGAACCTGCGCGATATCGAAGGCCGCTCGGCGCTGTTGCTCGGCAAGTGCAAGGACAACAACGGCTCGTGCGCGATCGGCCCGTTCGTGCGTCTGTTCGACGACAGCTTCTCGCTCGACTCGGTGCGCGCCGCGAGCGTGTCGCTACGCGTCGAAGGCGCCGACGACGACTTCGTGCTCGACGGCGTGAGCCATATGAGCGAGATCAGCCGCGATCCGGCCGACCTCGTCGCGCAGACCTGCGGCCGTCACCATCAGTACCCGGACGGCTTCATGCTGTTCCTCGGCACGATGTTCTCGCCGATCAAGGACCGCGACGCGCCCGGCGGCGGCTTCACGCATCACCTCGGCGATCGCGTGACGATTGCCACGCCGCAACTCGGCGCGCTGACCAACACGGTGCGGCTGTCCACCGAAATCGAACCGTGGACGTTCGGCGTGCGCGCGCTGTATCGCAATCTCGCCGCGCGTGGCCTGCTTGTTGCTGCGTGACGGTGGGGCAGCCAGTTCGTATCGACAGGAGAAGCACATGAGTCAGTTTGCAAACTACATCGACGGACAGTGGGTGGACGGCGCAAGCGTGTCCCGCAACGTCAACCCGTCGAATCTCGACGACGTGATCGGCGAATTCGCGCAGGCCGACGCCGAACAGACGCAACGCGCGATCAGCGCCGCGCGCAAGGCTTTCGCGCAGTGGTCGTTGTCCACGCCGCAGCAGCGTTTCGACGTGCTCGACCAGGCGGCCAGCACGATCCTCGCGCGCAAGGCGGAACTCGGCCGGCTGCTCGCGCGAGAAGAGGGCAAGACGCTGCCCGAGGCGATCGGCGAAGTGGGCCGCGCCGGGCAGATTTTCAAGTTCTTTGTCGGCGAAGCGCTGCGCCTGGGTGGCGAAACGGTGCCGTCGGTGCGGCCGGGCATGACCGTCGAGATGACGCGCGAGCCGGTTGGCGTGGTGGGCCTGATTACGCCGTGGAATTTCCCGATCGCGATTCCGGCATGGAAGATCGCGCCGGCTCTTGCGTACGGCAACACGGTCGTGATCAAGCCGGCCGACCTGGTGCCGGCGAGCACGTGGGAACTGGTGAAAATCATCGCCGAGGCGGGCGCGCCGGCCGGCGTGATCAACCTCGTGATGGGGCGCGGCTCGGTGGTTGGCGAAGCGCTGGTGTCGTCGCTGGACGTCGACGCGGTGAGCTTCACCGGATCGGTAGCGACAGGCCGCGCGATCGGCGAGAAATGCTTCGCGTCAGGCAAGAAATTCCAGCTCGAGATGGGCGGCAAGAATCCGATGGTCGTGCTCGACGACGCCGACCTCGACGTCGCGATCGAGGCGTGCATCAACGGCGCCTTCTATTCGACGGGCCAGCGTTGCACGGCGTCGAGCCGGCTCATCGTGACCGAAGCGATTCATGATCGCTTCATCGACGGCATGAAGGCGCGTATGCGGGCGCTGAAGATCGGCGATGCGCTCGCGGACGGCACGCATATCGGCCCGGTCGTCGACGACAAGCAGTTGCAGCAGGACGAGCGCTATCTCGCGATCGCGCGGGAAGAGGGCGGCACGGTGTTCGGCGGCGAGCGTGTCGACGGCGCGACGCGCGGCTATTTCCTCGCGCCCGCGCTGGTCACGGAGACGACACCCGCCATGCGCATCAATCGCGAGGAGGTGTTCGGCCCGGTGGCCTCGGTCATCAAGGTCAAGGACTACCACGAAGCGCTCGCGGTCGCCAACGACACCGAGTTCGGGCTATCGGCCGGTATCTGCACGATGTCGCTGAAGTACGCGAGCCATTTCCGCCGTCATGCGCAGGCCGGCATGGTGATGGTCAACACCGCGACAGCGGGCGTCGACTATCACGTACCGTTCGGCGGTCGCAAGGGTTCGAGCTATGGTCCGCGCGAGCAGGGCAGCTATGCACGCGAGTTCTATACGACGGTGAAGACCGCGTATATCAACGCGGGCGCGGTTTGACGCGCGGGTTCGTCGGCTGCGATCGACACGCCAGAACGAAACTGGCCCGCCATCGCATTCAACCGCGATGACGGGCCAACAGGGGAACTGCCGGAGCACTCATGGCGAAGCGCTCCGGCAGGTACGGCTACCGTAACTTCTTTCTGCTTTCCGGCTAACCGGACAGCTTACTCGGCTGCGTGGCCTTGCTGCGACGAACCGCTCGTCACGCCGCCGACGGCGCTGTTTTGCGCGGCGATGCGAGCTTCAGCAGCCTGGATGTTCGACGGATATTCATTCGGGTTCGAACGCGCCGGGTTGTAGCCGGCCTTTTCGACCTGGACCAGCTCCGCGCGGACTTGCGCGCGGGTCAGCGGCTGGTTCGATTGAGCGAAAACAGCAACCGGAGCAGCAAGGGTAGCGGCGATAACGACAGCTTGAACGAGCGATTTCATGATTATTACCTCCAGATTTGTCTTGTTTGGCTGCGAACGCGTTTGTCTGCAGCAGTGGTGACAAGTCTAGGAGGAGCGAAAACTAGGGTAAATACCTAATTAACGAACTTACTATTTCCGAAATTAAAACAATATTGAGATAGTCCTGTCGCCGGCTGTCGCTTTTTGAAGCGATAGGTGGCGCTGGCGGATTACCTGGCTATGGCGGCTTGCGCGATCAGCAACAATCCGCTGCAGATAGCCATGACGCCAATCAGCCGCGCAATGCGCGCACCGTCCGGGGCAAGACGCTCGGCGGTGATCGCCGCCGTCACGACTGCCATCATGCGCAGGTCCGTGATGCCGACGACAAGCAGCATCGCCGTCAATCCCGCACAGCAACAGGCGCAGTGGATGCCGACGCGCACGCCGTATCGCCACGCGGTGGCGGCGTCCGCGGCAATACGCGGCGTTGCGCGGCAGCAGGCGAGGTGGCGCGCTTTCCATGCGCTGAACTGAAGCGCGCCAGCAAGCAGCACGACGAGGCCGGCCGCTAGCGGAACCTCACGGGCAAGCGCTTGCCATCGCAATTCGAGCGTCGCGAGCGCGGCGCCCAGCGCGAAGACCGCCGCACCTGACGCGATCCATACGGCCCAATAGCCGACATCTACCCGCAGTGTCAGCAAAGCGAGTCGACTCGCGCGCACCCGCGAGCCGACCGCCTCGCGATAGCGCGCCAGCATCCGCGCGAGCGACGGCAGCATCATCGCCGCCATCATCACGATCCACATGTCGACGAACGATGCGGCCGTGCGCGCCCACGTGCGTCCGCACGTCGGCATCCATATCATCGACATCGACCAGCCGCCGGGCATCGGCAACGCGCCCATCGCCGCCATCGACGCGCTTTGCGCGAGCGTCGCCACGACGCTCGCGATGAACAACAGCACGCAGATGCCGGGAAACGCGAAGCCGGAACCGCTCGCGCTACGGGAGGCCGCCCGTTCCCTGTCTGCGCGGACGGTACGTGCGAGCGCGCTCATCACCGCTCGTACTCGTCGTGACGGCGCCACCAGATGCCCGTCTCGTTGCGCCCCTTCGGCGCGCGATCGAGCCACTGGTACATGCCCCACAGCGCATCCACGCCGCGCGCGTAGGTCGAATACGTGTGATAGACGACGCCGTCCTCGAGCACGAACGCGCTCATGCCGGGGCGGTCGCGCGAATAGGTGGCCGCGTCCGTGCCGCAGGTGGCCGCGAACTGCGCGACGGGCGCCGGCGCGGGCGTCACGTCCATCGCGTGACCGTTGCGGGCGTAGTTGTATTCGATCTCGCCCTTGCGCTGCTGCTCCTCGCTGAACGAGACGTTGAAGTCGAAGTTGAAGTCGCCCCCCGACGACGATGCCCACGGGAACGTCCATCCCATGCGCTGCTTGTATGCCCGCAGCTTCGCGAGTGGGGCGCGCGATACCGCCATCAGCATCACGTCGTGGTGCGCGAGATGCACGGCGAAGCCGTCGAAGCCATCCGCGATCGACGAGCACGACGGGCAGCCCGCCTTGTAGTCGGGGCCGAACATGAAGTGATAGACGAGAAGCTGCGAGCGTCCGCGGAAGAGATCGGCGAGCGTCGCGCTGCCTTCGTCGGTATCGAAGCGGTAGGTCTTGTCGACCCGCACCCACGGCAGCGCCTGACGTTGTTGCGCGAGTTCGTCGCCGCGTCGCGTGAATTCCTTCTCCGCGTCGAGCAGCGCGCGTCGCGCGGCGAGCCACTCGTCGCGTGTTCCGGTCGTATGCGTCGTCATATCTAGTTCCTCCGTGAGTCGTTCCGTGCCGCTCGAACCCTTGTCGATACGGCGCCGGGTACGGTTGATGGTCGTGCTAGATTAGTACCGGGCATTCGACGGGCGGGAGTGACAAGTGTGGCGGGATTCGGTTGATGCATTGACGCGTAACCCAAGGGCACGCACCTCGTGGATGCGCTGATCTCGGCGGCGGCGCGCTCTCTCGCAGCGGGCGATCCGCTCGGCGCGCTCGACCGCGTCGCGCTGCGCGACGATGCGCCGGCGCTCGCGTTGCGCGGCATCGCGATGGCGCAGCTCGGTGATTTCGTGCGCGCGAAGGCGCTCGTGCGCGGCGCCGCGCGCGCGTTCGGCGCGAAGGAGTCGGTGGCGCGCGCAAGATGCGTGGTCGCCGAAGCCGAGATTGCGCTGGCGTCGCGCGACCTCGCGTGGCCGACCAAAGCGCTCGATGCCGCCACCGCGACGCTCGATGCGCACGGCGATCGCATCAATGCCGCGCATGCGCGTTATCTGGCGGTGCGGCGTCTGTTGCTGATCGGCCGTCTCGACGACGCCGAGCAACGGCTTGCCGCGCTCGATCCTCTGCTGTTTCCGCCCGCGTTGCGGGCCGCTCATGAGCTGGTTGTCGCGGGTGTCGCGTTGCGGCGTCTTCGCGGCAAAGCCGCGCGCGCCGCGCTCGCGCGGGCCGAACGCGCGGCGCGTCACGCCGGTATTCCGGCGTTGATCGCGGAGATCGAAAGCGCGTCGCTGGCGCTGGAGAAGCCGGCGGCGCGTGTGATCAAACGTGGTGAAGAAAGGCTCGTTCTGCTCGATGAAGTCGAGAGCCTGCTGGCTCCAAACCTCACTTCAAGCAACGCATCGAGTTCGACCCGAAGCGCGCTCATCGTGGACGCCTGCCGCTACGCCATCAGCGATACGAACGCGACGGTGTCGCTCGCGAGCCGTCCGGTCCTCTTTACGCTTGCTCGTACTCTCGGCGAAGCGTGGCCCGACGACGTGGCGCGCGATGCACTCGTCGCACGCGCGTTCCGCGCGAAACGCGCTGACGAATCACATCGCGCGCGGCTGCGCGTTGAAATCGGCCGTTTGCGTCGCGCGCTCGGAACGCTGGCCGGCGTCAGCGCGACGAAGCGCGGCTTCGCGCTTGAGCCGCGTCATGCGCACGAGGTTATCGTGCTCGCGCCGCCTGTCGAAAGCGACCATGCGGCGGTGCTCGCGTTTCTGTCCGACGGCGAATCGTGGTCGAGTTCGGCGCTTGCGCTCGTGCTCGGCGCGAGCCAGCGCACGGTCCAGCGCGCGCTCGATGCGCTCGCCGCCGCGGGCAAGGTGCAGCCGGTCGGCGAGGGACGGGCGCGTCGCTGGATGACGCCCCCCGTCGCCGGATTCGCGACGGCTTTGTTACTCCCTTCTCCGTTCCCGTCGTGATTAGGATGGCAACCATGAACCGATCAGCCGCCAGAATCATCCGCGAATATGGGCCCTTTACGGGCGTCGACAAAGTGCATGGCGTCACGTACGACGGCCGGCAGGTCTGGATCGCGACCGGCGAGCGGCTGGACGCAATCGATCCGGCGAGTGGCGCAACGCTGTGCTCGATCGACGTGGCGGCCGATGCAGGCACGGCCTTCGACGGCGAACACCTGTTCCAGATTGCGCACGGCCGCATCCAGAAGATCGACCCGAAGACCGGCCGCGTTCTCTCGACCATTCCCGCGCCCGGCGGTGGCGGTGACTCCGGGCTCACGTGGGCCGAGGGCTCGTTGTGGGTCGGGCAGTATCCCGAGCGGAAGATCTATCAGATCGATCCCGGCACGGGAGAGGTATTGCGCACGATCGAATCCAATCGCTTCGTGACCGGCGTCACGTGGGTGGACGGTGAGCTGTGGCATGGTACCTGGGAAGGCGATGCGAGCGAGCTGAGGCATATCGACTCCCGCACTGGCGAAGTGCTCGAAAGCGTCGAGATGCCGGCCGGGACGGGCATCTCCGGGCTCGAATCCAATGGCGCGGATCTGTTCTTCTGCGGAGGCGGCGGCAGCGGTCTGGTTAGAGCGGTGCAGCGGCCCGCGCGCGCTCAAACAAAAGACGCAATATCAACAACCGAGTGAAGTCGTCGCACCCCGATCCCTTCGATGCGTTTCCATAAGCAGCAAAAGCGCCGCAGTCGAAAGGGCCGCCGACCCCACCATAAACCACGCAACCGACGCCCCCTTCCCGGTGATCGACAGGAGTGCCGTCGTAATGACCGGCGTCGCCGCGCTGCCCAACAGTCCGGATAGCATGTAGCTCACCGACAGGCCGGAGTACCGGACCTGCGTGCCGAACAGTTCCGCGAGAAAGGTGGCAATCGGTCCATAGTTGGCGGCGAATGCGGTCATCATGAGCAGATAGCCCAGCAACGCGAAGTGGAACTCGCGGGTGTCGAGCAGCCAGAAGAGCGGAAATGCCAACAGTGCCTCGGCGACAATGCCGCCGACGATCACAGGCTTGCGGCCGATCAGATCGGAAAGCCGGCCAAAGGCGGGCAGCATCACAACGCAAAGCGCGCACGAGATCAGTGCGATAGCCAGCATCGCGTTGCGCGAAAAGCCGAGTGTTTGCGTTCCGTAGGTCAGTCCGAACGCAACGATCAGGTTGAACGACGTACCGGTCGACATCGTGGCGAGGCCCCCGAGCAGCACCTGTTTCCAGTGCTTGCCCAGCAGTTCGGCCAACGGCACCTTGAGCTGGGCGTCGGCGTCCCTGACCTTGCGGAACGACGGCGTTTCCGAAGTGTTCAGTCGAACATAAAGGCCGACGGCGATCAGCAACACACTGGCGAGGAAAGGAATGCGCCAGCCCCATGCGAGCAGCGCGCCATTGGGCAGCACCGCATTGCACAGCAGGAAAACGAGGTTGGCGATCAGGGTGCCCGCGGGCACACCGATTTGCACCCAGGAACCGTAAAGGCCACGCTTGCTGGCCGGTGCGTGTTCGACTGCCATCAATACCGCGCCGCCCCATTCGCCGCCCAGCGCGAGACCTTGTACGATGCGCAGCGTGAGCAGCAGGAGCGGCGCGCAGATGCCGATCGACGCGTAGTCGGGCAGAAGACCAATGCAAAACGTGGCGATGCCCATGATCACCAGCGATACGAGCAGCATCGACTTGCGTCCTAGCCGGTCGCCGAAATGACCGAACAGCGCCGCGCCGACGATACGGGCCAGATACGCGGACGCAAACGTGCCGAACGCGAGCAAGGTGCCGATCAATGGCACGAAGTCCGGAAAGAACACCTTGTTGAATACGAGTGCCGAAGCGGTCGCGAACACAAACAGGTCGTACCATTCGACCGTCGTGCCGATGACGCTCGCGGCGGCAATTCTCGTCATGCTGTGCTCGATTTCATCTGGTTCGAGGGTACCGTCAACGGTGGGGGCGCGATTCATGGGGTTCTCCACGGGAAATCGAGCGCGAGCGACGTCTGCCCGATCGCGATCGACAGAGCTGGACACTGTTCGGGTCAAGGAAGGAGCGGGAAGTACGAGTTGTTTCCGGTCAGCGGACGCGACCGTCTATTTCATAGCGTCAAAGCGTGTGCGACGCCTATCGGGCTCACCGGGAGCCGGACGCCGCGGACCACCGCGGCATCCTCTGGGACGCAATTCGGTACGCAGGTCGATACCGGCCATTGTTTGCCGGGGATTATCTCGTCGACTGTTTGATATATGCAATCACATCGTCGGCGTTCGACACGTCTGCGTATCGTCGGCCGACGTCGCGCAGATTGTCGCGGTGCGGACCTTCCTCGATATCTCCCACGCAGTCTTCCGGGACGATCGTGCGGAAGCCCCACTGGAAACTGTCGATTGTCGATGCGCGAATGCAGCCGCTCGTATTGCACCCTGTGATGATGACCGTCTCAACGCCTTCCTTGATGAAATACGGCACCACCGGCGTCTGGAAAAAGATGGACGGTCCGAACTTGCAGACCACGACGTCGTAATCCTTGTCGTATATCCGCGGGTCCAGAGCCGAGCTCGGATGATCCAGTCTGAACTGATCCCGGACCGCGGCAATTTTCCAGTGCGGCATGTCGCGCTCGGTCTTGTAAGCGGTGAAGCAGGTTGCGATGGGTACCTTGTGCGCGCGAGCAACCTTCAGAAGACGCGCCGTGTTTTCCAGTCCGCGCATGACGAGCGGCGCGCCGCCGAGCGGGTATTTCGACTCGGTGAAGGCCAGTTGATAGTCCACGACGACGATCCCGACCTTACCCTTCATACCAACCTCTACGGCGCCGTACGAACGATTCTTGTAGTCATCCATTTCTTCCTCCAGATCAACAGGTTGAATGTCATTGCAAGGAAGAGTCTATGAGCGCAATATACGTACAACAATACGTATCGGATACGTACGGAATCACCCTTACTGCGAGGAGATGGTATGAAAGGAATGCCAGCCGGTGCGCCCGTTGCGGAGCCGATCGATTACGAGCAGGTTTTCGCGCATGTGCCGGTCGCTCTGATGGTCACCCGTCAGCGGGTGATATCGGCCTGCAACCGGCAATTCCTGGACATGTTTCGCAGCACCAGCGACGCGTTGGTCGGCCAGACGGTTCGACTTCTCTACCCGAATCAGTTGGCCTTCGAGCGGTTCGGAGCACGGGTGATTCCGGCGCTAAAAAAGTTCGGCCGCATCACGGAGCCGCGAGCGATGCAACGGGCTGACGGCGAGCTCTTCTGGGTGAATGTGACGGGCGTCAGTGAATACCGTGACGATCCGTACCGCGAGGCGCTGTGGTTCTTCTCGGAGATGGGTGTCGCAACGAGCCTGTCCGGTGGCGCAAGTTCGGCCAATAAATGGATCGCGGAGGCTAAAAATTCAATGACGAAGCGCGAGCGCGATGTGGCCGCCTTACTCATCCAGAACCAGACCGCGAAGGAAATCGGAATAGCGTTGGGTATCAGCTCTCGAACTGTCGAGGTCTTTTGTGGAAAGCTGTTGAAGAAGTTCGACGTGCCCTCGACAGCCGAGCTGGTCAAAACACTCCTTGCCTAGCGTCATGCGATGGGAACGATGCCGGATGCGGCCGAAGCGTGCGCGGTCGGCTGGGACGGCCCCACTACTGATTTACTCCGCAATGCGTTTGAAACTGACGTAGTAGTCCTCGGTGTAGTAGCAGTCGCTGGTCTGCTTGCGCGGTCCGCCACATACGATGCGGCGTTGCCCACGATCCGTCGAGCCCGGCGTGCGAACCGTGTACGTGTGGTAGTAGCCGCGCGGATGCTGCGGCAGCAATGCGGCGCTGTTGCGAAACAGGACACCGTCCTCGCCAAAAGGAAAAGGATCGCCCGTTTTGATCAGACGCAATGTTTCGGCTGCTTCCGCCGGCAACTGCGCCTTGCTGACGGTGGCCAGCGTCCCTTGCTCCTGTGCGCCCGACGCGGCGAGTGTGCCGCTCGCGGCCTGCCCCGGCTGAACCGCCGATGCCTGACTCGCGGCTGCGTCCGGTTCCTGAGCAGCGTTTTGCGATCCGTTCTTGCCACATCCGCCGAGGATCGCGCTCACGGCGAGGATGCAGGAGAAAGCCCATGTATTTTTCATGAAACGGTTGTCTCCGGAGTGACCAGCATTCAACGACCACGAACGATTTAAGGTATCGCTAAAGGGAGAGTGAATCAATGCCTGGCTGGAAACAGGAGAATCGTCGGGTCGTTTCGAAAAATTTACCGACGAAGCCTAAATAGCAATCGACCCTTATCCGGCACCCGGGGCGAGCGCTACAACGACCGATTTCTGGTTGCGAAGCAGCCGCTCAAAACGTCAGCGTTTTTGACGTCCTGCCTTGATCGGCGCTCTATTGCCAAAACTGAGGATAGCGCGTGAAAAATTCGGCCAGATGCGGTTCGACGAGATTTTGCGGATGAGCACGATACAGTGCCGGCAGTTCAATGGTGGAGATAGCGGTGCGCCAGCGCTTCGTAGAGCGGCGGCGCAAACAGTTTCGATACCTGGCTCGACACCAGTGCCGTCGCCATCAATGAAATCACCAGCGCGTGCCCGTCGATCATTTCGATGACGATGACGAACGCCGTGATCGGACTCTGGGTAACGGCGGCCAGATAACCAACCATGCCGAGCGCGATCAGCATCGGCAATTGCATCTGCCCGAACACCATGTGCAGCGCGTTGCCGATCCCCGCGCCGATGGCCAGCGACGGCGCAAACAGGCCGCCCGGTGTGCCCGGCAGGTACGAGCCCACCATCGACGCCATTTTCAGGACCGGATAGGCTGCGCCGAGTTGCGATTGGCCTTCGAGCATGCCGCGTGCTTCCGCGTAGCCGCTGCCGAAGAGATGACCGCCGCTGGCCACGCCGATTACTGCAATGAAGAGGCCGCAAATTGCGCCGAACGCCACGGGATGCAGCTTTCGAAGCGTATTTAACCAGCCGGGCATCCAGCGCTCGGTGTTGAGCAGCAGCCAGCAGAACACGCCGCCCCCGATGCCGGTGATCGCGCCGACCAGAATGACCGCGACCGCCAGCAGATCTGGCAGTTTGCTCCCGATGGCGATCGTGCCGAAATACACATAGTTGCCTTGAAGCGCCAGCGAGACGACGCCCGCGAAAATGATCGCCGTGATGATGACGCCGCTGGTTCGTGCCTCAAAGCTGCGCGTCAGTTCCTCGATCGCGAAGACGACCCCTGCGAGCGGCGCATTGAACGCAGCGGACAGACCCGCGGCCGCGCCGGCGAGCGCGAGCTTGCGTTCGAGCCCGACACCGTAAATGCTGCGCAGCCGCGCCGGGTAGAAGCGCCGCAGACTGAACATCAGCGCCGCGCCCACGTGAATCGTCGGCCCTTCGCGGCCGATGGTGAAGCCACCGAGGATCGCAAGGAACGACAGGGCAATTTTGCCGATCAGGATGCGCAGCGTAAGCAGACGCGGGCCGCGTGCGCGTACATCGTGCAGCGTCGCGATGACCTGCGGGATGCCGCTGCCCTCCGAACCGGGGAACCAGCGGCGCGTGATCCAGACGCTCAGAGCAGCGATCGCCGGCGTGACGACGAGCGGCAACCACCAGTCGTGGGCGATCATCCGCAAAAAGACCTCGTAGCCGAAGTCGATGAGCCGCGCGTACAGGACGGCCACGAGCCCGGTTGCGACGGCGCCGAGCCAGAACACGCCGAAATACAGCCAACGCCGTTGGCTGCGCAGAATCGTGCGCCGGTCGATAAAATTGAAAAGTTGCATGGGGCCGCCGGGAAAATGACACTTAAGGCAGATTGTGACATAAGTCGCATCGTTGCCCGGCACGATTTTCGACTCGCTGCTGTCGAACCTAGCTGCCTGTTTTGCCGAAAACCCAGTCAAATGCGCCATAGAGCGCCTTGTGCTCGGCCGCCAGTTCCAGCAGAAACTTTTCGCCCCTGGGCGTGAGGTGGACCTGTACCTGGCGACGGTCGGCGGGATCCGGTCTGCGCGTGACGAGCCCCGCCGATTCACAGCGCGAGACGAGCGCCGCCGTGCCGTTCGGCGCCGCCTGCAACCGCTCCGCGAGTTCGCCGACGGTCGCCCATTGCCGGTCAGGAAAGCCGTACACGTGCAGCAGCAACTGATACTGGAGCGTCGTGATACCGGCGGCATTGGCAATTTCTTCGGAAGCGCGCAGGAACTTGCGCAGGTCGTAGCGGAATGCCGACATCGCCTCGAGGTCGCGTTTGCCCTGAAGCGGCTGTCTGGATGATTTGCCTGATTTCATGTGGTGTCTCCGGTGCCGCGGCGACGGGTTGCCGGGGCATGCGGGTTGCTGCCGCGGAAGTGATTGCGGCGGCAGACCCGCCGTCGGCGGAGGGTACCATGCACGGCTTCCGGCTATTGGCCACGCTCTCCGGATGGCGTTTCAGTTCGCGGCGACGAACCTCTTCCTCGAACCCGGCGTGCTGCTGTTACGGCGACGCGGCCGGCGGGATGGCAGGACACGCCGAAATGTCGATGGCGCCGCCCGCGGGTTGGTGGGCACCGCGCATCGTATCGAAGAAGGGTTGGGCCGCCGTCAGTCACCACGACATGATGAGCCGGGCGATGCTCTGGCGTGGCATCGGCGGGTCATTTCCTCAGGATTGCCGCGGCGGTCCAGCGAGGTATTGCTCGTCGGTCACCGGTTCCAGCCACTCGACGTTCTTGCCGTCCAGCGCTTCCTGGATCGCGATGTGTGTCATGGAAGTCGTCGGTGACGCACCGTGCCAATGCTTGTGGCCTGGCGGGCACCAGATCACGTCGCCCGCGCGGATTGCGACGATGGCTTCGCCTTCGCACTGCGTCCAGCCGCAGCCTGCCGTCACGAGCAAGGTTTGCCCGAGCGGATGCGTATGCCAGTTCGATCGCGCGCCAGGCTCGAAAGTCACGCTCGCGCATGACACCCTGGCAGGCGGCGGCGGAGCGTTCAGCGGATCGATGCGCACGGTGCCGGTAAACCATTCGGCGGGACCCTTGATCGACGGCTGCGAGCCCGGTCTCTTCAGTTCCATGGTGCTCCTCAGTTATCAGTCTTCGTGATCGCGAAAAGCTCCCTGAGCTTCGACACGGTCGACATTGCATTGGGCCAGCCCGCATAGAACGCGAGATGGGTGGTGAGCTCGACGAGTTCATCCCGCGTCACACCGTTCTCGATGGCGCGCGGAATATGGAAGTTCATCTGCTCGGTCTTGCCGAGCGCAATGAGCGCGGCGCAGGTCACGAGGCTGCGATCGCGCTTCGACAACTGGGGACGCTCCCAGAGGTCGCCGAACAGCACCTCGTCGCTGAGTTCGGCCAGCTTCGGCGCCAGATCGCCGAACGACTGGCGCGCGGCGGTAGGTTTCGCGGACATCCTGTTTCTCCTTCATTCAGCATCGGTCGATGTATCAGCGCCATTGTGGAATTGACCGGCACGGCCGACTAGGGGCTAGAATGAACTAGGACTTATGAATGAGGCTCATCAATGCTGCGTGAGAACGTCACCGATCTATTGGCCTTCATCGCCGTCGCGCAGGAAGGCAGCTTTACCCGTGCGGCAGCGAGACTCGGGGTCACGCAAAGCGCGCTGAGCCATACGTTGCGCGGACTGGAAGCGCGCCTGGGCGTGCGGCTTCTCACGCGCACCACCCGCAGCCTGGCGCCGACGGCCGCCGGCGAGCGGCTGTTGAGAACCGTGACGCCGCGCCTCGAAGAGATCGAGAACGAACTTGCCGCGGTGGTCGAAACGCGTGAGAAGCCCGCCGGCACCATCCGCATCACGGCCACCGACTACGCTGTCGATACGGTCCTCTGGCCACGGCTGTCCGGCGTTCTGCCGGACTACCCTGACATCGAGGTCGAATTCGTGGTGGACTACGGCCTGTCCGACATCGTCGCGGATCGTTTCGATATCGGGGTCCGCTGGGGCGACCAGGTCGCGAAGGACATGATCGCGGTTCGTATTGGCCCCGATGTGCGTCTGGCTATCGTCGGCTCGCCGGAGTATGTCAGCCGACATCCGGCTCCGAGGCAACCGAAGGACCTGCTTCACCACAACTGCATCACGCTGCGACTGCCGACGCGCGGTGGCCTGTACGCGTGGGAACTGAAAAAAGGCAAAAAAGAAATCCAGGTGCGCGTCGACGGACAGCTCACGTTCAACGGCACATATCAGATGCTGAACGCCGCGATCGACGGCGCCGGGCTCGCGTTCGTTCCGGAGGACCTCGCCCAGCCGCACGTCGCGGCCGGACGGCTCAGGTACGTACTCGAAGACTGGTTCCCGACTTTCCCGGGGCTCCACATCTTCTATCCGGCTCGCCGCGAATTCTCGAGAGCGCTCGCTGTAGTGGTGGATGCGCTGCGTATGGATGCCCGCCCGCGAGGAGAATGACCGACAGGCCGACAAGCCGGCCCATACACCGAAGCGCGCATCCTGCTCCGTCAGGTGTCGAGGGCGAGGCTCATCCCTACCTTCACGCGCGACATCACGACCATCGTCTCGAAGTGCCGGATGTTCTGGTTCTGCCGGAACACGCGCGTGGCGAAGTCGTCGTAGTGGTCGATGTCCCGCATCGCCACCAGCAGCACGAAATCGGCGCGGCCCGTGACGACGTAGCATTGCATCACCTCGGGCAGTCCGGTCAGGAACCGCTTGAACTCGTCGAGCAGATCGACGCGTTCGCGCTCCACCTGGACCAGCACCATCATCATCAGCGGCAGCCCTACCTTCGACGGGTTGATCACCGCGATATCGCGCTCGATGAACTTGTCTTCCCGCAGCCGCTTCACGCGGCGCATGCAGGCGGGCGGACTCAAACCGATCTCCGCGGCGAGCGCCTGGTTGCTGATCTGGTTGTCGTGCTGGAGCAGGGATAGGATGCGCAGGTCGTAAGTATCGAGCTGCGGGTCGGTTGGCGTCATCAGATTTCTCCGGATGCGGTATTCCAGAAAGAATTCGACAAAAACGAGGCCGGATTGCTTTTTGGATTTCTCGGCGGATGCGCAGAATTGTAGCGTCGATCAACGATTGATCAACGCCCTGCTGCCGGCACCGGGCGGCCCGACCTTAATCAGAGACTGTCATGCAAAAACCTCTCTTCACGCTCGCGCTGCTGTGCGTCGCGAGCCTCGGCCCGATGACCCGCGCCCGCGCCGATACCGTCGTCGTGATCGGCTATGCCGGCGCGCTCACCGGCGCACAGGCTCACTTCGGCAAGGACAGCGAACGCGGCATCCAGCTCGCGATCGACGAGATCAACGCGACTCATCCGGTCATCGGCGGCCAGCCGGTCAGCTTCCGCCTCGACGCGGAAGACGACGCGGCCGATCCGAAGACCGCCACCACGGTCGCGCAACGCTTCGCCGATCAGCACGTGAGCGCGGTGATCGGCCATCAGAACTCCGGCACGTCGATCGCGGTCGCGCAGATCTACGCGAAGGCCGGCATCGCCGAACTGACGCCTTCGGCGACCAGTCCGCAGTTCACGCATCTCGGCCTGCGCACCACCTTTCGCATGCTGGCGAACGACGACTTCCTCGGCGCGGCCGTGGCGCGCTATGCCAGTGCGAACCTGCACGCCGGCCGCATCGCGGTGATGGACGACCGCACTGCTTACGGGCAGGGCATCGCGGACGTGTTCGTGCACGATGCGGGGAAGGACGGCGCGCGGATCGTCGCACGCGAATACACGACCGACCAGGCTTTCGACTTCGCGGCGCCGCTAACCCTGATCAAGGGCAGGAGCCCGGACGCGATCTTCTACGGCGGCATGGATACGCAGGGTGGTCCGATGCTCAAGCAGATGCGCAAGTACGGGATCACCGCGCCGCTGCTCGGCGGAGACGGGCTGTGCACGCAGGAGATCATGCGGCTCGCGGGAGATGCGCTGAACGGCAACCTGTACTGCGCGGACGGCGGCCGCAGCCTCGCGAAGATGCCGGGTGGCCCGGCGTTCCAGACGAAGTTCCAGGCGCGTTACGGCGAGCCGATCCAGCTTTACGCACCCTATGCGTACGATGCGATGCAGGCGGTCTATCACGCGATGCGCGACCAGCAGTCGACCGCGCCGGAGCGCGTGGTCGAGGGTCTGCACCGGATCGCGTTCGACGGCGTAACCGGGCGCGTGCAGTTCGACGAGCATGGCGATCTGCTGCATCCCGCCGCCACCATCTCGACGTTCAGGGACGGTCGGAAACAGGCACTCACCGAGGTATCGCAATGAATTCGATCCTGCCGATTGGCACGCCGTCGTTGCGCGAGCGCTCCGCGCCCCTCGCCGACCAGAGCGCGGCCGGCATCGTGGCCGATGCACGCGCGTTGACCGGCGCATTGGCCGCGTTTCGCGCGGAGCACGGCTTCGGCCGTGCCATCGCCGCGCCGCAGATCGGCGTGAATCGCCGCATGATCGCGCTGGCGCTGCCCGGCTGGCCGCGAGTGATCACCAACCCCGAGATCGTCTGGCACAGCACGAGCACCATGACCGTATGGGACGACTGCATGTGCTTTCCGGATCTGCTGGTGCGAGTGCGGCGTCACGAGTCCGTGTCGGTCGCGTTCACCACGCTGGACGGCGTACGCCAGACCCGCGAGAGACTCGGCCGCGCGGAGTCCGAGTTGATCCAGCACGAGATCGATCATCTCGATGGCGTGCTGTCGTTCGACCGGGCCGCCGGACACAACGCGATCGTCAGCCGCGCGCTGTTCGACGCCGATCCCGCGGCCTTCATCGCCACTGTCGATTTCCATCCGGGCCGGCCGGCGACGGAGGTGCGGTCATGAGCGCACCGGACATCGGCCGTCTCGACGGTCTCGCGTATCCGCGTGGCGCGGCCTTTATGAACGGACAGTTCATCCCGCTGTCGGAGGCGCGCATCTCGGTGCTCGACTGGGGGCTGCTGCACTCCGACGTGACCTACGACACCGTGCACGTGTGGAATGGCCGGTTCTTCCGGCTCGACAGCCACATCGCGCGGTTCCGTCGTTCGCTCGCAAAGTTGCGGCTTCGCGTCGACCTCACCGACGACGCGCTGCGCGACATTCTCGTCGAATGCGTTCGACGCTCGGGTCTGCGCAACGCCTACGTAGAAATGCTCTGCACGCGCGGCGTGTCGCCGACCTTCAGCCGCGACCCGCGCGATGCGGTCAACCAGTTCGTCGCGTTCGCCGTGCCGTACGGCTCGGTCGCGAACGAACGGCAACTGCGCGAGGGGCTGCACCTGCACGTGATCGACGACGTGCGGCGCATTCCGCCGGCTTCGGTCGATCCGCAGATCAAGAACTATCACTGGCTCGATCTCGTCACGGCGCTGCTGAAGGGCTACGACGCCGGCGCGGAGACCGTCGTCATCAAGACGATCGACGACACCATTGCCGAGGGACCGGGATTCAACGTCTTCGTCGTCAAAGGCGGGCAATTTTTTACGCCCGAGGCGGGCGTGCTGCACGGGATCACGCGGCAGACCGTGTTCGATCTCGCCGCGCGTGGCGACATGGCGGTCCATGCCGGCCCGATGTCCGAGCAGCAACTGCGCGAGGCCGACGAAATCTTCATCACCTCGACCGCCGGCGGCATCATGCCGGTGACACGGTTGAACGACGTACCGGTCGGCGACGGGCAACCGGGGCCGGTGACGCGATGGCTGTTCGACGCTTACTGGCAGGCTCACGACGACCCGGCATGGTCGCTGGAAATTGCATACGGCGATCGACTTTCAGGCTGACGCTGCCGCGGCACCGGACAGCAAATTCACCGCATCCCGGTCATGCCCGACCCGGTGCTCGCGAAATAGATCGCGAGGAAATACAGCAGCACGTAGAGCGCGTAAGTCTGCCCGTTGCCGGTATAGACGCGCCGTATCCCCGCCGCGGCCACGAGCGCGAAGTGCGACGTGCCGCGCCAGAACATTTGCGCGAACGGCGGCACCGTGCGGCTCAGGATCGGCCGGTAGAAGTGGTAGAAGTCGGGCCGATCGTCCGCATTGCCGCGCCGGCTGCGATAGAACAGCACGCCGAGCCCGAACAGGATCGCGGCGGCGATCAGCACGACGATCACGACCGGTGTCGGATTCCAGAACCCGTAGATGCTCTCGAGCGACATGCCGCCCCACACGAGCGTCGCCGCGAATTGCGGATCGATCGCGGCCGAGACCGGCTCGATCAGCAGCTTCGGGAAGAACGACAGGATCACGATGCCGATCACCAGCAGGAACTGCGGCACGAGCAGCGCGATCGGCGCCTCGCGCACGACAGCCCGCTGCGGCGGCCGCGCTCCGAGGAAGATGCCGTTCAGCAGGCGCGTTATGTAGAGAAAGCCGACGCACGTCGCCATCAGCCCGCACACCGCGAGCGCATACCAGCCCTTGTCGGTCATCGCGCTCAGCAGCAGCCATTTGCCGCCGAAGCCCATCAGCGGCGGCAGCCCCGACATCGACACGAGCGCGATCACGACCATCGCGAACGTGAACGGCATCTCGCGGGCGAGGCCGCCCACGTCGGCGAAGTTGCGCGTGCCGGTGCGCAGGATCACGCCGGCGAGCGCGAGGAACAGGATGCCCTTCACGAACATGTGATTGGCGACCAGATACAGCGCGGTGACCCAGCCGAGATGGCTCATCAGGCCGATCGCGGTCACGATGTAGCCGATCTGGCTCATGCTCGACAACGCGAGCATGCGTTTGAAATCGTTCTGCCGGAAAGCCATCAGCGCGCCGAAGAGGGTCGTCAGCATGCCGATCCACGTCATCACGTGCGCGAGTTCGAGGCCGACCTCGGAGCGTATCGCCAGATAGGTGCCGATCAGCAGCCCGAACATCGCGACCTTGCTGACCACGGCCGACAGCATCGCGGTCACGTCGTCTTCCGCCTCGGTATAGGCGCCCGGCAGCCATACGTGCACGCCGATCGCGCCGGCCTTGATCAGGAAGCCGGCCGCGAGCAGCACGAACGCGCGATTCGCTTCCGGTCCCGAGTGGATCAGCGCGGACAGTTCGATGGTGCCGTCGATCGCCGCGACGCTCGCGAAACCCGCGAGCAGGAAAAACGCCGACAGCAGCGAAAACAGCAGGAAGGTCAGCACGTGCGGCCCCGCGCGCCGGCATTTGGCGATCAGGAAGCACGACGACAGCGTGATGATTTCCCAGCTATAGAAGAATTCGAGCGTCGTCGACGAACGCAGCAGCGCCGGGATCGACAGCGACAACACCACCAGCATCGGATAGAAACCCGTGCGCTCGTCGTCGCGGTAGAGCGTCGCCGCGGTGATTACGAGGCTGCCGGCGAGCAGCAGCCACGCGAACAGTCCGGCGATGCCGTGCGTGCCTTCGGCGAGCAGACTGCCGATCAGCGCAATTGCAATCAGCGCGAGCACACCCTTCGCGCGGCCGGGCAGCCGGTCCGCCGCATAGAACAGCGCGCCCGCCGCGAGCGGCGAGAACAGCCACACCGACGCGACGCCCGACAGCGCGGCCGCGAGATAGCCCACGGCGATCAGCAGGATCGCGACGCCGAATAGCGGCAACAGCGCGAAAACATCGGGCCTGGATTCGGGCTCGTTGTCCGACGGACTCAGCGCGCGCACGAACCAGTGGAACATGTACGCCGCCTCGAGCAGCGAGCCGGTCAGGATCAGCACGATCCAGTACGGCTTGCCGGCGGCGGTCAGGCGCATCACCAGTTCCCACTTCGCCCAGAAGCCGGGGAACGGCGGCAGCCCCGCGATCGCGACCATGAAGAGCCCGAGCAGCGCGATCAGCAGCGGACTGCGCGACAGGACCGCGCGCGCATCGCTGCCGTGCCGCCGCACCACGCCAACCAGCCAGAACAGACCGGCCTTCGCGAGCAGATGGTTGATGAAGAGGCCGCCCACCACGAGCGGGACCGATGCATCCGCGCCGACATGGCGCAGCAGCGCGAGCGACAACATCAGCAGCGCCATTTGCCCGATCGACGAATAGCCGAGCACGCGTTGCGGTTTCGATTGCTTCAACGCCAGCAGGTTCGAGAACAGGAAGGTCGCGCCGCCCGAGACGGCCAGCAGCGTGAGCTGGCCGTCGAACAGCGGCAGCAGTTTCAGCAGCGCGAAGAACACGCCCGCCGAGACGCCGACCGATATCATCGCGGCGACGCCGCTCGGCGCGGTCTCGTAGACGTCGAGCCCCCAGCCGTTGGCCGGAAACGGCTTCAACTCGATCACGAGGCTCGCGAACACGAGCAGAACCGCCGTCGTGCCGATCGGGCCGCCGAGCTGGTCGCGCATGAGCAGCAGTTCGTCGATGTTCAGCGTGCCGCTCACGTAATAGAGCAGCACCGCGCCGAGCAGGAAGAAGGTCGACGCGATCACGGTCGCGATGATGTACTTGAACGCGGCGGCGAGCGCGGCCGGCGTGCGGTCGAGCCCGAAGAGCCCATACGTCGCGATCGAGACGATCTCGAGAAACACGAACAGGTTGAACAGATCGCGGGTCATCACCATGCCGTCGATACCCATCACCAGAATCAGATACAGCAGCAGCGCCGCGTAGTTATCGCGCAGACGGTCCCACAGATGCAGCGCGCCGAGCAGCGCGACCACGTTGACGCTGAAGGTGAAGAAGCCTTCCCACAGGCCGAAGCGCAGATTGATCGAGACCGGCGGCAGCGCGCCCCCGGTCAGTACCTCGATCGTGTTGCCGCCTTCGATGAGGCCATGGAACGACACGCCGCTCACCAGCACGATGCCGCACAGCGCGATAAAGAAGCCGAGCGTGAGCCACGGCTTGCCGAGCCGGTACAGCAGCGGAATCACGAAGCCGCCGCCGAGCCCGAGAATGAAGATGTGCAGCGGATGAAAGAGCGCGGCTACCATTTCGACTCTGTGAACGCGTCGATGGAAAGTGTCTTTTTAGCGGCGTAAAGACGGATCGCGAAGGCAAGCATGATGGCCGTGACCGACAGCCCGATCACGATCGCGGTGACGACGAGCGCGGACGGAATCGGATCGATCGCGCGGCGCGCGGCCTCGGCCTTGCTGAGCGCGGCATCGATGATCGGCGCGGTGCCGCCCGTGATGTAGCCGGTTGCGACCATCACGATGTGCAGCCCCGTGTCGATCACCGCGAAGCCGATGATGATGCGCAGAATGTTGCGATGAGTCAGCATGCCCCACAGGCCGATCAGCGACAGGCAGAAGCCCGTGATCAGCAGAATGGTCGAAACCGGCAAGCCCGTGTTCATGCGCGCTTCTCCTCGTTCAGCTTCTGAACCGGTCGATGATGACGCTCAGTTCCGCGCCGACCTTGACGCCGAGCAGCGCGGAAATCAACGGAATGGCGCCGGCGCTGAAGAACGCGCCGAATTCACCGCGCGGCAGGAAGCGCGCGTCGAGAAAACCGCCTGCGAGCACGAGGCCCAGAATGCCGATACACACGTAGATCACGCCGGCAAACGATTCGACGACGCTCAGCAGCGCGACGTTCAGCGTCGAGCCGGGTCGCGCGAGCAGCATCAGCATCACGCCGGAGGCGACGATCGCGCCGCCCTGGAAGCCGCCGCCGGCCGACAGGTGGCCGTTGACGATCACGTAGCCGCCGAAGGTGAAGATCATCGGCAGCAGCAGTTGCTTGCCGGTGTGCACGATTTCGCCGGCGGGGCGGCGCGCCGGCGTGGTTTCGTCCGTGGACGCGGGAGGCGTCGCGTTGCTTTCCTCTTTCAGCAGCACGCCGACGCTCGCCGCGACCATGAACAGCACGGCGACCTCGCCGAGCGTGTCGAAGCCGCGATAGGTAATCAGAATGCCGGTCACGATGTTCGGCGCGCCGAGTTCGAGCGGCCCTTTCACGACGTAGTATTCGGCGAGCGGGCGCAGCGCCTGCAATTCCGCATAGCCGCCGACGAGACGCCAGAACACGATGGCGAACAGCACCACCGTCAGCGCGGCGAACACGCGACGCATCATGATTCCGCCTCCCTGCCGGTGGGCTCGTCTTCGTCGGCGAGCGCGTCGGTGACCGTGGACGAGGTCATCGGCGTGCGGATCAGCCACGCCGCGCGCGACAACGCATGCGACGACACCGGGTTGGTCACCAGCACGAAATAGATCACGAGGATCAGCCGGAAAGTCCAGTTAGGGTGATAGAACGCGAGGCCGATCAACACGAGCATATTGCCGAGCGTCGACGCCTTGGTGCCCGCCTGGATGCGCGTGTACGCGTCCGGCATGCGCAGCAGGCCGAGGCCGGCGGAGAACAGAAAGACGGCGCCCGCGAGGATGAACACGCTGCCGATCAGTTCGAACATGCGCTAGCCCTTCTGATAGCCGGTTTTACGGATTGCATAGAGAAAGATGAAGGTCGCGAGTCCGGAGCCGATCGCGGCTTCGGCCATCGCGACGTCGGGCGCGGCCAGCAGAAGGAAAGCCACCGCGGCGAACAGGCTCGCGAGTCCCGAGCTGACCATTGCGGCCATCAGGTTCTTCAGGCAGACGGCGAGCACTCCGCTCACGAGAATACTCGCGCACATCAGCAGCAGGAGCAGTTCGAGCATGGCTCACAGCCCCCTTTCGAGAAAGCGCGCAATCGCGAGCACGGCGAGAAAGCTCAGCAGCCCGTAGACGAGCGCGACGTCGATATAGACGAAGCGGCCCGACACCTGCGCATAAAGCGCGATCAGCGAGATCGAGATGACCGTCAGCATGTCGATCGCGACCACTCTGTCGATCAGTGTCTTGCCGAGCACGAGACGGATCACGCCGAACAGGATCGCGAGGAAGATCAGCACGGCGGCGATCCGAAGCATGATCTCAGCCAAAGACCTTCTCCAGATGTTTTTCGAAAGGCGCGACGAGTGCTTCGGTGGCTGCGTCGATATCGGTCGTCTGCACGTCGAGCCAGTGAATGAACAGTATGTCGTCCCGAATATCCATGACGAGCGAACCGGGCGTGAGTGCAATCGAATTGGTCAGCGCGAGCCGGCCGAGCGGCGTTTTCAGACGGGTGCGCACCTTGACGATGCCGGGCTCGATGTCGATACGCGGCGAGTACACATACGCCATCATGTTGAGATTGGCGCGCGCGAGCTCGACGAGGAAGGTTCCGCTATAGGCAACGAAGTGATAGAGCGCGCGCGGTGTCAGGCGAAGACGGCACCATGCTTCGCTCGAAGAGGCGAACGCGTGAGCAATGACGAAGGTGATGGCAAGACCGACCAGCGCGGGTTCGACGGCGAGCGACGCATTGGCGATCATCCAGATGACGAACAGAATGATCCAGAGGCCGAGCATCCCCCGAGGAACAAACGACGACACCGGTTTTCCGTTGTTTGGAGCCATGTCATGAGTTCCTGAAAGGGAGCCCTGTCGAAAATTCTATGTGACAATTTATGGCAAAGCAACCGGAGCGAGGTGTTATGCGGGCTGTTCACCAGTGGACGCTGTATGAGTGTAAATACCCTACTCGAACGGAAAGAAATCTGTGTGAATAAAGATATTTCGCGTGGTTTGAGGTGAGAGCGGTTCGCATGTGAACGAACATCAGGATCTCCACGCGCTGGACGTGGCCGTCGTTCGCCGCGCTCATGTTCGTATCGATATCGGGAATCGTGGTTTGATTCCGTGTTTCAGTTGCTGACGAACGAAATTAAATCTATTTGGATATTCTCAATGAATGGCCGGCGAAGTTTTGGCACTTGCATGCGCTAATTCACTGCAAAGATATTCTGCATAATTTCTTGATGTAGCGCATTGCGGTTTTCAATATCTAATAGATTCGGCGATGGCTGTTGAACGGGTCTATGCGCGTCGTGCATGAATTGATTTTTTTAATGAATTTGTGCGGACGCCCGGATCACGGTCGAATGTCGGGTTCCGCGCGGCGTGACCATTGGAATCGCGTCGCGCATTCGTATTTCTTCAGAAGAGTGATAAGGAGCAAAAATGAAAGCCATGCTTGCAACCCTGACGATTGCGCTGCTCGCCGTATCGTCCGGCAGCGCAATCGCCAAGGACTGGCCGACCGTGCGGTTCGGCGTCGACGCGAGCTATCCGCCGTTCGAATCGAAAGCGGCCGACGGCAAGCTCGTCGGTTTCGACATCGACCTCGGCAATGAGATTTGCCGCCGTCTGAACGCGAAATGCGTGTGGGTCGAAAACTCGTTCGACGGGATGATTCCGGCGCTCAAGGGACGCAAGTTCGACGGTGTGCTGTCGACGATGTCGATGACGCCCGCGCGTCAGGCGCAGATCGCGTTCTCGTCGAAGGTATTCCGCATTCCGACGCGTCTCGTCGCGAAGAAGGGCTCGGCGATCGAGCCGACGCCGGAAGCGCTGAAGGGCAAGCGCATCGGCGTCGAGCAGGGTTCGATCCAGGAAACCTATGCGAAGACCTATTGGGAGCCGGCCGGCGCGGTGATCGTGCCTTATCAGGACCAGGATCTCGTCTATTCGGATCTGCTTGCCGGCCGTATCGACGCGTCATTGCAAAATGCGGTGCAAGCCGAAATAGGCTTTTTGCGCACGCCGCGCGGCAAGGACTTCGCATTCGCCGGCAATCCGCTTTACGACGCGAAAACGCTGGGCAGCGGCACTGCAATCGGTTTGCGTAAAGAAGATACCGATCTGCAGGCCAAAATCGATAAGGCCATTGCCGATATGCGCGCGGATGGTACTTACGACCGCATCGCGAAGAAGTATTTCGATTTCGACGTGTACGGTCAGTAATCGCGGCAACAAGAACCCGCGCACGTACGCCGGCGTTTTCCGTCGACGGGACCCGGCGATGACGATGTTTCGAAGCCTCGCGCGTGATCCTCGAGCCGGGGCTTCGTCCGTCTACGCGACGAAGTCGGCCGCCATATCCGCATCGGTGCGCGCTTCCAGCCGGCCGCTACGGCACGCGTCGCGGAATTTCTCGTAGTCCTTCTCCACCTGGTCGGCATACGCGCGCGAATAGAGGACCAGCGCTTCGGCCATCTGATCGCCATTGCCGAGATAGCCGTCGACCTCGATCGCGAGCCCGCCCGCTTTCGCGTGAGCCCGCGCGAGCACCCAGCCGCACATGCCCGCGTACTGACGGAACGTGTCTTTTGCAAACAGCTCGAGCGTCGCCGAGATCTTCATGTCGCGCAACTGGCGGCCGTAGATCGCGCGCCGGAACGGCCCCGAGGTCCAGCCGAGGAACGGGTCGCTCGCGCCCTGCATCAACTGCTGTCCGTCGACGACGCGCTGCCCTTGATGCTTCGGCCCTGGCGCCTTGAAGTAGCGCGCCACGACCGAGGTGGACGCTTCCTTGAACTGGATAAAAAGCGGTTTCTCATGCTGATCGACCATCAGCAGGATCAGGCAGCGCGTGCCGACGCTGCCGACGCCGACGACCTTGAACGCCATGTCCTGCATCGTGAAGTGATCGAGCAGCGTGCGGCGCACCGTGCCGAGCGATTTCAGGTAGTGCCCGTAGATCGGCTGCATCAGCGTGCGCCAGTCGCCGAGGCCGAGCCAGTCGTCCTTGTGCGTGAACAGCGTGTTCCTGCCGTGCACGTGAAAAACGGTCGGCGGCACGTCGCGTATCTGCCAGATGCCTTCGCGCCGGCTCGCGAGCTTCGGCAGGATCGTCTCGTGCGTGCGGCGCGAGGCTTTCTCGATGCCGTTGCGGATGCGTTGCCGCGCATCCTCGGTGGGCGAGATTTCCTCGAGACGCGCGAACGTGATCAGCTCGCACCATAGTTCGAGCGGGCTCATTGCCGCGTACACCGAGGTCCAGTGCTGGTAGCTCCGCACGCAGGTCGCGACTACTTCATCCGCGAGCCTGTCGCCGTGGCCCAGGTGCCTGACCGCAATGTAGAGGCTCGCGACGAGACGCTTCAGGTCCCATTCCCACGGACCGATCGCCGTTTCGTCGAAGTCGTTGATGTCGAACACGAGCGCGCGCTCGGGCGTCGCGAAGCCGCCGAAATTCATCAGGTGGCAATCGCCGCATATCTGGAAATGAAAGCCGCTGTTCGCGGTGGTCGACAGGTCATGCGCCTGGATGATCGCGCTGCCGCGATAGAACGTGAACGGCGACGCGAGCATGCGTCCGTAGCGCAGCGGCACGAGGGTTTCGACGCGTCCGCGGCTGCTTTCGCGCAGCAGACGGACGGGATCGCGATCGATATTGCCGATGCCGGAGTGGGCACTGCGCGGCGTGTTCTTGCGTGCACGGCGGCCGAGTGCGCGGCGGTCCGCGAGCGATTCAGGTGGCGTCATCGTTTGCCCCTTGGAGATGCGGCGTTGTTCGATTCGTTTTGCACACGACGAAAACCTTACCTGCACTCTCCGCCTCTTCTCTGCCACGCCTGATGCGGCTGGACGCGCCGCGGCGCTATGGGGCCCGAGGGTGACGGTGAATTGTCTGGCTTGCCGGTTGAAACTCTAGCGTGTCTGCGCGGGTATTGCCATAGAGGCCATGCGCAAGCACGACGAGCTCATGCGCTCTGCTTATTGCGAGACCTTTTCCGATTCGACCACGAGGTCCAGCACGTAAGCGACCGATGGTCCATCGGCGGGCGGATTGCTGATGTTGAAGCGCTTCACGCGCAACACGTTGCGGATGCCCGGTGTATGCGTATAGCCCTCGATATCCTGGTTCAGCGGCTGCCATTCGCCAGGCGTGCCGCTCGGCAAACCCTGCTCGTCGAAGTGGCGTTCGCGCACCAGCAGACACTGCTTGCCCGGAATCAGCGGATGGTTGCACGGCACCGTCTGCGCGGCCACTTCGAGGAAGGCCCTTTCACCGGGGCCGCCGTAACGTGTTTCAGCCGTGGGCACGCCGGTGAAACTCAACGTGTCGCCGCTGTCGGTAACCAGTTGCAGACGGGGGGCGTTGTCGCGCGAGAGCAGGTTCACGCCGACGCTGCCGCGCAGGCGCTGTGAAATGGCGTCGTCGAGCGCGGAGAGGGCGGGATCGTGGCAGGCCATCATGGTGCTCATCATCGGGCCGATCTGCAGCCGTCCTTTCCTCACGCTATAACCGGCTCCCATGTTGTTGCAGCTATTGACCACGTTGAGACGGTCAGCGCCGAAATCGAGTTGCACCGGCTGGTCCGGACGGACGAACAACGCATCGATGCGGCTGCCCTTGCTGTCGATCGCGTTGTTGAGTTGCCAGTGGTACTGGCTGAGCAGCGTGGTTCCGCCAGCCGACGGTGCGCTCGCGGCAGCCGTGGCAGATGTGCCCGGCGCGCTCGTCGACGGCGCGGGACTGGTCGCCACGGGTGTTTGCGAGCAGGCGGCAAGGGCCAGTGGCAGCAATAGCATGCGGAATTTCACGTCGGTACCTCCGTTCGTTCTGTGGATGTGCCAGGCGGCTGGTCGCGCTATGGGCGGATGGACGGGACAGTCAAGTCAAGTCGCTTGCGGGAAGACCGGAACGCCGGTGAATGATGTCCGGTGCCTGCCTCGTCCGGTGCCGGGTATCAACTTGACGCCCGACAGCATAACGCAGGTGGTTCGCAAATCTTTGAACTTGCCGGATAGTGTCGACGAGTCCGCAGCCGGAAAATGTAACTTGTAAAATGCGTTTACGGAGGTTACGATGAAACATCGTCACCTCACATCCCGTTACCGCAGATGGACTACCGTCAGATTCCCGCGATCTTCGTGGCCGATGCGCCAGGCCTCGATTTTCTCAACTCGGTCGCCACGCCGGTGGACGAACCGGTTGACTGGATCGGCGATGGGGAAGGTTTGCTGGCCTGGCTCGAACAGGCCGGGTTCGTGCCGCCCGCCGCGCTGGCGGCGCTGCGGTCGCGGTTCACACCGGCCGAACTCGACGCTGTCGCGTTGCAGGCTCGCGAACTGCGCGAGTGGTTCAGAGGATTCGTGCAAAAGCGCAAGGGCCGGCCGCTGATCGCGAGGGATTTGCGCGAACTCGCGCGCCTGAATCGACTGCTGGAGCGGGATGAGCGGTACGCGGAAATCGTCGCCGGTGGCGTCGGTGGCGAGGCGGCTCTCGAATTCCACACGAATCGACGCTGGACATCGCCGGAATCATTGCTGCTGCCGATTGCCGAGGCGTTGGCGAAACTCGTGTGCGACGAAGACTTCACTTATGTGAAAGCGTGCGAAGGGCCACGCTGCACGCTGATGTTTGCCGATCATACGCGCGGCCATGCGCGTCGCTGGTGCAGCATGGCGATCTGCGGTAATCGCGCGAAGGTTGCGGCTCACCGCAAGCGGCTCAAGGAGCAGGCGAACGGCTGACGCGATAGCGGCGGCAACGCGGCGGTTGTGTCGATGCGGGCGAGATCCAGCAGCGTCCATGATCCGTAGCCGAACGTCGATTGCGATCCTGAAACCCATTGCGCGAAGCGTCCGGATTTCCGCGACGAGTTCATCGCACGGCGGACGCGGCCCGGTTTCGAGCAACTCGATCATCAATGCGTCGGGCGCGCAGCTGCGCGCGAGATAGCTGCTTTCGAGGCACTGACGGAGTTTGCCGTTCAACAGTTGTGACGGATTTGCCGATGCGCGGGGAATTGAAAGATCGCGGGCTGTCCTGCAAGGTGTCGATGCGCACACTCGTCGTTTGGTGAAGTTGAATCAGGCGTCGTTGCCTTGCGCACATCGCGCGATTGTGCAGCGTGCCTGACGGACGGCGAGTCGCCTGGAGCCGGTTGCGCGGCAGGCGCGAGACGGGGAGTCCTGCACGCCCAACCCGGACGCAACGTGCGCGGCGTGAGGCTCGGACAGCGGAAGCTTGCGCATACGGACCCGCATCGTCTTGTACATTTCCCCGGAAGCCGCGCCGTACAGTTCGTGGAGAACATGTTTCAGCACGCCCGACTCGTTCCACGCGAGAAAGCGCCGGTGGCATGTCTGATAGGACGGGTATTTGCCCGGCATCGCGGACCAGGCATCGCCGCTGTTCATGACCCATAGCACGCCATTGAGCACTTCACGTGTATTGGCCAGCGGGCGACCACGCGATTCACGACGCGGACGCAGTTCAGGTAGTAGCTGTGCGACGCGCAGCCATTCTTCATCATTGATATCGCGATAGACCGTCACGATTTTTCCCTTGAGCAAAGCATTCAGGAAAAAATATAACGACGGTCCTTCGCTGGATATTTGACATGTCCGATTTTCAGGAAGCGCGAAGAAAGGGACACGAGTTCGACATTGAGCCGTTGAATGGCGGCCGCGATGCCGATTTGCGGCGCGTCGTCGCGCTAGTGCTGCCGCCCGGAGTCAGTTGGATAAGCCTCCTGCAGGGCAATCGAGCCGGTCTCCAGCAACGATTTGAGGTTGGACATGATCTTCGGCCAGCCGCCCGACACCGCTTCGATGAATTTCGACGGCTCGCGCTCGATCGTGTGCGTGATCGAAAGTTTGACCGCCGTGCCGAGTGGTTCGAGTTCCATCGTGCAGCGCGAATCGCCTTCGGCCGTGAGTTCGGGCCGGATCTGATGCTGCCAGCGGATCACGAGCCGCCGCGGCGGTTCCGCCTCGATGATCTCGCCCGCGTCAAAGATCTGCCCGGTGTCCGACACGAGCTTCCACGGCGAGCCCGCCGTCCATCCGCTTTCGCAGTGCATGCCGAACCAGTACTGCTTCATGAACTCCGCATCGGTCAACGCCGACCATAGCTTTTCCGGCGTGGTGCGGATGTAAGTCACGTAGACAAAGGTCGATCGGGTCATTTGTCTTTCTCCAGACGTCGTTTCAGATTCGACAGCGCTTTGAGGCGCGGCTTCTCGAACTTGGCAATCCAGCGCTCGTAGATCGCCTGCAGCGGTACGGGATTGAGGAAGTGCAGCTTTTCGCGGCCACGCCGCATGGTGACGACGAGGTTCGCCGCCTCCAGCAGACCCAGGTGCTGTGTCACGCCTTGCCGCGTCATGTCGAGGTGCTCGCACAAATCGTTGAGGGTCTGGCCGTCGTGCGCGTGCAGCAGATCCAGCAGCTTGCGCCGGCTCGGATCGGCGAGGGCTTTGAACAGCAGGTCGGGGTCGTCGGGGCGCTCGGCCATGAACGGCTATAGGCAAGTAATCTGTTGCATTTACTATAGGCAAGAGATTACTTGCATGTCAAGCGGTGCGTGTTCTATTTCGCGGCGATGTATCGGCGCACAACAAAGTCTGCGGCAACTCGAAAAATCGTTGCGCGTTGCACAATGGAATGTCATTTTGAGCAATCGAGACTAGGCGGCTGATAGGTGATAGCAGCTGGGCTATTTCCCGCTGCTTACCAAGAGGTGCTTCGAGAAACGAATAATGAATTGCCTGGCACCGTGTCGGCGATCGAGTTCCGCGATGAACTCCTCAAGAAGAGGTGACCCGACAAACACCCAATACTCGGTGATCGCCTTCATATCCGCAGGGCGATTCGAGCGGCGCGTCACGATGGCCTATTCGTCGGGGCCAGCGGCATTTCGGATAACCAGATCCCATCTCGCAGCAGGGGGCTAGATCTGATCCGTAATCCGTTTTGCGACATCCTGCAGTCTTGCCAGATAACGATCCACCACTTCATCGGCCGACAGGACCGACGAAAACCAGGTCAATCCGACCACGGCAGCGACGAACTGTCCTGACATCACAGGTACGGCGATCGTACCGGACACCGGATGCAGCCTGGGATCGCGTAACGCATAGCGCCGTTCACGGGTCTCGTTCAGGACAGCCATCAACGCATCCCGATCGTTCGCGAGGCGATCCTCGGGATGGCTGCTCTGGCGCACGACGCCGAGCAGCATCTCTTGCTCCTCCGCCGAACAGAACGCCAGATATGCACGACCGAGCGCATGCGCAACGAGGCTCAGACGCATGTTGATCGAAGTGTGCAAGAGCGACAGCGGTGAATACGGGATCGTGCTGTACCGCACGACTACCGCATCGATATCGAGCATTCCGACCGCGATCGGCCACTTGATCTCTTCGGTCAATGCGCGCGTCAAGGGAGCGGCGATCTGCACGATCCGCGGCACATGGTGATAACCGGAATTCAGCGCATTCACACCGTCGAGCAGACGATATTCGCCGGGACGGCCGCCGCGCGCGACGAGCCCCAGATCCTCGAACGTCCGGAGTAGCCGCACCAGCGTGGGCTTCGGCAAGCTCGTCAGCTGATGCAGGGCGTCGAGCGTTGAAACCGGCACCTGGTTCAATGCGCGCAAAAGAATGATCGCGCGTTCGACTGAGCGGATCGAGGCGTCGCGTTCCGCCATCGCTTATCCTGTGAGCATATGCGCGCCTCGGTGGCGCGTTTTTACGGTACCTCGCATTATGACGGCATCCAAACCCGTGGCGGCGCCCATCACGCTACCAATGCTTCCGCACCTTTGCGCAGCAGCGATTGATCCGATCCGACCACGAACCAGTTCGCGCCCATCGCTTCGAATTCGGCGCATTCGGCGAGCGATCCTGCGGCGACGCCGCCGGTCTTGCCGGAGCGCCGAGCAATGTCGAGTACGTCGACGGTCGCATCGATTACCTCGGGCGCTCGCGAGTCGGTGAGGCCGAATGAGATCGCGAGATCCGCGCGGCCGATAAAGAGGCCCATCACGCCGTCGATCGCCGCGATGTCGGCCGCCGCTGCGCACGCTGCGCGGCTTTCGATCTGGCACATGATCCTCGTGCCCTCACCAGCTTCAATTGCTTTGCTCATGCCCATTGCGCCGTAGCCGGCGAAACGCGGCGAACTCGAAAAGCCGCGCTCTCCATCGATGAAACGCGTGCGCGCGACCACGCTGCGCGCTTCGTCGACCGTATCGACGTGCGGAACGAGCAGCCCTTCGACGCCGAGATCGAGGACCCACTGGATCGTGCTCGCGTTCTTGTCTGGAATGCGGACGAACACGGGCAGTTGTACCGAGCGCGCGGCGATGACCATCATGTCGATCGTCGTCCGGTCGAACGGTGCATGCTCGGCGTCGATCACGGCGAAATGCAGGCCGGCTCCGCCGAGGACCTCGACGACTTGCGGAGCCGCCGTCTTGATGAACGTGCCGATCGCGCGCACGGGGGTATGACTGGAAGACATGAGCGAAAACCTGTGTAGTAAAGGGGAAGAGGGACGGCGCTGGCGAGAACGGCGCGTTTCCGATGCGAGCGTCTCAGTCGGCGCGCCGCATCGTCAGTTGCATGATGAGCGCCGTGATACTTAGCAACAGCAGGCACACGGCGGGCAGCAGCATCGCCTGTCCCGAATGGCCGAGCGTCCTGGCGATCCGCGGCATCAGGTTCTGCGCGATGAAGCCGCCAAAGTTGCCGATGCTGCTAATGGTCGCGAGACTTGCCGCCATCCGCCGGCCGCTGAAGTACTTCGATGGCAGCGACCAGAAGCACGGCAACAGCATCGACGTGCATGGCGTGCCGATCACGAGGGCGATATAGCGGGCACTCGGATCGTCGAGCAGCGGACTGACGATGAAGGCGAGCGCGCCGATTGCGCCAATGATCGCGGCCGCGCCACGGATTCGCGAGTCGGTATTGAGCAGGCGCGGCACGGTGAGCAGCAGCACCGACGTGAGTGCCCATGGCACCATCGTCATGATGCCGATCGTCGTACTCGACACGCCGAAGCCCTTGATTACCGTCGGCAGCCAATAGATCACGCCGTTCAGCGAAATGCTCAACACCGCGTAGCCGAGCGCGAGCACCAGCACGCGACGGTCGGCCAGCACGGTCCAGATATTGCCGCTATGACTCGTGCCGGGCGCCTCGTCGGCAATCATCCGCGTGAGGCGATTGCGCTCGTCGGGGGCGAGGAACCGCGCGGTTTCCGCGCGTTCAGGCAGTGCGAACAGTACGACGGGCGCGGCCATCAGCGCGACCATCCCGGTAATGATGAAAACCCACTGCCATCCGGCGTAGTGCCACATGCCATCGAGGGACAGCAACGCACCGCCGAACGCGGAACCGAGCGTGTTGCCAAGCGCGCTGCCGAGCGTGAGTAACGCGAGCCCGCGCACCTGCTGGCGGCGCGGTAGCCAGATCGACAGGTAATAGATGATGCCCGGATAAAGCCCCGCTTCTGCCGCGCCCACCAGAAAGCGCAGCGCGGCGAACATGGTGCCCGATGAGATATACGCGATGGCGAGCGTGGCGATGCCCCAGCTCATCATGATGCGAAAGAACCATTTCGGCGCGCCGAAGCGGTGTACGCCGAGCGCGCTCGGCACCTCGAATGCCAGATAGCCGATGAAAAACAGCGACGACGCGAGGCCGTAGGCGGTCTCCGTCAGGCCGATGTCATGCACCATCTGCAGCTTCGCAAAACTGACGTTCATCTTGTCGATGACCGACACGAGATAAGTCGCCATGATGAGCGGCGTGATGCGCCACCACACGCGCCGTATCAGTTGTTCATCCTGCGCGGTCAGGGCGCCATCCGCGACGCCCGCGATCGAACTGTCCATGTCTCCTCCAAGGTATATCGGGCCGGCTTTCGTCTATAGGTCCGCCTGCGGACGCCGGTTCGTCATCGACCCGGGTGCCCGCGGCTCCCGAGTCGTGCCGCGCCATCCTACGACGCATGTTCCCGCCTCGCCAGCCGCAATCTCAGGGATTCCGTACTGCGGAATCTGTCGTTGGCGATGGCCTGATCACCACGTGTTCATTGCCTGATTGCGAGGTTTGAGCCTCGCAGCACATTCCGCAGAGCGAAAAGTCCAGGAAAGCTGCTTGGTCGATCCGGCGGTCGCGTGGAACCATACGACCCGCTGCACACAACGTGCAGCGGCGACGCAAGTTCGCCGTCAAAAAAGGAGAGGAGACACCCATGCACAAACACCTGTTCGCGGCGGCCTTCTGCTGTCTTGCCGCAAGCGCGCACGCGCAAAGTAGCGTGACGCTCTACGGCATCATCGATATGGGCTTTCGCTACAACACCAATGCGGGCGGCAAGCAGCAATACGCGGTCGGAGGCGGCAACGAAAGCGCGTCGCGCTTCGGCTTGCAGGGCAGCGAGGATCTCGGTGGTGGCTATCGCGCGATCTTCACGCTCGAAAACGGCTTCTACCCGGCGAACGGCACGCTGCAGGCCGGGCTGATATTCGGACGACAGGCTTATGTCGGCCTCGATTCACCGTACGGCACGCTGACGGTCGGCCGGCAATATCTGACGCTGTCGACTTATCTAGGACCGTTCGAGTCCGGATCCGACTGGGCTGCGCGCGGTGCCGGCTACGGTTATCACCCGGGCGGCCTCGACGACGTCGACGGTACCGAGCGCGCGAACAACGCAATCAAATACGTGAGCCTGCGTTATCACGGACTGCAGGTCGGCGTGACCTACAGCCTCGGCGGCGTGGCCGGTAACTTCACGCAAAACCAGATCTATTCGTTCGGTATCGACTACGGTATCGGCCCATTCAAGGCCGCGGCGGCGTATCTGTCGGCGAAGAATCCGAACTACTCGCTGTGGGGCAACAATGCAACCAGCAGCGCGGCCGGCAGCAACATCACGAGCCCGGTTTTCAGCGGCTACGCGAGCGCCGCTTCGCAAAAGACCGCCGGCGTGGGTCTTTCCTATGCGCTCGGCACTGTCACGCTCGGCGGTATCTATACAAACACCCGATTCGACGATCTGGGCGCCACACCGGTCGGGGGCTCGACGCTGCCCGCCAGCGAGCGCGGCAAGTCGGTGAGCTTCAACACCGGTGAAGTCAACCTCAAGTATCACGTGACGCCCGCTTTGCAACTCGGCCTCGCCTATGTCTACACCCGCGTCAGTTCGTTCGCCGGACAAAGCGGCGCGAGCTATCAGCAATGGAACGCGGGCGCGAGCTACACGCTGTCCAAGCGTACCGATGTTTACCTCACTGTGCTGCACGAAAGCGCGGGCGGCTTCGATTCGACACGCCGTCGCGCGGTTGCCGCGCTCACGTCCGCTACACCTTCGACGAGCGATGTGCAGACTGCCGTCACGTTCGGCCTTCGCCATCAGTTCTGAAATGCCGTCTCAATCCGTTCCGCACCTGGAGTTCCGATGACCTCAACCGATTCATTCGATTCAACCGGTTCAACGCCGCGCGCCGATATCGTGCTGTTCGATTCGCACGCGCATCTCGTCGCCGACGATCAGACCGCATATCCGCGCAATCCGATGAAGCGTCCGCCCGATGCACCGCCGCGCCTGCCCGGCGTGATTGGTTCGCCGGGTGGCGCGCACGGTCCGCATCCCCATAACGAAGTGCCCGATGTTTCGCGCATGCTGCCGTGGATGGCCACACAAAACGTAACCGGCGCTGTCGCCGTGCAAAAGCGCATGATTTATCGCTACGACAACCGCTACATCCTCGATTCGTCCGATCGTCATCCGGACGTGTTTTCGGCGGTCGTTATTCTCGATGGCGAAGACGAACGCACACCCGCGCTGATCCGCGAATACGTGGCGAAGCACCAGCTCGCGGGCGTACGGCTCTTCGGCGGGCGCACGCCGGACGGCGACATGCCGTGGCTCGAATCGCCGCGCGCGCTCGATACGTGGGCCGTGTGCAACGAATTCGGCCTCGTGATGGATCTCGAAGTGCTTGCCATCGGCGGCGGTGGCCCGTCCATTCCGGCCATCATCGCGCTTGCACGGCGCTTTCCGCGCGTGCGCGTCGTGCTCGATCACATGCTCGAACCGGAGGTCGAGGACGACAACTACGGCTTCGACGCGCGCTACGTGCCGCTCGGCGCGGAGCCGAACATCTTCTTCAAGTTCACGTCGATCAATCTCGATGTCTACCGGGAAACGAACACGCCTGCCGACCAGGTGTTGCGCTGCGCGGTCGATATGTACGGGGCGGATCGCATCATGTGGGGCTCGGATATCGGCACGTCGTCGGGGACCTATGCGGACATGGTGCAGCGCATGGTCGACGCCACCGCGCTCCTGACCGATGACGAGCGTCACGCGGTGCTTTACGCCACGGGCAAACGGGTTTTTATCAAAGGCGGCGTGGCCGCGAGCGAGGAACAGTCATGAGTACGGCAATCGATAACAGCGTGCGGCAGACCGCCGTTTACGACCTCGCGCCCGGCATGGCGGCGCGCGCGCAGAACTTCATCGTGCAATGGCTCGAAAGCGGCAAGGTCCTCGAGGCGTCGAGTACGCACGAAATGATGCTGCTGCTGCCCGACGGCGGCGCCGATCTGCGCACCGCGCACGGCACGATACAGGTGAGCGGCCACAGCGTCGTGATCCTTCCGGCGGGCGCGGTGTCGGTGCGCGTGAACGGCAACGATCGCGGGATTCTGGTGGCGTCGTCACGCACGGATCTGGCCGGCGACGCGGCCTGCAACGCGAACGACTATGCGCGGCCTGACCCGCGCCTGGTCGGCAGCGACGCTGGCTATCGCCGCACGCGCGGCGCGGGCGAAGTGCATGTGATCGATATCGACCGGATCGCGCCGCCAGCTGGCAAGCCGCGGCTGAAGATCGTGCAGTCGGAAACGCTCAGCATCAGCTGGAGCGATCACCCCGGCGCGCGCGATCGCACGAAGCTGAGCCCGCATAGTCATCCGGATTTCGAGCAGGGATCGCTGATCGTCGATGGCCACTACGTGCATCACCTGCGCGTCACGTGGGGGCCAAACGCGAATGCGTGGCGCGACGATGAGCATCTGCCGGCCGGACCCGCGTCGTTCATCGCGATTCCGGCGCAACTGATTCATACGACCGAGGGTATCGGCGATGGGCGGCATCTGCTGATCGATGTGTTCTCGCCCCCGCGACAGGACTTCATCGACAGCGGGTACGTCGCTAATTCGGGCGATTACACTCGGGACGGCGCCTGACCATGCACGCACGCAAAACCATCATTACCTGCGCGGTCACAGGCAACATCACGCGGCCCGACCAACATCCTGGCCTGCCGGTCACGCCAGCGCAGATTGCGCAGGCATCGCTCGATGCCGCGTCTGCGGGTGCGGCGGCCGTGCATATCCATGTGCGTGATCCCGTGACCGGTCGGCCGTCGATGGAGCTTGCTCTCTACGCCGAGGTGATCGAGCGCATCCGCGAGCAGAACCGCGATCTCATCATCAATCTGACCACCGGTCCCGGTGGCCGCTTCGTTCCTCGCGACGACGATCCGAAGCTGGCGGCGCCAGGCACAACGCTGATGGCGCCGGAACGCCGTGTCGAACATATCGTCGCGTTGCGCCCCGATATCTGCAGCCTCGATCTGAACACGATGAATTCCGGCGACGAGATCGTGGTGAACACGCCGAAGAACGTCACACGGATGGCCGCCGCGATTCGCGCGGCGGGCGTCAAGCCGGAGCTCGAGATCTTCGATTCCGGCGACCTGCATCTGGCGCGTGATCTGATCGCCTCGGGCGTGCTCGAAGGTCCTGGACTGTGGAGTCTCGTGACGGGCGTCAAATACGGATTTTCGGCATCGCCCGAAACGCTGCTTTACGCGCGCAGCCTGTTGCCCGACGGCGCGGTGTGGGGTGCGTTCGGGATCGGACGATATGAGTTTCCGATGGTCGCGCAATCGTGGCTCGCGGGTGGCCACGTGCGCGTTGGGCTCGAAGACAACCTCTATCTGACCAAAGGGGTGCTCGCCGCGAGTAACGCCGCGTTGGTCGAACGGGCGCGGGACATCGTTATCTCGCTCGGCGGCAGCGTTGCCTCTCCAAGAGATGCGAGGGAGATCCTTCAGCTGAAAATGGGTTGAACGTACCGCCGCCAGGACTTCGGCTTCAACTTGCGGGTCGCTTAAATTTCGAAGTTGTGTCGATGCTGTAGGTCCTGCAACGCTAGCGACTGGATGGCAACGCGGTGCACCATCTCCTTCCCCGTCATACATCTCTGGTGGTTCCGGATTCGTGCGTCCCTCTCCTTGCGCTGGCGGGCGTCGAGCGATGCCTGCTCGGCAGCAAGAGCATGAAGATGGAGGCCAACGAGTTCATGCGCCGCTTCCTGCTGCATGTGCTTCCCGTCGGTTTCCATCGCCTCCGTCACGGTGGACTGCTGGCGAATCCGGTACGCCGCGCCACTCTCGTGAAGGTGCGTGAACTGCTGCACATCACGGCACCGGTCAATACATCACCCGAAGAGACGCTCGTTGAAACCTGGCCGGCCTTCATCTGCCGGCACTGCGGCGCGCCGCTGATCGTCATCGATATCCTTGCGCGCACCGCACCGATTCGCGCACCAGCCACGCTCGGGCGACTTGGCCGCCGCGATATCCTGTCGATGATGACGGCACGTTACGGCCTACAGAAAGCTTTCATGCACGAAACGCTCAAGCAATTAAGCATCGGCTGGCGACAGGGTGTCGCACCGAGCACGGGGAAAAACCATTTATAGTGCACTGCACAAGCCTGTGCGGTTGGTAGGTGCGACTTGGCGGTCGTGTTATAATGCACTGCACAAACCCTGTCCGATCGGTAAGTGCGATCTGACGACCGCGTCCGGCGTTGCCGGGTTGCGGACAGACATGCCGCTGAAGGTGATTTGACACGCCTGTCAGCTTCGCCCAGTTTCTGTCTACACCATCAAAATGAGGTCCCTGTGAAATACCTTCCCCGCATCGCCGCGTCTGGAGCACTCCTCGTCGTCGCTCTCGGTATCGTCACCTTCGCCCAGATCAAGTTCGCGCCGCAATCCGCAGACAGCAACCCGGTTGCACGGATTGTCCTGAACGTCGAGTCGCAACTGAACGGCTGAGCGACTCCACCGCTGTATGTAGCCCGCGCCCCGCGGGCAACGAAAAACCCGTCTTGCTCGACGAGAAGTAAGCGGTGACCACACCGTCTTGACGGTCGTCGAAACGGCGTGGGATGCGTTACCTGGATCCGTTCACGTAAATCTTGCAGGCTTTACCACGGTCGTCCGTGGCGGCCATATATTTGCGGCCACTGACGGGCCAGTGCTTGCCGCGCTACACGCCGCTGCGCTCTGCATGCAGCGGCTCGCATCTTATGCGGCGCTTCTTAGCGAAGTGCAGCTGTCACCGCCTCGTCAATCTGCAGCGCAAAGCGCGCTTCAACATCGGGCACCGTGTAGCCAATCGACAGTTCCAGATACGCGTCGCCTAGCACCAGCTGAACGAATGTCGCAGCCCGCAATGCAGCAGTCGATTCGTCAAATTGCTTTCGCAGAATTTTTGCAGCGAAGGCACGCACGACCTTTGCCCCATTTTCGTAAAACACCTGGCCGAGTTCCGGAAGACGCTCGGCCTCCGCAACGATGGCCCGGTAAAGCCGCAGATAATCCGGCGTGATCAGGATTTGCGCCAACGCCCATCCCAACTCGCGCAACTCGACTTCGGGAGCGCCATCGGATTGCTCGTTCTGAGCGCCAGCAAGAACTCCGCCCACCTGAGTGCACATCGAACTCACCAGACCAACGAAGAGCGCCTCCTTCGACTTGAAGTGACGGTAGACCGTCTGTTTGCCGACGCCAGCGGCGGCGGCGACATCGTCCATGGTTGCCAGGCCGAAACCCTGGCTCAAAAAAACGCTTTTTGCGCCGTCGAGGATGGCAGTCCGCTTGCGGCGTTGCAGCGGGCTCAGGCCAGGAAGAGAGGAAGCGTTCATACGAAATAAATACCAGATCGCCGACCAGTTGACAAGACTGATCAGTCTCGTTTACCTTTGCCAAAACGAGACTGACTGGTCTCGTTTTGGTGACTACTTAACTTCGCAGGCAATCGTTGGGGAGAGCGCTTTGGAACTGTTCATTACAGGTGGTACGGGCTACATCGGGCAAGCGATCGCGCGCAGGGCAATCAGCCGCGGCCATCAGGTGACCGCGCTGGTGCGCCAGGACCGGTCGGCCGCCGCCAGTGGGCTGGCACGTCTCGGTGCGAAACTGCATGTCGGCGACCTGCTTGAGCCACAGTCTTTCGCTGTGACGGCCAGTGCCGCTGATGGCGTGGTGCACGCCGCGTCGACCAACGATGCTTCCGCCGCTACTGCAGATGAGGCCGCGGTTGTAGCGATGCTTTCGCATTTGCGTCCGGGCGCGGTTTTTGTCTATACGTCGGGCACCTGGGTCTACGGCAATACAGCGGGAGAACCCGCGACTGAAGCATCAGTGCTGAACCCGACACCACTCGTCGCCTGGCGGCCCTCAGTGGAGCAACATGTGCGAGCGCTGGCAGCGAGCCGCTCGATTGCCGCGGTGATTCTCAGGCCGGCGATGGTGCACGGTTACGGTGGTGGGATCTTCGGCATGCTTGCCGGGATGGTCCGTCAGACTGGCAGTGTGAGGGTCGTCGGCGATGGTCGCAATCACTGGCCGGCCGTTCACGTCGATGATCTCGCCACGGCTTATCTAAGCGCGATGGAGCAGGCGGCAACCGGAGACAGTCGAGTCACGGGACAGATCTTCAACGTGGTCGCGGAAGAGGCCATCGCGGTTGCCGAAATGGGTGAAGCGATTCGGGCCTCGGTCGGCGCCGCTCGCGTCGAATTCTGGCCGCTCGACGATGCGCGCAAATCGCTTGGGCCGTTCGCTGATGCATTGGCGATCGATCAGACAGTCAGCGGCCAGCAGGCCCGGGGAGTTCTTGCGTGGGAACCCCATGGCCCCGGCCTGATTGAGGACATCTCTGCGCAAAAACACTTCCAGCAACCTCACGGAGCATGACGATGGCGTGGAACAGTGCGTCTCTCGAATCAACCCTCGCGATCATCGTCGCGGTTCTGTTCGCGGTGGCTGGCGTGGTCAATCTTGCAAGACCCGGCCCGGTGAAGCGCGACTTCGCACGCTGGGGCTATCCGACATGGTTTCAGTTGCTCTGTGGCGCGCTCGAATTGCTCAGTGCGGCACTTCTTCTTGGACAACAAACCAGGGTCTTGGGCCTAACGTTGGCCGGTGCGATCATGAGCGGAGCGCTCTTCACGTTGGTGCGAAATCGGGAGCCGTTCCGACATCTCGCTCCGGCGCTGGTCTTTTCGGCTCTGATTGTGGTCACCTTGGTTGCTCGCAGTTGAGGCTTCCTCACCATCGGACGAGCGAGCCTGGAACGCTAACACGCCGCGCAGGCAATCCGCGCTGCAGATACCTGAAACACGCCCGCAGATCGCCTGTCTCCCTCGCACGCACTTGAATCCCAATGTCGGTTCAACCTTTAGAAGCCGCCAGTCAGTCGCCGCGCAGGTCAATGGCCGAATTGGGCCGCGCACTGCCGTTCGACGGTGGTCAAAGCGGTCGTTCGTCGGGATCGGCCTACCATCATCGTCGGCTGAGGAACCCATACCAGCCGCTGACATCTTGCGCGGGCAGCGACCGCAAAGGGCGAACTGTACTGGAAGACGATCGAGCGGGTCTTTGATTCGGAGCAGCCATTCGGTCGACGGCTGCGATTGCTGTCCGCTCGAACGTCCAAGCTAGATGTTCGATTCCTATTTGGTTGCGGTGCTACGTATATTTAATGTGTCCCATTTTTAGTTTGGTCCGCAAACCATTTGATCTGTGGGTCTCATGCAGACATTGTGTTTTCGAAAAATCGATAGGATTTGCGGCGACACCCGGTTGCATCAAACTTTGCTGATATCTGGTAGCGCGTCCCGCGACGGTGGAATGGGCTTCAGTGGGAATTATCGTCGCAGACTTTGATGTGCGCAGATATAACGCGTCTGATAGAGTACGCGGAACCAAGTGCGGTGGAGACGTTGTGGATCTGAAACAGATGCGCTATTTCCTGGCTCTCGCCCAGGAACTCAATTTCGGCCGCGCCGCAGCCCGGCTGAACATGGCGCAGCCGCCACTCACGCGCCACATCCGCGCGCTCGAGGAAGAACTGGGCGTGCAACTGTTTATCCGCACGCCGAAGGGCGCGGTGTTGACGGAAGCGGGTCAGACCTTGCTCGACCAGGTCCCGAATGTGCTGCTATTGGCAAGCCGCGCGGAGGAGGAGACCAGACTGACCGGCGAGGGTTATCTCGGCCGCCTCGACGTCGGCATTTTCAGCTCCGGCATTCTCAACGTGATACCGCGTCTGCTGGCCGATTTTCACAAGGCGCGGCCGGCGGTGAAAATCAGTGTCCATAACATGTCCAAAGCCGCTCAGATTGCGGCCTTGCACGATCGCCGGATCTCCATCGGTTTCAATCGTCTCGTCCCCGCCGACGATGGCCTGAGTGTCGAGCCCGTGATGAAGGAGCGCTTTCTGGTGGCCTTGTATGAAGGGCATCGGCTGTGTTCGAGAAAATCGGTTTCGTTGCGCGATCTCGACGAGGAACCGATGATCCTCTATCCGAATGCTCCCGTTCACGGACTTGCACAGGAAGTTGCACTGGCCTTCCACATGGAAGGACTGCGCCATCGCGACGGCACTCGACGATGCTGGCGTGGACAGCATCGAAGTCGCGCACGGCGACGGCATCGAAGGTTCGAGTTTCAACTACGGCTTCGGCGCGCACAGTGACGTCGAATGGATTGCAGCCGCGGCGCAAAGCGTGAAGAACGCGAAGATCGCGACCTTGCTGATTCCCGGCATCGGCACGACACATGACCTGCACAATGCGTTCGACGCCGGCGCGCGCATAGTGCGAGTGGCAACCCATTGCACCGAAGCCGATATCTCTCGACAGCACCTCGAATTCGCGCGCGAGCTCGGCATGGACCCGGTCGGCTTTCTGATGATGAGCCATATGACCACGCCGCAAAAACTCGCGAAGCAGGCGAAGCTGATGGAGAGCTACGGTGCGTCATGCGTCTATGTCGTGGATTCCGGCGGCGCACTGGGGATGAACGACGTGCGCGAGCGTTTTCGCGCGTTCAAGGATGTGCTGCGGCCCGCAACGGAAACCGGCATCCATGCGCATCACAATCTCAGCCTCGGCGTCGCGAACTCGCTGGTGGCGGTGGAAGAGGGCTGCGATCGCGTCGATGCCAGCCGCCGGGATGGGTGCGGGTGCGGGCAACGCGCCGCTAGAGGTGTTCATCGCGGCGGCCGAGCGTCAGGGCTGGAATCACGGCTGCGATCTCTACAAGCTGATGGATGCGGCCGACGACCTCGTGCGTCCGCTGCAGGATCGGCCGGTGCGCGTGGATCGTGAAACGCTGGCACTCGGTTATGCCGGGGTCTACTCGAGCTTCCTGCGCCATGCCGAAATCGCAGCGGCCAGGTACAACCTGAAGACCGTCGACATTCTCGTCGAGCTTGGCAAGCGGAAGATGGTGGGCGGCCAGGAGGACATGATCGTCGATGTGGCGCTGGATCTGTGCTCGCGCGGCCGCTAACCTGAACGCGGCATAAAGTCTGAAGGGACTATGTCACGGAGCGATGGCGTTTACCACGCGTCGCTCCGATGTATCACGAAGGTTTCCATACGAGCGCCATGGTGCATCGTGACCTCGGCATTGGTCATCAATCTGGATGATTTCAGGATCGAACTCGTCGCTTCGTAGAGCCGATCGGGATCGGGGCCGTACATGTACAAATAGCCGTCATTACCATCGACGTGCAACTCGCTTTCACCGAGTTCTCCAGCACCTGCGCGCCTGATTGCACTTTGCAGCCGATGTTCGAGGGCGCTGATTTGCGCGCGGTCCTTCGAGTAGTAATCGAAATGGACCATCACGACTGGACCGGGTGGTCTCTGCGACGGTTGCGCGAGCACTGCGCTGCCGGCGAATAAAGCCGCGCCTGGCAACATGAGGAATGTTCTTCTGGTCGGCATGGGTAAGACGGAATTGTCCGCGGAACGAACGCGCATTGTGGACGATGTGAAGAGTCGCGTCGAGTGACCGGGAAGCGTATAACGGAGCTCAACGGTTCTTTCGACCGGCGGAGCCGACCAATCCTTGACGTGTGACGACGAGCGCGAGCCTGACATGCAAGCCCACCCGCTACGACTTTCTCCCGGCGACGACGTGCGCACCGCCATCGAAGACATACTGCGCCAACGCAAACTGCAAGCCGCCTTCGTCGTTCAGGGCATCGGCAGTCTCGACGTCGCGGCACTGCGATTCGCGGGAGCCGAAACGCCTACCGAAATTCGCGGCGACCTCGAAATATTGACGCTCGCCGGCTCCGTCTCGCCCGCTGGCGCCCACCTGCATATGTCCATTGCGGACGCTCGCGGGCAGGTGTTCGGCGGTCATGTGGCGCGCGGCTGCACGGTACGCACGACCGCCGAATTGTTGCTCGTGTCGCTTGCCGGGTATGTGTTCGCGCGGGAGCTCGATGCGAAAACGGGCTTCCTGGAACTGGTGATTCGCGGCGGACCGGAGGCGAACTCCGCCGGATAAATTACATGCCGGCCCCGCACGACCGCTCAACGACCCGCCAGCATCCGCCCGCCCAGGCCCATCAACAGCACGCCCGCTACCGTATCGAGCGCGGCCTTGCGCCGAACCAGCATTTGACGGACGGCGGGATGCGAGGCGAGCAACGCCATCCCGCAATACCACGCGCACGAGATGCCGATCGAAAGCCCGACGACGGCGATAACGAGCCACAACGGCGCATGCGCGGGCACCATCAGCGCGAACACGCTGCCATAGAACGCGACGGATTTCGGGTTGGTCATGCTGACGAAATAGCCCTTCCTGGTCGCGGCCCAACCGGATGCGGTGGTGCGGGCGGGCGCGGATAACGGGCGCCGCGCGGTGAGGATCATTTTCATGCCCAGCCAGATCAGATAGAGCGCGCCGGCTACCCGCAACCCGGCGCCGATCCACGCGACGTGCGTGACGATCAGGCTCAGACCCGCGATCGCGATCAGGGCCCACGTGCCGGAGGCGGCAGCCAGTCCGAGGCCGGTCATCACGCCGGCGCCGCGCGACGCAATCGCGGTCGACGTGACGATCAGAAAGTTCGGTCCAGGGCTTGCGACACTGATGAACAGAACGCCCGCGAGCGCGAGCAGGGTGTTGATGGATTGCAAGATGGATCCCCGGTGGTGGGTTGGGTACGAGTTCGATCTGCTCGGGTGGCGCGCTTTCTTTAGTCGTGTGGTTCACCCCTGAACAGTCTCCGGTTCGGGAGGGTGGGGTTTACTGTAATTGAAAGAGCCCACTCGCTGACGCATTATCCGTCGTACGTTGTACGATGAATTACATCGTTGCCTGACAACATGGCCGGCACTGAATTCCTGTTGCATTGCGATCCCTATGGATCAGGCTGCGGGCCCGATCGTTATGTCGACAGCACAGGAGAGACCCGCCCGCCACAGGCCACGAAGCGATTGCCGGATCGGGATTTTTGAGTTGTATCTCATATGATGTCTTATAACAAATAGTGACGCCTTCGCACCGCGGCCTGCCACTGAGCACGAACTGGATCCACTCCCAAGGAGATGACTGATGAAGATGCGCTCGGCCCGAGAGTTCGCCGTACTCGGCCTGTTTGTCCTGACCGTTGCCGGTTGCGGTAGCGGAGATGGCATTTCCGGCTCGAGTTCCAGTTCGACCACACCCCCCAGCACGAACCCGACGACGCCGACGAACCCGGTCTGGACGCCGGGCCGCTATGCCGGCGATACCAACCTGCCCGACTCGCCGTCCTTGCCGTCGGACACGCAGGTCTGCGCGACCCTCCAGGCAAGCAACAACCTGGTCAAGAACGCCGACGGTTCGCTGCCGCTCAGCGCGGACCCGACACCGGCGACCTACGGCGGGGCGACGACCGCGCTGAACAACCCGGACCAGGCACGAATCCAGGCCGCACTCGACGCCTGCGGCGCAGCCGTGGACGCGGAAGTCGGCGCAAAGATCACGCAGGCCGATCAGCAGGCAGCCGCAACGCAGCAGGCGGCCAATAACCCGCTCGTCAACATCGCGGGCGCGTCGAGCGAAACCCTGTCGAACCCGACTTACAAGGCCACCAAATTCGCGGTGCGTCTCGTCAGGAACAGCGGCGGCGCCGGCAATGCATTCCTGAGCGGCCCGCTGGTTCTGCCGTCGGGCGTCACGCTGTGGGTCGACGACGGCGTCACGCTGTTCGCGAGCCGCGACGTCGTGGTCTACGACAAGAGCGCGCAAGACCGGCCCAACCAGATCACCTGCGGCGCGGCGATCAACAATCCGGCCGGACTTCCCGCGCCGGCCGGCACCGCCAACGCGGGCGCGGCGACCATCGCCGGCACGAGCGGCATGCAGAACTGCTACCCGCTGATCCGCGGCACGCACACGGTCAATGCGGCGATCATGGGCACCGGCTCGATCGACGCACGCGGCTACATGCCGCTCATCAGCTCGTCGCCGCTGTATCCGACGATCCGCTGGGCAACGGGCGTAACCGAAGCATTCACGTATTCGGGCAACGACATCACCGGTGTGACGACGCCGAAGTTCAGTTGCACGAACACCATTGCGGCTTATCGCGCGGGCACGCTCGCGCCTGAAGGCACAGCTTGCGACGTGGTCACCGCAATGGGCAAGACGACGCTCACCACGCCGGCTGTCACCTATGTGGTGAACCGCCAGGCAACCAGCGTCCCGAGCGGCTACACGGTCACGGGCGGCGGCTGTACCGCCGGCACGGCGGGCTGCGCGCGCTGGGTGCCGGCAAGCTGGTGGGATATCTCGTACCACGGCAACAAGGACATCGGCGGCGGCCCGTACAGCTTCCAGGGCAACCCGGGCATGCTGTGGATGCAGCAGTCGAAGAACCTGTCGCTGTATCAGATCACGTTCCGCAACAGCACCTTCTTCACCGTCGAAGCCGACGGCGTGGATGGCCTGACCGTGTGGGGCATCAAGATCATCACGCCGTTGCTGCCGGATGCGGCGAACCAGGCAGCCGTGGGCATGAACAACGACGGCTTCGATGGCGCAAGCGGTTCGTACTCGCATCTCTATACGGGTGCGACGATCGATGCCAGCTCGACCGGCGTGAAGAACACCGACGGGGTCGACCCGAGCGTCGCGGCGGGACCGGAGCACGCGGTTCTCGGCACGGGCAGCAAGACGACGTCCGCAGGCCAGGTCTACTTCGACGGCTACGTGAAGAACGTGGCGATCGTGTACAACTTCCTGAGCCCGTCCGACGACAACGTCGCATTCAAGGGTGGTTTGCAGGATCCGCGTCCGGGCGCCACGCACGGTGCGCAGAACGGTTCGGCGGCGGCCAACATGGCATGGGGCATCGACGGCAACCGCGACGTTTCGTCGAACCGCACCTACGGTATTACGGTTGCGCACAACCATAACTACAACGGTCACGGCCTGTCGATCGGCAGCCCGACCAATGCAGGTGTGCGGAACATTCACTTCTACGACAACTACTTCGACAACATCTACGACGGCACCAGTTCGGCGACGGACATGGGCATCGTAGGCCTGCGCATCAAGAGTGGTCAGGCGCGCGGCGGCGACGTCAGCAACATCTACTACGACGGCGCATGCATGCGTGGGGTGAAGGACTTCCTCGTGTTCGACATGTACTACACGGGCCCGAGTGCCGACCCGATTTCGTACACGGGTCTGGGCTGGCTGGTGCCGAGCTTCCACGACATCAACCTCAACAATATCCGCATGATGAACATTCCGGCCAACAAGGCCGCGGGCAAGAACGGCGGCGGCAACCTGACCTTCCGTGGTCTGCATGCCGACACCGCTTACGCCAATACGCAGAGCGTGATCCAGTTGAACATGGACAACGTGGTCGCGGACAACGACGTCGTGCTGGCTATTTCGAACCTGAGCAAGCCTGTCGTGAACATCGGCTCGACCGACGGTTCGTCGCAGTCGAAGGCGGCCAACGCCACGCTGAACCTCGGCGCGAACGTGAGCCTGATTGGTCAGTCGTTCGCGCACGGTTCGGGCGGTATCCTGACGAACACGTCGAGCGGCGCGGGCAAGTACACGACCCCGACGAACACGCTGAACCTGACCGTCAATGGCAGCGACGATGCGGGAGCCGCCGGCGACACGAATCCCGCGGCGACGATCGTCTCGCAGAATCCGAAGCTGTCGTTGTGCGATCAGGCTTCGTCCTGGCCGGCTTTCCCGAATGTGAAGTAACAGCCGTTTCGTGAAAGCGCTGGACTCGCGGTGTCGTGCCGCGAGTCCTTTTTGAAGCCCCACGGGTGGCGGTGGGGCTTTCTGCTTTTGGGGCGCTGGGGGTATGGAGCATTGCTTCGAGTCAGTTGAATCCGGCCCGAATACCTGAATGACGTTGGAGCTCAATCCCTGCGATCGAACTCCGGCAGCGCACGCGTCCCCTCGACGGCGACGGCATGCAGCAGTTCAGGCTTCAGGTCGAGCAGGCGCAGGATCGTCGGCGCCACCTGCGTGGTGAGCACGCGCTCGTTGCTGACTCGTCCCGCGTGGTGAGCGTGCGGCACGTAGACCACGAGACCGGCATGACTGTCATCGGGCGCATTGCCGCCATGCTCTTCATCCTTCGATGTACTCGACGTGTAGATGACCCCCGGGTTCGGCTGGACGATGATGTCGGGCGTGCGGCCGCGCGCCGGATCGCCGAACCAGTTATCCAGTTGCGGGCCATACAGGATGTAAGCCTGCGGGCCGTCCGCGCAAATGCCGGGTGCGTTGCAGCTCAGGTTGGCTTTCAGCGTCTTCACGGCCGCGGCGAGCTGGCTTTGATCGCGCAGCCAGATCAGGCCGACGTCATCGGTCTGCACGAAGCCGGTGCCGACGAGCCCCGTTCCGTCGTTCAGGTTGCCGCTTTGCGTGCTGGCCTGCCCGAATTTGCCGTTCGGATCCAGGTAGTTGTTTGCTTCAAGCAGGCTGGTCAGCGTGTCGCCGTTTTTCACGAGCGTCGAATGATCGCTCGGCGACTGGCCATGTTTCGCCGTGACGATGATTGCCGTCGACGCATAAAGGTTGCGTTGTTTCAGTTCGGAGACGATGCGCCCCAGCGCGTCATCCAGATAGGCGATCGCGCCGGCGACCTGCGGACCCGGTGTGAAGCTCGCATCCAGATAGCCGCCGCCCGTTGCGACGGTGGCTTTCTGCGCGACGCTCAGCGTCTGGAAGTTGGCGCCGAACACCGTCGGAACAGCGGCGCTTGCCTGACCCGTCGAATCCTTGCCGTCGGTCTCGTTGATCAGCGACTGCACATGGTAATTGTCGAACTTCTCCGTATGCGTGTAGGTGTCGAGGTAATTCGTATGGGTCGCCGGATCGAGCGAATTGATTTCGGTGCGCGAAAGATCGTCGACGCCGGTGCCGGATGGTCCGTTGACCCAGTCGTAGCCCCACGCATGCTTGTCGGCCCACGCGGTACGAGCGCCATTCACTTTGCTCTTGACCACTTCGAAAACCGTATTGGTCTTCACATAATTGTGCGGATACACGGGCGTGCAGACACCATTGATCAACGCATGCGGAATGGCTTGCGGATTGAACGCACCACCGCCGTCGAGATGTGTGAGTGCTCCGCCGTTCTCCGCATCGATGCCGGTAGTTTCATCGAATACGACGTTCCAGCCCGTCTTGCCCGTGCAATTGCCGTCGGACGGCGCATAAAGCGTACGGTCGTAGGAGACATCGTAGAAGAGGCCGGCGGATTTCGGCGAACCGCCGGTCACGAGCGCCGCGAGTCCGGGAAACGAATCCGACAGGCCCGGCGTGTGAGCGTTGGCGTACGTCGTGCCCGACTTCGCCAGCAGAGCAAGATTGGGGCAGGTGTTCGAGCCGATGCAACGGGCGACATCCTGTTCGTGCAGACCGTCGAAGCTGATTAGCAGCACATGCTTGACCGGCGTGTGGTCGCGATCGCGGTCATGATCGTGATTGTCGGACGCCGCCGCGGTTGCCGTGTGCAGTCCCGCGAGCAGCGTGATGGCTGCACAAATCGCGCTTTGCTTATGCTTCCAATTCCTGATCGTCTTCATGTCTCGTCCTGTTGTTTGCCACGAAATATTGGGTAATGCGAGGACGAATTTGAAGCGCAAAGAAGTCAGTTGTGTGATTCGCTTTTTTTATTTCCTGCTACCTGGTTCCTAAGGTTCTGTTAAGGATTGGATGATCCGTATGACGCGCCGGGATGCGATGTGTCGAGTATGAAAAGCACCCGGCATAAGGAGTGGAAAAGTATCTGGTGGGGCGAAATATATCGGCACCGGAATGACCGATCGACTGCCGGAGCGTGGGCCTGAGCCGCCCCGGCGCCGTTCTAACCGGCCAGCAACGCCGTCAACTGCTCATTGAAACCCGTCACGAGCGCATGCTCGTTTGGCCCCGGGTTGTTACGCAGCATCCGCGCATTCTCGACGAGAACTTCGTCGGTATCGGTGCCGAGCGCGACCATCGTCTCGTCGATGAACGCATCGAGCGGCATCGCCTGTTCGGCGTCGCGGCTGTTCAGCAGGTCCGTGCGGACCCACGGCGGCGCGATTTCGAGTACTCGCACGCCCGCGTCCTTCAGCAGGAAGCGCTGCGACAGCACGTACGAATGAAGCGCTGCCTTCGTCGACGAATAGACCGCGCTCAGTGCAAGCGGCACGAAGCCGAGCACGGACGTCGTGTAAGCGATCACCGCATCGGGTTTCGTTTTCAGATGCTCGACGAATGCCGACGTCACGCGAATCGGGCCCATCAGATTGGTGGTGATCGTCGCGGCCATCCGTGCGTCGTCGATGCGCCCGGCAGCGGAATCGAGCAGCATGATGCCCGCGTTGTTGATCAGCACGTTGAGATCGGGATAGTCCGCGATCAGCTTCGCGGCGACGGCTTCGATGTTTGACGCGTTACCGACGTCGATTTCGATGGCCGCCATGCCGGGATTGGCGGCGATCACTTCGTCGAGCACGCCGGGCCTGCGCCCGCCGATGATGACCTTGTTGCCGCGCCGATGCAGCGCCTCGGCCAGCCCGCGGCCAATGCCCGAACCGCCACCCGTGATGAAGATCGTATTGCCGGTCAGTTTCATTTTCGAGCCCTCCAGGCGTCATGTCGTCAAACAGCAAAGCGGTCACCGAACATCGGCAGACCGCTGACAGATTCGGCGCGCGTCGCTTCTTCCTGCAACACGTCCCAATGCTCGGCCAGCTTGCCGTTTTCGATGCGGACGATGTCAGCGGCAATCCACGCACGCGCGCGGCCGTTATTGGCGAAGCGGCCATGCGCGATCACGTAGTCGCCTTCCGCGACGATCAACTGGTTCTCGTAGCGCAGGGCGTCCGGCAGCGTGCGCACCAGTGCGAAAAGGCCCTCGCGTCCGGGTGCGATGTGCGCGCTGTGCTGAATGTAGCGATCGGACCAGAAGCGTTGCGCCGCCGCATAGTCGCGCTGGTTGAAGAGCGTGTCGAAAGCCTCGAGAACGAGGGCCTTGTTCTGTTCGGGTGTGGTCTTGCTCATGATGATCTCGCAGAAGATGAAAGCGTTGCGTGGCCGGCCGACTTGCGCGTCATGGATGCTCGTGTCGCGGTGGGTTGACGGAAAGATAGGGCGCGCGAGGTCCGGCCGGTAGCCCCCGATTCGGGCTAACTCTTATGTGCCGTATGCATCAATGGAGGGGCTCGCTTGCGCGGAGCACGCTAGCGGCGGGCGGCGGCGTCGCGTAGAAAATCGGCAACGAGGTGTTCGACGACCGCGCGGCCCGCGGCACGGGTCGCGCGTCCCATCGGGAAATAGGCGTGGGCGGGAATGCCTGCGAGCTGCCAGTCGGGCAGCAGCCGCACGAGCGAGCCATCGCCGAGCTCGCGCCGGCATGCCCATTCGCTCGTCGATGTGACGCCGAGTCCCGCGCTTGCCGCGGCCACCGCGCCTTCGTTTTCGTCGGTCCAGAAGTGCGCGTCGAGATCGACTGTTATTTCGTCCTGACCGCGTGTGAAGCGCCACGCGGTCGGTACGGCCGATGCCGGGCCGCCGACGATGCGGTGCTGACTGAGCGCGTCCGGCGTGGACGGCGCGCCGTGCGCGTCGAGATAGGCGGGCGACGCGACGACGACGCGCGGGATTGTCGCGATGAGGCGTGCCGTTGCCGTCGAATCGACGAGGCGGCCGAGGCGAATCGCAACATCGACGGCATCGCGCACGAGGTCTTGCGGACGGTCGCCTAGCATCAGTTCGATACGCAGATCGGGATGAAGCGCCACGAACGACGCGAGCCGCGGAATCACCTCGCGTGTCGCGATGCTGCTCGGCATGCTCATGCGCAACATGCCGCGCAACTCGCCGCCTTCGCGCACGCTCTGCTCGGCTTCGTCGAGCGCGGCGAGGATCGGATCGATGCGCGACAGAAACTGCGCGCCCGCGTCGGTCAGCACGACGGCGCGGGTCGTGCGCGTGAGCAGCCGCACGCCGAGTTCGCTTTCCAGCTCGGCAATGATGCGCGAGGCCTGCGACTGCGACAGGCCGCACTCGCGCGCGGCCGCGGAAAAGTTCGCCAGGCGGGCGACGCGGGTATACAGGCGCAGGGCGAAGATGTCCTTCATGGGACAGGTGTCGACGTGGATGGGTATGCCGGACAGGCTAGCGAATTAATGTGTTTTATGCAATTTTCCGGCGCTAGACAACTGGCTGATGAACTATGCCCGTGCCTTCCCGACGAGTTCGCCGATCTGTTCACCCGCGACCGGGGCGCAGACGGAATAGCCCTGGCAATCCGTCTGCCTTTTCGCGCTCCGGCTCTTTGCGTCGCTCGGGAGGGGGGTGCCCTCTGTAAATCGCCCCCCCTTCGAAAACGCCAGATCCCCTCCCCGAAGGGGGGGCTTTGGAACCCGACTGCCTCTATTGTGTTTCACAAAGTTCACAAAGCATATGGAGGCACCCTCAGTGACGGCTCGAGTTCGATCGTTTATCGCGTGTAACTTTCATAAATACTTTTCGGCGCATTCGACGAGGTAAGCAGGTTCTCCGGTGTCGGGACGAAAGAAAAAGGTGATAAATGAATATCCTGTTGGTGGAAGACGATCTCATACAAGCTGATGTCGTCGAAAGGGCAATCCGGCAAGCCGGACATACGGTCAATAAGGTTGGCCAGGGCCAGGAGGCGATAACTTTTCTGGAGGCCAACGAGGTCGATCTCGTAGTGCTCGATTGGGAATTACCGGGCGTGAGCGGATTCGACGTGTTGTACTGGATACGCCGCAACCTGGGCCGCGACCCGGTCGTGCTTTTCCTGACCAGCGCAATTCTGGAAGTCGATATCGTGAACGCACTGGACGCCGGCGCGGATGATTACGTCATCAAGCCGTTCCGGGCAAGAGAGCTGGTTGCGCGGATGGGCGCACTATTGCGTCGTACCCGGCGCAGCGAGAAGATCGAAAGCGCGATAACAGTCGGACCGTACGTCTTCGAAATAACCCAGCGCAATGTGTTTCTTCACGGCAAACCGATCGTATTGACAGAAAAGGAATTTGACGTTGCCGCGTATTTCTTCGCGAACGTGGGCCGGGTGGTTTCCAAACGACTTCTGGCGAAGCTTTCCTGGGGCCGCGAATTGGACAGTACTTCCCGCACGATCGATACACATATCTATCGGCTCCGGCGCAAGTTGGCCCTGGCTCCGGAGAACGGCGTGCGTTTGACGACCGTCTATACACACGGATACCGGCTGGACGAGGTTGACGTGAGTAGCGTGGAAACGGAAACATCCGCATGCGCCGAGCCGGAAGTTCATGTCGAACGGAATGACAGCTCGGCGCAGGGAGCCTGAAACCATTTCCGTAAGCCGGCCGGGTGGACTGGGCTTCATCGCGCAGGTCTGCATTGAGTCGTAGCAAAGTTCAGCGTATCTTACAAATCACTCACGGCGATCCGTCGATGCCTCTCGCGGATAACCAGTGAGAGGAACAGTCATGAATACACCTTCAAATAGCCTGGATCAGGAATGGATCGTATCGCTGATCCAGACCAAGATGATGCCGCCGCGTCTTCCCGCGGGTTGCGTGCAACGGCCAGAATTGCTCAGATTGCTCGATGAACGACGCCCGCAGCATGTGACGCTCGTGATTGCGCCCGCGGGTTTCGGCAAGACAACCCTGCTTGCCAGTTGGAGTGAGGTGCAGTCGAGAAAGAGGCGTTCCGTCGCATGGCTCAGTCTCGATGGAGAAGACGACGATCCACAGCAATTTGGCGCCTATCTGGTGGCGGCACTTTCTCGCGCATCGAAGGACATTGCGTGGCAGGCCCAGCAACTCCTCGATAACGATGCACGCACGCCGGTCAGAACGATCATTTCAGTGCTTCTGAATGGAATCGCCGCATACCGCCGCAGTGTTTTCCTCGTACTCGACGACGTCGACCGCCTGAGCGCAAAGCCCGTTCTTGCGATCGTGTCCCGCTTGCTGCGCTATGCGCCGGACAACCTGCACATTCTGTTCGGCGCGCGCGGCGAGCCGGCGTTGACGCTCGGCGAACTGCGATCGCCCGACAAACTCACGCGCGTGAATGCCGACGATCTGCGTTTCTCGATCGATCATGCCCAGGCATTTTTTGACCACGCAGGTAGCGTGCCGCTTGGACGGAGCAGTGTCGAGTTGTTGAACAGGGCAACCGAGGGATGGGTAGCCGGTTTGCAACTGGCTTCTCTTGCATTGGACCAGGTCGGTGATGCGGCCACGCTTGCCAGCAACCTCGCCGGATCCCGCTCTGGAGTCGATCATTATCTGAACGACACGGTGTTTGTGCATTTGCCGCCGCACATGCTGAAGTTTCTGCTGCACACGTCGATTCTCGATCGGTTTACCGCGACACTGTGCGACGAGGTCGTGGGTGAAGGTGGAAGCGGCGAAAAGCTCGCGTGGCTCGAGCGGCATAACGTATTCATCCGGCTGCTCGATGAAACACAAAACTGGTATTGCTATCACTCGTTGCTGTCCGATGCGCTCAGGCGGCGTCTTGTTCGTCAGATGCCGCAGGAAGTCCCGTTGCTGCATCGGCGGGCAAGTCAATGGTTCTCGCGGGCGCGTCTGTGGTCCGAGGCAGTCCGGCACGCTCTGGCCGCGGGCGATATCGAGCAGGCAGCGCAGTGGGCTGAGAACTGCGCGATGGAGATGCTCGAACGCGGCGACCCGTACCTGTTGCCGGGCTGGATCGGCAAGCTGCCGCCGCATGTCATCGTCGGACGGCGACGTTTGCGTCTTGCGAAAGCGTGGGCTCTCGCAGTCTCGCTGGAAACCGCCCGCGCGTCGAAGGAAATCAATGCGGTTGCCGATGATTTCAACCGTATGCAGCGCGATGATCCGGCGCTGGTCGAAGACACGGCATGGGCTGAGATCAACGCGATCAGAGCGGTGATCGCCGGCACGAACGACGATAGTGAACGCGCGCTCGAACTGGGGCGTGCCGTTGAAGCGTCGACAGTACCTGCTGCGCCGTGGGTGCGGCGTTATGCGCAAACCGCGCAAATTTTCGGGCTGGTGTATAGAGGGCAGTTCAACCAGATCTTCCGCGCGTGGAGAACCGCGGTCAATCACGTAGAACCCGGGCAGAAACCGAACTCATCGGATTTGTTTCGCGACGCGATGTTCGGGCTTGCCGCGATGATCCATGGCGAACTTCCTGACGCCAAACGGATTCTCGAGGTGACGCTGCGGGGCTCCGCAGAGATTCAAGGCGAGTCGTCAGCAGGAGTCGCTGCGTTGGCCGGCTGTCTTGCATCGATTTACTACGAGTGCAATGAACTGTCCAACGCGCGGAAGATGATCGCGGGTCGCATGACCGTTGCATTGGAGACCGCGCCGCTCGCAGCGTTGATGCGATATACGCTTTCCGCGTCGCGCCTGCTGTGGCGTGACGGTGAAAAGGGAACGGCGCTCGCTGTCCTCGAAGACGGTCGGCAGGTTGCGATAACCCGTCGATGGTTGCGTTTGAAGCTGGCGTGCGATGCCGAAACGGTGAGACAGCTCGTTGCCGACGGCAACGTCGTGGAGGCGAGACAGATAGCCGACGAACTGAGCGCTAGCGTGCCGATGATGTGCGAAGGGCGACAGGGATCGGCCATGGAAACGTGGGTCAGCTACTGTCTGCTGCAGGCCCAGGTTCTGCTCGCGGAGAATGCCGCGGAGCATGCCGTCGATTTTCTCTCTCGGCTACTGGACAGTCTGGCTGCATTGGGGTGGCGCTATTCCGAAGCTGTTGTTTTGCTGCTGCTTTCACTCGCGTATGAACAGAACGGTGCTTCCGAACAGGCGTTTTCTGTACTGGGAAACGCGCTGCGGATCGGGAACGCGATTGGCATGGTGAATAGCTTTGTGGACGAAGGGCCGCGGATGCGTGCGTTACTGGAACGTTTCCGTCGAACGCCATCGGAAGTCTCTACAGTGGAAGCTGCTTACATCGACAAGTTACTGTCGGCTTTCGATGAGTTTGACAATGCGTCATCCCGGTTACCGAAGTATGAGCGCACGAAGGTGACGTCGGGCTCCCTCAGCGCGAGAGAACTCGAAATACTCAGCTACGTCGCTCGCGGCCTGTCGAATAAGGAAATTGGCAAATCATTGAAACTGGCGCCCGAGACAGTCAAATGGCACATGAAGAACGTTTTCGAAAAGCTGAACGTGAGCTCTCGATTCGAAGCCGTGCAGAGTGTTTTTGGCGTTGAGCCCGGAAAAGGTTGAAGCGCCGCGTGAGGGCGGGTAATGCCGGACTCCTGCCCGCTGGTCGTTTCCCGCGGGCGCGGAACAGGGTTGTTAGCTTTCGTCGGGTTTCGCGTTGTCCGGCCAATCCTTGCCGATGCCGTTATCCGGTTCCTCCGCGAGCGCCGCACCGATCGAGTACTTGATCAGTTCAGTGTCGGTCTCTACTCCAAGTTTGCGCATCGCGTTGGTCTTTTGTGAGCTGATGGTCTGTTTGCCGCGCTTGAGTTGTGCGGCAATCTCGTTGACAGAAAGTCCCGATACGAATAGCCGAATGGCTTCGGATTCGCGCGCAGTGAGCGCCCGGTTACCGGAACCCACAGATTCAATGTCGAGCTGCCAGACAATCTTCGAAATGGCGGGCGAAAAATAACGACCATTTGCATATGCGCCGTGAACCGCCGCCAACAGATGGTCGTTCGTATCGGCCTTGCTCAGAATGCATTGAATGTCGAGTTTGAGTAGAGACCGGATAACGCCTGGATTGTCAACCATTGTCAATACGACAATTCTCATTGCCGGATACCGTCGCCGCAAAAACGAAAATAACGTAATGCCGTCGCCATAATCGCCGCCGGGCATCGCGTAATCGGATACCAGTACATCGCAAGGCTGTTTTCCTGTTTCCCGCGATGTAATGACGGGCATTACAAACCCCACATAGGTGGTTAACGACTGGGCGGTGGCCCAGGTACGTAGACTGGTCAGACAATCTGTTTATATCGGACTGGACTTTAAATTGATGCAGTACCGTGTCCCATCGTGCGAGAACGAAATCGAATCCAGCAATTGCTGACTCATGCCGTACATCACCAGTACTGGTACGTATCTTGACCCGGAATTACCGATAGAGTAACTGATCGCGAATTGCGCGCGCGTCAACGAACGTCAACTAAGAGCGCGTTTTGGTATTGCGAACACGGGTAACCTCCGTTCTTTGTCCGGTCACATCAACCCCATCAATTCAGGACCAGGCTTCCGTTCATATGTTTCATGGAGCGCATGCTTCGACGGCATGAAACTGTCAAAGCTTTTCCTCGAAGCCAGTCGCTGCCGGATTGGTACGCCGCTTTTGCAGCACCGCTTCGGCCAGTATTTCGAAGCTTTTCAGCATGTCGGAGATCGGAATCATCTCGTTGTTCCGCGCCAGTTCTTCCATCGTCCGGCACATGTCGGCGAGTTCCGTTTCATGAATTACCGCGAACGACCCGCGCAGCGAATGCAGATGCGTCATTACGACCTTCCGATCGCCGGACTGAAGCGCGCTGCTAACGGCTGCAATCGATCGATGCGTGGAATGCGCGAGCGCACTATGAACATCCTCCGGAAGCGGACCTTGAGCAACATCCCAGACCACTGCCGGGCGCCTCGCTGTTTTTGCCTTGTCGATCAGTTGCCGTATAGTCCGGTCAATTTCATCAAGCAGTGCGGGTTTGATTAACACCGCATCGATTCCGGCCTTGTCGCAACGCCGGCGCTCGTCATCCCCGGCATGTGCCGTGATCGCGACGATCGGCACTCCCGTCCCTTGTAGCCGAAGAGTTTCGGCCAACGCATAGCCGTCCATGCCCGGCATATTGAGGTCGGTGAGAACCATGTCATACGAACGTTCGGCGAAGCGGGCCACCGCGGCACTACCACTATTGACGACATTGGCCCGGTAGCCGAGCGCACCGAGCTGCGCGGTCATCAGCGCCCGATTGGCCGGGTTATCCTCGGCGACCAGTATTTCGATCGTTGGAACCTCACCCGACACGCTGAGCTGAACGTCAGGTTCCTGGTCCGGTCTGGCCGTCGCCTCGCTGCGATCGGCTTTCAGAGGCAACGTCACTGCAAAAGTGCTGCCCTCATTCGGTACGCTCCTGATCTCGATCCTGCCGCCCATCAATTCGGTCAGCCGTTTGCAGAGCGAGAGGCCGAGGCCCGTTCCGCCATATCGTCTTGCGATCGAAGAATCCGCTTGCGAGAACGTCTGGAACAACCCCTTCTGCTGCTCGGGCGTCATACCGATGCCGGTATCACTGACGTCGATGACAATGGGCGAATCGTCACGAGTATCGTCTTCGCGATACAACTCGATCATCACCTTGCCGGCGGCGGTAAATTTGATTGCGTTGCTGAACAGATTGGCGACGATCTGCCGGATCCGGTTCGGATCGCCGAGATAGTGCGCAGCGAGGCCGTCATCCACCATGCGTTCGAACTGGAGACCTTTCTCTCCGGCAACCGGCGCGAAAATAGCGCAAGTCTGTTCGATAACTTCGACGAGATCGAAGCGGATCACCTCGATGTTCAACTGGCCGGATTCGATCTTGGAGAAGTCGAGAATGTCATTGATGATCGCCAGCAGCACCTTCGATGACGTGGTCACCGAATGCAGATAATCGCTTTGATGCTCCGGGAGCGGCAAGCGCGCCATCAGTTCCAGGTTGCCGAGGATGGCGTTGAGCGGCGTGCGGATCTCGTGACTCATCATCGCAAAGAACACTGATTTCGCCTGGTTGGCTGCGTCTGCCGCTATCCGTGCTTCCTGCAATGTGCGTTCGATTGCCTTGCGGGCAGTGATATCGGAGAAGTTGCACAGCAATGCGTCGGCACCCTGGTATTTGGTCGCGACCAGACCTACTTCGAGGTCGCAAACGCTCCCATCCTTGAGTTTCAGCGGGATCTCCAGGTGCGCTTGCCCTGGGGGCTTTCGGGTAGCCTTTTTGAAGTGATTGATCATTTGCACGTGCAGAGGCACGTCCGACGGCGAACTGTTGGCCTCATACGCGCGCATCACGTCGTTTTCCAGTAGCACGTCACCGCTATCGAGCGACAGGAGTGTCAGGCCAAACGGCGTCGTCGAAATGATGGTCCGATTGAGCTCTTCGCTTTCGAATACACGCTGCGAGCGCAGGTAGCCCGGCGTGAAGATCTTCCGATCCAGCAGCAGCAAAACGCTCCATAAAATGCCGATCAACAGCAGCAGCGCGACACAATAGCCGGCCAGTTTCGGCCACAGTTCGACCACGATGGTTCGCCAGGAAAACGCATAGATCAATGTCCAGTCGGTGATCTTCAGCCGATTGCTGATGACGAACAGGCCGTCGTGAAAGCGCAACTGGATCTTTCCCGTTTCGTTGTTCCATGCGTTCGAACGCCTGATTCTATTGGTCAGGCTGTCCTGGTCGCCTGCATTGGAGTCCGTGCTGGCAAAGATGTGTCCTTGCCGATCGAGCACGAGGGAGACCGCATCGTATTGACCCACCGGGAGCATCGCTTCCAGCACCCCGACCGGAAAATTATTGGCAAACACGACGACTGGCTTGCCGTCGAAGAAAGCGGCTTGCGACATTCGAATCACCGGCCCTTCCAGGAGCAGGCCAGGCGACGGAGGTTGCCATACGGGATGCGGATCGGTGCGCAGTCTGGCAATGGTGGTCGGATCGCTCAGATCACCGAGATCGGGCGCGACATGATCGAGCAGATCATGGACACTCGTGGCATGGCTTGATTCGATCGGCGTGCCATTCCTCGGCGCGGGCATGAACGCGACGAAACTGCGGTCGGGGCTATAGGCATAGAAGTAGCCGAGCCTCTCGTAGCCTAGTTCCTGCGCATAAGCGCCGACCCACGAGGAGAACTCCTTGGACATCGCGAGATACGGCGTCAACGCGTCGACAGTATTCCTGGCCGTAATGTCACCGAGCACCAGCATCGGCGCGAAGCGGCCATTACGCTGCAAAACGATGCGACCGCCGTTCTCCGAGAAGCTGTCGATGAATGATCTTTCCGGCACCGGACGACTACCCCAAACAGCTTCCTCATGCGCGATGCTCGCCCGAAAACCGCTGTCTCTTATGCGTAATTCCAGTTGCAGCAGCGTGTCGTGCAACACGAATTCCGCATACCGTTCGGCGATGTAATCCTTCACGAGCGAATACAGTACGACGCCGGTTACGAACGCAAGAACAATGGAGGTGATGATGCCGCCGCCGTACAGCAGACCGCGTTGGTAGCGATTCAGAACACCGGGGAAATCGATATGTGATGCCGTGCTCTCGTGCGGGTGATCCTTATGCCTATGAATTGCCATATCGATTGACGGCCCCACTTTATTGGGTTCGTAAATGATAGGTCAATTCTCGCAAATAGTTAGGTAATTGGAATAGTCAAGAAAATTGATATTTACACCGTTGGTCGTGAAGTAAAAACAATAGAAAAATGCAAGAATAAAAAAGGGGGGTGGCAGATCGAAATCTATTCGTGCAATCCCCCCCAACCGAAAATTCGCACACGCAATACATTGCGCGAATAGCAGCAGATCCAGCCACCACGAATAGACTCTTCGATTTCATATGCAAAGCATGAATTAACCGAAATGCCACTGCTCGCCATTGCGAGCGACAACGGCAATCTGACCCGTGCCTACCGCCTCGTGCCACCAGGCATGGCAGTGCCCGTTGATGCCTCTCGTGCCGATGCTTGTCGAACCCGTCTACGGTCCGCTTACGCGATGCGCGATGCAATCATTGCAGGAAACAGGCGACATTGGCGCGGACGTTCGGGAACGCGTATTGCGTGACCTTCACGATGGTCTGTCGCAGAACATGGGCCAAATCCGCAACCTCATCAAGGAGAAGCACATGAACCCGGATAAAGGCGCGAACCACCAATCTTCCAACCCTGCGCAACCGGGCCGCGAAACCGGCCAGCAGCAACAGAACCAGAAGCCGCCGCAGCATCAGGCCGGCCAGCGCCAGCCCTGATGCTGGCGAGTCCGGGCCGCGTCCGCGGGTGGCATGGATAAGGAACCGATACTGAAATTCGGCGAATGGCGGATTGCGATGGCGCAAAAAGGCGAAGTAAAAAAAGTTCATATCTACCTGTTCGATGCGCGCGACCCAGCGAGGCGCGAGCAGGCACTGATCCGGCTCGACAAGGCCGGTTACATGGTCACGCTTGCGCGCCTCGCGGCCGAGGATTTATCGACCTATACGCAGGCGCGCGAACGGCCCGAACTGCAGAGCCTGTTAAGGCGGCTAGCGCCAGGCGACACGCTGGTGGTACTGGAGTTGGCGGCGCTCGGTTGCAACGCGCGCGACATTCTTTCAACCGTGATGCAATACCGGAAAGCCGAGGTACTGCTGCGATGCGTCGAAATGGGTCATACCGATCTCGCGGGACGTCCGGAGCCTTCGGCGGTGAAGGCGTTGCGCGCGCTGGTGCGACTCGATGCCACCTGCCGCAGCCTGCGCAGCCGAGACAGTCTTGCCGCCGTGCGCGCGGCCGGCAAGCACACGGGCAGGCCGCTGTCGCTGTCCGAACAGCAGCGTCAGCGAATACTGCAATCGCTCGGCAGAGGGCAGTCGGTCAGCGAAGTCGCGCGCCGCTTCGGTACGTCACGCCAGACGGTGATGCGTATTCGCGCCGACGCGCGTCCGTAAGCATACTGTTACGAACAGGCGGTGACGCTTTGTACTGAAAGCTAGCTGATCTACTCTCAATGAAGTTCTCGTCAATGCAAAACACGTGTGGTCCGAACCCGAGGCGCAGCGTGTTGCCGTGTTGAAGCCGTGAACGTAAAACGTCTGACTATCTATGCGAGCCCAGGATCACTGCGCGTCATCGCAGTATGGAAAAGTCTGATCGAACATCACGTGCAGGTATGCGGATGGTCCGCGCACGTGAACTGCGCCGGCGGACGGGAGTCGCTGAGCGTGGATCTCGTCGACTGTCCGCCCGATCGTCTCGCAGTCATCTCGGCGGCGTTGAGCGCGGGAACGATGACGGTGCTGATGACCGACGCCGAATCGGCCAGCCAGCGCGCCTGATTCCGATACGCCTGCGCGCAATGACTTCGGCAGCCTGTTTGCGCGCTGCCGTCGGGTTGCATGTCGAGTTGCAGTACGCCATTGCCCGTTCGCCCTTCGCGGCATGGCTTTGAGCGGCCCTCCGCGGGCACGACTCCCCTGGCGGCCCTTGTGGCCGCTCTTTTTATTGCGTTTCTCGATTGCTCGCTGACGTCGCCGTGCGGTACGTGCTTGAAGGCTCGTATTGTCATCGACTGTTCCCATGTTCACTCCGGTATGACGCTTGCTCGTCGCACATCGCGCACTCTGCGCATTGCGATCGATAGACTCATCCGGCCAGACCATCCTCGCACGGACAGCGGAGACACCGCCAGTGACCAGCATTCACACGCCAGACGGCACGTTGGCGCAGTCGATCACCCGCGCCGCGCTACGCTCCGCGGCGGCGGCCTATGTCGAGATCATCGGCTACCTCGATTTCAACGGACGCTATCCCGGCATCGTGACCGGCAATACGGTGCGGTTCGGTTACGCCGCGATTTCGCGCGACTGGGTGGCCGCCGCATCGTTCGGCATCGTGCTTGTGCTGTTCTTCGGCGGTTGCGTGTGCGGCGGCATCGCGCACCCGCTGCTTCCCGGAGCGCTCATATTCGTTTGCATCGCGCTGGGTTATTGGCGTGACGGGCGCGGCTGACGCCGGCGCGCGATTCCATTGAAAGTCTCCGCACAGTGGCATTCCTTCGTATACAATCGTACTCAACGTGCGGGTAAGCACATCGCGCGTTCACACCGATCAGAAGGAGGCGCGATGAGACAACAGCAACGAACAGTGTTTCTCTTATCGCGGCCGCGCATACCGCGCTTATTGGATACCGCATGAGCCTCGCCGCCCAATTCATCGATCACGTGCTCGGCTGGTCGCCCGACGATCCGGCCTTGATCGAGCGCGTGCGCCAGATCGTGCTGGACGGTCTGGCCGTCGCGGTCGCCGGGTCGAGCGAGCCGGGGCCGACGCACGTGTCCGAACTGTCGAAGGCGCTGCACATCGCCGAGGGGCCGTCCAGCGTGATCGGGCACGGCTACGCTGCGCCGTCCATCGTTGCGGCGCGCATCAACGGCATGTCGATGCACGTGCTCGATTTCGAACCGATGTGGAATCCGCCGAATCACGCCGTGTCGTCGATTCTGCCCGCGCTGCTGGCGCTCGCCGAAGCGCGCGAGCAGGAAACCGGCGAGCCGCATGGCGAAGCGCTGTTGCGCGCGTTCGCGAAGGGTATCGAGGCGCAAGGGCGGCTGCGGATGTCGTCGCAGCAGATCGAGCCCGCGCAATTGAGTCTGCATCCGCCCGGCGTCGTGGGGCCGCTTGCCGCGGCACTCGCGTGCGCGGACCTGCTCGGCCTCGACCGGCAACGCGCGACGGCGGCGCTCGGCATCGCGGCGTCGCGCAGCGGCGGCGTGCTCGCGAACATCGGCTCGCAGACCAAGGCGCTGCATTGCGGCGATTCGGCGTCGCATGGGCTCGAAGCGGCGCTGCTCGCGGCGCGCGGTTTCACCGCGGGACCGGATGCGCTCGGCGGTCCGCGCGGCTGGGGCCAGGGCTATTTCGGCGAGCGTTTCGACGCGGACGCATTGCTCGCGCCGATGGGCGCGGGCCGCGCGCTGCAACCGGGACTGTCGTGGAAGCTGTTCCCGTCGCAGTTCGCGACGCACTATGCGATCACCGCCGCGCTCGATGCGCGCGCACGGATCGACGGTTTCGACGCCGCGCAGATCGAGCGCATCGAACTGCATGCACCGGTGATGCCGTATATCGACCGTCCGAAGCCGGAAACCGGCCTCGACGGCAAGTTTTCCTGGCAATACACGGCGGCCATCGCATTGCTCGACGGTCAGGTCGTGCCGGCGTCGTTCACGGATGCGCGCCGCTTCGCACCGGACGTCGATGCGCTGCTCGAGCGTATCGTGCTGAACGCCGACGCGTCGATCCCGGGCGCACTCGACAGGATGCATGTCGAAATCGCGCTGCATCTGCGCGATGGCCGGGTCATCGAAGCGTGCTGCACGGCACCGCTCGGTAGCTGGCATCGTCCGGTGGGCGCGGACGCCGTGCGCAACAAGGCAGCCGCTCTGCTTACCGACACATGGGGCGAGGCGCGCGCGCGGCAGGTGCTGGAACTCGCCGACGCGATGAGCGGGCCGTTCGAGGTGCGTCGCCTGATGTCCGCGCTGCGCTGATGCGCGAGCGTGAACAGGGGTATGGTCTCGCCGGTCATCCGCCTATACTCGTGAACTGGATCTATCGGAACAAGGTTGCAACGTGATCGACAAATCTACCGCATCTGTCAGCGACAACGAACCGGCCGTCGATACCGGCCAGGGGTCGCTGGCCCAATACGTCTATGCGCAGTTGCGTCAGGAGATACGTAACCGGCAACTGGCATCGGGCGACCGTCTGCGTGAAGTCGATATCGCCGAGCGGCTCGCGGTGAGCCGCACGCCGGTGCGCGAGGCGCTCAAGCGACTGGAAGCGGAGGGCGTGGTTCGCTTCGCGCCGCCGCGCGGCTTCGTGGTCGTGCAATTGTCGGCGAAGCAGGTGATGGAGCTGTACGCAATGCGCAAGGTGCTGGTCGGCGCCGCCGCGCGCTTCGCGGCGGAACAGGCGTCGCCGATCGAGATCCTGTCGATGCAGCAGATGCTCTCGCAACTGGAAAAGGCGAAGACGCCCGATGAAGTCGCCGGGCTGAACCGCCGGCTTCACGAGATCATCGTCGCGGCCGCGCACAATGAGTATCTGTACAAGACCGCGAACGTGCTGATCGACGCGCTGAATCTGCTCGGTACGACCACCTATTCGATGCCGGGGCGCATCAAGTCGGGGCTGAAGGAGAACAAGGAGATCGTCGCGTGCATCGCGCGCCATGATGCGGACGGCGCGGAACGCGCGGCGCAGGCGCATGTGGGCGCGGCGACGGAGTTGCGCCTGCAGATGCTGTTCGGCGGAACGGGAACCTGATGTGGAGCGCCGGGCAGTGATGCTGCCCGGCGTACGCATGACCGGTACGCGCGGCTAGACCGCTTGCAATAGCTTCGTGATCGCCCGGACCTTGCGCCTGCCGCCCGCCATCAGCATATCGAGCAGCGCATTCCCCCTCTCTTGTGGCAACGTCAGTCCGGCCGTGCCACGGAATTTTGCCTCGATTTCCTCGGCACCGAGCGCGCGCTCGCCACTGCCGAGATTCACCGGCACATGCTCGCGGTGCGTGCTGCCGTCGCGCATCCGCACGCTCACTTCGCCCGGGAAATAGCGCGGGAAATCGCATTCCTGCAGCGCTTCGCAGCGCACCTTCGCGGCGAGCGCGAGGATCGCGCGATCGTGCAGCACCGCGTCTTCCAGTTCCGCAAGACCGAAGTGTCCGCGCAACAGACAGGTAGCGACCACGAAGTGCGTGCTGAACTTCGCCTCGTAATCGGTTTTCGGCAGCGCTTTCGCGGCCTCCGGTTCCGCGACGATCGGCAAGGTCGGCGCGGGCAGGCGGCAGACGATCGTCTCGATGTCGTCGACGTTCAGACCGCTTGCCTTCAGATGCAACGCGGCTTCCGCGCAACCGTGAATGAAATGGCACACCGGATACGGCTTGATCGCGGTCCCTTCCATCGTCCACGTCTCGCCGAGTCCTCGTGTGATCGACGCGAGATCGACGTCGTCCGTGTGCGCCTGCAAGTGCGAATCGAACAGCGCGAAGCGGCCTTCGTAGGGGCGCGACGGTCCCGCGAAGCCGTGTTTGGCCAGATGCGCCGCCGTGATGCCCGCGAGCGCGCCCCAGCCCGAATGCAGGCGCTTGGTCCATGCGCCTTCTTCGAGGAATACCTGGACGCCCGCCGCCGTGCTCGCGACGATGCCCTGCGCAGCCGTCAACTGCTCGGCGTCGAGGCCCATCAGCTTGCCCGCGACCACGGCCGAGCTGAAGTGCGACACGATCCCCGTCGCATGAAAGCCCGCGTGATGCAGCCCGCCCTTCACGGCGACGCCGAGGCGGATCGCCGTTTCCATGCCGGCGATATAGGCGGTGAGCATGTCGTCCCAATCGGCATCGAGCGCCTCGCCGAGCGCGAGCGCGGCGGGCAGACAAGCGACCGTGGGATGCACGATCGCGAGCGGATGCGTGTCGTCGAAATCGAGGCCGTGCATCAGGAAGCCGTTCGCAAGCGCGGCGTCGCGCGGCGCGAGCGCGCGTGTGGCCGGCTCACCGATCACGGTCGCCGCACCGGACGAACCGGCGGCCGCGATGCCCGCGAGGGTCGCGCCCGCGAACGGATAGCGGCGCGCCGCGAAGCCGAGGCCGAGCGCATCGGTGATGTGATGCATGGCCTTGCGGCGCAGCGCGTCGGGAAGCGCTGCGGGCGTCAGCGCGCAGGCGAATTCCGCGAGCGCGCGGGCGATCGGTTGCGGGGTTGTCGTCATCGTTTGATGGCCTTGCTTGCAGTGAACGCTCAGTGATTGCCGGGACGCAGCGCCGAGCGGTCGAGCTCGCTCTGCGCGTCGTGAAGCGGCACCGGGTTGATGGTCTCGAGCCGCCGTCCGGTAGTGCGCGCGCCGAACAGCAGCGTGACGGCCGACGTGCACAGCCACGCGCCCGCGATATAGGCGAACACCCACACGTAGCCGAAGTTCGTGTAGATCGCCGCGATGATGAACGCGTTCGCGACGTTCGCCAGCCGCCCCATCCCGTATGCGAAGCCCGCGCCGGTATTGCGGATGTCGGTCGGATACTGCTCCGGCGTGTACGCGTAGCAGAGCGCGGCGAAAGTCTGCAACAGCATGCCGACGACGAAGCCGAACGACACGATCAGCACCGGCTGGAACGTGAGGCCGTACAGCAGGCCGAACACCGCGATCAGGAACGCCGCGGCCGCGATGCTGAACTTGCGTTCGAAGCGATCGGCGAGATAGGTTGCGATCAGCGCGCCCGGCACGGCGCCGACGTTGATCAGCGTGATGTAAGTGAGGCTGTGCGTGATCGTGATGCCGTGCTGGACGAGCAGCGTCGGCACCCATGCCTGGAAGCCGTAGAAGCCGAGCGTCTGCAGAATCCAGATCGCCCACAGCGTCAGTGTGCGGCCGATGTACTGGCCTTTGAACATCGCGGTCCAGCGCGCGCGCACTTCGGGCGGGCGCGTGGCGGCGACGGCTTCGGGCAGCGGTCCCGTGCTCTTCTCGACTTCGGTTTCGATGCGGCGCAGCAGCGCGTCCGCTTCGGCGAGCCGGCCCTGGCGCGACAGCCAGCGCGGTGACTCGGGAAAGAACTTCGCGAACGCGAGGAACACGATGCCGAGCGCGCCCCACACGAAGATCCAGCGCCAGCCGTCCGGACCCGACGGCACTACCAGACGCGCGACCCAGCTCGTGATCGGAATGCCCGTGAGCGCGATCACCATCGCCCAGCCTTGCCACGTGCCGCGCGAGCGCGCCGGGAACATCTCGGCGATGTAGGCCATCACCACGGCGGTCGCCGATGAAATGCCGACGCCCGTGAGCACGCGCGTGATCATCAGGATCGGCACGTCGGGCGCGAGCGCGTTGGCGAGCGAGAACAGCGAGTAGAACGCGACGTAGATGATCAGCGCGCGCTTGCGGCCGATGCGGTCCGACAGCATGCCGCCCAGCGTCGCGCCGATGAACATGCCGAAGAAGCCGCCCGAGGTCAGCATCGCGATGGCCGGGATCGACAGGCCCCATTCCTTGACGAGCGCGGGCGCCGCGTACGAGAAGGTGAAGATGTCGCTGATGTCGAAGAAGAAGGGCAGGCTGACGAGCGCGAGCAGCTTCCAGTGAAAGCGCGAGACGGGCAGCCGGTCGACCCGCGCGGCGATCAGTTCGTCATTCATGATTCACCTCGCGCATCGTCCATTGCACCTCGGACGCGCCGCCACGCAATCCGGATGCACCGCGAGTCAAACGGAAAACGTTCCGCATGGGAGTCTCCATCCATGATGTTGGTATCACTGCCGGTAATCGTGCTTCTACTCCTGCTTTTACTCGTGCTGCTGCATGCAAATGCCGTGTTGTGTTTGCCGTCCGCGTCGGTGTGTCAGGGTACCCACGACGTCTCGACCGATTCGGCGTTGTGGGGCCGCGCGATCACCTGCGGCGCAGCCTGCGTTGCATTCGATCGGCAGGCACCGGGCAGCGCGCGTTTCATCAGCAGGCGCGTGAGCGTGCTGAGATCCTCGACTTCATCGATCGCTTCGAGCCGTTCGTACAGCGACAACGCTTCCGATGGACCGATCGCGCGTTTTGCGCAGTCCTCGAACTTCTCCCATAGCTCGTCGGCGGACATCGGATTGCTGGGACCGCGGCCGATCAGGTTGTCGATGCGTTTGGTCAGCACCTTGCCGTCGCGCAGCGTCACCGTGACTTCGGCGCCGAACTGATGCGGCGAATTCTCCGGCATGTCGGGATGCGGCTCCGTGCGTGTGATCGCGAGCAACCGCTGGATGCGCGCGTCGCGATACGCGTCGCCCTCGAAGTGTTCGAGCCGTACCGCGCCGTCGACCAGTGCGCGCGCCACAACATACTGCACGCTGAACTTCGCGCCGAGCGGGCTTTGCGGCTGCGGGTTGTCGGTATGCGGCAGACGGCGGCGATGCGCGCGAATCAGGACCGATTCGATCTGCTCCGGCTCGATGCGCGCTTCCTGTCTGAGCGCGAGCGCCATCGCGATTGCCGGATGCGTGCTGCCGCAGCACGGAAACTGCTTGAGCCCGAGCGTGTCGCTCCCGACTTCGAGCGGCTCGCCCCATGATTCGAAGATGCGCTCGGCGTCGTAGGTGCCGGGTCCATTGAACGCGTTGAAAAAGCCCTGCTTGTGTTCGAGCGCGAGCGCATTGGCCGTGTAGCCGCGCTGCGCGAGCAACACCGCGAAGAGGCCGTTGCGGCAGGTGTGGCCGACATGCAGCGGCTTGACCATGGTGCCGAAATTGGCCTTCAACCCTGACGCGAGCGACGCCGCGATCGCGAGCGCCGTGGTCGTGCGCGCTGCGTCGAGTTGCAGAAGATGACTTGCCGCCGCGACCGTGCCGAAGATACCGAGCGTCGCGGTCGGATGCCAGCCCTTGTCGTAGTGATGGAAATTGACCGCGTGCGCGAAGCGGATTTCCGTTTCGATTCCGACGACGTAGGCATCGACGAGCGCGCGGCCCGAGCGCTTGCCTGCTTCCGCGAGCGCGATGAGCGGCGCGACGAGCGGTACCGACTGATGGCCGCCGAACGGCTGGCTGAAGTCGTCGTAGTCGAGCGCATGCGACGCGGTGCCGTTGATCAGCGCCGCGTCGAGCGCGGAAGTCTTGCGGGTTGTGCCGAAGATCGTGCACGGCCCGTTGGCTTCGGCGACGCCGGGCGTGTCGAGCAGGATCTGCGCGCACGGCTCCTGCGAGCCGGCGAGCGTCACGCCGATCGTATCGGTGATCGCGATCCGCGCGGCCTCGCGTGCGCTCGTGCTAATCCTGTGCGTATCGAAGCCGACGATGCGTTCGGCAAGACGCCTCGCGACGCTGGCATCGACGCTGGTGTCGGGAGATGTCGTCTGACGGTCCATGATGTGTCTCCGCCGCTCAGCCGCGCGCCGACGTGCGGCCCGCGATACGACCGAACGTCGCGCCGGAAACGAGGCCCGTGCCGGCCGGATAGTTGTCGTAGAAGAGGCCCCCGACCATCTCGCCGCATGCTGTCAGGCCGGGAATCGGACGCCAGTCGGTGCCGATCACGCGCGCCTGTTCGTCGACCTTCACGCCGCCGAACGTGAACGTGATGCCACCCGTCGCGGAGTACGCATAGAACGGTGGCTTGTCGAGCCTCAATGCCCAGTTGGTTTTTTCGGGCGTGAGGCCGTGCGTCGACAGGCCGTCCTTGCCGGTCGGATCGAAGCCGTCGGCTGCATCGTGCGCGACGGCGTTGTACTCCAGTACGGTTTTCAGCGCCTGCGCCTTGTCGTCGATATCGAGCTGCCCGATCAGACCTTCGAGTGTGTCCGAGGTGATCGGATCACTCGTCGAATAGCGCGGCTCGAGCAGATGCACGGTCTGCGAGTCGAACAGTTGATACGCCTTCGCGCCGGGCTCGGCGAGCACCGCACGGCCGTATTTCGCGTAGGTGAACATTGCCCCGTCCTCGCCTTCGTCGACGAAGCGCCTGCCCTTGCGGTTGATCACCACGCCGTACAGGTAGCTCAGGCGATTGCTGCGGTCGGTCAGCTCGCGCGGCGCGAAGTTGCCCCAGTCCGCGCTGATCGGCGTCGCGTGACAGCCGCTCCATTGTCCCCACGGCATCGCGCCGATCTGCATTGCCATGCGCAGTCCATCACCCTGGTTGTGCGGCGTGCCGCGCACTTTCGCGGCGCCGACGAGCGGGCCGATATGCTGCGTGCGCATCTGCACGTTCGCTTCGAAACCGCCGCAACCGAGTACGACCGAACGGCCCTTCAGCTCGTGGATGCCGTCATCGTCGCGGATACGCACGCCGCACACGCGGCCGCTATCGTCCTGCAGCAGCGCGAGCGCCGCGGCGCCATAGCGCACCTCGACGCCCAGCCGTTCGCACGCCGCGAACCAACTGCGCGACAAGCCGACGCCTTCGTGTTCCGCGCGCACGACGAGGCCGCGCGCCCAGATGATCTGATTGCCCTTGCGCACGCCGGTCAGGCTAACGGCCGGCTCCATCTTGATCTGACCCGCTTCGTGCATCCAGAAGACAGTGTCTTTCGAGTTGTCGACGAGCACGCGCGACAACACCGGATCGGTCTGGCCGCTCGTGACGCGCATCAGGTCGCCATGAAAGTCCTCGCGGCGATAGGGCTGGATGCCGGCATAGAAGTCCTCGAACTCCGATTCGACGCCGGGCAGCAACGGCCCGATCTCGCGCGGGTCGTCGAACGCGAAGCGCAGCACGCCGCCGCTCCAGTGCGTGTTGCCGCCGCGCATGCCGCGCGGCGCCTTTTCGAGCACGATCACGCGCTCGGCCCCGTTTTCCTTTGCGGATACCGCTGCTGCCAGTGCGGCATTGCCCGCGCCCACCACGATCACGTCATAGTCAGCCATGTATTGCGCTCCGTTTTCCGGTCGGTCGAATGAAGTATCTCTACTCTGTTCATCTCAGAGTACGAATGTATACACAAGTACGCTAATCGGTACATACCCTGGATCGCGGCTGCGAAAAGGCGAATGCTGCGGCGCGGCACGCATGGCGAATGTGTGCTGACAGCGATGAGCGGGATCGAGGAGGGGGAAGGGCGATGCGTGCGCACATAGAACGTTACTTGCGCGCGAGCGGTAAAATTGAAGCTATTGACCGATGAGTTCAAGGAGACGCCATGAAGGCGGTATGCCCGCTGCACGGGCCAACGACCATCGTCGGCACGAACGCATATGGGTTTCCGATTTATGCGTGCTGTCGCGACGACGTTCCTTATGTCATGTCCCCGGACGCCTGCACGCGAGAACCGGCGCAGCGCGGACAGGAACCGAGGCAGCCACCCCGGCAACCCGCGGCAAACAAGGAATCACGCTGACGTTCGCGGCCGAAGACAATCCTGCAACGCTGCCTTATCGGCTCCAGTTGCAATCGATCAACGCATGACGCACTGCGCTGGACATGACGAGTCCCGAAACGAAGGTGGTTTGAGCCGGTGGCACCAGCGTTTGCAGATAGACACTGATTGATCAGCCCACCTTTGGATGGCCGATGCAGAAAAGCGCAATGGGATCCGTATCTTCTGGCAAAGTCAAAACTTCTTTCAGACAGCCGTCATCGAATCCCATTACGACGACAGAACCGAGATTTTCGGCAGCGGCTGCCAGATACATGTTCTGGGTACAAGCGCCCGCTTCGAATTGCACGTATCGCGCGCCGCGCATCCCGTCCGGCTGTTGCTCCGCAAAGTGCCTGATGGCCTCCTCAAGCCGTGCAGCGACGACAACGACCGCTGCTGCATCTTCCAGCCATGTGTCGTCGCCGAGCATTGTCGAAAGCAATTCGCCGTCCATCGGCGCTTGCCCAACAACGCAAAGGTGGCAATCTTCGGGGCTATATCTGTAGAATCCCGGGTCCAATCCCTGGACTCTGCGAACGACGACAAAAAGCTCCAACGGATAAAGTGCATGTGCAGACGGCGCAGTACGTTTTCCGTCATCCGATGTGATGCCCTGGGCAGCCGCGAGGATTCGCTGCATCGAGTGCAACCCGATCGGCAGTTCACTGTAGACCCGGACGCTGCGCCTGTTCCAAAGAAGCGTCTCCAAAGCTTCTACGATAGATCCGCCGTTTGTCGATGTAGTCATTTGTGCTCCGATGTCGATATGCAACGACTGTACGCTCTTCGATACTCACTCCATTTCCAGTGCACGCTGCGCGATTGACGCCAGCAGCGCGGCGCCGGTCGCAAGAACAGTATCGTTGAAATCGTAGTTCGAGCTGTGCAAACTGTGGGCAGCCTCACCGACTCCTAGCCAGAAGTACGCGCCGGGTTTAGCCTGAAGCATGAAAGAAAAATCCTCAGAAGCCATGCCAGGGGGAATTCCTGCAAGTACGCGCTCCGTGCCAAGAAGGTCACACGCTGTGTTGACAACCAGTTGCGAACAAACGGCATGGTTCACGGTCGGTGGCAAAAAAGGAAGGTATGTGACTTCAGCATGTGCGCCAAACGCTGCGGCGCAGTTTCGGGCCACTTCTTCGATCCGCCGTCGGATCAGCTTTCCGGTTGCTTCGTCGAACCATTTCGCTATACCGGCGAGGTCAGCTGCCGATGGCACTGTTACGCTTTGCGTCGGTAAGCCCGGCTCGATCACCGTACCCGCGCTGACAGAGTGCAAGGTCAGCACCGCGCTTGCACCGGGATCAACGTTGCGGCTTACGATGGACTGGAGGGCGTTCACCACGGCAGCACACACTACAATGGGATCAATAGTCTTGTGCGGGATTGCACCATGTCCCCCGACCCCGTGGATGCGAATCCAGAAATCGTCTCGTGCCGCCATCATCGGGCCAGCATTGATTGCAACAGTACCGACCGGCAAGGACGGCCAGTTGTGAAGCGCATAGATTTCATCGATGGGGAAACGCTCGAACAGGCCGTCCTCGATCATCTCGCGTGCACCCGCGTATCCTTCCTCGCCAGGTTGAAACACGAAAGTTACCTTGCCTCGAAAATTTCGCTTGCATGCCAGGTAACGTGCGGCGCCAAGGAGCATTGCAACGTGTCCGTCATGGCCACAGCCGTGCATCAGTCCGGTATGCACTGAACGGTGCGCTACGTCCGTCGTTTCCTGAATCGGCAACGCATCCATGTCCGCTCGTAAAGCGACACTTTTCCTGCCTGCCGCACCCTGTAGCACACCGACCACACCGGTGCGTCCAATTTGAGTATGGACTTCATCGAATCCTGATTGCCTCAGTGTCTCGGCAATCAGGCGCGCGGTGCGCTCTTCCCTGAAACCCAGTTCGGGATGCGCATGGAGATCGCGACGAAACCCGCGCAGGTCATCGTCAAATTGTGAAATCTCACGCAGCGAGTCGCGGTAATCGGTCGAACCGGCAATCGTAATTGGCGTATCCATGGCCTGCCCATCCTCAAGTCGTCAAGCAATGGGAAATGCTATGGCTGCCGCCAGTAGCCTGTCCAATACGAATCGCATCCACTTTCAGACGCCAGCCGTATAGCGATGGCCGCCGGCCCCACAGGGAGCCGCCATATGAGCCGAATATGGTTTCAGACGTCAATGCTATTGGACGCACACCCGTAAACGCTTTCTCATTCGGAGAGGGGAGCGCACCCAGGGATCGAACCGGCGTTACCTCTTTGGCAACTCGTTATCGGAGAAAAACATGTCTCAGCTTGAAAAAGTCGCGATCGTTACGGGGGGCGGCCGCGGTATTGGCGCAGCTATTTCGCGCGGACTGGCCCGCGATGGCTATGCCGTCGTTGTCAATTATTCCAGCGATGGTGCCAGCGCGGAACGCGTCGTGCACGACATCCAACTCGCCGGCGGCCGGGCGCTTGCCATGCAGGCGAATGTCGCAAAGGAGGAAGAGGTACTGCGTCTGTTCGAGACCGTCGATCAGGCGTTTGGCGCGCCTGCCGTGCTGGTCAACAACGGTGGCGTAACCGGTGGCTTCTCGCGTGTCGAAGCCATCTCGGCACAAGCGCTGCAGGATGTTTTCGCGGTCAACGTGATAGGGGCCTTCCTGTGCTCGCGCGAGGCTGTGAAACGGATGTCTACAAAGCGCGGAGGGCACGGCGGCGTCATCGTGAACCTCTCCTCGCGCGCGGCACAACTCGGCGGCTCCGGCGAATGGGTCCACTACGCCGCCACGAAAGGCGCAATCGATACGTTGACCATGGGACTTGCAAGGGAAGTAGCCCTTGAGGGTATCCGTGTCAACGCCATTGCCGCGGGGCTCATCGAAACGGATTTGCATGCCGCCGCCGGTGATCCGGATCGCACGGCACGCCTGGCCGCAACGGTGCCGATGGGTCGTGCCGGCACCGCTCATGAGATCGCGGAGAGCGTGCGGTGGCTGGTATCGCCGTCCGCCGCGTATGTGACAGCCGCCATCGTTGCCGTCTCGGGCGGCCGATAACACGAACATCGCGATTGAACAAAAACAGGAGGAGACAAGGAATGTACTCAGAGACTTCGGTGGATCTGCCCCACGAAGCGGTCGAGCATGCCAGCCAGCGCCTGGTGATCGTGGCCTCGACGTTGGGAACGGTATTCGAATGGTATGACTTCTATCTCTACGGTGCGCTGGCGGCGATCATCGGCAAGAATTTCTTTGCCAGCGTTTCACCCCTTCAGGCATATATTTTCGGCCTACTCGCTTTCGGAACCGGGTTTGTGGTCCGGCCTTTCGGTGCGCTTGTCTTCGGCAGACTCGGTGACATGGTGGGACGAAAATACACGTTCCTCGCAACTATCCTGATCATGGGCCTGTCCACGTTCGGCGTGGGCATACTCCCTTCTCATGCCGCGATCGGCACCCTGGCGCCCGTTCTCCTGATCAGCCTGCGGATGCTCCAGGGGCTGGCAATCGGCGGGGAGTATGGCGGTGCGGCCGTCTATATCGCGGAGCATGCGCCGCGCGGCAAACGCGGAGGATACACATCGTGGCTGCAAACTGCATTTGTCCTCGGACTATGCCTGTCCCTGGTTGTGATTCTGGTCTGCCGTCTGGCAATGTCTTCCGTGGATTTCGAGAATTGGGGTTGGCGAATCCCGTTCGTTTTCTCGCTCATACTATTGGCGATTTCCGTATGGATTCGTATGAAACTGCACGAGTCTCCTGTGTTTGCGAAGATGAAGGCTTCCGGCACGACATCCAGGGCGCCAATCAGGGAGAGTTTTGGTAACTGGCGCAATCTCAAACTGGTTCTGATTGCCCTGTTCGGTCTGCAGGCCGGACAGGCCGTCATAACGATCGCCGGCCCGATCTATACTTCGCTTTTCCTGATAAACACGCTGCGGGTGGATCCCATAGCCGCGACGACCGCCTCGACAATCGGACTCCTTCTGGGTGTACCGTTTTACGTGATGTTTGGCTATCTCAGTGACAGGCTCGGACGCAAGCCCTTGTTACTTTGCGCGCTTGCTATCGGCACGCTGTCGCTGTTTCCGGTCTACCGGGGCTTCATGCATTTCGCCAATCCAGCGCTGGAGGCTGCACAGGCTCGGTCGCCCGTGGTCGTCGTGGCGGATCCCGAGAACTGCTCGTATCAGTTCAATCCTGTGGGAACATCAAAGTTCAATTCATCCTGTGACGTCGCAAAAAGCGCGCTGGTTCGTCGTGGCGTGCCATACAGCAACCAGGCCGCGCCTGCGGGGTCCCACGCGGTGATCAAGGTCGGTTCGCAAACGCTGGCGTCTTACAATGCCGATGCCGCCAATGCCGGCCAACTCGAATCGACCTTTGACAAGGCGTTGTCACTCGCGCTCGAACAAGCCGGGTACAGGGCGAATGCGGATCCGAAGACGATCAACTATCCGATGATTGTTCTTCTCGTGGTGTATCTTCAGTTCGTAACCGGCATGGTCTTCGGTCCCATGGCTGCCGCGTTGGTCGAGATGTTTCCGACCCGGATCCGGTACACCTCCATATCGCTGCCGTACCATATTGGCAACGGCTGGATCGGCGGACTGCTTACGGCGACAATGGTGGCCATTCAGGCGGCAACCGGAAGTATCTTTGCCGGCTTCTGGTATCCCGTTCTGATCGCCGCCACAGGATTCGTCGTGTGCTTGCTATTCGTTCCTGAAACCCGGGACAGGCAACTGGACGAAATCTGAAAGGCTGGGCACGGGTTCGTCAAGGAGGTGGAGTGCCAGACAGCATGAATGACATCACAAGCAGTGGCGAGCGCCGTCCAACGCCTGCCAGTGGCGGGTTTGCCCGGCTGGAGATGCGGCATCTTCGCTATTTTCGGGTGGTTGCGGAAGAACTCAATTTCACGCGTGCGGCCGACCGCCTGCATATTGCCCAGCCACCCTTGAGCCAGCAAATACGGCAACTCGAGGAAGAACTCGGTGTGCTGTTGCTCGAGCGTGATGCCAGGCCATTGCGCTTGACCGAAGCCGGTACATTGTTACTCGAGCGGGTAATCGTCATCGTGTCTGAATTCGATACGGCGGTTCAGGACGTCAGGCGCATCGGCCGTGGTCAATCCGGCAAGCTTTGTATTGGCTTCGCCGGTTCAGCCATGTACAGCGTGCTGCCGGATATCCTCAATGCGTTTCGCGACGCGTATCCCGCCGTGGAACTTGTCTTCACCGAACTGTTGGCGGCGCAGATTGCGGAGGCTCTGGCGAACCGCTCTATCGATGTGGGATTCTCCCGGCCCGGGCTGCCTCCCGACGAGCATATCGAGCAACATTTGCTGGTTACCGAGCCGCTCATGATTGCCGTGCCCGCGCGCCACTCGCTGGCGGAATTCGCAACGGTACCAATCGGTGAACTGCAACATCAGGTTGCGGTCATGTACCCGCAATTTCCCAAGCCGAGCCTCACTAATCTGGTAGTAGAGGCATTACGTGCCCGAGGTATCGAGCTCGATCTCGTCCAGGAGGCACGCGACATGCATACTGCCCTGGGTCTTGTCGCGGCCGGCGCCGGCATCAGCTTTGTCCCGGCCAGCGTTTCTCAGGCGAACAGAAACGGCGTTCGTTTCATCGCAATCGAGCCACAGGTTCTTGTGTCCCCCATGACTGTAGTGTGGCGCAAGAGTCATTCATCCGTCGCCTTGAAGAATTTTCTCAGAGTGGTCATCGAGCGGACAACGAATCTGACCGTTTCTGAATAGCCCTTACCGGCAACCTCTTGTCCGGGTTCACCAGATCGATTGTCCCGGCTCCCCGAGCCGTCTCGCCGACGTCGCCGGCTTGCTCCCGGTCGATGGTCGGCGGGCTGCCAGTGATGCGAGCATCCGGGCACATTCGACTCTGCCCATGCCTGCTTCCATACGCGCCTCGTCTGCAAGCGTATGTACTCGGTATTGGACGCCTTTATCCGGGACCTCTAAATTGATCCGTGTCCGGCAATATCGCCCGGAACACAACGCAGATCAATCAGGAGGAGTTTATGACAGCGCTGGAAAAGGCCATGCGGGATGCAGCCGGGGAAGGCATCCGTTTCGACTATGTAAAAGCAAATGATCTGCGTATGCATTATGCGCAAATCGGCCACGGGCAACCACTGGTCCTGCTGCATGGATGGCCGGAATTCTGGATTGTCTTCAAGCCATTGATGATGATGCTCAAGAACGATTTCGAATTGATCGTTCCGGATCTGCGAGGCTGCGGTTTCACGGGCAAACCGGGTGCGGGCCCTGACCGCAATGCCGGCGCGACCACTCATGCCGACGACATTGCCGAATTCACACAGCAACTCGGGCTGAGAGATTTCGGCATGGTGGGTGGTGATCTCGGCGCCTATGTCTTGCAAGCCTTTAGCCAGAAGTACGGTGAGCGGCTAAACGGAGCATTTTATTTTTGCACTCCCTACCCGGGTCTGGGTGCCCGGTATGGTCAACCAGACCACCTGATCGAAGTCTGGTACCAGTATTTCCAGCAATTGCCCTGGGCGGCCGATCTGGTGGGATCTTCGCGAGAGAACTGCAAGCTCTACATGTCGCATTTCCTCAATCACTGGTCAGGGGACAATCCCGCCGTCTTCCGCGACCTGATCGAAATCTATGCCGACATGTTCATGCTGAACAACAACATCCAGGGCGGCTTCGACTGGTATGTGAGTTCAGCCGAAAATCGTCGGAAGTGGCTGGATGGGAGCTTGCCCAAGTCTTCGAAGATTGCCGTACCGTCACGCTTTTTGTGGGGAAAAAGGGATCCCCTGATCCGGCCTGAATGGTCCGACAAGCTGGGCGAATACTTCGACGATTTCAGCATCGAATTTGCCGATGCGGGACACTTTGTGCACTATGAGGCGCCGGAAACGTGCGCTCGTGAGATTCGTGCATTTTTCAGGAAGCCGTGACTACTTTACTTATGAAACCCGACGTCAGCGCGAGCTTCATGACTCCCTGGTCCCGCCAGGGAACACCTCCAGGTCCTGTGTTCTCCAGCGCATCTGGCGTTCACCTGAGAACATCGGATGGACAACGGTGCCTGGACCTGTCTAGTGGACTTATGTGCGCGAATCTGGGGCATGGGCACCCTACGGTAATACGCGCCATCAGGCAGCAACTGGATGCTCTGTGCTTTGTTTCTCCGACACTCCAGAACGACAGCCGCATGGAATTCTCCAGGCGTCTATGCGCCCGTGCGCCGTGGCCAGGCGACGCGAGGGTCCACTTCACCACCGGCGGAGGAGAAGCAAACGATGACGCGGTAAAAATCGCACGTCTGATTACCGGCCGGCAGAAAATATTGTGCGCGTATCGGTCCTACCACGGTACGAGCACAGGTGCCGCGGCGCTAACAGGTGGCAGCCGCCGCTGGGCCAGCGAGCAATCCGCGCCCGGAGGTGTCGTTCATTTCTTCGCGCCATATCCCTACCGATCGCCGTTTCACACACCTGACCGCACCGAGGAGGTCCATCGGGCACTGGATCATATCGAACGAATCGTGCAGCAGGAGAACCCGGACAACATCGCGGCAATCCTGATAGAGCCGGTACTCGGCTCAGACGGTCTTGTGGTTTACGAAGAGGGTTATCTCTCCGGTCTACGCACCATAGCTTCGAAGTACGGGGCACTTCTGATCCACGACGAGGTGATGTGCGGCTTTGGGCGAATCGGAGAGATGTTCGCGTCGCAGCGCGTAGGTGTCGAGCCGGACATGATTACCTTCGCAAAGGGCGTAACCGGTGGATACATCCCGCTAGGCGGCGTCCTGATGCGTGAGGAGATCGCCCGAATTTTCGATGGTGTCCCTTTCCCCTACGGCCACACCTATTCGGGCCACCCTGTTTGCATGGCCGCCGGGCTGGGCGCCTTGCAGGCTTACGACGACGATGGCCTGTTTGTGCGGGCGCGAGAAATCGAGAAGTGGCTAGGGTCTGACCTGGCGGAGATCCAGCGGAATATCCCTGCGATTGGAGATATTCGCGGCATCGGGGCATTTTTCGGAATTGAACTGGTGAGGGACCGCGAAACACGTGAGCCGGTCGTCCCGTGGCAGTCTGGAGACCAGACTCTGATGAGCGACTTTCAGGCTGCTCTGCTCAGCCGTGGAATCTGGGTCTATATCAAGTTCAACCTGTGTGTTATCGCGCCACCGCTTACCGTTAGTCAGAAAGATCTGCAGGACGGCCTCCAGATTTTCGCGGATGTGCTGGCGGAGTTCAATATACGAATGCGGTAGTAGAACCGATGGTTCCTCAGTTCGGAAGCCGCGCTTTCTCGCGATGTTGTCGAACCTCGGCGCGACGGACAACTTCCATATTGGACGCGAAATCAGGCCGACCATCGTGCCGAAGCTCATGAAGGTGCTACGCAACAAAGCAATGCATGCGGACGCACGATTCTGCTGGAGACCACCTACATTTACTTTCAGCTACCGCGGTCTTCGAGCAATGCCTGCAGCACGCGTTGCTTCGAGCGTTCTATGTGCTCCATCATCTGCGTCACGGCGGCGCTTTCGTCGCGTGTCTTCACGACCTTGAGAAATTGCAGATGCTCCTCCATGGCCGGCAGGATGCGCATGGGCCGGATGACGTGCGCATCGAGGCGAATGAGCCGCACATGCAGACTGTTCACGCGATAGAGCTCCGACAGGATCTCATTGCCGATCGAATCCACCATGAAATCGTGCAGGCCCCAGTCGACCGCCTGGGCGTCGCGATCGAGTTCCGCATCCGGTGTGGCGGCGCGCGCCCGCTTGAGAATCGCCTGATGCTCGCGTTCGATGCGCGTGAGATCGGCATCGCTCACGTTGCGCACGAAGTGCAGCACGGCCTCGCGCTCGATCATCGCGCGAATCTGGAAAGCATTACGCACCAGCTTCAGATCGACGTGCACCACCTGCAGCCCCCGCTTGGGCACGGTGCGAATCAGCCGCGCGGCCTCCAGCCGCGGAATCATTTCGCGCACCGCCGCGAGCGGCAGGCCTAGCAGTTCCGTCAATTCGCGCTGCGATACGAACTGTCCCGGCTTCAGCCCGGCGTTCATGATCTGTTGGCGAAATCCTTCATAGGCCATATCGCGTTGCGCGAGGATGGGAGTGCGCGGCTCGATGGCTACCATTGCTTCGGATACTCCAGTTTTTTTCATTCAGCCAAGCATAAACGATGAGAGCGCTTTGATGTCCTGTGACCACGCACTCACATCGTAAGTGTTTTCACTGATATCAGTGTAACATGTTACAGATATCATTCTGACCTGTGACACGCGCAATCATGCTCGCATCGCACTGATCGGCCACGGCAGACAGGTACCTGGCTGTCCGGCCGTCGCTTCTCTCAACTTCCTGATCCAGACCCGACTCATGAGCCTCGACCTTACCGGCATCATCCCTCCCGTCGTGACGCCTTTCACCGCGGACGGCGAAATCGACGAGCAGGCGTTTCGCAACGTCGTTCAGTTCAACATCCGCAAGAAAGTGCACGGCCTGTGCGTGGGCGGCAGCAGCGGCGAAGGCCACACGCTGAGCCAGCAGGAACTCGCGCGCCTCACCGAAATCTGCGTCGAGGAAGCTGACGGGCGCGTGCCGGTGATGGTCGGCATCATCGCCAACAGCACGCGCGATGCGATTGCCCGCGCGAAAGCCGTCGCCCATCTGCCGGTGAAGGCTTTGCAGGTCACGCCGGTGCACTACGTGTTCAAGCCGGACGAGCAGGCCACGTTCGAGCACTTCAAGGCGCTCACTAGCGCGGTCGATATTCCTGTCGTGATCTACAACGTCGTGCCGTGGAACTACCTGTCGCCCGCGTTGCTGATCCGCCTCATGAACGAGCTGCCGGGCGTGCAGGGCGTCAAGCAGAGCGCCGGCGACCTCAAGCTGATGGCAGACCTGCTGATCGGTGCGCCGAAGCACGCGCGCGTCTACACGGCGGTCGATGCATTGCTGTATCCGTCGTTCGCGCTTGGCGCGCACGGCACGATCGCCGCGAACCCAGCCGCGGTGCCGGGCGTCTGCGTGGCGCTGTGGAATGCCGTGAAGAATGGCGAACATGAGCGCGCGCGCACCATCCATGAAGCGTTGCTGCGTTTCTGGAACGCGATCTTCGCCGACAATCTGCCCGCCAACATCAAAACCGCGCTGACGTTGCAGGGTTGCGACGCCGGCCTGCCGCGCATGCCGATGCCGCGCACGAGCGAAGCGCAACTGGCCAACATCAAGCGCGAGCTCGACGCCGTGTTGCGCTTCGACGCATAACGGACACAACGGGTTTTGCGGTGCGCAGGCCAGCTTGCTGGCCGCGCCATCGCTCGAGACAAAAGTGACGAGGAGACAAATGACACAACAAGCGGAACCGTTCGACTCGCGGTCCTCCGGGACCGCGAGTCGCGTCGCGGGTCGCGGCACGCGCCGCGAATACGCGAAGGTCGCGTTCGCCAGCGCAATCGGCACCATGGTGGAGTATTACGACTTCACGCTGTATGCGACGGCCACTGCGATCGTCTTCAACAAGATTTTCTTTCCGGCCGATAACGCGCTGATCAGCACGATCGCCGCGTTCGCCACTTTCTTCATCGGCTACTGCGCGCGTCCGCTCGGCGGCATTCTGTTCGGCCATTTCGGCGATCGCGTCGGGCGCCGGAACATGCTGCTTCTGACCGTGCTGATCATGGGTGTCGGCACTTTCCTGATCGGTCTGATGCCGACCTACGCGCAGATCGGCCCGTGGGCGCCGATCCTGCTGCTCGCGCTGCGCCTGCTGCAAGGCATTGGCATTGGCGGCGAGTATGGCGGTGGCATGGTGATGGCGATCGAGCATGCACCGCCGCGCATGCGGGCGTTCTGCAGTTCGGTCGTGCATATCGGTCTGCCGGCGGGCTTCCTGTTGCCCATCGCGCTGATGGGGGGCCTCTCCGCAGCCCTGACCGATGAGCAGTTCCTGAGCTGGGGATGGCGCCTGCCGTTCATCGGCAGCATCGTGCTGGTCGGACTCGGGCTGTTCATCCGCTTTCGCATCGACGAGTCGCCGGACTTCGAAGCCGCTGCACGCGAGAAAGCGCCGCCGAAGCTGCCCATCGCCGAAGCGCTGCGTGAGCACTGGCTGCGTATCGTGCTCGGCATCGGTGCGAAGATTGCCGAGAGCGGCCTGTTCAACATCTACGCCGTGTTCGCGATCACCTATGCGGTGACGGTGCATCATCTGCCGAAGTCGCTCGTGCTCAATGGCATTCTGGTCGGCTGTCTGGTCGAGTGCGTGACGCTGCCCATCTTCGGCTTGTGCGCGGACAGGTTCGGCCGCAAGCCCGTATATGTGTTCGGTGCGCTTTTGCAGGCCGTGTTCGCGGCACCGTTCTTCTGGCTGATGGACGCAGCCACGGCGCCGTCCATCTGGCTCGCGGTGTCGATCGGTCTGGGGCTCGGCCACGGGGCGATGTTCGGCGCGCAGGGCGCGTTCTTCTCGGAGCTGTTCCCGGCGCGCGTGCGCTACACGGGCTTGTCTCTCGTGCAACAGATCGGCCCGATTCTCGGCGGCGGTCTCTCGCCGCTCGTCGCAACGGCCTTGCTGCTGCAGTTCAAGGCCTTCTGGCCGATCGCCACTTATATGGCGGCGATCGCGGTGCTGTCCGCCGTCTGTGCGCTCGCGCTGCCGGAAACGAAGCCGGCTGCCGAACGCCGTTGACGCCTGGGGCATCCTCGCCCCGGTTTTCAATCGATCTACCTAACAAGGACGCTGTCGCGCGCGACGGCGGCGTCCTTCTTCGCCTGGAGCAAACGTGAAGAAAATATTGAACGAACCGGATGACTACGTCGATGAAATGCTCGACGGGCTGTGTGCCGCGCATCCGGAGGTGTACCAGCGCCCGGCCGATGCACCCCGCGTAGTGGTGCGCGCGGGCGGCGTGACGAAAGGCAAGGTCGGCATCGTGACGGGCGGCGGCTCGGGCCATCTGCCCGTGTTTCACGGCTACATCGGACACGGCTTGCTCGATGCGGCCGCCGTGGGCAACGTGTTCGCCGGGCCACGGGTCAACGACTGCCTCGCGGCGATGCGCGCTGCCGACGGCGGCGCGGGCGTGTTGCAGCTCTACGGCAACTATGGTGGCGACCGGATGAACTTCGAGATGGCGAAGGAGTTTGCCGAACTTGAAGGCATGGAGGTGGCCTCGGTGCGGGTTGCCGATGATGTCGCGAGCGCGTCGTTGCCGGAAAAGGAGAAGCGTCGCGGGGTGGCCGGGCTCGTCTATGCATTCAAGCTGGCCGGCGCGAAAGCGCAAGAAGATGCGCCGCTTGCCGAAGTCGCACGCGTCGCCGGGAGCGCCGCCGCCGCTTGCCGATCGATCGGGATTGCGCTCGCGCCATGCGTCGTTCCGGAGGTAGGCCGCCCGTCGTTCGAGATCGCCGACGATGAAATGGAGTTCGGCATGGGTATCCACGGTGAGCCCGGCATCTGGCGCGGCAAGCTCAAGCGCGCGGACGAACTCGCCAACGAGATGCTCGAACGGCTGCTCGCCGACATGACGCTCGCGCGAGGCGACCGGGTCTCGGTGCTGGTGAACAGCCTGGGCGCGACGCCGCTCGAGGAGCTCTACATCCTGTATCGCTCGGTGCGAGCGGCGCTGAACGGGAAGGGCATCGTTCCCGAGATGCCGCTGATCGGACGTTACGCAACGTCGATGGAAATGACGGGGGCGTCGTTGACACTGATGCCGCTCGACGATGAGTTTGCGCGGCTTCTCGCGGCTCCCACTAATTGTCCCTTCTGGAACGCACGATGACGCTCGATGCAACACAACTGAAGCACGCGATCACGCGTGTGTGCGTGGGACTGCACGCCGCCGCGCCCGAACTCAATACGCTCGACGGACGGCTCGGCGACGGCGACCTCGGTGCCACCCTCGACAAATGCGCGGCCGAGGTTGAGGCCGCTCTGCCGCACATGAGCGATACCTTGACCGACGTCTTCCGCCGCGCCGCGCTCGGCTGCGCGAACGCGTCGGGATCGAGCTTCGGCACGCTGCTCGCGCAGGCGCTGCTTACGGCGGCAAAGCAAAGCGAGCAGCTTGTCGAACTCACGCGCGAAGATGTGGTGAGCCTGATTCGACGGATCACGGATGTTCTGTCCGCAAGAGGCGGAGCGAAGCTGGGCGACAAGACGGTGCTGGATGCACTGAATGCGGTTGGCGACGCGCTCGGAGCCGCAAGCGCGGCCGATGCCTGGAAGGGCGTCGCGTGCAGCGCGATTGAAGAAACACTGAGCGAATTTCGTGGCCGCCCGAATCGCATTGGACGCGCGCGGATGTTCGCGGAGCGCTCGGCGGGGCAAGACGATCCGGGGATGGTCGCGCTGCTGCGCATGGCGCAGAGCATCTAAAAATACTTGGTTCGATTCACTGAGCCAGTGAAAAACAGGATTATTCAGGAATAAAACAATGAGAAAATTGGCGTCGGTAGCGGTATTGGGTGCGTTGAGCGCGAGTGCGTCGCAGGCTATGGCGCAGAGTTCGGTCACCCTGTATGGACTCGTCGACGGGGGACTCAGTTACGTCAGCAATCTGAATGGCGCGCATGCATGGCAGGCGACGACCGGCAAGGCGAGCGGCTCCCGATTCGGGCTGCGTGGTACTGAAGACCTGGGCGGCGGTCTGAGCGCGGTGTTCACGCTGGAAAATGGCTTCAACGTGACGAACGGCACGCTCGGTCAGGCGGGGCGCCTGTTCGGTCGACAGGCGTTCGTCGGCCTCAGCTCGAACAGGATCGGCACCATTACGTTCGGGCGGCAATACGACGCGATCGCGGATCTGGTAGCGCCGCTCTTCGGACCAGGCTTCTGGTCGACATCGGCTCACATCGGCGACAACGATAACCTCAACCAGTTCTTCCGCTTGAACAACACGGTCAAAGTCCGTTCGATCAACTTCTATGGATTTTCTGCCGAAGGCGTTTATTCCTTCAGCAATCAGGCCGCAGGAAGCGCAGGGACCGGCTTCGGCAATAACCGTGCATGGGCGCTGTCAGCGAACTACGTGCACGGGCCGTTCTCGATCGGCGCGGGGTATCTGCAACTCGATCATCCGAACGCCGTCTCCAACACCGGTGGAGCAGTCGGCGGGGCTTCGACCAGCAATGGCGACGACTATAGCTCGGTGTTTTTCTATGGCATGGACGGCGGCGTCAGACGCCAGCGAATCTTCGCGGCCGGCACGAGCTATGTCTTCGGTAGTGTGACGGCTGGTCTCGGTTATAGCCTGTCGGACATTCAATACAACGACGGCGCAGCGCGGCGACTCAACAACTACGAAGCGAACCTCAGATATCAACTCACTCCGGCCGTGCAGCTCATCGGCGTCTATGCATTCACCGATGGACACGCGACCAATCTGCCGGGCGCTTCCTCGGATAGCCTGCATCCGAAATGGCATCAGTTCACGCTGGGCGCCGATTATCTGCTGAGCAAGCGCACGGATATCTACGTGTCCGCTGTTTATCAGAAGGCGACCGGCGATGCCTCGACGCTCGTCAATGGCGAGTACCGGACGATCGCAAGTATTGTTTATGCGGGTACTTCTTCGTCGGCCAGTCAGGTCGCTGTGTTTACGGGGATCAGGCATCGGTTCTAAAGCGTGGGGCGGGTGGAGTGCGCGGCGCGCGGTTGCGAGTCCACGGACGCGCTAGCTGGTCACTTCACCCTTGTGCTCGATGACTCGTTTGCCCGAACCTTTCCCCTGAACAGGGTCGCGAGGTTGTTTCCCGGCTCGCCGATACCAGGCGTGGAATGCGGCTCCGTATCAATCGACTTGAAAGGATGGGTGTCCTGAAGCGCTCGTACAGTCACAACTTTCGATATGCAGGGCGTCGGGAAAACCTGCCATTGGATCGGCTGCTTCGCTTCAGAACCTGACGGACGGCCTACTCATACAATTCGGCCTTTGCGGTCATTGGGTCGAACGCTGGCCAAGGGCCGCTATGGGTTGCTCCGCGGTCGTTGGACCACCGGTTAACCTCGAATGACAGCTTTTCGCCTGCGCGAGGACAGCACGCGACCCAACGCGGTCAGTTGCCTTCAAAACGTTCGTTGACCGGTTACGAGCCCAAAGCGGACCATCAGCATGGTCGCCTCGAACACCACGTCTCTCACCGGACGGCGAAGGCAGTCTTCGTAGCGGCGGAGCAGTGCAAGCGAACTGCATCAGTCCTTTTTTCGTCTCACTCCAAAGTACGCCGTTACCAGAATCGGGCTAGCTAGAGCGAACCAGGCCGCTACATGCCAGATCCCGCGACCCAGTAGCGCGGCTAGCAACCCGAACGCGGTTACCAACGCCAGAATGAACGGGATGCGCCACACCCGGCGAAACGTCACAGCATGATCTGTCGAAGCTTGCATTCGTCGATCCCTTTCCATTTCGCCGACTCGCCGCTCCACCGGAGCTCGTGCCGATTCATACGTACCAACGAGTCGCTCGACTCGCGCGGCGCGAGACTTGCGCCGCGCGATCCACAAGTACACACCGCTGCTCAGCAAAGTAATCGTGATGACATCCAGCAGCGCCCAGATGATCTTGAGCGGCAGCCCCGCGTAGTCGCCGAAATGCAACGGCCTCGCCGTCAGCAACATGGTCAGGTACCAGGGCAGCGACGGTTTCGCCGTCAGTTGTCCCGATCGCGCATCCACCAGCACAGGCGTAGCGAGTTGCGAGGTCAACGGCGTCTCGCCGTGAGTCCAGATCAGGTAGTGGTATGGGCTACCGAGTTGTCCGTCAGGAAAGCGGATGCTGCGCACCGTTTTTCCCGGCTCCGCGCGCAAGGCCGTTTCGTAGGCGACCTGGACTGAGCCGAGTTGGGACGGCATCGGCTGATCGCGGTACGCTGCGAGCAGCGCTTTGAGTGCAGTGTTGCGCCAGACGTCGTAAAGGGGCGTCGAAAGCTGGTTGATGATGCCGGTCACGCCGACGCTCAAAATCCACACCACGGTCACGATGCCTAGCAGATTGTGAAGATCGAGCCATGCGACGCGATGTGACCGATCACTGCGCACCGTACCAAACGACAGCCTCTTCATGAACGGACCGTACAGCGCCACCCCGGAGACCGTCGCGATAACGAACAGCAACGCCATGGCTGCGAGAAACAGTTCGCCATACAGCCCGGCGAACCCGTCCGTGTGCAGTCTGAACATCAGGCCGATCCACATCGGCGATGTGTGCTCGCCGGAACGCGCCGCGCGAATCACCCGCCCGCTGCGTGCGTCGAATCGCACCACATGGTCGAGGCTGCGCGCCGCTTCATACGAGGGCCCGAGGCCCATCCAGATCTGGCCGCTGTCGTCCTCGATGCTCAGCCAGCGGACTGTCTCGCCCGGAAAGACGCCGCGCTTGCCGACAGCGGACGCCACCAGCCGGTCAAGATCGACGAGCGGCGTATCAGCGGACAGTGCGGCCGCCGGCGGATCGCCACGCCAATGTTCGCTGATCTCGTCGAGAAAAATAAGAGGCAAACCCGTCACGCAGACGACCAGCAGAAACAGCGTGCAGACAAGGCTGCTCCACGTGTGCAGCCGCAACCAGGTGCGCGTTGAACGAGCCATAACCAGAACGCGCCGGGCCTACAGCGCCACGCTGACCGACATCAGGAAAGTGCGTGGCCGGCTCTGCATCACGAACCCCTGCCCGCCGATCCAGTAGCTCCGGTTCGTCAGGTTCTCGACGTTGAAACGAAACGCGGTCTCACGCCCGGCGATCACGGTCTTGTAGCGCACACCCGCGTCGTAACGCACCCATCCCGGAATAGACTGCTGGTTGCCCGCATCGATGTATTCGGAGCCCGTGTAGATTACGCGTCCGCTGAAGGTCAATCCGGGCAGGAAAAACGCATCCCATTCGGCGCCCAGGTTGAGCTGGAAGTCGGCACTGCCGGTCACGCGTTTGCCGTCGTTGACACCGTTGGCGGTGTGCGTCTGACGCGCATCGATCAGCGCCATGCCGCCAAGCAGACGCACGCCGCGCGCCACCTCCCCGTAAGTGTTCAGCTCCAGACCTTTGGTTTTCTGTTCACCGTTGACGCTGTAAGTGAGACCGTCGGCCTGCGCATTGGGCGTGGTGATCTGATATGCGCTCAGCGTGGTCATGAAGTTGCCGAAATCGTATTTCGCGCCGACTTCGTATTGCTTCGACACAAAGGGCGGAAAGCTCTCGCCCGCGTTGCTGTAGCCGGTAGGCGCCTGACCGCCTTGCTGGAGACCTTCGATGTAATTCGCGTACAGCGAGAGGCCTTCGGTCGCGCGCACGTTAAGCCCAACGGCGGGCGTGAGCGCGCTTTTGTCGTAGGTCGAGGTCAGGATGCCGGCCGTCGAATAGTTTTTCGCGCTGACGCCTTGCTCGCGCAAGCCGAGCGTCAGTTGCACGCGGTCGTGCAGCACCGACATCGTGTCAGCGAGCGCAATTCCATACAGTTCGGTTTCCCCGGTGCGAGGCACGTTGTTCGAATCCGCGAGACCGGCGATGCTCGGCTGTGCAATGAACACCGGGTGATACAGGTTCGTAAAGGTCGTCTCCAGCGTCGTCGCCACGATGCCGTTGTTCTCGCGCAGCCCCGATAGCGCAAACGACCAGTTGTGCTTGACCGGCCCCGTTTGCAGCGTGCCGCGCACGCCCGCTTCCCCGGAAATCGTGTTGCGGTACAGCGGCCAGTAGACCTGGTTCTGGCCGACATCGCCCGCGCTGTTCATCAGGAACGAGTTCGCGAACAGTTGTTCCTCGCGAAACTGCGATCCGCCGATTGCCGCATAGGCGGTGATGTCGGGCGTGACATCAACTTCGGCGCGCCCGGTCGCGAAAGTGGTTCGCGTGTTGTCGTAGGCCCACGCGTTCTGCCAGTTCGACTTCGGATCGGGGGGCGGTCCGGGGATCTTGAATGTGCTGCTGTACATATACAGCGTGCGCGCCGGCGAATCGTTGTCGTTCTCGCGATAGCCGAAGTTCGTCGACAGACGCACGTGATTGTCGGGACTGCGCCAGTCCATCGCCAGGGTGGCCGTGCCGACCTTGCGTGACTGGTTGTCGGCTTCGGTGTCGCCATCACGGTAAGCGCCATTGAAACGGATGCCGAACTGCTTGTCGACGCCGAAGCGCTGGCCGACGTCAACGCCGCCGCCCCACTGTCCGCCGATATAGCCGAACGTCAGCTGCGCCATTGGATCGTCGAGCGCCTTCTTCGGCACCTGGTTGATATACCCGCCGACACCACCAATCGGCCCAAGTCCGTTGAGCAGCGCGTTCGCGCCGATCAGCACTTCGATGCGTTCGAGCGACTCGATCCCCGGCGTGCCGATTCCGTACAGTCCGTCGTAAGCGATGTCCAGCTGGGACACCTTGTTGCCGCGAATCGAGAAGTCTGTCGAGCCATCGTTGTCGGGGTACAGGATGCGCACCGACGGATTGTTCGCCAGCACGTCCGTGACGGAATACGCCTGCTGGTCCTGAATGAGTTGCCGCGTATAGCTGACCGTATTGAACGGCGTATCCATCACGTCCCGGTTGCCGAGCAGGCCGACGCGTCCGCCGGTCGCGACTTGCCCGCCGGCGTACGAAACGGGCAATGCATTCGGGTCGGCGCGCTGGCCGCTGACTGTCATCGTAGGCAATACGGTGCCTGCGGCCGCCGTATCGACGCTCGCCGCGCGCAGCACGTAGCCGCCGCGGGTTCCGTCGGACACCGCATCGAGGCCGCTGCCCGCGAGAATGGCAGAGAAACCGGCTGCGAGCTCGTAATCGCCATGCAGGCCCGAACTGGAATGGCCGGCGGTCAGTTTGCTGTCGATGGTAAGCAGCACGTTCGCTTCGCTCGCATAGCGATTGAGCACCTGATCGAGCGTGCCTGCCGGAATGTCGTAGTGGCGCACGCCGGCTGGTAGCGGCGCGGCGAGCAGGATGGCGGGCGTCATGGCCATGACGGGCGCAAGGCAGCACAGCAACGTGCGCTGCGGCATAAAGCGGTGGTTCATTCCCGGAGTTCCTTCCTCGTTCGCGTGGATCGGCGGTGCTTTTCCTGTTTCCCGAACGAGAAAGAAAAAGTGCTACTCCATGACGAAGAATATTTTTACGCGAGGGGGAAGCCGCGGGTCAGCCGGGCCGGACGGCAACCCAGTAGCGCGTCACGTACTGGATGCGAACCGGTAGCGCCCGTTGCAGCGATGCGAGCGCGCGGTCGGTGTCGGCAAGTGGAAAGACGCCAGATACGCGCAGGCCTGCCACGGCAGGATCAGTGTGGACGAAGCCCGAACGATACCGGCCAAGTTCACGGACAAACGCATCGAGGCGCATCTGCTCGACCACCAGCAGGCCGCGCGTCCAGCCCGGCGAATCGGCGTCGACCGGTGACAGCGCGTTCACGCGATCGGCGACGAAAGTGGTGCGCTGGCCGGCTTCGACACGCAGTGCTTGCGTCGAGTGGGCGGGAAGCACGGACACGGCGCCCTCGTACACCGCGACGTACGACACAGCGTCGTCCTGTCTCACGGTGAAGCGCGTGCCCAGCGCCTGCACGGAACCTTGCGCCGTTTCGACGATGAACGCGCGATATACGGCGGACGTCTCATGGGCCGTGGCGACGTAAATTTCGCCGGAGCGCAGCAATATGCGGCGCTCGCTGGCGGTGAAACGTACGTCGAGCGCGGTGCCTGTGTTCATCATCAGATGCGTGCCGTCGGCGAGTACCAGGTTGCGCTGTTCGCCGGTCGCAGTACGGTAGTCGGCCGACCAGCTACGCCACGACGAGCCGTCGCTTGCGGCCCATGCCAGCGCCCCCGTTCCGCCCGCGAAGACGAGAGATCGCAGCACAGCGCGTCGCCGCGACCGCTGACGCGCGCCGCGCAAGGTCGGCGCGGCGAGGTTTGCGGGCACGGTGCCCAGGCGATTGTCGATGGACTGCACCTGTTGCCATGCGGCCTCGTGTGCCGGGCTCGCGCGCCGCCAGCGCTCGCACGCTTCCTGTTCGTCACGGGTCGCTTCGCCAGACCATAGCGTGACGAGCCACTGCAACGCTTCGTTCAGGATGGCGTCGTTTTCCGGTTGTACCGATGCGGACGACGCGTTCAGACGATGACTCATCCCGCGAACTTCGAATAGCAGGCGAGTGCGGCCTTCAACATGTACTTGCGCACGCTGGCTACGGAAACGTCGAGTTTGACGGCGATGTCGGAATACGTCAGGCCATCGAAGCGCGATAGCAGGAAAGCTTCCCGCACTTTCGCCGGCAGCGCGGCGAGCACGGCATCGATTTCAGTCAGCGTCTCGATCACGATTGCCTGCTGCTCCGCCGACGGCCACATGTCCTCCGGCATCAACGCGAGCGAATCACGGAAAGCGGCTTCGATCTGCCGGTGGCGATATAGATCGACGACCAGCCCGCGCGCGATCTGCATCAGATAGGCGCGCGATTCCTCAGGCTGAGGCAAGCGGCGCGACGCGATCAGGCGGACATAGGTGTCGTGAGCGAGGTCGGCCGCAGCAAAGGTGCAGCCTAGCTTGCGCCTGAGCCAGCCATGTAACCACGCATGATGATCCGCATAAAGAGAATGGACGACATCCGTCCCTGAAGCAGACATAGCTATGCCCAGTACCGATCGATGAGAGCTTCAGTGTAAATGAGAATTAATCCTGTTTCCAGATTTTTGGCGCGGGCGAGCCGCGGTTTGAGACCTGTGATTCTGGAGAGGGGCGAGAAAGTTGTGTCAACCGGAGCGGACGTCCGTTCCGTGCGTGCTAGCGGACACTTCAACGAGAGCGATGAAAGACCGGATTCTGGCCGGCAAGCGGCCGTTCGCCGGCCTTGTTGCCGTCAGATCTCGGTCTGCTCCGCCATCTCGAGGGCATCGTCGACTTCAATGCCGAGGTAGCGAACTGTACTTTCCAGCTTGGTATGTCCGAGCAGCAGTCGAACCGCCCGTAGGTTCTTCGTCCGCCGGTAGATCAGCGAAGCCTTTGTGCGGCGCATCGTAGGGGGGCCCTGCGCGGTAGGCCGCGCCCGCGCGCGTCGTCGGCATTCGTCAGTCCGCGCGGCCCGGCGCCGCACCCGGTCGATCGAGCGCCGTCTTGCCGGGCGTCGGACTCAGCTGACCAGAAACCCCGCACCGACCGGATCGGTGCGATCCAGTGTCCAGCGCGCGGTGCCGAGAATACTCGCGGTGCCCTTGACGGTCGGACGAACCGCGCGCGTGCCGTTCAGATCGACTTCGCCGAGCAGGCATCCCTCGAAGGTGCCGCTGCCCAGCAGACCTTCCGACAGGATCGGCTGATTCAGCTTCAGTTTGCCGCGTGCCTCGAACATCGCCATCATCGCGCTCGTGCCCGTGCCGCCCGGCGACCGGTCGAGCTGGCCCGCGCTGAACACGTGGACGTTCTTGTAAAACGCGCCTTCAATCGTCGGGGCATGCCAGAAGGTGACGAAGTTGAGGTTGTCGATGTGTGCCTCGGTCGGATGCTGGATGCGCAGCTGGCTTTTGATCTGTTCGCGCACGAGCACGCCGAGCCGCGACAGTTCGCTGCCGTTTTGCGGCGAGATGCGCAGCGTGCTGCCGGTGAGATCGACGATGCCGAAATAGTTGCCGCCCCACACGAGATCGGCTTTCAGGTCGCCGTAACCGGGCAGATGCACGGGAATGTCCTGCGCGGCGACGTAGGCAGGCACGTTCTCGAAGCGCGTCCACAGCACCTTGTCGCCGTCGGACGCCACTTCGGCGACCACCAGCCCCGCGGTCGTCTCGAAGCGGATCTTCGTGATGCCGTTCTCGCCCCGCGGCACGAAGCCGAGCGCCACCATCGTCATCGCGACGGCGATCGTGCCGTGGCCGCACATATGCGAATACTCGGTGCCGTCGATGTAGATCAGACCCGCGTCGTAGTCGGGGCTCGACGGTGGGGTGAGAAAGACGCCGAACATGTCGCGATGCCCGCGCGGTTCGCGCATCAGCGCGCGCCGCAGCCAGTCGTAGTCGCGTTCGAGCAGCGCGCGTTTTTCGAGGATGGACGAGCCGGCCGGATAGGGAATGCCGCTGTGCACGATACACAGCGGTTCGCCCTCGGTATGCGTGTAGATCACGTCGAAAACGTCCTGTTTCTGCATGGTGTTGGCTCCGTCGGATGAATGGGTGAGTCAGTTCGATGGCTTGCGCCCGGGCAGGATGTCGAGCCCGATCGTCAGTTCGAGCAGCGCGATGATGGCGATCGATGCCACGATCGTCGCGCCGGACACGGCGGCGATGGTCGGATCGATCGTGTATTGCACGTAGTTGAAAAGCTTGACGGGGATCGTGTTGAGCGACGCGGTCGTGTTGAAGATCGACAGTTCGACGTTGATCCACGACGAGATGAACGCGAAGATCGCGCCGACCACGATGCCCGGGCGGAGGTCCGGCAACACCACGAGCAGGAACGTGGTCCACGGATCGGCGCCGAGATCGGCGGACGCTTCTTCCAGCGCGCGCTGTTCGGGCGTGATCACGGCGAGCACCGAGCGCAGTACGAATGGCGCGACGATCACCGTATGCCCGATCAGCAGCGACAGGAAGCTGCGCGTGAGCCCGAAGTAGCCGCCGAACTGCAGCAGCGCCGCGCCGAGCACGATGTGCGGCAATATCAGCGGCGCCATCAGCAGCGCGGAGAGCAGCGCGCGGCCGGGAAAGGTGTAGCGGCTGATCGCAAGCGCGGTCGGGATCGTCAGGACGAGTGCGAGCGCCGTCGCCGCCAGCGCGAGCAGCGTGCTGGTCGTGAACGCGTCGATGTAGCTGCCGTCGTGAAGCATCGACGCGTACCAGCGCAGCGTGAGCCCTTGCGGCGGAAACGCGAGAAATTCCGAGCGCGTGAGCGAACTGCCGACGATCACCACGAGCGGCAACAGCAGATAGGCGAGCGTCAGCCAACTGACTACGCGCATCAGCGTGCGGGGAATCATCGCCGTGCTCATCGCGCTTTGCCTCGCGTTTCACCGATGCGGCTCGTGACGCCGATCAGCGCGAGCGTCAACGCGAGCAGCACCACGCTGAGCGCCCCACCGTAGTGGAAATCGAAGGTCGCGCTGTATTGCTGATAGATCAGCATCGACAGCACCGAAACGCGTCCGCCCGACAGCAGCGCAGGCGTGACGTACGCGCTGACCGCGAGCGTGAACGTCATGATCGTGCCGGCGACCACACCGGGCAGCGTCAGCGGAAAGATCACGTATCGAAAGGTCTCGGCGGGCGTCGCGCCGAGATCGGCGGAAGCGTGTTCGAGCGCGGGATCGACCTGCGCGAGCGCGTTGCCGACCGCCAGCACGACGAACGGCAGCAGCACGTAGACCATGCCGATCAGAATGCCGGTCTCGGTGCCGAGAAAACGCACCGGACGCTCGATCGCTTCGGCCCACATCAGCGTCTGGTTGACGAGGCCGTTGCGGCCGAGCAGCACCATCCAGCCGAACGACCGGACGATATTGCTGGTGAACATCGGCACCACCAGCAGCACCACGCACAGACGCCGCCACGCGCGCCAGCGCACGATGCGCACCAGATACCAGGCAAGCGGATAGCCGAGTACCACGCACAGCAGCGTGCTCGCGGTGGCGATGCGGAAGGTGACGAGAATCACCGACCAGTGGTACTGATCGGCGAGCACGCGCGTGTAGTTCGCGAGCGTCACGATCGTCGCGCCGTTTGCCGCGATCCGCGTGAAGCTCGCGATCAGCACCACGGCGAGCGGTGCAACGAAGAACGCCGCGAAGAACGCGACCGGCAACGCCAGCATCGCCAGCGGCGCGCGCAGCCGGCGGCGCGCGAGCGTGCGGGGCGACGGCCCGGCGAGCGGCGAGTGCGGTGACGACGACGCGGCGCTCATTGCGTGTCTCCGATCAGATGCAGCGCGGCGGGATCGAAGCGCAGCGGCACGGTCGCGCCGATCGGCGTCGACAGCGCCGCCTTGCGCGAGGCGCGCGCGACCAGCCTCGCGCCGGCGACATCGACGTAAAAGAGCGCGTGGCTGCCGAGGTTGACGATGTCGCGCAACTGGCCACTGATCTGGCAGCCCGGTGCATCCGTTCCGGGTTGCAGATGCTCGGGCCGCAGCACCGCGAAGCCGCGCGCGGGCGCACCGGCCGGCGCGGGCAGCGGCGCGAGTCCCGGCAGCGCCCACTCCATCGCTCCGTCGCGCACCGTATAGCCGATCAGATTCGCTTCGCCGATGAACTCGGACACGAAGCGCGTGGCCGGCTTGCTGTAAATGTCGTCGCTCGCGCCGATCTGCTCGATCCGGCCCGCGTTCATCACGACGATGCGGTCGGCCATCGCCATCGCTTCTTCCTGATCGTGCGTGACGAACACGAAGGTGATGCCGAGCCGCGCCTGCAGATGCTTCAGTTCGAGCTGCATGCGCTTGCGCAGCTTCATGTCGAGCGCCGACAACGGCTCGTCGAGCAGCAGCAGCTTCGGACGATTGACGATCGCGCGCGCCAATGCGACGCGCTGCTGCTGGCCGCCGGACAGTTCGCGCGGAAAACGCTCGCCGTACGTCGCGAGGCCGGCGAGTTCGAGCGCTTCGTGCGCGCGCTGCGCGGCATCGCGCCGCGACGCGCCTTGCCGGCGCGGACCATACGCGACGTTGTCGAGCACGTTCAGATGTGGAAACAGCGCGTAGTGCTGGAACACCGTGTTCAATGGACGCCGGTGCGGCGGCAGATGCGTGAAGTCCTGTCCGTCGATCACGATCGCGCCCGCATCGGGCGTCTGGAAACCGGCGATCGCGCGCAGCAGCGTGGTTTTGCCGCAGCCGCTCGGCCCCAGCAGCGCGACGAATTCGCCGCGGCGTACGGTCAGGTCGATGTGGTCGAGCGCGAGCTGGCTGCCGAAGCGCTTGCAGACGCCGGCGAGCGAGAGAAGGTCGGGCATGGCGACGGGCGTGTTCAACGCTTGCTCGCAACGCGCCGGTTCCATGCCGACACGATCTCCTGACGGCGAGCGTTGATGGCCGCCCAATCGAAAAGCTTCAGGTCGTTGACCGAGCCGTTCGCGCCCCAGGGCAGCTTGCGGGCGACGGCGGGCGGCAACCGCACGCCGGCCACCGCCGGCCCGAGATAGAGACGCGTGGCAAGACACGCGGCCGCGGCGGGCGTCAGCGCCGTGTCGATGAATTTTTCGGCCATCGCCTTGTTGCGCGAGCCCTTGATCAGGTGCAGACGCGCGTCGGTCGCCCACGCGCCTTCCTTCGGGATCGCGAAACCGATCGGCGCACCCTTGTCGATCAGGTCCCACGCGCCGACGTTGAAGTGCGCGCCGATGATGACTTCGCCGCTCTGGAACGCGTTGCTCGCCGCGCCCGAGCTGTCGTAGAGCAGACCGGCGTCGAGTTGCGACAGCTTCGCGAACACCGGCTCGAGCTGATTGGGATCGTTGCCCCACACGTGCTGCGCGAGAAACACGACGAACGGCACGCCCGCCGAATTCGACGGCGACGGCAACGCAACCGCACCCGCGTATTTCGGATCCCACAGGTCTTTCCAGCTGTTCGGCGCGGTTTTGATCGATTTCGTGTTGTAGGTGAGGCCGAGCGAGTAGTAGCCGGAGCTGACCGCGTAGATCAGGCCGCCATCGCGATACACCGCCTGCGGCACGACGTTCTTCAGATTGGGTATACCCGAGGGAGTGAGCGCATCGAGCACGCCGGCCTGCCACGCCAGTTCGCTGATGCCGCCGTCGAGCCACGCGACGTCGATGGTCGGCGAATTCTTCTGTTGCTGGAGCTTGGCGAGCGTCGTCGTCGACGTGCCGATCTCGGGCACCACGGTCACGCCGGTCGCCTTCGTGAACGGCTGCGCGACGCACGCCTGGAACGCGTCGCCCCAATTGCCGCCGTACATCGCGACGGTGATCTTCGACGCTTGCGCGAACGCCGTGCCGCACAGCGACAAGGCTGCCGCCGCGACTGCGCTCATTACGGAACTGCGGGCGAGATATCTCATGTCGTTCCCCATTCAGGATGTCGTCGGTGTGGTGTGCTCCCGTTTGCGCATCATCTGGGCGCCAGAAAGATCCCGATTGCCGATCGGTGCCAAAAACTTGTATAAAAACGTCATGAAGCTCCTGCCGCCGATCGACGCCGCCGTCGCGCCCGCGTCGCCGCTTTTCGCCGATCCGCCCGCCGCTCCGCAGCTGTCGGTCGGGCTGGTGCTGCTGCATCAATTCACGCTGGCGGCGTTTTCGGGCTTGATCGACGTGTTGAGGCTGGCGGCGGATCACGGCGGACGCAGCCGGCAGATCCACGTGCGCTGGCGTGTGATGAGCCTCGATGGTTTGCCGCGTATGTCGAGCGCGGGGCTCACGGTGAACGTCGGCAGCGCGCTCGCGGACGATCCCGGCGAGTTCGACTACATCGCGATGTGCGGCGGCAACGACTATCCGAATGCGCAGCTCGCGCCCGAAATGCGTCAATGGCTCGAGCGCGCCAGCGCGGCGCGGGTGCGGATGCTCGGCATCTGCACGGGCACGTTCACGCTCGCGCAGGCGGGCTTGATCGGCTCGCGTACGGTGTGCGTGCACTGGAACGTGCTCGACGCGTTCCGCGACCGCTTTCCCGCGATGCACGCCGTCGTCGATCATCTGTTCGTGGACGAAGGCGACGTGATTACCTGCGCCGGTTCGACCGCGGCGATCGACCTCGGCCTCTATCTCGTCAATCGCCATTGCGGCAGCGCGAAGGCGCAGCAGGTGGTGCGCCACATGATGTTGCAGGGCATTCGCCCGGCGAAGGTGCCGCAGGCGCATTTCTATGCGGATCTGAGTTACATCCGCGATGTGCGGGTGCGCCAGGCCGCGCACTACGTCGAACAGCGCATCGACAATCCACCGACGCTCGATGCGATCGCGCGCTACGTGAACGTCGGAAGACGTCAACTCGAACGGGCGTTCCAGGAAACACTCGGCCTGTCGCCGATGGCCTTCGTGCGTGGCATGCGGCTCGAATATGGGCGCTGGCGACTGCTCAATCATCCGCGCAGCATCACGGAAATCGCGCTGGATTGTGGCTTTTCAGATGGCGCGCATTTTTCTCGCGACTTTCGGGCGCGGTTTGGCGTGTCGCCGAGGCAATTCCTGAAAGACGCCGGTTCGGCCAGGGAATAGGGTTGCCGCAGCGTCGAAGGACACGGGTTCGACCTTGCAGCGTGAGATGCAACTCATCCGGATAGAGCCTCAGACCGTCTCCGTGGTCCCACGCACGGGCATGGAAGTTCGGCGAGCGGGCTGATGCCTCGGGCATGCCGGCAGCGCACGCGCCGCAACCAGAGCCGGCGCCGGCGCGACGGCACCGGCTTCACTCCCGTTATGCGCCGAACGTCAGCGTATGGGTGAGATCGCCCATCGGCGTCTGTCCACGCGCGCGCATCGAGTCGTCGCGCAGCTTCAGACCGTCGAGCGTTTCGAGCCCGAACACGCGCGTCACGAGCCGCAGGATCGAGCCCGTGTCGTAGACCGTGTGGTCGACGTATCCCTTCTTCGCGAACGGCGAGACGACGAGTGCGGGAACGCGCGTGCCCGGCCCCCAACGATCACCCTTCGGCGGTGCGACATGGTCCCACCAGCCGCCGTTTTCGTCGACGGTGATGACGACCACCATGTTCTTCCACTGCGGGCTCGCGCGCAGCGCTTTGACCGCGTGCACGATGTGGCGATCGCCCGAGGCGACGTCGGCATAACCCGCATGCATGTTCAGGTTGCCCTGCGGCTTGTAGAACGTGACGGCGGGCAGACGCCCGGCGCGCGCGTCCGCCAGAAAGCGGTTGGTGCTTTCGTCGTCGCCGAGGCCGCCATCGCGCAGGCGCTTTGCGCGAGCCTCGGTGCCCGGCCCGAGATTGCGGAAGTAGTTGAACGGCTGATGGTGATACTGGAAGTTCGGAATCACGGGCGAGCCATTCGTGAGGTTCTTGCCTTGACTGTCGAGCGTTTCCTGGAACGCGCCCGCATACCACGCCCATTCGACGCCGCGCCGGTCGAGCTTGTCGCCGATGTGCTCATGGGTCTGCGGCGGCACCGCCATCGCGTTCGCATCGAGCCGGAAATCGACCTCGCCGTTGGCGCCGGTCTTGAGCGGCGTCGGCTGGTAAGGCGGCATCATCGTATTGACGGCGTAGCTCAGCGTTGCGCCGTCGGCCAGCGTCTCGGGTGGGGTGAGCGCGCTCGGGCCGAACTTCGGGATGCCATCCATCGCGCTTGCGGGCGAAGCCGCCAGCGGTTTCAGGTTCGGGTCGTCGGGGCGCCCGCTCACGGTCTCCGCGATCTGGAACTTCGCGATGCTCTCGCGCGGATTCGCATAACGCGGCGGCGTGGCCGCGGCGAGATACTGGTGGTTGAGAAACGAACCGCCGAACGCGCCCTGGAAGAAGTTGTCGCACAACACGTATTCACCGGCGAGATCCCACATGCGCAGGTCGTAGCTGGTGTTTGCGTAGTGGCCCATCGTGAAGGCGGCGGAGTCGGCCCAGGCGACGAACATGTCGTTGCGGCCGCCGTTGATCTGCATCTGGTTCTGATAGAACACATGCCACAGATCGTGCGTAATCAGCGAGAGCGGCAGGTTTTCGCCGGCTGGCCCCTTGAGCGCAAACGGCCCGTTCGGCAGGTTGGTCTGGTACTGCTGCCCGGCGGGGTAGGCGACGCCGTCGGCGACCTGATCCTTCAACAGCCAGCCGCCCGGCACGGGGGGCAGCCGCGGCAACAGGGTCTTGCCGTCGCGATCGCGTTGCACGTAGTCGGCGGGCTTCACCAACGAGAGCGGCTTCTCGACGCCGGGGAAGTCGCCGAACAGGTTGTTGAAGCTGCGGTTTTCGGCATAGATCACGACGATCGTCCTGACGTTTTCGCGCAGTGCAGCATCGAGTTCGGCGCCGGCGAGGCCGCGCGCGGTGCGGCCATCTCCCGTGCCCTCGGGCGCGGCGCAGCCGGCGAGGCCGCCGCCGACGGCGACCGCCGCAAGGCCGCCGAGAAACGTGCGGCGGCCGGGATTCGGGGCGGAGGGCGTATTCTCTGCGTCAGTCGATTGCGAGACTTCGGCAGACTGGTCTTCCTTTTTTGTCATGTCGTTTCCTTTTTGTCGTGACAGGGCTAAAGGCGAGGTGTGCGTCGGGAAAAGCGCGGGCCGGGCTTGGGCGACTGGCCGCATGTGCGCTGATGGATCGTCCCGCGCGCTGGCCGTGCGCCCTCCGTGCTGGTTCAGATGGTAGCGTGCAGGCGGCGGATTTGAATGACAGAACGATGACTGGAGCGGACGTTCAGCCTGATGCTCTCGTGATTCTTCAGGCTGATCGGCGCTGCACGGTTTTATCCAGATTTCTTTCAGTTCCTGTCACTTCGTCATATAACTTAGTGCAGGGCCTTGGGAGATCGAGCCATGTTAAATGTCAGTCTCAGGTCACAACTGCAGACGTATCTGCGAAATATCCGCAGACCGGTCGAATTGATCGTCTCCCCGGGTGGCGATAGTCAGGAATCGCACGAGATGCTGGCGATGTTGAACGAAATCGCGTCGTTGACAGATCTGGTGACGATCATCGAGGAGCCGCAGGGCGACGAACGCAAGCCGTCGTTCTCGATCAGGCGGGCGGGAGCACAACCCCACATCCAGTTTGCCGGCACGCCAACCGGGCCTGAATTTTCGTCCCTTGTCCTTGCAATACTCCAGGTTGGAGGGCATCCCGTCATAGCCGACCGTATGACCATTGAACAGATTCGAATGCTGGAACGTGACTATTATTTCGAAACCTACATTTCGCTATCTTGCAGAAACTGTGTAGACGTTGTGCAAGCGCTGAACATGATGACGGTAATCAATCCACGGATTCACAACATTACGATCGACGGGGGAGTCTTTCAAGGAGAGGTGTTGGCGCGCGAGATTAGCGTGGTGCCGACGATCTACATGAACGGCGAGATGTTCGGCGAGGGGCGCAGCAGCTTCGAGGAGCTCGGCGCGAGACTTCAAGACCTGGAAATAAGCATGAGAGCGGCGCTGCAGATGGCGGGCAGACCGAAGCACTGAGCGGTCGGTCGGATCGATCGGTAGCGAGTAAGCCTGTCGAGTTTGCCCGGGGGCGTTATCTGAAATTCGGCACCGCGGTCCATTGCGTAAACTCATGCGGCGAGATCGGCGTGTGCACACTGTCCCGCGAGTGCCTTTCTATCGATTTTGCCGTTCACCGTAAGCGGGAACGCATCGATGACAACGATCCGTTGCGGCATCGCGTAGGCCGGCAAGCGCTGTCGACACGCCCGCAGAACCAGCGCGGTCTCCACCTGGGGATTTGTCACGAAGGCGACGAGACCGGTTGCTCTGCCGACTTCGTCGAGCGGCCAGGGGACAACCGCGCACAGCGCGGCATGGCTGGACGTTTGCACGACATGTTCGACTTCTTCCAGCTCGAGCCGGTTGCCGAGAATCTTGACCTGCGTATCCAGACGTCCCTGAAACACGATTCCGTGTGGCGTCGTTTCGCGCGCGGCGTCGGAGGATCGATACCAGCGACGCGCGGACAGCCCCGGATAAGTCTTCGCAATGAACCTGCCATTGCCGGGTTCGTCAGGCGACAGATAGCCGCCGGCAAGCTGCGGGCCTCCAATCAGCAATTCGCCCGTCTGCCCGGCAGCGACCGGCTCGAGCTCGGCATTCACGATCATCAGTTCCACGCCGGGGAGCGCCGAGCCCAACGGGATGACCATGTGCTGTGGGTCTTCCAGGAATTCGGGGGTGACCTCGAAGCACGTGCAGGCGATGGTCGTTTCAGTCGGCCCGTACATGTGCAGGAGCCGGCCGTTCGGCGTGGCCCGCATCCACGCCTGCGCCAGCGAGCGAGGCAACGGCTCGCCGCCGAACGACGACACTCGAAGACTCGGGAATGCACCCGGTGTCAGCTTGCGCATTTGCTGCATGAAGCCGGCTACTGAAGGCACGCTATTCCAATGTGTAATCCGGTGAGTCTGGACGAAGCCCGCGTTATAGACGGGATCGGCGGTTTCAGGCACGTACAGGCAGCCGCCGTTCGCCCAGCAGACGAACATGTCGTGCACGGACGGATCGAAGGTCAGCTCGCATAGCTGCACATAACGCGCATCGCGCACTTTATCGACCAGTTGCAATTGGCCCTTCACGTACGCGTCGACGTTCGCATGTGTGATCGGCACGCCCTTCGGCTCTCCCGTCGAGCCCGACGTAAAAAGTATGTAGGCGACGTCGTGCGGGGAGCCCTGATTCCGCACGTACGGCGCGGCCGGCAGCGGCGCCGGAGCGGCGGCGGAGGAGGGCGGATGCGATTCGTCCGCGTCCGCGTCGAGCAGAAAAATTTGCGGGGGTTCGTCGAGCAGGGACAGCACTTCATCGAGCGACGCGGCGCAACGCCGATCGACCAGCATCAACGGCGCACCGGATCCCTTGATGACGGCTGCGATCCGCGTAGGCGGCATCTTCGGGCTGAGCGGCACATAGGCCATACCGGCGTCGAGAATTCCCAGCACGCCGGCATAGACGTCGACGCTACGATGTCCAAACAGCAAACATCGGCCCGTGTTGCCGCCCGGTGCAAGCGCCGCCAGTCCCGCGGACACGCGACGGGCCCGGGTTTCCATTTCGCGGTAGCTGTAAAGATGCTTATCGACCCATAACGCAGGGCTGTCCGGCTGGTTCGCAGCAGAATCGAAGAAGTAGGATTGCAACATCTGACCAGCTCCGTAACACATAATTTTTTGACCTTTTTTTAGCCACTCCGAGCCGCATTACCACCTCTTACCGCAAACATTCGTCAGCTTCGGTCCACGCTACGGGCCTGGATACCGGCGTGCCGACACCACGGAATCTCTCGCGCATAAATTTCTCGAAATGAGCCATCACGATGTTGCGCGCCGTGTACGAGAACAATGCGTGATCCAATTCCTCGAAGATATCCACCGTCACGTTCGTCTGCCTGTCGAGTCGGCGCCCGCTCGGTCCGAAATGGGTCTCCAGTTCATCTCGTCCCGTATCGAGCGAACCGTACACCAGCGACGTTTGCACGCCCTTGCGCCCAAGGTCCCTGATCAACTGGCGGATCTGACCCGTCGAAGTATTGACGCCGAGCCGGCCTTCGAACGGACTCGTGACGAGCGAAGTCAGGCGCGCGTTGCAGCGGCGTGCGAGTTCCATGACCTTCGCCAGCCCGTCCGCGCCCCCAGTCAGCAGGCGGAGCCACTTACGGGGGCTGCGGATCGCACGCCAGTACATCCGGTTCGATCCGAAATGGAGAGCGCGCGCCTTCGTTTGCGGGGCGCCCCATAAGAAAAACGGCAGGTTGACCGACATACAGCCCACAACGCGGGGATGCGCTAACGCCGTGTGAATGCCGACGTATGCGCCCGTGCAGACGCCGAACATGACGACCTCCCGGTGTCCGGCCGCTATCAGCGATTCGACTCCGGCTGTCGCGTCGGCGACCGAATGCAGGGCGTAGACGGCTTCGAGCGTCGGCGCGTTTTCGTGATGAAGACTATCGCCGATGCCGCCCAGATCCATGCGTAACGAGGCGATTCCTTGCCGCGCAAGCCGTCGCGCCATCAGTACGGCCAGGCGTCCATCGCCGATGCGATGAGCGGCTCCCGCATTGACGAGCAGCACGGCGGGAGCGGACTGGAGCGCGCGGCGCGGCTGGCAAAATACGCCGACATAGCGCCCGTCTCCGAAGACAGCAGGCGTTTCATGACCTGCCGCAAAATCTATCCGTGCGTCGGCGTGCGGAGCAAGTATCTCGACCGCCGGCGTCGCTATCGTATCGGACTGGAAGCCGAGCCATTCGAACACGCTGTCGAATGCTCGCCGGGGAGGTACGCTAAGCCGAGGCTCGACCAGAAACTTGTCGTACTCGGGAAAAATCTGAACGTCTGCTTTCGCACCGAGACCGCGGTAACGCTCGGCCAGCCGGCTCATCGATACGCTGTCGCAAATATCATGCAGCAACACACGGGGCGCGGAGGCCCGCGCGTGGTGGACGAGGTCCACCGCGGCGAGTTGTTCGAGCGTGTCGGCGTACAGCTGGAATCCGAACACGCCCACGGCGCGCGCATCGTCGTACGGGTCGGCGCTTTCGCGGCCCATTGGAGACTTGAGCCAGCTTTGATGCTGCATGCCCAGTTCCCGTATATAACGCTTGCCGGCGATGACGGGCATCATCAGAACCAGGCTATCGACGCCGTCCAGTTCTTCGGCCGCGAGGACTGCCAACGTCGCGCCTAAACGCAGCCCGCACAAAATCAGGCGTGTCACGCCGGTCGTGTCCCGCAGATACTGCGCCGCGGCCTTGACACTATCGATCCATGTGCGAAAGCGCCGCGGGTCTTCCTCATTGCCGTCCGAATCTCCGGTTCCCGGATAGTCGAAGCGAAGAGCTGGCATCCCGCAGAAGGCCGTCAATGCAATTGCAAAGTCTCGCCAGCCGCGATGGACGCATAGCGCGTCATAGCCGAACGGGCCGCACAGCACGACGCCCGTCGTGGCGTTGCGGCCTGCCGGCAGGTGCAGCCACCCATGGCAGCAATCGAAGGTGACGGGCCTCATTGTAGGATTGGGTGTCATGTTATCGCCGCACAGCCACGCACTACTGGCAAGCCACCAGATTCTTCGGTACGAGCGGTGCAAGCGCACACGCGAGCGAATCGATACTTTGGAATAGCTCAAACGTAATTAATTCGCCAGGCATCTCTATGCCCAAAGCGTCTTCAACGGCCAGCATTACACGGACCGTCCCTAGCGAAGACAATCCAGCGGCGTAAAGGTCGTCCGTATCGCTCAATGTCTCGACCGGCACGTCAAGGCACGCGGTCTCCGAAAGAACGCGGCGCAACTCGGCTTTCATCTTGATCACCTTTAAGAGGCTATTGGGCTATCCGTCGTGGATACGCGCGGTCGCAATTTGACGGATGCGGATTTCGCGAAAGTTCTCGGTATATCGTTTTTCAAATTCGTCCTACGGTGCTTTTATAAACAAGCCCACAATGTTTAAACTCAGACAGCTCAGCGATGTCGTGTTATTCAAGTCAATCGCGGACTGCCGCGCCGCACTGAAGTGAGACGATTATTAAATTGTAATGTTGCGCGATCTGTGCGCCATCGAACCAAGATGATCTGAAGAAACCCTGTCCGGACGAGGTAAGTTTGCCGCGGGAGATCGGGCGGAGAGATTGGCTGGCAGCGATCGCCGCCGCCTGGGTCGAGATACAAGGCCGCTGATCCGCATGGTTTCGACGGCCGCTGATGACGCAGGTGTTGCGCGAGGCTAGTCGGGCCACACCGACACACCCTCGACGGCGACGAAGAACCGGCATTGCTGTCCCTCGTCGAGCGAAGTACCGTTGAGCGCGACATCGATCCTCACTCCGTATGCATCGAGGCGTGCGAACCGCTCGCCGCGGCGCAGTTCGATCGCAACGACGCTGCCCGCATGCGGACCATCGGGCGCGAGCACGATCGCGTGCGAGGCGAGCCGCCACATGACCGATGAACCAATCGGCAGTTCGATGCAGTTCGCGTCGACGACCCATCCGGGCGCAAGCTCGATGCGCTTCGGCGCGCGCACCGCGCCACGACCGACATTGGACAGCCCGAGCAGTTCGGCCACCCGCATCGTCGCCGGCTGCGCGAACACCTTGGCGATGCCGCCCGCCTGCAATACCCGGCCCTGATCGACGACGAGGACCTCGTCCGCCAGCAGCGCCGCTTCGTCCGGATCGTGCGTGACGATGATCGTGACCGCTTCGATTTCGCGTTGCAGCGCCCGTAGCGACTGCTGAAGCCGTCGGCGTCGCGGTGTATCGAGCGCGGAGAACGGCTCGTCGAACAGCAGCAACTGACTGTGACGCGTGAGCGCGCGGGCGAGGGCCACGCGCTGTCGCTGGCCGAACGACAATTGGTTCGGCAGCCGGTTTTCGAGCGCGCCAAGGCCGAGATGGCCCACCCAGTAGCGGGCGGCAGCGGCATCGGCATGAACCGGAAACGTCAGTTGCTGCGCCACCGTCATATGCGGAAACAGGCCGTAGTCCTGCGGCATGTAGCCGATCTGTCGCGCTTCGGGCGGTAACGCGCCGAGGTCCGTCGCGCCGAGCGTGAGCGAGCCCGCCTCGTTGGTTTCGAGGCCCGCGATCAGCCGCAGCGCCAGCGATTTGCCGGAGCCCGATGGCCCGATGATCGCCAGCCGCCGTGTGACCGGCGCCCATGCGATGTCGAGACTGAACGCGCCAAGGCGCCGTGTCAGCCGGCACGTCAGACGCGCGTCTTCGGCGGCCCGCGCGGACACCGGGCGCGCGGCGATGACCAGTGGTTCGTCGCCCGGCTCCGCGAGGGCGGAGCTTGCCGGTTCCGTGTCGCCGCGGCGGTAGGCCGACAACGCCGCGCAGGTCACGGCGATCGCGAGCGTGGGCAGCAGCAGCGGCATCATCGCGGGTAGCCCCTGACCGCCGAACACGACATAGGTATAGACCGGCAGCGAGTAGGGGTGGTACGCGACCATCACGGTGGCGCCGAATTCGCCGAACGCGCGCAGCCAGGCGAGCGCGAGTCCGGCGCGGATGGCCGGCCATGCAGCGGGCAGCGCTACCCTGAAGAATCGGCTCCCGGCGTGATGGCCGAGCGTCGCCGCAACGTCTTCGAAGACCGGATCGACGGAGGCGAATGCCGAGCGGGCCGCGATGACGAGAAACGGCGCGGCCACGAAGGTTTCAGCGAGCACGATGCCGGTGAAGGTATCGGTGAGTCCGCCGATGGTGCGGCCGATCGCGCTGTACGGACCGACGAGAAACAGTAGCAGCACGCCGCTCGTGAGCGGCGGCAGCGCGAGCGGCAACTGCACGATGAAGCCGAGCACGGCAAGGCCGCGCGAGGACGACCGCGCGAGCCAGTAACCGAGCGGCACGCCTCCCAGAAGAATGAGGAACGCGGCGACGCTCGCGCTGGCGACGGAGACACCCACGGCCGACCACGCCGCATGCCAGTCGACACCCGCCCAATCCGCGCGGCCGATCTGCGGGATGCTCGCCACGAATGGCGCGCAGAGGTAGACGGCGAGAAGCAGCGCCAGCGCAGTCAGTGGTCGGGCCGCCTGATGCTTCATTGCGCGGCATCGAGCACTGCTTGCACCGAGGGCGGTATGGCCTGCCGGTCGCCTGTGACTGTCGGCTTGATGATGTCCACGCCATGTTCTTTCAGCAGTGCACGGCCCCTGGCGCTCAACAGAAAGTCCACGAAGCGGGTCGCACCATTCGCGTTCGGCGCGTCCTTCAGGATGGTAAGTGTGTAGCTCGCCTTGGCCTGCAGCTCGGACGCAGGTTGCACGGCTGGAATCTTCAGGTCCGAGGTCTCCGTTGAGTAAAAGAAGCCGGCATCGAGCTGACCCGATTGCAGCCGACCCACCAGTGTTTCCTCGGGCAATACCTGAGCGGGATTGTCCGGCGCGCCCAACGTTTTCTCGACGAGATCGGGCTGATGATAGAGGGCAGCGGCCTTGTTCATCATCTCGATCGTGAATGCGCCCTTCGGATCGAGCTTCGGATCGGTGCGGCCGATGCGGATGCCCGGTTCCTGCAGCACCTGGTCCCAACGTTTTGTTTTGAACTCTTTGGCGAAGGGGCTTTGCGGGTTGTAGCCGATCATCAGCGGCGACTCTGCAAAGTTGACGTACCACGTGAGATGCTCGCCATTGGCCGTGCCCATGAGGCTCGTGTTCACCTTGGGGCTCGCACTGATGAACACGTCGCCGCGCCGTAGTTGCCCTTTGATCTCATTGGCAATCTTGTTCGAACCGGCAGCGTACCCCTGGAAGCGCAGGCCCGTTTCTTTCTCGAAGGCCGGCCCGACACTGCGCTCCATCAGGTTGACGAGCGAACCGGCGTACAACACATTGACCGTGCCTTCGTCCGCTACGCACACTTGCGCACCGGTCATGCCGGCCACCATCGCAATCGATACCAGAAGTTTGCGAAACATCATTTTCCCCATCGCGTTGTAGAGACGGATATATTACGAGCGACGGACGGCATTCTGCCTAAAAATACGAGTTTTTTCCTCGCTTCAGTGACAAGAAAAATCGAACCCGGCCGCCGGCTCTCCCGGTAAACCCTTTGAAGCATTGCTGTTTGTAGTCGTGCGCATCGAGGTCGTCGCGATCATCACTCACGAGAACGCCACATCGCTGGGCCTTGCCGCCGGAACAGCGGGGTTCGCGCTCATGACGGGTGTTGCGATCTCGAACACGGCACCGGCGGACCCGAATCCGAAGCGTGCGACGATCAGCGTACGGGCACGGCCGCATAGGGCGTGAAGGTCCGCCCGTCGGTCGACGAGGAACGCTCGCAGACTGCGAAGCGCAACCGCAAAGACAGACCGCGAGCAACACGAAGGTCCACGCCCGGCGCGCTTTCATCAGCGTCGAATTGATGCGCGACATGATGACCTCGTGGCTCCGGCGCCTTGGCTCGTGCTCGCCTTTGAGGGCGCCGATACGTGAACAAGCGCAAGAAACGCCTCGCCCAGATCGATACACGGGTGCTCGGCGTGTGAGTGCAGAGACCGGCACGCCCGATTAGGCGCCCTGCACCAATCGACCGTTTGGTCTCGGCTGTCGTCCAGTGGCGACGTACATTGCGACCGTGCGCCGGAGAAACTTTTAATGCACTGGTGGCGGCTCCGGCAGTTCAGGAATGCGACGTGCCGCCATCCATCCAGCCATTAGAAGCGGTGACGAACGCCGACGCGGAATGCGACCTGGTCGTCCGCATTGGATCCCGATGGACCGAAGAAACTCGTACTGGAGCCAATCTGCGCCTGCACATCCTGCGTACCATTTCGTCCCGAGGCCGCCTGATAAATGGCCAGTGCGTAAACGTCCGTGCGCTTGCTCAGCGAATAATCGACGCTCAGGCTACCCTGATTCCAGTGACCGCTGTTAGCGTTGCCCAGATGCATGTACGTGTATCCCGCACCGATGGCGAGTGCAGTGGTAAACGCATATTTGGCCCCCGCATCGTAGGCAGTGAAAGTGGTTGCGGAGCCCGTTAGCGTTTCGAATCGCGTGTTGGTATAGAGCGCCCACAGCGTTGCCGCACCGATCACGTAGCGGCCACCCACGCCGAACGTACGCAGATCGCGTACGTTGCCCATTGAAACATTCGCGATCGTGGTCGAGAAGGCGGGGGTTGCCTGGCTCGGGTAACGAATGTCGGTGTACGCGGCGCCGACGCTGACCGGGCCATTTGCATAGTTGGCGCCGAAGCTGTAAGCGCGCGACGAACCCGCGACCGTGCCGTTTGCCGGTGCGCCGGCAAACGCGCCTGCCTGGTTCGAAAAGCCATACAAGGCGCCGAAAGTGAGTCCCGCGAAGTTTGCGCTGGTGAACTTGACAGCGTTGTTGATCCGGCTCGACGTCAGCTGATCGACATCGTTGATGTGGTAAGCGTAGTTGCCTGCAACAGTCTGGCTACCGGTCGAGTAGGTCGCGCCCAGGTAGTCGGTCGAAAACGAGTACTGGCGACCGAATGTCAGCGAACCGATACCGTTCTGCGACAGACCGACAAATGCCTGGCGGCCGAACATGGCGCCGCCTTGGCCAGCTGCGCCATTGGCGGTGCTGAAGCCGTTTTCCAACACAAACAACGCCTTGAGTCCACCGCCCAGGTCTTCGCTGCCACGCAGGCCCCACCGACTGCCGGATGCCACGCCGTCGTCATACTTGACGAGCGAATGGCTAGCGGTACCGGCGTTGTTCACATAACTGATACCGGCGTCGATCAAGCCATAAAGGGTTACGCTGGATTGGGCCTGAGCGCTGAGCGACACGGTGCCGAGGACGGCGGTGGCGAGGATGGCCTTTTTCATTTTCCTTCTTCTTTTATGGTGGATGCGTCGCGCGAATCGAACTGCACGGCGACGGCGAGGGTTGACACAGGTTTGATGAAAGGACAACGAGCGAAGACATGCAGTGTTGCAATCTGGCTGGGACGTCCAGTTGCATGGGTGAAAAGCGAAGTGGCGTTGCACGATTGCCGTTGATGACAAGTGCCCCCGAGCGCTGCTACCGTCCTGCTCCGTTATGTCCGGTTGAATATAGCGAAATGTTATCTTCTCGTAAACAATTTAACAGCTGTTTGTCGTCTTTCCGACACATGGGATAACAGTCTTTCACTCATGATCCAGGATAACCCGGACAGTTATCGGGCCTTGCCTGGTGGAACTCCCGGCGAAAGTTCGATCGCCGACAGTACGACACATTCGTTCAACTGTTTCTCATCCGGAACTGACAGCGGACAGCACTCTGCGCGGCAGACATCCGGAAGCTCCATTCGTCGGATGGATGCCTGCGGGATTGCTAGATACCCTACGTTGCGCGATTTGGGTGAATCTGTAATGTTCTCGATATATATCGATGAATATAGCGAGATGGACACCCGCTCACCACAACCGAAACGGAGCCTGACGATGCGATTCCTACGTGATTCCGGCTACCTCGTACGCCTGCTGGTTCTGCTGATGCCGGTGACGATCGGCGCAGCTTCCTGCGGCGGCAACAACGATTTGTCGCCGTCGTCGCAAGCCGTGCTGGCGGTTTCGGGCGATGTCACAGCCCCGGCGTCTCTGTCGGTCGCCCAACTCCAGTCGATGCCAGTGAGCACGCAGACAGTCTCGTTCACCAGCGGCACCGGCTCGGAGACACACACCTACACGGGCACCAGCCTCTGGACCTTGCTGAACCGGATCGGCATCACGACGAATCCCGCGGTCAAAAACGATGTGCTCGCGAAATATGTCGTGGCAACGGGCAGCGACAACTATCGCTCGCTCTTCGCGATGGGCGAGGTGGATCCGGACTTCGGTAATCGCGGCAACGAAGTCGTCTACGCCGAAACGATCGGTGGCGTCAGCTCCTTACTGACGAGCACTGATGGTCCGGTTCGCATCACGGCGCCGGGCGATGTGAAAGGCGGCCGCTATGTATCGAACCTGGTGAGGCTGGAGGTTCATTCGGCGACTTCGGCTGTGACCGCAAGCGGCGGTGGGACAAGCACGCAGTTTCAGTTGCTGGGCGCTATCGCAAAGCCTGCGACGTTCGATCTTGCGGCGCTTCAGGCGTTGCCTGCCGTCACGCGCACCGTCGGAACCAGCTCCTATACCGGCGTGAGTCTCTGGGACCTGCTCAACGCGGCGGGTATTCAGACCAATTCAGCCGTCAAGAACGATCTGCTTGGCTTCTATGTCATTGCCACGGGCACCGATGGCTATCGCGTCGTTCTCTCGGCGGCGGAGCTTTCGCCAGACTTTGGTAATCAGCCGGATATCGTCGCTTACGCCGTCAACGGATCACCGCTCGACACAACAGGCTTCGCGCGCCTCGTGATTCCGAACGATGGCAAGGCCGGGCGTTATGTTTCCAATCTGGTCGCGCTCGAAGTGGTGACGGCACCCCGTTAGTCGTTCCGACGCATGCTGCTCGCGCTGTGCGGGCAAGCGCGGCACGCGAGCCTCTATGGCATTTTTCCGCGCGGTCTTCTGACCGTGATGCTGACTATGGCGATGCATCGAAACCGACGCGGCTGCGATGGGCTCTACCCATAGCCGTTAGATGAATGCGATCTGCAATTAGTCGTACGTCTCGTCAGCCACGACCGACCATTCGCCGGTAGACTCCAGATCGCTGATGGGGATCGGTCCCCGGTTCAAGTCGTTTCCAGTTATGCAACGCTGTCTGAACACTTTGCCAACCGGGTTGCATGACGCTGTTTTGAGCGACACGCTATGATTTCGCGCCGTGATAATTCAATCGCTCCGACAACTCGTAAGCTGCATGCATCACCTGTCCCACCAGCCCTTTGTCTACCATTGCCTTCTCCAGGAACGGCCGTGCCACGGTCAGCGTCACGGCCGCGACGATCATGCTCGAACCGTCGCGAACCGGTGCGCTGATTACCGAAATGCCGGGTTCGAATGACGATTCGCTGACCGCGCAGCCTTCTGCAACATACTTTTGTGCACGGTCGAAGACTTCTTTTGCAGTGCGTGGCGTAGACGGCGTGTAGGTGGGAAGCATCGGCTCGGGGAACAGGGCTTCGATTTCCGCCTCGCTGAGATCGCCGAGCAGCACGTGACCGTGGACCGACGCGTGCGCGGGAATGCGTGTGCCGACGTTCACCTTGATCGTGCTGAGCGTGGCGTCATGCGTCCACGCTTTTGCGACGAATACGACATCGCGTCCGTCTCTCACCACCAGATGGCTTGCGAAACCGGTTGCATCGCGCAACCGCTCGATAACCGGCGTGCCGATATCGGTGATCGCGAGCGACGTTAGATAGTCGAAACCGAGTTTCATCACGCGCGGTCCGAGCCGAAAATCGCGGTCGCGATTCGCCCGCTCCAGATAGCCCAACGTATTCAGTGTCTGCACGAGTCGGATCGCGGTCGTTCGCGGCAGCCCGAGCCGTTGCGCGATCGCGTTCGGCGTCAGCACAGGATCGCGATGACTGAATAGTTCGAGAATCTTGAGTCCACGCTCCAGCGCCGGCACAAGGTACTGATCATCGGCGTCGAGCGTGGTGTCGTTGAATTCTGGCATAACCCTTTTTCAGTGTGGCGGGGTTGGACATGCATGGTCTCCAGGGTCGACGGCCTGACGTTGTCTCGCCGCTGACCAGACAAGGGCGGCTCAAGCTGTCTGCCAGCCCGATTCAATCGTGTCTCAGCGCCGCTGTTTCTTTGGCTGCTTGTTGGCTGATGCCGCCACGATGGCCGCCATCGTCGTTGTCGTCGATTTCGATGCGTTTGACGTCGCCGAGCAGGAACGTGTAGGAGAGCGCTCCGAGCACCGCAAACAGGCTGATCATACCAAGCGCCCAGCCGAACGAGCCTGTCTCGCGCAGAATGAAGCCGATTGCGATTGGCGTAACGATACCAGACAGGTTGCCCGCGAAGTTCACCGCGCCACCAGTAATGCCAATCATGCTTTTCGGCGCGATATCGCCGATCAGCGACCACGATGCCGACGCGACGCCTTGCGCGAAAAACGCAAACGACATGATCGCGACCACAATCCAGTTGGTGTCCGTCAGCGTCGCGAGTGTCATCGTGGGAACCAGCAGCAAGCCGGTGATGATCGGTGTCTTGCGCGCGACCCCGACACTGGTGCCGCGTCGCAACAACCAGTCCGACAAGGCGCCGCCCGCCAGCACACCGATCGATGCCGCAATGAATGGCACGGCGCTGGCGCTGCCCGCCTTCAGAATCGTCATATGGCGTTCACTGATCAGATAGCTCGGGAACCAGGTCAGGAAAAAATACAGCGACGACAGCGACGCGAATTTCCCCACGCAGATTGCAACGATCTGACGATTACGAAATACCACGCCGAGCTTGCGCCACGGAAATTTGCCCGAATGTCCCGCCCTCGTGTCGACCAGCGCGCCGCCGGTGCGGATATGATTCAGCTCGGCTTCATTGGCCCAGCGGCACACTTCGGGATCGCGATACAGCAGATACCAGACGACTGCCCACACGATGCCCGCCAGCCCGGTCGCGAAGAAGATCGCGCGCCAGCCATGCGCGTTGGCGATCCAGAACAGAGCCGGCGTCAACGCGGCCATGCCGATGTATTGCCCGACCAGATAGATGCTCGTGGCCGAGCCGCGCTCACGCTGCGCGAACCAGATCGACACCACGCGGTTGTTGATCGGGAAAGTCGGCGCTTCGGCGACGCCGACGCCCAGGCGCAAACCGAAGATCGTCGCGAAGCGGCCCGCGAATCCCTGCGCGACCGTAAACGACGACCACACCAGCAAGGCGAGCGCATACATGATCCGCGAACCGAAGCGATCGACGATCCAGCCGCCCGGAATATTCGCCAGCACGTAGGTCCACGAATACGCCGAGAACAACACGCCGATTTCGAGCGGCCCCAATGAAAATTCGTGTTTCAGCAGCGGCGCCGCAACCGACAGATTGGCGCGATCGACGTAGTTGATGACCGTGCCGACGAAAACCAGCCACAACATCAGAAAACGGATTCGGGTGGGTTTTTGCCCGGACATGGGGGTCTCTTCGAGTTAGAGGACGTTGTGTCGAATGCGGCTGGCGCAGCCATTGACCGTACCGGACCGCAACTTCGCAATCGACCCAACAAACTGTCCATATTTGGATGATTTAACCACCGGAAGGATATTGCGCCCCGTCAAAAACGTAGTCAATCCTTAGAACATTAATTTTTTACTTGATTTACGCCAAAATGCATCGCTATGATTTTGACCACAAAAAGTCGTTTTATCCATGGGTGGTCAGTCCTTTGAGTTCTATCGGGGAAGCCATCTGCCAACAGTCCTCACCAGGAAGCGCATAGTGAATAAAAAAGGATGGCTCGCTGGATGCGGTTTCGTGCTCTGCTCACTCGCTCACGCGCAGAGTTCTTCGCTCACGTTGTGGGGGCAAGTCGATTCCGGACTGACCTACATCAGTAACAAGAAAGGCGGCTCGACAATCGGCACAGCGTCGGGCATCGGCTCGCCGACGCGCTGGGGTTTGCAGGGAAAAGAAGATCTCGGTCAGCACTACACCGCGTTGTTCGCGCTCGAAAGCGGCTTCAATATCAACACCGGCACGTTGATCAAACCAAACACGCTGTTCGATCGACAGGCTTATGTGGGAATCGACAGTCCATATGGTGCGCTGACCTTGGGGCGTCAATCGGATCTGATGGACGATGTCGCGATCCGCTATTCGAATGCGTTCTGGAATCGCAATTTGTATGCATTCCACGCGGGCAATCTCGACAGCCTGACCAACGGCTATCAGATTGAAAATGCGGTGAAATACAAAAGCCCGAATATGGCGGGTTTCCGCGTGGGCGGCATGTATGGGTTCGCCGGATCGGATGCGACCGGACATACGGCGGGCGGTTTCGCGACCTATGACAACGGGCCGTTGTCCGCAGGCGTGACGTATATGACGACAAAGCGTCGCACGCTCGACATGTACACGTATTTCGGTTTCACGAGCTTTTTAGGGCAAACGCTGTCGTCGTCGAAGACATTCCAGTCGGACGAGGTCAATAACCTGGGGATCGGCTTGACGTATCAACTGACCGAACCCTTGCTGGTCAATGCGCTGTTCACGCGAACGGATATCAAGGGCGCCAGCGCGTCCACTCATGTCGATAACCAGGATGTCGGCCTGCTTTACCGCTTCACGCCGGCAGAAGCCGTGACGCTGAACTACACGTATTCGAGGATGGCCTCGGACCACTGGAATACGATCGAGGCGGGGAATCTGTATTCGCTGTCAAAGCGCACCCAGATTCAGGTGACATTGACGTATCAGAAAGCCTCTGGAAACGGCGCGACGGCAGCGACCTATCCGAACGGGAATTCGTCGAGTCAGTCGCAGTTACTGGCGCACGTGGGCGTCACGCATTCCTTTTGAGTATGCAGGCAGTCCGCTCGACTGGATGTAGGGAGATCAAATCCCTGGAGCGGACTTCAGGCAGGAATGCAAGATTCGTTTGCAGGCTGCAACGTAACGTAGCCGTATGAGACGCCGGAAGCATCGCTCATCGGATCGTCCGCGCGGCAGGCTTACGCTGCCCCGGCTTTGTTGCCCAGCATGGATCGACGACATGCCGACGCGCCGCAATGACACGTGTACTGGACACGAATGTCGTCGGTGACCGCACCGTCGACCGACAGACCGTAGTCGATAAAAAGCTCGTCGCCGGCTGCGATAGCAGCGAGCGCGTGAATGAACACCCGCTCGCCCATCTCGATCGCCTCGCAGTTAGGGGCGCAGGCGTGGTTCAGAAAGCGGGCGCTGTTGCCGCCACGGCTGCCGTCGATCACACGTCCGTCAGACAGACCGAATGCGAACGTGTGGCCAGCCTCGGAGCGTTGACGAACGGCGGCGCGCCGCCAGCTGGTCAGCTCCCCCTTGTACTCGATGACCCGCTCGCCCGCGGCAATTGGCTGTAGCGCGAACAATCCCATGCCATGTACCGGAGAGCGTCGAGCGGTGATGCGTCGCAATCGCATGGTGTCGTTTCCTTCGGGTGCGTCGGCCGTTGAGGGCGGTTGATAGGCGATCTGAAGCATATTGCCACGCTTCCAGGTGTTCAATGTTCTCGCCAAAATACAACTAACGGCCTAGCCCCGATTCACCTCGGACTCCGGTTTTGCCGCAAAATCGGCCGCCAGGGGCGAACAGGCCGGTTTTCCGTCGATGCGCGGTGCTCGTGGATAGCAAGCAAAATTTCATTCCGACGACTTTATTTGCGCGCCGCGAACACGTCGCTCAGCTGGCAGGGGACGCGCTTGCAGTACGAAAGTTGAATACGCCCGTGCCCGTTTATGCCTCGCCTTTTTCATCCTGCCCGACAACGATGTTCATTGATGACGTAAACATGTAACGGGGCACATCCAGATTCTGGGGCGCAGGTTTGTCCCGGAAAACACGGCCGGCCAGGTCGTAGGTCGAGCCGTGACATGGACAAAGAAAACCGCCGGGCCAATCGTCGGGCAGGCTGGGTTGCGGGCCGGGCTGGAAGCGGGGAAGAGGAGTACAGCCCAGATGCGTGCAGACGCCGATGACCACGAGTATGTTGCGATGCTCCGGTCTCGACCGGTATTCGTTGTTGCAGTAGACCGGTAGCGGCATTGAGAACGGATGCTCCGTATGAGGGTCGGCGACCATCGGATTGGCCCTGGTCACGGCCGACAGCATCTCGCTGGTTCTGTTGACGATGAAGATCGGCTTGCCGCGCCACGCTATCGTCATCATGGTGCCGGGCTCCAGTCTGCTGATGTCGGCACCGACCGGCGCACCGGCTGCCCTTGCACTCTCCGGCGGCGCAAAGGAGTCGACAAAAGGAATGACGGTTGCCACTCCTCCAATGGCGGTGGCGGTCGATGTTGCAATGAGCCATCTACGACGATGTTCGTCGAGACGCTCGCCGGAACGGGTGTTCATTGCAAGCTCCAGGAAACTGACCACGGCGATGTCGCCGCTCGCACCAGCCTTACATAGGCCACAGGAACAGCTCGTGCACATGCGATGACGGGGCGATATCGATGGCCCGCCGCTTCGTCTTGCCGTCGTATGTGGCCGTCACGCTGTACCGGCCGTGCGGCAGCGACGCCAGCAGGAATGGGCCCCTGGCAGTCGTCGTCAGCACCGTATGGCCGTGCGTGTCGGATAGCTGTACCGGTATGTTTGCGAGGTATTCGTTCCCACCCGTCGCTTTACCCGCGAACTCGAGCGTGAGCGGATACTGGGGCATGGCTTTCCTGATAGCGGTGGACTGGTCGAGACCAATTCCGCCGGTCAGAAAGGTGACGTCACCCTCGTGTTGTATCGCGGGTAGATGCTGAGATGCCGCGAACACGTATTGGACGCTCGTGGCCAGTGCCAGAGCAGTAAAGCCCACTTTCACGATTGAAGTCCGTTTCATTTCAACCTCCTTGAGACGTGCGGCAGTGATCCATGTGCCGCCACTGCGCCGCTAGCCCATGTCGATGGTGACGAACATACGTTGACCATTGCGCTGGACCAGCAGCGCGACCGCATTACCGCTGTTACCGACTTTCTGCCGGAACTCGGCGGGACCTGACACATGCGCGTTGTCGACCATCAGGATGATGTCGCCCGGTTCGATGCCGGCGAACGCGGCGGGACCCGTGCTCTTTTCCACGCGAACGCCACCTTTGACACCTGCGTCGCGTTGCTCCTGTGCTGTCAGGCCGCGCACCGTCAATCCATCCGCGGCACTCGTCCGTGCCATTGCCGAAGGCGCGAGAGCAGCGGCATCGAGGCGACCCAGTGTGACCGTCGTGTCACGCATGGCGTTATCGCGCCAGTACGTGAGATGGACCGGCGTGCCCGGTTTGAGATCGGCTATGGTGACGGGCAGTTGGGTCGAATCGGGAATATCAGTTCCATTCATCTTCAGGATGACGTCGCCTGGCTTGAGCCCTGATCTTGCGGACGGTCCTTGCGGATCGACCGAGCTGACGAGCGCGCCCTGCGGCTTGTTCAGACCGAACGATTTCGCGAGCGGCCAACTGACATCCTGAATCGTGACTCCAAGGCGTCCATGTTCCGCCGCGTGGTGCAGTTGCAGTTGTTGTTCAACTTTCATTGCCTCATCGATCGGAAGCGCGAACGCGAGTCCTTCCACGTAGCCGACCTCTTTCATGACAGGCATTTCAATACCAATTACGTTGCCATTCAGACTGAAGACGGGACTTCCTGCATCGCCATCGCTTTCCGTCATGTCAGTCTGGATAAGCGGCACGTACGACTCGCCTGACAGGGGCCGCGACATGTTGCTGATGATGCCTGCCGTCACCGTGTTGCTCAGTCCATAAGGAGATCCGATGGAGGCAACCCACTGACCGGCCTTGTCCCCGGCCAGTGAGCCAATTCTGACGGTCGGCAAATTGGTGGCGGGAATCTTCAGCAGCGCGATGCCGCTGGCTGGATCGTTGCCGACCACTGTGGCCTTGAACTCGCGGCCGTCGGTCAGCGTCACCCTGATTCTGGTCGCATGCGCTATCACGCTGGAGTCGGTGAGAATGTAGCCGTTGCTGACGATGATGAATCCGGAACCGCTGCGTCTCGAAAGCGAACCTGTCGCGCCGGAGAGTCGGGAGGAGAACTGCTGGAATAGTGGAGGAAGTGGATTCTCTTCGCGTCCTGCGGGGGGCCAGAGCGGAGTGAGGGCGGCGCGCGGTTGTGCGGCTGTGGCACTGATATTGACGACGGTCTTGCCGTTTTCGCTGACGAGGCGCGAGAAATCTGTCACTAGCGTTGGCGCTTCGTCGTGTGCAGGTCCGTGCCCAGGTTGTTTGGCACCGAGCAAAGGCGTACCCGGCGTTGCGTTGTTCGGAGTGGTTTGCGCCACGCAGCCCGCGGATACCGCGACGGCCAGACTCGTCGCAATCAGGAGATGCTTGAGGTTATCGAGTCGCATCACGTTACCCTCGATACGAGTCGCTGAGTCCGGGTAACGCGCCTTTACAGCGCGTTCTCCATACTGCTTGCTGTGAATTCACTCTAGGTGGGTACTGTTAAAGCAACCTTAAAAGCTGCCCGGATTTTCCGGGGTTGCGTTCGTCGTGCGCGTGCCGAGCAGATTCGTGCAGGACAACTCCACCCGTCGCGCAATCGTCGGGGAGCTCGCCATAGCGGAACTGTCGTCGCACGGTGAGTTGCCGTCGCTGCGTGATGCACGTGGTCAGCACCCGGATAGCATCGAACTGACCTTACTTGCGCGCCGCGAACACGTCGCTCATGGGGCTGTCCTCTTCACTACATCGCTGTGCAGATAGATCGACATCGTCGACACTGAAGCGTGCCGCAGATCGTCCCGCACCGTCGTCAGCTCTGCGCCGCGCCCGAGCGCATGCGTCGCGGGTGTGGCGCAGCTTTTCTGCAAGCGGCCTGCGGATCGCTGCCTCGCAATGGACGGTGGGCCCCATGCCGCCTGCATGCCGATACGGTTTCGCAGAGCGCGTACATCAGTTGCAGACAGCGACGCGAAGCCGGTTCCGGATGGTGGAGGCGGGCGCAATCATCTCGTCGCGGGGTCCCGGTGAGCGATAACCAGGGGAAATAGGATGATACAAATTATTCAATAGTCAGTTATCGAAAAGTTTCGCACACTAGCGGTACCCAAAATGGCCGCACAGACCCCCGACTGGCGCGGCACAACCCGATCAAACTGAGACAACCGAGATGAAGATCAAGCATGTGCGCGCACGCGTTTTCGAATGGAAAGGCAAGGTCGTACCGCCGCAGGCACATTTCTGCACCAACGCGGTGGACATCCTCTACGAACGCGGCGACGCGATGGGCTCGTTCCGTTTCCACGGCTGGCTGGTGGTGGAGATCGAATGCGACGACGGTACGGTCGGCATCGGCAACTGCGCGCTCGCGCCGCGCATCGCCAAGCAGATCATCGACGACTACCTCGCGCCGATCGCCATCGGCGAAGACCCGTTCGATAACGAGTACATCTGGCAGAAGATGTATCGCCGCACGCTCGCCTGGG
>NZ_JASGFN010000008.1:0-301451 GCF_047605525.1 Paraburkholderia sp. | reverse complement strand
CTCAAACCCCGTTTACACGGGATCCAAATTCAACAGCCTGCTAGGGCCTGTTCACGCTAATAACGGGCTTGCGAACATGCCTTTGCGCTCGCAGTGCAAGGAGGGAGGAGCGCCGTTTGGCCTCGCCAAACAAGCAACGAGCGACGCAGCAATGTGGGCGCAAAGGCATGTTCCCCTGACTAAAAAAATAATGGATCGCGGGCTGGCCGCCAGAAGGGCCGATCGCCGCGTCATGCTCCTCGCGAATACGTCGGGTATTCGCTTCGTCGCAATCCTTGCGCTCGGCCCTTCTGGCGACCAGCGCAAGCCCGTTATTAGCGTGAACAGGCCCTAGCCCCGCGCCTGCGCGGATGAACGGCGGCTCACGGCGACGATCATCACGAGACACAGCGTGATGGCCGTGAGCATCGTGCTGATGGCGGCGATGGTCGGATCGATCTCGTCGCGCAACGTGACGAACATCCGGCGCGTGAGCGTCTGATTGTCGCCGCCCGAAATGAACAGTGCGACGACGGTCTCGTCCAGCGCCTGAATGAACACGAACACCGCCCCCGAAATCACGCTCGACCTGATCTGCGGCAGCGTCACCGTCATGAATGCGCGGAAGCGATTCATGCCGAGGCTGCGCGCGACCATCTCCTGGGTGCGGTCGAAAGTGCGCAGGTCCGCGCCGACCGAAATCAGCACGTACGGCAGGCCGAGCATCGTATCGGCCGCGATCAGACCGCTCAGCGTATTCACATAACCCGCCTGCGTGTACACGAAGAAGACGCCCACCGCGACGATGATGATCGGCACCATCAGCGGCAGCATCAGCAGCGTGCGCAAATAGCGCAGCGACCAGTGCGAGCCGTTCTGGATGCCGTACGCGGCCATGATCCCGAGCGGCGTCGCGATCAGCGCGGCGCACGTCGAGGCGGCGAAGGTCGTCCTCGCCGCCTCGATCCACGCCGGGTTGTCGAAGAAAGCGCGATACCAGCGCAGCGAATAGCCCGGCGGCGGGAAGGTGAGAAAGCTCGCATCGGAAAACGACAGCGGCACGATGATGATCACCGGCGCCATCAGGAACACGAGAATCAGCACCACGGACGCACCCAGTGTCATGCGTCCCAACGGGAGTGGCCTTCTCATTTCCATCACTTCGCTCCCAGCGTCTTTTCGAGCGGGATCACCCGGCTCACCGCATAGAACACCGCGAACACGCAGACCAGCAGCACCACGCTCACCGAACTCGCCGCGCCCCAGCTATTGTAGATATCGACATTGCGGCTCACGATCATCGAAACCATCATCGACCTGCCGCCGCCCATCAGTTCAGGCGTAATGTAGAAGCCCAGGCACAGCACGAACACCAGTGTCGCGCCCGCGAGCACGCCGCTCATCGACAAAGGCAGGAACACGCGCAGAAACACGTGCAGCGGCGAGCCGCCGAGGCTCGCGCCCGCCTGCGAGAGATTCGCGGGAATCTTCTGCATGGCGGAATACAGCGGCAGCACCATGAACGGCAACAGGATATGCACCATCGCAATGACCGTGCCGAACTGGTTGTAAGAGAGCTGGAGCGGCCGCTCGATCAGCCCCATGCCGAGCAGCGCCTTGTTGATCAGGCCGGTCCGCTGCAACAGTACGAGCCATGCGTAGGTCCGCACGAGCACGCTGGTCCAGAACGGCAGGATCACCATGCCGAGCACGAGCGCGCTCCAGCGTGCCGGTATCGACGCGGCGAAATACGCTACCGGATAGCCGAGCAGCAGCGTCAGGCCGGTGACGATGATGCTCAGCCTGAACGTCAGCAGGAAGGTGGCGAGATAGGCCTCCGTGAACACGCGCCGATAGTTCGCGAGCGTGAAGCCGCCATCGTGATAGATCGACTGCCACGACAGCCACGCGAGCGGCATCACCAGCAACACCACGGCCACGAGGAGCGCCGGCGCCATCAACAGCAGCATCACCCGGTCTTCGCGCCGCCGATGTCGAACCGACGGGTCGTTCGTGACTGTATGCGCGATGGTCGAGTCTGGCAGGATCCGTTTGGCTGTCGTCATGTCATGCACCCACCGCGTCCAGAAGCTGATAGCACGCGGCGACGAGCCTCACGCCGGGCGCGCGCAGCGAATGGAAAGGCACGGGCCGCAACCCGTCCTGCGCGAGCATCGCCAGTTCGGGCTTTTCGCCGAGCGCGAGCGCCGCCGCGTGCTGGCCGATCAGACTTGCCATGGCCACACCCGCGCCGTTGTAGCCGACGCAGAAGGTGGTCGCGGCGTCGCTGCGGCCGACGTGCGGCAACGCGTTGAAAGTCATGCCGACATAACCCGACCAGCGATATTCCACCGGCACGTCCTTCAGGTCCGGAAACAGCGCGACCATTGCGCGTTGCAGCGCATCGAAGCCGCTCGCGTCGCCTTCCTTGCCGAACGCGTCGCGGCCGCCGAACAGCATGCGGCCATCCACTTTGCGGAACCACTTCATCATGCGGCGCGTTTCCGTGTAGCTGCGGCGGTTCACCATCAGGCGCGCGTCGAGTTCGGCAGGCAGCGGCGCCGTCGCGATCATCGCGCTGCGAAACGGCACGAGTTCGCGGTGAAACTGCGCGGTGGCCTCGGTGAGATTGGAATACGCATTGGTCGCGACGATCACCTGCTGCGCGCGCACCGTACCGCCGGGCGCGCGCAGCAGGACACCGCCGGCGCGGTTGCGCGCCATGTCGACGACCGGAGTCGATTCGAAGATCGGCACCCCGCGCGCGGTCAACCCCGCCGCGATACCGCGGACGTATTCGAGCGGCAGAATCGTCCCGGCATCCGCGCTGAGCACGCCGCCGACGAAGCCCTTCGAGCCCGTTTCGTGCTCGATCTGCGCGCGCGACTGCACGGTCATCGACGTATCGTCGAGTGTCGTGCGCAGCCACTCGGCTTCGGCCACGCTCGCGGCCAGCGCGCGTTCCGTATGCGCGCAACGCAGGCTGCCCGTGCGCTCGAAGCGCGCGCGTTCGAGCCGGAACTCGTCGATCAGCGTTTCGACCGCGCGCACGCCGTCATGCGCGAGCCGATGCATGCGCCGCGCGGTATCGAGCCCGTGGCTGTCCGCAATCGACGGAAACGACAGGCGGAACTTCGACGACACCACGCCGCCATTGCGCCCGCTCGCGCCCCAGCCGATAGTGTTCGCATCCAGCACCGCGCAGCCGACGCCGCGCTTTTGCAGCGCATAGGCAGCGGCGAGGCCCGAATAACCCGCGCCGATGATCGCCACCTCCACGTCGAGGTCGCCGGCGAGCGGCGCGGCCGCGGCCACCGGCGCGTCCAGCGTCGGCGCGCGCGCGGCCATCGCTCGCCAGAGCGAGTCCGCTTGCGCGAGGGGCCGTGCGGTCGGGGCGCGCATCGTCAGGCGGCGGCGCGCAGCTCGGCGTCGACGGCATCCGCGAGGCCGGCAAGCGTCGCGAATCTGAAGGTCGGCGTCGTGACGGCTTCCGGCACCGGCGTGGCGCCGAAGCCGTGCATGCCCTGACGCCGCTCGATCCAGCACGTCGCGTAACCGAGCTTCGTCGCGATGCCGATGTCGTGGTACTGGCTCTGCGCGGTATGCAGAATGTCGCTGAATTTGTAGCCGAACGCCGCCTGGCGGCCGCGGTTGTACGCGAAAAATTGCGGGTCGGGCTTGGCGACGCCGGTTTCGTCGCAGCACACGGTATCGTCGAACGGGTCGCCCAGCGTATGGGCATAGGCCGACAGCGCGACGCGGTCCGCGTTGGTCATCGCGACGAGGCGGAAATGCTTGCGCAGGCGCCGGAGCGCGGCAACCGAGTCCTCGAACGCGGGCCAGTCCAGCACGTCGCGCTGGAACGCGGCGGCGGATTGCGCATCGTCGGGCAGCCCGAGCCCCCTGGCCAGATGCAGATACACATTCGCCATTTCATGGCTCGATCGACCCGGAAACTTCGCGCGGCCTTGCATGTACGGCTCGAAGATCTGGCTGTCGGTCAGCTCCCGCGCCTTCGCTCCGCCCAGGCGGCGCACGGAATCGAGCACGCCCTTTTCGAAGTTGATCAGCGTACCGACGACATCGAACGTCAGGACCTTGAAATCGGTGAGATTCATTGCTTCATCCTTTGCGGGTTGCGTATCTGCGTTTGAGTCGGAAGCGCCCGTGCACGGGCGGCGAAAAAGTCATGCGGGTACGACGATGGTGTCCTGCGGATCGAGCGCGACGGTCATCGACTCGCCCGGCTCCGGAATGCGGCGGCGCGCGTCGTGACCGCCGGGTTGTCTGAGGCTGATCGCGGTGCCGTCGGCAAGCGCTGCGAACACGCGCAGGCTTTCACCCTGATAGATCACTTCCGTGACGCGGCACGACAGACGGTTCGCATTTTCATGGCGATGATCGGCGTCGATCACGAGCTTCTCGGTGTGCACCGCGAGCAGCAGCTTGCCGGCGCGCGGAACCGGATGGGCGGTGCGCAGCACGGTATCGCCGAGCCGCACCGCGTCGGCGGCGGCGCGGCTGACGTCCAGCAGCGTCGCCTCGCCGATGAAGCTCGCGACGAACGCATTGCACGGGCGGTCATACAGGCGCTCGGGGGTGTCGATCTGAACGAGCCTGCCGTCCTTCAGCACGGCGACGCGGTCGCTCATCGTGAGCGCCTCGCGCTGATCGTGGGTCACGTTGATGATCGTCGCGCCCAGTTGCCGGTGCAGCCTGCGCAGTTCGATCTGCATGGCTTCGCGCAACTGCTTGTCGAGCGCGGAGAGCGGTTCGTCCATCAGAATGAGTTGCGGCTGGAACACGATCGCGCGCGCGAGCGCCACGCGCTGCTTCTGTCCGCCCGACAGTTGATGGATGCCGCGGCTTTCGTAGCCCTTGAGTTCCACCATCGCGAGCGCGTCGGCCACGCGTTGCGGCCACGTCGATTTGGGTTCCCGCCGCGCGCGCAATGAGAACGCGACGTTCGCGCCCACCGTCATGTGCGGAAAAAGCGCGTAGTTCTGGAACACGATGCCGATGTTGCGCTTGTGGGGCGGCGCAAATGTAATGTCACGCTCGCCGACCCAGACGCTGCCCGAACTCGGCGCGACGAAGCCGCCGAGAATGCCCAGCAGCGTTGTCTTGCCCGAACCCGACGGCCCCAGCAGCGACACGAACTCGCCCGGCGCGATGTCGAGCGAAACCTCGTCCAGCGCGATGACCGGGCCATACCGCTTGCTGGCGGCCCGGATTGACACGCCGGTTTTAACGCGTGCGTCCATGTCGATGATCCCGAAGTCAAAACAGACGTTGGGAAAAAATATAAGGCGCGGCATTTTTGACAGCAATTCCAAAATTGTTGGATCACGCATAACATCAGGTCATGCCAAACCTTCGCAGGAAGCTGCCGAGCGCCAATGCGCTGTTCGTGTTCGAGGCCGCCGCGCGCTGCGGAAACTTCACGCGCGCGGCGCAGGAGCTGTATGTCAGTCAGCCCGCGGTAAGCCGCATGCTCGCCCGCATGGAAGACCATCTCGGCGTCCGTCTGTTCGAGCGCGTGCGCGGCGGCATCGAGCTGACCGAGAACGGCAGGATTCTTTACCAGAAGATTTCCGAAGGCTTCAGCGGCATAGAGAGCGCGATACGCGAAATCGAAGCGCGCGCGACGGGCGTCGAAACGGTCACGTTATCGGTATCCACCGCGTTCACCACGCACTGGCTCATGCCACGCATGAGCCGGCTGCATCGGGCCTTTCCCTCCGTCGATTTACGCTTCCAGCTGATCTCCGGGCGTATCGGCGGGCCGCTCGTCGACGTCGATCTCGGCATGCGCTTTCTGCATGACGACGATATCGACGAGAACGCCGTGCTCGTCATGCCCGAAGCGCTGCTGCCGCTGTGCAATCAGCGCTACCACGAGATCGCTCGCAGCGACGCGGGCCGCGCGCAGGGCGATACCGTCATCGTGATGGACGACGAGGAGCGAGGCTGGCACGAGCGGTTTCATGCATTCACGTCGAAAGCGCGGCATGTGCAAGGCATGCTGAGCTTCAGCGATTACGCAATCGTCGTACAAGCCGCGCTGCTCGGCCAGGGTATCGCGCTCGGCTGGCTGAACGTCACGTCACACTGGCTTGCGCAAGGCGCGCTGGTGCCGGCCGAACAGGAGTTGATCGTGACGAGCCGGCGCTGTTGTCTGCTCACGCCGCCGAACCGGCCGATCCGGCCGATCGTCGCCGATGTGCGCGACTGGCTGATCGAAGAAGCGCGCAGCGACATGAAGATCGTCGGACAGAAATATCCGGAGCTTGGTCTGCATGACGCGTTCAGGCGGACCGGGCTCGTGCTTTCGTGAGCTTCATCGTGAGCTTCATCGTGAGCTTCATGGCGTGTCCCGTTCGTGGCGCGCCGTCGATCGGCGGGACCCGGCGTGGCCGGCGAAACCTGTGTGCCGGGATTGATCCAGATCAACAGTACACAGTTATGCAACCGCTACAGTCTTCCCGTGCAACGTTTGCTGCTCCGCACAACGGGCTCCGGAAGAGAGCCCATCCGGTGTGATTTTTCACGTAGTGAACAGCCGCAGTTAACCGCTTTCGCCGGCGGCCCGTTCACCGCGTCTCATCACAGCCGGGCCGCGGCACGCTGCCGTGCCACCCTACGCCGAGGAAATCCAGATGGACACCCGCTCGAGGCCCGCTTGCGCCGCCCTTCAAGGCGCGCCCGATATACCGCCCGTTCCCGCATCCAGCGAGCCGTTCCGCGCGCTCGATCACGCAAAGGAAGCGTTCATCGCGCGCCTGAGCGGCGGTCTGTCGCCGGCAGCGCTCGCTCTCGCGTGGGCGGACTGGCTGATCCATCTCGCGGTCGCGCCCGGCAAACAGCTGGAACTCGCCGCGCTCGGCGTTCAGGACGCGAGACGTATCGCCGCCTACCTCGCCCAGGCATCGAGCGGCGACTACGCGGCGCCGCTCGCCGAAGCATCGCCCGCGGACGAGCGCTTTCGCGCCGACGTATGGCAGACCGAGCCATACCGCTTCTGGCAGCAGGCGTTCCTGTTGACCGAGCAATGGTGGAACGCGGCGACCCGCGGCGTGCCCGGCGCCACGCGTCATCACGAGGACGTGGTGTCGTTCGCCGCGCGCCAGTGGCTCGATGTCGTCGCGCCGACCAACTTCCCGTTCAGCAATCCGGAAGTCCTGCAGCGTGCCGCGGCGACGCTCGGCCTGAGCGTCGCCCAGGGCATCGCCAATGCGCTGGAGGATGTCCGGCGTCAGGCGACCGGGCAACCGCCGGCCGGACTCGACCGGTTCAAGGTCGGCGGCAATCTCGCGGTGACGCCCGGCAAGGTGGTGTTTCGCAACCACCTGATCGAGCTGATTCAATACAGTCCGGCTACCGCCACGGTGGTGGCCGAGCCGGTGCTGATCGTCCCGGCCTGGATCATGAAGTACTACATCCTCGATCTGTCGCCGCACAACTCGCTGATCCGCTACCTGGTCGAACAGGGCTACACGGTGTTCTGCATCTCGTGGCGCAACGTGGGCGCGGAAGACCGCGATATCAGCCTCGACGACTACCGGCGGCTCGGCGTGATGGCCGCCCTGGACACCATCTCGACGATCCTGCCGGAGCGCCGGATCCACGCGACCGGCTACTGCCTCGGCGGCACGCTGCTGTCGATCGCCGCCGCCGCGATGGCCGGCGTCGGCGACGACCGGCTGGCTTCGGTTTCGCTGTTCGCCGCGCAAACGGATTTCAGCGAACCCGGTGAACTGCAATTCTTCATCGACGACAGCGAAGTCTATTTCCTCGAAAGCATGATGTGGTCGCAGGGCTATCTCGCGGCCAATCAGATGGCCGGCGCCTTCCAGTTGCTGCAATCGAACGATCTGATCTGGTCGCGCGTCGTGCACGACTACCTGCTCGGCGAGCGCGCGCCGATGATCGACCTGATGGCATGGAACGCGGATGCCACGCGCATGCCGTACCGGATGCATTCGGAGTATCTGCGGCGCCTGTTTCTCGACAACGATCTGGCCTGCGGCCGGTATCAGGTCGACGCGCGGCCGGTGTCGATCCGCAATATTCGCGTGCCGCTGTTCGTGGTCGGCACGGAACGCGATCACATCGCGCCGTGGCATTCGGTGTTCAAGATTCACAACCTGTCGGACACCGACATCACCTTCGTGCTGACGAGCGGCGGCCACAATGCCGGCATCGTCAGCGAGCCGGGCCACCCGCACCGGCACTTCAGGTTGAAGCACACGGCAATGGACGATCTGCGCATCGGCCCCGATGCATGGATGGCCACCGCGACGCCGCAAGAGGGTTCGTGGTGGCCCGCGTGGACCGAGTGGCTTGCCGCCCATTCGGCTCCCGAACGCGTCGCGCCGCCCATCATCGAGGCCGACGGCGGAGTCGACGCGCCCGGCACCTACGTCCTCCAGGCCTAGCGTCCGCTCACATATAAAACCACGCCATGAACGACAACACGCTGCTACGCAACCGGACCTTCGACGAACTCGCGATCGGCGAGTCGGCCTCGCTCGTGCGCATCGCCGGCCAGAACGACATCGATCTGTTCGCCGCGATGTCGGGCGACGTCAACCCGGCGCATATGGACACGGCCTTCGCGTCGACCGATCTGTTCGGCCATGTGGTGGTGCACGGCATGTGGACCGGCGCGCTGGTCTCCGCGCTGCTCGGCACCCGGCTGCCCGGACCCGGCACCATCTATCTCGATCAGACGTTGCAGTTCCGTCATCCGGTCACGCCCGGCGACACCATCACCGCCACCGTGACGGTCAAGGAAAAGCGCGCCGACAAGCGCATCGTGCTGCTCGACACGCGCTGCACCAACCAGAAGGGCGAGGTCGTGCTGCTCGGCATCGCCACCGTGATCGCGCCCGCCACGCCGATCGCGTGGGCCGCCATGCCGCGCCCCGAGGCCGCCGTGCGCCGCCATGACCGGTACGAGGCGTTCATCCGCGAGGCGCGCGCGCGGCCGGCATTGCGCACCGCAATCGTTCATCCGTGCTCGCCCGAGTCGATCCGCGCGGCGCTCGAGGCCCGCGACGAGGGACTGCTCGACCTGCTTCTGATCGGACCGGAACACAAGATCCGGAGCGCCGCCGACGCCGCCCAGCTCAGTCTCGACGGCGTGGACATCGAGTCCGTCGAGCATAGTCACGCGGCGGCCGCGCGCGCGGTCGAACTGGGCGCGGCGGGCAAGGTCGCCGCGTTGATGAAAGGCAGCCTGCACAGCGACGAACTGCTCTCCGCCCTCGTCGCGGCGGGGTCGGGGCTGCGCACCGAGCGCAGGATCAGCCACGTGTACGCGATGGACGTGCCGGCCTACGCGAAACCCCTGGTGGTCACCGATGCCGCGGTCAATATCGCGCCGACGCTCGAACAGAAGCGCGATATCTGCCAGAACGCAATCGACCTGCTGCACCTGCTCGGCGTCGACGTGCCGCGGATCGCCGTCCTCGCGGCGGAGGAAACGGTCAACCCGCGCATGCCGACCACGCTCGACGCGGCCGCGCTCACGGTGATGGCCGCGCGCGGGCAGATCACGGGTGCGCTGGTGGACGGCCCGCTCGCTTTCGACAACGCGATCAGCACGGCGGCGGCCCATACCAAGGGCATCGCTTCGCCGGTCGCGGGCGAGGCCGACATTCTGCTGGTGCCCGACCTGGAAGCCGGCAACATGCTGGCCAAACAACTGGTGTACTTCGCCGGCGCCGACGCGGCGGGCATCGTGCTCGGCGCACGCCTGCCGATCATTCTGACGAGCCGCGCCGACAGCCTGCGGGTGCGCCTCGCTTCCGCGGCGCTGGCCAAACTCGCAGCCGAACGGGCCCACGGAGGACAGATCCCATCATGAACGCGCCGCTTCTGCTCACCTTCAATCCCGGCTCGTCGACGATCAAGATCGGCCTGTTTCGCGTCGCGTCCGGCGCGGCCACGCGAATCGGCCAGGGCACGATCGACTTCCGGGCGCAGCCATTGCGTCTGCATCTCACGAACGACGGCGAGACGGTCGAGATTGCGCTGAACTCGCGCGTCACGGAAGATCTGCACGACGTCCTCGACGAAACGCTTGGCTGGTTCGCCACGCACTTCCCGCTCGACGATCTGATGACGGTCGGCCATCGCGTCGTGCATGGCGGCGACCGTTTCGCCGGACCCGTCGCGATCGACGACGACACGCTCGCGGCAATCGCCGCGCTCGTGCCGCTCGCGCCGTTGCATCAGCCGCAAAGCCTGCGGCTGATTCGCGCGATCCGGCATCTGCGGCCGCAACTGGTTCAGTCGGCTTCCTTCGATACGGCGTTTCACCGTACCCAGACCGATCTCGTGCGCCGTTTCGCGATTCCGCGCGCGCTTTTCGACCAGGGCATCAAGCGCTACGGTTTTCATGGCCTGTCGTATCAGTTCGTCATCGGCCAGCTCGCGCGGCAGTTTCCGCGGCTCGCGCAGGGCAAGGTGGTCGCGGCGCATCTGGGCAGCGGCGCGAGTCTCGCCGCGTTCGACGGCGGCAGGAGTTGCGACACCAGCATGGGCTTCTCGACGCTCGACGGCATTCCGATGTCGACGCGCTGCGGCGCGCTCGACGCCGGCGTCGTGCTGCATCTGCTCGAACAGCAGCGCATGAGCGCCGGCGCAATCGAGGACATGCTGTACACCCAATCCGGCCTGCTCGGCGTGTCGGGCATCAGCGCGGACAGCCGCGAACTGCAGGCCAGCCACCGGCCGGAAGCCCGCGAGGCGCTGGAGCTGTTCGCCTTTCGCATCGCGGGCGAAGCGGCGCGGCTTGCCACCACGGTCGGCGGGCTGGACAGCCTCGTGTTCACCGCGGGCATCGGCGAGCATCAAGCGGAGGTACGCAGCGCCGTATGCGAGCGGCTTGCGTGGCTCGGCGTCGAACTCGATCGCCAGTCGAACTGCGGCAACGCCCGCGTGATCAGCAGCGCGCGCAGTCAGGTGACGGTGCTCGTGCTGCCGACCGACGAAGAGCAGATCATCGCCGACGAAGCCGTGACCATCCATCACCGTGAGGAGTCCACCTCGTGAATCCGCTCATCGATCTGTCGGGCAAGCGCGGCCTCGTGGTCGGCATCGCCAACGAACACAGCATTGCGAGCGGCTGCGCAGAAATGTTTCGGGCCGCGGGAGCGGAGCTTGCCGTCACGTATCTGAACGACAAGGCCGAGCCGTATGTCCGGCCGATCGCCGAAGCATTTCAGGCGCGGCTGGTTCTGCCGTGCGACGTCAGCGTGCCGGGCCAGCTCGAAGCCGTGTTCGAGCGGCTCACGAAGGAGTGGGGACGGCTCGACTTCCTGCTCCATTCGATTGCCTTCGCGCCCGCCGACGCGCTGCACGCGAGCCTGATCGACTGCCCGGCCGAAGGTTTCGCGCTCGCCATGGCGGTGTCGTGCCATTCGTTCATTCGCATGGCGAAGCTCGCCGTGCCGTTGATGGCCGACGGCGGCAGTCTGATGACCGTGAGCTTTTATGGCGCCGAGCGCGCGGTCGATCACTACAACGTGATGGGACCGGTGAAGGCGGCGCTCGAATCGAGCGTGCGCTATCTGGCCGCCGATCTGGCCGCGCGCCGCGTCCATGTGCATGCGATTTCCGCCGGCGCGGTGAAGACCCGCGCGGCGTCCGGCATCGACCATTTCGACGCGCTGCTCGACGACGTGCGCGCGCATACGCCGGCCCGGCATCTCGTCACCATCGAGGAAATCGGGCGCATCGCCGCGGTACTCGCAAGTGACGCCGGCATGACGCTGACCGGCTCGACGATCTACGCGGACGCCGGTTTCCATATCACCGCATGACCATGGCCGAAGAACCTCTCGACGGCCGGCCCGCGGCGCCGGCAAACGATCACCCGGCCGGGCCGACGCGCGACGCGCCGGTGCATGGTCGTGTGATCGCGGTGCGCGGCGCGGTCGTCGACGTCGCTTTCGACGCGGTGGCGCTGCCCCCGATCGAAGAATCGCTGTCGATCGTCACGGATCAGGGAGCGCCGATCATTGCCGAAGTGCAGGCCCACCTGGATGAATCCACGGTACGCGCGCTCGCGTTGCAATCCACCAACGGCTTGCGGCGCGGTGCGCCGGTTCACGCCACCGGCGGTCCGATCCGGGTGCCGGTCGGCGAGGCGATGCTCGGCCGCCTGATCGACGTCACCGGCACACCGGGCGATCGCGGCGCGCCGTTGCCGGCCGACGTACCGTACCGGCCGATCCATCGCCCGCCGCCGCCGCTGTCGTCGCAGGGCGCCGCCACCGAAATCTTCGCGACCGGCATCAAGATCATCGATCTGCTCACGCCGCTCGCGCAGGGCGGCAAGGCCGCGATGTTCGGCGGCGCCGGCGTCGGCAAGACCGTACTGGTGATGGAACTGATCCATGCGATGGTCGAGCGCTATCAGGGCATCTCGGTGTTCGCGGGCGTCGGCGAACGCTCGCGGGAAGGCCATGAAATGCTGCTCGACATGCGCGGCTCGGGCGTCCTGCCGCGCACCGTGCTGGTGTACGGACAGATGAACGAGCCGCCGGGCGCGCGCTGGCGCGTCCCGCTCACCGCGCTCACCGTGGCCGAATACTTTCGCGACGAACGCCACCAGAATGTCCTGCTGCTGATGGACAACGTGTTCCGCTTCGTTCAGGCAGGCGCCGAGGTGTCCGGGCTGCTCGGGCGGCTGCCGTCGCGGGTCGGCTATCAGCCGACGCTGGCGAGCGAAGTCGCCGCGCTGCAGGAGCGCATCGTGTCGGTCGGCGACGTGTCGGTGACGGCCATCGAGGCGGTCTACGTGCCGGCCGACGACTTCACCGACCCCGCCGTGACCACCATCGCCGCGCACGTGGACAGCATGGTCGTGCTGTCCCGTTCGATGGCGGCCGAAGGCATGTATCCGGCAATCGATCCGATCGCGTCGTCGTCGGTGCTGCTCGATCCGCTCGTCGTCGGCGAAGACCATGCGGCCATCGCCATCGAAGTGCGGCGAACCATCGAACACTATCGTGAACTTCAGGACATCATTTCACTGCTGGGCGTGGAAGAACTCGGCGCCGACGACCGCCGTATCGTGGGTCGCGCGCGCCGGCTGCAGCGCTTTCTGACCCAGCCGTTCGCCGTCACCGAGGCGTTTACCGGCGTACCCGGCCGCTCCGTCGCGCTCACCGATACGCTCGCCGGCTGCAAGGCGATTCTGGCCGGCGAATGCGACACGTGGCAGGAAAGCTCGCTCTACATGGTCGGCACGCTCGACGAAGCACGCGCGCGGGAAGACGCGTCGCGCCCGGCCACCGCCCCACCGCCTGCCGCCACGAGCGCCGCGCGATGAACCACGCTCTTCATCTGACGATCGCCACGCCCGCCGCCGTGCTGGTCGACAGCGCCGAGGTCGTGGCGCTGCGCGCGGAAGACGCCAGCGGCAGCTTCGGCATTCTGCCCGGCCACGCGGATTACCTGACCGTGCTCGTGCCCTGCGTGGTCCGCTGGCATGGCGCCGATCACATCCCGCATTTCTGCGCGGTGGAAGCCGGCGTGCTGAGAGTCGCGCAGGGGCGCCGCGTCACGATCGCGTGCCGCGACGGCATGTGCGGCGATACGCTCGTCGCATTGCAGGCGCAGGTCGAGGCGGCGCGCGTGAAGCGGCTCGACGCGGCACGGCGCGCCCGTGTCGAACAGACCCGCCTGCACGCGCAGGCGGTTCGGCAATTGCTGCGGTATCTGCGCCCCGGCGCGCCGTCCGCCGCGCGCGACGACAACCCGCCGCGCGGCAAGGCGGCGTCATGAACCACGATGGGAACCAACGCCCCGACGGCGCGGCCGGCAAACCGTCCGAAACGCCCGACCCGTCGGCCGAGCGCGTCGCGCGCGCGGCCCGGCAAGCCGTGCAGCGGGAGCGCGACGCACACGACGAACCCGAGCCGTCGCTCGGCGCGCGCCTCGGCCAGATCGGCATTCTCGGCTGGACGATCGTGGTGCCGACGCTGTTGGCGCTCGCACTCGGCCATTGGCTGGATCGTTATTTCGGCACCGGCGTGTTCTTTTCCGCACCGCTGCTGATGATCGGCGCGGGCATCGGCCTGTGGTCCGCATGGAAGTGGATGCACCGGCAAACGAGGAGAAAATGAGCATGACATCCGATCCTGTCCTCGGCATCCAGATCGCCATCGGTCTGCTCGCCGGCGTACTCGCGGGACTGATTCACTTCGCGGGTCTGCACTGGAACGTGCGGCTGCTGACCGCCGGCCGGCCCGGCCGCGCGCTCGCGTTGCAACTCGCGCGGCTCGGCGCGCTGGCGGCGGTCTTCGTCGGACTGGCGCGGCTCGGCCCCTGGGCGCTGTTGTGCGGCGCCGCCGGGCTGCTGCTCGCGCGGCAGGTGGTGCTTCAACGGGTCAAGGCGCGGCCATGATGCATTCTCCGCTTGCCACCGAGCCGCTTTTTCATCTCGGCCCCGTTCCGGTGTCGGCGCCCGTGGTCACGACGTGGGTCATCATCGCGCTGCTGTGGGCAGCCGCGGCGCTGCTCACCCGGCGCCTCGCGCTGGTGCCGTCGAAAGTGCAGACGGTGCTGGAGTTGCTGGTGAACACGGTCGACGAGCAGATTCGCGACACGATGCAAGCCGAGCCGCGCGCCTACCGCTCGCTGGTCGGCACCCTCTTCCTCTTCATTCTGATCAGCAACTGGTCGTCGCTCGTGCCGGGTATCGAGCCGCCGACCGCGCACATCGAGACCGACGCCGCGCTCGCGCTGATCGTGTTCTGCGCGACGATCTTTTACGGCGTGCGCACCCGCGGCCTCGCCCGCTATCTCGCGACCTTCGCCGAGCCCACCTGGATCATGATTCCGCTGAACGTGGTCGAGCAGATCACGCGCACCTTTTCGCTGGTCGTGCGTCTGTTCGGCAACGTGATGAGCGGCGTGTTCGTGGTCGGCATCGTACTGTCGCTCGCCGGGCTGCTGGTGCCGATCCCGCTGATGGCGCTCGATCTGCTGACCGGCGCGGTGCAAGCCTACATCTTCACCGTGCTGGCGATGGTCTTTATCGGCGCGGCGCTCGCCGACGCTTCACCGCAATCCACGAATCAACAAGGCAAACCATGAACAATCTCATCCAGGTCGTCAGTATTCTTGCCGCGGCGATCGCCGTCTCGTTCGGCGCGATCGGGCCGGCACTCGGCGAAGGCCGCGCGGTCGCGGCCGCGATGGACGCGCTCGCGCGCCAGCCCGAATCGGCGGGGACCATCTCGCGCACGCTGTTCGTCGGGCTGGCGATGATCGAGACGATGGCCATTTATTGTCTCGTGATCGCGCTGCTGGTTCTGTTCGCCAATCCGTTCGTCAAGTAAGCACGAGACCGCCATGCATATCGACTGGTGGACGCTCGGGCTGCAAACCGTCAACGCGCTGGTCCTCATCTGGCTGCTTGCGCGGTTTCTGTTCCGGCCGGTCGCCCGAATGGTCGCCGAACGCCAGCAGGCCGCCGCCGCGCTGATGAACGACGCGACCGCGGCCAAAGCCGCCGCGGTCGACGCGCAGGCCCAGGCCGCAGCGGAAGTGGAACGGCTCGCGCAACAGCGCGGGCAGCTTCTCGAAGCCGCCACCGCGGAAGCCGCCGCGCTGAAGGCGTCGCTGGACAGCGCGGCGCACGCCGACGCCGCGCGCATCCGGGCCGCCGCCCAAACCGAAATCGATGCGATGCGCCGCGACGCCGCGCAGGCCGACGCCGCGCGGGCCTCGCTGCTGGCGCTCGACATCGCCGCCCGGCTGCTTGACCGCCTGCCGCCGCAAGCCAGGGTCGCGGGCTTCATCGACGGTCTCGCCGACGCGCTCGTCGAGTTGCCCGACACCACGCGGGCGCAACTGGACGCGGGCGGCGCCGGCCTGCGGCTGGTCGCCGCCCGCGCGTTGAGCGGCGACGAACTGGCCAGTTGCCGCGCGGCGCTGGCGCGGGTGCTCGGTCGCGACGTCGCGCTCGAGGCGGCGGTCGATCCGGCCGTGATCGCCGGCCTCGAACTCGAAGCACCTCATGCAATCGTGCGCAACAGCTTTCGCAACGATCTGGCGCACCTGAGAACGGAACTGCTCAGCCATGACACCGACCACGCCTGATCCGGCAGACGACTGGCTTGCGCGCAGCCGCGCGAGGCTGGCGCAAACCCGCTTCGCCGCGCATGCGCAAACCGTGGGACGCGTCGAGCACGTGGCCGACGGCATCGCCCTCGTGTCGGGTCTGCCCGACGTGCGGCTGAACGAGCTGCTGCGCTTCGACGACGGCCGGCTCGGTTTCGCGCTCGCGCTCGATGCCGATACGATCGCCGCGGTACTGCTCGACGACGGCGACGCGATCGCCGCCGGCTCGCGGGTTGCCGGCACCGGCCGGGTCGTCGAGGTGCCGGTCGGCCCCGGTCTGCTCGGCCGGGTCGTCGATCCGCTCGGCCGGCCGCTCGACCGCGACGAAGCGGTGCCGGCTGCCGCGCATATGCCTGTCGAAAGGCCGGCACCCGCGATCATCGAGCGCGATCTGGTCACGCAGCCGGTGGCGACGGGAATTCTGCTCATCGACGCGTTATTCGCGATCGGCCGCGGGCAACGCGAACTGATCATCGGCGACCGCGCCACCGGCAAGACCTCGATTGCGCTCGACACGATCGTCAACCAGAAAGATTCGGACATGATCTGCGTGTACGTGGCGGTCGGCCAGCGCGCGACCGCGGTACAACGCGCGATCGACGCGGTCCGTCAGCATGGCGCGCCCGAGCGGTGCGTGTTCGTCGTCTCGTCGGCGGCGGCCTCGCCCGGTCTGCAATGGATCGCGCCGTTTACCGGCATGACGATCGGCGAATACTTCCGCGACCGCGGACAGCACGCGCTCGTCGTGATCGACGATCTGACGCGGCACGCCGCCACGCACCGGGAATTGGCGCTGCTGACTCGCGAGCCGCCCGGCCGCGAAGCCTACCCCGGCGATATTTTCTATCTGCACGCGCGGCTGCTGGAACGGGCGGCCAGGCTGTCGGCCGAATTGGGCGGCGGCTCGCTGACCGCGCTGCCGATCGCGGAGACCGACGCCGGCAATCTGTCCGCGTATATCCCGACCAACCTGATCTCGATCACCGACGGCCAGATCGTGCTCGATTCCGGCCTGTTCGCGGCGAACCAGCGCCCCGCGGTGGATGTCGGCCTGAGCGTGAGCCGGGTCGGCGGCAAGGCGCAGACCGCCGCGCTGCGCGGCGTGTCGGGACGGCTGCGGCTCGACTATTCGCAGTTTCTCGAACTCGAAATGTTCACGCGCTTCGGCGGCCTCACCGATGCGCGGGTCAAGGCCCAGGTCACGCGCGGCGAGCGCATCCGCGCGCTGATTGCGCAGCCGCGCTTTACGCCGTTGCGTCCGATCGACGAGATCGCCCTGCTCGCCGCGCTCGACGACGGCGTTTTCGACGGCTTGCCCGTCGACTGCATCCCGTCCGTGCGCGCGCGGCTGGCCGCGCATCTGGATGCGCACGTCGACGCGGCGGCGGCGGCCGCGTTCACAGCGACAGGCACGCTCGACGCCGCCCTGCGCGCGACCGTCGTCGCGGCGGTGCGCGACCTCGCCACCCAGTTGACGACGCCCGGCGAGGCGGTGTCGCCGTGAGCAACAAGCTCAGCGACGTCGAAGCGCGCATCGCCAGCGTGCACGAACTGGAATCCGTGGTGAGCGCGATGCGCGGCATCGCGGCGGCGCGTTCACAGGAGGCGCGCAGCCGGCTCGACGGCATCCGTGCCTGCGCCGATATGATCGGCGCCGCGATCGGCGACGCGCTGATGCTCGACGAGCACGGCATGCAACCCGCTCCCGCCGACGCCGGACCCGGCGTGCACGTGGTCATCGTGATCTGCGCCGAACAGGGCTTCGTCGGCACCTTCAACGAACACCTGATCGAGGCCGCGGCGCACCTGCCGATCTGGGGCGCGCGGACCTGCTTCGTGATCGGCGGACGCGGCGCGGTGGTGGCCGGCACGCATGGACTCGCCGTCGACTGGTCCGCGCCCATGGTCGCCCACGCCGAAGAAGTCGCGGCGCTTGCCAGCCGGATTACCGAGGCCCTCTACGAACGTCTGGAAAGCGGCCGCGCGACCCGCGTGACGCTACTGCATGCGGTGCCGCAGTTGTCGACGGCCATCGACATCGTGCAGAAGTCGTTGTTGCCATTCGACTTCACGCGCTTTGCCGTTGCCGCACGCCGGCAGGCGCCGCTCGTCACGCTTGCGCCGCGGCGCCTGCTCGCGCAACTCGCCGAGGAGTATGTCTACGCGCAACTGTGCGAAGCGCTGATGCTGTCGTTCGCGGCGGAAAACGAGGCCCGCATGCGAGCCATGATTGCCGCGCGCACCAACGTTCACGACACGCTCGACCAGTTGACCGGCGACTTTCGCCGCCTGAGGCAGGAAGAGATCACCGCCGAAATCGTCGAGCTGTCCGCGGGCAGCCCGGCTGTCGACGCCGTGCGCCGCAAGCCGCGCGCGCCGTCCTGAGCGCGCGCCGCAATGGCATTGCCTGGAATGCGGCGGTTCGTGGTCGATCAATCGCAAAAGCGGAAGTAGCCGCTGTGCATCATGACCGGCTTCGCGCCCACTTCATTCAGCAGATTCCGCGCGGCTGCCTCGATCGGATAGCGGTGCATGTCGAACGCTTCGATCAGATCGTCTTCGCGCAGCGACCGCGCGCCGAAGTGATCTTCCAGCGCCTCCGCGGTAATGGCGCACTGCACGCGCGTGCCGTCGATCTCCGCCGGAAAAGCGATGACCAGATCACGCGCGCAGTATTCCGGACGTTCATGCGGGAAATGGATATTCATGACCGGTGCCTGTATGGGCGGGAACGCGTGGCTCGAAGGAAGCCGCCGGGCGGCCCAGGCCAATCGGGAGCACGCCGCCACGCGGGGCACTCCGATGTGATCAGAATAGGCCCGCTCGACAGGTTGCCGATGATGCGCCGGCCGTTTTGCTTGACCCAGATCAAGCGGGTGACGGGACCGCCGCCCGGTTCCGCGGGCTACACCTACAGGGGCTTGCGAAACTTGAGGATGAACCGGTCCGTCCGATACCGGATTCCTCGCGCGAAGATGCTCGCGGTGCGCGGATCGCCGCGATTGCGGAGCGCATCATGCTCTCCCGCGTATTCGAATCCGGCGGCTTCGACCTCGCGCCGCGCGACGGCGGGATCGATACGATGCAATGTCGCGGGCACCTCGGGACGAGCATCCGGCAATGCCACGTGATCGACGATGATGTAGCGGCCGCCCGGTCTCAATGCGCGAAAGATTGCGTCGTTAAACGAACGGATATCGACGGGGCCCATGAGCGGCGCATGCAGATCGTGATAGTTCTGCCCCACGAAAAACACGTCGATGTCGGCCGGCGGTGCACCGGCCACCCCGGCGCCGCCGTCGAGCAGCGCGACGTTGCGTCTGTCGAGCGCGATCCGTTCCACTTCCTGTCGCCCGGCGTCGATGCGCCCGATTTTATTCAGCCCGGCCGGAATCGCGGCGAACACGCATCCGTGGTCCCCGACCATCGATGCGAACAATCGCGTGAAATAGCCTCGAAACGGCAAAAAGTCCACGACGCGGTCACCCGGCGCGATGTCGATAAAGCCGAGCACGTCCGCGGTGCGATCACGCACATCGCGCGCGGTCACGACGTGGCCGCGATCTATCGCTCAGTGCCGCCTCGATTCGCGTATCGACCGGATTGCTCATCGTCATGCACTCGCTGGACATTCATTCGGCAGACGCCTGCAACGCGAATCCGCTCTGGAATGCGATGCGCGATTGTCGCACGGATGCGATGGCCCGCGACGCAGCCGCCGCGCTCCTCGCGCTCATCGTTCACCCCGCGTTAGCGGAGATGCATACGCAATCGGAAGTCGCCCGAGGTTCGGCAATCTTCAGGAAATCTCCAGCGCGGTATCAGAATTGCCGGTTTCAGTCGTACTGAGTAGCAGTATTAGAATTCGTGATACTGTCAGCCTACCTGCTGTTTTCTTGAAATTGCCACCCTACACTGGTCCCTGAGGTGCAACGACACGAGCACCGTACTAGACGTACTGGAGACAGGAGACGGTTGTGAGCAAACAGGTATTACTCGAAGACTTGCCTCTTCGCCCCTTTCACGTCGGAGTCGCGTTCAGCGGGACCGGCGGTCAATTCAGCGATGGCTTCGTGCTCGGTATCATCGGCATCGCGGTCAGCATGGCGGCGGGGCCACTGCATCTTGACGCGCTATGGATGGGACTGCTCGGCGCGGCCTCGCTCGCGGGGCTGTTTTTCGGCAGCATGCTGGCGGGCCCGGTCGCGGACAAATATGGCCGCCGGACTATCTTCGCGTACGACATGCTGCTCTTCGCGGCCGTCTCGGCCGCGCAGTATTTTGTGACGTCGCCCTCGCAACTGCTGGTCTTGCGCGTCGCGCTCGGGCTCATCCTCGGCGCCGATTACGTGGTGAGCAAATCCCTCGTAACCGAATACTCGCCGCGCCGCTATCGCGGCCGTCTGCTGAGCGTGCTCGCGGCGGCATGGGCGGCGGGCTACGTCGGCGCCTATCTGGCGGGCTTCACGATGCGCGACATCGGGCCCGATGCCTGGCGGATCATGCTCGCGGCGAGCGGCGTTCCGGCGCTGCTCATTCTGCCGTTCCGCCTGATCGTGCCCGAGTCGCCGATGTGGCTGATGAAGCACGGTCGCGGCAACGAAGCGCTTGCCATCATTCGCCGCAGATTCGGCCCCGAAGTCACGCTCCCGACGACGACGACAATCGCACCGCAGCAACGACAGGGCGCCTGGTCGCAACTGTTCTCGCCGCGCTGGCGCAAAAACACGCTGGTCGGCTGCGTCTTCTACACCTGCCAGGTCATCCCTTACTTTGCGCTGGGCACGTTCGCGCCCAAAGTTCTCGAGGCACTGCACGTCCAGGACAAGTTCGTCGGCGGTCTCGTCTACAACGTCCTGCTCTTCGCCGGCGCGGTGATTGGCCTGCTGATCGTCGACAGGATCTCCCGGCGCGCGTTCCTCATCGGAACCTTCTATCTTGCGGCGCTCGGCCTCGCGGTGCTGACCTACGCCAGCTTCGGGCCCGTCGGTACGATGCTCGTCTTCGGCCTGTTCGCGTGCATTCTCTCGGCGGCGGCCAACCTCGAATTCGTCTATCCGCCGGAGCTCTTTCCGACGCATCTTCGCGCATCGGGCGTCGGCCTCGCGGTCGCTTCGAGCCGCTTCGGCTCGGCCATCAGCACGTTCCTGCTGCCGCTCACCGTTCAGCACGTCGGCATCCACGCCGCGCTGGGCGCCTGCGTCGCGGTACTGCTTTTCGGCGGTATCTTCTGCCACGTGATGGCACCCGAAACAGGCGGCGAGAACATCTCCGACGTGAAGTCCGACGATGTCGCCGACGACCCGCCGGTTGCCGCCGGGCAGCATGACGCATCTTTCGCGGCCACCGCGCCGGCAGGCAGGAAGACCCGCATCTGATGACCGTTCAGGCCGGCGGCGGCCCGGATGCGGGAACATGGACCGAAACGCTCACGTCAGGACACGACATGCCGTCGAACAAACCCATCGATATGCACGCTGTACAGGTCTTCGTCGCCGTCGCGGAAGAGGGCAGCATGTCCGCCGCGGCAACGAGAATGGGCATATCCCAGTCGGGCGTATCGCAAATCATCCGGCAGCTCGAAGACGAACTGGGTGTCGTGCTGGTCAACCGGACGACCCGGCCGATGGCGCTGACACCCTTCGGCATCGCGCTGAGAAACCGGGGCGCGGTGCTCAGCGAAGAGATCGCCAATCTCAAGGCACAGGTCGTCGAAGCGGGGCGCGGCATCAAACCCGACTTGCGCATCGGACTGGTCGACTCGTTCGCGTCCACGTGCGGTTCGGTGTTTACGAAGAAACTGCTGGGCAAGGTGTCGCAACTGTCGATTCGCACCGGTCTGAGTCCTCAGCAGGGAGAAGCACTCCTGCGGCGCGACCTGGATCTGATCGTCACGAGCGACCCGTTGATGGACGCCAATGACGTGGTCCGGTATCGGCTGTTCTCCGAGCGGTACTTCGTGATAACGCCAAAGAACCTCGGAACGCCGGTGAAGACCATCGACGACCTGAAGATCCTGATCAACAGCCTGCCCATCGTCAGGTTCAACCGGACGTCCCAGGTGGGCATGCAGATCGAACGGTATCTGCGGCGCATCGAGATCCGCGCACCCGCCCGGCTCGAACTGGACAACGCCGATGCGTTGACCTCGATGGTCGCGGAAGGGATCGGCTGGGCCATTACCTCACCGATGTGTCTGCTTCAGGGCGTGACGCATGCGGGCAACGTGGCCACTCATGTGGTCGACAAGCTGGGCCTGGAGCGCTCGCTGTATCTCGTGGCGCGCCGGGACGAATACAACGCTTTCTTCGACGACGCTTGCGAAACAGCGCGCGAAGTGATCGAAACGTCGTTCATACCGAGGCTGACGGCGCTCGGTGGGGACATTGGAAAACTCATTACCGTTGGCGGAAGGAATTCTTATGAATAAGCTGGTTCAGGGCGAAGCTCGCATCGAACGCGACTATGTGGGCGAGGTCACCATTCCTGGCGACAAACTGTACGGCGTGAACACGGTTCGCGGGGTCGACAACCTCACGGTGTCACCGTTGAACATCGCCCACTATCCCGCGTTTCGAGACGCTTTCGCGCAGGTCAAATGGGCCGCGGCATTGGCCAATCGCGACAACGAGGTCATCACCGGCGAGCAGTGCGAGGCGATCGTTGCCGCTTGCAAGGAAGTCATCGACGGCCAGTTCGACTCCTCGCTCGTGGTCGACCTGATGGAGGGGTCGGGCGGCACGTCGACCAACATGAATTTCAACGAGGTCATCGCGAACCGTGCCCAGCAGATCCTCGGGCACGCGGCCGGAACGTACGAGGTCGTTCATCCGAACGATCATGTCAACCGCTCCCAATCGACGAACGATGCGTACCCCGCCGCGCTGAAGATTGCCACGTACGCGATGCTCGGACCGCTCATCGAGGAGGTCTCGCGGCTCGCGGCCCTTTTCGACGGCAAGGCCACGGAATTCGCCGACGTTCTGCACCTGGGCCGCACCTGCCTGCAGGATGCGCAGCCGATGCGGCTCGGCCAGCTCTTTGGCGGCTATGCGGCGCTGACCGAACGTCTCGCGCAGGAACTTGCCGCGGTACGGGACAGGCTTCGCACCCTGCCGCTGGGCGGCACCGCAATCGGCACCGGCTTCGGCGCGCCGGCAGGTTATCGCGCGGCCGTGTACTCGCATCTGCAAAGCGTCACCGGCGTCGATTATCAGGCGCCGGCCAATCCGTTCGATGCGATGCAGAACATGGACGTGTTCTCGCGCGTCTCCGCCGAACTTCGCACCTGCGCCGTGTCGCTGGCGAAGATCGCTTCCGACCTGACCGTGCTGTCGTCGGGTCCCGTCGGCGGACTCGGGGAGCTGAGGCTGCCGGAAGCACAGGCGGGTTCTTCCATCATGCCGGGCAAGGTCAATCCGGTCCTGCCGATGGCGATGATCCAGTTGAGCTTCGCGGTGGTCGGAAACGACGTCGCCGTCGCTCAGGCGGTTCAGTATGGCGAACTGGAGATCAATCATTTCGAGCCCGTGGTTGCGTCGCGCGTTTTCGACAGCATCACGCTGCTCACCCGTGGCATTCAGCGCTTTGGCGAAAAGTGCGTGAAGGGCATCGAGGCCGACGTCGCGCGCAACGAGAAGCATCTGATGGAATCGATGGCCGTCGCAACCGCGCTCGTTCCGAAGCTCGGCTATGCCCGCGTGAGCAAGCTCGCGCGGCAATCCGTGGCCGAAGGCCGCTCGCTGATCAGCATTCTGGACGAGTCCGGATTGCTTTCGCCCGATGACACCGTCGCGGCGATCCGCACCGCGTCGTGCCCTGTGTTCGATGCCTGAGCAATGGGCAGGCGGGAACCGGCCCCGGCATGCTGGCGGGGCCGGTCTGCTTCTGGATCATCAGGATGAACGACGACATGGCGGGAAAAGACGAAGTATTGAAGTTCCTTGAAGCAAGGCAGATTCCGTTTTCGTGCGAGGACCACGACCCGGTACTCAACATGGCGGAGTCCGGAACGTTGACGCTTTCCATAGTGGGGGCTCGCTGCAAGAACCTGCTTCTGCGGGACAGGAAAGGCCACGACTTCCTCGTCGTGACGACTGCCGCCAAGTCGCTGGACCTGGGTGAGCTCTCCGAAACGCTCGGCAGCAAACGTCTGTCATTCGCGTCCGCGGACAGGCTCTTCGAATTGCTGGGTATCCGTACGGGTTCGTTGAGTCCGCTCGCGCTGATCAACGACGAAGCGAAGCGGGTGCGACTTGTCATCGACGCCGAACTGGCCGGCGAAGAAACCTTTCTGTTTCACCCTCTCGAGAACGATGCGAGCGTATCGCTCTCCCGAAGCAGCCTGGACAGCTTTCTGCGCAGCATCGAACATCCGGCGGACTGGCTACCGCTTGCTGCGAAAAAATCAGCTTGAGGATGCCTGTCGCGAACATTCGTCGCATGCGACGAAAAAGGCCTGCGTATAAGATGAATCCATGCCTAGTCGCCGTTCGGAGCAGCCATGAAGCCGGCCATCCAGATCGAATCGGATCGAGTCAACCGCTCACCGCGCAGACCACCGCGCATCGCCCTGTGGGCGCTCGGATTCAGGCCTTTCTATCTGGGCGGCGCGCTGTTCGGCAGTATCGCCATGCTGCTCTGGCTCGGCGCGCTGGCAGGGTGGCCGCTGCTGGACTCCGCGTCGTATATGTCGGGTACGCTGTGGCACGTCCATGAAATGATCTTCGGATTTGGCGCCGCCATCGTCACGGGCTTTCTGCTGACGGCGGTTCGCGCGTGGACCAGCACGAATCCCGCGCATGGCGCCGGTCTCGCGGCGCTGTGGCTGCTCTGGCTCGCGGGCCGGATCATGATGTGGCGCGGTGCGGGTCCGCTCGGCGCGATCGTCGACGTCGCGTTTCTGCCCGTGGTTGCGCTCGTTCTGCTGCGCGTGCTCCTGAGGGCGAAGAATCTCCACAACGTCTTTTTGCCGGTCGCGCTCGGGTTGCTCGCGCTTCTCAACGCCCTCTTCCATGTGTGGGCCACCGATGGTCACGGCGACTGGGCGCTGCGCAGCGGCTGGCTCGCGGTCGGCATGCTCGTTCTGTTCGTGACGATCATCGGCGGGCGCATCATTCCGGCGTTTACCGCCAATGCGGTGCCCGGTTTCAGCGCGAAGCGCTGGCGTTTCGTCGAAGCGGCCGTCATTCCGGCGACGCTGCTCGCGTTTCTGCTGGACGCGCTCGGCGCACCGTGGCCGGCAATCGTTGCCGCGTGCGCCGCGGCGGCGGCCGTGCATGGGCTTCGGCTCGGCGGATGGCGTTCGTGGTGCGTCGGCAACCGCCCTATCCTCCTCATCCTGCATATCGCCTACGCGGGAATTCCGGCGGGCTTCGTGATGCTGGCACTCGCCGCGCCCGGTATCGCCCCGCATTCGGTCGCGATTCATATGTTCACGGTGGGCGTCATCGGATGCGCGATCATCGCCATGATCACGCGCACCGCGCGCGGACATACCGGACGCGAGCTCGTAGCCGGCCGGATCGAACTCGCATGCTACGGCCTGTTCATTCTGGCGACGTTGATCCGGGTGCTCGGCCCGTGGCTCGCGCCGCGGTTCACGATGGACTGGATAGACGTCTCCGGTCTATGCTGGGCAGCCGCGCTGATTCTCTATTGCGTCCGATACGCCGCGTGGCTTTTCCTCGCCCGGGCCGACGGCAAACCGGGCTGAAGTCCGCATCGTCCTCGAAGCGCTCAGGAGTGACGTCATGACAGAAACGTCCGCGTTGTCGGAATGGATATTCGAGCAGATGGCCGACGCCGCGATCTACGCCGACCGCTCAGGCACGATCGCACGCTGGAACCGTGCCGCCGCGGCGCTGTTCGGTCATAGCGCCGCCGAGGCACTGGGCCGGAATCTCGATCTGATCATCCCGGAACGTTTGCGGGCCGCGCACTGGCGCGGCTTCGAAGCGGCCATGACGAGCGGCGTCACGAGAACGCACGGCCGCCCGACATTGACGAGCGCGATCCATAAGGACGGCCGCAAGCTCTACGTGGAAATGACCTTCGCGCTCGTCATCGGCGCGGATGGCACGGCCTGCGGCTCCGTTGCCGTGGCGCGCGACGTCACGGCGCGCGTCGAACAGGAACGGGCCGTGGCGCGCCACGGCGGCCCCGTCTAGCGTCGTGGCGCCGGGCACGGCCTCGTAGCCCGAATCGATCCCCCGAAGCAACGCAACGACGTACTGTCGTACAACGCTTTTAGCCTCCCCTCTTATTGACAATGATTCTCATCTGCAATACATTCGCAAGGCTTTAGTAATACTTTAGATTCATTCACACAGCGTCCGCATCGTCATGCGGAGCGTCAGCCAGGTGCCTCTGATCACCCAGCCAGCCTTGGGATTAGTTTGATCGGGGGAATCACACGTGCACCATCTTCATCTGGCGCGACGCCCGCTGGCGTCCGCCCTCTTCAGCCTTTTCGGGGTACTCGGCGCAGCCGTCGTTCCCGTCCATGCGGCGGCCGACACGACAGCGGCGCCACCTCAGGACAACACGGCGCAGAGCGCCACGCATCCCGCCAACGCAGCGCTGCTCGATCCCGTCACGGTGACCGCGACCCGCACCGCCACGCCGGCCAGCCGCACGGCGGCGAGCGTATCGGTCATCACCGATACCGACCTCGAAGAGCAGCAGGCCGTCGATATCAAGGACGCATTGCGCTACGAGCCCGGCGTGACCGTGCGGCGCACGCCCTACCGGCCCAACTCGGCGGCGCTGGCGGGTGGCCGCGACAACAATTCGAGCATCAACATTCGCGGCCTCGAAGGCAATCGCGTACTGCTGATGGAGGACGGCATCCGTCTGCCGAGCGCGTTTTCGTTCGGACCACTGGAAGCCGGACGCGGCGACTATGCCGACCTCGGCACGTTGCAACGGATCGAGATCCTGCGCGGACCGGCCTCGGCGCTCTACGGCAGCGACGGGCTGACCGGCGCCGTCAACTTCATCACGAAGAACCCTCAGGATTTGCTCGATATCTACGGCAAGAAGACCTACTTCTCGCTGCGTCCCATTTACGATTCGACGGACCGCAGCTTCGGCGCGACCGTGCAGGCCGCCGGCGGCAACGACATGCTCCAGGGCATGGTGATCGCCGACGGCAGGCGCGGCCATGAAACCGGCAACCAGGGCTCGAACGACACGGCGAGCCCATCCAGGACGACGCCGAATCCGCAGGATACCTATTCGCAGACGCTGCTCGGCAAGCTCGTGGTGAAGCCCACCGCGCACGACACGTTCCGCTTCACCGCCGAAACCGTCCGCCAGCGGATCGACACCAACGTGCTGTCCGCGGTCAATCCGCCCACCACGCTGTCGCTGAACGGCAACGACCGGCTCGAGCGCAACCGCTACAGTCTCGACTACGATTTCCAGGACCAGGCCGCCCGCTTCTTCCAGACGGCCCACGCACAGTTCTACTACCAGGATGCGTCGCAGGACCAGAAGTCCTTCGAGGCGCGCGGTTCATCGGCCTCGCGCACCCGCGACAGCACGTATAGCGAGCGGGCGATCGGCGGCTCCGCATTCGCCGAGAGCGGCTTTCGCACCGGCATCCTCACGCACAAGCTGCTATACGGCGCCGACGGCAGCGTCACTCGCGTGAAGTCGCTGCGCGACGGCACGGTTCCGGGCGCGGGAGAGGCCGCCTTCCCGAACAAGCCGTTCCCCGATACCGACTACACGCTGCTCGGCGCGTTCGTGCAGGACCAGATCAGCTACGGCGCGCTGACGGTCACCCCTGGACTTCGCTTCGACTCGTATCGGCTCGGCGCGAAGACCGGTGATCCGCTGTACCTGGGCAACCCGGTCTCGTCGAGCGATCACGCGCTGTCGCCGCGTCTGGCCGTGCTCTACCAGGTGTCGCCCGCGCTGATCCCCTATGCGCAGTATGCGCACGGGTTCCGCGCGCCGTCGCCGGATCAGGTGAACAACAGCTTCGCCAATCCGCTTTACGGCTACACGTCGATCGGCAATCCGGACCTGAAGCCGGAAACGAGCGACACCATCGAAGCCGGCCTGCGCGGCAAGCTCGGCACGGCCCTCGGTCCGCTGCGCTACAGCGCGGCGATCTTCGCGGGCCGCTATCGCGACTTCATTTCGCAGCAGACCGTCGGCGGTCGCGGCACGCCCACCGATCCGCTCGTGTTCCAGTACGTGAACTACGCGAAGGCGTACATCCACGGGCTCGAAGGACGGCTCGACTGGTCCTTGCCGCATGGCTTCTCGCTGAAGACGGCCATGGCGTTCACCAAAGGCAGCGTCGACAACGCGGGCAACGCGAGCCAGCCGCTCGACACGATCAATCCGTTCTCCGCCGTGCTCGGTCTTCGCTACGAGCCCGGCGAGCGCTGGTTCGCGCAGGCCGATCTGCTGTTCCAGGCCGCGAAGAAGTCGAGCGACATCACGCCCGGCAGTTGCAGTTCGTCGACCTGTTTCGCTCCGCCGTCGTCGTTCGTCGTCGATCTGCGCGGCGGGTATCGCTTCAACAAACACGTCATCGGGTATCTCGGCGTGTTCAACCTGTTCGACCGCAAGTACTGGAACTGGTCGGACGTGCGCGGCATCGCCGAATCGTCGCCGATCAAGGATGCCTACACGGCGCCCGGCCGCAACGTGTCGGTCAGCATGAAGATGGATTTCTGAGCATGCGCGAGACCGGCGCCGTGACTGCTTCACCTGTTTCATCACCCGTCATCACCAGGATGGCGCCCGTCGGCGCCGCAAGGAGTCTGCCATGTTGAATACGTCCCGCCCCGACACGACGTCGTTGAGCCAGTTGCGTCACGATTTCCTGAACCTCAAGGCCGGGCAGAAGCTGCGCAATCGCGAAGCCGCGCATGCGTTGGGGATCAGCGAAGGCGAAGCGCTTGCGGCATTCGTCGGCGAACATGTGACACGGCTGCGGCCCGAGTTCATCGACCTGTTCGAGCAGGTGCCGCGGCTCGGCTCCGTGATGGCGCTCACGCGCAACGAGGCGGCTGTGCACGAGAAAGACGGCGTCTACGAAAACATGAGCCATCAGGGCACGGTCGGTCTCGCACTCGGCCCGGCGATCGACCTGCGCGTGTTCTATCACACCTGGGCAGCCGGCTTTGCCGTCGAGGAGCAAACCGCGCACGGCGTGCAGAAAAGCCTGCAGTTCTTCGACGCGCAAGGTCACGCGGTGCATAAGGTGTTCCTGCGCGAGCACAGCAACCACACCGCGTTCGATGCGTTCGTCGCGCGCTGGCGCATGGATGACCAGTCGGCCGGCTTCGAGCCCTTCGAGCCTTCCGTCGGCACGGCATCGCCCGTCGCGACGCCCGATAGCGCCATCGACGTGCCGGCGTTCCATGCCGCCTGGGACGCGATGACGGATACGCATCAGTTCTTCGGCATGCTGCAAAAGTTCGGCCTCGCGCGCACGCAGGCCTTGCGGCTCGCCGAGCGCCGCTACGCCTGGCAGGTCGCCAACGATGCATTACAAGGCGTGCTCGAACGCGCCGCGCAGACGGCGTTGCCGATCATGGTATTCGTCGGCAATCGCGGGATGATCCAGATCCACACCGGCCCGGTGCGGAACATTCGGGTGATGGGGCCCTGGCTCAACGTGCTCGATCCCGGCTTCAACCTGCACTTGCGCGCGGACCTGATCGCGAGTGCCTGGGTGGTTCGCAAGCCCACGAGCGACGGCATCGTCACGTCGCTTGAACTGTTCGACGGGAGCGGCGAGAACATCGCGATGCTGTTCGGCGCGCGCAAGCCGGGCCAGCCCGAACTCGACGGCTGGCGCGAGCTGATCGCGGGTATCGCGCCGCTCTACGACGAGGTGCCGGCGTGAAGGCCGCGAGCCCGCGCGTGACGCGCCGCCAGGTCCTGCTGAGCGGCGGCGCCCTGCTGCTCGGCGCGCTTGCTCCGGTGGCGCACGCGAAGGCGGTCCGGCGCGTGATCGTGGTCGGCGGCGCGCTCGCGGAAGTCGTCTATGCGCTCGACGCGCAGGACGGCGCGCGCAACGCGCTCGTCGCCACCGACACGACCTGCACCTATCCCGAGGCCGCGCGCCGCCTGCCGAAGGTCGGCTACCAGCGCGCGCTGTCGGCGGAAGGGCTGCTCTCGCTGCATCCCGATCTGATCCTGGCCTCGGCGGAAGCGGGACCGCCGGGCGTGCTCGCGCAGGTGAAGCAGGCGGGTGTCGAAGTGCTGTCGTTCGCCGAGCATCACGATGCCGCAACCGTGCGCGAGAAAATCACCGGCATTGCCGGCACGCTCGACGTCGCCGCGCGCGGCGCCGCGCTGCTCGCGCGTTTCGATGACGAATGGCAGCGTGCGCAAACCGCCGTCGACGCATCGGGACTCGCGAGGCGGCCGCAACCGCCGCGTGTGCTGTTCGTGCTCAATCACGCCGGTAATCAGGCGCTCGTCGCCGGCCAGAAGACGGCCGCCGACGCGATGCTCGGCTACGCGGGCGTACGCAATGCGATGCAGGGGTTCGACGGCTATCGGCCGCTGTCGGCGGAAGCGCTCGTCGCCGTCGCGCCCGATATCGTGCTGACCACCGACGAAGGCCTCGCCGCGGTCGGCGGCGCGAACGCGCTTCTCGCGACGCCGGGCTTCGCCGCGACGCCCGCCGGCAAGTCGCAGCGTCTCGTGTCGATGGATGCGCTGTTCATGCTCGGTTTCGGGCCGCGCCTGCCTCGCGCGGTCACGACGTTGAACCAGCGTCTGGCGACAGCGTAGTCATGCATCACGATCTCCCCGCCGCCGACGGACCCATTCGATGACGACCGATACCGACATACGCTCAGGCCATACCGCATCCGCGCCTCACCTGCGTGCCGGACGGAAGCGGCGCGCTCGCGCCCGGGGCCGGCGCGCCGCCGCGAAGCTGACGCTGTGCGCGCTCGGCCTCTCCGTTTTGCTGGCGACGCTTGCCGCGGTCTGCATCGGCGCCTACCCGATAACACCGGCGCAGGCCTGGACCGCGCTGACCGCGAGCGGCGCCGCGCTGGCCAACGATGCCGCCCTGCAACAGGCGCACACGGTGCTCGTCGACATCCGGCTGCCGCGAGTCGTGCTCGGCCTGCTCGTCGGCGTGGGATTCGGCGCGGCGGGCAGCGCGTTGCAGGCGCTGTTTCGCAATCCACTGGCCGACCCCGGCCTGATCGGCATTTCGAGCGGCGCGGCGCTCGGCGCAGCCACGCTCATCGTGCTCGGTTCGGCGCTCGGCGCGGCCCTGCCGGTCGCGCTGCCGGTGGCCGCATTCGCCGGCGCGCTCGCCGTGTCGGCGCTCGTGTACCGGCTCGCCGCCGCGCGCGGCCGGCTCGCGCTCCCGCTCCTGCTGCTGGGGGGCATCGCGATCAACGCGCTGGTGGGCGCGGCGATCGGTCTCCTGACCTACATCGCCAACGATGCGCAGTTGCGCTCGCTGACGTTCTGGAGCCTCGGCAGTCTGGGCGGCGCGCAACTGCCGCTGATCGTCGCGGTGACGCCGTTCGTCGCAATCGGCATCGGGTTGATCGCGCGCCACAGCCGCGCGTTGAACGCGCTGCAACTGGGCGAGATCGAAGCGCAGCATCTCGGCGTGCCGGTCCAGCGCGTCAAGCGCACGGTGCTCGTGGCAGCGGCGCTCGGCGTGGGCGCGCTCGTCTCCTGCACCGGCGCGATCGGCTTCATCGGACTCGTGGCGCCGCATTGCGTGCGGCTGGCCTGCGGTCCCGATCAGCGCATCGTGCTGCCCGGCGCGATGCTGCTCGGCGCCACGCTGACCGTGTTGTCGGATCTCGCGGCCCGAACCATGGCCGCGCCCGCCGAAGTGCCGCTCGGCATTCTGACCGCGTTGCTCGGCGCGCCCTTCTTCCTCGTGCTGCTGTGGCGCAGACGCTCGCAAGCAGGCCTGTAGGCAGGCCGTGTTCGACGGAGTAACAGAACGATGTTGATGACGAGCAATCTGTGCATCACGCGCGGCGGCACGCCGATCCTGCGCGATCTTTCGTTGACGGTGCGCCCCGGCACGCTGACCACGCTGCTCGGGCGCAACGGTGCCGGCAAAAGCACACTGCTGAGCGCCCTCGCCGGCGAGTTCGGCGCGAGCGGACTGCGCGACGCGTGCCGTCATACGGGCAGCACGACACTGAACGGCGAACCGCTCGATGCGATTCCATCAGGACGGCTCGCGCGTCTGCGCGCCGTCCTGCCGCAGGCGTCGCAGCCCGCGTTTCCGTTCAGCGTCGAGGAAATCGTCTTGCTCGGCCGCTATCCGCACGCGCGCCACGGCGTGCCGTCGCGTCACGATCACGCGGTGGTCGCCGACGCGCTCGCGCTGGCCGATGCGAGCGGACTCGCCGGACGCGAGATCACGACGCTCTCCGGTGGCGAACTGGCTCGCGTGCAGTTCGCGCGCGTGCTCGCGCAGCTCTGGCCATGCACGTCCGACCCACGCGATCCCGCGGACGATGCGCCCCGCTACCTGCTGCTCGACGAACCCACCGCCGCACTCGATCTGGCGTATCAGCATCGTCTGCTCGCGACGGTGCGCGAGTTGACGCGAACCTGGCACATCGGCGCGCTGGCCATCGTGCACGACCCGAATCTCGCCGCACGGCACGCGGATAGCATCGCGCTGCTCGCGGACGGGACCATCATGGCGCAAGGCACGCCGCGCGAGATGATGCGGCCCGACCTCATCGAACGCTGCTTTGGCTTTGCCGTGCGCATGCTCGACGCCGGAGACGCATTCGCGCCGGTCGCCGTACCGGTGTAGGCGATTGCGGCTGCTCAACGCGCGAGACCGGTAATCGCGCCGGTTTCGATCCAGCCTTGCAACTGCGCGGAAACGTCGAAACCGGCATCGACGGCAAGCGCTGCGTCGATTGCGTCGTCGAGCGTGCAGCCGCGCTGCAACGCGATGATCGCCTCATGCGCGGCGCGGCTCTGCTCGATGACGAACGGCTTCCATTGCGGCCGCACGACGAGCATCCACCGAAGCGCGTCGACCTCGTGCGGAAACGCGGCGTCCGCCTCGTGCGCGCGCCAGATGTCCGAAATTGCAAACCGCGAATGAATCGCGACGCAGGCGGGATGCACAGCCAGCCGGCTGGCGAGCAACTTCTCGCTGCCGGTCGTCTGCCATTCGCGCACGCTGAACGGCACCGCATCGGCCGCGTACCACGCGGTGTGGATGGCCCATTCGAGCCGCGCCATATCACCGAACCAGGCGTAGCGCGTAGTCCGTTCACGCTCTTCCACGAAGGCCGGCAGTTGCGCGCCGAACTGATTCAGATCGCCGCTGGGCGACGGATGCGCGCTCGCGTAAGCGCGCGCCAGCGCGGCGAAATATGCGTCGCCCGTCAGCGCGAGCAGTACGGGATAGGCATTGGCGAGCGCGCTGTGCCAATGCGCGTGCGCGTTGGCGCGATAGATACCGAGCCGGTGCGCCACCGCGTGACGCCGCGTCGCAAGCCGCGCCGCCAGTTCGGGCTCGCCGCGCGGATCGCGAATCGCGTCGGCAAACCGTTGCTGAAGATCGTCGAGCGGATTTTTCATGCTTGCTGCTCCGGCATCGTCGAGCCGGCGCGGCGCGCTGCCTGACAGGCGCGCGCCTTGTCCGCTTCGCGCAGCAGATCCGCCAGCGGCGGAATGCGCGTGTCCCATTCGATCAGCGTCGGAACGTTGCCGAAGCGCTCGAGCGCATGGTCGTAAAGGGCCCACACTTCCGGTATCACCGGCGAGCCGTGATCGTCGACGGCAATGCCCTGCGTCACGCTATGCCCCGCCAGATGAATTTCGCCGACGATCGCCGGCGGCAGCGCATCCATCGCGCGAATCGCGTCTTCGCCGTGGTTGCGCTGATTGACGTAGAGATTGTTGACGTCGAGCAGCACGCCGCACCCCGTGCGCCGGGCAAGCTCGGCGAGAAAGGCGGTCTCGCCGTACCGGTCGGCTTCGAAGCGGACGTACGCCGAAACGTTCTCGAGCAGAACGCGGCGCGCGAGCGCTTCCTGAAGCGCGTCGACGCGCGTGCAGAGGTGCTTCAACGCGGCGTCGGTGAGCGGCAACGGCAGCAGATCGTTCAGATAGCCGGACGGCGCCGCGTTCCACGACAGATGTTCCGAAACGATGTCCGGACAGATGCGATCGACGAGGCGCCGCAGCTTGCGCATATGCGCATCATCGAGCGGGGTCGCCGAACCCAGCCCGAGTCCGACGCCATGAAGGCTGACAGGCAGATCGCGTCTTACCTTGCCGAGCACATGCAGATCGTAGCCGCCGTCGCCGAAATAATTTTCGCTGTGTACTTCGACCCAGTCGACCGCGGGCGTCGCGGCCAGAAAATCAGCATAGTGCGCGTGCCGCAACCCGACGCCGACAGACGGCGCTTGCGCGGCTGGAATGTCACCGGTCATCTTGCGAACGCTCGGTGCCGCTACGTGTTCGTCTCGCGCGAAACGCGGGATCATTTGCCGACGATACCGCCCATCTTCTTGCAGGTCCCTTCGGGCACGTTCTTGAAATCACCCTTGTCGTTATCGATCTTCGCTTCGCCCGCGCAACCGTGCACGCCGGTCTTGCTCGCGCAATCGTTCTGTCCGGCCTTGGCAATGCCGTAGCACGGCACCTTCTTTTCGGCATGCGCGGCCTGAGGGGTCACGGCCGCGAGACTCGCCAGCGCGGCGGCAATCAACGCCTGGCGAGCAATGTCCTGTTTCATGGTTCGATCTCCTGCTGGTGGGAAGAAAGGTAACGCTGGCGATGGAGGGGCGCGGGCGCCAGTCGACTTCCGGAGCATAGCCTCGCGCGCCAAACTGCACCGCCCTGGTCCGTTACGGCACCCCGTTACGGCGCGGCGAGATTGCGCTCCATGACGATCGTGCGTTCTTCGCCATAATAGTCTTCGCGCACGGGTTTGAAGCCGAGCCGGGAATAGAATTGCCCGGCCGTCACGGACGACGGAACCGCCAATACCTTCACGCCGGCTGCACGGGCTTCCCGCTCGACCTGTTCCATCAGCAGCCGGCCTATCCCTTGATGCTGCAAGTCCGGAGAGACGAAGACGGTCCGAACGACTGATCCGTCCAGGCTCGCGGTACCGACAATCCGTTTTTCAAGCGTGGCGACAAAAACCGTTCGTCTCGCCATCAATGCGAGGACGGCGGCAGCGCTAAAGTTCTGCCCTACCCGCCTGATGACCTCATCCGGATAGTCCTGGGCGTTCGTCTCACGAAGGCAGCGGATGATCACGTGGCTGATGCAGTCTGCGTCGGTCGTGCGAGCGGCGCGAATTTCATACATGGCATGGATCTCCTGCAACGACAAACCACCTCGACGCTGAAAGCAGGTCTTCCGTTCGCCCCTTGCTTACCGCGTTTTGCGTTACCGCGCCCAATGCGCAGGCTCGCCAGTTGCCCAAACCACCGCCAGAAACAGCGCGCTGAGCACCAACACGCCCGAAAAAAATGCGCCGGGCCGCCGGTCGGGGGAAAACGCTTTCGAGACGACTGCAAGCGAAATGACATAGAGGGACAACACAGCCCATCCTTGCCACAGGACAGGAAATCCCCACCCCCAGCCATGTTGCTTTGCCAGAAACCAGTAATGGGAAGTGTCGTGCATCGCCTGACCGCAAGCCCAAAGTGACTGAAATTCTATTCCATCGACGCGGCGCCTGTCCGTGCTTTTCCCGCGCCTGAAAGCCCCTTGCAGGGGACGGAGAAAGCCCTGTGTTCATTGCGCGCCGGCGCGCGAAGTTCGCCGCGCGCGATGGTGTAACCGCGCCTTCAGTTAGCGCTAGTTAGCGCTAATATGCGACTCACGCACCGCAAGACGGGCGCGTGGCAGTAACGCATGAAACGCCGCCGCCGTCCTTGCGCGGGCGGCGGTAGCCGCGGACGGTCAGGCAGTCGTCAGTGCAACGAGGAGGACGGGCATGCAGCACTATGGTCTGGAAAACGTGTGGCAACAGGGTGATTTCGTCACCCGCTCGCTGCTGCTCACGCTCGCGCTGATGTCGCTGCTTTCATGGGCCGTCATCGTCGTGAAGCTATGGAACGTGCTGCGGCTGACGCGCATCGCCGAGGCCACCGAATATTCGTTCTGGCGCTCCAACGACCTCGGGGCCGGCCTCGACGAACTCGGCGACGACGGCTCGCCGCATCCGGGAAATCTGCTGCTCGCGCTCGCGTTGTCGGGCAAGGAAGCCGTCGAACATCATCGTGACACGCAAGCGCATCTGGATGAACGGATGGACATCTCCGAGTGGGTCACACGCTGTCTGAACGGCACGCTGGACGAGATCGTCGCGCGCCTGCAGGCAGGCCTCGCCATCCTCGCATCGATCGGCAGCACCGCGCCGTTCATCGGCCTGTTCGGCACGGTATGGGGCATCTACCACGCGATGATCATGATCGGGCAGACCGGACAAACCACGATCGAACATGTGGCGGGACCGGTGGGCGAGTCGTTGATCATGACCGCGTTCGGTCTCTTCGTCGCCATTCCGGCCGTGCTCGGCTATAACGCGCTCACGCGCGCCAACCGGCGGCTCGCCACCCGACTCAACCGGTTCGCTCACGGCATCCACGCTTACTTTGTCGCGGGATGGCGGCCGGCCGCTTGAGTGTGAGTGGCGCCGCGCGAGCCGCCTGCCTGCTTAGGGCACCCTGTTTCGCGGCCCCGCCAGCACCGTTTTCGCGACTTCCGGCGATGCGTCGAGTGCCTGCTGCGTGAACGGAAACCGCGACCACGTCTTGCTCGCGTAGGCCCGCGTGGCCACCCGGTAATACGGCGACGCGGGGTCGTCGGATACGCCGGTGGTCAGCATCGTGTCCGCTTGCGGACCGGCGGCGTCGAAGCTGACCACCTGCATATAGCTGTTGCCGTGCGCGTCGTGATCGAGCGGATAACCGTGCCGGTCCAGCGGCTGCATCGCGCAATCGACCGTGAAGTAGCCCTCGCGGTCACAGCCGCCATATGCCGGAATCCGGCCGGCACCGTCCCCCACGTACAGCATCTCGCCGCGCGTCGCATCGAGCGCGAAGCCGTTGCGCCGCAGCGCGAGCGTCGCGCCGCCGAGCGCATTGCCGAGCGCGCGTACGAGCGCCGGATTCGCGGTATCCAGACCGTCGGGCGTGGTCAACGGACGGGCCGCGTCGAACGGTTGCGTGTAGTGCTGTAGTTCCGGCAGCGCGGACGCGCGATTCCAGAACTCGTCCCACAGGTTGGCGCCGCGCGCGTCGACGTTCGCGGTGCCGTCCCAGCGGCGCAACACCGCGCATGCCGGCCCGATGTCGACGCTTTGCGCTTTCGCGGACGTGCCCGCCCCGGCTGCCACGCTGACGATATTCGCGGCGCCGTCCGTCCGGCACACCGCGTCGAGCACCGGTTGGCGCATCAGTTGAGCGGACATCGACGTGCTGGCGAGCACCGCCTGCTTCAGCGCGTCGCGGCCGACGCCGCCCGGCGCGCCGATCAGTTGCGCGGCGATCTGATGACCGAGGCGCGTGCGCAGCGACTGCGCAACGCCGGTCTGTCCGACGACCTGCGCGAAGCCGGTCAACGGTGCACGCGGATTGGTCAGCCAGTAGCTGCCGTTGAAATTGCCGACGTAGTCGGTGCGCAGCAGGCTCGGCATCGCGTCGACCGGCAGGCGCCCCGCGCGAACCGCGCCGGGCAAGGTCCGCGCGATCCACGCGCAGGCCGCGCGCGAGCCGTCGACGAACGGCACGCCCGGCATCCGCGCATCGACGGCGCGGCCGGCCGGTGTCGTGCAATCGGCGGCCAGCGCGTCGGTGACGCCGGGCACCGCGCCGATATCGGCGAACCATACGTTCGGATCGTGACGTCCGATCGCAAACGTGTTCACCCACGGCATCGCCGCGTAACGCTTCTGGATCGCGATGAAGTCGTCGAGCGAACGCGCCTGATCCCAGTCGAGGAAGTTGGAGAACGTCCGCGGGTTGTCCGCGTTCACATCGAACAGCGCGAACGCCTGCCGGTCGGTCCAGCCGAGCGACGGCGCGAGCGACGCAAGATCGACGACCGGCCCGAAACGCGTGCGGTACAGCGTCCGCGTGGCCGGGCTCAACGCACCGGTTTGCGGGTCGCGCACCTGAATCGTGACGGATACCGGGCGCATCGCCTCGTCGCGCCCCTCATAGCGGTAATGCGTCGGCGCGCCGGGTATCAGCGACAACTGGAAAATCCCGAAGCGCCGCGCGCTCGATACGGTGTGGGTCCACGCGACGTCGCGGTTGAAGCCGATCATCACCATCGGCACGCCGAGAAACGACGCGCCCGCGACGTCCAGTTGGCCGGGGATTCGCAACTGCGCCTGATACAGCCGGTCCGGGCCCTGCCAGAACCAGTGCGGATTGCCGAACAGCAGGCTGCGGCCGTCCTGCGTCACCGCCGCGCCGAACGCGAGCGCGTTGCTGCCGATCCCCGCGTGGCCGCCCACCGCCAACGGGTCGCTTGCCGATGAAATCCGCGCCGTGCCCGCGCCGATGCCCACCGATGCAGCCGGCGTTGCCGCGCCCGGCGGCTGCGCGGTCGCGATGCCGCGCAGAAACGGCATCGTGCCGCCGGCCAGATTCGCGGCGATGAAGCGGCGATACAGGTCGTCTGCGGAGATGTGCGTGACCCACGGCTCGCTCGCGCAGGCGGCGTGCGCTTTCGGAAAACGGCCCGCGTGCAGATCGTCGATATAGCGGTTGTAGCCGTCCGCGTAGCCGGCAACCAGCGAGCGCTCACGCTGCGGCTGCGCGTTGCGGAAACGCGCGAGCGCGTCGGCGTCGATCACCGAGCGGAAGAAGAAGTCCGCGTCGAGATTGCGCGGCTGGCCGAAGGTCGACGGCGCCGGCGGATGACCGTCCGCGCCGAACGTGGCCGAGCGCTCGCCCCGCCATGTGACGAACGCATCGGCCAGCGTGCACAGCGCATCCTGCGCCTGCGCGTAGCCGACGCCATAGCCGAGGCTGCCCCAATCGGCCGCGTCGATGTGCGGCACGCCGTCCCGCGTGCGCCGGATCGTCGCCTGATAAGGCGAGACCGCCGCGACGGCGGCAATGTCGGACTGTGCGAGGGGTGTATCCGGCGTATGGCAGGCGGCAAGCGCCGAGATCAAGGTCATACCCAGTACGGCCGCGATCCCGCGGCGGTACTGCAAATCGGTGAATCGCAGCATGTCAGCCTGAAATTTTTTCTGATGAAGAAGATCGCTGACGATGCTTACGCAGCCGCATTAAGCGATTGATGTTCGAGTTCGCGGCCGTCGCCGGTGGCCACGATCTGGCCGTAATCCAGTTTGATATAGCGATCGGCCAGCGAGAAATAGCGGTCGTCGTGCGTAATCACGAGCACCGTCTTGCCCCTCGCTTTCAGATCGGGTAGCAGGCGGCGATAGAAGACTTCCTTGAAGGTCGGATCCTGATCGGCGGCCCATTCGTCGAACACGTAGAACGGACGGTCTTCCAGATACGTGACCAGCAACGCGAGCCGTTTGCGCTGCCCTTGCGACAGATCGGTCGTCGAGAATTTGCCGTCGCGGATCGTCACCTTGTGTTCCAGATGCAGCAATTCGAGCAGTTGCTGCGCCTGTGAGTCGAGTCCGTCGATATCGAGGCCGTGCAGTTCGTCGAACAGGAAGAAGTCGCTGAACACGACCGAGAAATGCTGCCGGTAGCGGTCGCGATCCGCTTCCTCGACCGGCTTGCCGTCCAGTTCGATGCGGCCGCCCTCGGGCGCGTATAGCCCGACGATCATTTTCGCGAGCGTCGTCTTGCCGCTGCCGTTACCGCCGATCAGATAGACGAGTTCGCCCGGCCGGAACGTCAGATTCACCGGCCCGAGCGTAAACACCTCGTTTTCCTTTTCACGGAAGTAGCTGTGCGTGACGCCGTTCAGCACGATGCTGTCGAACGATGTCGCCGAATCCGCCGGCTCGACGTTTTCGCGCGGCAGCTCGCGATTCACGTGGTCGATGCGTTCGAGCGCGACCTTCGCGGAACTGAGCGACGGAATCGACGACAGCAGCCCTTCGATCGGCATGATCATGTAGAGAAACACGACCGCATAACCCGACAGCACATGCGCCTGGACCGGCTGGAAGCGCGTCAGCCCGAACAGCACGCAGCCGATGAACGCCAGCAGGATCATGCTTCCCCAGCTTGCCGCGGCCGTGTACAGCACGTAGCCGCGCGTGCGCTGCACGCGCACCGCTTCCACGTTGGCCGCGATCGACTCGTCGACGAACGCGTTCCGGCGGCGGCGATGCAGCTTCAGTTCCTTCGCGCCGTCGAACAGCGCGCGGAAATCCTTCACGAGATCGTCTTCGCGATTGCGCGAGCTGCGCAGATGGAACATCGCGCGCGTGTTCGCGACATGAAAGCCGAGCGAGCCGACCAGCACGGTCACGACCGCGAACACCAGCACCTGCCACGACAGATAGCCGAGATAAGCGAGACAGCCGAGCACGATCGAGCCGTTCATCGCGAGCGACGGCAGGCTCAGGAAAAATATCACGATCGTATCGAGATCCTGCGTCAGCACGGTCAGCGCGCCGGACGCGCCCTGCCGTTCGAGGTTCTGATATGACGCGTCGATCACGCTGCGGATCGTTTTCATCCGCAACGCGGCCTTCGTGTTCTGGCCGAGTTTCACGAAGATGGTCTGCGACAGCGTGCGCGTGACCAGTACCGCGAGCGCGAGCAGCAGGAACTGCCAGCCGAGCGTCGGCAGGCGCTCGGCGCTCGCGCCGAGCGCCTGGTTGATGATCGCGACGAGCCCCGCGTTCGCGAGGCCGCCGACGATACTGATGATCAATGCCAGCAGCAGTATCCAGCGGGACTGTCGAATCAGGTTCAGTAGCAGGGACATGTAAATCCTTGGTTGCTTGACTATGTCGTTGTGTGCTTCGTGATGTGCTTGCGCGAGAACGCGCCCGGAGTGTCGACCCTCACAATTGCGCAAGGATACCGCGCATTGCGTCGGCCATCGCGGCGTCGTCGACGGCCGGACGTTGCAGCGATTCCAGCGCGGCGGCCAGCTCGTGCAGCGGCTGGTTGCGCATCAGCTCGGCAAGCGGCGCGTCGATGCCGAGCCGCGAACGGATCGCCGATTGCACCTGCATGGCCGCGAGCGAGTGGCCGCCGAGCTCGAAGAAGCGGTCGTGGCGGCGCACCGGCGCGACGTCGAGCGTGTCCGACCAGATGCCGGCAAGCGCGATCTCCATCGCGCCGGCGGGCAGCTCGGCGGGATCGGCGGCCGCCTGCCCGGTCGGCGCGGGCAGCGCGTGACGGTCGATCTTGCCGTTCGGATTGAGCGGCATCGCATCGAGCACGATCACGGCGGACGGCACCATATAGTCCGGCAGCGTCGTCGCGAGAGCCGCCCGCAATGCGCAGGCGTCGAGTTGCGCGCCGGCCGACGGCACGACATACGCGAGCACGCGCAAGCCACCCGGACCGTCGCGCGTAATCACTGCCGCTTCACGCACCCGCGGTTGCCGCGCGAGGCACGCCTCGATCTCTCCGGGCTCGATCCGGAAGCCGCGCACCTTGACCTGATGATCGGTGCGTCCCAGATACGCGAGCGTGCCATCCTGGTTCCAGCGAACGATGTCGCCGGTGCGGTAGAGCCGCGCGCCGGGCTCGGCCGCGAGCGGATCGGCGACGAAGCGCGCCGCCGTCAGGCCCGCGCGGCCGTGATAGCCGCGCGCGAGCAGCGTGCCGCCGATGCATAGTTCGGCCGCCGCGCCGAGCGGCACCGGGTTCAGTTGCGCATCCAGCACGCGCAGCACACGGCCGGCGAGCGGCGCGCCGAGCGGAATCCGCGCGGGCACGTCGGCTTCGCCCCGTAGATACGGCGTGCAGTCGAACGACGTCGCGGTCACCACCGCTTCGCTCGGACCATAGGTGTTCGTGAGTTCGACGTGCGCGAGGCCGGCGGCGCGCCATGCGCGCACGCCGTCGGCGGGCATCGCTTCGCCGCCCGCATGCACGCGCCGCAACGTGCGGCAGGCGCTGCGCACGCCGTCGCCCGCGCGCGCCGCAAAGTCCTGCGCGAGTGCGTTCCAGTAAGCCGTCGTCAGGTCCGCGACCGTGATGCGCTGGTTTGCCACTTCCGCGAGAAAACGGTCGCTGCTCCACAACTCGGGACCGCGCAGCACCAGCGTCGCGCCGAGCGCGAGCGTCGGGAAAACCTGCTCGACGAAGCCGTCGAAATTGAAGGTCGAGAATTGCAGCACGCGGTCTTCGGCGCTCATGCCGAACATGCCGATCGAGACCTCCGTGTGCCGCGCGAGTCCGTCGTGCGTGATGCCGACGCCCTTCGGACGTCCGGTCGAACCCGACGTGTAGATCACGTACGCGAGCTGATCCGGCAGCACCTCGACGGCGGGCGGCTGAAGGTTGCCCGTCGCGCTGTCGTGCGTGATCCGGTGAATGTCGAGCGTCGCGACGCCGAGCCGCGCGAGCGCGTCGACGGGCACGCCGGCGGTATCCGGCGTGGCGGCCGTCAGCGCTACCGCGATGCCGCTGTCTTCGATCATGAACGCGAGACGCTCGGCCGGATACGACGGATCGAGCGGCACATAGGCGCCGCCGGCCTTCAACACGCCGAGAATCGCGACGATCATCGCGATCGAGCGTTCGATCGCCACGCCCACGCGCATGTCGGGACCGACGCCGGCCGCGCGCAGGCCATGCGCGACCTGATTCGCGCGATGCTCGAGCGTGCGGTAATCGATCGCTTCGCCGTCGAGCACCAACGCCTGCGCGGCGGGCCGCAGCGCGGCCTGTTGCGCGATGCGCAGATGCACGGGAGCGAGGCCGCGCACGCCGGGGGCGCTGCCCCAGCGCTCGAGTTGCGCGCGCTCCGCCGCGGGCAGCACGTCGATCGCGCCCAGCGGCAGGTCGGGATTGTCGATGAACGCGTCGAGCAGCGTCGAGAGCTGCGCGGCGAGCCGGTCGATCTGCTGACCGTCGAAGGTATCGCACGCGTACGCGAACTCGATGCGCAGCGTGTCGGCGCCCTGTTGCGCGCGGCCTTGCGTGACCGACAGCGTCAGCGGATAGCTGGTGCGGTCCTCGTTGCGCAGGCCGGAGAACTGCAGCTCGCGCGAACCGGCCGCGTGCAGGATGTCGTCGACCGGATAGTTCTCGAAGACGACGAGGCTGTCGAACAGCGCGTGGCCGCCCTCCACCTGTGCCCAGCGCTGAATGTCGTATAACGCGACGTGCTCATGCTCGCGCGCGGCGACGCCGTGCTGCTGGATGTGTTCGAGCCACGCGGCAACCCGGGTCGCCGGATCCGGCGCGCCGATCACCGGAATCGTGTTGATGAACAGACCGAGCGTACGGTCGGCGCCCGCCAGCGATTCCGGCCGGCCCGCGACGGTCGCGCCGAACGTCACCGTCCGCTGCCCGGTGTAACGCTGCAACAGCACGAGCCACGCGGCCTGCACCAGCGTGTTGGGCGTTACGCGCCGGCTCCTGGCGAAACGGCTCAGCGACGCGGCGCGCGGCTCGTCCCATACGAGCGTGCGCGTGCCGTACGACGTCGCATGCGACGCATCGGCGGCCCGCGGCGCCTGCAATGCCTGCGCGAGCAGCGTCGGGCCGTCGAGCGCGGCGAGCTGGCCGCGCCACCATGCTTCGCTGGCATCGTGCGAACGTTGGCCGAGCCACGCGATGAAGTCGCGATAGCGGCCCGGCGCCGCGCTGGCCGCGCGGCCTTCGTAGGCGGCCAGCACTTCGGCGAGCAATTGCGCGGCGCTCCAGCCGTCGAGCAGCGCATGATGAAAGGTCCACACGAAATGATGACGCGCCGCCCCGGTGCGCAGCACATCGACTCGCCACAGCGGCGCGCGCGCGAGATCGAAGCCTCGCGCGAGTCGCGCGGCGGCGAACCGGTCGAGCCGCTGCTCCAGCGGCGCCGCGTCGATGCCCTGCGCCTGATACCAGTCTTCCACCGCGAACGGCGTCGCGATGCCGCGCGCGACCCATTGGCGCGGCGCATCGTCGAACGGCAAAAAACCGGTCCGCAGCGTATCGTGGCGCGCCGCGGCGGCGGCCCATGCCGCCTCGAAGCGCGCGCAGTCCAGATGCTCGATATCGACGCGCAACTGGTTCACATACGCGCCGGGCTGCTGGCCCAGCAGACTATGGAACACGATGCCGGTCTGCATCGGCGACAGCGGATACAGGTCGGCGATTTCCGTCGCGGGAACCGGCAGCGTATCGAGGCGAGCCTGGTCGATCGCGGCGAGCGGCACGTCCGACGGAGTGAGTCCCGCCGCGCCGCTTTCGCAGTGCGCGAGCGCGGCAAGCAGTTCGCGATGCAGCGCGAGCGCCAGTGCGTCCAGCGTCGCCGCGTCATAGCGGTCGCCATGCGGATGCAGCAACGCGATCGACAATTCGCCATCGCGCACCTGCGCGGAAATTTCGAGCGCGTGCGTGCCGCGGTTCGCTTCGCTCGATGCACGGCCGCCCGTCTCCGACGCGAGCCGCCAGCCATGCTCGCTGCCCGGAGCCGCGCTCTGCTCGAACTGCCCCAGATAGTTGAACAGCACGTCCGCGTGACCGAGGTCCGCAAGCGCCGCGCGTTGCGCCGGCGCGCCCAGGTACTTGAGCATGCCGAAGCTCATGCCGCCGTGCGGCACCGTGCGGCGCGCTTCCTTCACGCGCTTGAGCGCCGCGCCGATTTCGCCCAGCGGCGCGAGCGCGAACGGGTAGACACTGGTGAACCATCCGACCGTGCGGCTCAGATCCGCCGCGCCGGCGAACGTCTCGCGGCCGTGGCCTTCGAGATCGATCCGCAACGCGTCGTGACCCGCGAACTCGCACAGCGCGCGGCCGGTGGCGAGCAGCAGCAGATCGACGAGCTGGGTCCGGTACGCGGCCGATGCCTCCTGCTGCAAGCGGTGCGTGGTGGCGCGATCGAGTTGCAAGGCCGCGCGCACCGGCCGGGCGCCGTCGTTCGCCTCGTGCGCGTCGTGCGGCGCAACGCCGTCCGGCAATGCCGTGGGCACCTCGGCCAATGCCTGCCAGTACGCGCTGTCGCGTTCGACTTCCGGCTGCCGCGCGGCCTCCAGCAACTGACGGCCGAACGCCTGATACGACGTCGTCCGCGCGGGCAGCGACGGCGGCTCGCGCGCGGCCAGTTGCGCATACACGCGTTGCAGGTCGTCGAGCAGGATGCGCCACGACACCGTATCGACGACGAGATGATGAATTGCGATGAACAGACGCCAGCTACCGTCGTCGATGCCCAGCGCGAGCGCGCGGATCAGCGGGCCGCGCTCGATGTCGAGGCTGCATTGCAGCGCGTCGCAGTGAGCGTCGATCTGGGCGGCCGATACCGCCGTCACGATTTGCAACGGGGTTGCCGGTTCATTCGGCACATAACGCTGACGCCACGCCGCGCCGCATTCCGACTGCGCCGGATCGCACGGTTCGAAGCGCAGATGCAATGCGTCGTGATGCGCGATCACCGCCTGCCACGCGCGTTCGAGCGCGCCCGTGTCCAGCGTGTTGCCGGCGTCGAGCAGCACCGACTGATTCCAGTGATTGCGCACCGCCAGCGGCTCGGTGAAGAACCAGGCCTGGATCGGCAGCAACGGCACCGGCGCGTTCGCGTCGATGCCGGCGGCCGGCGCCGTGACAGCGCGGGCCGCGTCGTCGAGCGGCACCACGACGGCCGCGAGTTGAGCGATCGTCTGTTGCTCGAAGATCTGCCGCGCGCTGAGCCCCAGGCCCGCGCGCCGCGCCCGCGCGACGATCTGCAAGCCCATGATCGAATCGCCGCCGAGTTCGAAGAAGTTCTCGTGACGGCCGATCCGCTCGCGCCGCAGCAGTTGCGCCCAGATAGCCGCGAGTTCGGTTTCGACGCCGTCGAGCGGCGCTTCGAATTGCGCCGGCGCGAGTTCGTCCGGCGCGGGCAGCGCGTGGCGATCCACCTTGCCGTTCGGCGTCACCGGCAATGCATCGAGCACGATCAGCGCGCCCGGCACCATGTAGTCGGGCAGCGCGGCAGCGAGCCCCGCGCGCAGCGTCGCCGCGTCCAACCGCTCGCCCGGCAATGCCGTCGCATAACCGGCGAGGCGCGTGCCGCCCGGCCCGTCGAGCGCGACGACCACCGCGTCGGCGACACCCGGCTGCGCGCGCAGCCGCGCCTCGACTTCGCCGGGTTCGATCCGGAAGCCGCGCACTTTCACCTGCTGGTCGAGCCGGCCGAGATAATCGAGTTGACCGTCCGCGCGCCAGCGTACGAGGTCGCCGGTGCAATAGAGCCGCGCACCGGGCTCGCCGGAAAACGGATCGGGCACGAAACGCGCCGCGCTCAAGCCCGGCTGGCCGAGATAGCCGCGCGCGATCGACGCGCCGCCGAGATGCAACTCGCCGGGTACGCCTGGCGGCACCGGATTCTTGCGCGCATCGAGCACCCACGCGCGGCGCTTGCCGATCGGACGGCCGATCGGCGCATACGGGCCATCGAACCCGGCGGCGTCGCCGGCACACCAGACGGTCGGCGTGATGACCGCTTCCGACGGCCCGTACGCGTTGAAAATCCGCTGCGGCGCGAGATGCGCGCGCACCGCGTCGAAGCCCGCCTTCGACCACGCTTCGCCACCGACGATGCAGGTTCGCACGCCGACCGTGCCCGCGGCCCCGGTGGTCCCGGTTGCTATTTCGCGCGCGAACGCGTCGACATAGGCCGGCGGCAGATCGAGTGTGGTCACCTCGTGCTCGCGTATTTCGTCGACGAGCCGCTGCGCGGACCACACGTCGTCGTCGCGCAGCAGGAGCGACGCGCCGTGTGTCAGCGGCATCAACAACTGCTCGGCCGCGGCGTCGAAGCTGATCGACGCGAAGTGCAGACAGCGGTCCGACGCGTCGATTCCGTAGCACGCGCCGATAGCCTCGCAATGCGCGGCCAGCGCGCCGTGCGTGACGGCCACGCCCTTCGGCCGCCCCGTCGATCCCGACGTGTAGACGACGTAGGCAAGGTTGTGCGGATGCAGTGCGGGCGCCGCATCGGCGCACGCTTCGTCGTCGTGTTCGTGTTCGTATTCGTGTTCGTCCAGGTTCAGCACGCGCGCGCCGCATGCCTGCCGCATGCGCGGCCAGGACGACGCATCGACCAGCATCAGTTCGATGCCGCTGTCCTCCGTCATATAGGCAAGCCGCTCGGCCGGATAGGCAGGATCGAGCGGCACATAGGCGCCGCCCGCTTTCAGGATGCCGAGCAACGCGACGGCCATCGCGGGCGAGCGCGATACCGCGAGGCCGACCCGCACTTCCGGGCCGACGCCTTCGCGGATGAGCCGCGCGGCGAGCCGGTCCGCCTGCTGGTTCAGTTGCCCATACGTCAAACGCTTGCCGCCGCCGGTCACGGCAAGCGCGCCGGGCGTCGCGTGCGCGCGGGCCGTGAAACGTCGATGAACGAAGTCATCGGCGCTGTCCGCCGCGCGCGGAGCGGACGCCGCTTCGCTCCATTCGCACAGTTGCTGCCATTGCGCGGCATCGAGCAGCGCGACATCGCCGGTGCGCTGCGACGGATCGTCGGCAAGCGCTCGCAACATGTTCAGATAATGGCCGCCGATGCGCGCGATCGTCGCCGCGTCGAACAGTTCGGCCGCGTAGATCAGCTCGGCGTCCATCGCGCCGTCCGCCGTCTCGACGATGTTCAGCGTCAGCTCGAACAGCGCGGCTTCGTCCGGCAGTTCGTAGCGCGCGACAGCGAGGCCAGGCAGCGAATCGGTCGCGCGCCAGTCGCTGCGCTGATGGTTGAACATCACCTGGAACAGCGGTGTATGGCTGAGACTGCGCTCGGGGCGCAGCGCGTCGACCAGCACGTCGAACGGCAGATCCTGATGCGCCTGCGCGCCCACCGTCGCCTCACGCGTCTGCTCGAGCAGCGCCCCCAGCGTCGCCTCGCCGTCGACCCGCGCGCGCAGCACCTGCGTGTTGACGAAAAAACCGATCAGCGGCTCCGTCTCCACACGATGACGGTTCGCCACCGGCACGCCCACGCGGATGTCCTCCTGCCCCGTGTAGCGATGCAGCAGCGCCTGGAACGCCGCGAGCAGCACCATGAACGGCGTCGCCGAACTCGCCTGCGCGCGCGCCCTGAGTGCCTGCGCCAACCCGGTGGGCAGGCTCATCCAGTAACGCGCGGCGTGATACGACGCGTGCGCCCGGCGTGGCGCATCGACCGGCAGCGCGAGCACCGGCTGCGCTTCGCCGAGCGCGGCGCGCCAGTACGCAAGCTGTCGGTCCTTCTCGCCCGCTTCGAGCCATTCGCGCTGCCACGCCGCATAGTCCGCGTATTGCACGGCAAGCGCGGGCAGCGTCAACGGTTCGTTCAGCACCGCCGCGCGGTAATGCGCGACCAGCTCTTCGAGCAGCACCTGCACCGACCAGCCGTCCGACACGATATGGTGCATCGCCAGCACGAGCAGGCTGCGCCGCGTGTCGGCTTGATCGCGATAGAGCGCGGCGCGCAGCAACGGTCCTCGGGCGAGATCGAACGGCTCGTTCGCGAGCGCGCGCGCGGCTTCGTCGATCCGCGTTTCCGGCAACGATGCTTCGCGCCAGTCGAGCGCAGCCTGCGCGTCGATCCACTGCTCGACCTCGCCCGCGTCGTTCGCGACGAAGCGCGTGCGCAGCACTTCGTGACGCGCGACGATCGCCTCGAAACTCGCGCGCAACGCCGCCGCATCGACGCTGCCGTCCAGCCACAGCCCCCCCGCCACGTGATACGCGCTGCCTTGCGGCGACAGTTGCCACAGGAACCACTGCCGTTGCTGCGCATACGACGTCGGCACGCGCTGTCCGTCGCAACGCGCGCGCGCCAGAATCGGGAATTGCGCGGGGCTCATGCCCTGCTCGTTCATCTTTTGCCAGAACAGCCGGCGCTTGTCGGGCGTCAACTCGCTGAATCGTTCGGCGATACGTCGCGCCGCGTCCTTTTCCATAGCAATGCTCAAAGCGTATCCATAAAGAGATCGAGGCTGCGCAGCGCGTCGTCCGACGGCTGTGCGTCGCGTGCCCGCGCGATGGCGGCGGCCTGCGCGGCGAGACTCGGCGCATTGAACAGCGCCGCGAGCGGCAGGCTCGCGCCCAGTTCGAGGCCGATCCGCGCGTTCAGCCGCACCGCGAGCAGCGAATGGCCGCCCAGATCGAAGAAATCGTCATTGCGTCCAATCCGCTCGACACCGAGCAGCGCCGACCAGATCGCCGCGAGTTCCGTCTCGACGCCGTCTCGCGGCGCTTCCCAATGCGTGTCGCCGGTTGCATCGGCGGCCTCGGCGGCCGGCGGCGGCAATGCGTTCCGATCGACCTTGCCGTTCGCGTTCAGCGGCAACGCGTCGAGCGGCACGATGCGCCACGGCACCATGTAGTCCGGCAACTGCCGCGCGACGCGCGCGCGCAACGCGGCGGCGTCCCGCGCATCGCCGTCGCCCGTCACGTAGGCAATGAGCCGCGCGTCGCGCGCGATCACGACCGCCTCGCGCACGCCCGGCTGCGCGGTCAGCGCGGCCTCGATTTCGCCGAGTTCGATACGCAGGCCGCGAATCTTGACCTGATGGTCGAGGCGGCCCAGATAGTCGAGCGCACCGTCTTCGCGCCAGCGCACGAGATCGCCGGTGCGGTACAGGCGCGCGCCGGCCTCGGTTGCGAACGGGTCCGGCACGAAGCGTTCGGCCGTCAATCCCGCGCGGCCCAGATAACCGCGCGCGAGTCCCGCGCCGCCCAGATACAGCTCGCCCGGCACGCCCGGCGGCACCGGCGTCATCCGCGCGTCGAGCACCCATGTTTGGGTCGCCGCGATCGGCCGGCCGATCGGCACCGGACGCCCCGGTTCGTCGACACAGGTCCACGCGGTGACGTCGATCGCGGCCTCGGTCGGCCCGTACAGGTTGTGCAGCGCGACCGACGGCAACACCTCGGCGGCCCGCTCGCGCAAATCGGCAGGCAGCGCCTCACCGCTGCATACGATCCGCGCGAGCGTCTCGCCGCACCCAGCCGCGGCCCCGCTCGCGATAAACGCCTGCAGCATCGACGGCACGAAATGCAGCGTGCTGACCGCATGGCGGCGGATCGTCGCGGCCAGCGACGCGGGATCGCGATGCGCGTCGGGCGCGGCGATCGCGAGCCGCGCGCCGACCATCAGCGGCCAGAAGAACTCCCACACCGACACGTCGAAGCTGAACGGCGTCTTTTGCAGCACCGTTTCGCCGCGCCGCAGGCCGTATTCGCGCTGCATCCATTCGAGCCGGTTCCACAGCGCGTCGTGCCGGTTACCGACGCCTTTCGGCCGCCCGGTCGAGCCCGACGTGTAGATCACGTAGGCGAGGTTCGCGCCGTGGAGCGCGGCGCCGGGATTGTCGGCGCGCTGACCGGTGGTATCGATCGTGTCGAGATCGAAACGCGGCACGCCGTCGACTGCCGGCAGCGTCACATCGCGCTGGCACAACAGCAGGTCCGGCTTGCTGTCGCCGATCATGTACGCGAGCCGTTCGGCCGGATACGACGGATCGAGCGGCACATAGGCGGCGCCTGCCTTGACGATCGCATACAGCGCGACGACGAGCTCGAATGAACGCACCGCCGCGATGCCGACGCGCGATTCGACGCCGACGCCCTGCGCGCGCAGCCAGTGCGCGAGGCGGTTCGCGCGGGCGTTCAGGTCGCCGTAGCTGATCGTCGCGTCGCCGAACAGCAGCGCATCGTCGTTCGGATGCGTGGCGGCATGACGCTCGAACGCGCGGAACACCGGCTCGTAACCGGAATAGCTCGTCGGGTTTACGCTCCAGCGCGACAAGGTCGCCGCTTCCGCAGCGTCGACCAGTTCGATCGCGCCGATGCGCCGGTCGAGCGGCGCCTCGTCCGCATACGCGGCGAGCATGCGCTGATAGTGCCGCGCGACGCGCGCGATCGTCGCCTCGCTGAACAGCTCGCGCGCATAGGTCCATTCGACCGACAACGCGCCGTCGGCTTCATCGCGGGTATCGAGCAGCAGCTCGAACTGCGCCATCGGCGCGGGCAGCCGGTACGGTTCGATCGACAGATCCGGCAGTTGCTTCAGCACGCGCCAATCGCTGCGCTGATGGTTGAACATCACCTGGAACAGCGGTGTATGGCTGAGACTGCGCTCGGGGCGCAGCGCGTCGACCAGCACGTCGAACGGCAGATCCTGATGCGCCTGCGCGCCCACCGTCGCCTCACGCGTCTGCTCGAGCAGCGCCCCCAGCGTCGCCTCGCCGTCGACCCGCGCGCGCAGCACCTGCGTGTTGACGAAAAAACCGATCAGCGGCTCCGTCTCCACACGATGACGGTTCGCCACCGGCACGCCCACGCGGATGTCCTCCTGCCCCGTGTAGCGATGCAGCAGCGCCTGGAACGCCGCGAGCAGCACCATGAACGGCGTCGCCGAACTCGCCTGCGCGCGCGCCCTGAGTGCCTGCGCCAACCCGGTGGGCAGGCTCATCCAGTAACGCGCGGCGTGATACGACGCGTGCGCCCGGCGTGGCGCATCGACCGGCAGCGCGAGCACCGGCTGCGCTTCGCCGAGCGCGGCGCGCCAGTACGCAAGCTGTCGGTCCTTCTCGCCCGCTTCGAGCCATTCGCGCTGCCACGCCGCATAGTCCGCGTATTGCACGGCAAGCGCGGGCAGCGTCAACGGTTCGTTCAGCACCGCCGCGCGGTAATGCGCGACCAGCTCTTCGAGCAGCACCTGCACCGACCAGCCGTCCGACACGATATGGTGCATCGCCAGCACGAGCAGGCTGCGCCGCGTGTCGGCTTGATCGCGATAGAGCGCGGCGCGCAGCAACGGTCCTCGGGCGAGATCGAACGGCTCGTTCGCGAGCGCGCGCGCGGCTTCGTCGATCCGCGTTTCCGGCAACGATGCTTCGCGCCAGTCGAGCGCAGCCTGCGCGTCGATCCACTGCTCGACCTCGCCCGCGTCGTTCGCGACGAAGCGCGTGCGCAGCACTTCGTGACGCGCGACGATCGCCTCGAAGCTCGCGCGCAACGCCGCCGCATCGACAATGCCATCCAGCCACAGCCCACCTGCCACGTGATACGCGCTGCCTTGCGGCGACAGTTGCCACAGGAACCACTGCCGCTGCTGCGCATACGACGCGGGCGTGCGCATACGCCGCGCATCCGGCAGACGCGCAATCGGCGTCTGCGTGGCGGCCTGCGGCTGCTGTGCGCCGGACGCGGAAGACGCCTGCTCGATCCGCTGTGCCAGTTGCGCGAGCGTGAGCCGCTGGAATAGCTGCTTCGGCGTGATCGACAGCCTGGCCTTGCGCGCTTTGGCGACCACCTTCAGTCCGAGAATCGAATCGCCACCCGCTTCGAAGAAGTTGCAATCACGGCCAATCGATTCCGCCCGCAGGCCGATCACGTCGGCCCAGATTTGCGCAAGCGCGATTTCCGTCGCGGTGCGCGGCGCGTCGGCATCGTTCGTCGAAGCACTCGCGACAGCGGACGCGGCAGGCAGCGACGCGCGCAATGCCGCACGGTCCAGCTTGCCGTTCGCATTCAACGGCAGCGCGGCGAGCGTCACCACGTCGGCGGGCACCATGTAGTCGGGCAGCCACGCGGACACGCGCTCCTTCACCGTGTCCGCGGCGATTTCGCCCACGACGAACGCCGCCAGCCGCGTACCCGACGCGCCGTCGTGCGCGAGCACCGCCGCGTCGCGCAGCCCCTCGACCCGGCGCAGCGCACGTTCGACTTCGGCGGGTTCGACGCGATAGCCGCGTACCTTCACCTGATCGTCCGCGCGGCCGAGGTAGTCGAGCAATCCGTCGGGACCGATCCGCGCACGGTCGCCGGTGCGATACAGGCGCTCGCCCGCGGTGAACGGGTCCGGCACGAAGCGTTCGGCGCTCAGGCCCGCGCGGCCGTGATAACCGCGCGCGACGCCCGGACCGCCCACGTACAGCTCGCCGGCAGTCCCGGTCGCGACCGGCGCCAGTGTGTCGTCGAGCAGATGAATGCGCAGGTTCGGCAACGCGGTGCCGAGCGGCAGATCGCGATGCGCGTCGAGCGTCGCGCGCAACTCGTGCATCGCGACGCCCACCGTGGTTTCAGTCGGCCCGTAGTGATTGAAAATCCGGCACGACGGTTCGAGCGCGCGCAGCCGGTCGAGCAATGCGGCCGAGGTCGCCTCGCCGCCGACGATCAGCGCATCGGCGGGCAGCACGTCGCGCGCTTGCGCGGCGGCGAGCAGCGCCGACAGATGGCTCGGCACGATCTTCAGCACGCCGACCCGGTGCACGGCCATGTACTGCGCGAACTGGTCGGGATTGAACGCGAGCTCGGAGCCGAGCAGATGCAGCGTGCGCGCGGAGCACAACGCGCCGAACAGCACCGTGTGGCCGAGGTCGGCCGCGGGCGTCGATACCATCGCGAACGATGCGTGCGCGTCGACGTTCAGCGTTTCCAGCATGCCCTGCACGTAGTTGGCGAGCGCGCGATGCGTGACGACGACGCCCTTCGGCTCGCCCGTCGAGCCGGACGTGTAGATCATGTACGCGGCCTGATCCGGATGGACGATGCGCGTCGCGCGCGGCGTCACGTCGCCGGCTGCCGCCGCGGCGGGAATGTCTTCAGGCGCGAAGCGTATGGCGAGCGGCGCCGCGCGCGCGGTATCGAGCCCGGCAGGCAACGGCGCCGCGTGCAGCACGACAAGCGCGCCGCAATCGCGAAGCTGTGCGCCGAGCCGCGCGACGGGCGCGTGCGGATCGAGCGGCACCCACGTCGCGCCCGCTTTCAGCGCGGCGAGCATGCCGAGCACGTGCTCGATCGAACGCTCGGCCAGCACGCCGACGCGCGCTTCGCGCACCGCATCACGCGCGATCAGTTGCGCGGCCAGTGCGCTCGCTGCCGCGTCGAGTTCGGCAAACGTCGCGCGGCGCGTGCCGTCATGCAATGCAATCCTGTCGGGGTGGCGCGCCACGCTCGCTTGCCATAGCGTCAACACGTTCGGCGCGGTGTCGCGCGGCGGCCGTGCTTCGGCGTCGCCGGTGTCGTGCGCGATGTCGCGCAGGTGGCGCTCGAGCGGCCATGCCGGTTCGTCGACGAGCCGCGCGGCCAGCGCCGCGAATACGCGCGCCAGACGCGAGATGAACGCAGCGTCGAACACCGCGTCGTCGTAGGCGATCAGGAAGTCGATATGCTCGCCCGTGTCGGTGAAATCGACCGCGAGGTCGAAATGCGGCGCATCGTTCAGCAGCACGCGCAACGACGCGTCGAGCGGCGCGAATAGCTGCGCGTCGAACGGGCGCTGCTCGGTCAGCTTGACCTGGAACAGCACGTCACCGGCCTTCGCGCGATTCGGCAGCAACTCGCTGACCAGACGGTCGAACGGCACGTCCTGATGTTCATGCGCGGCGAGCACCGTTTCGCGCACCGCATCGATAAGCGCATCGAAGTCGCGATCCTTCGCGACGCGCGTGCGCAGCACCTGCATGTTGATGAAGTAGCCGACCAGATCGTGCGCTTCGGGCCGCTTGCGCAGCGACACCGGCGCGCCAACGCGAATATCGTTCTTGCCGCTCAGGCCATGCAGCACGACGTTAAAAACGCCCAGCACGGCCATGAACAACGACGCGCGATGCGCGGCCGCGAAGCGCCGCAGCCGCGCGGCCACAGCGGACGGCAACGCGAACGATTCGCTGCGCTGACGGCCCGTGCGGGATGCATCGGCAGCCGGGAAAAGACGGGCCGCCGCCGCGGCGTCGCCGTCGGACGCGAGTTGCGCGCGCCAATAGCCGAGCTGATGCGCGAGCGTGGCGGCGTCGAGCGTCGCGCGTTCCGATGCCGCGTGGTCCGCATACTGCAACGGACGCGGCGCGTCAGCCTGTAATGCCGGTCCGGTCACGGCGCCGCCCGCGTTGCGGCACGCGTCATAAGCGCGGGCCAGCGACGCCAGCAGCACGTTGACCGACCAACCGTCCGCGACGATGTGATGCAACGCCAGCAACAGACGATGCTCGCGCGCGCCGATGCCGACCAGATGCGCGCGGATCAGCGGTCCGCGTTCGAGGTCGAACGGCTCGCGCGCGACACGTTCGATCAGCGCGTCGAGCACCGCCCGGTGCGCTGCTTCCGGTATCGAATCGAGACGCGTCAGTTCGAGACGGACAGCGAGCGTGTCGTCGATCACCTGCAACGGCTCGCCTTCGTCGTCCAGCACGAAGCGCGCGCGCAGGATGTCGTGCTGCTGCATGACGACGTCGAACGCGCGTTGTAGCGCGGGCACGTCGAGTGCGCCGTTCAGGCGCAATTCGCCGCTCAGGTTGTACGCGGCGCTCGCGGGATCGTGATGCCATGTCAGCCACAGACCGCGTTGCGCGTCCGATGCGCGCGAGTTCAGCCGTTCGGCGTCGGGCAGCCGGGCCATCTGCGGCAGTGCCGGCGCCGGGCCGCGCGCGATCCGCTCGCTGACGCGGGCCGCCGCGTCGCGCAATAGCGGCGCCGCGAAGACGTCGCGCGGCGTGAAATCGATCGACCAGCGCGCCCGGATCGCGGCGGCGAGTTGCACCGCCGCGAGCGAGTTGCCGCCGTGCGCAAAAAAGTTGCTGTCGGCTTGCGGCGTGCCGCCGTTGGGCAACGCGTCGCGCCATAGCGCCGCGAGTGTCTGTTCGATGCCGGACAGCGGCTCGGCCGCCGTATTCGGCTCGCGTTGTTGTTCCGCATCGTCCGCATCGATGCGGCGACCGGGCGCGAACATCGCATACGCGTCGAGCGAACGCTGTTGCCAGCCGCGCACGCACGCCGCGCGCTGTACCTTGCCGCTCGACGTCTTCGGCAAGCCGCCCGGATTGAGCAGCACGACGGCGCTCGCCGGCTCGCCGCAACTCGTCGCGACGGTCTCGCTCAGCGCGGCGGCAATATCTTCCGGCGCGATCAGCTTGCGCACGTTGCGCGACACTTCGGCCGCGATGCCGATGCCTTCCTGTCCGTCGATCTCGACCGCGAACGCCGCGACGCGGCCGCGTCGCACGACCTCGACTTCGCGTTCGATCGCGAGCTCCAGATCCTGCGGATACAGATTGCGCCCGCGCACGATCAGCAGATCCTTGATCCGGCCCGCGACGAACAGCTCGCCTGCATGGATGAAGCCGAGGTCGCCGGTGCGCAGCCATGTCGCGCCAGCGCGCTCGACGAAGCTCGCCGCGCTCGCGTCGGCGCGCCGCCAGTAGCCGGCCGCGACGCTCGGACCGCTCACGCAGATTTCGCCGAGCCGGCCGTCATCGAGCACCACACCGCTTTCGCGGTCGACGATCTGGACCGTGTGTCCGCTCGCCGGCTTGCCGCACGACACGAGCGCGGTCGATGGCGCTTCGTCTGTGCCGGGGCGCGCGTTCCCGCTTTCCAGCGCGGCGCTCGCGAATGCCGGCGCATGCGCGCCCGCGCCGCGCGTGACGCCGGTCACGTACAGCGTGGCCTCGGCAAGCCCGTAACACGGAAACACCGCGTTCGCATCGAAGCGCGCCGGCACGAAGCGTTCGACGAAGGCGTCGAGCGTCGCCTTGCGCACGGGCTCCGAACCGGAGAACGCGACCCGCCAGCTCGACAGATCGAGCGCGGCTCGCTGGTCGTCGCTGACGCGGTCCGCGCAGAGCCGGTACGCGAAATCGGGACCGCCGGAAATCGTGCCGCGATGCCGCGCAATCGCGTCGAGCCAGCGTACCGGCCGCTCCAGAAAATACTGCGGCGACATCAGCACGAGCGGAATGCCGCTGAACACCGGCTGCGACAGCGTGCCGATCAGGCCCATGTCGTGATAGAGCGGCAGCCAGCTGACGAACACGTCGTCGCCGGTGACGCCGAGCCCTTCGCGGATCGCCACCTCGTTCGCCCACAGGCTGCCGTGCGTGACCATCACGCCCTTCGGCGCCGACGTCGAGCCCGACGTGTACTGCAGGAATGCAATATCCGAGGGCGCGGCGCGATACGGCTCGAAAACGCTCGTATCGTTTACCGCGTCGAGAGAGTCCATCGTCACGCGCGACGCATGCGGCGCGATCGCGGCGAACGCATCGCCGAGTCTGTCTTCGAGCGCGCGCGTGGTGACGATGAAGCGCGCGTCCGCGTCGGCGGCGATCGACTGCAACCGCTCGAGATGCTGCCCGCGCAGCGACTCCGGCGGATAGGCCGGCACCGCGATCGCGCCCGCGTATAGACAGCCGAAGAATGCGGCCACGTAGTCGATGCCGCTATCCATCATCAGCAGCACGCGCTCGCCTTCCGCCCAGCCGTTCGCGCCGCGCAGCCGCGTCGCGAGCGCCGCCGCGCGGCGATCCAGTTCCGCATAGCCATAGCGCGTGTCGCCGCTCGCGTCGACCGTCACCAGGGCGGTGTCCAGCGCACGCGACGCGGCCAGCGCGCGCAACTGCTCAATCATGTTTTCAGCCATATCACCATCTCGTCTGCGCGCAGCGCCTGTGCGGATCCCCGGATTCCCGGACCCGTTTACGCGCTCACGCCGGATCATTCGGGGTCACTCTTCCTCGTACTCGCGAAGCGCGCTGTCGCCATGTGGCGTGAAACGGCGTTCGACTGCGTGCGACCCCGGACGCGGGGTGAACGGCTTGTCGTTCGGCGCGAGCGGACGCTGTTGCCACCATGTGTGGCGCTCCTGCGAATCGTGCGCGGGCGCGCTGCCTTGCAACGGCGCGGCGGTGGCCATCGCGGGCTCCGCGTGTTCGCGCTGGGCGGCTTCCTGTCTAGCGATGCGCTGCCGTTTCAGGAAGGGGCAGCGATCGTCGGCGGGGACGTTGGCGTCGTCGAGAAAGTACTGCTTCCATTCGAGATTGCCCGGATCGCCAAAGAATCCGAGGTCCGGATGCGCCGGGATCTCGTCCCATGTCTCGAGGCGCTTGCGTACCTGGTTGCGCGCTTCGCGGCCGATCACCTTGTTCGTGATCGTGTCGACGAACACGCTGCGCGGCTGGAACAGCAACACCATGCCGGGGCCGAGATTGCGGCTGTGGCGCGCGCGAAACGACGGGCATGCGCACACCACGAAAGTCTCCACGCCGGCAAACGAAAATTCCCAGTCCTCGCTCGACGGCTCGGGCTGATCGTCCGCGCGCGGATCGGGATCGACATCGTGCAGATGCTGCAGGATCTTCCAGAACAGCGCGTGATACGCGTCGTGCGAGAGCGGCTCGGCGTCGGGCTCGAAAAAGATCGCGATGTTGTTCTTGCGATATTGCGGCAGCGACACGAGCCGTGCGAACGTCTCCATCGTGGCGGCGAGCGTGCTGATGTCCTTGCCGTTCACGTACGAATAGAACATTTCGCCGCGCTTCTCGGCCATCGTGCCGAAAAAACATGGATAGGCGGGGTGCATCACCTGCGCGCGCAAGGTCTGGTAGGACGCGTCGAGCCACGCGGGCGGCTCCACGTCCGCGCCCGTGGCGCGGCCCGCGATGATGCGGCTTTTCCAGTCGCCCGGATCGAAACCCGCGCCCGCCGGCGCCGTTTCGCCGGCGGCGCCCGGCGCGCGCTGCCCTGTCGTTGCGGTGTCGGCGCTCTGCGGTTCGTCGCCCACCGTTCCCTCGTTTGCTCGCATCTTCGATATCCTCGTTCGTCGCACGCTCGCTCGCGTCATGCGAGCGAACGCAGCAAGCCGCATAGACCGGCGGCTTGCGGGTGAAAGCGGTTTGACGTGGGGAACAGGCGTCCTGTACCGGACGCTCTGGGACGGCTGGTCGCGGCGCGCGGCGCCGCGACGACGTTCAGGCCGCGGCCTTCGCGTCGAGTTCGGCGACGAGCGCCCGAACCCAATCGTCGGGAATGATCGGCTGGTGATAAGTGCATTCGCCCGACATCACCGTCGAGCCATGCAGGCGTCCATCGGGAATCAGCACCATGTCGCCTTCGTTCATCTTCAGTTGCATGCCGACGTTGCCCCAGAACAGCATCTCGCCTTCCTGAATGGTCACGAGCCGGTGGTCGTTGTGCACGTGCGTGGTCGAGCACATTTCGTGCGGCTCGACGAAGGTTTCACGGTCGATGTCCGGGCATTCGGCGTCGATCCGCGTGCTGATCCGATGCGCGAACGCGACGTAGTGACGGATCGACGACAGCCACAGCAACTGTTCGCCGAGGTCCCAGCGCGCGCGTTCGCACAGCCGTTCGCCGGCGGCCATGCCCTGGATGGTCTGCGCCTGCGCGGCCGGACCGAACGCCGCGCCGATCGACTGCAACGCCGAGTCGAAACGCTCGGCGAGCGCCGCCTGGCGCTGCCGGGCGTCGTCGGCGCCACGTCTGGCCGGATTCAGATGCGCGCAGGCGCGCTCCAGCGCCGTGCTGAACGCGAGCGATTCGGCCGCGGCGGCGAACGCGGCGCCCGCCAGACCGAACGCACGATCCGGGCGGCGCGCGAGCGCATACAGCAGATTGCACTTCGCCATGCTGGTCGGCAGATAGAACTGCCAGTAAGCGTGCTGCCGACGCGTTACGCCGACCGATGCCGCGACCCGCTGACAGAGCGCCGCGTCGTCCGGCGGAGTGTCGAGCGGAGCGCGCAGGTCATCGGCAAGCATGTCCAGCAGTCCGCTCGCGGCCGCGCGTGCCAGCGCGCGGTGCTTCGATGGCGCGAGCGCCCAGCGCTGGACCATGATGAAGCGCAGGCCTTCTTCCAGATAGTCGTTGCGCAGCAGGCGCGCAAACGTTTGATCCCAGAAAGCTGCTTCGTCATCGACGATGCGTGCCAGGCGTTCGGCCGCGCTAGCCGCGTCGGACGGCAACGGCTGGTTCTGCGACAGGTACTCGAATGCATAGGCCTCGAGAAACGGCGCGATCTGGGCGCCCAGCACCTGCACGTCGTCGCGATAGAAACCGGTGAAGTGTGCCCATTCGTTCGCGTCGGCGTTGCGCGGCAGACGCGCCGTGCCCAGTTCGTAGATCGACAGCAACGTGCGGTTCGACGCGAGCGCCGGCAGGCGGCTCACGTTGTGCATGCGAACCGGCTTCGCAAACTTCAGGAACCCGAAGTCCTCCGGACGCAGCGGACGGCGGTGATAGTCGTCGTCGAGAAGCAATTCGCTGACTTCCGCGCTGCGAAAAGGCTGCGCGGCGGCAAATTGCCTGATGAGGTCGACATAGCGTTCGCTTTGACCGACGAAGGGCGAAAAATCAAACAGCGAAGACGTGGATTGCGTCATGGCGATATTCCTGCGACTGACTCGATGGGAGGGCCGGCGCGGCCATACTGGAACCGGGACGAAACTGGCCAGGGGCGGTTGTCGAAGCGGCCTGCGTACTGCTCGCCCCGGCCAGCGCCGGATGGCGAAACACTCAGCGATACGAACTGAACGCTGTCGCGCTCACGAAATGGGAATGAGAATGATTGTCAATTGCGAGAAAATTAAAGCGCTGGCTGCATGCTGTCAAGTCTTTAGCAGCCCTCTCTGAATGCAGAAACCCGTAGGGCCTTATGCAGTGGGAAAAAAGCAGGGATGGCCCCGGATTTGCAGGCCGATGCACGCGGCATCGAAACCCGGGGCACGACGTTGCGGCATGGAAATAGCAGCCACGCCGCCACGCTCATCAGAAGTCCGAACGTACCGTCAACATCACGTTGCGCTTGTTGCCGAACGTGCTGAAGAACGTGCCGGGCGGACGAAGGTAGTAGTCGCGATTGAAGATGTTGTTGAGGTTCAGCGAAGCTTCCACGTGCTTGTTGAAGCGATACCCGACCTGCGCATTGAAGATCGCATAACCGCCCTGCTCCACGCCCCGCGAAATACGCGTTTGCGCCAGCATCCCGCCGCCGATCATCACGCCGCTCATCGCGCCTTGCGTGAACTTGTAGCTGGTCCACAGCTTGAACAGATGCCGCGGATCCGTACCGTCGGTCAGATTCGGCGCGTCGTTCTCGTAGTTGACGTTCAGATACGTGTAGCCCGCATACAGATTCCAGTTGGGCAACGGCTGACCGCTCACTTCGAGCTCGAAGCCTTCGTCGGTCGACTTGCCCGCGGCAATCGAGCCCGTCGGGTGATCCGGGTCCGTGACCGCGCGATTGTCGTCGTTGATGCGGAACAGGGCCGTCGTCGTCTGCAGCCGGTTGTTCAGCAGGCTGGTCTTCAGGCCGATTTCGTACTGCTCGCCCGTGCGCGGCGGAAGGAGCGAACCGGAGAACGTGGTCGCCGTCTGCGCGGTCAGGAACTTCGAGTAGCTCGCATACGCGGTCAGCGACGGCGTGATGTCATACACGAGGCCGACGTTCGGCAGGAACCGGTGCTTGATATCCGCCTGCGTCTGCCAGTCTTCGACGCTCGGCAGCGTCGTTTGCGACTCCACCGAGAGGAACGCTTCGCGCGCGCCGAGCACCAGCGTCACCGGCTTCGCCAGATGGATGCGGGCCTGCGCGTACACCCCGTATTGCTCGGTGCGGCCGTTCGAGCCGAAGGTGAACGGCACGTCGGTTTTCAGCACCGCGTTCGGATCGAACAGGCTGAACGTCTGATCGTCGAACGGGCCGTTCAGCGCGACGAAACCGGACTGCTGCGTGGTGTTCAGCAGCGAGTAATTCGCGCCGATCGTCAGCGTGTGGGTCTGGCCGAATGCCTGGATCGGCCCCGTCACGTTCGAGTCGAATCCCCACCAGTCGTAGGTATTGCGCTGGCGCTGCTCGCCGAAGTACGACAGGCCGTCCGCGGTGGCGCCGGGACCGGAATAGGCGTAGTCGGCCTTGGTGAGTTCGTGCCGGTAGAACAGCGTCGTCTGCGACTTCCAGCCGTTCTCGAAACGATGAACGAGGTTGCCGTTGACTTCCTGCAACGACGTATAGCCGTAGTTCCAGCTCGGGCTGAAGTTCTGCGTGAACGGACTCTGCACGCGGCCCAGCAGATTGCCGTCGGCGTCGGTGACGCCGGGGGCGCCGTAGTCGAGCCCATTGATCGGGTTGACCTGATAGCCGGCGGACAACGACAGCGTCGTACGCGGGCTGAAATCGTAGTCGAGCGCGCCGTAAGCCATCGCTTCTTTCTGGCGCGTGCGGTCGACCGACTGCAATGCGGTGCTGCCGACCACCACCGCGCGGCCGCGCAGCGAACCGTCCTTGTTCAGCGGGCCGGTTACGTCGATCATTTGCCGCGCGCTGCCGAACGAGTCGAACTGCGTTTCCGTCGACACGTGGAAGGTGTCCTGGGGACGCTTGCGCACGAGATTGATCGTGCCGCCGGGGTCGGTTACGCCGTCCATCACGCCGGTCGGCCCGCGCATCACTTCGATGCGGTCGTACATCGCGAGATCGAACTGCTGCAGAAACTGCAGACCGCTGATGACCGAGACGCCGTCAAACTGGACACTCAGGTAATTACCGCGCGACTTGAAATAGGCGGTGCCGTCGCCGTAATCGATCGACTGGACGCCCGTCACGTATCTCAACGCATCCTGGATCGACGTCAGATTCTGGTCGTCCATCCGCTGACGCGTCAGCACCGACACCGAAGCGGGAATTTCCTTGATCGGCTGCTCCGTCTTGCCCGCAATCGTCGCCGTGCGGCCCGCGTAAGAACCGCTGCCTTCGGTCGTCGCATCCGGCACCGCAATCACTTCGACCGTCGGCAACGTGCTGTTCGCCGGCGTGCCCGTGCTTTGTTGCGCCAGCGCGGGACTGGCCCAGATCGCAAGAAGTGCCAGCGTGATCGGCGTCAGCCCCGGTTGCGCGGCAAAAGCCTGGTTACGCCGCGGTAGGCGGCGCCGGTCTCTGTTTATATTCATCTTTATCGACGCATTCCGCGTGAAGTCAAAAGCCCGCCCCGCCCATGCGAGATGGACTTGATCAGGGCTGCCAAAGGTGATTGGTCGGATAACTAACTGGGCTTTCCGGAGAAAGCGCCACGATTTTTTCCCGCTACGGGAGGAGAACGCATCGCGTGCCATTCATGCGTTTTGAAAAGCTCATGGCACCGGCACGCGCCTGTATCTCGGAAAAGATACTATCGATAATGATTCTTATTTGCAAGATATGTCTAGGACAATTTGCGACATGTGGCGCACAGCCGACGCTTCGGGCGCCGGCTGTTCCGTCATGTGGATGACACGGACTTGCGCAACGTCAGCGCGATCAGGTAGGGGCCGCCGATCAAAGTCGCGACGAGTCCCGCCGGCATCTCTTCGGGAAACATCAGTTGACGTCCGAGCCATTCGGCGAAACCCATCAACAGTGCGCCGAAGATCGCCGCGACGCATATCTGCACACCGGGCCGGCGCGCTCCCGAATAGCGCGCGACATGCGGCGCGATCAGGCCGACAAACGACAACGGCCCGACGATCAGCGTCGAGGCCGCCGTCAACACCGCCGCCACGACCAGGACCGCAAAGCGCGCGCGCACGACCGGCACGCCGAGACCATCGGCGATCGTCGTCCCGAGCCCGAGTGTTTCGAGCCAGCGCGACATCAGCGGCGCGAGCGCCAGCCCGGCCAGCGCGATCGCGCCGGCGGTATAGGCGGCGGACGCCTCGACGTAATACGTCGAGCCGATGATGAAGTTCATCAGCAGCCCGCCGCGCGGATCGCCGCTGGCGAGCAACGCGCCGACCACCGCCTGGAACAGCGCGCTGATCGCCACGCCGATCAGCAGCAGGCGTTCAGGAGCGAACGACGCGCGCGCACCCAGCCACAACAGCAGCGCAAGCGTCGCTATCGCGCCGGCGAGACACCCCGCGAACAGCGCGCCCGGCGACGGCGTGAAGCCGGCGAACAGCACCACGACGATGCCGAGCGCACCGCCCGAGCTGACGCCGAGCAGATCGGGACTCGCCATCGGATTGGCGGTGACGCGCTGGATCAGCGTGCCGGCGATTGCGAGCAGCATGCCCGCCGCGAGCGCCGCGACCGTGTGCGGCAAGCGCCAGAACATCAGCGCGTCGAGGTCCGCGCGATCGGCGATGTACCAGCCGTCGAGTCCGCGCGACACGAAGAAACACAGCACGAGCACCAGCACGAGCCCGGCGAGCGCGAATGGCAAACGCCTGCGCAGCTTCGCGGGCGGCGCATGCGCGACCGCCACGGTATGCAGGTCCGGTTGCGTGCGCAGGCGCGGCAGCAACAGCAACAGCAGCGGCACGCCGAGCAGCGACGTGACCGTGCCCGTCGGCACCAGATGCGCGGAAAACAGCTCGCCCGCCGCGATCACGCGCACGAGTTCGTCGGTGCACCAGAGCAGCACCGCGCCCAGGGCCGGCGCCCACACCAGCCGCTGCCTGAGCCGGCGCGCGCCGGCGAGCCGCGCGAGTGTCGGCGCGGCGAGGCCGATGAAGCCGATCACGCCGACCGCCGATACCACGCACGCGGTCAGCACGACGGCGATCAGCAGCGCGGCAAAGCGCGTGCGCTGCAACGCGATGCCCAGCCCCTGCACCGTCGAGTCACCCGCCTCGAAAACGCCGAGCGGACGGATCATCAGTACGGTAGCCGCGAAGCAGGCGAAAACGCCCCAGAACAGGCGAGCGCTTTCGTGCCAGCCGGTCTGATCGAGAGCGCCGCCGCCCCAGATCATCAGACCGCGCATCAGATCGAAATGCGCGAGCGTAATGCCCAGCGCGATCGCCCCGCAGTAGAGGTTCACGATCATGCCGGACAGGATGACCGCGAGCGACGACATCCGCTGCCGCCACGCCAGACCGAACACGGCCGTCATCGCCAGCGCGCCGCCGGCGAGCGCCACCGCGGTGCGCCCGCTGGCAAGCAGCGACGGCGCCCATAGCTCGGCGAGCATCAGCGCGAGATACGCACCGGGGAAAATGCCGAGCGTCATCGGCTCGGCCAGCGGATTGCGCAACACCTGCTGCGCCAGCGTGCCCGCCAGCGCGAGCGCGCTGCCGCACAACAGCGTCATTGCGATGCGCGGCAACATGCTGTCGCGCACCAGCACCTGGCGCAGGTCGGTGCGATCCGGCGCAAGCACCGTCGACCAGAAAGACGCGCCGTTCAGTTGCGCGTGAATGCCGACGAGCGCCAGCACCAGCGCCACCAGACCGAGCGCGCCGACGAGCGCGAAACGATAGTCGCGCGGCGCGCGCGGTCCGGGTACCGCGGTCAGATCACGCAACACCGCCGCCTCCTGCCGCAATCAGATCGAGCGCGTCGTGGACGGCGTGCGCGAAACGCTGCATCGAGACCAGTCCTCCATACGGCGCGATCACCGGCAGTCTGGCGACGCGTCCCGCGCGCACCGCGGGCAGCGCGTGCCAGATTTCGTTGCGTTCGAGTCCAGCGAGCGCCGGCGCGGCAACCGGCCCGACCAGCAGCAGACTCGCCTGCTGGACCTCGGCGATTCGCTGCAGCGGCACCAGCGCAGCCCCTGCCTGGGTCGCCCAGGCGCCCGTTCCGGACGGCGGATGCGCGGCGTTGACGACGCCGAGCTTCGTGAGCATCTCGTCGAACAGGCTGCCGCGTGCATAGACGCGCAAATGCCGGTCGTCGACCAGATCCGCGACGATCACGGGCGCGCCGGTGAGCACCGGGCGCGCCGCGATCCGCGCGCGCACCGCGTCGATCGTGCGGTCCGCTTCGGCGAGCAGCGCGGCCGCGCGCGCGGGCCGTTGCAGCCGCGCCGCCAGTTCGACCGTCTCGTCGCGCAACGACTGCAACGGCGTGGGACTCGACATGTAGGCGCCCAGCGTGATCGTCGGCGCGAGCCGTTCGAGCGCGGGTTTCGCCGGCGCATGGTCGATCGTGATGACGAACAGATCCGGATCGAGCATGCGCAGAACGTCGAAATTGGGCTGGTAGAGAAGCCCGATGTCGGCGACGCCGGGCGGCAACGGCGGCTCGACGATCGTCGCGCGATACCAGTCGGGCAGCGAGGTGCCGACCGGCACGACGCCGAGCGCGAGCAGCGTCTCGGTCAATTCCCAGTTCATCGTGACGACGCGACGCGGTGCGTCCGGCGCGGCCGGCGGTTGCGTGGCGGCCAGCGCAAGCGGCACAGCGAGCCCGCCGAACGCACCGAACGCGCCTAGCACGGCGGCCAGCCCCAGCGTCCCGCTCCGCGCGAGCCAGCGACGCCGCGCCGGCTCGAACGCCACCGGCGCCGGCGGCAACCAGGCACGCCGGCGTTTCATCGCGGAAACCCGATCAGATGGCCGCTGACCGCGTCGGTCATCACGCCCATCGGCACGCCGTAGATCGCTTCGAGCACTTCCGGGCGCATCGTCTCGGCGGGTCTGGTCTGCATCAGCAGCTTGCCGCCGCGCAGCGAGATCAGTTGGGTGCAGAAGCGCGTCGCCATATTGACGTCGTGCAGCACGATGATCGCCGTCATCCCGCGCTCGTCGCACAACTGGCGAACGAGGCCGAGAACTTCGAGCTGATGGCTGATGTCGAGCGCCGAGGTCGGTTCGTCGAGCAGCACGCAGCGGCTATCCTGCGCGATCAGCATCGCGAGCCAGACGCGCTGGCGCTCGCCGCCGGAAAGACTGTCGACCGGACGATCCGCGTAATGAGCGACGTCGGTCCATGCCATCGCTTCCTCGACGCGCCGATGGTCGTCGCCGCCGAAGCGGCCGAGCGCGCCATGCCACGGATAGCGGCCGAGCGACACCAGTTCGCGGACCAGCAGGCCGTCGGTGGCCGGCGTGTACTGCGGCAGATGCGCGACTTGCTGCGCGAACCGGCGATGCGGCCAGCTCGCGAGCGGCGCGCCGTCGAAATGGATCGTGCCGCGCGTGGGCTGATGCAAACGCGCGAGCAGACGGATCAGCGAAGTCTTGCCCGAACCGTTGTGCCCGATCAGGCCGACCACCTGACCGGCGGTGATGTCGAGAGAAATATCGTGCAGCAACTGCTTGTCGCCGATTTCGAAATCGACGTTGCACAACCTGTAAAGCGAATGATCGCCGGATGCCTGCATGACGAAACTGCCTTGTCGGAAATGGGGAAAGCGGCGCAAGCGCGCCGCCCTGTTTGTTTATATCCACTAACTCCACTACTCATGTTGCCGTGTTGCCTTACGTCGATTCGTTCACCGTATTGCCGCCGTGCGATAGCGCGAGCGAGCGCAGCCGGCCCGCGACGCTCTCGTGCAGCACCGGATGATGCACGATGCCGCTATGCGTCGCGTCGATCGCGATCTCGTCGACCGGCCCGCTCGTATACGGCCGCCAGTCGCGTTCGCGTTGCGCCGACGTGTCTCGCGCCGCGCGCCAGAACGTCACCGGCACGTCGATGCGGGGCAGCTCGTGCGCGAGCCGCAACCGGTAGTGCAATTCGTCGAGCGTGGCGGTGCGCTCGAACAGCGCGCGCAGCCGCGCGCCGTCCGGCTGCGCATCGAGCCACGCGGCGAGCGCGTCGTCGGCGCCTGTCGTCTCCGGCATGTCGCTGGTGCGCGTCGCGGTGTCGAGTAAACCGAGAAAATCGACCGCATGACCGCGCGCGCGCAGCAAAGCGGCTACCGCCACCGCGAGCCGTCCGCCGAACGACCAGCCCAGCAGGCGAAACGGTCCCGCCGGTTGCGCGGCGAGCACGCGCGCGGCGCATGCTTCGGCGAGCGCTTCGAACGAAGGCGCCGCTTCAGCCGGCGCTTGCGCGCCATCCGCCGCATCCACGTCAGCGGCGAAGCCCGGCGAGCGCAGCGCGATCACCGAAGCGACGCCCTGCAACGCTGCCGCGAGAAACCGGTATTCGCCGACCAGCCCGAAACCCGGATAAAAGCAGAACAGCGTGAGCGGCGCGCCGCTCGCATTGAGCGGCTGAACGCACGGATCCGCCGACGGGCACAGCATCGCCTCGGTGACGAACCGCTGGCGCCACACGTCGAAGGCGGCCTGCTCGTCGCTGCCGTCGTGTCCGCGCGCCGGCGCGGTTCGCGCGAGGCCGTCGAACAGCGCCAGCGCCGGCGCGGCGGGCCTGCCCGCAAGATCATCCGCGGCGGCGCCGGCGTCCCGCGCCAACGCGCGCACATGCGTATCGAACGCCGCCACGAGAGCGTCGAGCTGTGCGTCGCCGAGCACCGACGCCGCCGCGCTCCAGTCCACTTTCAGACAGCCGTCCGCAATCAGCCCATTCAGGTCGAGCACATGACGCGGCCCCGCCGCGACGCTATCGCGGATACCGTCGCCGCTGTGTTCCGACGCGAACGCAAAGCGGCCTTCGCTCAGGCGCTCTTCGAAACGGCCGAGATAATTGAAGCCGATCGTCGCCGCCGGCAGCGCGGCCAGCGTCGCGCGTGTCGCGGCCGAGCCCGCGTAGCGGAACAGATTGTAGTGAAGGCCCTCCGCGGGGACCGCGCGCAGCGCGGCCGAAATCGCCCGGCGCGTTTCCCGTGGATCGCGCTGGGCGGTCAGCCGCAGCGGATATTGCGTCGTGAACCAGCCGACCGTGCGGCTCAGATCGACACCCGCGATGCGATCGGTGCGGCCGTGCCCTTCCATCTCGACGATCGCCGGCATGTCCGGCAGATGTTCAGCGCACGCATGAGTGAGCGCCGCGAGCAGCACTTCGTCGATCCGCAGGCCGGTATCGGTCAGACGCCGCGTGGTCCGCGCGTCGAGTGTCCAGTCGGCGTGCCGGGTGCCGCTGCCGTCCGGCGCGGCAACGGGCTGCGAGATGGCCGTGCCGTCACCTAGTTGTGCCTGCCACCACGCGAGTTCGCCGAGATGCTCGGGAAGATTCGCATAGGCGCCGAGCGCGTCGATCCACTGCGACCACGTCGTGCCCGGCGTGGCCAAGGCGACGACACTCGCGCCGGGGACGCGCGCGGCTTCGTACGCGGTCATCAGATCGTCGAGGATGATGCGCCACGACACCCCGTCCACCACGAGATGGTGGACCACCACGAGCAGGCGCGAACCGTCCGGCGTCGCGATGCATGCGGCGCGCAGCAGCGGCCCGTTCGCCAGATCGAGACTGCCGTGGATTCGTTCCGCGACCGTTTCGATCGCCGCGGCGGGATCGGCCGCCGCGCGCAGATCTTCGACAACCAGCGCGTCGGCCGCGAGCGCGCGCGCATGCGAGGCCGGCTCGATCGTTTGCGTCCACGCGCCGGTTTTCGGCTCGCGCCGGAAGCGCGCGCGCAACGCATCGTGTGCTTCGAGCAGCGCGCCGAGCGCCGTGCGCAACGCATCGGCGTCGAGCGTTTCCGCGCTGCGCAGCAGCACTGCCTGGTTCCAGCGCGACGGCGCCTGCGGAAAACGCTCGAAAAACCAGTGCTGCATCGGCGCGAGCGGCACATCAACCGGTCCGGACGCCGCGACGGCCGGCGCCGCTTGCGGATCGATCGCGTGCGCGACGCGCGCGAGCGCGCGCACGGTCGGCTGCTCGAACACCTGACGCGCGGTCACCGCCCAGCCCGCCGCGCGCGCTTGCGCGATCACCCGCAAGCTCGAAATGGAATCGCCGCCGAGCGCGAAGAAATTGTCGGTGACACCGAAGTCCCGGCGCCCCAGCACGGTCTGCCAGACCTCGAGCAACGCGGTTTCCAGCGCGCCTTGCGGCGCCATCGAACCGGTTTCGAGCACGTCGTCCGGTTCGGGCAGCGCGCGCCGGTCCAGCTTGCCGTTGGGCAGCGTCGGCAGCGCATCGAGGCGCATGCAGACGGACGGCACGTGCGACGCCGGCAGCGTACCCGCCAGCGCATCGCGCACCGCATCGGAGTGGGCGTCGCCGGTGAACCAGGCGACGAGGCGGCGCTGCGCGCCATCGCCGCGCACGTCGACGATCGCCTCGCGCACGCCGCCGATGCGCCGCAGCGCGACTTCGATCTCGCCGAGCTCGATCCGGTGACCGCGCAGTTTCACCTGCTGATCGATGCGGCCGAGAAAGTCGATCGTGCCGTCGACGCGCGCGCGGCACAGATCGCCGCTGCGATAGACGCGCGAGCCGGGCGCGCCGTACGGATCGGGAACGAAGCGCTCGGCGGTCAGCGCCGGGCGCGCGAGATAGCCTTGCGCGAGCGTCGCGCCGCCGATGCACAGCTCGCCGAGCGCGCCATCGGGCGCGCGATTGCCGTCGAGGTCCGCGACGTACGCTTGGCGCGACGGATAGCAGCGGCCGATCGCGACGATCGCGTGTCCCACGTCGTCGCGCGTGACCGGATGATGAAGCGCCGCGACGGTGGTTTCGGTCGGGCCATACAGATTGTCGATCGCGACATGCGCGAGCGGCCCTTCGTACCAACGCTGCAACGCGTCGCCCGGCAAGCCCTCGCCGCCCACCGTGATCTGCCGCAGCGCGATGTCGGTCGCCGGCGGCAACGCGATGCGCCATTGCTGCCACAGCGCGGTCGGAATCCGCGCGAACGTGACCTGCTCGTCGATCAGTGTGCGGTTCAGCGTCTCCAGTTCCCAGGCCTGCGGCCCGCGCATCACGACGCGCCCGCCCGCGATCAGCGCGGGCAGCAGTTCGTGCAGCGCGACGTCGAAATTGATCGTCGACGATTGCAGCACGATGTCCGTGTCGACGATGCGGTGATCGCGCAGGAAGTCCTCGAGATGCAGTGCGAGCGAGCGATGCGAGATCGCGACGCCCTTCGGCGTGCCGGTCGATCCGGACGTGTAGATCACGTACGCGAGCGCATCCGGCCGCACGTCCCACGCGAGCTCGCCGGCAGGCAACCCGTTCGATGCGACGCGCGCGTCCGGCGCCGAAATCTCGCGCAGCGGTGCCAGCATGTCGCGCCAGCGCTCGCGCGTCGTCGCGTCGACGACGACGCGCGCGACCTGCGCGTCGTCGATCATCGCGCGCAGGCGGGCTTCCGGATACTCGGGATCGAGCGGCACGAACGCGCCGCCGGCCTTCAGCACGCCGAGCAACGCGGCCGGCAGCGCCAGCGAGCGTTCGAGCAGCAAGCCGACACGCTCGCCCGCCACCAGACCATCGGCGCGCAGCGCCAGCGCGATACGGTCCGCCCATCGATCGAGTTCGGCATAGGTGAGCGACGCGCCTTCGCAACGCAGCGCGACCCGCGCCGGACACAGACGCACGCGCGCGGCGACGCGAACATGCGCGGGCGCCGGGCTGCTGACCGGCGCCGCGACGCTGCCGGGCGGAACGCTCCGATGCGCAGCCAGGTCGCCGATCCGGCGTGCCGGCTGCGCCGCGATCTGTTCGAGCAACGCGGCGTAGTCGTCGAGCATGCGTTGCGCGGTCGCTTCGACAAAGCGGTCTTTCGCATAGGTCAACGCGATATCGATCGCGCCGCCCGCGCCGCGGTCGCGCGCGTTCAATGCGAGATCGAAACGCGCGGTGGTGGCGACGTCGACGATCGCTTCGACGGCGAGCCCGTGCGCGGCATCGGGCATCCCCGCATCGGCGACGCTCGCCGCGTCGACCGACAGATCGAACATCACCTGAAACAACGGCGAACTGTCGAGATTGCGTTCGACCGCCAGCGCCTCGACCAGCCGCGCAAACGGCACGTCCTGATGCGCCTGCGCCTCGAGCACCCGGCCATGCAGGCCGGCGAGCATCGCGTCGAACGGCTGCGCGCCGTCGAGATCGGCCCGCACGATCAGCGTATTGACGAAGAAGCCGACCAGCTCTTCGAGCTCCGTTCGCGCGCGGCCCGCGGTGGGCACGCCGACCACGACCGTGCGCTGTCCCGAGTAGCGGTACAGCAGCACGTCGAACGTCGCGAGCAGCACGGTGAAGAGCGTCGTGCGCGAGTTGCGCGCGATACCGCGCGCCGCATCGGCGAGCGCGGCGGGAACCGACAGCCGCACGACCCCGCCGTCATGCGAACGCGTCGCGCGCCGCGGCACGTCGCGCGGCAGCGTGAGCGCGGCGGGCGCGCCGTCGAGCCGCGCGCGCCAGTAGCCGATCTGCCGTTCGAGCAGATCGTCGGCGGCCCATTCGCGTTGCCACAGCGCGAAATCCGTCATCTGCACCGGCAATGCGGGCAGCTCGCGTTCGCCGTGATAGAACGCGAGCAGATCGCGGAACAACACTTCCATCGACCACGCATCGGCGACGATGTGATGGACGACGAACTGAAGCACGCGCGTGTCCAGGCCGGTTTCGAACAGGCCGACACGAAACAGCGGTCCGTCGACGAGATCGAACGGCTCGCACGCGAACGCGCGCAACGCGTCGTCGAGCGACGCAGCGGCGTTCGCGACGCGCGTGTGCACGAAGCCGAAGCCGGCATCGTCGGCCGGATACTGCACCGGCACGCCGTCGCGCGCGTCGAAGCGCAGCCTCAGCGCTTCGTGACGCTGCATCAATTGCGCGAGCGCGCGCCGCAGCGCGGCGACATCGAATGCACCGGACAGCCGCAGCGTATGCGTGATGTGATAGCCCGCATGATTCGGATCGAGGCACCACAGGAACCACAGGCGCTCCTGCGCGAACAGCAGCGGAAAGCGCGCCGGACGCGGCGCGAGCGGCACGACCGGCAGCGCGCCGGTATCGAGACCCTGGGCCCGCGCGCGGGCGCGAAACAACGCCCGCTTGTCTTCGGCAAGCGCCGCGTACTGTTGCGCGAGCCGCAGCGCGTCGGAGCGCCGCACCGGCGCGGCCGGTCTGGGCGGCTCGGCGGCCGTGGACGCGGACTCGCCGCGGGCAGGGAGAAGTTGTTCCGAAGAGTGTTGCGTCACGTTCGTCGTTTCCTGTTCTTCCGCGTGGCAAGCCGCGCGCGGCCGCGCATTGAAATGTGACAAGGCGAGCCGGTCATAGCGAATCCAGCAGGTCCTGCAGCGCGTCGAGCGGAGCCGCCCCGGCGTGCGCGTCAGGCGCGATGCGGTCCAGTTGTTCGGCCAGATCGGCGAGCACCGGGTGCTCGAACAGCAACGTCAATTCGATCTTGCGGCCGAGCGCTTCACCTACCCGCGCCGCCACTCTGAGCGCCAGCAGCGAGTGGCCGCCGAGCACGAAAAAGTCGTCATCGAGTCCGACCCGGGCCGCGCCGAGCACATCCGTCCAGATCTGACCCAGCAGAATCTGCGTCGGCGTAACCGGCGGCCGGTAGCCATCCGCCGGGCCGGCGCTCAGCATCGGCAGCGCCTTGCGGTTCAGCTTGCCGTTCGACGTCAGCGGCAATGCGTCCAGACGCGCGATCTGCGCAGGCACCTGCTGCACCGGCAGACGAGCGGCGAGCAACGCTCGCAACCCGGCTGGATCCGCCGCGCCGGTCACGAACGCAACGAGCCGGCGCGCGGTGCCGTCGCCCTGAATCTGGCACGCCGCGTCGTCGACACCGTCGAGCGCGCGCAACGCCGCTTCCGTTTCCCCCAGCTCGATGCGAAAGCCGCGCAGCTTCACCTGCTGATCGGCGCGGCCCAGATAGTCGAGCTGTCCGCCGCTGCGCACCCGGCACAGATCGCCGGTCCGATACAGACGCGCGCCCGGTGCGCCGTGCGGGTCCGGCACGAAGCGCTCGGCGGTGAGACCGGCACGCCGCGTGTAGCCGCGCGCGAGATTGGCGCCGCCGATGCACAGCTCGCCGATGCCGTTTTCCGGCACCGGATTGCCGTCGGCGTCGCGCACCATCAGCGTCGTGTGTTCGAGCGGCGCGCCCAGCGTGATGGGCGCGCCAGCTTCGAGCCGCGCGGCGCTCGACCAGATCGTCGTTTCGGTCGGGCCGTACATGTTCCACAACTGCACGCCGCGTGCGTGCAGCGCGGCGCCGAGATCGGCCGGCAATGCCTCGCCGCCGCACAATGCGCGCAACGCAGCCGCGCCGCCCTTGCGGCCCTGCCAGCCGCCGTCGAGCAGCACGCGCCAGCCCATCGGCGTCGCCTGCATCACGCTTGCGTTCGACGCGTCGACGAGCGTCGCGAGACGGCGGCCGTCGGCGACGGTTTCGCGCTTCGCCAGTTCGATCGTCGCGCCGGCCAGCAGCGGCAGATACAGTTCGAGCGCGGCGATGTCGAACGACAGCGTCGTCACCGCAAGCCAGACGTCGTCGGCGCCCAGTTCGAGACGCTGCTGCATGCTGTCGAGAAAGCGCGTCAGCGCGCCGTGCGATACCGCGACGCCCTTCGGCTTGCCGGTCGAGCCGGACGTGTAGATCACGTAAGCGAGCTGGTCCGCGTGAACCGGCGTGAGCGGCAAGGACGGCGGCGAGATGGCGTTGCCCGGACCGGAGCCGCGCTCGTCATCCTCTTCGTCGACCGGCAGATATACGTGATCGCCCGCGATCTCCGCGAGACGGTCGCGCCCGTTTGCATCGACGAGCGTGCAGGCGAGCTTCGCGTCGTCGATCATGCCGGCCAGATGCGCGACCGGATATCCCGGATCGAGCGGCACGTAAGCGGCGCCCGCCTTCATCACCGCGAGCACGGCGGCCAGCATGTACGGCGAACGCGCGACGCACACGCCCACTTGCGCGTGCGCCGTCACGCCGTGCTGAAGCAGGCGTTGCGCGAGCCGGCTCGCCAGGTCATCCAGTTGCCGGTAGCTGAGTGTCGCGCCGTCGCAGCGCACGGCGAGCGCGTCCGGCGTGCGCCGCGCCTGCTCGGCGATACGCACGTGCACCGGCATGAAGGGCACGCGCGGCCCACGCACTTCGCTCGCGCCGCGCTGCGCGACTGGCGTCGTCTCCAGCGTGAAGTCGCGCACGCGCGGCGCGGCCGCTGTGTCGTGTTGCACGAGCTGCGTCAAAAGACCGATGTAATCGCGCAGCACGCGTTCGACGGTCGCCTGCTCGAACAGGTCGGCCGCGTAGCTGAACGACAGACTCAGCCGATCCGCCACCGACACGTTCAGCGTCAGGTCGAACTGTGCGGCCGTGCGCCGGCCGGCGAGCGGCGACCATTGCAAGCCGGTGCCCGCATGCCGCTCGAGCGGCGCGGCGGGCACGTCCAGATTGAACATCGCCTGGAAAAGCGGCGTGTGACTGGCCACGCGCGCCGGCTGCAACGCATCCACGACCTGCGCGAACGGTACGTCCTGATTCGCCTGAGCTTCGAGTACCCGTTGTTTGACCTGCGCAAGCAGTGCGTCGAAGGTCGCGGCGCCGGACACGTCCGCGCGAATCACCGCCGTGTTGACGAAGAAGCCGATCAGCGGCTCGGTCTCCAGTTGCTCGCGCCCACCGAGCGGAATGCCGACGCGGATGTCCTGCTGCCCGGCATAGCGATACAGAAGTGCGTGGAACGCGGCGAGCAGCGTCATGAACAGCGTCGCGTCGCGGCGGCGCGCGAACGCTTGCAGCGCATCGGCAAGCGGCTGTTCCAGCACGCCTTCCACTTCGCCGCCCCGTGCGCTGCGCTGCGCGGGACGCTGACGGTCCGACGGCAGTTCGAGCACCGGCTGTTCGTCGCCGAGACGGGTACGCCAGTATTCGAGCTGTTGGACGAGCCCGGCCGTATCGAGCGTGTCGCGCTGCCAGACCGCGAAGTCCGTGTACTGCACCGGCAGCGGCGCGAGTGCCGGCGCGGTACCGCTGCGCCGCGCGGCATAGGCGGTCAGCAACTCATCGATCAGCACGTTCATCGACCAGCCGTCCGCGACGATGTGATGCATCGCGAGCGCGAACACATGCGAGCCGTCGCCGAGCCGCGCGAGTTGCGCGCGGAGCACGGGGCCGCGCGCCAGATCGAACGGCTTCGCCGCGCCGTCGCGCAGCCACGCGGCAAGCGCCGGATGCGCGTCGTCGCGCGCGTCGGGGAACACCGTCTCCGACCACTCGCAACCGATGCTGTCGTCGACGATCAGCCACGGCGCGCCATCGCGCTCCTCGAAGCGGCTATGCAGAATCTCGTGACGTTCGACGACCGTATCGAGCGCGAAGCGCAACGCCGCGACGTCGACCGCGCCCGCGAGCTTTACGGCAAACGACAGATGGTAGGCCGGATTGTCCGGCGTCAGACGCCACAGGAACCACAGGCGTTCCTGTCCATGCGTCGGCCGGACTTCACGCCGGTGCAGGCGCCGTATCGCTTGCCGCGTGCGGGCGCGAGACGGCGTAGCGTGCTGTTCACCGAGCGCGGCGGCGAGCGAATGCAGCACCGGATGATCGAACAGCAGGCGCAACGCGACCTCACGGCCGAGCGCGCGTTGCAGCCGCGCCGCGACTTGCAGCGCGAGCAGCGAGTGACCGCCGAGCGCGAAGAAGTCGTCGTGCGCGCCGACGCGCCCGATGCCGAGCACCGCCTGCCAGATTCCGGCAAGCGTCGTTTCGAGACCTTCCGCGGGCGGCACGTAGCCGGCACTGTCCGCTTTGACGTTCGGCAGCGAGTTGCGGTCGAGCTTGCCGTTGGGCAGCGTCGGCAGTGCGTCGAGCGTGACGATCACGGCCGGCACCATATACGCCGGCAGCACGCGCGCCAATGCGTCGCGCAACGCGGCACCGGTGACGGCCGGGGCGCCGCCCGCATTGACACCGTGGGCGTCCGCGACGACATAGCCAAGCAGCCGCTTCGCTTCCTGATCGCCGCGCACGACGATGACCGCCTCGGCGACACCCGGTTGCGCGCACAACACGCGCTCGATTTCGCCGGGCTCGATCCGGTAGCCGCGCACTTTGACCTGTTCGTCGAGGCGCCCCAGATACGCGACGCTGCCATCCGGCAGCCAGCGGCACAGATCGCCGGTCCGATAGAGACGCGCGCCGGGCCGTCCCGCGGGATCGGGCACGAAGCGCTCGGCGGTTTGCGCGGCACGGCCGAGATAGCCGCGCGCGAGCGTCGCGCCACCGATGCACAGTTCGCCGAGGCCACCTTCGGGCACCGGCTCGCCGTCCGCATCGAGAATCCGGTAGTAACGCGACGCCCACGGCAGGCCGATCGACACCGCGACGCTCGTCGCATGCGCCGCATCGACGCGCTGCCCCGACGTCGTCACGGCCGCTTCGGTCGGACCATAGGTGTTGACCAGCGTCAGATTGGCGAGCGGGCCGTCGAACCAGTGCGCGACCGCCGCGCCGGGCAACGCCTCGCCGCCGACCGTGACACGCCGCAGCGCGAGACCGTCGAGATCCGCCGGCAGTTGCTGCGCCCATTGCTTCCAGTAGCCGGTCGGCAGATCCGCGACCGTAATGCGGCGCTCGCGCAGCACGCGGCTGAACTCGCTGCCGCTCCACAGCGCGGGACCGCGCACTTCCAGCGCGGCGCCGACCGACAGCGTCGCGAAGATATGCTCGACCGCGCCGTCGAAATTGATCGTCGCGAACTGCAGCACGCGGTCGGCCGCGCTCAGGCCGTTCTCCGCGATGAAGTCGTCCAGATGGAGACTGAGCGCGCCGTGACTGATACCGACGCCCTTCGGCTTGCCGGTCGAGCCCGACGTGTAGATCACGTACGCGAGCTGCGCCGGATGCAACGCGTTCGCGGGGTTGGACTCGGGCTCGCCGCCCGTCCGCTCCACGCCGACTTCCACGTAGGCAGCCGGGCCGGCCGGGTCCGCGTGCATCGCGCGGATCGCCGCGCGGGTCGTCGAATCGGTCAGCAGTGCGGTGAGCCGCGCATCGTCGATCATGTCGCGCAGCCGTTCGTGCGGATAAGCCGGATCGAGCGGCACATACGCGCCGCCCGCCTTCATCACGCCGAGCAATGCCGCGACCAGCGCGGTCGAACGCTCGACGCACACGCCGACGCGCGCTTCACGGCCCACGCCGGCCGCCGCGAGCCGATGCGCGATGCGGTTGGCCCACTGATCCAGCTCGCGATAAGTCAGCGTCGCGCCGTCGCAATGCACGGCCGGCGCGTCCGGGCGTTCGCGCACCTGCGCGTCGAAACGCGCGACGAACGGACGGTACGGATGGCCCGCGGCGCCGCTCGCCGCCCCGCGCACCGTCTCGCGACCCGCGACACGCAGCGTGCCCAGCGACGCGGAATGCGTGTCGCCCTGCGCCAGTTGCGCGAGCAGACTCACATACGCGCGCTGCAAGGTATCGATGGTCGCGTCCGGCAAACGCTGCGCGTCCCAGCTCCATTCGAGCGCGATCCGCTCGCCGGGCACGATGCCGAGGGTCAACGGGTAATGGGTCCGCTCGAACGACTCGGACGACGTGACGCTCAGCCCGAGCGAACCGTCATTCAACGCGGAGTCCACCGGGAAATTCTCGAACACCAGCAGCGAATCGAACAGCGTGCCGAAACCGTTGCCCGCCCACTGCTGGATCGACGACAACGGCGTGTGCCAGGCCTGGCGCAATTCGACGTTGCAGGTCTGCAGTGCGCGCAGCCAGTCGGCCACCGGCTGATTCGCCGGCACGTCGACCCACAGCGGCAGGCTGTTGATGAACAGCCCCTGGATCGCGTCCGCGCCGGGCAAGTCCGCCGGCCGGCCGGCGACCGTCACGCCGAACGCGACCTGCCGGCGATTGCCGAAGCGTGCGAGCGCGAGGGCCCACGCCCCCTGGATCAGCGTATTGAGCGTCACGCCACAGACCTGCGCGGTGCGCGCGAGCCCGGCGCCGAGTTCTGCGTCGAGCGTCTGCGCGCGATGCCGGAAGACGGCATCCGCCGCGCCGCGCGAGCCGGCCGGTGACGCTGATGCCGACACCTGCGCCGACGGCACGCTGTCGAGCAGCAGCGCCGGACGGTCGACGCGGACAAGACGCTCGCGCCACCACGCGCCGGCGTCGGGCTGCGCGCGCAGCCATTCGATATACGACCGGTAAGGCACGACGGCATCGAGCGCGGGCGGCTCGCCGCGGCTCGCCGCCCGATAGGCGCGGCCCAATTCGCTCAGCAACTGCGCGCTGCTCCAGCCGTCGGCCAGCGCGTGGTGATTGATCCACGCGAGATCGTGCGCGCCATCGGGACGTCTGAACAACGCGACGTGCAGCAACGGCACGGCATCGAGATCGATCAGCGCGGGCGCGTCGTTCTCGAACCAGCGGGCGAACGCTTCTTCGTAGTCTTCACGGCCGCGCCAGTCGTGCACGGAGAAAAACTCCGGCACCTGCGCATGCACGACCTGCAACATCACGCCGCCGTGTGCGCGCGCGAAACGCGTGCGCAGCACCGCGTGCCGCGCGGCGACCGTGTGCCATGCGGTGCGCAGCGCATCGACGTCGAGCGCGCCGTGCAGCGTCAGCCGCTTGCGGTTCACGTACGCATCCGGCTTCAGCAGGCTGTGGAACACGAGCCCCTGCTGAAGCGGCGTCGCGGGATAGACGTCTTCGATGCCGGTGGACGGCAAGCCGAGCGCGTCGAATTCGTCCTGCGTGAGCGCGGCCAGCGGAAAATCGCTGGCGCTCGCGCGCGGCGGCGCGTCGGCGCAATGCGCGACGAGCCGCGCAACTTCACGGTCGAATGCGCGCAGCAGCGCTTCGACCCGCGCTTGCGGCAAAACGGCCGGATCGTAGCGCCATGCGAGCGACAGACAGCCGCCGACGATCATCCCGTTCAGATCCAGCGGATAGACGAGCGCCTCGTGCGCCGGCTGCGGATCGCCGGCGTCTTCGGTCGCGAAGCCGAACGCGCCGTCGGCGGCGAGGTTCTGATCGAACTGGCCGAGATAGTTGAAGCTGATGCGTGGCACGGGCAACGCCGCGAGCGCGTCGCGCGCGGCGGCGTCGCCGTAAGCTTGCAGCCAGCCCCACGACGCGCCGTCGTCAGGCAGCGTGCGCAGCCGTTCCTTCGTCGCGATCAACATGGCCGCGGCGTCGGGCAATGCGTTCAGCCACACCGGATAGCGTGTCGTGAACCAGCCGACCGTGCGGCTCAGATCGATGTCGTGGCCGGCGGCCGGCTGGCGGCCGTGGCCTTCGAGCGCGAGCAGTGCACCCGCGCCGCCGAAGGTCGCCGCGACCGCGCGCGTCAGCGCGGCCAGCAGCAGTTCGTCGATGCCGAGCCGGTAGGCGCGCGGCGCGGCACGCCGCAATGCATCGGTCGCGGCCGCGTCGAGCCGCCAGTCGAGCACGCGGCTCGTCGCAGCCGTGCCGCGGGCGCTGTCGAGCAGCGGTTGCGCGTTCGCGAGCGCGCGTTGCCAGGCCGGCAGCGCGTCGGCGAGCCGGCTATCGGTGATCGCTTCGCGTTGCGCGACGACCCACGCGCTCCACGGCGTCGCCGCGGCGAGCGTCGGCACACGGCCCGCGCTCGCCGCGGTGTACGCGGCCTCGATGTCGCCGAGCAGTATGCGCCAGGACACGCCATCGACCGCGAGGTGATGCGCGACCAGCAGCAGTCGGCCGCGTGACGCGCCGTTTGCCTGTTCGGGTAGCTGGAAATAGACGGCTTGCAGCAGACGTCCCGCTTGCAGGTCGAGTTGCTGTTGCGCCAGTTGGGCTTGCGCGGTCAGCTCCGTGGGCCAGTTCTCCGCGCTGTTGCGCAGATCGCCGCGCGTCAGCAGATCGCGTGGCGCGTCGCGGCTGACCTGCTGCCGCCAGCCATCCTGCGCGCGCGCGAACCGCAAGCGCAATGCGTCGTGGCGCTCGACAACGGCGGCGAGCGCGCGTTCGAGCGCATCCGCGTCGAGTTCGCCGCGCACGTCGAGCAGCACCGACTGGTTCCAATGGTTTTCGCCTGCCGGATAGCGCGAGAAGAACCACGCCTGGATCGGCGTGAGCGGCAACGGTTCGTGGTTTTCCGCGAGCGCGGCGTCGGACTCCAGCGGACGCATCACGGCCGCAAGGCGCGCGATGGTCGGCTGCTCGAACACCTGGCGCGGCGTCAGCAGCCAGCCCTGCGCGCGAGCGCGGGCGATCAGTTGCAGGCTCAGGATCGAATCGCCGCCGGCCGCGAAGAAGTCGTCGTCGACGCTCAGATCGTCGCGTCCCAGCACCGACGACCACAGCGCGAGCACGATCCGCTCCGCGTCATTGCGCGGCGCGATGCGTTCGCCGTCGGCGGCGGCGCCGATCGCGGGCAGCGCCGCGCGATCGACCTTGCCGTTCTGCATCACCGGCAATGCGTCCAGCACCGCGATCGCCGCCGGCACCATATGCGCCGGCAGTTCCTGCGCGAGCGCGCGTTGCAGCACCGTGCCATCGAGCGCGATGCCGCCGTCGCCCTGCTCTTCATCCTCGTTCTTGCCGACGACGTACGCGACGAGGCGCGGCGCGCCGAGGTCGTTGGCCAGCACGACGACGGCGCTCGCGACGCCGGGCTGGCGGCGCAATGCCGCTTCGATCTCGCCGGGTTCGACGCGGAAGCCGCGCAGCTTGATCTGCTGATCGAGCCGGCCGAGAAAATCGATCGCGCCGTCCGCGCGGCGCCGGCACAGATCGCCGGTGCGGTACAGGCGCGCGCCCGGCTCCGACGGATCGGGTACGAAGCGCTCGGCGCTCAGCGACGGCCGGTCCAGATAGCCGCGCGCGAGCGTATGCCCGCCGATGCACAGCTCGCCGAGCGCGCCGACCGGCGCGTCGTTGCCGTCGCGATCGAGCACGCGCGCGGTACGCGACGCGTACGGCATGCCGATCGAGACGATCGGCTGCGACACGTCGTCGGCGGTCGTCGCGCGATACATGCACGCGACGGTGGTTTCAGTCGGTCCGTACAGGTTCGCGACGCCGATGTGCCCGAGCGGTCCGCCGCGCCATTGCGCGAGCGCATCGCCCGGCAGCCCTTCGCCGCCCACGGTGATCTGCCGCAGCGCCGCGAGCGCGGCCGCCGGCGGCGGCGAGCGCAGCCACTGCTGCCAGTAGGCGGTCGGCAGGCGCGAAAACGTCACGCGCGCGTCGATCAGATGACGGCTCGTCGTGTCGATGTCCCAGGCCTCCGGGCCGCGCATCTCGACCTTGCCGCCGCGCAGCAGCGCCGGCAGCAGTTCGTGCAGCGCGACGTCGAAGTTGATCGTCGACGATTGCAGCACGGTATCGTCCGCGCCGATCCGATGCGCTTCGATGAAGTCGTCGAGATGCGACGCGAACGCGCCGTGCGTGATCGCAACACCCTTGGGGCGGCCGGTCGAGCCCGACGTGTAGATCACATAGGCCAGTTGCTCCGGATGCGGCGCGGGCGATCGCGGCGCATCGTCGCCGGCCGCCGCGTCGGCATCGCGCGCACCGGCGTCGATCACCGTGCGTCCTTCGAACAGCGCGCCGCGGCTCGCGAGCGCGACGGCATCGGTCAGCACGACGCGCACGCCGGCGTCGTCCATCATCATCGCGAGGCGATCGGCGGGATACGCGGGATCGAGCGGCACGAACGCACCCGGCGAACGCAGCGTGCCGAGCAGCGCCGCGACCATCGCCACCGAGCGCGTCATGCAGATGCCGACGCGCTCGTCGACGCGCACGCCCGCCCGCGCGAGTTGCCGCGCGATGCGCGCCGCCCATGCGTCGAGTTCGGCATAGGTCGCTCGCTCGCCTTCGCAATGGACGGCCAGCGCGTGCGGTTGCAGCGCGGCGCCTTGCGCGAAACGCGCGGAGACCGGAACGAACGGCTTTTTCGGCGGCAGCGCGGGCGCGTCGCGCGTCAGCTCGAACGCGCCGAGCGCACGCACGGAATCGTCGGCGATCTGCTCGAGCAGACGCACGTAGTGATCGAGCATCTGGCCGATCATCGCGCCGTCGAACAGATCCTCGGCGTAGACCAGCGCGATCTCCAGTCCCTGCGCGCGCTCGCGCGCTTCGAGCACGAGATCGAAGCGCGCCGTCTGCGTGTCCACTTCGTGATTCGACACGTCGAGCCCCGGCAACTGCAAGGTCTCGCGATCCGCGCCGAGATAGTTGAACATCGCCTGGAAGAGCGGCGTGTGGCCGAAGCTGCGCTGCGGCTGCAACGCTTCGACGAGCTTCGTGAACGGCAGGTCCGCATGGTTCTGCGCTTCGAGCACGCGCTCGCGCACCCGCGCGAGCAGTTGCGCGAAATTCGCGAGCCCCGCGAACTCGGTGCGGATTACCAGTGTGTTGACGAAGAAGCCGATCGTGCGCGCGATTTCCGGCCGGTCGCGGCCGGCCACCGGCACGCCGACGCGAATATCGTTCTGGCCGCTGTAGCGCGCGAGCAGCAGGTCGTAGGCGGCGAGCAGCGTCATGAACGGCGTCGCGTCGGCCGCGAGTGAAATTCGTGCGAGCGCGCGCTGCAACGTTTGCGGCAACACTCGCGCAACGCGCGCGCCCGCGCCGCTGCGCATGCCGGCGCGCGCGCGCGAATGCGGCAGCTCCAGCACCGGATGCTCGGTGCCGAGGCGCTCGCGCCAATAGTCGAGCTGGCGCGCGAGCGTGTCTTCATCGAACCATTCGCGTTGCCATTGCGCGTAGTCGCCGTATTGCAGCGGGGTCGACGGCGGCGTTGCCATTGCCGCTGCCGTTGCAGATTGCGCGGCCGGCGCGCCAGCCGGACGCCCATGCACGCTATCGCGATAGGCGGCGGCCAGTTCCGACACGAACACTTCGATCGACAATCCGTCCGCGACGATGTGATGCACGGCGATATGCAGCACCTGATCGTGCTCGCCGAGCGCAATCAGCGCGACGCGCAGCAGCGGCCCGCGCTCGAGATCGAACGGCAACGCCGAGCGGCTCGCGAGCAATGCGTCGAGCTTGTTTTCGGTATCCAGACTGAACGTATCCCAGCCGTACTGGCGCGGACCGGTGCGCTGGAACGGCACGCCGTCGATTTCCTCGAAACGCTGCCGCAGACTTTCGTGCGCATCGACGACCCGGTCGAGCGCATGCCGCAGCGCCGGCACGTCGAGCCAGCCGCGCAGACGCACCGCGCCGGTCACGTTGTACGCGGCGCTCGACGGATCGAGGCGCCACAGGAACCACAGGCGCTCCTGCGCATGCGAAAGCGCGAAGCGCCGCTCGCGATCGGGAAACGGCACCACCGGCAAACGCGCCGCATTGATGCCGTTCGCTTTCAGACGCCCGCGAAACGCTTCGCGCTTTTCCGGCGGCAACGCGACATAGGCGGTCGAAATGGACAACAGCTCTTTCGACACTTCGCTGGCAATTTGAGTCATGGATGTGGATGATTCGAAAGTGTTCGCGGCGACCCATGCGCTTGCGCGCCACGGCGGCCTGCCGCGGGTTATCGCGGGTTGTTGCCGCTGGTTCGTCTGCGGGTTGGCCGGCCCGCGCGGGCCGCGGGCGCCGGCGGGTCTCCCCCGGTGTCCGGGTGTTCAGGCGCTCATCGCGACCAGCACGCGGCGCTTGCCGGAAAACGGCGCGCGGCCATGCGACATCAGCAGGTTGTCGAGCACCAGCGCATCCGCCGGCTGCCACGGGAAAGACAGCATCGTGTCGCGATAGACCGCGCGGATTTCGTCCAGCAGCGCCGCGTCGATCGGCGTGCCGTCGCCGAAAAAGGTATTGCGCGGCAGCCGGTCCTCGTCGACCACTTCCAGCAACGCTTCCCGCACCGCCGCCGGCAGATTCGACACATGAAACAGGTGCGCCTGATTGAACCAGACCGTTTCGCCGGTCACCGGGTGACGCAGTTCGGACTGGCAGACCTGGCGCGTGCGCAATGCGTCACCGTCGTCGAGCCATTCGTAACCGATCTGGTTCGCGCGGCAGTACTGTTCGACTTCGCCGCGGTCGTCGGTGCCGAACACCTGTTCCCACGGCAGATCGAGGCCGTTGCCGTAGTTGCGCACGTACATCACGCCGTGCTCGGCGAAACGCCTGCGCAACGCCGGATCCAGCCGCTCGTAGACGAGCCGGCTATCGGCGACCGGCGTCGCGCCGCCCTGTTCGGCGGCGACATCGCAATAGAACCAGATCGAGCCGGGCCACTTGAGCGTGTACGACTGCTCGTTGTGCTGGTCGATCCACTGATCGGCCGGGTATTCGGTCGACGAATACACATCCTTTTCGATCCGGCTGCGCGGTGTCGAACCGAATTCGTAGCTGAGCAGCGGTTTGCCGAAGCTCGTCGCAAATGCATTGAAGTCCGCCGCGGCGAGCGGCGAGAAACCGCGCAGCAGCGCGCCGCCGAACTGCTGTTTCGCGGACTCGAGCCGCTCGCGCAGGCGTTCGGAATGCGCGCACGCCGCGGGCGCGGCATCGCCGTCCGCCGGGCTTATCACCAGCACGCGCGTGCCGTTCTGTTCGAGCACGCGCTCGGTGAGCGCCGCGTCGAGGTTGCTGATCACTGGATCCATGCTTCACCTTCCGGCAGCCGCGCCGATGCCTCTTGGGGCGGCTGCGCGAGCGCCTTCGTCAGGGAATCGACGATGCACGCCAGCACCGGAGCCGGCGCGCCGTCGAGATAGAAATGACCGCCGTCGAAACGGTGCCGCGCGAAGGCGCCGAGCGTCTGGCTGCGCCAGCGCACGACATCTTCGGCACGCGCGGTGGCGGGATCGTCGCGGCCGGTCAATACGGCAAGCGGACAGTCGAGCGGTTCACGCGTCGCCGCGGCGGCGCTTGTTCCGCTTCCGCCGCGCGCGCCGAACTGAAGCGAATACGTGCCGCACAGATGGAAATCGGCGCGCAGCGTGGGCATCAGAAAGCCGATCAGATCCCTGTCGGCGAGCAACTGTTCGGGGGTGCCGCCGAGCGCGCGCAGTTTGTCGATCATCTGATCGAGCGTGCAATCGAGCCAGTGCGTCTCGCGGATCCGGCAGTCCGGCGCAACGGACGCGGAAGCCCCGAACCACACCGCCGAGCCCATGCCGCGAGCGCGCAATGCATGCAGCAGCTCGAGTCCGACCAGCGCGCCCATGCTGTGCCCGAACACCGCGAACGGCAGCGCCGGATTGCGCCGCGCGCGCCATTCGTCGCACACGTCATCGATCAGCGCCGGCCATTGCGTAGGCGCGGGCAGCGCGCGACGCGCGCCGTGTCCCGGCAACTCGAGCGGCACGACCTGCACGCCGGTCGGCACGAGCTGCGACCAGCGGCGATACAGCATCGACGTGCCGCCCGCATGGGCCAGACAGAACAGTTGCAACGGCGGCGGTGAACCGGCGGCGACGACGGAGCCCATCATCGGTCAGGCCGCCGGCTCTGCCTGTCCGTGGGCGCTACCGGCGGCATCGGCGGCCATCGCCTTGCGCAGGCTCAGCGGACGCATGTCGGTCCAGACCTCGTCGATATAGGCGAGACATTCCGCCTTCTTGCCCGACTTGCCCACCTGCCGCCAGCCGGCGGGAATCGCCTTGTAATCCGGCCAGATCGAGTACTGCTCCTCGTCGTTGATGACCACGTGGAAATTCGTGTCTTCGTCGCCCCAGCTCATGAATGCTCCAATGGAACCGCGGCCGGCCGGCCGCCGTTGATGAATGACGCAAACAAGACTCACTCCTATCGCCACCGTCATCGAGACCGGTCAACCGCCCGTGACGGCGACGCTGGATCGGACGCCCGTCATTGTCGACGCGCGTCGATCTCATGTGCCATGAATGAGAATCATTGTTGTTTGGAAGCGCTACTCTGAGCGCTGCCTCCTGCTTTGTCAAGCACCCTGCTGGCGCGAACAAGCGCTGCAAAACGGCCTGAAATCCATATGCGGCGCGCCTTTCCGGCGATCGTTCGGGGTTGTCGGCGAATGCGAATCATTTGCATTTACCAGAGAAATCCGCCATCATGCGACGCTCAACCGCTATCTCAAAACGACATGAATTCGCCGATCCCGAACGCTGCTCTCACCGCTGAAGCCTCCGACCGCGCGCAAGTCGTGCTCGATTCGTTACTGTCGCGCCAGTCGCATTGGCCGCTCACCGAACCCGGTCCGGACGATGCGGAACTCGCGAAGATTTTCGATGCCGCGTTGCGCGCGCCCGATCACGCCCGTTTGCGGCCGTGGCGTTTCGTGCTGGTACGCGGCGACGCGCGCGGCGCGCTCGGCGACGTGCTGGTCGATCTGGCCTGCGCGAGAGCGCCCGACGAGCCGCGTTCGGCTCATGCGCACCGGCGGCAGAAGGCGTTTGCCGCGCCGGTGGTGATTGCGTTGGGCGCGGCGATCGATCCCGCGTCGCACGTGCCGGAGATCGAGCAACTGATGTCGATGGGCGCGGCGACGATGAATCTGCTGAACGCGATTCATGCGCTCGGCTACGGCGGTTTCTGGGCCACCGGCGACGATACCTACGAACCCGCGATGCATGCGGCCCTCGGCTTCGGACCGTCCGAGCGTCTGTTGGGCTTTCTGTTCATCGGCACGCCGCAGCGCGAGTCCACCCGCCCCACGCCGCGTCCGGACCGCGCGGACTTCGTTCGCGAATGGACCGCGCCTGCCGGCGCCAAGGCCGGTTGAAGCGACGCGCGGCATCGAACCCGCGCCGTTATGCGCATCAGGTAGCGGACACACTGGCGAAACGTGGGAACGATGCGAAAAAACCGCGTGTCCCGTCGCCTGTCATCGCAGCAATCCGGAAATAACGTTACGATCCTGCGCGGCGCGTGCACGATGCGCAGGCATCGCGATCTCGTGCAGCAGAACCTGATCGCGGAAAACGGAACAGCGGCACCCTACCCAGAACAAGGCCGCGCGGCGCGCGCCCGCCGGCGACAATCGTCGGCGGACGCGCCGCGCCGGCCGCCGAACCGCTTCGATGAGACAACCCTACACATTCCCCGCACGAACCGTCGGCTTTGCCGTTGTCGCGCTGCTGGTCCTGTTCGTCCTGTGGGCCGTGCTGTTCAGGACCGTCGAGCACGTCGAGACTGTCGCGATCGCGCGCGGCGATATCGAGGCCAGCGTCACCGCATTGGGCACGCTGCAACCGCACAGCTACGTCGACCTCGGCGCGCAAGCCTCCGGCGAGATCCGCAAAATTCACATTCAGGCCGGCGACAAGGTGCGCAAAGGCCAGTTGCTCGTCGAAATCGATCCGAGCGTGCAGCAGGCGAAGGTCGACGTGGACCGCTCGTCGCTCGACAGTCTGCGCGCGCAACTGGCCGGCGCATTGGCACAGCGCGACTTCGCGCGCGAGCAGTTGCAACGCCAGAAGCGCATGACGGCGGAAGGCTCGACGCGCGCCCAGGACCTGCAGGAGGCGGACGCCACGCTGCGCGGCGCCGAAGCCACCATCGCGAGTCTGCGCGCGCAGATCGACGGCGCGCAGTCCACGCTGCAAGGCGACGAGGCGCAGCTCGGCTACACGCGCATCTATGCGCCGATGTCGGGCACCGTGGTCACGCTCGATGCCCGCGAAGGCCAGACGCTGAACGCGACGTATCAAACGCCGATCATCATGCGCATCGCCGATCTGTCGACGATGACCGTCTGGACCCAGGTGTCCGAAGCCGACGTGCTGCGCGTGAAAACCGGCATGCCGGTCTACTTCACGACGCTCGGCAGCGAGGACCGGCGCTGGACCAGCCGCGTCACGCAGATCCTGCCCGCGCCGCCGAATCCGGCCCCCGTCGGAGAATCCGCGCAGGGTGCCGCGCAAAGCGGCGCGCCCGCGGCCAGCAAGGTCGTGCTGTACACGGCGCTGTTCGACGTCGCGAACACCGACGCGCAGTTGATGCCGCAAATGAGCGCGCAGGTTTTTTTCGTCGTCGCGCACGCGCGCGACGTGCTGACCGCGCCGCTCGCGGCGATGACGCCGGTGCCGGGCGACGCCGGCAGCTATCTGGCGCGCGTACTGGTCGACGGCAGGATCAGTGAACGGCGCGTGCGCATCGGTGTGCACGACAGACTGCACGCGCAGGTGCTGGCCGGGCTCCGGCAGGGCGACCTGCTCGTCACCGGGATCCGGCGCAGCCGCGCCATCGACGGGCGCTTCCAGTGGTGAGCACGATTCCGCACCAGCATCGGCACCAGCAGCGGTCCTCGCCCGCGGGCGCGCCGCTGATCGAGTTGCGCGACATCCGCCGCTCGTACGGCGGCGCGTCGAAGGACGGCGACGGCTCGAGCGCGCCGGCGGTCGACGTGCTGCGCGGCGTGACGCTGAAAATCGACGCGGGCGAGTTCGTCGCGATCGTCGGTGCGTCCGGCTCCGGCAAGTCGACGCTGATGCACATACTCGGCTGTCTCGACCGGCCGTCGGCGGGCGCCTATTTTTTCGCCGGCAAGGACGTCGCGCAATGCAACGCCGACGAGCTTGCATGGCTGCGTCGCGAGGCATTCGGTTTCGTGTTTCAGGGCTATCACCTGATCGCAACCGAAACCGCGCGCGAGAACGTCGAAGTCCCCGCGATCTATGCGGGCACCGACAGCCGCGCCCGCGCGACGCGCGCCACCGCGTTGCTGACGCGGCTCGGACTCGGCGAGCGGCTCGATCACCGGCCCTCGCAACTGTCGGGCGGACAGCAGCAGCGCGTGTCGATTGCGCGGGCGCTGATGAACGGCGGCCACATTCTGCTCGCCGACGAACCCACCGGCGCGCTCGATTCGCGCAGCGGCGCGGAGGTGATGACGCTGCTCGAAGAGTTGGCCGAAGCGGGACACACGGTGATCCTGATCACCCACGACCGGGACGTCGCCGCGCGCGCGCACCGGATCATCGAGATTCGGGACGGCCGGATCGTCGGCGATTCGGCGAGCGGCGCACAGGCGCGCCGCGCACCGGCCTCGCTCGACGGTCACGCGTTCATGGCGGCGATGGCCGACCGCGTCGCGCATACCGCATCGTTCGTCGCCGACGGCCGGGAAGCGTTGCGCGCCGCGTGGCGCGTGCTGCTGATCAATCGCTTTCGCACGCTGCTGACGCTGCTGGGCGTGATCATCGGCGTCGCGTCGGTCATCGTGATGATGGCGATCGGCAAAGGCTCGGAACAGGAAGTCATCGCGAAGATGGCGAGCTTCGGCACCAACCGCATGTACGTGACGCCCGGCGGAGACAACGTTCGCGGCCCCGGCGGAACGTTGACGATGGCCGACGTCGAGCGCGTGCGCGACGTGCCGAACGTCAGCGCCGCGATGCCGTTCCTGCAGGGACAGGTGACGCTGCGCCACGGCAACGCCGACGTCCAGACGAGCCTGTGGGCGGTCGGGCCGGAAGCGTCGCGCGTGCTGAACTGGAAGCCGGTGCGCGGCGTATTCTTCGACGCCGCCGACGAGCGGCATCTCGCCGCCGTCGCGCTGCTCGGCAAGCGGGTACGCGAAAAGCTGTTCGGCGCGGCCGATCCGGTCGGCCGGTACGTGCTGGTCAACAGCGTGCCGCTTCTCGTGATCGGCGAACTCGAGGAAAAAGGCGCGACTTCGGGCGATGCCGACGACGACGACGTGATCCTCGTGCCCTTTTCGACCGGCAGCCATCGCGTGCTCGGCACGACGAACCTGTCGTGGATCTCGGTGCTGATCGACCGGCTCGACCTGGCCGATCAGACCGCGCGGCAGATCGGCGCCAGCCTGGAGGCCGCGCATCGCGTGCGCGACTTCCAGATCTACAACCGCGCGGCATCGATCAAGACGCAAACCGAAACGCAGGACATGCTGGCGCTGATGCTCGGCCTGATCGCCGCGATTTCGCTCGTGGTCGGCGGCATCGGCGTGATGAACATCATGCTGATGACGGTCAGGGAACGCACGCGCGAGATCGGCATTCGCATCGCCACCGGCGCGCGCCAGCGCGACATCCTGCGCCAGTTCCTGACCGAAGCGACGCTCGTGTCGGGCATCGGCGGCGCCACCGGCGTGCTGTGCGGCCTGCTGATCGGCGCGGTGCTGATCGCAGCGGGCGTGCCGACGATCTTCTCGCTGCGCGCGATCGTGGCCGCCTTCGGATGCGCGCTGCTGACCGGTCTCGTGTTCGGCTTCATGCCGGCGCGCACGGCGGCGAAGCTGGACCCGGTCGTGGCACTGACAAGCGAGTGAGCACTTGAACAGACGATTTTCCGTCACGCTGCTTCTGGCGCTCACGGGTTGCATCAGCGCCCCGCCGCCGCCCGATGCCGGCATCGCGCCGCCGGCGACCTATCGCTACGCGACGGACGGCGCACCCGGCGACGCCGTGACCGACGACTGGTGGCGCCGCTTCGGCAGCGACGAACTCGACCGGCTGATCGCGCGCGCCGCCACCGGCAACTACGACGTCGCCGCCGCGCTTGCCCGCGTGCGCGAGGCGCGCGCGAATGCGCGCATCGCGGGCGCCGCGCTGTACCCGAGCGTCGACGGATTCGTCGACGCCAGCCGCCAGGCCGGATTCTCGGTCAACGACAATCTGCCGAGCGGCAATGCGTTCTCATTCGGCGTGAGCGCAAGCTACGAACTCGACCTGTGGGGACGCAATCGCGCGCTGCGGGACTCCGCGCTCGCGAGCGCACACGCTTCCGAATTCGATCGCGCAACCGTCACGATCATGGTTACCGCGGAAGTCGCGAACACATGGCTGCAAACCGTCGCGCTGCGCGAGCGCGAGCAGATTGCCGGTGCCAATCTGCAGACCGCGCAACGTCTGCTCGGCGTTGTCGAGTCCCAGTTGCAAGCGGGTTTCGCGACCCCGATCGACGCCGCCCGGCAACGCACCGTGGTGGCGGCGCAGCAGCGCGAGGTCGCGCAACTCCGGCAACAGGCGAACGACAGCGAGGCCGCGTTGGCGATCCTGCTCGGCGTACCCGCGTCGCGCTTTACGATCGACACGCGTTCGCTCGCCAACGTGCAGGCGCCGCCAATCGACGCGGGCCTGCCGTCGTCGCTCATCACGCGCCGGCCCGACGTGGCCGGCAACGAGGCCCGGCTCGCGGCGGTTCACGCGGACGTGGCGGCTGCCCGCGCGGCGATGCTGCCGTCGGTGACGCTGACCGCTTATGCCGGCACGGGAAGTGACCGGGCCGTGCGCATTTTCGACAATCCGCTTTACAGCCTCGCCGCCGGATTGACGGCGCCCATCTTCAACGCGGGCTCGCTCGCGGCGAGTCGCGATCTGGCCGTGGCGCAGCAGGAAGAAATGCTCGCCGCCTATCGGCAATCGATCGTCGCCGCGTTTACGGATGTCGAGCGCGCGCTCAACGCGAGCGCCGGTGTCGACGCACAAACCGTCGCCCTCGACAGTGAACTGCTCGCGGCACGCCGCACCCTGCAACTCGCCGAGAGCCGCTATCGCGCCGGCGCGGCAACGTCTCTCGACGTGCTCGATGCACAACGCACGCTGTATGCGGTCGAAGACGAACAGGTGCAGCTCCGTCTGGCGCGGCTGCAGGCAGCGGTTTCGCTTTATCGCGCGCTGGGAGGCGGCTGGCGCAACACTGGATCGACGTCATTGCGCGTCGATCATTGAATTTCGCTCGACTGCGGCTCATCGGATCGGCACCGTTTGCCGAGTTGGCCGAATCAGATTCCGGCTCCGGAAGTCCCGGCCTCGATGTCCTCAGCGAACTTCCGCAGCAGACGCACGAGTTCGTCGATTTCCTTCTGCTCCCAGCGGCTCAGTAACGCCCGGCCGAGCCGGTCGCGCGCGGCATCCACCGCCTCCGTCATCGCCTTGCCCTTGGGCGTAACGACGGCTTGCCGCACACGGCCATCCTCGACACCGGCTCGCCGCTCGACCAGCCCGTGGCTCTCGAGTTTCGCAACCTGACGGCTGACCGTGGTGTGATCGCGCCCGACCCTTCCGGCAAGATCGACGACGCCGATCGGGCCCAGCCGCTCGATCAGCACCAGTAGCGGGAACAACGCGCGATCGAGGGAAATGCCCGCTTCCCGCACCATCCTCTCGTCCAGTTCGGGGCGATTCATCACGCTGACGATGCTGATCAACGCGAGATGCAACTCGCGGATCCGCCTGGAAATATGTGTATCTTGCACGTTTTTTCTGGAAGGCATAGTATCGCTCCTATCGCGTGCATATTACACATAGTTGAGGCGAGTGATGGCTAAAAAACCAGTGGTGGACGTATTGATCTGCGGCGCGGGCGCCGCCGGCCTGACCCTCGCCATCGAGCTGGCGCGGCACGGCGTGTCCTTTCGCCTGCTGGACAAGCTGGACAAACCATTCCAGGGCTCGCGCGGCAAGGGCATTCAGCCACGCACCCTGGAAATCTTCGAAGATCTCGACATCATCGACCGCGTAGTCGCGGCGGGGGGCCTCTATCCGCCGCAGCGCGAATATCGCGACGACGGCAGCTACCTCGAATCACAGATCGTGGAACACGGCTCACCCACGTCGGCTGAACCTTACCGTCAGCCGCTCCTCGTCCCCCAGTTTCTCACCGAGTCGATCATGCGCGAACGTCTCGCCGAACTCGGCCATCGGGCGGAGTACGGATGCGAGCTGACCGGCATCGAGCAGGACAAGGACGGTGTAGCGGCGCATATTGCCGCCCGGCACGGCGAGCAGGTCATTCACGCGCGCTATCTGATCGGCGCGGACGGCGGCCGCAGCTTTGTGCGCTCGACCCTCGGCATCGGCTTTCCGGGTAAGACACTGGGCGTGCGCGCGCTGGTGGCCGACGTCGTCCTGAGTGGGCTGGAACGCGACGCCTGGCATCGATTCAACAAGGATTCGATGGCGCGGCAGCTTTCGCTATGTCCGCTTGCGGGAACGGAACTGTTCCAGATACAGGCCCCGGTTCCGCTCGAAGGCGATGTCGATCTCCGCGCCGCGGGTCTTGCCGCCATGGTGGCGCAGCGCGCCGGGCGCGACGATATCCGGGTCCAGTCAGTGTCCTGGGCATCCGTCTACACCATGAATGCGCGTCTTGCCGATCGTTATCGGGACGGCCGCGTGTTTCTCGCCGGAGACGCCGCGCATATTCATCCGCCGACGGGCGGACAGGGACTCAACACCAGCATCCAGGACGCGTACAACCTCGGCTGGAAGCTGGCGGCAGCAATCGCCGGTGCGCCCGATGCGATCCTCGATAGCTATGAGGAAGAACGCAGACCGGTCGCGGCCGGCATGCTCGGTCTTTCCACCCAACTTCTCGACGCCATGAAACGCGGGGAGCTTCGGCGCGGCCGTGAAGTTCAACAGCTCGACCTTTGCTACCCCGAGTCCCCGCTTGCCATGGAGTGCCCTGAACGCTCCACCGGCTTGCGCGCGGGCGACCGTGCACCCGATGCTCCGATCCGTCGCGCAAGCGGCCATTCAGCGCGCGTTTTCGAGTTGTTCAAAGGTACTCACTGGACTCTTATCGGCTACGGTGTCGACCGTGCGCTCGTGGCGCCCCGAGCAGGGCTGCGCATTCATCGCTTCGGCACGCATGGTGATCTCATCGACGACAGAGGCCACTTCCGTGACGCCTACGCGCTCGAGCCCGGTACCTGGACGCTCGTGCGCCCGGACGGCTATATCGGTGCGATTGTCGCGGCTGACCAGATAACGTCGCTGGAGAATTACTTTCGCATTGGCGGCCTGGACGCGAATAACGGCGAGTGTTCCTGAGCGCTCCCCGCTCGTTCGAAGGCATGAAGCGGATATCCGGAGATTTCTCGAAAGCGAAAGCACCACGTACCGCGCGATGGTCCGCGCATCTGCGCTCCAGGGCCGGACGGATCCCCGAGAACATTCCGCCCGGCTCTCACCGCGACGCATCCCGCGCCATACTCCCCTGGGCCACCAGAAACTGAAGCATAGGTGTCGACGATCGAGGCGCCGCGACAACGAGCAACGCACGCGTTTTCTGCTGGTATGGGCCGATTCCGCGAGCGAGCACGCGGAACTCGCGAGCAGCCGCTCGTTTCGCACGATCCGCGCGGCCATCGCCGAAGGCATGACGCGCTTCGGCATGCTGCCGGTGCGCTGCAAGCTGACCGTGCCGAATGCGGCGGAGCAAACGTCCAATTGAGAATGTGCCGCGTCGCTCCCGGTGTCCGCTTGCCGGCACGCCGGCTCCCGACCACCGCGGTACAAAACGCCTAATTTGCCGAGGCGGCTCGCGCCGCGGCCAGTACCAACGGCACCAGTTCCTCGCGAGCGGCATCGGCGGTAAACCGCGAACTCAAAGTCGATAGATTGATTGCGGCGATCGGCTGTCCGGCGTAATCGAAAACCGGCGCGGAAATAGAAAGACTACCTTCGTCAAGACTCTTTTCGGTCAACGAATATCCGCATCGTCGCACTTCGTCGAGCCTCGCCAGAATTGCATTAGCGCTCTTCTTGCCGAAACGCGCGCGCGCCGCCGCAGGCAGCCGCTCGAACATTTCGAGCAGTTCGCTTTCCTCGCGTCTGCACAGAAGCACTTGTCCCGACGACGAAGGCAATGCGACGAACCGGCTCCCGACCGAAAGCGTAATGGACGCGAGATGCACACTCGGCACGTTACCGATGACCACGATCTCGTCGCCATCGAGTTCGACCCACGAAATCGTTTCGCGCGTGTCTTTCGCAAGTTGCGACAGCAGATGATAACTGCGCTCGAGCGCGGTATTTGCGCCGATTACGCCGTGCACGAAGCGGAATATTTTCGCGGAAAGCGAATAGAGCTTCGAGGCGGGGTCGCGTTTGAGGTAGCCCAGGCTGTGCAGCGTATAGACGAAACGCTGCGTGGCGCTGCGCCCCAAGCCGCTGCGCGTGGCGATGTCCGAAATCGACAATTGCGGGCTCGTCTGGTCGAACGTCTCCATCACACGCATGGCCTTGGCGACGGAGGCCACGTACAGGCGCTCGTCGAGTTCGGCTTCGCCTAACACTGTTTCACTCAAGATCTCGCTCCCCTTGATTTGCCTGCCGCGCGCCGGCGCTGTGATTCGCCACGGCAGCTTCGACGTCGCGAGTATAGAGCACCGCCTTACGGTCGGAACATTGCCGGCCGCCCGTTTCATCCACGCGGGTATACACCGACTTCTCGCTGTTTTTAGTCGCGACTAGGATAGTTGCTGAAATTGCTATGCAATTTAGAAAATTACATAGCAATTATATCAGATCCGATGCCATGCGGATGCGTGCATCGGGGGTTTCTTTCTCTGCCAGGGCGTCCCCCGCCTTCCAACCTCATGACTGACTCTTCTATCGACCCTTGCACGCATGTCGGAATCGACCCGGTTCCCGACGAAACCATCGCCGCCGTTCTCGCGCGCCGTGCGCAAGCGGAACCCGACGCCGTCTATTGCCGCTTCAACGACACGGTCGTGACGATCGGCGACCTGAAGCGGCGCGTCGACGCACTGGCGGACCTGCTCCACGCGCGCGGTCTGCGCCACGGCGATCGCGTCGGGCTGATGCTGCCGAGCCATCCGGATCACCTGGTCGCGATTTTTGCGCTTGCCCAGTTGGGGCTCGTAAGGGTTCCGGTCAACGTGCATCTGAAGGGGGCGTCGCTCTCGTATCTGTTCGAACATCTCGCCCCCCGTGCATTGCTCGCCGATCGCGCTTATTCGGAAACGCTCGCACCGGAACTCGGCAAAGTGGAGCAGGTGTTGTGGCGCGAAGACGCGTTCGCGGAACACGGCGCCGCGCCGAGCCGCGATACCGGCGGCAACGCGGTGGACCCCGACGACATCCTGGCGCTGACGCCCAGTTCGGGGACGACCGGGGCACCGAAAGGCGTGCTGAAATCGGACCGCACGTTGCGAGCGGGCGCCATGGCGATCCTGCGCCTGACCGATGCGCGACCCGGCGACACCTTCCTGCTCTGGGAGTCGCTGCATCACGGTGCCGGCGTGGCGGTCGCAATCTCCGCATTGCTCGGCGGCACGCGGCTCGCGATGGTCGAGCGGTTCAGCGCGTCGCATTTCTGGGACGACGCCCGGCGCCACGGCGTCACCCACATCCACTATCTCGGCAGCGTGTTGCCGATGCTGCTGAATCAGCCGCCGCGAGCACTCGATCGCGAGCACGGCGTGCGTGTCGCGTGGGGCGGCGGCTGTGCGCCCGAGATCTGGCAGACCTTCTCGCAGCGCTTCGGTGTACAGATGCGCGAAGGCTACGGGCTTTCCGAACTCATCACCTTCGTCACGGTGAATCCCGATGGTCCCGCCGGCTCGATCGGCAAGCCGCTTGCCTACTACGACGTCGTCCTTGCCGATGGCGAAGGCCAGCCGGTGGCCGTGGGCGAAGTGGGCGAGATCACGGTGCGCGCGCGGGTTCCCGGGTTGGGTTTTCTCGGCTACTTCCGCAATCCCGAGGCAGAAAAGTCGGCGTGGCGCGGCGAGTGGTTCAGGACCGGCGATCTGGCACGCCGCGACGCCGACGGATACCTGTACTTCGCCGGCCGAAGCAAGGATATGGTGCGCCGTCGCGGCATCAACATTGCCGCGTGGGAGGTCGAGCGCGTCGTCGCGGATCACCCCGCGATCGAAGAGTCGGCGCTCGTCGGCGTGCCGAGCGCGCTGGGTGAGGAGGAACTCAAGCTGTTCGTGCGACTGCGCGCCGGCCACACACTGGCGCCACTCGATCTGATCCGCTGGTGCGAATCGCGCATGCCGCATTTTCAGATACCGCGCTACGTCAGCTTCATCGACGAGTTTCCCAGGACACCCACCCAGCGGATCCGCAAGAACGAGCTCACGCGCCAACTGGATGGCGTGTGGGACCTGGAGTCCTCGGGCTATACGGTCGCGAAGGCACAGCCGCAGGCGGCCAACGGAGGGCGACATGCATGAGCTGATCGTCGAAGACCTGCGCCCCGGCGTAGCACTCGTGCAAATCAACCGGCCCGAAAAGCGCAACGCCTGCAATCAGGCCACCTGGCAGGCCATCTCGGATGCATTCGACGCACTGGCGCGGCGCCCTGAAATACGCGCCGCGATCATCAGCGGAACGGGCGAACACTTCTGTGCCGGCGACGACATCGTCGCCTACAACGCCGCGAAAGCCGATCCGGCAGCCGCGCAGCGTCACCGCGATTCGATCGTCGCGGCATTCGACGCGCTCCTGCGCACGCCGTTTCCAGTGCTCGCGGCCATGCGCGGAGCGTGTGTAGGCGGCGCGGTCAGCCTCGCTATGTGCTGTGATTTCCGCATCGCGCACGATTCCGCGCGCGTGTGCATCCCGGTCGCGAAGCTGAGCCTCATCTATCCGACCGCGCACATCCAGCGTCTCGTGCATCTGGTGGGCGCGTCGGTGGCGCGCCGCTGGCTCTACACCGGCGAGTTCGTCGAAGCGAAGAGCGCGACCCGCGCGGGCTTCTTCGACGCGTTGACCGATACGGACGTGCTCGAAGCGGCGCTCGATTTTGCGCAGCCGATGCTCGACAAGGCGCCGCTCTCACTGCGAGGCAGCAAGATGCAGATCAACGCGATATGTACCGACACCCTCGTCGATGCGGCTCCGGCAATCAGTCAGCAGATCTCGGACATCGAGGAATCCGAGGATTACAAAGCGGCCGTCACGGCATTCCGCACCAAGACGGCCCCGCGATTCGTCGGGCGTTGAGCGCGCCGATCGGCAGATCCACCACGTCGCAGTATCCGTCCTCCAGGAGGGTGAACATGAGTGGCACCTGTAATACGCAGCGCAGAGCAGTCCTCAAGTCGATCGGCGGTCTCGTTGCGGCAGGCGCGCTGGCGCCCGCCGCGCGTGCCCAGACCGGCAGGCACATCATCGTGACCGACCCCGGCGGCCCCTACGGCCCGGCCTATCGCAAGGCATTCTATGACCCGTTCGAGCACGCGACGGGCATCCGCGTGATCAGCACCGCTCGCGAGTCGCAGCCCCTCGCGCAGTTCTCGGCGATGGTGCAGACGCGTAATTTCATCTGGGACGTCACCACGCTGACGCTGTCGGCGGACGTGCTGCAACTGGAGCAGCAAGGCTTTCTCGAACCGATCGGCCTCGATGCCGCCCAACTGCCGGGCATGATCCCCGAGGCCGTGCGGCCGGACTGGCTGGGGGTGAACGTCTATGGCACCGTGCTCGCGTACCGCAAGGATCGCTACGGCGCGAACGGGCCGCGGAGCATGCGCGACATGTGGGACGTGAACCGCTTCCCGGGGCGGCGTGCCTTGCGCAGAAACGCGGTCGACTCTCTCGAGCAGGCCCTGATGGCCGACGGCGTGCCGCGCGACAAGCTCTATCCGCTCGATGTCGAGCGGGCCTTCCGCAGCCTGGACAGGATCAAGCCCCATGTCGCGGTGTGGTGGTCCACGGGCGCGCAGGCCACCCAGCTTCTGCAGAGCGGCGAAGCCGACCAGATCATCACGTGGAGTTCGCGCGCGCAGTCGGCGATCGAAAGCGGCGCCCCCGTCGTGATCGTCTGGAATGACGGCACCTACGCGATCGAAGGCTGGGGCATCCCCAAGGGGACGCCGCGCGCCGAAGACGCCAAGGCGTTCGTGCGCTTCTGCGCGGATCCGGCGCGACAGGCCATTCTCGCCAACACGGTGGCGGCGGGGCCGACCAACAGCAAGGCGTTCGACTTCATTCAACCGGCCCGCGCGGCGTTGCTGCCCACCGCCCCCGACAACATCCGGCAGGAAGTCAACCTGAACGCGGCGTGGTGGGACAAGAACCGCAAGGCCGTGACCGAGCGCTTCAACACCTGGCTCATCGGCTGAACGCGGCGCTCGCCGCTGCCTTTCACGCACGCCCGTTCGATGCCCGCGACGTTGCAACCCGCGTCAGCCCCGGGTTGCAACGTCGACGCAATATAAGCGTAAACCCCCGTCAATTTGGACTTGCAGCTATTTTTTGGCACGCATATATTTCTATTCACCATCAACTATTGGATAGAGATAACTCATGAGCAACGATGTCCTGCTGTCGAACCACGGCCGCGTCGCGGTCATCACGCTGAATCGCCCCGAACGCCTGAACGCCTGGACCACGGCCATGCGCGAAGAGATCATCGCAGCGCTCGAGCGCTTCGATGCCGACGAGCAGGTCGCGGCGATCGTCATGACGGGCGCGGGCAATCGCGCTTTTTCGGCAGGGCAGGATCTGTCGGAAGCGCACGATTTCGACGGCGAACGGGCCGTCGCCTGGGTGAAGGAATGGGAGCGCTACTACGCGGTGCTGCGCGGCCTCAGCAAGCCGCTGGTCATGGCGCTCAACGGCACGGCGGCGGGCTCGGCGTTTCAGGTGGCGCTGCTCGGTGACATCCGCGTGGGCCATCCGGGCGTCAAGATGGGGCAACCGGAGATCAACGCCGGCATCGCCAGCACGACGGGCCCGTGGATCATGAACTCGATGCTCGGCATGTCGCGCACCATCGAACTCACGCTGACGGGTCGTCTGATGGAGGCGCAGGAGTGCGAGCGCATCGGCCTGATCCATTACCTCGTTTCCGAGGAAGAGGTATTCAGCAAGGCGCTCGAGATCGCCAGCCAGCTCGCGGCAAAGCCGCCCGTCGCGATGCGGCTCGACAAGCAGCGCTTCCGTGAAATGACGGACCCCGGCTTTCGCGACGCAATCGAGTCGGGCATCCGCATCCAGCGCGAGGCCTACGACTCCGGCGAACCCGCGCGGATGATGGAAGAGTTCTTCCGCGCGCGCGCGAAGTAACGCTACATCGTCACCATCAAAAACAGCCGGGAGGCCAAATCATGTCACAACAGTTCAACCCGATGCGCCGCCGCATGCTTCAGGGCGCAGGCATGGCCGGCCTCGCGGCCGTCACCGGCGCGTTGCCCGTGGGCGCGCTTGCGCAGGCCAAACAGATCGTCGTGTCCGATCCGGGCGGCCCGTACACGGTCGCCTATCGCAGTGCGTTCTACGATCCGTTCGAGAAGGCGACGGGCATCAAGGTGGTCAGTGTCGCTCGCGAGTCGCAGCCGGTCGCGCAACTGTCGGCGATGGTGCAGACGCGCAATTATGTGTGGGACGTCACGACGCTCACGCTTTCCGCCGACATTCCGTACCTGCACGCTAAAGGATTTCTGGAGCCGATCGGCCTGAAGGCCAGCGATTATCCGCAGATCATGCCCGAGGCCGTCACGTCGGACTGGCTCGGCGTCGACGTGTACGCGACGGTGCTCGCGTATCGTCAGGACAAGTTCGGCGAGAACGGGCCTAAATCGTGGGCGGACTTCTGGGACGTCAAGCGCTTCCCGGGTCGCCGCAGCCTGCGCCGCAGCCCCATCGACACGCTCGAGCAGGCGTTGCTGGCCGATGGCGTTTCACTGGACAAACTCTATCCGCTCGATATCGACCGCGCCTTTCGCAGTCTGGACAAGATCAAGCCGCACGTGAGCATCTGGTGGACCTCGGGCGCGCAGGCCATGCAAGCGATCCAGAGCGGCGACGTCGACATGATTTCCACCTGGAACGGCCGGGCGCAGGCCGCGCGCGACAGCGGCGCGCCGGTGCGGATCGTGTGGAATCAGGGGCTTTACTCGATCGAGGGCTGGGGCATTCCCAAGGGCACGCCACGCGCGGATATGGCCAAGCAGTTCGTGCGGTTTTGCGCCGACGCTCAACGCCAGTCTATTCTCACCAAAACGCTGGCCTACGGCCCGACCAACCGCGATGCTTTCTCGTCGATCCCCGCGGCGCGCGCCGCGATCCTCCCCACTGCGCCCGACAACCTGCGCAACATGCGCCTGCCGAGCCCGCAATGGTGGGAGGAGAACCGCCAGAAGGTGACGGAGCGTTTCAACACCTGGATTATTTCCTGAGGAGGGTGCGATGAGCTCAAAACTGGAAACAGTGGGCATCGCGAAGCGATACGGCGAAGCCGTCGCCCTTGAGCCGACCGACCTCACGGTGCAAGCGGGAGAATTCCTCACCCTGCTCGGTCCATCGGGTTCGGGCAAGACGACCCTGCTGCAAATGATTTCGGGACTCGTGTCGCCCTCGGAAGGACGCATCGAGATCGACGGGCGCGACGTGACCCACGTCGAACCCGGCAAGCGCGGCATCGGCATGGTGTTCCAGAGCTATGCGCTGTTCCCGCATATGAGCGTGTGGGACAACGTCGCTTATGGTCTGCGCATGCGGCGCAAGTCGCGCGAGCAGACGCGCGAGGCCGTCGACGGCGCGCTTGCGATGGTGCGCATGAGCGAATACGCAAAGCGCTTTCCGAAGGAGCTCTCGGGCGGCCAGCAGCAACGGATCGCGCTGGCGCGCTGCTTCGCGTACCGGCCGTCGGTCATCCTGCTCGACGAACCGCTGGGCGCGCTCGACAAGAAACTGCGCGAGCACATGCAGGCCGAGATTCGACGTCTCCACAAGGAGCTCGGCGCGACGTTCGTGTATGTCACGCACGATCAGGACGAGGCGCTGACGCTCTCCGACCGCATCTGCCTGATGAACCATGCGCGCATCGAACAGGTAGGCACGCCCGTAGACCTCTACGATCGCCCGGCCACCCGCTTCGCGGCGGGCTTCATCGGCCATTCCAATCTGCTCGAAGGCGCGGTGGGCGAAGCGCGCGGTGCCGGCGGCGAGGCGATTCTGCTCGCCGCGGGCGGCCGTGTACCGCTGCCCGAGCCGGCGCAGCCGGGCCTCAAGGGATGTCTGCTCGTGCGTCCGGAAGCGCCGCGTCTCGTCGAGCCGAAACAGGGTTATTTCGACGGCACTGTGTCGGACATCGTTTTCTTCGGCAGCGACACACGCGTGCAGTTGACCCTCAGCGACGGCAGCCAGATCAACGTGCGCTGCGAGCGCAGCCTGAAGCCCCGGCTCGGCGACACCGTGGGGCTGACATGGGACCCGCATCGCACGACGCTGCTGTCCGCATGAAGCAGGAGAACAGATCATGAGAATGACCCTCGCCGAGGCGCAGCCTCCACGTATTGCCGGCCGGGCGCGCCGCGCCGCATGGCTCACGAAGCTGATGCGATTGCTGCCCGTGGCGCCCACGCTGGTTTTCCTGCTGGTGTTTTTCATCGTGCCGGTCGGCAAGATCCTGCAAGGCGGGTTGTTCGACGCGGATGGCGCTTTCGGCTTTGGACAATTCGAGCGGATCGCGCATACGCCCGTGTATGCGAAGGTTCTGTGGATCACGTTTTCGATTTCCTTCATGACCGCGGCGCTTTCGGTGCTGCTCGGCTATCCCGTCGCGTATCTGCTGAGCCGCCTCCCGGCGCGCTCGCGCGAGCGTTGGGTGCTCTGGATCATGTTGCCGTTCTGGACCAGCTACCTGGTGAAGACGTATGCATGGATGCTGCTGCTTTCGAAAACGGGCGTGCTCTCGACGATTGCGCTCGCGCTCGGGCTCGTGCACCAGACCGACGGAATGATGCCGTCGCTGACGGGCGTGCTGATCGGCATGGTTCACGCGATGCTCCCGCTCGCCGTCATGACCATGTTGCCGGTGATGCGCGGTATCGACGACCGCCTTGCGCAGGCGGCCGAAACCCTCGGCGCCGAGCGCGGCATGAGCTTCTTCACGGTGTTCTTCCCTCTCTCCGCGCCGGGCGTGGCGGCAGCGGGCCTGCTCGTGTTCGTTTCGAGTCTCGGCTTCTTTATCGTGCCGGCCCTGCTCGGCACGCCCAAGGAGACGATGATCGCGCAGCTCGTCATTTCGTCCGTGCTCGAACTGTTCGACATGCGCTTCGCGGGCGCTCTGTCCACCGTGCTGCTCGTATGCTCGATCGCCATCTTCCTGGTCTATGACCGCGTGGTGGGCCTTTCCTCACTGACGGGCGAGATACGCGAGCGTCGGCGCGGCGCACGCACGGGCGGCATGAAACTCGCGTTGCTCCAGGCGGCCGGCAGGATCGCGACGCCGCTGGCGCGCCGGCGCTTCACGAGCCAGGCAGCGTCCGCGTCGAGCGGCTTCGGGCCGCTGCGCCTCTACACTTTCGCGGTGCTCGCGGTACTCGTCGCGCCCGTGCTGTCGGTCATCCCTTACGCGTTCACCCGGTCCGACTACATCGCGTTCCCGCCGAAACTCTTCAGCCTGAAATGGTTCGGGACCTTCCTCGAATCGCCGGTCTGGCAAAGCGCGCTGTTCCGTTCCTTCCAGGTCGGCTTCTCGACCGCGTTGCTGTCGCTGCTGCTGGGTTTCGGGGCCACGCTCGCGCTGACCCGCATGACGCAACGCGCCAGCAAGCCACTGTTCGCGCTGCTCGTCGCCCCGCTGATCGTGCCGCGCATCGTGATCGCCGTAGGCCTGCTCTATCTGTTCGCCAGCTTCGGTCTGACCGGCACCAATACCGGACTCGTGATCGGTCATACGGTGCTCGCGATCCCCTACGTGGTCGTCACGCTTGCCGCGGGCTTCAAGCAGTTCGACTGGCGTCTGGACGACGCGGCGAGCGTGATGGGCGCCTCGCCTCTGCGCCGCATCGCGACCATCGTGATGCCGCTGCTGATATCGAGCATCACCGCGGCATTCCTGTTCGCCTTCATCGTGTCGTTCGACGATCTGACGATCGCCATCTTCGTGAGCGGCGGCATCAACACCACATTGCCGAAACAGATGTGGGACGACATCCAGTTGGCCATCACGCCGACGCTTGCCGCCGTTTCGACCACGCTCGTCGTGCTTATCGCCGCGGTAGTACTCGTTTCTTCATGGCTCAAGCGACGCGCGCGCTGAGCAGGACGTCAACAGACTTTTCATCCATGCATCCTTATTCAGAATTTTTTCCCCAGCGTCACACGCTGGATGCCCTCGACTGCGCGCCGCTTCTCGCAGCCGGATTGCGTAACGGGGCGAATCGAACCTTGTTGCACTTCGGCGATCAGGCCGTGACCGGCGCCGAGAGCGCGCAACGTATCGCGCAGATGCAACGGTGGTTCCACCAGCGGCAGCTCGTGCCGGGTGACCGCGTCGCGGTCATGCTCGGCAACAGTGTGGAACATGTCCACCTCATTTACGCGCTGATCGTCAGCGGCCTCGTTTGGGTACCGGTCAATACGAAGTTGCGCCGCGCCGGGCTGGAGTATCTGCTCGACCATGCCAAGCCCAGGCTCTTCGTCTCCGAGCCCGAATTCGACGACGTACTGAGCGACGTCGAATATGGCGATACCGTACGCGTCGAATTGCCCGCGTACTCCGAAGCCGACAGCGCCGCGCGCCTGGAAGAGCCGACCATCGAGCCGCACGCGCCGCTATGCGTGATCTATACGTCGGGTACCACGGGCGCGCCGAAAGGGGTGGTGTTCACCCACCGCATGATGCGCATTGCAAGCGAGGCGGCGCTCACGGTGGCCGACGTGCGCGGCGGAGACCGCCTTCTGCTATGGGAGCCGCTTTGCCATATCGGAGGCGCGCAGATGCTGATGCTGCCGTTTCTCGCCGCGGTGGAATTGCACGTGGTCCCGCGGTTTTCGGCGTCCCGGTTCTGGGAGCAGGTCGCGCAGGCACGCGCCACACAGTTACATTACCTGGGCGGCGTGCTCGATATCCTCATGCAACTCCCGAAGGAGGCACAACCCGAGCAGCACACGCTGCGGGTAGCGTGGGGCGCGGGTGTCAGCGCGACGGCATGGCGCGCGGTGGAATCGCGCCTGAAAGTGCAATTGCGCGAATGCTATGGCATGACCGAGTGTTCGAGCTTCGCGACGGTGAACACGAACGACAAGCCGGGCTCGATCGGCAAGGCGTTGCCCTGGCTGGAGGTGGAACTGCTGGACGAAAACGGCGAGCCCGTGGGCGTCGGCGAACCCGGCGAGATCGTGCTGTCGAGTCGCGTGGAGGGTGCTTTCCTTCCCGGCTATCTGGAGAACGACGCGGCGACCCGCTCGGCCCTGCGCGACGGCAAGCTGCATACGGGCGACAGCGCGCGACGCGACGCGGATGGAGACCTGTTCTTCATTGGCAGGAAGACCGACAGCATGCGCGTGCGGGGTGAAAACGTCTCCGCCTGGGAGATCGAACGCGTTTTCGCCAGTCATCCGGCGGTGAGCGCGAGCGCGGCGATCGGGGTGGCATCGTCGATAGGCGAGCAGGAAATCCTGCTGAACGTACAGTTCAAGGATGCGCCGGTGGAGTGGTCGGTTCTGCACGCGTGGGCGGCCACGCAACTCGCCAGCTTTCAGCTCCCGCGCTACTACCGGGCCGTCGAGCGCTTCGAGTTGACGCCGAGCGAGCGGATCAGGAAACACCTGATTTCGAGGGACCTGAGCGACGCGTGGGACCGGCTGCGGGAAACGACTGCATGAGGCCGGACCGGCTTGCCGGGGCGCCATCCGAAGCGGCTGTCGCCGAGCGGGCCGCTGCGTCGCTCTACGTTCAATCGGTGGAGAAAGCGATGAGGGTGCTGACCGCGTTCGATGGCAGCAAGCGCCAGCTGTCGCTTTCTGAAATTGCCGCAATCACGGGTTTCGACATGAGCGCGACGCAGCGCTTCACGTTCACGCTCGCGGAGCTCGGCTATCTGTTCAAAGATCCGGAGAACCGCAAATACGAGCTTTCGCCCAGGCTGCTCGGCTTTACCTATCACTATCTGACGTCCAATGAGCTGGTCAGTCGGGCAACCCCGTATCTGCAACAACTCAGTTCCGAGACCGAGGAAGCGACCAATCTCACCGTGCTCGACGACACGGACATCGTGTTCGCGTTGCGCGTCGTGAGTCGAGATGCGTTCAATGCCGATGTCATCACGGGCACCAGGCTGCCCGCGTATTGCACGGCGCCGGGGCTCGCCATCCTCGCCACGTTCGACGACGGAGAAATCGATGACGTTCTCGCGCGCTCGAATCTGATCGCGCATACCCACTGCACGGTGTATCAGCCGCACAGGATCAGGGAACGCATCGCGCGGATTCGCAAGCAGGGCTATGCACACGCTGAAGACGAGTACTTCGTCAGCGACATATCAACGGCGGCGGCTATTACCAACACGCACGGACGCGCGGTGGGCGCGGTCAATATCGCCGTCGGCCGGCCGCGGTGGGATGCCGCGCGTGACGAACGCCGGTTTGCTGATCTCGTTATTTCGGCGGCCTCCGCCATTTCGTCGAAGCGCCGCAACGGCGAGTCACGCGCGGCACTTTCGTTGAAGACCGCGTAGATCCAGAGAGAAAGAGAGAGTGAGCTGACAATGAAGATTGCATTTATCGGCGCGGGAAACATGGCCAGTGCGCTCATCGGCGGATTGATCAGCCGTGACATTGCCGCTGAGAATATTGTGGCCATCGATCCCGGCGCGGAGCCACGTATGAGGTGCAGTACGACCTTCGGCATCGAAACGCGCGAAGGTATCGATGCTCGCATCTCGGATAGCGACGTCATTGTCCTTGCAATCAAGCCGCAACAGATGAAGGAGACCTGTACGCTGCTTGCGCCGCTGCTTCGCGATCAGCTCGTCATCAGCGTCGCCGCCGGGGTCCGGGTGCGAGAGATTGCGCGCTGGCTCGGCGGGCACGCACGTGTGATCAGGGCCATGCCCAATACGCCGGCGCTGGTCGGTTTGGGCGCCACGGGCCTATTCGCCACGGTCGAATCCGGCAGCGAGGATCGCGAGCGCGCGACGCTCATTCTCGGCGCCGTGGGCGTCGTGGTGTGGCTCGACGCCGAAGACGATCTCGATGCGGTGACGGCCATTTCCGGTAGCGGCCCCGCCTACGTCTTTTACTTCATCGAAGCGATGCAAGCGGTGGCCGAGGAGTTCGGCTTTTCTCCGGAGAATGCGCGCGCGTTGACGTTGGCGACGTTCAAAGGCGCGGTACAGCTCGCGGATGAATCGTCCGAGGCCGTGGGGGTATTGCGCGAGCGCGTGACCTCGAAGGGAGGCACGACCGCGGCGGCGCTGGCAGCATTCGCGGAAGCAGGCGTCGCGGCCGGCATCAGGCGTGGCGCGCTCGCGGCGAAAGCACGCTCGATACAGCTCGGCGACGAACTGGGCGCCGTTTGACGGCGCATGAAAACGGGACCGCTAATCGCTTCGGCGCCGTGAGGAAATAGCCGAAGCGGTGTGGATCACGAGATCCGCAAAACGCTTCTCGTCACGGTCGGGCTGCCAGCGCGGACGAGCAACGGCGATGTTGACGGCGCCGATGGCTCGCCCGTGCGCGTTGGTGATAGCCGCGGCTGTGGAAATATCGCTGACGAAATACTCGTCTTCCGTGTGTGCGTAGCCGAGTTTGCGAATGCGTGCGATGCGCTCCCTGATCTTTCCCGGTTGAAATACGGTCGACGACGTATAGGCAATCAGATTGCTACGGGAAAGAATATCCTGAACCTCGCCGTCACTGAAGGTGGCCAGGATGGCGAGTCCCGGCGCCGTGCAATAGGCGGGCAGCCTGGTGCCCGTAATGACGTGCGCATTGAACACATTGCGGCTCACGATGCGCAGCACGAACACGATGTCGGTACCGTCGAGCACCGTCAGATTGGTCGCTTCCTCCGTTTCCGATCCGAGTTGCTGAAGATAAGGTGTCGCACGGCTGACCAGCTCGTTCGACGTCAGATAGTGGTAGGTAAAGTCGAGCAGCTTCGGTGAAAGCTCGTACTTCCGGCTCTCCGGATCCTTGGACAAATAGCCGAGCGTGACGAGCGTGAACGTGAAGCGCTGGGTTGCGCTCATGTCGAAACCCGTGATCGACGCTATCTCGGACAACGACAACTGCCGCTTGCTTCCGTCGAAAGCGGTCAGGACGGTCATTGCCTTTTCCACCGACTGTACATAGAGTGACGACATCGTGGGATCGCCGGCCACGGTGACCGATTCGGCCTTTGATTTTCGGGAAACTTTGGGCTTGGCGGTCGTCAAGGCATATTCCTCCTCGGTTTGCAACGCGTTGATTATCGCATAGTCTCTGTAGGTTATCTGAATACGATAACGCGACTCGAAACATGTTCGGGTGATGCAAATGCGTCGCCCGACAGCCGAACACGGATTCTCAAAATAAAATATCTCGAAATAAGGAGATCCAGATTTAAAACGCCGACCCGGAACTCCGTTTGCGCATCGGCAGTCCGAGAATAGCCATTTCATTCATGGCGCTCCAATGGCGGCGCCGCGCCGAGCGCGGTTCACCGCTATCCGTTCGTAGTCTCCGCCAGACGCGGAATGGCTACGGTCCGATAAAAAAGACGCCGTATCCGATTGGCGCCGTCTGCCAGGTTTGAATAAAGAGCTCATCTGCCCGGCCGGGTTTTTATCAGGCCACGCGGGCATATCGATCTTTTGCCGGCCGAAGCAGTCGCGTCATTCAGATACCGTCTCGAATTAAATTACGATGAGCGTATTCCAGATCACAGGTGTGCTGTTCACCATCGTCGCGCTGTTCGGCGTCGTCAACTACCGGTTCATCAAGCTGCCCGACACGCTCGGCATTACCGCGGTCGGGCTCGTCGTCTGCGTCGGCATTTCGGCGCTCGGCTTCTACTATCCCGCCATGGCGGTCGCGGCCCGCAAAATCGTCGTGCAGGTCGATTTCGCGGACATCGTGTTTCACGGCCTGCTCAGTCTGCTGCTGTTCGCCGGCGCATTGCACGTCGATCTGTCGAAGATGCGCACGCAGCGGCGCGCGGTGCTGATGCTCGCCACCGTCGGCGTGCTGATTTCGATCGCGGTGATCGGCTTCGGCTTTTTCTACGTCGCGCAGTGGCTCGGCTATCCGGTCAGTCTGCTGTGGTGTCTGACGCTTGGCGCGCTGATCTCGCCGACCGATCCGATTGCGGTGCTGAGCGTGCTCAAGCGCGCCGCGGCGCCCGAAAGCCTCGAAACCAAGATCACCGGCGAATCGCTGTTCAACGACGGCACCGCCGTCGTCGCGTTCGTCACGCTGGTCGGGCTCGCGACCGGCGCGAACGAGTTTTCGGCGAACGCGGTCGCGCTCGACCTGCTGCGCGAAGTCGCCGGCGCGCTCGCGCTCGGCGCGCTGCTCGGCTTCGGCGCGTCGCTGCTGCTGCGCGGCATCGACAGCTATCCGGTCGAAATTCTGATCACGCTCGCGCTCGCCACCGGCGGCTACAGTCTCGCGGAAGCACTGCATGTGTCCGCGCCTCTCACGGTCGTCATCGTCGGGCTCGTGATCGGCAATCACGGCGCGCTGACGTCGATGTCGGAAAAGACCCGCGAGCATCTGTTCAACTTCTGGGACCTGCTCGACGAACTGCTCAATCTGCTGCTGTTCGGGCTGATCGGGCTCGAAATCATCGCGCTGTCGCTGCGCGTCGAAATCGTCTGGCTCGGGCTCGCCGCGATTCCGGTCGTGCTGCTCGCGCGCGCCGTCAGCGTCGCGATTCCGCTGCTCGCGTTGCAGAATTTCCGGCGGCTCAATCCGCATTCGACGCTCGTGCTGACATGGGGCGGGTTACGCGGCGGCATTTCGATTGCGCTCGCGCTGTCGTTGCCGGAGTTTCACGGCCGCGAGATGTTCATCGGCGTCACGTATCTGGTGGTCGTGTTCAGCCTGCTGATTCAGGCGACCACGCTCGGGCCGCTGATCCGCCGGCTCGATTTCGCGGGCAGCCGGGGTTCATCGTCTGCACGAAACGCGCGCGAATCGTAAAGTAGATACCTGCGCCGACCAGCAGCAGGATTCGGCGCGGTGAGCAGATTGCCTGGACTGATTTAAGCGTTTTCCGAACAGTGCCCGATGGGCGACCGTACCCAGCCTGACCGCAAGTTCCGGAACGCGGCAGCCAATCGTCCGGTCACACAGAGCATGGTGCTGGCCACGACGGTCAACCGCACGAGCAAAACGGGACCCGGCCCCCGCAACCGGCTGTCCTCCGGCCACGGTTCCTCACCGTGGTCCTGGCCCCGGCTCCACACGAGCCCTCCGGCCAGCTTCTGGCGTGTTTTCAGCCAGCTACCGGACCGCCGCGCGAACCGCGGCGCCGGGCATTTCGCCGTGAATGCCGGTTCTCCAACATACCCGGCGCGCGCGGTTTGTCATCCTGTCGATTCGGGCGTCCGAAGGAGTTCGCCATGTCGGTCTATGTCGATGAAGGGTTCCGGCCCTGTGTGACGGAATGCGCAACGGTTGCATTCCGCGTGTGCTGCGACGATCGCGCGCAGATTTTCGAGGTCAGCGCCGAGGCGCTCGTGGCTTTCTGCGGCGCGGCGAGCAACCGCAAGCAGGATCTGCTCGTCGCGTTCGAGGACGCGCAGGACGAAATCCTGTCGGTCGCCGCGCAGAAATGGAAGTTCGTACCGACCGAATCGGTGCGCCTCGGGCTCGACGAATTCAAGATGGTCAGACATTAGGCGTGCCGGAATCGCCGCTATGACCTGGATCGCCGCCCTGCCGATGTATAACGTGACACCCGCGCTCGACCTCGAGTGGCGCGAGTGGCTCGACGACGTGCTGCGCCGGGTCAAGCCCGCGTGCCGCATCGTCGAACCGGATGAAGAGTTGCACGGCTTCTGGCGGCGCCCGAACCTGCTGATCTCGCAAACATGCGGCTATCCGCTGATGCGCGGTCTGCACGAGCAGGTCCAACTGATCGCGACACCCTGCTTCGACGCGCCGGGCTGCGATGGCGCGCATTATTCGAGCGTGCTGGTCACGCGCGCCGACGCGCAGTTCGATACGCTCGCTTCCTGCCGCGGCGCGCGCGCCGCGTACAACCAGGACGATTCGAACAGCGGCATGAACGCGTTTCGCCACGCAGTCGCGCCGCTCGCGCGCGCCGGCATGTTTTTCGGCGGGGTGCTGCGCACCGGCTCGCATCTCGGCTCGCTGCGCGCGGTCGCCGACAATCGCGCGGACGTCGCCGCGATCGACTGCGTGACCTTCGCGTTTGTGTGCGATGTATTGCCAGAACTGGCGAAGCGCGTGCGCGCGATCGGCATGACCGCCGCGTCGCCGGGCTTGCCGTTGATCGCGGCGACCAACGTGCCCCTGGCGACGATCGCGACGCTGCGCGACGCGCTGAACGAAACGTTGACGGTTCGGCCCGAGCGCGCGCAACGCCTGCGTTTAAGAGGATTTTCGACGCTGCCGCTCGCCGACTACGCACGCATCGGCCAGCTCGAAAGCGAAGCGCGCGCCGCCGGCTACACGCGTCTCGCGTAGTGCCGAATCACGCGCTTACCCCACCTCCAGCACCAGCAACTGCGCACCGTCGGCCACCTGATCGCCGACCGCATACAGCACCTCGGCGACGGTACCCGCCGCCGGCGCGCCGATCGTGTGCTCCATCTTCATCGCTTCCATCACGATCAGCGGCGCGCCCTTCTCGACCACCGCGCCCGGCTCCACCAGCACCGCGATCACCTTGCCCGGCATCGGCGCGGTCAGCCGCCCTTCGCCGCCCTCGGCATCGGCGGCATGCGCGAGCAGGTTCTGCCACTCGAATGCCAGTGTCGCGCCGAGGCAGAACACGTGGAACCGGTCGCCGTCGACGAACACGCGGCCCGTCACGCGCGCATCGCCGAGCGTCGCGCGAAACTCGTGCGCGCCCGTACCGGCCGACCATGTGAAGCCTTCCCGCACGCCGTCGTGTTCGAGCGACCGCGTGTCGCCGTTGCGCGCGAATACGACTGTGAATGCGTCGGCGCTGTCGTCGTTCGCGCCGTCATCGATCACGCGCCAGCCGAGCGTCTGCGTATAGCCGCTGTTCAGGCGCCAGTGCGACAGCGCATCCCACGGCGACGCGCCGTGCGCAGTGCCGCCCTCGCGCGTGAGCAGCGCGGCGCACGCAAGCGCGAGCGCTTCCTTGAACGGCTTTTTCGCCGGCGCGAACAGCGCATCGTGATGACGCTCGATCAAGCCGGTGTCGAGATCGCCGCTCGCAAACGGCTCGCTGGCGACGATGCGCTGCAGAAACTCGACGTTCGTATGCGGCCCGACCACCTCGCACGCATGCAGCGCACGCGCCAGACGCGCCAGCGCTTCCTCGCGCGTCGCGCCGTGGACGATCAGCTTCGCGATCATCGGATCGTAGAACGGCGTGATCGTATCGCCCTCGCGCACGCCGCTGTCGATGCGCACCGGTGCCTTGCGGCCGGACTCGCCGAGACCCGCCGCGTCGATCGCGAACTCGACGCCTTCGGGCATGCGCAGATGCTTGAGCGTGCCCGTCGACGGCAGGAAGCCGCGCGCCGGATGCTCGGCGTAAATGCGCGCTTCGATGGCGTGACCGTCGAGCGTCAGTTGCTGTTGCGCGAGCGGCAGCGGCTCGCCGGCCGCGACGCGCAATTGCCATTCGACGAGGTCCTGCCCCGTCACCATCTCGGTGACCGGATGCTCGACCTGCAGGCGCGTGTTCATCTCCATGAAATAGAACTCGCCGCCCGGCGTCATGATGAACTCGACGGTGCCCGCGCCGACGTAGTTGACCGCGCGCGCGGCGGCCACCGCCGCTTCGCCCATCGCGCGCCTGACACCGGCGTCGAGCCCCGGCGCCGGCGCTTCCTCGAGCACCTTCTGATGGCGCCGCTGTACCGAACAGTCGCGGTCGAACAGCCAGACCGCGCCGCCGTGCCGATCGGCAAACACCTGCACCTCGACGTGACGCGGCCGCGTCAGATACTTTTCGATCAGCACCCGGTCGTTGCCGAAGCTGCTCGCCGCTTCGCGCTTGCACGACAGCAGCGCCGCCGCGAAATCCGCGCCGCGTTCGACCACGCGCATGCCCTTGCCGCCGCCACCCGCGCTCGCCTTCAGCAGCACCGGATAGCCGATCGCATCGGCTTCGCGCTGCAGTAGTTGCGGCTCCTGGTCGTCGCCGTGGTAGCCGGGCACGAGCGGCACCGCGGCCGCGTGCATCAATGCTTTTGCCGCGGCCTTCGAGCCCATCGAGGCAATCGCCTCGACCGGCGGTCCGATGAAGACGATGCCGGCCGCTTCGCACGCGTGCGCGAAATCCTCGTTCTCGGACAGAAAGCCGTAGCCCGGATGCACGGCCTGCGCGTCGGTCGCGCGCGCGGCTTCGACAATGCGCTCGATGCGTAAATAGCTTTCCGCCACCGTCGAGCCACCGATATGGACCGCTTCGTCGCATGCGGCGACGTGTTTCGCGTTGGCGTCCGCGTCGGAATAAACGGCCACGCTCGCAATGCCGAGCCGCTTGCAGGTCGCGGCGACGCGGCACGCAATCTCGCCCCGGTTGGCAATCAGGATCTTGTTGAACATGAGTGTCTCGATGAAATAGGCGCTACGGGGCGGTTGTCGTTAGCGAGGCATAAAAGATGCGATGAAAGTGGCGCATCGGTTGCATCAGTTGCGCCAGCCTGGTGTGCGCTTTTCGAGGAACGACGCGACGCCTTCGCGCCCTTCCGCACCGGCTCGCGTGCGCGCGATGCGCGCCGCCGTGTCTTCGATCAGCGCGTCGTCCAGCTCGCGGCCCGCCACGTCCTGCACGAGCCGCTTGCACGCGCGCACCGCCCGCGGACCGTTCGCGCACAGCGTTTGCGCGAGCTTCGCGACGGTCGCGTCGAGCTGTTCCGCGCCGACCGCTTCGCTGACCAGCCCGAGACGCAACGCGCTCGCGCAGTCGAATGCCTCGGCGGTGACGAAATAGCGCCGCGATGCCTGCTCGCCGAGCGCGCGGATCACATACGGCGCGATCGTCGCCGGAATCAGGCCGAGCCGCGCTTCCGACAGACAGAAGTGCGCGCTGTCGACGGCGACCACGATATCGCACGCGGCGATCAGGCCCATGCCGCCCGCGTACGCATCGCCGTTCACGCGCGCGATCACCGGCTTGTTGCAGCGATACACCGACGACAGCATGTTCGCGAGCAGCATCGCATCGGCGCGGTTCTCGTCGTCCGAGTAGCCGGCCATCTTCTTCATCCAGTTCAGATCGGCGCCCGCGCAGAACGCCTTGCCGTTCGCGGCCAGCACGACCGCGCGCACGTCGTCGCGCGCATCGAGTGTCGTGAACGCCGATGTCAGCTCGGCGATCATCGTTTCGTTGAACGCGTTGCGCACGTCCGGGCGATTCAGCGTGACCGTCGCGATCTGGCCGGCAAAGTCCACTTTCAGCGTTTCGTATTGCATGCGTCACACTCCCTGCGTTGCGCCGTGGCGTTACACGTATTGCACGATTGCGCGCCGTCACATTCTGAACACGCCGAAGCGCGTGTCTTCGATCGGCGCGTTCATGCTCGCCGACAAACCGAGACCGAGCACGTCGCGCGTTTGCGCCGGATCGATCACGCCGTCGTCCCACAGACGCGCGCTCGCGTAGTACGGGTGGCCCTGATGTTCGTATTGATCGCGAATCGGCTGCTTGAACGCGTCTTCCTCTTCGGCGCTCCACGTGCCGCCCTTCGCCTCGATGCCGTCGCGCCTGATCGTGGCCAGCACCGACGCCGCCTGCTCGCCGCCCATCACCGAAATGCGCGCGTTCGGCCACATCCACAGGAAGCGCGGCGAATACGCGCGACCGCACATGCCGTAATTGCCGGCGCCGAACGAGCCGCCGATGATCACCGTGAACTTCGGCACCTTCGCGGTCGCGACGGCCGTGACCATCTTCGCGCCGTTGCGCGCAATGCCTTCGTTTTCGTATTTGCGTCCGACCATGAAGCCGGTGATGTTCTGCAGGAACACGAGCGGAATCTTGCGCTGGCAGCACAGCTCGATGAAGTGCGTGCCCTTGAGCGCCGACTCCGAGAACAGAATGCCGTTGTTCGCGACGATGCCGACCGGATGCCCCCAGATATGCGCGAAGCCGCACACGAGCGTGGTGCCGTAACGCGCCTTGAATTCGTCGAAGGCGGAATCGTCGACGATGCGCGCGATCACCTCGCGGATATCGAACGGCTTGCGCGTATCGACCGGAATCACGCCGTAGATGCTTTCTACGTCGTAGCGCGGCGGCTTCGGTTCCTGCAACACGAGCGGCGCCTGTTTCGCGCGGTTCAGATTGCCGACGATGCTGCGCGCGATACCGAGCGCATGCGCATCGTTCTGCGCCAGATGATCGGCGACGCCCGACAGCCGCGTATGCACGTCGCCGCCGCCGAGGTCTTCGGCGCTCACCACTTCGCCGGTCGCCGCCTTCACGAGCGGCGGTCCGCCGAGAAAAATCGTCCCCTGGTTCTTCACGATGATCGACTCGTCGCTCATTGCCGGCACATACGCGCCGCCCGCGGTGCACGAGCCCATCACGACCGCGATCTGCGGAATGCCCGCCGCCGACAGATTCGCCTGGTTGTAGAAGATGCGGCCGAAGTGGTCGCGATCGGGAAACACGTCGTCCTGATTCGGCAGATTCGCGCCGCCCGAGTCGACCAGATACACGCACGGCAAGCGGTTTTCCGCGGCGATTTCCTGCGCGCGCACGTGCTTCTTCACGGTGACCGGGTAGTAGGTGCCGCCCTTCACGGTCGCGTCGTTGCAGACGATCATGCACTCCTGCCCGGCGATTCTGCCGATGCCGGTGATCACGCCCGCGCCCGGCGCGTCGTCGTTGTACATGCCGTACGCGGCGAGCTGCGACAGTTCGAGAAACGGCGTGCCCGGATCGAGCAGTTGCGCGATGCGCTCGCGCGGCAGCAGTTTGCCGCGGCTCGTGTGCTTGTCGCGCGCGGCCTGGCCGCCGCCCTGCGCGAGTTGTGCGACCTTCGCGCGCAGATCGGCGACGAGCGCCTCGAGCGCCGCCGCGTTCGCGCGAAAGTCATCCGAGCGCGGGTTCAGCTTTGATTCGATGATCGGCATGACGTGGTTGCTCCTGGTTGCCGCTTTCTTATAAGCCAACGTGCGCGATACGCAGCGCGGCGCTCACCGCGCAATGCACACGCGCTTTTCGTCACAGCGTTTCGGCAAACAGCTCGCGGCCGATCAGCATGCGGCGGATCTCGCTGGTGCCCGCGCCGATTTCATAGAGCTTCGCATCGCGCCACAGACGCCCGACCGGATACTCGTTGATATAGCCGTTGCCGCCGAGAATCTGGATCGCCTCGCCGGCCATCCACGTCGCTTTTTCGGCGGTGTACAGAATCACGCCCGCGCAATCCTTGCGCACCTGGCGCACGTGCCCGTCGCCGAGCGTGTCGAGCTGACGGCCCACCGCGTACAGATACGCGCGGCACGCCTGCAGCGTCGTGTAAAGATCGGCGACCTTGCCCTGGATCAACTGGAATTCGCCGATCGACTGGCCGAACTGCTTGCGGTCGTGGATATACGGCACGACCGCGTCCATCACCGCGACCATGATGCCGGTCGGGCCGCCCGCGAGCACCGCGCGCTCGTAGTCGAGGCCGCTCATCAGCACCTTCACGCCGCCGTTCAATGCCCCGAGAATGTTCTCCTCCGGCACCTCGACGTCCTGGAACACCAGCTCGCCGGTATGCGAGCCGCGCATGCCGAGCTTGTCGAGCTTCTGCGCAACCGAGAAACCCTTCATGCCCTTCTCGACGATGAACGCGGTAATGCCGCGCGACTGCGCGTCGGGATCGGTCTTCGCATAGACCACCAGCGTGTCGCAATCCGGGCCGTTCGTGATCCACATCTTCGTGCCGTTCAGCACGTAGCGGTCGCCCTTCTTTTCCGCGCGCAGCTTCATGCTGACCACGTCCGAGCCCGCGTTCGGCTCGCTCATCGCGAGCGCGCCGACGTGCTCGCCGGAGACGAGCTTCGGCAAATACTTGCGTTTCTGTTCTTCCGTGCCGTTGCGATGGATCTGGTTCACGCACAGGTTCGAATGCGCGCCGTACGACAATCCGACCGATGCCGACGCGCGCGAGATTTCTTCCATTGCGACCATGTGCGCGGTATAGCCCATGTTCGCGCCGCCGTATTCCTCGGCGACGGTCATGCCGAGTACGCCGAGATCGCCGAACTTCTTCCACAGGTCCATCGGAAACTGATCGGTGCGATCGATCTCCGCCGCGCGCGGCGCGATTTCTTTGGCCGCGAACGACGCAATGCTGTCGCGCAGCATTTCGATTTCTTCGCCGAGCGAGAATTGCAAACCGGGCAGGGTGGGCATTGCGGTGTCTCCAGAGTTCGGGGCGGCCGCGCAGGGAACCTGAGCAGCGCGCGAATCGTGAATCGTGTCAACGCGCATTTCACGCCAGATTGACGTAAGCGTCAATAGGTATTTTTGAGTGTTACTCAGAAATTTGCCGGGTACCGCGCGAAGCACCGGATTCGGTGCTAGGATCGCGTTCATTGGGCATAAAGGCTCCCCCTTTGCCCTCATCATCGTCACAAATCTGAATCCGACTCATATGACGGTTGCCGTGAAGACCGGATTGCCTGTATCGCGCCGCGAGCCGGCCGGGCGCAAGTCGCAACAGCGCGTGAAGGAAATTCTTCAGGCGGGCCGCGACGTTTTCTCCGAAAAGGGCTACGAGCGCGCGACGACCGCGGAAATCGCGCAACGCCTCGGCATTTCGGAGGCGACCGTGTTCAGCTATTTCCGCGGCAAGCGCGAGCTGTGCGCGCGCGTGATCGGCGACTGGTACGACGAGATCATCGAGGCGATCGAAGCGGGCCTGCCGCGCGACGGCAGCGTGCGCCAGCAGTTCGCGTTCATCGTGCGCATGCATGTGCGGCTGATGCTCGTGAACGGCACCGATCTGTGCGCGCTGGTACTGTCCGAAGGCCGCGCGCGTCATCACGAGTTGAGCGAAGCGTTGACTGAATTGCAGCGCCGCTACACCGCGCCGTTGATGCGCGTGCTCGCGCAAGGCCAGCAAAGCGGCGAGATTCGCGCGGACATGCCGCTGCGTCTGTTGCGCTCGATGGTGTTCGGGCCGATGGAGCACGTGCTGTGGGACGCGACGCTGACGAAGCGGCAAATCGATATCGACGCGACCGCGGATCAGTTGATCGACGTGCTGTGGGCCGCGCTGACGCCGCCGGATCTCGCGCTCAGCGCGTTGCAGCGCTTCAGGGTGGAAGTAGCCGAAGCGAACCGGCGTTTCGAGCAGGCAACCAGCGCGGCCGGCACTGGCAGCGCGACCGCCACGACGAAGGCCGCGCGGCGGCCAAAAAGCGGCTAATCTACGAGCTTCCCCGCCGCAGCCCGAAGGAGAGCCCAAGTGCCCGCAGCGAAAAGCGCGAAGGAAAGCAGCAAGCGCAGCGAGAAAGCCGGCGCCACCGCGAAATCCGCGGCGAAATCTCCCCCCTCCTCACGCATCCGGATCGGCATCGGCGGCTGGACCTTCGCGCCGTGGCGCGGCCCGTTCTATCCCGCCGGCCTCACGCAAAGCCGCGAACTCGAATACGCGAGCCGGCAACTGACGTCGATCGAAATCAACGGCACGTTCTACGGTTCGCAGAAACCGTCCAGCTACGAGAAATGGTACCAGGAAACGCCCGACGATTTCGTGTTCTCGCTGAAAGCGCCGCGTTATGCGACCAACCGCAAGGTGCTCGCCGAAGCGGGCGAAACGATCGAACGTTTCTTCGCAAGCGGCGTGCTGCTGCTCAGGCAGAAGCTCGGCCCGATCAACTGGCAATTCGCGCCCACCAAAAAATTCGATCCCGACGATTTCGAAGCCTTCCTGAAACTGCTGCCCGCGAGCATCGAAGGACAGAAGCTGCGGCATGCAATCGAGGTCCGTCACGATACGTTCAAGACGCCCGAATTCATCGCGCTCGCGCGCCAATACAAGGTCGCAGTCGTGCTCGCGGCCGACAGCGCCTATCCGCAGATCGCCGATATCACCGCGCCGTTCGTATACGCGCGCATCATGGGCACGAGCGAGAAGGAAGCCAACGGCTATTCGGCGAAAGCACTGGACGCGTGGGCGGAGCGCGCGCGCCAGCTCGCCGCGGGCACCACGCCCGGCGATCTGGAAACCTGCGCCGAGCCGCCCGCAAAAGCCGCCGCGCGCGACGTCTATCTGTACGTGATCAGCGGCTTCAAGGAACGCAATCCGGCCGCCGCGATGGCGCTGATCGGGAAACTCTGATGCGCGGCGCCGCCCGCTTCCACGCGCGGGTGTCATAATCGCGCGCTGCCGCCTCATCAATCGATTCCGGAGCCTATCTTGAGCGCCCTCGACAACCCGTTGCACGATCAGGAAGTCGGCTCGGCCGACGCCACCCAGGACACCACGCGCATCGACGACGTGCGCATCGGCGCGGTCCGCCCGCTGATTTCGCCCGCGCTCCTGCAGGACGAACTGCCGGTGCCGCCCGCGGTGCAGACGCTGGTCGAGAAAACCCGTGTGGAAATCGCCGACATCCTGCACGGCCGCGACGACCGCCTCGTGCTGATCACCGGCCCCTGCTCGATTCACGACCACGACCAGGCGATCGAATACGCGCGCAAGCTGAAGGCCGCCGCCGATCACTACAAGGACGATCTGCTGATCGTGATGCGCGTGTACTTCGAGAAGCCGCGCACGACGGTCGGCTGGAAAGGCTACATCAACGATCCGCGCCTCGACGGCAGCTTCCGCATCAACGAAGGGCTGCGTCTCGCGCGACAACTGCTGCTCGACATCAACGGTCTGGGGCTGCCCGTCGGCACCGAATTCCTCGACCTGTTGAGCCCGCAATACATCGCCGATCTGATCGCGTGGGGTGCAATTGGCGCGCGCACGACCGAGAGCCAGAGTCATCGACAGCTCGCATCGGGCCTCAGTTGCCCGATCGGCTTCAAGAACGGCACCGACGGCGGCGTGCAGATCGCGGCGGACGCGATCGTCGCGGCGCGCGCGAGCCACGCGTTCATGGGGATGACGAAAATGGGCATGGCCGCGATCTTCGAAACGCGCGGCAACAACGACGCGCACGTGATTCTGCGCGGCGGCAAGAAAGGACCGAACTACGACGCCGCGTCGGTGCAAGCCACATGCGAGGCGCTGCGTTCAGCGGGTCTGCGTGAACAGGTGATGATCGACTGCTCGCATGCGAACTCGAACAAATCGCACTTGCGGCAGATCGAAGTGGCACAGGATATCGCGCGGCAACTGGCGGAGCGCGAGCGCCGCATCATCGGCGTGATGCTCGAAAGTCATCTGGAAGAAGGCCGTCAGGATCTGAAAGCCGGGGTGCCGTTGCGTTACGGCGTATCGATTACGGATGCCTGCGTAAGCTGGCCGCAAACCGAGCCGGTGCTCGCCACGCTCGCCGAGGCCACGCGCAAGCGCCGCGTAGGCTGAGGGCATTGCATGACCGCCGCGCAACGCGGCAGCGGATCCGATCGAGATCCGATCCTCGCGGGAACGCCAGATACATGCGTCAGACACACGCGCCGCGCCAGCCATCGGCCGAACCCGCCTGGGCCAGCGCTCAGGCCAGGTGCGCAGCGCGTGATTCCTCACACCCGATGCATCGTCTCTCGCGCGTCGCAGCAGGCTGCGCAGCGCAACACGGATGCTCCGGCGTGAAGCGCGTTGCATTACGACGCGTTGACGGCTTCCTTGAACGCCTTGCCCGCGGTGAATTTCACCGTCTTGGCAGCGGCGATCTGGATTTCCGCGCCGGTCGACGGATTACGGCCCACGCGTGCCGCGCGCGCGCCGGTCGAGAAAGAACCGAAACCGACCAGTTGCACCGTATCGCCGCTCACCACGGCCTTGGTCACCGCTTCGACGATCGCGTCGATGGTCTGGCCGGTGGCCGCTTTGCTTTCGCCCGTCGCTGCAGCGACTGCATCAATCAGTTCCTGTTTGTTCATAGCACTTCCCGTATGGTAATCATGGAACCGGCGCCTCTCTGAGGCGCCGGGACCGACACACTAACGCATAGGCGTACTTTCGCGCAAACCCCTTGGTGTAAGGCTTGTATCACCGGCATAGCGCCTGGTTGACGTTTTTGCGCGGCAAAGAGCCATAAGAATCGAGGGCTTATGCGCGCGTAGCGTTTCGCACGCGCTGGCCGCGCATCACAATCCGTTGCAATTTCAGTGCTTTAGCGCGCCGCGTGCGAACGCCGCGCGCGTTTGCAGGATAGCGGCGCGGCTCGTGAAGAGCCGGCACGGCGTTTGCACACTACGTCGCAACTTAACTTTCGCAAGAAATAAAAAAGTGAAAATTTGCCGGATTGCAACATGTGCATTGCTCGCCGCGCTCCATGCGGCAGCCGCCACGGCCGCTGACGACAGTTGCGCGACGCTCGTCGGCGCGACGAATTCCGCGTCCCCACAGGGCTTTCAGTTACGCGACGGCGAACCGGTCGACTTCGTCAGCGGAACGAAAACGGTCCACGGCAAGCTGCTCGTTTTCAGCGATGGCGACGTGTTTCGCGCGTACTGGCAACCCGCCAATAGCCCGGAAAAGTACGTGCTCGCGAATGCGGGCACCAATGCGGTACGGCTCGTGGCGTCGGCGCCGCAAGGCACCCCTGCCCCGAACGGTAATCCGGGTACCGCGATGCCGCCGCAACGCGTGCTGTCCTGTCCGTCGCTTTGATTGCACTTGATTGCACTTGATTGCGCGTATCGATTGCAGGCTTTTTCGCCGACTTTGCAGGATATCCGGCATAAACGACTGATTTCCATTCGACCCGTGCCTGATATCAGGTAGCACTTACCGGCGGCCCTTCCCCTCATCCTGTCGATCTCCCTGTTAACCCTCCCTATCGGCGCACTCAAGATACCCCTCGTCACGCCGTTATAAATGGAGGCGCTTGGCACGCAAACGCGAAAAGGATCGGGAATGGTTGGGCTAGCCGGATTGAAGGATGCGCTATCGGTCTCGCAAAGCGACCCGGAACTCGTGCGCGCGCAGTTGCAGGCGTTCGGCCGTCAGATACCGCTTCTTTATTTCATTCTGCTGGTCAACACGGCCGCGGTCTCCGTTACGCATGTGGACAGCGCCCCGCTCTGGTTGTCCGTCTATATGCCCGCGGCGCTCGGCATCCTGTGCCTGATGCGCTGCGCGCACTGGTGGCGCATCCGTCACCGCGTGCTGACACACGAAAAAGCGATGCCCGAATTGCGCAAGATCACGTGGCTCGTCGGGCTTTTCGGCGTCGCATTCAGCAGTTGGTCGGTGCTGCTGTTTCCGTACGGCACCGCATTCGAACAAGGGCAGGTCGCGTTCTATATGGCCACCACGCTGGTGGGCTGCGTGTTCTGCATGATCCATCTGCGCGTGCCCGCGCTGCTGCTGCTCGGCATCGTGACGGTCAGCTTCTCGGTGTTTCTCGTGTTCACCGGGCGCACGGTGTTCATTGCGATCGCCATCGACATGACGCTCGTCGGCGTCGCCCTTGCGGTCATCATCCAGCTCTATTGCCGGACCTTCGCGGACGCCGTTCACGCGCAGCGCGAATTGCAGGCGAGCCAGGACAACACGCAGCGTCTGAGCGACGACAACTACCGGCTCGCGAACATCGACAGTCTGACCGGCCTGCCGAACCGGCGCAGTTTTTTCGCGTCGCTGCGCGCGCTGGCGGACCAGACGCTCGCCACCGGCGGCGGCTTCAACGTCGGGCTCATCGATCTGGACGGCTTCAAGCAGGTCAACGATATCTACGGACACGCGAGCGGCGATCTGGTGCTGCAGGAAGTCGGCACGCGGCTGCTGTCGCTCGGCGAGTCGGGCCTGACGTCCGCGCGTCTGGGCGGCGACGAATTCGGCGTGCTGGTGCGTCACAGGCTGTCGAACGAAGCGCTCGTCGAACTGGGGCAACGCATCTGCGACGCGCTCAGTCAGCCGTATCTGGTCGCGGACAACGTCGCGGATCTGTCGGGCACGATCGGCTGGGCCGCGTTTCCCGACGCGGGATCGACCGTCGCGCAGGTGTTCGAGCGCGCCGACGCCGCGCTGTATGTCGGCAAGGAAAACCGCCGTGGCAGGCCGGTGATTTTCTCGGCCGAACACGAAACGCGCATGCGACGTCTGAGCCTCGTCACGCAGGAGTTGCGTCATGCCAACCTCGAGACGGAACTGTTTCTCGAGTTCCAGCCGATCTACGATCTGCTCACGCGTCGCCCGATCGGTCTCGAAGCGCTCGGCCGCTGGCATAACGCGCGACTCGGCATGGTCAGGCCGGAAGAATTCATCCGTATCGCGGAGCGTACCGAACTGATTCTGGGCATCACCGATGTACTGCTGCGCCAGGCGCTCGCCGAAGTCGCGCACTGGCCGTCGGAACTGTATCTGTCGTTCAATCTGTCCGCGGTCGATATCTCGACGTCGGCGCGTGCCCGCCGGCTGATCGACATCGTCGCGGCGAGCGGGGTGGCGCCGTATCGCGTGACGTTCGAGATCACGGAGACGGCATTGACGCGTGATTTCGGACAGGCGCGCAGCGCGATCACGATGATCAAGGAGGCCGGCTGCCGCGTCTCGCTCGACGATTTCGGCACCGGCTATTCGAGCCTCAGCTACGTGCATCGCCTGCCGTTCGATGCGATCAAGATCGACCGTGGCTTCGTGACCGACGTCGATACGAACAGCGCGTCGAAGAAGATCGTCAAGTCGGTGATCGACCTGTGCCGCAACCTCGGGCTCGAATGCGTGGTGGAAGGACTCGAGACGCCGTCGCAGGCCGAGGTCGTGAAGGCGCTCGGCGCACGCGCGGTGCAGGGCTATCTGTTCAGCCTGCCGATGCGCGCGAGCGCGGTCGGCGCCTATCTGTGGACCGAGCTGGCGCAGGGTCGTGCGGAACAGGCACAGGTGTAGCCGCCACGGGCCTTCAGTACTTCCGTTCAATACTTCCGTTCAGTACTTCGGTTCCGGTACTTCAGTACTGCAGCTTCGGGTACCAGTCGGTGCCGCGGCCGCCCGGCGTCGCGTCGAGTATCGTCCACAGCGGCATCAGATCCGGCGCGCCGCGCGGGTCCTGGCCGGGGTCCGCTGTCGACGGTCCCATTTCCTCGGCCCAGAAGTGCCGCACGACGCCGCCCGAACGCGTGAATACATTGAACGCCGGATTGTCGTCGCCGGCGGGGTCTTCAGCCGCGTAGTCGCGATTGAACGTGTTGCCGCCCGACGAGTAGAGCCGCAGATGCCGCCAGCCGCGCTCCTTCCCGAACGCGACGAGCCTGTCGATCGGCGCGCGGCCGATCACCGCGAACGCGACGCGCTGCAGGATGTCGGGCATTTCGCCGTCCCATGCGCTCAGCAGCGACGTGCACATCGGGCACGGCCGCGCGCGTTGCGGACCGAACATCCAGTTGTAGGTGACGAGCGTGTCGTGCGCGCCGAACATCTGCGATAGCGTGACCGGGCCCGCTTCGCTCTCGAAGCGATAGTCCTCGGGCACGATACCGCCCGGCGGCAGCGCGCGGCGCTGCTCGGCGACCCGCTCGATCTGCCGGCGCAGTTCGATTTCCGCCGCGAGCAACGCGTTGCGCGCGCGACGGTATTCCGCGCTCTCGCCGGGAAAACGAGGCGGCATGTCGGCCAGTTGACGCGCCGGTTTGAGTGGCTGCGTCGATGCGGATGCGTCAGTCATCAGCTCTCTCCTCGTGAGAAATCGTGCGAAAAAACAGACGGAAGGCGAGCGGCCGCGTGCCTGCTTTGCACTTTGCAGCCTCCCTGTAGCGACGACGAACGGCGTCGCGGTGAATCGACAGTCGTCGCGAAATTTTTTGCCGCGGTTTGCCGTGTGGTTTGCGCACGATTTGCCTGGCCCGCGTGGCGTGCCCGGCGAGCGCCGCCGCAAGGTATGCTTGCGCCACACGACACAACGCGGCACGCGCGCCGCCCGCGCAAAGACCGCCCGAGAGAACGCCCATGCCGCTTCGTCTGCCACCGTTGCCCGCGCTTCGCTTTTTCGAAGCGGCCGGCAGGCATCAGAGTTTCAAGCTCGCCGCCGCGGAGCTGAACGTCACGCCGAGCGCGATCAGCCACGGCATCGTCGGTCTCGAAGCGGCACTCGGCGTCGAGCTGTTCGTGCGCGAGCCGCGCGGCATCTCGCTGACGCCGGTCGGCGCCGATTATCTGTCGTACGTCTCCGAAGCGTTTTCGCTGATCGCGATCGGCACGCAGCGTCTGCCGAACCGTCGCGCGGATCGCCCCATTGCGCTCAGTTGCGCGCCGACCTTCGCGTCGCGCTGGCTGCTGCCGCGCCTCGCCGGTTTTCGCGCGCGCTGGCCGAACGTCAACGTCAGCATGGACACGTCGCATCGGCAGGTGGGCTTTCCGGTCGACGGCTTCGATTTCGCGATTCGCATGAGCCGTGCGCCCGTCGCCGGCACCGCATGGACGCGTCTGTTCGGCGAGCGCTTCGTGCCGGTGTGCAGCCCCGCCTATCTGCGGACGCTGCGCGACGAACGCGGCGCGATCAGCTTGCAACGCGCGACGCTGATCCACGTGAACGACGCGAGCGAAGACTGGCAGACGTGGCTCGATGCGACCGGCACCGAAGGTATCGACGCTGGCGGCGGCCTGCGCGTCGACACGATCCAGCTTGCGTTCGAAGCGGCCAGCATGGGCCTCGGCGTCGCGCTCGGCCGCCAACCGCTGGTCGACGGCGATCTCGCGAGCGGCGCGCTCGTCGAGGCCTGCGCCGGTGCGATCGAATCGAGCACCGCCTACTGGCTCGTCAGCGCCGAGAACGCGGAAAGCGCGATCCGCCGGCCGGAGCTGGCCGACTTCAAACACTGGCTGCTCGGCGAAGCGGTGCGGTTCGATACACCGGCCCCGACTGACGGTCAGCAAGGCCAGCGCGATCAACCTGAACCACGCAGGTGAGCCACGCTCACCTGTCGTCGAAAACTTTTCTTTTGCCGCGCACGCGGCGGACTGAGACCATGGTGCCCAAGGAGAAACCGCCATGTCGACCGCCCCCAGCAAACGCTACGCCCCCGCCCTCGATCCCGCGACGACCACGCTCGTGATCGTTGCCGGCGCGCTCATTCTGAGCGCCGCGATGGGCATCCGGCAGACCTTCGGCCTCTTTATCGGCCCGTTCTCGTTCGATCGCGGCGTACCGGTCACGCAGATCGCGTTCGCGATCGCACTGCACAATCTCGTGTGGGGTTTCGCGCAACCGTTCGCGGGCGCCGCCGCGGACCGTTACGGCTCGGCGCCGGTCGTCGCGTTCGGCGCGACCACGTTCGCGGCCGGCCTCGGGCTCGCGGCCGTCGCACCGAGTGGCGCGCTGCTGATCGTCGGCATGGGGCTGCTGGTCGGCATCGGCGTGAGCTGCACGACGTTCGGCGTGGTCTTGCCGGCAGTCGGCCGCGTCGCATCGCCGGAAAAACGCAGTGTCGCGATGGGACTCGTCAGTGCCGGCGGCTCCGCGGGACAGGTGCTGATGGTGCCGCTCGTGCAGGCGATCCGGCTGCACGGCGGCATCGCGACGTCGCTCGTCGTGCTCGCGTTCGTGATGCTGCTGGTCGCGCCGCTCGGCATCGTGCTCGACCGCCGCAATCCGGCCCGCGCAGTGGGTCCGCTTCAGCGCGTGACGCAGGAAACAGCCGCGCCGCTGCGCGAGGTGCTGGCGCAGGCCACGCGTCATCGCGGCTACCGGCTGCTGACGCTCGGCTTTTTCACCTGCGGTTTCCAGCTCGCGTTCATCGCCACGCATCTGCCCGAATATCTGACGCTCTGCCATATGCCGGTCGGGCTCGGCGCGACCGCGCTCGCGCTGATCGGTCTGTTCAACATGGCGGGCAGTTGGGCGTGCGGCTGGCTGGGCGGCCGGTTCCGGCAACACCATGTGCTCGGCTGGCTTTATCTGATTCGCAGCGTGACGATCGGCGTGTTTTTCCTGCTGCCGAAAAGCGCGGCATCCGTCGTGATTTTCGCGGCGCTGATGGGACTCACGTGGCTCGGCACCGTGCCGCTGACGAGCGGGCTCGTCGCGAAAGTGTTCGGCACGCGCCATCTCGGCAGCCTGTTCGGCGTGTGCTTTCTGAGCCATCAGATCGGTTCTTTTCTCGGCGCGTGGCTCGGCGGCCTCGTGTTCGATCTGACCGGCTCGTATGCGCTGCTGTGGGACGCAACGGTCGTCGCCGGTCTGATTGCCGCGATGCTGCATTTTCCGATCGACGATACGGCGCTCGGCGCGAACACGCCGCGCGCCGAACCGGCGCGGGTCTGATGCGTTTCCCGAACGGGGCTCGAATTCAGCCGACGCTACTTTTTCGGCGCATCCGTGGCCGCTTTCGGCACACGGCCCATCAGGTAGAACTCGTCGTTCGGACGCATCGAGATCACGTTGGCCATCCGGTTCGACAGGCCGAAAAACGCGGTGATCGCCGCAATGTCCCAGATGTCTTCGTCGGTGAAGCCGTGGCCGCGCAGCGTCTGGAAATCGTCCTCGCCGACCGTGCCGGATGCGCGGCACACCTTCAGCGCGAAATCGAGCATCGCCTTCTGACGATCGGTGATATCGGCCTTGTGATGGTTGACCGCGACCTGATCCGCCAGCAGCGGCGCCTTTTCGTAGATGCGCAGAATCGCGCCGTGCGCGACCACGCAATACAGACAATCGTTCACCGCGCTCGTCGCGACCACAATCATTTCGCGCTCGCCTTTCGTCAGGCCGCCTTCTTTCAGCATCAATGCGTCGTGGTAAGCGAAAAACGCGCGGAATTCGTCGGGCCGATGCGCGAGCGTCAGAAACACGTTCGGCACGAAACCCGCTTTCTCCTGCACTTCGAGGATGCGGGCGCGGATATCTTCGGGCCACTCGCCCGGCTCGGGCACCGGGTAGCGGCTGATGGGCTGAAGGGTCGTCATACGCTGTCTCCGTGATGTCGGTATGTACATGAAGACCATTCTAGCAATGCCGCTCGCCTGCCATCCACGCTCCATCACGTCCGATATCGCCGCCGGTATCGTCTAGACTTTCAGTTCGGCATGCGTGAAGCCGCGCGGCGCGGCGACCAGCCCAGGAGCGACCATGTCAAACGTTATGCGCGACGCGCGAGCACCGGTCGTCAAGGTGCGCCCCGAGCGGGAAATGGCGACCGCCCAGCGGCTGCCTTACTTTGTCGGCATTTCGGCGAACAGCGCGGGCGCGACGGGCCTGTCGATGTACATGGTCGTCGTGCCGCCGGGCGGCCATGCCGAGCCGCACTTGCACGCCGATTACGAAACCGCGATCTATCAGCTCGAAGGCAGGATCGAAACGCGCTACGGGCCAGGCCTGCGCGAATCGATCATCACCGAGCCGGGTGACTTCCTGTTCATTCCGCCGGGCGTGCCGCACCAGCCGTTCAATCTCGACGATACCGTCGCCGCGCGCGCGATCGTCGCACGCAACCATGCGGACGAACATGAACGCGTGGTGCCGTACGATCCGTCGGAGGACGCGTGAGTCGCCGGGCTCCGGGTTGAGCTGCGCAACGCACGCCGCGGCGCCCTCGCTGATTCACCTTCTTCCGCTTCGCATCCGAACCGGCTCGCGTGCTTTTCACAACGCCCGCGCTTTACCTGTGCTTAAATCCGTCTTTCGCACCGATGCGAGCGCCATGCCCCGGCGGCCCGCTCGCGTCGCCCGGGCGAGGCCTCGACCCGGCGCGGACGATTTCCTCTCTTTCCCTGCCTTCTCAGGAGCGCGGTTGTGTGGCATTTCCCGGTTGCTATTCCACCCTCTCTCGGTGTGTGGGCCGTCTTCGCGAGCGTGCTCGTCACGCAGCTCGGCATGCCGATTCCGGCCGCGCCGATGCTGATTCTCGGCGGCACCATGGCCGCGATGGGACAAACCTCGTACGCCGGCGTGATAAGTGCGGCGGTCGGCGCCACGCTGCTCGCCGATTCGCTGTGGTTTTTCACCGGACGCACGTACGGCCGCCGTCTGCTGAATTACCTCGTGCGCTTCTCACTGTCGCTGGACACGACCGTGCGCGTCGCGCGCAATACGTATGAACGCCACGGCGCGCCAATTCTCACGGTCGCGAAGTTCCTGCCCGGCCTCGGGCTGATTTCCGCGCCGCTGCTCGGCACGACTGCAATTGGTATCGGCGTGTTCCTGTGGTGGGATCTGGTCGGCGCAACGCTATGGGCCAGCGTCTGGATAATCGGCGGCGGCGCGTTGCACGATCAGATCGTGCACCTGATGCTGTTCGTGCGGCAGCACGGTGGCACGATCGTCGATACGTTCGCGGTGATCTTCGCGGCGGTACTGCTTTATCGCTGGCTGCGCCGCGTGCAGTTTCACCGCTGGCTCGCGCATGCGCGCATTTCTCCCGAGCAGCTCGATGAAATGATGAAGTCGAACGAGCCGCCGCTGATCCTCGACGCGCGTCCGGACGCCGTACGCAAAAAGGAATCGCACCGCATTGCCGGCGCGCGGCCGCTCGATCTCGAGTCGCCCGATCCGATTCATCCGGAGTATCTGAAGCGGCCGATCGTCGTCTATTGCGTGTGTCCCAACGAAGCGACCGCCAAGCGTATCGTCAAACAGTTGCACCGCAAGAACATTCATCATGTGCGTGCACTGAAGGGCGGCCTCGACGCATGGGAAAAACGCGGCTATCCGGTCGAGCCGCTGCCGCCCGACTTCAATACGGCGATGGCGCATATGCTCGAAGACAAGGGCAACGAAGGCGAATACACGGTGCGTGCGCGTCTGGCCGAGTAATGTTCGAGCGATGTAGAGCACGCTCGATACCGGCGGTCGAAATATAAAAATAAATTGACGGCATGAATGGCTCGTATATGCTTGTTATTGGGCGTTCGTCATGGCTGTGCCGATAAAACAATGAAACAGGTACTGTATCGAGTACTGTCATGCGTTTTGCGGTACCGCGAAGCGAATTCGCGCGGGCTAATGACAGTCGCCTCGTGTCCTGTTTCTTCAATGTCCACCGTGGATCTGAAACAGGCCGCGCAATACCCTCAACAACACCAGTCGAGTGTCATCGTGAGAGTCCGAGGCCCCTTGGTGAGCTGGAACCGCAGTCACGCGAGTCGTATGCGCGCTGACCGCGCCATCGCCGACGGCAACAACGGCAGCCTTGCGTTCCGCCGCTTTCTGTCCGTCTTCACAGCCCCGTCGCGCCGTTCTGTTCGGCGTCGCAACGCTATCTCCCGCACATTCATCGCAGTGCGCAAAGACGACGCCGCTTCGCTGCTGCCGTAGCGCCTCTCTTCTTTTCGCCGTTCGATTCGTCCGTTTGCCCGGCGCGCGCATGCTTTGCGAGCTGTTTGCTTGCGCCTGCGCGATGCCGGCCAGTGCCTATGCGTTTTGCGCGGCATGAGCCGGCCGGCGCATTGAATCGAACCGCCTTTTCGCCTGATACGCGCGGCGCGTTTTTGCGCTGATTTCGCCAGCCGTCTGCCTTTGACAACTCGCGCCGTATTCAACGCCGTTCATTCAATGTCCGGCGTGGACTCAACACGTCTATTCGCTACATCTCTATCCGTTATGCGAGACAAACCACTCGTGGGAATCAGCGCCGATAGAACAATGATCGGTCTTCATCCGGTGCATGCGGTCGGCGAAAAATACATCGCCGCGATCGTCGACGGCGCGCGGGCTCTTGCGATGTTGCTGCCGGCATTCGGCGAACGTCAGTGCGTCGATGACGTGCTGGCTACCGTCGACGGCCTGCTGTTCACCGGCAGCCATTCGAACGTCGAGCCGCAACGTTATGGCGGTGCGCCCAGTGCGCCGGGTACTTTGCACGACCCCGCACGCGATGCGACTGCATTGCCGCTGCTGCGCGCGGCGATCGAAGCGGACATACCCGTGCTGGCGATCTGCCGCGGCTTGCAGGAAATGAACGTGGCGTTCGGCGGCAGCCTGCATCAGCGCGTCCATGCGGTGGCGGGATTGAACGACCACCGCGAAAACGACACGGACCCGTTAGACACGCAATACGCCGCATCGCACGCGATCGCGCTGACCACAGGCGGTCTGTTGCAGCGCATCGCGGGCGGCGCAACCGAAGCACGCGTGAATTCGCTGCATGGCCAGGGCATCGAACGGCCAGGCGCACGGCTCTCGGTCGAAGCCGTCGCGCCGGACGGTTTGATCGAAGCAATCAGCGTAAGCGACGCACGTGCGTTCGCGCTCGGTGTGCAATGGCACCCGGAATGGCAGCATGCCGAAGACGCGTTATCGAGCGCGATATTCCGTGCATTCGGCGATGCGTGCCGCCGGCGCATGCGTGAACCATTCGCGCATCAGAACAGAGAGAACAATCATGCATGACATCGACGAATTTCTGAAAAAGCACCACGTCACCGAAATCGAAGCAATCATTCCGGACATGGCCGGCATCGCGCGCGGCAAGATCATTCCGCGCAGCAAGTTCGAATCCGGCGAATCGATGCGTCTGCCGCAGGCAGTGATGATCCAGACCGTCACCGGCGACTATCCGGAAAGCGGTTCGTTCACCGGCGTGACCGATCCCGACATGGTGTGCGTGCCCGACGCGAGCACGATCCGGATGATCCCGTGGGCGGTCGATCCGACCGCGCAGGTGATTCACGATTGCGTTCATTTCGACGGCACGCCGGTCGAAATCTCGCCGCGCTGCGTGCTGCGCCGCGTGCTCGATCTCTACAAGGCGCGCGGCTGGAAGCCGATCATCGCGCCGGAACTCGAGTTCTATCTGGTCGACATGAACCGCGACCCCGACCTGCCGCTGCAACCGCCGATCGGCCGCACGGGCCGCGCGGAAACCGGCCGCCAGGCATATTCGATCGAGGCGGTCAACGAATTCGATCCGCTCTTCGAGGACATCTACGAGTACTGCGACGTGCAGGAACTCGAAGTCGACACGCTGATTCACGAAGTCGGCGCCGCGCAGATGGAGATCAACTTCATGCATGGCGATCCGCTGAAACTCGCGGACAGTGTGTTTCTGTTCAAACGCACGGTGCGCGAGGCGGCGCTGCGCCACAAAATGTACGCGACGTTCATGGCGAAACCGATGGAAGGCGAGCCCGGCTCGGCGATGCATATGCACCAGAGCCTCGTCGATGCGGAAACCGGCCGCAACCTGTTCACCGCCGCCGATGGCGAGCCGACCTCGCTGTTCACGAGCTATATCGCCGGCTTGCAGAAGTACACGCCCGCGCTGATGCCGATCTTCGCGCCGTATATCAATTCGTACCGGCGGCTCTCGCGCTTCATGGCCGCGCCGATCAACGTCGCATGGGGTTACGACAATCGCACGGTGGGCTTCCGGGTTCCGCACTCGGGGCCGGCCGCGCGCCGCGTGGAGAACCGCATTCCGGGTGTGGATTGCAATCCGTATCTGGCGATAGCCGCGACGCTGGCCGCGGGTTATCTGGGCATCACACAGCGGCTCGCCGCGACCGCGCCGCTAGCCAGCGATGGTTATGCGCTGCCCTATCAATTGCCGCGCAATCTCGAAGACGGCCTCACGTTGATGAACGCTTGCGAACCGCTTGCCGAAGTACTCGGCGAGAAGTTCGTCAAAGCCTATCTCGCGTTGAAAGAGACCGAGTATGAGGCGTTCTTCCGTGTGATCAGTTCGTGGGAACGCCGGCATTTGCTGCTGCACGTCTGAGTGCTGTCGGCTGGTGAGAACCTCAAAATAAACGGAGGCAGTATGAGCTACAACGAAGAAACCCCGTGCGTGCGCACGCCGCAAAAAACCACCGGTGAAACCACGAGCGCGCAGGCATGGCAACGCGTATCGCGCAGCACCGCCGAATACCGCGCGCTCGATGCCGCGCATCACATCCACCCGTTTTCGGATATGGGTTCGCTCAATCGCAGCGGCAGCCGCGTGATCGTCAAGGCACAGGGCGTCTACCTGTGGGACTCGGACGGCAACAGGATCATCGACGGGATGGCGGGGCTCTGGTGCGTGAACGTCGGTTACGGCCGCAAGGAACTGGCCGACGCCGCGTTTCGGCAGATGCGGGAATTGCCGTACTACAACACGTTCTTCAAGACCACGCATCCGCCGGTGATCGAATTATCGGCATTACTCGCGGAACTGACGCCCGAGCCGTTCAATCATTTCTTCTACTGCAATAGCGGCTCGGAAGGCAACGACACGGTGCTGCGTATCGTCCACCGGTACTGGGCGACGCAACGCAAGCCCGGGAAGAAGTTCGTCATTGCGCGCAAGAACGCTTACCACGGTTCGACGATCGCGGGCGGCACGCTCGGCGGCATGGCTTATATGCACGAGCAGATGCCGTCGAAAGTCGAGAACATCGTGCATATCGATCAACCGTATTTCTTCGGCGAAGCCGCCGGCGATCAGACGCCGGAAGAATTCGCGCTGGCTCGCGCGCGACAACTCGAAGCGAAGATCCTCGAACTCGGCGCGGACAACGTCGCCGCGTTTATCGGTGAGCCTTTCCAGGGAGCGGGCGGCGTGATTTTCCCGGGCGCAAGCTATTGGCCCGAGATTCAGCGCATCTGCCGCAAATACGATGTTCTGCTCGTCGCGGATGAAGTGATCGGCGGCTTCGGCCGGACCGGCGAATGGTTCGCGCATCAGCATTTCGGCTTCGAGCCGGATCTGATCACGCTCGCGAAGGGACTGACGAGCGGTTATGTGCCGATGGGAGCGGTTGGGCTGCACGATCGCATCGCCCGCGCGCTGATCGAAAACGGCGACTTCAATCATGGCCTCACCTACTCCGGGCATCCGGTGGCGGCGGCCGTCGCAATCGCCAATCTGAAGCTGCTGCGCGACGAGAAGATTGTCGAGCGCGTCAAAACGGATACCGGTCCGTACTTTCAGAAGAAGCTGCGCGATACGTTCGCCGATCATCCGATCGTCGGTGAAATCAGTGGGGCGGGTCTCGTCGCCGGCCTGCAACTCGCCGAAGAACCGCGGGCGCGCAAGCGCTTCGCGAATGGTGGCGACGTCGGCACCCTGTGCCGCGATTTCTGCTTCCGCGGCAATCTGATCATGCGCGCGACCGGCGACCGGATGCTGCTGTCACCGCCGCTCGTGATCAGCCGGCCAGAGATCGATGAGATCGTGTCGAAGGCCAAGGCGGCGATCGACGCGACCGCGCGAGAGCTTGGCAGGTTGTAACTCGGTGTCGAGAGCGGCGTGACGAGTGACCGCCGGCGTACGGCGCGCCATCCACATTTCGCTAAGGCCCGAAAAACGTATTGCAAAATTGTCCGGCCACATTGCAGGTGGTCCGTTGTCTGGCAGACTGCGTGTCGTCACGTCGATCCGGTATCGCGCAAGCGGCGGTAACGACAACGGCGAATGAAATCACGGCCGTGCGCCGCAACCCGGCCGCAAGCCACCTCATCACATAGTGGCCAACGCCGTGGTTGCCGCCGCCAGCACTGTTTTCGCGGCAACCCGCATACGCTCCGCTGTTGCGCGCATCGATAACGCGCGGGTTTTCCCCTGTGAAATAACGCATTTCCGCACCCTCCTCCTGCATGGATACGACGGCTCAGCAGGCCACGCGACAAACGGGGGCAAAGCAGATACCCGCCCCTATTACAAGTTTCCGCCTTCCTCGGTTACGAGTACAAGTAGTCCGACCGTTACGCGCATATCAATGATTTGCCCGAGAGGCGGCCGATTTTTTCTTTCGCTGCTGTTTCCGCCGGTCCTCGTCACGTGGCACGTCTAACCCCATCGCGATGCCGCGCGCCGCATCAGCCGCAATGTCGAGCGCATCGCCCCACGACACGTGTCCGCACGTCCCTCTCCTTTCCAGAACCGTGCGGCGCTCGCCGGTTCTCTCCGTCACGAGCACGATCCACTGGAAACCGCCCTCCGAATCCCTGATGACCGTCGAGCTCACGAGGAAGTCCGCTATTTCTATCGTCTGGACACGCATGTTCGGCTCCTTGCCGGTTTCGGTTCCTTCCCGGCGTTGCTGGACGACACGCATCGCGCGTGCCCAGTACTGATGTGATCCGATAGCCGTCGCATTCGTTCACCAGGCTCTCGTCCAGCCTGCAAGAACATTGCAAACGCGTGACGGGGGACGCGCTTGTTTATCGGCTACCGCCGTCTTATGCTTGGGTACGCTTTGCAGACCAGGCCGACATTGGAATGTCACGCCGCGCATGCAGTGTGGCATTCCGCCGGTCAACTTCAATAAGGCTATCCAGTCATGAACGCATACTGCATGTTCAAGGGAAAACTTCTACGCGCGGCACCTTTTAAGGACTCGTACATAGGAAGCCCGCACTATGTCATCACGGTGAGCGCGGCGGACAACGTACCGTTCAACATCGTCGTGAATTCGGCATCGACAGAACCGGGACAAAACGGCAGCGACGACGTGTACTTCTATGCCGATCTGAATTTCACCGATCCGCTGACCGCGAAACTCCAGGCACTCGACCTCGGCCTCTACACGAGTGGCTTTCCGCGGCTCGATTACTGGCAGGACAGCAGCCTGCTCGACATTCACCGGATGCGGCCGATTCCGTATGAAGACGAAAACGGCAAGCGTGCCGACGTCAACGACGTCGTCGACGGAATACTGACCATCGACGAAAGCCAGCCATCCCAGAGTCTCCCCTTCGACAACGGCAGTGGTCAATTGCATAACCGCGACTTCTGGACGCCCACCGCGGCGGGCATCGTGGTGTACGGATTCGGCTTTCTATTCCTGCCGAAAAAGGATGGTCTTCACGAGACCCATATGAATCAGGGCAATCCGCCCGGCAGGCACTACGACGAAAACGGCGCGTTCCAGGACGGCGCGGTCATCGTGCAGCGCGCCGATGGATTCGCCGCGATGTTCACCGCGTTTCAGACGCAGCGTCTTCCTACCGACGCAAGAGGGAATCCGACTTCGAACGCGCGTGCGTTGCCGGATTTCATCCGGGGAAGTTGAGCGCGAGGCTGCTTCCAACCCGTGCGGGACTAGCCCCGCCAACGTGTATGCTGACGACAGTACGCCACTTTCCGGCTCACCGGGGCATAATCCGTGAGTTCATCGTCCTGTTCGTCCACATGAAGAAAAACAGCTCCACCAGAAATGCCGCCCGACGCGAAGCCGCCAGTCCGCCCGACCAGTTGCTGGCCGACGTCGCGTTCGTGCAGATCGAGGAAATGATCATCACGCGCAAGCTGCCGCCGGGTTCGATGATCTCCGAAAGCCAGCTTGCCGCCGAAATGGACATGGGACGCACCCCTGTGCGCGAGGCGCTACAGCGGGTGTCAGGTCCGGTATATAGATAATCAGGAAACGATTACAACGACGCCGTTGCCATTGATCCGACGAACAACGGAATTACGCCATCGGTCGAGCGATGAAACGCATAGAAATGACTATGAGAGTCCAACCACGCTCGATCGAGCGTGGTTGGAAGATAGTGATAAGAAGGCCAGGTCTCAATAGCCCGAATGAACCTGTCGACCTCGGGATGCATCCCGGTCATTCAGTTGCGCCGGAGCGCAACGCAAATCAGAAGCTATGCCGCAATCCTGCCATCAGGCCAAGCTGGCCGGCCCCTGGCGCCGGCGTCGTGCCGCCACCACCCTGACTGACGGTATAGGCTGCCTTTTCGCTATTCCACAGATACGCGCCCTGCAGATACACCGCTGTTCGCTTGGACAGCAGATACGTCGTGCGTAGTGCGGCAATCGTGCCGCGCGTATCGTTGCGGCTGTTGACGATGTGATACACGCCGCTGTCGACGATGAACGCCGGTGTCACCGGATACGATGCCGTCAGATAAAACTGATCGGAATGCACGTTCGGCGTCGCCGGCGAAACCGTGTCGACGCGTCGGCCGAGCCAGCCGCCGCCAAGCCGCAGATTGCCAATGTGGCCATAGCCGTTCAGTTGCATGCGCACGTCCGTGTCGCTCGGGTTCGTGAAATCGAACGAGGGCGTGCCGTCATACATATTCGCCATGGCGCCCGGTCCGCCGTGCTGTTGATCGTAGGCCGCGGCGACGCCGTAACCGTTGCGATCGTAGCGCAGCATCGCCGACCACTCGCGGCAGGCGGGCCCATTTCCAGCCACCGGGCCCGCGCACGTCCCCTGTCCCGGCGAGTTGCCGGTACCCGTCGAATCGCGGCCGAACGACCACGTCGCGCCCAGCGTGAAACCTCCATAGCTGCCCTTGTACACGATCGTGTTGTCGCTGCGCGAACTCGGCAGGTATTGGTCGAACGAAGCGGTGCCGCCATAGATGTCGGGGCCGAACAGATCGGCATCCGAAAGCGCCCAGAACGTCATCGTGTACTGGCGGCCGAACGTCAGCGCGCCATAGGGCGTGTTCAGGCCGACCCACGCCTGGCGGCCGAACAGGCGGCCGCCCTGGTTCAGCGAGCCGTTGCGCATGTTGAAGCCGCTTTCGAGCGTGAAGATCGCCGACACGCCGCCGCCCAATCCTTCGGTTCCGCGCACGCCCCAGCGCGACGGAAACTCCCCGGTGATGCCCGGCATGCGCACGACGCTGTCGCCCGCCGCGTTCGCGTTCGACACGTATTCGATCCCCGTATCAACGATGCCGTAAAGCGTCACGCTGCTCTGCGCGCACACCATCGTGCTGATGCTGGACAGCACGAGTCCTGTTGCAATCCGAAGTTTCATAGTCTCCATGGCTTCCTGTTTTGTAGGCCTGTTTAGCGTGCGCATCACCATGCACACCCATTGTTTTAATTCGCAAGACGTATTGAATGCGCGTGCGCCACCCACTCGCGCCATGCAAGGAATGGGTAGCAGCACGGAGAAAATCAGATCATGCGGACCGGTCCCTCGCGATAAGAACACTCACCGCGAGGGACCGTCGATCAGCGCGCCCGCGCGGCGCCTGCGCGCGGAATATGGCGACGCACCACCGCTAGCGCGACCAGCACGACGGCCATCGCGATGCCGAGCATCAGCAGATAGCCGAATGCACCGCCCGCCGTAATCACCGCCGCGCCCGCGAACGCGCTCAGAATCGCGCCGATGCGTCCGAATGCGAGCGCCGACGCGGTGCCCGTCGCACGCACGCTGGTCGGATAGACGTAGGCGCAAAGCGCGTACATCGTCGATTGCACCGCGTTGACGAAGAGGCCGTGCAGGCCGAGGCCGACGATCATCAGCGCCGTGTGTTGCGTCGCGCTGACGCCGAGCAGCATCCACGCGCTCGCAACACCGCCCGCGCAGCACAGCAGCAGCGGCCAGCGCGAACCATAGCGCCCGATTGCGAGCGCGCACAGCACCGCGCCGATCACGCCGCCGAGGTTGTACGCGCTCAGGCCGTAGCCCGCCAGCGAAACGCTCAGGCCTTCGCTCGTCAGCATCGACGGCAGCCAGCTGAATGCCGCATACACGGCGAGCAGGCACATGAAGAACGCGCCCCAGATCGCGACGGTGTCGCGCGAGCGGCCGTCACGGAACAGCGCCGTGAAGCCGACGTGCTTCTCCGCGCTCTGCTCGCGCACATCGGTGAAGCTCGCATCGGGCGACACGTCGCGCGCCATGCGTCGCAGCAGCTTCACGAGCTCCGGCCAGCGTCGCGGACGGCGCGCGAGAAAGCGCGGCGACTCCGGCAGCGCGACGAGCAGGACGATCGCGAGCACGAGCGGCAGCACGCCGCCCGCGACGAACAGGCCGCGCCAGCCATACACCGGCAACAGCTGGCCGGCAAACAGGCCCGCGACCATGCCACCGAGCGGCACGCACAGAATCGTCGCCGTCACCGCGAACGTACGAAAGCGTGCCGGCGTGAATTCGGCGGTCAGCGTGGTCGACGTCGGCAGCGCGCCGCCGATGCCGAGTCCCGCGATAAAGCGCAGCGCCGCGATGGCCGCGACGTTCGGCGCGAGGCTGATCGCGCAGGTCGCCATGCCGAACACGAACACGCTGCCGATCACGGCCCAGCGCCGGCCGAAGCGATCGGCGAACAGGCCCGCGAACGCACTGCCGATGCCCATGCCGATCAGCCCCGCGGCGACCACCGGCGCAAACGCGTTGCGCGTGATGCCCCACTCCTTGATCAGCATCGGGATCGCGAAGCCGATCAGTTGACTGTCGAATCCGTCGACGACGATCGACAGCGCCGCGAGCACCACCGCGATCTTCTGCAGCAGCGTATAGGGACCGTCGTCGAGCGCGTGACCGATATCGACCGCACTGCCGCCGCGCGCGATGCCGGCGAGAGCCGCTTCGTCGCGCGCGGTCGATGCCGCGGCCGAAGCGGGAGGAACGTAATTCATCAGCTTGTCTCCATTGTTTGCGCTGCGTGCGCGTTTATCGATTTTTTTGTTGTCGTCAGTATGGCCAGCGCGGCATGCGATTGGCATTTCCGATTCGCGCAAAAGCCATGACGTTTCGGCATGACTTCGGACGCCGCTTCACTTCGCGGCTTCGCTGCGCAGCGTCACTTTGAAGCGTCAATGCGAGCCGCGCGCGTCGACGAGCCGCACGAGTTGCAGCAGGCACTCGGTGCACGGCGCGGCAACGGCCGCCGCCTGCGCCGCCGCGACGACCGCGCCGTTGATCGCCTCGATCTCGGTCTTGCGGCCCGCGAGCACGTCCTGCAGCATCGACGGCCGATGCGCATGGTGATGCGCGAGCGCATGCCGCACGTTGTCGGCGACGTGCGTCTCGTCGAATGCCATCTCGTTGGCGCGCGCGACCGCCGCGACTTCGGCGACGATCTTCAGCGTCAGCGCCTCGCCGTCCGGCACGTTCGACAGCTCGCCCACCGTGCATTGCGTGAGCGCGCACAAACTGTTGAGCGCGGCATTGAACGCGACCTTATCCCAGATCGCGGACCACACGTTGGGATCGGCCACGCAATTCAGGCCGGCCGAATTCAATGCATCGACCGCGCGCCGCACGTGCGTATGCGTTTCGCCGTCCGCGTTCATCAGGCGGATTTCGCCCGAGCCGTGCGAGCTCACCTGCGCGGGCCCAGGCTTGTCGGCGGGCCATGTCGTCATGCCGGCCATCACGCGTTCGCGCGCAACGTAGCGCGCGATCCGCTCGACGTTGCCGAGCCCGTTCTGCAACGACAGCACCGCCGTATGCGGGCCGAGCAGCGCCCGCGCCGACGTGAGCGCCGCTTCGGTGTGCATGGTCTTCGTGAAGACGATCAGCAGTTCCGGCGCGGACTCAGCCTGTTCGGGACGGCACACGCGCAGATTGCCGACGACGCGCGAGCCCGCATCGGTAGTCAGGCGCAAGCCCGCGCTGCGAATCGCATCGAGATGCGCGTCGTCGATATCGACGAGCGTGACGCGATGGCCCGCTTCGGCGAGCAGCCCACCGAACAGCGAGCCCATTGCACCCGCGCCGAGAATCGCAATGTCCAAAGCCTCAGGCATCGTGGCGCTCCGGTTCAGAATGGATAGTGGCGCGGCGTCGTTTGCAGCGTGACCCAGCGCAGATCGGTGAATTCGGCGATTCCCGCCTTGCCGCCAAAGTGGCCGAAACCGCTCGCCTTCACGCCGCCGAACGGCATCTGCGCTTCGTCGTGCACGGTCGGTCCATTCACGTGGCAGATGCCCGATTCGATGCGCTTCGCGACGTTCAACGCGCGCGCCGTGTCGCGGCTGAACACCGCGGCGGACAGGCCGTACTCGTTGTCGTTCGCACACGCAATCGCGGCCTCTTCGCCGCGCACGCGCACGATCGGTTTGACTGGGCCGAACGATTCGTCGTGATAGATACGCATGTCGGGCGTCACGCGATCGAGCAGCGTCGCGGGCATCAGCGTGGTCTCGCTCCTGCCGCCGCACACGAGCGTGGCGCCTTTCGCGAGCGCGTCGTCGATCAGCGCGTTGCAGCGCTCGACGGTGCTCATGTCGACCACCGAACCGAGCACGACCGGGCCGTTACGCGGATCGCCGAGCGGCAATGCGCGCGCCCGCGTGGCGAGTTGATCGACGAACGCATCGGCGATGCTTTCGTCGACGATGATGCGCTCGGTCGACATGCAGATCTGCCCGGAATTCGCGAATGCGCCGAACACGGCCGCGTTGACGGCGGCACCGACGTCGGCGTCGTCGAGCACGACGAGCGGTGCCTTGCCGCCGAGTTCGAGCACGGCGGGCTTCAGATTGCGCGCGCAGGTTTCGGCGATGAGGCGGCCCACGCGCGTCGAGCCCGTGAAGTTCACGCGACGCACGGCCGGATGTTCGATCAGCGTGTCGACGATGCGCGCGGCGTCGGCGGGCGCGTTCGTCACGAAGTTCACCGTACCGCGCGGCAGCCCCGCCTCCTGCATCGCCTCGATGATGAGGCCGTGCGTGGCCGGACAGATCTCCGAGCCCTTCAGCACGACCGTGTTGCCGCACGCGAGCGGCAGCGCGATCGCGCGGACCGCGAGAATCACCGGCGCGTTCCACGGCGCAATACCGAGCACGACGCCCGCGGGCTGGCGCACGCCCATCGCGAGGCTGCCGGGCACGTCCGACGGAATCAGTTCGCCGGCCACTTGCGTGGTAAGCGCGGCCGCTTCGATCAAACCCGCCGCCGCGAGATGCACGTTGAAGCCGGCCCAGATACCCGATGCGCCGGTCTCGGCGGCCATCGCGGCGGCAAATGCATCGGCCTTCGCCTCGAGTGCGTGCGCGGCCTTCGTCAGCAGCGCGCGGCGCTCGCTCGGGCCGAGCGCCGACCACGCCGGAAACGCCGCGGCGGCGGCATCGACGGCGGCCACGGCATCTTCGACCGTCGCGGCCGGCGCGCGCGTCGCGACTTCGCCGTCGAGGGGATTGCGGCGCTCGAAGGTCGCCCCGTTACGCGCCTGTACCTGTTCGCCGCCAATCAGCATCGATACGCTTTTCATCGTCTGTCTCCTTTGTCGACCGGAGGAGTTGGTGCTTTAGTACTTACTCCGGTCCCATACAGTTTCATCTTGAATGGAAAATGTGCCGCTACGCGATGATCACTTCGACGAGCGTCGGGCCACCCGGAACGCTACCCGCCGGCTTGCCCGACAGCGCCTTGCTCAGCGTATCGGCGAGTTGAGCCGCGTCGCTCACACGCTCGCCGGGGCAGCCCATGCCCGCCGCGAGCGTCACGAAATCGAGCCCCGTCAGGTCCGTGCCCTGCACCGTCTCATGCGGCGCAAAGCCGAAGACCGGCGCGAAATCCTGCAGCGCGGCGTAGCGCGCATTGTTCAGAATCACGAAGGTGATCGGCAGCCGCAGTTGCACCGCGCTCCAGATCGCCTGGATCGAGTACATGCTCGAGCCGTCGCCGATCAGCGCGATCACGCGCTCGCCCGGCCGCGCGAGTGCGACGCCGACTGCCGCGGGCATTGCATAGCCGAGGCCGCCGCTGTCCATCGTCAGAAACGCGCCGGCGCGCGTGATCGGCAGATAGGTCTGCATCACCGGCCGCGCGCTCGGCGCCTCCTCGACGACGATGCCATCGGGATCGCGCACTTCGGCGAGCGTCTGCAATGCGAACGCGACCGACATGCGCTCGCCCTGCGCCGGCGGCAGCGCACGCGGCGGCAGCGCGCGCGGCGCCGGCAATTCGCGTGCTTGCGGCGCGGCGCGCGCGAGCAGTTCCCGCACGCCGAGCCGCACGTTGCCGGCCGCCGCGATGCCCTGCGGCGTCCATGCGGCGACGCCCGGATCGTCGATCAACTGACACAGTTGCGCGCCCGGCGGCACATGCGGGCCGTTGCCTTCGACGTGATACGTGAACGCGGGCGCGCCGATCACGAAGATCGCGTCATGCCCGGCGAGCAATTCGACGATGCGCTCGCGCATCGCCGGCAGAAAACCCGCGAACAGACGATGATTTTCGGGGAAGCTGCAACGCGCAGTCATCGGCGCGACGTAGACGCGCGCGCGATGACGCTCCGCAAGCTGCACGACATCCGTGGCCGCGCCCGCGCGATCGACCGCGCTGCCGACCACGAACGCGGGCCGCGCGCACGCGTCGAGCACCGCGCCGATGCGCTCGAGCATCGCGGGATCGGGACGCATGACGTGCGCGACCTCGCGCTCGGCCACGCGCTCGGCCGGCTGCTCCCAGTCGTCGGCGGGAATCGACACGAACACCGGGCCGCGCGGCTCCTGCATCGCGATCGCGTAGGCGCGAGCGATCGCGAGCGGCACGTCCTGCGCGCGCGCCGGCTCGATGCTCCATTTCACATAGGGCTTCGGTAGCTCGGTGGCCTGGGTCGCGGCGAGAAACGGATCGAACGGCAGAATCGAGCGGGCCTGCTGACCCGCGGTGACGACGAGCGGCGTGCGGTTGCGAAACGCCGTGAAGATGTTGCCCATCGCGTTGCCGACGCCCGCCGCCGAGTGCAGGTTGACGAGCGCCGCGTTGCCGGTGGTCTGCGCGTAACCGTCGGCCATTCCGACCACGACCGCTTCCTGCAGACCCAGCACGTAGCGGAAATCGGCGGGGAAATCGCGGAACATCGGCAACTCGGTCGAGCCGGGGTTCGCGAAGACCGACGTCATGCCGACGCGGCGCGCGAAGTCGATGACCGCGTCGCGGACGGTCCATTGCCGGGCGCCTTGACCTCGAGTGCCCTCGGCGCTGCGTTCGTCTGTCATGTGAAGTCTCCTGTGTCCTGTGAGCGGTAAGCGCGAAAGATCTGACGGCCATTATCGCGGCAGTCCCACTAACCAGAAATTGCCTAATTTGCAAAAAGGCATTACCTTTCGGCATGACTTATAACCTTCAGCAATTGCAGGCGTTCGCGACGATCGTCGAAAGCGGCAGCCTCGGCCGCGCCGCGGAAGCGCTGCACATCACCCAGCCGGCGCTGAGCCGGACCATCCGGCGTCTCGAGGAACAGGTCGGCGCGCCGCTGTTCGAGCGGCACTCGCGCGGCATGCATCTGACCGCGGTCGGCGAGGCGCTGCTGCCGCATGCCATTCTGCTGCAGCGCGAATCCGAACAGGCGCGCGAGGAAATCGACGCGATGCGCGGCCTCGCGCGCGGCACGATCCGCGTGGGCGCGGTGGGCAGCATCGCAAGCCTCGTGTTGCCGCTCGCGGTGAGCGGTGTGCTCGGCAAGTGGCCGAATCTGCGCGTGCAGATCATCGAGGGCGTGTGGGACCGGCTCGCCGATGCACTCGTCAAACGCGAGATCGATCTCGCGCTCAGCATGGCCATCCCCGATACCGACGAAATCACCGCGATTGCCGATTGCCGCTGGGAAGATTCGAGCTACATCGTCGCCGCGCTCGATCATCCGTTGCGCGGCAAGCCCGAGCTCACGCTCGCCGATACGCTCAATGAACGCTGGGCGATTCCGCCGCGCGGCACCGGGCCGTTCGAGCACATGCAGAGCGTGTTCGCCGAGCGCGGGCTGGGGCTGCCGAACATCGTCGTCGAAACGCGCTCGATTACGGCGTTGAAGAGCCTCGTCGCGCGTTCGGGCTTTCTAAGCTGGATGGCGTCGACGATGTACGTGACCGAGAGCAAGGCCGGCGTGTTCGATACGCTCGGCGTGCCGGGCGTGGTCGGGCGGCGTACGCTGACGGCATTCCGGCGGCGGCAAGGCATCTTGCCGAGTCCCGCGGTGAAGCTGCTCGAACAGTTGAGGCAGTTGACCGCTCAGGGGGATGGATCAGGAGATGATGCGAGGTGACGCGGGGTGACGTCGTCGCGCAATCGCCCCGCCGCTTTACTATTGCCGATCGTCGACACCATACTGTCGTACCTGTTCGCATTCCGCTTCCGAGGAGCCGCCGATGACCGCCCAACTGACCCGAGAATTCGCGTCGAAATTCGCCAATCTCGCGCTCGCCCATCTCACGCGCGAATATCCGAACAAGCTCACGCACTCGCTCGCCGGGCCGCAGGACGTGCAGGGCCCGCGCGCATTGCATCCGATCTTTTACGGCAGCTACGACTGGCATTCCTGCGTGCACGGCTACTGGCTGGTCCTGCATCTGCTCGAGCGCTTTCCCGATCTGCCCGAGGCCGCGCGCGTCGTCGCGGTGGTCGACGAACACTTCACCGGCGCGAACGTCGCCGGCGAACTCGCCTATCTGGAGCTGCCGCACAATCGCGGTTTCGAGCGGCCGTACGGCTGGGCGTGGCTGCTCGCGCTCAGCGCGCAACTGGCGTCGCTGAAGATTTCGGAAGCCGCGGTCTGGAACAAAACGTTCGCGCCGCTCACGGATACGTTCGTCGAACGCTTCGAGGAATTTTTGCCGAAGGCGACCTATCCGCTGCGCGTCGGCACACACTTCAACATGGCATTCGCGCTTGCGCTGACGCTCGATTTCGCGCGCCAGACATCGCGCGAATCGCTGGAAGCGCTGATCGTCAGTACCGCGGAGCGCTGGTTTCTGGACGACGTCGCGTGCCAGGCATGGGAGCCGGCCGGCGACGAATTCCTGTCGCCGTCGCTGATGGAAGCGGAGTTGATGCGCCGCGTGCTGCCGTCCGCGCAATTCGCCGACTGGTTCGGCCGGTTCCTGCCGGATCTCGGCGCGAAAAAGCCCGCGACGCTGTTCGAGCCCGTCACCGTGACCGATCGCAGCGACGGCAAGATCGCGCATCTCGATGGCCTGAATCTGAGCCGCGCATGGTGCCAGCGCTCGCTCGCGCGTGCGCTGCCCGCCGGCGACGTGCGCCGCACGGTGCTGTTCGAAGCCGCCGAGCGTCATCTGCAAAGCGCGCTGCCGCACGTGGCCGGCGATTACATGGGTGAGCACTGGCTCGCCACGTTCGCGACGCTCGCGCTCGAAGCCTGAGCGGGCTTGTCCGGCGGGCTGTGTTTTCGGGCGCTTCAATACGAAGCGCCTTTTTCATTCGAGGCACGCCGCCCTTCTCCATTTCCTCGTCGAACTGCGGAATCCCGCACGTGCCCCGTTACCGCCCGCGGCGGTAAAATCGCGCAAGGCGATTACGCCCGATAAAAGGTGCAAGTTTGACTGAGTTTGAGCAGGGTTTCATTTTGACCCGACACTGGCGGGACACCCCCGCCGGCACGGAAGTCGAGTTCTGGCTGGCCACGGACAGCGGGCCGCGCCACATCCGCCTGCGCCCTCAGCCTTGCGTCGCCTTCATTCCCGCCGACCATCGCGAGCGCGCCGAAACGATCCTGCGCCGCGAAACGCAACCCGATCTGCGTCCGCTCGAACTACGCGATTTCCGGCATCGGACGGTCATGGGGCTTTACTGCGCGCAATACCGTCAACTGAAGGGCCTCGAAAAACGCCTGAAAGAAGGCGGCGTCGACGTCTACGAAGCCGATATCCAGCCTCCCGAGCGCTACATGATGGAGCGTTTCATCACCGCGCCGGTATGGTTCAGCGGAGAGCCGCAACAGAACGGTTCTCCAGGTCTATTGGCGAACGGTGAGCTGAAACCCGCCAACGGTTATCGTCCGCCGTTGAAGCTCGTTTCGCTCGACATCGAAACGAGCGCGCATGCCGAGCTTTATTCGATCGCGCTCGAAGGCTGCGGCGAACGGCAGGTCTATATGCTCGGGCCGCCGAATGCCGAAGCGGGCGATCTCGACTTCAGGCTCGAGTACTGCGAAAGCCGCGCGCAACTGCTCGAAAAACTGATCGGGTGGATGGAGCGGCACGATCCCGATGCGATCATCGGCTGGAATCTCGTGCAGTTCGATCTGAAAGTACTGCAACAGCATTCGGAGCAGTATCGCGTGCCGCTGCGCATCGGCCGCGGCGGTGCGGTGATGGAGTGGCGCGAGCATGGTGTCACGCGCAATCACTTCTTCGCGGGCGCGGCGGGCCGCTTGATCATCGACGGCATCGAGGCGCTGCGCTCGGCGACGTGGAGCTTCCCGTCGTTCAGCCTCGAATACGTGTCGCGTTCGGTGCTGGGCGAAGGCAAGGCGATCGACAATCCGTATCAGCGCATGGACGAAATCCAGCGCCGCTTCGACGAAGACAAGCCGGAGCTCGCGCGCTACAACCTGAAGGATTGCGAGCTCGTCACGCGCATCTTCGCGAAGACGGAGCTGCTGCCGTTCCTGCTCGAACGCGCGACCGTGACCGGCCTGCCCGCCGATCGCAGCGGCGGCTCGGTCGCGGCATTCACGCATCTGTACATGCCGCGCATGCATCGGCAAGGCTATGTCGCGCCGAATCTCGGCGACGTGGCCGGTGCCGCGAGCCCCGGCGGCTTCGTGATGGACTCGCGGCCGGGTCTCTACGATTCGGTGCTCGTGCTCGACTACAAGAGCCTTTATCCGTCGATCATCCGGACGTTCCTGATCGATCCGCTGGGTCTCGTCGAAGGTATGCTGCATCCCGACGACGAGCACTCGGTACCGGGCTTTCTCGGCGCGCGCTTCTCGCGCACGCGCCACTGCTTGCCGTCGATCGTCGCGCAGGTCTGGCAGGGACGCGAAGCGGCCAGGCGCGAGCAGAACAAGCCGCTGTCGCAGGCGTTGAAGATCATCATGAATGCGTTCTACGGCGTGCTCGGCTCGACCGGCTGCCGCTTCTTCGACCCGCGTCTCGCGTCGTCGATCACGATGCGCGGCCATGAAATCATGCACACGACGCGTGAGCTGATTCAGGCGCAAGGCTACGAAGTGATCTACGGCGACACCGATTCGACCTTCGTGTGGCTGAAGCACGCGCATAGCGAGGCCGACGCGGCGCGCATCGGCCTCGCGCTGGTCGAGCATATCAACGCGGCGTGGCGCGACAGACTGCGGGCGCGCTTCGGACTCGATAGCGCGCTCGAACTGCAATTCGAGAGGCACTATCGGCGCTTTTTCATGCCGACGGTTCGCGGCACCGAGGAAGGCAGCAAGAAACGCTATGCGGGTCTCATCGTGCTGCCGGACGGCAGCGAGGATGTCGTCTACAAAGGGCTCGAAACCGTGCGCACGGACTGGACGCCGCTCGCGCAGCAGTTCCAGCAGGGTCTATACGCGCGCATTTTCAGGCAACAGCCGTATCAGGACTACGTGCGCGACTATGTGCGCGATACGCTCGCGGGCCGGCTCGACGAGCAGCTCGTGTATCGCAAGCAGTTGCGCCGACCGCTTGGCGCCTACGAACGCAACGTGCCGCCGCACGTGCGCGCGGCACGCGTCGCCGACGAATTCAACCGCCAGCAGGGACGCCCGCTGCAATATCAGAACGGCGGCTGGATCAGTTACGTGATGACGGTGGCCGGCCCCGAGCCGCTCGAAACGCTGCGCTCGGCGATCGACTACGAACACTATCTGACACGGCAATTGCAGCCGGTGGCCGACGCGATTCTGCCTTTGCTGCGCGACGACTTCACGACGCTGATGTCGGGGCAAAGGCAGTTGTTCTGAGCGCGCGCTACTCCGAAATCTTCTCGAGTTCGAGCCCGTTTGTGCGCGGCCCCATCAAACCGATCGCCAGCATCACGATCAGCATCGCGCCCGCGATAAACACGAACACGCCCGTCGTGCCGAAGTAGCGCAATACCGCCGCGATCAGAAAGGCCGTGAAAATCGCTGAAAAACGGCTCCACGAGTAAACGAAGCCGACCGCGCGAGCCCGGATGCTGGTCGGAAACAGTTCGGTTTGGTACGCGTGAAAGCTGTACGAAATGATGTTGCCAGCGAGCGTCAGGCACACGCCGAGGCTCACCAGCAGCACCGCGCCCGACGCCTGGCTGAACCACAACCCGCACACGATATTCACGCCGGCCATCACGACGATCACGGTCTTGCGCTCGAAGCGGTCGCCGATAAAGAGGCCGATCACCGGCCCCAGCGGCGCGGCGAGCGCGATCACGCTCGAATACATCAGGCTTGTCGTGATCGTGACGCCCTGCCTGATCAGCAGCGTCGGCACCCAGTTCGCGAAACCGTAAAAGCCGACGGTCTGGAAGATGTTGAAGATCGTCATCATCAGCGTGCGGCTGCGGTACGGCGGCACCCACATGTCGCGGAAGCTGCCGCGCGGCGCGACCGGCACCGGCGGCGCGGGCGGCGGCAACTCGCGGCCGGATTCACTGCGTACTTTCGCTTCGAGCGCGCTCATCACGCGATCGGCTTCGGCAAGACGCCCTTGCTGCGCGAGCCAGCGCGGACTTTCCGGCAATTCACGGCGAATCCACCAGACGAACAGCGCGCCGTGCGCGCCGATCAGCACGACCCAGCGCCAGCCGTCGAGACCGAACGGCGTGCGCGGCACCAGCAGCCAAGACAGAAACGCGACGACCGGCACCGCCGTGAAGCCGACCGCCTGCTCGCAGGCGAATGCGCGGCCGCGAATCTGCTTCGGCACGAGCTCGGAAATATACGTGCCGATCGTCACCAGCTCGACGCCGATGCCGACGCCCGCGACGAAGCGCCAGAAATTGAGGCCCGTCGCGGTTTCCTGAAACGCCATCACGACGTTGGCCGCGGTGTACCAGAGCAGCGAATACGTGAACACCGCGCGGCGCCCGAAGCGATCCGCGAGAAAACCACACGCGATCGTGCCGATAAACAGGCCGCTGAACAGCGCGGCGATGAAGCTCGCGACGCCGGTCGAGCCGAACAGGCCGTGCGTCGTCGCGGTCAGCATGCCGCTCTTGACGAGACCCGGCGCGATATAGCCGGAATAAAGCAGATCGTAAAGTTCGAAGAAGAAGCCGAGGCTCAGTAGCACGACGAGCTTCCAGATGGAACGCGTGGCGGGTAGCCGGTCGAGACGTGCCGAAATAGTGCCGGCGTCGAGCGGCGTGGTTGTGCCGGCTGCGTGCGTGGCCGCGCTATCAGCCGCTCCGGTGGAATGCGCCGTGTTGCCGCCGCTGCGCGCGACGGACCCCGCCTGGTCGGGGGATGCCATGTTGTCTGTCTCCTTTGTCGACCGGAGTTAGTGCTTTAGCTGGACGGCCGCCTTTACGACACAGCACGCCACTCTCCGCGGCCAGTTCGATGCCGGCCTTGCGTATTGTCGCGCGTCGCGCGCGCGACGATGCTGCAGGCCGGAGTCCGGCCTGCATTCTAGCCGCGCTCGCGCTTCAATTGTTCGAAGGTCGTGATTTTTCCCGCCAATGCACTCGCCGCGACCGTGTACGGACTCGCGAGCCACACGTCGCCCGGCCCCGAACGGCCCGGGAAATTGCGGTTGATCGCGCTGATCGTCACGTCGTTCGCCTCGGCCGACTGCCCAGGCCCGCAGTTCGCGCACGAGCCGCAGCCCGGCATCACGAGCGTCACGCCCGCGCGTTCGAACACCGGCAAATAGCCCTGTTCCTCGCAATACGCGCGCACCGCCATCGTGCCGAACTGCAGATAAAGACGCGTCCCCTCCGGCACGTGCACGCCATGCTCGACGCCCCAGCTCAACACCTCGTGATAGAAATCGAAGTCTTCGCGCTTGCCCGCGGTACACGAGCCGCCGTACGCGATGTCGATCGCGACGTCCTCGTCGAGTTGCGGCGCCGGCATGCCGTTGCCGGGGTCGCCCGGACGCGCGAGCATCGGTTCGATCCCGCTCGCGTCGATGCGGATCGTGTCGCGATAGGTCGCGCCCGCGTCGCTTTTCATCCAGCTTTCAAGTACGAAATCGATCCCGCGCCGCGCCTTCAGAAACGCGACCGTGCGTTCGTCCGGCTCGACGATGCCGGTAAAGCCGCCGAGTTCCGCGACCATGTTGGTCAGCGTCGCGCGTTCGTCGATCGACATCGCGCGCACCGCCGCGCCGCCATATTCGAACACGAGGCCGATCGCGCCGCCGGAGCGGATCGCGTCGAGACTCAGCAGATGGAGGACGACGTCCTTCGCGGTCACGCCGTCGCGCAGGCGGCCGTCGATCTCGATGCGCAGCGTCTGCGGCACCTTGCAGCGCACGTAGCCCGTCACCCAGCTATTGGCGATTTCCGTTGCACCCGCACCGAACGCGAGGCAGCCGAGCGCGCCCGAATGCGGCGTGTGCGAATCGGTGCCGCATGCGACCTGGCCCGGCAACGCATATTGCTCGGCCATCAGCGCATGACAGATGCCCTCGGAACCCGGCAGGCCGTCGAGCGCGCCGTGCGAGCGCACCGGATAGTCGCGCGAGAACGACGTATGGCCTTCCGTCAGATTCGCGACGCCCGGCAGCAGACCGTCACGCACGTGCGGAATGCTTTGCGGCGCGAGCACCAGATGATCCTGGAACGCGATGATGTGGTCCGGCGCAAAGAGCGGCGCGGGCTTGCCGAACGCGCGATGCATCAGATGCGCGCACATGCCGGTGAAATAGTCGTGGCTGAAGCGCCAGTCGGCGGCGATGAACACGCCGTCGCCGCGCTGTGCGCTCGCGGTGCCCGGATGCAGATGGCGCTCGATGATCTTCTCGACCAGCGTTTTCGGTTCGGCATCCGCGGCATCGGTTGCGGCCGCGCTATCGCGCTCGCGCGGCGCGGGCCAGTCCGCGAATTTGCTGTACGCAAGCAGGCCGCCGCTGCGGATGATCTGCTGCGTGAGCGCGTCGCGGCCTTTGAGGAATTCGTCGATCGGCACCGCCTCGCCCGCGAGCAGACGATCGAGCACGGAAAAATCCGTGGTGGTCAGAATGCCGATGTTGTCGCAATTCTGCTGGTAGATCCGCTCGAAGCTCTCGGCGACGATCAGCCGGATGCCCGCCGACAGCTCCGCGAGCGGACTCGATTCGCGCGACGACCCCTTGCCGTAGCGCCTGCCCGCCACCGTCACCCGGAAGCCACCGTCCTTCACCGCATTACGGCCGATCGGCAGACGCTCTCCCGCCTTGAAGCCGACGTACGGGTACTGGCTGAGGCGCTCGTCATACGTGAGCATCACGGTCACCGGCGTGATCTCGTCCGTCGATACGTTGTCGCGCAGCGGCCCCGCCGTCGCGCGCGTGAAATTTTCGCCGGCCAGTTGCGCGTCGATCACCGCCGGGTCCTGCGACAGGTACAGCACGCGGCCGTCCAGACGAATCGTATCGTTCATCGATGCATTCTCCTTGCGCTCACTATACGGCGCGCACGGCCAATGCCGAAGTGCCGGTCGGGCAATGCTGCCGTCTCGTTTCGCGAATGCTCGATGTTGCGCCGCGGCGTGGATACCGGTTGCGGCTTTTTACGCGCTTTTAAGCGGGTCGTTTCACGGCTGGTTGCCGAGAAACGCGACGAGTGCCGCCGCGCTCGCGCTCAACTGCTCGCGCGCGTTGAAGATCATGATGAGGTGACGTCCGGCCCATGCGTCGCCGAGCGACAGCAAGCGCACGTCGAGCGTATTCACATACAGCAGCCCGACCTGCTCGGGCACGATCGCGATGCCGAGCCCCGCATGCACCATCCGGCACAGCGCGTCGAGACTGCTCACGCGAATCCGCACGTCGAGCGGCCGCCCCGCGCTCGCCGCCTGTTGCGTGAGCAGACGTGTCAGCGCGCTTTCGCTGCGCAGCCCGACAAAGCTGTCGTCAAGCAGATCGTCGAATGCGACGCGCGTCGCGCCCGCGAGCCGATGACCACCCGGCACGAGCACCGCGAGCCGGTCCTGCCGGTACGGCACCTGCTCGAAGGCCTCGCTGCCGGCGACCGGATTGCAGATGCCGAAGTCCGCGCCGTGTTCGTCGACGATGCGCAGTACGTCCGCGCTATTTTCTTCTTCGAGTTCGATCGACACGTCCGGAAACGCGCGGCCGAACGCGGCCACGTCTTCGGGAAGAAACTGCACGATCGACGACAGATTCGCGACCACCCGCACGCGCCCTTTCGCGCCCGACGAGAAGCGCGACAGCTCCGCGCTCATCTGCTCGATGTTGCCGATGATCGCGAGCGCGTAACGCAGCACGGTTTCGCCGACCGGCGTCACGGTAATGCCGCGCGATTGGCGTTGAATGACCGGCAGACCGATCATCGCCTCGATCTCGGCGATGCGCCGGCTCACCGCCGACGACGCGATGAACTCGCGCTCCGCCGCCCGCGCGATATTGCGCTCCTGACAGACGGCGACGAACAGGCGCAGTGAGGTGAGGTCGAGTTTCTTGAGCAGGTTTTCCATCGGACGTGGCGCGTATTTCGCGGATCGCGGGGAATGGCTGGAAGCGCGGTCTTTATCCTCTCATGGAGTGCGGTGTCGCGCCATGGCCTTTACGGCGCGCCACTACAGCGCGTCGTGAAAGATGATACCGACCGTATGCCGATGCCCGGAGCGCAAGCGGCTCACGCCGTGCCGCAGATTCACGCGATACGGCCCCCGCGTGCCCTGCACCGGCCGGCTGTTCACGGTAAATACGACCGCATCCCCCTTCGCGAGCGGCACGACTTCGGCGCGCGACTGCATGCGCGGACGCTGCTCGGTCATCACGAACTCGCCGCCCGTGAAATCGCGCCCCGGCTCCGACAGCAGTATCGCGACCTGGATCGGAAACACGTGCTCGCCGTACAGGTCCTGATGCAGGCAGTTGTAATCGCCCTCGCCGTATTGCAGGATCAGCGGCGTCGGGCGAACCTGGCCCGCGTCATGGCAGCGTCGAATGAAATCCGCGTGTTTCTCCGGATAACGCACGTCGATGCCCATTGCGCGGTTCCAGCGGTTCGCGACCGGCACGAGACGCGGATAGATTGCGCCGCGCAATTCGCCGATGATCGGCGGCAGCGGATAGGCGAAGTACTTGTATTCGCCGCGGCCAAAGCCGTGGCGCGTCATCACGATGCGGCTGCGATACAGATCGTTGCGCGGATAAAGCGCCGCAAGCACGTCGCACTCGCGCGGGCCGATCAGTTGCGGCACGGCCGCACAGCCGTACTGATCGAGATCGTGTTCGACCTGACGCCAGTCGAGCGCATCGACGCGCCGGTCGATCGTTTGTATCTGCGCGCGAGCGATCTCGGGAAGCGCCGTTTCGGGTGAGTTCATCGTCGGTTGGCTGGCGGCCGGGTTCGCCGGCCGTGCAGTGAAAGTGGTTCGATAGCGTGAGTGTACGAGCGCGGCCGCACCGGAACACTCCGGGTCTTGCTGTCAAATTCGGCGCGCTGCACGCGCGGACGATTCACGCTACGCTGTCGATACTCGTTGCAGCGGCATCCAGTCGGCGCAACAGCCCGCTACCCCCGTAAGGACAGTCATGAAACAACAGCTCACGATCGATTTCGTCTCCGACATCGCCTGCCCGTGGTGCGCGATCGGTCTTTCGTCGCTTCAGCTTGCGCTCGAACGCCTTCACGATACCGTCGACGCGCGAATCGTCGTCCATCCGTTCGAATTGAATCCGGAGATGGGACCGGACGGCGAAGACATCGTCGAATATCTCGGCAAGAAATACGGCCGCACACCGGCGCAGATCGCCGAAACGCAGGCGATGATCCGCGAACGCGGCGCGAGCGTCGGCTTCAATTTCGGTCCGCGCACGCGCACCTATAACACGTTCGATGCGCATCGCCTGCTGCACTGGGCCGGTATCAAGGGCAAACAGTTGCCGCTCAAGCTCGCGCTGCTGCGCGCCTATCATGCCGACGGCAAGAACCCGGGCAACCATGACGTGCTGGTCGAAGCGGCGCAATCCGTCGGGCTCGACGCCGAGGAAGCGCGCGAAGTGCTGACGAGCGGCGCGTATACCAACGAGGTTCGCGAGGCGGAGAAGAACAATCAGCAAATGGGTATTCATTCGGTGCCGTCCATTATCTTCAACCATCGATACCTGGTGACGGGCGGCCAGCCGGTCGAGCAATTCGTGCAGGCGATCGAGGAGATCGTCGCGAAGGGGCCCGCGTAACAGGCGACGGTCTTTCTATCGCCTGGGTCGTGCCATCGCAAACCGGGTCCGTTTCGCATGCTCTTTCAACGAAAACCGTGACGATTTGCCGTTGAATTCCGGCTAGCATCGACCCGGCATGCAGGATCGGCCATCCGAAATGCTTCGACACGCATCGAAGTATGCGGCCGCCGGATTCGGCTACGCTGTGAACAGGATGCTCAGGAGACGGACATGGACGTTCAACCGGGAGTCGCCACCACGGCGTTCCTGATCGCCGACGCAGCCCGCGCGGCAATGCTGATGGCCCTCGCGGATGGCCGCGCGTTGCCCGCCGGCGAGCTGGCCTACGCGGCCGGCGTGACGGCCCAGACCGCGAGCAGCCACCTCGCGAAGTTGCTGGACGGCGGCCTTCTCTCTGTCGAAAAGGAAGGACGTCACCGCTACTACCGGCTCGCGGATGCGCAGGTGGCGGCGCTGCTCGAGAACCTGGCGACGGTTGCCGCGCGAACGCCCGTGCGCCGCAAACCGTATGGCCGCGATGCGCGGAAACTGCGCCTCGCGCGATGCTGTTACGACCATCTGGCCGGTCAGGTCGGCGTCGCGATCACGCAGCAACTGATGGAGCGCGGCTTTCTCGCCGCCGGAAACGACAAGCGCTTCGAGGTGACACGAGCCGGCATGCAGTGGTTCGGCGATCTCGGCATCGACGTCGCGACGCTGCGGCCGGGCAAGCACGGAATCGCCCGACAGTGCCTCGACTGGACAGAGCGGCAGCACCATCTTGCCGGCCCGCTGGGTGCGAAGTTCATGTCGACGCTGTGCGATAACGGCTGGTTGCTACGCTCGCCTTCGTCGCGCGCGATGCAGGTTACGCCGCGCGGATGGGCGCAGTTGTACGAGACCCTGGGGGTCACGATGAGTTTGACCGACGACGCGTAACTGGACCTGCGTTACAGATAACTGCAAACGTAATCGAGCGTTTCAATCACGTCGATATCGAAGCGGCTCTTGCCCGGCACCGAAAACGATTCGCCCGCGCCGTAGGTTTTCCATTCGTCGCTGCCGTCGAGGCGAATGCGACACTTGCCTGCCTGCACTTCCATGAGTTCCGCTGCGTCGGTGCCGAAGTTAAGCGTGCCGGGCAGGATCACGCCGAGCGTCTTGCGCGTGCCGTCGGCGAAAAGGACGGTGTGCGACACGCACTTGCCGTCGAAGTAGACGTTGGCTCGTTTGACAACGGAAACCTGGTCGAATTGCGTTGCAGCCGTCATGGCGGTCTTCCTCTGGATCATCGTGAATGGATGCGTCGGCGCCGGGCAGGCGCGAGCCCGTCATCATACATGGCTATCGGGCACGAAATCGCGGGCTGCGTGCGCGACAGAAAATTCCTTGTCGGTGCGCTGTGGCTATCATGCGGTCTTGTTGCCGACGGCTGCTTCACTTTCGCGCGAATCGACTGGAACGGCACGCCCCGCAGCGCAGAAGAGGTTCATGCAATGTCGCTGGCGAATCTGCGCGCGGAATACTGCACCGTCGTTACCGCGGATGCGCTGCTGACGGAAGGCAGTTAGCGTCTTTGTTGCGTGACGCGCTAATGCCGGCGTTCGAAGAAAGTAGCGCAACCCACTCAGGAGAAAGAGTGAAAGTACACAGCGCGAGCAGAACAATCATCGCGATCGCGGTAGCAATCGTTGCGATTTGCACGACGCCATACGCCGATGCGCAACCCAGCAGCGCTATGCCGGGTGATACGTCCACGCAGGGCCAGCCGGTCGCATCGTCGGCTGCCCGCAACCGGCCGGACAGCGAACTGATACGTGACGTGCGCCGCACGCTCACGCGTACACCGGGGCTGCATGCTTCAGGAATTCATGTACAGGCGCGCCATGGCGTGGTGACGTTGACCGGTTGGGTACCCCAACGCGCGCAAGTGCATCGTGCCGGAAATGCGGCGAGATCGGTACGGGGAGTCCGGTCCGTGTCGAACCGGCTGACGGTGAGAACGAGACGAGCCGGCGGGCGATAAGGCAATGCGCGACTAAACGTAGGCCGTATTGCCGCCATTGCAGAAAGATGTGCAAAGTACCCGGCCCGGCGCGAATTCGCCGGGCCGGTCCAGATAGATCGACTGCCTGATGAACATGCGCCAGATCCACCGCGGCGGTGGCCGTCGCAATCGAATACCGGGATCTTCTTCTATTTAAACGGCCTCGGGCACCTTGCGCGTCTTCAGAAACGCTTCGAGCGTTTCGCCGCGCATGCTCGCGTACATGCCGAGGTTCGTGATCTTCACGACACGCGCGAACTTCTCGAGTACGAAGAAGCACACGCCGTAGCGAACCAGACCGATCCAGTCCGTGTTGTCGACCAGCGTGCGTTCTTCCTGCGTGAGCTTCGCGGCATCGTAAGCGGCCGTGCGGTTTTCGAGCCACAGCGCGCGCGCCGGCGCTTCGCGCATCTGCCAGAAAAAGCGGTTCAGCCGCATCGCCTTTATGCTCTGGCGAATATCGAACGGATAGGTGCCCGTCAGTTCCTCGATGCCAACCAGTTGCGGATTCATTGCGCCACCTCGTCTTCGTAGATCGTCACCGCCATCGCCGTGCTGGTCGCGAGATAGTAGTTGCGATGCAGTTCACGAATCTTTTCTCCGAGCGCACCGCGCATCGCCAGCCACATGATCGTTTCGACGCTTTCCGCGCCGCCGAGGCGCACGTAGTCGACGTGCTTCATCGCGGCCAGGCGCCTCGGGTCACGGACGATCAGATCGAGGAACTCCATGTCCCATTCGGTGTTGTTAAAGCCGCTGCGCTCGCCATGCACCTGATGAGACAGCCCACCCGTCCCGACCACCACGACCTTCAGATCCTGGTCGAACGATTCGATCGCGCGGCGCAGCGCCTGGCCGAGCCGGTAGCAGCGATTCGCGGTGGGCAGCGGATATTGCAGCACGTTGACCTCGAGCGGCACGAGCGCCAGCGGCCAACCGCCCTGATGCGGCAGCATCAGCGAGAGCGGCGAATTGCAGCCGTGATCGAGCGGGCGGTCCTGGAAGATCGTCATGTCGAACTCGTCGGCGACCAGTTGCTCGGCGATATGAATCGCGAGATCAGGATGTCCGGCGATGTCCGGCAGCGGACGCTTGCCCGCGCCCTCATCGGCGAACTCGTGATTCGCCGACACGCCCAGCGCGAACGTCGGATAGCAATCGAAGAAGAAGCTGTTGGCGTGATCGTTGTAGAACATCACCATCACGTCGGGTTTGCGATCCGCGAGCCATTGAGCCACCGGCTCATAGCCTTTGAAAAGCGGCGCCCACGCGGGTTCGTTCTGCTTGCCCTTGTCGTACGCCAGGCCGATAGTGGGTACGTGCGATGTGCCGATACCGCCAATGATCCTTGCCATATTCGTTCTCTTCCGTCACTTCGTGCCGCGAGTCAATCGTGTATCGATCACACGTCGATCGCTCGTCAATCGGATAGGTCTGTGTCTTCGCGCCGGTAGCCGACCCAACCGCGTTGGGATACAAAGATAGGAATTGTGCCGTCATACCGGAAGTACGTGCAAACCCTATATCAGGCAGGGTAATCGGCCAAAACCAGCGTAAATTGGCCGTAGTCCAGCAGACGTGTGTCGCCGCAAGCCACGCTACGCATGGCGTCGTCGGTATCCCAAGCCCATGCGGCGTACTTCGCGCCGTGCTGTCCTGTTTCAGCAATCGATAAATAAAACAGATGGCCCGTAAAACAACTCGCAACGCACTTTTTAACGCTTGGTGCAGCGTTGCGCGCGTGGCTATACTTCGGTGCTTCCGACGAGTTAGACGACGATGAACGAGACGACCCAGCAAGCGATTGTCCAGACGTTACGCGAGAAGATTCTCTCGGGTGAACTCTCGCCCGGTCAACGCCTCGTCGAAGCGCAGCTCGCGCAATGGCTCGGCATCTCGCGCACGCCGCTGCGTTATGCGCTGAGCGTGCTGTCCTCGGAAGGCCTGCTCGATCGTTCGGGGTCGCGCGGTTACGTCGTGCGCCGCTTCGGCGTGCGCGACGTGCTCGACGCCATTGACGTACGCGGCGTGCTCGAAGGGCTCGCCGCGCGCTCGGTCGCGGAAAGCGGCGTGAACGCCGCGCTCGCCGCGGCGCTCGACGACTGTCTGCGCGAAGGCGACGACATCTTCGATCAGGGACAACTGAAGCAGGGGGACGACCTGCGCTATGCGCGGATGAACGGCCGCCTCCATGCGCTGATCGTCGACGCGGCGCAAAACAAGGCGGTAGCCGCCGCGCTGAGTCTGAACGGCAAGGTCCCGTTCGTGTCGCCGTTCACGATCGCTTTCGACGAATCCGCGCGAGAGCGCCAGTTCATGATGCTGATGTACGCGCATCGCCAGCACCATGCAATCGTCGACGCGCTGAAAAAAGGCGAAGGCGCGCGCGTGGATGCGTTGATGAGGGAACACACGCATATTTCGAAGGAAAGCCTGAACCTGTCATTGCCGGCGTTACATCTGATTGCGGGCGCGGCATGAAGAACGACACGACGATCGTCGGGAACAACCTGACGCCGGCCAAAGCACCGCTGCCGGGAAGCAGCAAGGACCTGCTCAATCTCGCGCAGTTACGCGCGTTCAGACTCGTCGCCGACATGGGTAGCGCAACGCGCGCGGCGGCTGCGTTGTTTCGCGCACAGTCGGCGGTGACACGCTCCGTGCAGGAACTCGAATCGGCGCTCGGCGAACCGCTGTTCGACCGGGGTCCGTCGGGCATGCTGCCGACGCCGGTCGGCCGCGCGGTGCTGCATCGTTGCGAGCGCATCTTTGCCGAACTCGAAGAACTCGCGCAATGGTGCACCGCGCGGCAGACGCGCCGCCGACCCGCCGCGGAAGGCGCGCTGCCCGCCTATCTGCTCAACACACGGCGGCTGCAACTGTTCGCGGCGCTCGCACGGCATCGGCACATGCCGAGTGCCGCGAAGACGTTCGGCATCAGTCAGCCCGCGGTCAGTACCGCGATTCGCGTACTCGAAAGCGGTTCGGGCCTGAGTCTTTTTCATCGCAGCCCACGCGGCATTCTGCTCACGACCGAAGGCGAAACGTTTCTGCTGCACGTGCGCCGCGCGCTGAACGAACTGCGCCACGTGCCCGACGATATCGCCGCGTTGCACGGCAAGATTCAGGGCTCCGTGACGGTCGGCGCACTGCCGCTCGGACGCACGCTGATCCTGCCCAGGGCGATCGCGCGCATGACATCGGAAAATCCCGGCGTGCGCGTCGTTACCGATGAAAGCTCGTACGAGACGCTGGTGGCCGGTCTGCGCGCGGGCGACATCGACTTTATTCTCGGCGCGCTGCGCGACAACGACGCGACGAGCGGCCTGAAAAACGAGCGGTTGATGTCGGAAGACATGGTGGTGCTAGTGCGGCGCGATCATCCGCTTGCGCAGGCCCGCAACCTGACGATCATGGGACTGCGCGACGCGCAGTGGATCCTGCCGCGCAGCAACGCGCCGGCGCGCGCGCTGTTCGAGACGCAATTCAGGCGGATGAAAGTCAAGCCGCCGCTGCCGACAGTCGAAACCGCCGACCTCGCGGTGATTCGCGGACTGCTGCTCGGCACCGACATGGCCGCGGCGTTATCCGCGCAGCAGTTGCACCATGAGATTCAATCCGGGCAACTGGTGGTGCTCGACGTGCCGCTGCATAACACCCGGCGCGACATCGGCCTGACCTTGCGCGCGGCGGGCACGCCGTCCCCGGCCGCGCGCGCGTTGATCGATGCGATTCGCCTGTCGGTGGTCGACGTGACGCGCACGGTCAGCATCGGCACCGCCAGAGCGCCGGGCGGCACGGGCGCGATCACGTAACACGGCCTCACCCACGTCCGAGCAGGAAAAAGATCGCGCGGCAGTGCTAGAATCGCCGCGTTCATCCTCCGATCATCATGACTCCACGCGCCCGCAACCGCATGACCGCATGGCTTGGCCTCGTCGCCATGTGGCTTGTCGTGTTCGCGCCGCTCGTGAGTCAACTGCTCGCGTCGAACCGCGCGAACGAGCCGATCGCCGCACTGTGTTCGGTGCTGCATCCTTCGGGCGCGAGCGGTGCGGGCAACTCGGGCGTCGTCGCCCAGACCAACCCCGCGCCCGTGCATCTGAGCCACGACGATGCATTCGGCGCCTGCGGCTACTGTCATCTGCTCGAGCATCACGTCGCGATGCCGACCGTCGCCGCCATCGAACCTCCGACCGCGCTGCTGCTTGCCGGCACCGCGCCGCCCACGCTGTCCACCCGCTTCACACCGCTTGGCGCGTTCCCGTCGGGACGTCCCCGAGCCCCGCCTGTCGTTTCCTGATCGCTGCCGGTTCTGATCGCGCCTTCGTCGCCTCCGTCGACGACGCGCGGTCGTCTGTTCAATGCATCGAGGAAACGCTCATGTTCAACTTCGCCCTGCGAAGGCTGCCCCTTCGCGGCCGCCGTGGCGCTGCTTTGCCGGTTCGTCGCGCGGCTTATCACATCACATGTCGTGCCGCCCGCTGGCACGCGCTCGTCCCGACCCTCGTCCCCGCACTCGTGCCGGCCTTCGTCGCGACGCCCGCGCAGGCGGACAGCGCGAACGCCGACGCGACGCTGCCCACGGTCAGCGTCAACGCAACGGCAAGCGCCGCGCCGCGCGCCGTCGATCCGAATCTGCCCGACTCCGTCGAAACCGTCACGCGCGACCAGTTTTCGAACTGGAACGTCGTCAACACCGAAGACGTGCTGAAGTACATGCCGAATCTCGCGGTACGCAAGCGCTTTATCGGCGATCTGAATTCGATCATTGCGGTACGCGGCACGAGCAACACGCAAAGCGCGCGCGGCCTCGTCTATGCGGACGGCTTGATGCTGAGCAATCTGCTCGGCAACAGCTATTCGTTTCCGCCGCGCTGGTCGATGGTATTTCCCGACGAAATCCAGCAGGTCGACGTGATCTACGGGCCGTTTTCCGCGCTCTATCCGGGCAATTCGCTCGGCGCGACGGTGCTCATCAGCACGCGCATGCCGAAACGGTTCGAGGCCGATGCGGATGTGAAGGCATTCACGCAGCACTTCAGTCTGTTCGGCGTGAACCGGAATTTCAACGGCAGCGAAGCGAGCGCGTCGATTGGCGACCGCATTGGCAAGTTCTCATATCTGCTCGGCGTCAATCATCTCGAGAACACGAGCCAGCCATTGCAATTCGCGACGCTCGCGCAATCGGGCACGCCCGCGAAGCCCGGCGATACGCCGGTCACCGGCGCGTACTTCTACAACAACCAGACCAATACGCCGACGGCCGTACTCGGCGTGAACGGCGAAGGCATCGAGCACACGGTACAGGACCAGTTCAAGCTGAAGATGCAGTACGACTTCACGCCGACGTTGCAAGGCGGCTTCACGCTCGGCTACTGGCATCAGACATACGACAGCCAGACGTCGACTTTCCTGCGCGACGCAAACGGCAATCCGGTGTACAGCGGCAATGTGTCGATCGACGGCTACCACTACGCGATTCCCGCGGCCGCGTTTGCGCCGAGCCTCGGTCACAGCGAAAACTGGCTCTACGCCCTGTCGCTGAAAACGCGCAATGCCAGCGGCTGGAATGGCGAAGCGATCGCGTCGTATTACGACATCGGCAACAGCGTGGCGCGCACCGCGAATGCCGGCGGTCCGGGCAACGGGCCCGGCACCGTGCTGTTCGGCGACGGCACCGGCTGGAAAACGCTGGATCTGCGCGGCACGTATACGCCGGCTGTCAATCAGGCCGGGCTCGGCAATCACGCGCTGAGCTTCGGCTATCACTACGACAACTACTTTCTCGACAACCAGAGCTACAACACGTTGAACTGGCGCGACGGCGACGCGACGTCGTTTGCCAATGCATTCACCGGCAAGACGCAAACGCAAGCGCTCTATGCGCAGGACGCATGGCGTTTTCTGCCGCGCTGGAAGTTCGTCTACGGCGTGCGTTATGAAGACTGGCAAGCCTATGACGGCGCGCAATCGCTGCCCGGCAAGACCATTCCGTACAGCGATGCAAGCCAGGGCCACTTCTCGCCGAAAGCGTCGCTGTCGTTCGACGTCAGCGACGATCTGACCTTGCGTGCCTCCATTGGCCGCGCCTATCGCTTTCCGACGGTGAGCGAACTGTTCCAGGGGCAAATCAACGGTTCCGCGCTCGTCAACAACAATCCGAATCTCCAGCCCGAAGACGATCTTTCGAAAGAACTCAGCGCCGAATGGGCGCACTGGAACGGCGTATTCCGCTTCTCGCTGTTTCAGGACGACGTCAAAAACACGATCTTCAGTCAGACCGACACGACCGTGATTCCGAACGTGACGAATTTCCAGAACATCGGCAAGGTCCGCTCGCGTGGCGTCGAAACGAGTTATTCCGGTGAAGACGTGCTGGTGCGCGGTCTCGATCTGCTTGCGAGCGTCGCTTATACGCAATCGAAGATCATCGAAAATGCGCAGAACCCGGCCACTGTCGGCAAGTACTTTTACCGTATTCCGCTATGGCGCGCGGATCTGGCCGCGACCTGGCACTTCGACGCCCGCTCGGCGCTGACGCTCGCCGCGCGCTACTCGGGACGCCAGTACAACACGCTCACCAATACCGACACGAATCCGAACGTATTCGGCGGCACCAGTACCTACACGGTGGCCGATGCGAAGTTCACGTTCAAGCCGACGAAGCTCAGTGAAATCGGCGTGGGCGTCGACAACCTGTTCGACGCGCGCTACTTCGTTTATCACCCGTATCCGGGCCGCACTTTCTACGTGGAAGCGAAGCTTCGCATTTGAGCGACACCCGGGCGCAATACGCGCCGCTTCCCGCATCCCAAGCAATCGATCCAATCTTGCCCGACGAGGATTTCATGTCCACGACTCACGCCGAAGAGCGCATTCGCGCGGAAAGCAATACAACCGCCGGCACACACTCCGGCTCGGCGCACCCAGGCTATCGAACGCTGTGGCGCTGGCATTTTTACGCGGGGCTCTTCGTGATGCCCTTTCTGCTCGTGCTCGCGATCACCGGCACGCTGTACTGCTTCCAGCCGCAAATCGAGCCGCTGCTATATCGGCATCGCCTGATCGTCGAACCGCAGGCCGTCCCGAGGCTGCCCGACAATACGTTGCTGGCCAAAGCCCGCGCGGCGATGCCGGCCGGCTCCGCCGCGCTGACCGTGGTCGTCACGCGCGATCCGCAACGCAGCGCGGAATTCGTCTTTCGTCTCGCGGACGGCACGCAACAGAGCGTCTATCTGAATCCGTACAACGGCGACGTATTGGGCACGCTAAGCGTCGAGCGCCGCTTCATGCAGGTGGACCGCATGCTTCATCGCAAGCTGCTGCTCGGCAAGCCCGGCGAATTGCTGATGGAGCTGGTCGCATGCTGGACGCTCGTGATGATCGGCACCGGTATCGCACTCTGGTGGCCGCGCGGCAAAACCGGCGCGCGCGCCGCGCTGCTGCCGCGCTTCACGCTGCGTGGACGTCCGCTGTGGAAGAGCATCCACGCGGCGCTCGGCATCTGGCTCGCGCTCGGCGCGCTCGCGTTCGTGCTGACCGGCCTGCCGTGGACCGGCTCCTGGGGCAAGCAGTTCAAGGCGTTCGCCACCGCCACGCATCTCGGCGCGCCGCCCGGCACGTGGGGCGGCCTGGCGTTGCGCTCCGCGCTGCCGGGAGCGCGCGCGGACCATGCCATCGCATCGGATGCACCTGCAACGAATGCGACGCACGGGAGCCATGCCGACATGGACTCGATGCCCGGCATGGTGATGGACGACCTGCCGTTGCCGCTCAAACCATGGGCGGCCGGCGACACGCGCGTGCCCGCTTCCACCAGCACGGCGCCCGGTGCAATGCAGCCGTTGTCGCCCGGTCATATCGTCGCGCTCGCGGCCTCGCTCGGTATCACGGACGGCTACAGCATCGTGCTGCCGAACTCGGCAACGGGCGTCTACACCGTTTCGTATTTCCCGGCGAATCCGCAAGACGAACGCACGCTGTATATCGACCAATACAGTGGCGCGATATTGAAAGACATCCGCTACGGCGATTACGGCGCGATCGCGAAAGCCGTTTCATACGGCACGTCACTGCATATGGGTCGCTACTTCGGCGTCGCGAACCAGATCCTGTGCGCGGCCATTTCGCTCGGCCTCGCCGCGCTCGCCGTGACCGGTTGCGTGATGTGGTGGAAGCGGCGGCCACAACGCTCGCTCGGTGCGCCAGCGCGCGAACGTGCGGCGCCGCCGATGCGCGGCTGGAAAGCCGGCCTCGTTCTGCTCGGTGTCGTCTTCCCGCTGATGGGCGCGACGCTCGTCGCGGTATGGCTGCTCGACTGGCTGGTTTTCGGCCGCACCGCGCGAAGTCTGAACCGCGCGGTTTAGGGCCTGCTTACGCCGCTTGCGCCCGCTGATTGTTTACGATACATTTTGCTCGTTTATGATCGTTTTAGATCGGCAAGCGAGGAAAAGCGATGCAGCGAACGCGACAGGAAGCGATAAACGGGCTGCTGCCCGAGCAACGCGAAGCGCTCATTCTGGAGCGGCTGCGCACGCACGGCCGGGTGCTGGCGGCCGAGCTCGCCGCCGAATTGCTGACCTCGGCGCACACGGTGCGCCGTCATCTGCGCGACCTCGCCGACCAGGGCCACTGCAAGCGCGTGTACGGCGGCGCACTGCTGATGTCGCCGGCCGGCAAACCCGCCGCCATCCGCATGCACGAAGCCGTCGATCGCAAGGCGCGCCTTGCGGCGGCGGCCGCGTCGATCGTCCGCCCGAAGCAGATCGTGCTGCTCGACGCCGGCTCCACGAACGTCGCGATCGCGGCGGCGCTGCCCGACAACATGCAGTTGACCGTCGTCACGAATTCGCCCGAAGCCTGCATGCGCGTGCTGAACCGGCCGGGCTTCGAGGTGATACTCGTCGGCGGACGCATCGCGAGCGGCGCGGCGGGCTCGCTCGGCGCGACCGCGCTGCTGCAAATCCAGCAGATCCGCGCCGACCTGTGTTTTCTCGGCGCGTGCGCGCTCGATCCCGAGGAAGGCGTGGCCGCGTTCGATGCCGAGGATGCCGAGCTCAAACGCGCGATGGTCAAGGCAAGCGGCCAGATCGCCATCGCGCTGACGTCGGAAAAGCTGATGACGGCCGCACCGTTCGCGGTAGCGCCCGCTTCGGCGGTCGATCATCTGTTCGTCGAGGCCGACGTGCCGGCCTTGAGGCTCGCGAGCCTCGAGGCCGTCTGCGACAACGTGAAGGTGGCGCGCCGATGACTTCGCTCGATATCCCGCACAGCAAGCTGGTCAAGGAACGCATCGCGACGATCGGCGTGTTTCTCGCCAACGGTTTCGGCATCGGCGCGTGGGCGGTCGAGGTACCGCGCATCAAGGAAAGCCTGTCGCTCAGCGATGCATCGCTCGGCATTGCGCTGTTCTGCTTCGCGCTCGGCGCGATCGTCGCCATGCCGCTCGCGGGGCAACTGGCGCCACGCCTCGGCAGCGGTCGCGCGACCGCGCTGCTCGGCGCGGCCTTCGCGATCGCATTGCCGTTGCCGGCGCTCGCGCCCGGCATGGTCACGCTGTGCATCGTACTGCTCGCGCTCGGCGCATCGAACGGCGCGCTCGATGTATCGATGAACGGCCACGCCAGCGCGATCGAAACGCAATGGCGCGCGCCGATCATGTCGTCGTTTCATGCCGCGTGGAGCGCGGGCGGGCTGCTCGGCGCCGCGACGGGCGCACTGCTGCAAAAAGGCGGTGTCGGCGTGATCGGCGGCCTGCTCGTGCCCGACCTGTTCATCGCGATGCTGATTGTTTGTGCGGCCACGCTCGCGTTGCGCGATATCGGCCCGCGCGCGGCTGCGGTGTCGAGCGGCTTCGCGTGGCCCGACAGCAGCGTGATGAAACTGGCGATGCTCGCGTTCCTCTGCATGCTCGTGGAAGGCGCGGTCGCCGACTGGAGCGCCGTGTATCTGCGCTCGACGTTGAATCAGGAAGCAAGCATCGCCGCGATCGGCTATTCCGCGTTTGCGTTGTCGATGGCGGCGTGCCGGATTGCCGGCGATGCGTCGGTGCGCCGCTTCGGTTCGAGCAGGGTCGTCGCACTCGGCGGGCTGATCGCGCTGGCCGGACTCGCGCTCGTGCTGAGCCTGCCGACGGTGCTGACCGCGTGCGTCGGCTTCGCGATGATCGGCGTCGGTCTCGCGAATATCGTTCCGGTGATTTTCAGCGCGGCGGGACGCTCGACCACGACGCCCGCGATCGGCGTTTCGATGGCCGCCACCGCGGGTTATGCGGGCTTTCTGGTCGGGCCGCCGTTGATCGGCTTCGGCGCCGGATTGCTGGGCTTGCGCACGGCGTTGTGCGTACTCGTGATGGCGACGCTGATCGTTTCGCTGTTGGGCGGCAAGGCGGTGCGCAATGCGCGGCTCGCTTGATCCCGGCCTGATTGCATGCGCGCGATAAGCGCGCGCGGCAGGCCTACTTCGCCTCCTTGTCCAGCACCGCCACCGGCTTGCGAACGGGTAGCCCATCATGCTCCGCGTGCTGACCCAGCGGCCAGCTCAGCGCACCGAGGAGCGAATGCGGCTGCGTCCCGTCGTCGAGACCGGTGACCGGCCACTCATGTTTCGCGGGTATCCAGCGCGTGCCGAACACGTGGTCCCACATCGGCAGCAATTGCGCGAAGTTGTGATTCAGATGTTCGGCGCGAATCGAGTGATGCAGCCGGTGATACTGCGGATTATTGACCCACGTGACGTAGCGGCCGAGGTCCACGCGCAGATTCAGATGCGCGATGTAATTGCCGATCATGAATACGATCGAGGTCGCGCCGACGATCCACGGTTCGACCCTGAACAGCACGCCGACGATCGGATAAAGCAGGCATCCCTTGATCAGCACTTCGAGCCAGTGATGCCGCAACGTCACCGTCACGTTGAAATCCACCGCGCTATGGTGCAGCGAATGCAGTTTCCACAGCACGGGCCACGTGTGCTGCAAGCGATGAAACGCGTATTCGAGCAGATCGATGGTGAGCAGCACGATCACGAACGATGCGAGCGCGCCCCAGCCTCGCGACACCAGCACCACCATGCCGCCGCCGAACGCGTTCACGATCGCGACGCTCGCTGCCGCGGTAAGCGGCTTCGCGGCCTCCACGAACACCAGATACAAAGCCGCATAGGCCATGTTCAAACGCTGGCCCGCGCGCGATTGCAGCAACGTGGCCGGCCAGCGACGCTCCGCCAATGCGCCGAGTCCCATCATCAGCAGCACGAGCGCATAGGCTTGCAACCACAGCCTCGCGTGGTGCAGCAGTTCAGGAAACGGGCTCGACGCAAACATGAAATTCCCCGCTGCAGAGGATTCGGAATGGCGGCATAAGTGGCTCAAGTAACTTGAGCGACTCGAACCACGGCAAACACGAGATATGCCGCGTACTCGCGAACGACAGGAACGTTAGTGTGATCTTCTCAGCCCGCAGGCGGGCGCGCAAGCCTGCTTTGCAGCCGCTTCGAGTCAACCGGCCGCGCGTGTTCGTGCTTACCAGGAACTTACGACGAATCGTGGTCCGCTCCGTGCGAGCGGAAAAAAGTGGCGAGGTCATCGCTTCACGCCGTCACGATCGCGAGTGGCCGATACTTCCGTACCGGCCACTCGCGTCGTCGTTGTTTATCGACATCCGTTTCGAGTTGGCCCCGCCGCACTTCGCAAAACGCGTCAACCTCCCCGAACGCGAATCACGAAGACGTTTGCTGCCGTCGGCTTTTATTCACTACGTGGATGCCTGATTCCGGCTGCACTGTATCGTTCTTGTAGCTCTCTTATTGCAATGGCTATGCCATCAGGCGTCAAAGCCTTGCCAGGCAATGATGCGCGCCTCCGCAAGCCGGGTGGCGCGCGCTGGATTGCACACAATGAATCGGAATTGAGACGTCGCCGTGGCGGGACGATGCTTCGCGTTCGCCCGCACGCGTCCATTCGAGGCGAGCGGGAAAACCCGTATGAACATTGACGCGCAATGGTTTGACGAACGCGCCGGTCGGAATTGCCGGCGCGATGCGAGGAGAAGTAGCGCTTGCCGTGCGCCGCCCGTCGTGTTGCAAAGTTGAGACGGCAACACAAGCGATCGGCTTTACAGCAGCGCCGTCAATTGCGCGACGCGCGCCTTGAACTGCTGCAATTCAGCGGCGCGCAGCGGCTTTTTGTGCGGCAACCCGACTGTCAGCGGATCCTGCGGCACGTTGTCGACGTGGACTTCGTAATGCAGATGTGGCCCGGTCGCCCAGCCCGTCTCGCCGACATAACCGATCACCTGATTGCGCGTCACATGACTGCCGCGCCGCAGCCCCTTCGCGAAGCGCGATAGATGCGCGAACGTCGTCGAATACGGTGCGGGGTTCTGAATGACCACCACCTTTCCGTAGCCTGTCTGATGGCCGATGAAGCGGATCACACCTCGTGCGGTCGCATGCACCGGCGTGCCGGTGGGCGCCGCGAGATCGACGCCGTCATGACTTTGCCAACGGTGCAGCACGGGATCGAAGCGGTGCGGCGAGAAACCCGACGACACGCGCGTGAAATTCAGCGGATAGCGCTCGAATGCGGGCTTCGTGCTGGCGCCGTCTTTCGAGTAGTAGAACGGCTGGCCATGAAGATCCTTGTACAGAAACACGTCGTGCGTCGTGGCTCCGCGGGCGATGCGAACCGCAAGCGGTTTACGCATGACGTCTTCGTTATCGCTCCGGTTGTTTCCATTACTGTTGTCGAACACCGCGCTGACCTGGTCGCCGGGCCGCAGATCGCGCGCGAGGTTGAGTTCGTTGCGGAATGCACGCGCCAGAATCGCGGTCGTGCCCGCATCGACACCCATGCTTTGCGCGGCCGCCGCGAAACTGCGGTCGATGGGCGCTTTCCTGACGGTGAATGCAGCGGGTTGCGCGGCTTGCGGCGCCGATGCGGCGGGTGTGGCAGATGCGGCAGCGGGGATCGACGCGGCGCCCGGTGCTGCCGCCGGCGCATTGCCGGCAACTTTCGTGGAATCCTTGCTCACCAGCGACACGTCCGGATCGTCGTCGTGCATCGCGCGGTGGTGAGTCATCAGGTACGCCGCGCACACCGAACTCATTGCACACACAACAATGATTTTGCCGGCACGCCCCGGCAGAATGCGGGCTACAGATAGAGGCATTGACTCATGACAGGCGGTCGACCGTCGCGTGCGCGTATGGCGCGCACGATCGGGTAGGTTCATTGAATCGGCGTCTCCAGTTATTGCGTGAGACGCCGCGGAAGATTGATGGGCAAGCCTATGGACGCTTTCTTAAGTCAGTCTTAAGCTGCCCCCAATAGACGGGAGTGCAAGCGGGCGCGGACAACGTCGTTGTCGCGGCCTTACAGGAAATGCGTCAGCAAGCGGCTGATCTCGATGACGGGCGAAGTGCAACTCTCCGCGCTTTTCGCGCGACGCGCTGTCGAGTCAGGAGAGCGACGCAAGCATGTTCGACAGACGGCGGATATGTGTCTTGAACGCATCGCCTGCTTCGCGATTCGACGTCGGATTCAGATGCGACGTTTCCGCGAGTTGCGCCTGCTCGTGAAAATCATTGGCGATCTTGCGCCTGATGTCCTCGGGCAACGATCGCACGATGGAAACGAGCAAGGCCTCTTCGGCATGCATGATGCCGAGAATCGAATGAGTGTCCATGCGAGAACCTCCGGTGGAAACATCGGCAGTGCAATCCGGCATCGGCGCCGGCGCACTTCATGTTACCCCGTTGGTCACCCGCCATTACTCCGCAATCGAATAGCGCGACGGGCGGCTGCGCGGCTGGTTCTCCACATGCTCGACACGCGGGCTCGCACCGCGGATAAAAAGGATCGCGCACAACGCGAGCATCGCCCAGATGCAAAGAACTACCGTCAAAGTGCTCATTTCAAGTTTCCGGAACGTCGGGACCGCGGGGTCAATACCTGGGGGTGTCGGGGGTGTGCCGGCCGTCAATGCAGCACGGACTGGCCGGGCGCGCCGAACAGAAGCTCGTCGATCAGGCCTCTGGTGAGCATCAACTGTCTTTCGAGCGATTGGCGCACCGCTTCCGCGCTGGCCCCGTCGCTGCGTGCGACGGCCGCGTGGGCCTGTGTCGCGAGACACAACACGGCCTCGGACGCGTGCCGCAGTTCTCGCATCGCGTCCGCGTCAGGGTCGGGTGACAGGCTGTCCCAATCCGGCGTGGAAATTTCCGGCTGGCAGGCGTCGAACCGGCGGGTCTTGGCGTGGCGGGAAGACATCTGAGGCTCCTGGCGCGATTGGCACAAAGCCAGTGTGCGCCGGCGCCCTGCTTTTCAATTCGCCGAATAGAAGCCGATTGGCAAGTCAATCCGGCCTCTTCGAAAGATCAGGGTTTCTACTGGTAATCAGGCCGTTGCGAGTGACGGATCCGCTCGCTGGTGCTTCAAGATCCGTGTTGCGCCGCAGGAAAACGATAACCCGCAGCACGATGTAAGGCGCTTAAGCGGCCGCCACCTCGATACGCAACGCCTCGCCGCCCGCCGCGATCGCGAGCAGATGGTCGACGTTCGGATGCCCACCCGGACGGTTGCGCGCGTCGGCCGTATGTTCGGCGAACAGCGCGAGGCCGTGTTCGGCCGCCTTCGCGTCGAGCGTGCCGAAGGTCCCGCGCAGATAGTTGTACACCGCGAGCGAGCCCTGCTTGCCCGGCTTGTTCTCGATACTGGCGACCACGGCGCCGCTGCCGTCGATCAGATCGATACGCGCGATGCCGTCGATCGCGGGCATCCGGGCGAGATTTTCCTTGAAAACGTTGCTCGGTTGGATCATCGAAACTACTCCTTCTGTTCTGGAAAATGCATGGCGGCACGTATCTTATCCGATGGGCTGAACGCTCGTAAATCGACCAGCAAAACGGACCGAAGCACGCTGCCGATGCCAGGGAATCCTCGGCAATTTTTCGGGCTTACGGACAGCTAGTTCGATAGGGAAAACGTTTAACTTCTTTTTTTCGAAACTTGCGAAAATGCGCCACATGTAATCTTTTTCGAAGCTGAGCGGCGTCCGCACGAAAGGATGCGTCAGCATCGTGACGCGCACGATACTTCGTCTGGCTAACTAATCTTCTGGCAATAAATCGCTCGCGATAATCACGCCGCGACGCAGTCTAAAAATCCCTTCCAAAAGGACATGGAGTAGCGGCACCAGCCGGAATCATCGTTCGGACCACTCCCATTGGCAGCATTTCAAGGTGCTTGCAATCGTCTTTGAGATATGATCTCCTACGACTTAAGAAAAATTTCCGTAACGCAAATCGCCGGTTGTCGTAGTCGTCATGCTGCATTGCAGTGATTACGGATATGGCAGAAGCCCGCCAGTCTTGAAGGGCAGCAGGAAGCACCGTGCCGTAGAGGCGTTTGCCCTTCTGGTACACGGCTATGCTTTATTTACCACTCAAGTTATCAGACGACTGATGTTATTAAGCTGCACACTTAAACTTGAAGCGGTTTTAATCAACTTAAAAGGAGATAAATGGATAAATCGCCATAAATCAAAAATATAAATCCGACACCCATTAAATCAGAATCCGGAGACGAAATGCTTTCACCGAAGAAAACTACGCTTGCATTTGCCCTGAGCGCTGCCATGGCCCTCCTGTTCAGCGCCTGCGGCGGCGGAAATGACAATCCATCCTCTGCGCCGACCTCTCCTGGCACCCCGCCCACGACGTCGCCGACTCCCACGCCCGATCCGTCCAAAAACGGCGCCATTTCGCTGCATGGGGTCGTGTACGGCGCGGCCGACACCAGCGTGCCGCCCGAGGCGGGCATTCCGATCACGATGATGGGGCAAATGCGAGCGCTGTTCGATCTGATCAGAAAATCGCCCGATTTCACCCAGGTCGTCATGGATCTCGGCGACGGCAGCCCCGTCCACGTGCTCGATACGAACACTGGCGACAAATTCCTGCCCGGCAAGCTCGCGCTCGGCCTGTCGTGGATCCTGATCGATATGAAAACGAAAGGTGATCCGGCCTATGCGGATTATCTGGCGACGTATCAGAAAATCACGACCGCGATGATGACGCAGATGAGCGGCGCCAACTACACATACGCGAATACGTCCTGGGGCGAGTACTACTATCTCGTCGCGCTCAATAACTTCCAGGCGCACGGCATGCTGAACGAAGTGTTCAGCGACTCGATGCTGAATACGCTGAAAGCACGCCTGACCTTCTGCGACATGTTCGGCGCGGATGCGAGCGGCAAGACCGACACCTGTCCGGCGGCCGGCACGCCGATCGACGTGGCCTCGCTCAATACCGCGCAGAACTACTACGCGGTGTCGTACGGCATCGCGGGGCTGCGGCAGAAGCTCGGCTGGAGCAACCCGACGTTCTCGTCGACCACCGACCCGAGCGTCGCCACGATGAACGCACGCGACGCGCTGCTGTACACGTTGACCAAACACATCCGCAACGACTCGTCGGGCGGCTTCTCCGACGAAGCATCGAATACCCACACGACCTACTACGACCAGGCGCGCTACGACCGTTACAGCACGCTATTGATCGGCGAAGTAACCGAGCGCACGCTGGAAATGGGCAATCAGGCGAACCTGACGCCGGAACTGAAATCGTATCTGCGCAATTCGGTCAACCTGATTCTTCCGCAGCTCAATACCAACGGCCAGGGCTTCAACTATGGCCGCTCGATCGGCCCATACGGCGACTCGGCATTCATGGAAGTGCTGACCGCGGCAGCCAACGCAGGCATATTGACCGATCAGGAAATGAAGGTCGCCTATACATACATCTACAAGTCGGCTTTGCGCTACAGCAACTTCTGGTACGACCCGACGCTGCCGACGCCGTCCGTGAACATGTGGGTCAAGGGCCGCGGCACCGACGCGTATCGCGGCAAGCCGCGCGTAATGGGCGAGAACTTCAGCCTGCTGCACCAGTACATGTACGTCAACGCGTGGTGGGACAAACTCGGTTTCAACGGCAAGGCGCCGCTGTCCGATGCCGACATGCAGGCCTACCTCGATACGAAGCCGCATTACACGCTGACCTGGTACAATCAGCCGACCGACACCGCGCATCCGTATAGCGCGGGGCTCATCACGGTGCGCGACGGCAAACGCGTGATCAACCTGAACCTGAGCCAGGCGCCGGACTACAACTCGTTCACGCCGTACTATCCGACGCCGTCCTCGGACAATCTGGTGTATGGCACAACGGACCTCGCCTACGCACTGCTGATCCCGCAAGTCACGTATAACGGCAAGACCTATATTCCGGTCACGTACTACAAGAATCTGAACGTGACGGAAAACAACGGTCAGGTCGTCGTCACGTTCGACACGGCAAAGTTCAGGCAAGCAACGAAAAACGCCGCATACACGACGGATCTCGATCTGCAGGTGCATACGGTCATGACTTTCAGCAACGGCACGATGACGCGTACCGATACGCTGAGCTCGGGCACGCTGACCGGCAACCTGTCGGTCGAAACGGACTACACGTCGTTCGCGGACTTCCAGAACACGACGGCCAATAGCGACGGCTTCTCGGTCAACTACACGAACAGCCCGGCGACGAACTATGCCACCACGGGTTTCGACAGTTGCGCACTGTCGCAATTCGACACGGTGAACGGCGCGACCAACCCGTTGTCGACCACGCCGATTGGACAACTACATTCCAGTTTCGCGTGTACGACGCAGCCGTTCGCGTTGACCGGCGGCGCCAGCCGCACGCTCACGTGGACGCTGAAGTACGCTGACCCGGCCTGATAGCAGCAAACAGCAATGCACGGCCTTCCCGTTCGCGGGAAGGCCGCTTTCATTTGCGGAGTCGCGACTTCTCTACGCGGCATCGCAACGCGCAAAAAGCAAACGCATTTACCCTTTCGTTGCCCCGAACGTCAAACCCGCGACGAAATGCTTCTGCATCGCAAAGAACATCATGACCGACGGCAGCGCCGCCAGAATCGATCCCGCCGAAACGAGATTCCACGCGGTCGTCCACTGCCCCTTCAACGCGGCAACGCCAACGGTAATCGGCGCGGCATCGTCGCCTTGCGTCAGACACAGCGCCCAGAAATAGTCGTTCCACACAAACGTAAACACGAGAATCGCCAACGCGGCGAGCGCGGGGCGAATCAGCGGCAGCACGATCCTGAAGAACACGGTCCACTCGTTCGCCCCTTCGATGCGTGCCGCCTCGACCAGCTCGAACGGCAACTGCTTGATGAAGTTGCGCAGAAACAGCGCGCAAAAACCGGTCTGAAACGACACATGAAACAGAATCAGCGCGCTGACCGTATTGAACAGACCCAACTGCAGCGACAGATCGCGCACCGGAATCATCAACACCTGGATCGGCACGAAATTGCCCGCGACGAACGTCGCGAACAACGTCGAATTGCCGCGAAAGCGATAGATCGCCAATGCAAAGCCGGCCATTGCGGCGAGTGCGATCGAGCCCACCACCGAAGGCAGCGTGATCAGCACGCTATTCCAGAAGTAATGCAGCATCGGCGACGTGGTCAGCGCCTCGCGATAGTTATCGAACATCGCGAAGTGCTTCGGCCATCCCCAATAGTTGCCCTCGCTCAGTTCTTCGGTCGAACGCACCGACGTGACGAGCACCGCGATCATCGGCAGCAGCCAGATCAGGAGCGCAATCGGCAACGTCAGTTTGTACACGCGGCGCGTGGCGGGCTTCCATTTGTCGATGGAAATCGGAAACATCAGCGGCTCCTTATTGCTCGGCGCGCAGCATCCGCCGCAAGTGATAGACGATGTACACGAGCATGATGCCGAACAGCACCACCGCTATCGCGGCCGAATACCCGATGCGGTAGTACTTGATCGCCTGGTCGTACATGAAATACGCGAGCACGGTCGAGCTTTCGAACGGACCGCCGCCCGTCATCACCGAAATCAGATCGAAGCTGCGCAGCGCGCCGATGATCGTGACTACGATCGCCATGAACGTGGTGGGCCGCAGTTGCGGCAGGATCACGTGCCACAGCATCGACCAGCCGTGCGCGCCTTCCATGCGCGCGGCCTCGATCTGCTCGGCGTTCAACGTGGTCAAGCCGGTCAGGTAAAGAATCATGCAATATGCCGTTTGCGGCCACAGCGCCGCGAATACGATGCCGAACGTCGCATAGTGCGGATCGCCGAGCACCGGCACGCCATGACCGAGAATCATCGCGAGCAGGCCGAAGGTCGGATCGTAGAACCACGAGAAGATCAGACCGACCACGACGCCCGACAACACGAACGGCGCGAAAAACAGCGATTTGACGATGCGAATCCCCGCCACCGCCTGATTCAGATACAACGCGACGGCAAGCCCCATCGGCGGAGCGAGCAGGAACAGCACGAGCCAGATCAGGTTGTTCTTCAACGCCGTGTAGAAAGTCGGCGTATGAAACAGCTCGATGTAATTCGCGAGACCGATAAACGTCGGCTCGGTCATGCCGTCCCAGTTGAAAAAGCTCAGGCGGATCGTCGAGAGGATCGGCCACACCACGTACACGGCCACCATGATGCAGGCCGGCGCGAGAAACAGGAACGCGGCGCGCCGTTGCCGGCGAGCGGTCGGCGTTGGGCCACGCCGGCGCGGCGTGGCCGGCGAGCGCACCGCGCCGCCGGGCGCGGGCATGCCCGGCCCACCGGGTTCAACAGGACCGTCGACGCTATGACGGCTCACGGAATGCGACACGATCAATCTCCCGATCCGATCCAATCCTATGCAACGAGCGGCAACGGACAGCGGCCTCGCGGCCGCCGCCGCTTACTTCTTGTAGATGCGCTGACGCGTCTGCTCGAGCTGCGCGAGTATGTCGTCGAGCTTCGACGGATCGGAGACGAACTGCTGCATCCCCTTCATCCCTTCGTCGGCCATCTCCTTGGTCATATCGCGATCGTAGAACTGCGCAATACCGCCCTTCGTGTTCGACAGGATCTGGAAGCCGATCTTCGAAATCGGATCTTCAGGCTCGGGCGATTTGCTGTTCGCCGACAACGAGCCGAGTCCTTTCGCCAGTTGCGCGCCGATTTCAGGCGTCTCGACGAAAGCAAGGAACGTGTGCGCATCGGCCTTGTTCTTCGCCTTCGAAGGAATATGCAGCGATTCGACCGGGCCATCCTCGGCGGTCGGCACCTTCGGGTCGATGATCGGGAACTGGAAATAGCCCATTTGCGGTTTTACGTTGTCCGGGAAACCGGCGGCAATGAACGTGCCCATCAGCATCATGGCGGCCTTGCCCTGGAACAGGAACGGCTGCACCGCATCGAGGTCGTAGGACAGCGAGTTATTGATGAAATAGCCGTCGTCGATCAATTGCTTCCACGTCGTATAAACCTTCTTCACGCGTGGATCGGTGTACGGAATCTCGCCGGCCATCAGCTTCTGATGGAACGCGTTGCCGTTCAGACGCAGATCGAGATAATCGAACCAGCCGGCGAGCGTCCATGCATCGCGCCCCGCCACCGCAATCGGCGTGATGCCGGCGGCTTTCAGCTTCTTCGCGGCGTCGAGAAATTCATCCCACGTTTTCGGCTCGCCTTTGATACCGGCCTTCTCGAACAGGTCCTTGCGATAGAACATTCCCCACGAGTAATACACGGTCGGCGCCGCGTACTGCTTGCCCTTATACGACGACGCTTCCTTCGTCGACGCATACATGGCGTTCCAGCCGTTCTTCTGCCAGTCGCCGCTCAGATCCTCGAAGAGACCACGCCGCGCGTAATAGGCCATGCGCTCGCCGTCGTGCCAGTTGACGATATCGGGCGCGACCGTCGAAAGCCAGCCCGGCAATTGAACCTTGTAGGCTTCCTCGTCGATGAACGACACCTTTACGTCGACGCCGGGATGCGCTTTCCTGAACTCGTCGACCACCTGCTGCCAGACCGCGCGCTGGCTCGCCCCCTTGTACGCGATATTGAGCGCGAGCGTGCTCGCCTGTGCCGTGCTCACGACGGACGTCCCAGCGGCGACCGCGGCCAGCGCGAGCGCCAGCAGAATCTTGCGTGGCTTCAGTTTCATTCTGACTGTCTCCTTTATTCCATGGTTTTACGTCGTTGTCGCTTCTGTGTAGAACTACTGCGTGGAATGATCGTGGCCGGATCCCTGCTGTCGCGACCGGTAGATCGCCACACCTTGCGGCGCGACCGTGCGCGAACCGATGACAAATGCGTCGTCGGGTACGTTGTCGAGCGTATGGGCTTCGGCGCCGTAGTTGAACACGTAGGTCAACGCGCCGCGCCGGCTGATGCGCACGCTGTCGCCCAATTGCGCGGTTGCGATGCCGGCTTCCCGCGCGATTCGCGCGAACAGCCGCACTGTCAGCGCATCGTCGAACAGGCTCGCGAAATAGTGGAACGTGCCGCTTCGCACATAGGCGGGATGACCGTCCGCGAAACGCGCGCGCACATCGAGCGAAGACGACGCATCGCTGTCGATGAAATCGCGCCAATGGCGCGCGACGCCGCCAGCCGCGCCCGTCTCTTCGAGAACGACCGACTCCGTTACGTTCGGCCGCATCGATTCGACACGCCATACGCGCAGCGGCAGCACGGACGTCAACGCGCCGGGCGGCAGATTCGCCGGAATCCGCAGGTCGCGTGTCTTCGAGCCGGTGCGCGGGCCGAGCACCACCTGGGCGCCCGAGCGCGCGAGACGCTCGCCAAGAGCGTCGGGCACGACCGGCAGCGGCGGCACGACGATCAGGCTGTAGCCATCGAACGATGCATCAACCGGCACGATATCGACATCGAGCCCGAGCGCGCGCAACGCCGAGTAGTACTCGAACGCGAAACGCGGATAGTGAAAGTCCGCGCCCTGCGGATGAATCTCGAACAGCCATTTCGCCTCGTAGTCGTAGACGAGCGCGACTTTCGAGCGGATCGTCGCATCGGCGTCGGCGTGCGCGGCAAGCACCGTGCGAATTTCGGCGGCCACTTGCGACGCCTCATTGCCACCGATGTCGAGCCGGTTATCCGGCGTATTGAGGCCGGCATGCATCTGTTCCTGCGCGAACGGCGCCTGACGCCAGCGGAAATACGACACGCAGCCCGCGCCATGTGCGAACGCTTCCCAACTCCACAACCGCACCATGCCAGGCAGAGGCGCCGGATTCCATTGCGCCCAGTTCACCGGTCCCGGCTGCTGCTCCATCACCCAGAACGGCAGCTTCGACATGCCGCGATAAACATCGTGATTGAACGACGCGAAATCCGGATGACCGCTGCGCAGCCAGCGCGCCTTCACGTCCGGCGCGAACCATTGCTCTTCGAGCGCGCCGAGCGGATAGCTGTCCCATGTCGCGACATCGAGATCGGCCGCCACCTTGTAGTGATCGAACTCGGTGAAGAGTTGCATGAAGTTGTGCGCGACCGGCCGGCCCGGCGAATGCGCGCGAATGATCTCGACCTGCATGCGGTTGTAGCGCGCGACTTCATCGGACGCGAAACGCCGGTAGTCGAGGCGATGCGACGGATGCGCCTCGGTCACGGTCGCGACGGGCGCGTCGATTTCGTCGAAACCGCGGTACTCCATGCTCCAGAACACCGTACCCCATGCTTCGTTCAACGCCTCGATCGTGCGATAGCGGGCCTTCAGCCATTCGCGAAAGCGCATGACCGCCGCCGGTGAATAGCTGACCACCGTGTGATGGCAACCGAATTCGTTATCGGTCTGCCAGTAAGCGACCGCCGGATGCTTGCCGTACCGCTCGGCCACCGCCGTGCAGATACGCCGCGACGCTTCGAAATACGCGGGCGACGAAAAATCGTAATGACGCCGCGAGCCGAACGCGCGCGGGCGGCCATCGGCGCCGACCGGCAGGATGTCCGGATGCCGGTCGATCAGCCACTTCGGCGGCGTCGCGGTCGGCGTGCACATCACGACCTGCAAGCCGGCCGCGCCGAGCACGTCGATCGCGCGATCGAGCCAGCCCCAGTCGTATTCGCCGGGCATCGGCTCCATGCGGCTCCACGCGAATTCGGCGATCCGCACCTGCTCGATGCCGAGCGCTTTCATCCGGCGCGCGTCGTCTTCCCACATCGATTCCGGCCAGTGCTCCGGGTAATAACAGACTCCTAGACGCATCCCTATATCCCCAATGTTTTTCAGGCGTAGTGTTCGACGGATTCGAGCGACGCGGCCGCGAAGCCGTCTTCGGTAAACAGATGGCAGGCGGTGCGCGGCACGCACAAACTCGCGTTCTCGCCGGGCGCGAGGCGCGTCTCGCCCGGCGCCTTGGCAATCAGCACCGCGCCGCCCGGTTGATCGAGGTGAACGTAGCTGTGTTCGCCGAGTTGTTCGACGAGCGATACGCTGCGCGTGAGCACGCCATCCGCCGATGGCATCGCGGATGCAACCGCGGGCGCGTCGATGAACTCGAGATGTTCGGGCCGCACGCCGAGCGTGACGGGCTGCGCCATTTGCAGTCCCGCGCCGCTCACCGGCACACGAATGTTTTCGCCGGTGTGATCGAGCGTCACCCCTACGCCCCGTGCGTCGATCGACGCCACCTGGCCCGGCAGAAAATTCATTCGCGGCGAGCCGATGAAGCCGGCCACGAAGCGGCTCTTCGGACGGTGATACAACTCGAGCGGCGCACCGATCTGCGCGATGCTTCCGTAGTTCTCGGTGTCCTTGCCCGAATGCAGCAGCACGATCTTGTCGGCGAGCGTCATCGCTTCGATCTGATCGTGCGTCACGTAGACCACGCTGGCCTTCGCGAACTGCTTGTGCAAACGCGCGATTTCGACGCGCGTTTGCCCGCGCAACGTCGCATCGAGATTGGAGAGCGGTTCGTCGAACAGAAACACGCCGGGTTCGCGCACGATTGCGCGGCCGATCGCGACACGCTGCCGCTGCCCGCCCGACAAGGCCTTCGGCCGACGATCGAGCAGCGCCTCGAGTTGCAGGATGCGCGCGGCTTCACGCACCTTGTGCCCGATTTCGTCTTTCGGCGTCTTCGCAAGCTTCAGCCCGAACGCCATGTTCTCGAACACCGTCATGTGCGGAAACAGCGCATAACTCTGAAACACCATCGCCACGCCGCGCTGCGCGGCGGGCACGTCGTTGACGATGCGCCCGCCGATCGACAGGTCGCCGTCCGTCACGTCCTCGAGCCCGGCGATCATGCGCAGCAGCGTGGACTTGCCGCAGCCCGACGGCCCGAGAAACACGCAGAACTCGTTCTCCGCGATGTCCAGATCGACGTTGCGGATCACCGGCACACCGTCGCCATACGCTTTCTGCACGCCTCGTAACGAAATGCTCGCCATTGCATCGACTCCGTGATTTAATCAGCCCGAAGTCGGAGATTAAGCGCTTAATCAGCGAGCCCGAAAAAATCGATCGCATGCGATCGCTGGGGCTGTCTCCGATATCGTTCTATCTGCCTGTTCGACGACAGATGTTGCCGCGCCTCGCGCCGTGATGCAAATGCCGGGCAGCCATCCCAAATACTGACAATATTATGACCACACTCAGCGAAGTCGCGCGTCATGCCGGCGTCACGCCGGCCACGGTGTCCAACGTGCTGCGCAATCGCGGCCGCGTCGGCGCGGCCACGCGGCAGCGCGTGCTCGACGCGGTCGAAGCGCTCGGCTACCGCCCGCACCTCGCCGCGCGCGCACTCGCCGAAGGCCGCGCGCCGACGCTCGCGCTGATGGTGTCGAGCATCGCCAATCCGTTCTATCCGGAGTTCGCGCTCGCGGTCGAACGCACGGCGCGCACGAGCGGCCATTTCGTGATCATCTGCAATACCAACGAGGATCCGCTGACCGGCCGCGCGTATCTCGACCAGATCGCCGGCACGCTTTCGGAGGGCGTGCTGGTGACGAACGCGAACCTCGATTTCGTCGACCTACACGCGACCGAAGCGCGCGGCACACCGGTCGTCCTGTGCATGTGGGAGCGGCCCAACGAACCGCCGGGGCTGCCCTGCGTCGCGGTCGATTTCCGTCTCGCCGGCGAACTGGCTGGCGCGCACCTGCTCGAGCTTGGGCATCGGCGCATGGGTGCGATCGTCGGCAGCAAGGCGTCGGGCATTCATGCGGCGCGCTACGCAGGTTTCGTCGACGCGTTGCGCGCGGGCGGCGTAACGAAGAATCGCGTAAGGCATGCGGTCGATACGATTCACGGCGGCTACCGCGCGGCGCGCGCGCTGCTCGAAACCGATCCGCAACTCACCGCGATTTTCGCGACCAACGACTTGCCCGCGCTCGGTGCCATGCATGCGGCCGCGGACCTCGGCCTGCGCGTGCCGGACGATCTGTCGGTGATCGGCATCACCGACATTCAGCTCGCGCGCGAGTCGCGTCCCGCGCTGACGACGGTGGCCGTGCCGACGGTGGAGGTCGCCGGACTCGCGGTGGAACTGTTGCGCGAGCTGATCGAATCATCGTATGGGCAGGGAGGGCGTGGCACGCGCGAGGTGCCTATGCGGATTTCGTCCGAGCCCCGCCTGGTCGTGCGGGCATCGACCGCCGCTCCGCGGCGATAAAACTCACGGAACAAACGCTGATCGCGCACATTGCGTAGACCGACGCAACGCCGATAACGCCTCGTTATCCTTTCAAAACAATTTCAATCGAGTCAGGACTTTCCCGAAGTCCGGCTTCATCGCCTTGCACCGCATCAGAGCGCACGAGCCTTGTGTGGCAAGCCTCGCCGTCCGCGTGCGAGTTCGTGTGCGTCAATTTCCGCTCCTCGCGCTTCCTTGACGATTACCGGCGCGCCTGCTGTACTAAATCAACCAAAGTGATTTAGGTGGCGCGATTCAGTCCAACCAGCAGGTTTGTTCGCATGTGTCCGCGCATGCCGTTGCCATGCAGTTCATCACGTCATTGCCCATAACAGGAGGAGCGTCCCATGAATCTGAATTCCCGCAGGCATCCCGTCGCCAGGAAAATCGTGTCGATGTGCGTCGCGGCATCCGCGGCATGGTGCGCGAGCGCGACTCAGGCGGCTGATCAGCCTGTCGTCGGCCTCATCACGAAAACCGACACGAACCCGTTCTTCGTGAAGATGCGCCAGGGCGCCGAAGCCGAGGCCTCGAAAGACGGCGCGAAGCTGATGACCGCCGCCGGCAAGTTCGACGGCGACAACGCAAGCCAGGTCACCGCGATCGAAAACATGATGACGGCCGGCGCGAAAGCGATTCTGATCACGCCGAGCGACACCAAGGCGATCGTGCCGAGCATCAAAAAGGCGCGCGCGGCCGGCGTGATGGTCGTCGCGCTCGACACGCCGACCGAGCCGCAGGACGCCACCGACGCCCTCTTCGCCACCGACAACTTCAAGGCCGGCGTGCTGATCGGTCAATACGCGAAGGCCGCGTTGAACGGCAAGCCCGCGAAGATCGCGACGCTCGATCTCGCGCCCGGCGTGTCGGTCGGCGTGCTGCGCCACAACGGCTTTCTCCAGGGCTTCGGCGTGAAGGAAGGCGACCCGTCGATCGTTTGCAGCCAGGACACGCGCGGCGATCAGGCGAAGGGCCAGACGGCGATGGAAAACTGCCTGCAGAAAGCGCCGGACATCAACGTCGTGTACACCATCAACGAACCGGCCGCGGCGGGTGCGTATCGCGCGCTCAAGGCGGCGGGCAAGGACAAGAGCGTGATGATCGTGTCGATCGACGGCGGCTGCGAAGGCGTGCGCAATGTGAAGGCCGGCGCGATCGCCGCGACCTCGCAGCAGTATCCGCTGAAGATGGCCGCGCTCGGCGTCAACGCCGGCGTCAACTACGCGAAGACCGGCAAGAAAGTGTCCGGCTATCAGGACACCGGCGTCACGCTGATTACCGACAAGCCGATGTCCGGCATCGACAGCAAGGACACGAAGTTCGGCCTCGACAACTGCTGGGGCAACAAGTAACGCACACTGCAAGCGCGGCCCGCATTGCCGGGCCGCCACCGGATCTGCCGCGTGACCTTCTCGTGACCTTCGCGCTCACCCTGATGGTCACGCTCATGTATCGAGGACTGCCATCATGTCGACTCCTTCCGCGCCCGCCGGCCGCCCGCGTTCGTCTTTCACCGAGCACCTGCCGTCGCTTGCCGAAGCCGGACCGCTCATCGCGCTGGTATTGGCCTGCGCATTCTTCATCTCGCAGAGCAGCCGTTTTCTGTCATTCCAGAATCTGTCGCTGATCCTGCAGCAGACGATGGTCGTCGCGGTCATCGCGATCGGCCAGACGCTGATCGTGCTGACGGGCGGCATCGATCTGTCGTGCGGCATGGTGATGGCGTTCGGCTCGATCATCATGACCAAGTTCGCGGTCGCGCTCGGCGTGCCGCCGATTCTCGCGATTCTGTGCGGCATCGGCGCGAGCACGTTGTTCGGCGTATTGAACGGCCTGCTGATTACGCGCATCAAGCTGCCCGCGTTCATCGTCACGCTCGGCACGCTGAACATCGCATTCGCGCTCACGCAGATCTATTCGAACGCGGAAAGCGTGTCGAACCTGCCCGACGCGATCATGTTCTTCGGCAACACGTTCAGGCTCGGGCCCGCCGAGGTCACGTACGGCACCGTGCTCACGCTGCTGATGTATCTGGCCACCTGGTTCGTGCTGCGCGACACGGTGCCGGGCCGGCATCTGTATGCGCTCGGCAATAACGCCGAGGCCGCGCGGCTGATGGGCCTGTCGTCGCAGAAGATCCTGCTGACCGTGTACACGCTCGCCGGCGCGATCTACGGCATTGCCGCGCTGCTGTCGGTGTCGCGCACCGGCGTCGGCGATCCGCAGGCGGGGCAAACCGAAAACCTCGACAGCATCACCGCGGTCGTGCTCGGCGGTACGAGTCTGTTCGGCGGCCGCGGCTCGATCGTCGGCACGCTGCTCGGCGCGCTGATCGTCGGCGTGTTCCGCAATGGCCTGACGCTGATCGGCGTGTCGTCGGTGTATCAGGTACTGATCACCGGCATGCTGGTGATTCTCGCGGTCGCCGCCGACAAACTCTCGCACCGCAGCCGTTGAGCACTCACAGGAGCCCTGACATGTCGACACCAACTTCCACTCCATCCACGATGCCGGTTCTGCAGGCGCGCGGACTCGTCAAACGTTATGGCAACGTGACCGCGCTCGACGGTTGCGATTTCGAAGTGCTGCCTGGCGAAATTCTCGCGGTGATCGGCGACAACGGCGCGGGCAAATCGTCGCTGATCAAGGCGCTCTCGGGCGCGACGGTGCCCGATGAAGGCGAGATTCTGCTCGACGGCAAGCCGGTCAGATTCCGCAGTCCGCTCGATGCGCGCGCGCAAGGCATCGAAACCGTGTACCAGGAACTCGCGGTCGCGCCGGCGATGAGCATCGCCGAGAACCTGTTTCTCGCGCGCGAATTGCTGAAGCCGGGCTGGCGCGGGTCGCTCTTCAAGATGATCGACAAGCGCCGCATGCTCGAGGAAGCAACCTCGCATATGAAGGACCTGCAGATCGGCATCCGTTCGATGCGCCAGGCGGTCGAAACCTTGTCCGGCGGCCAGCGCCAGGGCGTCGCGGTGGCGCGCAGCGCGGCGTTTGCGCGGCACGTCGTGATTCTCGACGAACCGACTGCCGCGCTCGGCGTGAAGGAAGGCAACATGGTGCTCGAGCTGATCCGGCGCGTCCGCGAGCGCGGTCTGCCGGTGATCCTGATCAGCCACAACATGCCGCACGTGTTCGAGGTCGCGGACCGCATTCATATCCAGCGGCTCGGCCGGCGCGCGGCGCTCGTCAATACGAAGGACGTGCATATGTCGGAGGCGGTCGCGATCATGACCGGCGCGAAAGAAGCCGACGTCAAGGCCATCGCGTGACGCGCCCGCCGAGCCACTGAGCCACTGAGCCAATGAGCCATGCGCCGCTGAGCGCCCACACGACGATGGATACCACCAGCACCGGTGCCAAAGCCCGCTCGCCCGCCAAGCGCACGGTCGGCTCGAATCAGGTCGGCATGCGGCAGTTCAACGAGCGCATCGTGCTGCAAACGATCCGTCTGCACGGACCGCTGCCGAAAGCCGACGTCGGCCGCCTCACGCGTCTTTCGATGCAGACGGTATCGATGATCGTCGACCGCCTGATCGACGACGGTCTGCTCGAAAAGCAGGCGCGCGTGCGCGGCCGGATCGGTCAGCCGTCGGTGCCGATCGCGTTGCGCGCGGACGGCGCGTACACGATCGGCATCAAGGTGGGGCGCCGCAGCCTCGACGTGCTCGCGATGGATTTCGCCGGCCACGTCGTGAGCCGTGACGTGTTCGAGTATGCGTATCCCGATCCGCGCGCGCTGTTTCCCGCGCTCGAAAGCAGGCTCGCGCGCGTGCACCGGACGCTCGGCGCGAAGGCGGCCAAGGTGGTCGGCGTGGGCGTCGCGGCACCGCTATGGCTCGGCGGCTGGCGCGATTTTCTCGGCGCGCCGCCCGACGCGCTCGACGCATGGCACGACATCGATCTGCGCGCGCGCATCGCGACGATGACGGGCCTGCCCGTCGAGTTCGCGAAAGACACCACGGCCGCCTGCGCCGCCGAACTCGTGATGGGCCAGGGGCGCGGCATTCACAACTTCCTGTATCTGTTCGTCGGCACGTTTATCGGCGGCGGTCTCGTGATCGACGGGCGTCTGCATGGCGGCCCGCACGACAACGCGGGCGCGGTCGGCTCGATTCCGCTGCGCGAGGGCAGCGCGCGCAAGCCCGCGCGGCAATTGCTGCATGCGGCGTCGGGCTTCGTGCTCGAGAAGCTGTTCAGCGACGCCGGGGCGCCGGCCGCCGCCGCGCACGATCATCGCGCGCTGTCGCCCGAACTATGGCGATACACCGGGCAATGGCTCGACAGCGCGTGCCCGGCGATCGCGAACGCGCTGACCAATGCGGCTGCATTGCTCGATCTCGACGCGGTCGTGATCGACGGCGAACTCGACCGGCAATTGCTGCGCGAAATCATTCGCCGCACCGAACGCGTGCTCGATCGTTTCGAATGGGAAGGAATGGTGCGCCCGCAATTGCTCGAAGGCGCGATCGGCGCCGATGCACGCGCGATGGGCGGCGCGATTCTGCCGCTCTATGCGCATTTCGCGCCGGTGCATGAGCTGTTTCTGAAGCCGGCGGCGTCCGATGCGGGTTATGAGAAACGGTGAGCGCGAGCGTCTTTCCGTCGCACGCCCCGGTCTCGGCGTCGTTTACCGCGCGGCAACCTTCGTCACAGCCGGCTTCGATTCCGCCTGCACCGGCGCGGTTTTATCGGCGGGCGCATCGAGCAACGGCTGCAACGCCGGCGCCATCGACTTCAGCAATTGCACCGCCAACGCACTCGTGAAGTCGTAACGCGCCGCATACGGCTCGTGTACCCACGCGGTCAGCGTGCCGTAGAAACGGTCGCCGAGCGCGAACACGAAGGTCGCGCTGCGATTCACCTTGCGCGACTCGATGAGCCGCGCGCCCTTCGCGTACACGTTCAACCGCTGGTCGCCGGTGCCGGTCTTGCCGTAGACCTGGAGCGTCTCGCCGTTCGGAAACGTCATGCCTTGCGCGAGACGCCGCGCGGTGCCGCCCGTCACGACGTCGCGCAACAGCATCCGGACCTCGCTGGCGATCTCCGGCGATACCTGCTGCTGTGGCGCAACCGCGGCGCGCCGGAAATGCGTTTCATACGGCGTGTCTTTCGCGAAGTCGATTTGCGTGAGCGTTTCGGTCGGCACCTTGTTGCCGTCGTTCCCGATCACGCCGATCAGTTGCGCGAGCGCCGCGGGCCGGTCGCCCGACGCGCCGATCGCCGCCGCATACGACGGCGTGAGGTTCGCGAACGGATAGCCGAGCGCCTGCCACGACTTGCCGATCGCGTCATAGGCGCGCAGTTCGACCATGCGCCTGATGCGGCGATCCTGGGTCGCGTGGTAACGGGTCTTGAAGAGCCACGAGTAAGTCGACAGGCGCACGTCCTGGCTCGCGCTTTCGATCTGCGCGAGCGTCGCATCCCGATGCGAGCGCAGATAGTTGAGCGTCCACAGCTCGAGCGGATGCACGCTCGAGATATAGCCGCGGTCGTTCAGATTGAAACGGTCGATACCGTACTTCACGTACAGATTCGCGAGGTCTTCGTCGTCGAGGATCGAAGCCGCCGGTGTGTTCTTCAGCGCCGCGCGCATCATCCTGTTGAACCATGCATCCGATTCGTCGGGCGCGACGCTGCGCAGCACGGTCGCCACTTTCGGCGGCGATTTGCGCACTCCGAGCAGCAGCAGCGAGAGCGCCTGATCGGGTGTCTTGCCGTGATACTTCGTGTAGAAGCGCTTCATGTACACGCGGCTTTCCTGATCCGCGAAACGCGTCAGGTACATCTTGCGGATCGCCGGATCGCCGAGCCATTGCGACGACGGTCCAGTGGTCTGCACCATTTCGTAGTGGACGATGTCGCGCATCAACCGCACGAACACGAGGTTCACCGAATGCTGGAACGCGCGATGCACGGTCAGGATGCGGCTGTTGTCGTCGGAATCGAAATTCGTGAAGGTCTGCGCGCCGCCGCCGGTGTAGAACGTCTCGCCGGGGCTCGCCGAGTACTTGCGTTCGAGGGCCGCGTCGAGCATCGGCTGCAACGAGTGGTCGCGCGTGTGCAGCAGATAGTCGATTGCCCAGCGCGTCAGCCGATCTCCCGGATCGGGATTGACCGCCTTCAACTCCGCGTTGCTCATGGACCCGTAGCGCGCATGCAGGTCGGAGACGATCTGCAGATACGTGACCACGGTACGCAGTTTCGCGGTCGAGCCGAGGTTCAGGCGCGCGCCGGAGTTGATGTCGAACGGCTGGTTCACGCTATCGGTTTGCACGCGCACGAGGTTCGCGCCACCATGCCGCTCGAACAGCGTAAAGCTGTACGCGATATGCGACGGATCGTCGGAAGCGCGCAGCATTTCGAAGCCGACGAGGCCCGCGGCTTTCGCGCCGTCGCGCGTCGCGGCGGCGGCGAGCCGTTCGGCGACGGCCTGCTGCACGGCGTTGTTCAGCGTGCCTTGCGCCTGCACGTCGAGGCGGTCGAGTTCGTAGAAGCTGCGCACACCGAGCGCCGCGAGCAGATGCGAGCGCATCGACGTCACCGCCTTGCGCGACACGAACGAACCGATGTCGGGCGCATCTGCCGACGCGTGATGCAGTTCGACGTGCGCGGCCAGCGCCGCATCGCGCAACTGCGCCGAGATCACGCCGCCGCTCGCGAGCAGTCGCAGGTAACTGTCGGTCCGCCGTTCGAGTTCCGGATAACCGCGCTGCAGGAAAAACGACGGCGCGCGCTGCGCGATCATCAATGACAGTACCTCGCGGAACGCAAGGCCCTGCGCGGCCAGATTCTCGTCGGTCGACGGCGCTTTGAGCAGGCGGTTGGTCTCGCGGAAATCGCGCCCATACCACGCGGCGAGACCGTCGCCGATTCCGTTGATTTCGCCGATGCCCGGCTGCGCGGCAAGCGGCACCGAGTTCAGGTAATGAACCACGATCTGCTGGCGCGCGGGCAACGTCTGCGGGCCGTTCAGATACGCGCGCACCGAAGCGGACGCGATTTGCCGCAGTTTTTCGGGCGGCGTCGCGGTGCGGCCGCCGGCCGAGTGGCGGAACTTCTCGATCTGCGTCGCGAGCGTGCTGCCGCCCGGCGTCTGCTGATGATGGTTGAAAAGACGCGCCCCCTGATCCACCAGCGCGCGGCTGAAGCGCCCCCAGTCGATCGCCGGATTGCGGTTCGGCTGATTCGGATCGAGCAGATAGCGATCCTCGATAAACAGCAGCGAATTCACGACGAGCGGCGGAATCGCGTCGAAGCTGTCGTAGACGCGGCCCGGAAAACGCGCGCTGAAAAGCGGCGCGCCGGTGCCGTCGAACAGTTGCAGACCGGCGGCATCCTTTTCTTCGTAGGGGAGAAAAAAACCGTCATCGGCGAGCGACAACATCCGCTCGGAATCGCGCGCCTGCGAGCCGATTTCGAAACCGCGTTGCAAAAGGCGCTGCTGGATCGAAGGCAGCAGCGCGTAGCCGAGGCGCATGTCGTACGGGCCTTTGTCGGCTGGCGGGAAACGGATCGAATGGCTGGGACCTTCGTCGACGGAAAAAGCCACGTCGCGGGTCAGTTCGGAAAGGTAGCGCGCCTGCAGCCGCGAGGTTTCGATCTCGATCTGCGCGAGGCGCGCAATGAGCGCTATCGCAATGAGGAGCGCCGCCGCGAGCCCCCATTTGAGCCAACGCCAACTCCGTACCGGTACAGTGCCGGTCGCGCGAAACGGAAACCGAAGCGGTGGCCGATTCATGACTGCTCTCCCCGAGCGATCGCCAGGTTGCGGGACCTGAACTTACTTCATTCAAATCAGTGTAGCGCGGAACGGGAAACCGCCATCGGTTCGTATTGACCCGACAGTGTCGCGGCTACAACACCTGTCGGCGGCGGATTACAAAACGCGAAGCGGCATGAGATATTGAACGTCTTCACGCCATGAAAAACCGCCGTTTCGGGCGGTTTTTCCGTTTTCTGGGCAGCGCTTTGCGGCTGTTTTACCGGGGCGTTGCAGGCGCTTTACGAACGCTTTACCGGATTCGCAGCCCGCTGCCCCGTCCTTTGCCCGGCGCTTCGCGTCTACGCGCGTGCTTTCGTCTGCGCCTGTGCGCGCAACAGCGCGATGAAACGTTCGGCCGGCGGCGACAGCACGCCGCCCTTGCGCGTGACGATGCCGAAAGTCTGCGACGGCGATTTGAGCCTGACCGGCACGATGCGCAGCATCTTGTGCCGCACGAACGGCCTGGCAATCGCGCTCGGCAGCAGCGATACCAGCTCGGCGCTGCCTTGCAGCAGCGCAACCGTCACGAACGTGGATGCCGTCGAAACCGGATTGTCGGGCATGTCGAGACCGGCAAGATCCATCTCCCGCTCGAGCAGCGCGTGCAGCGGCATATGCGACGGATACACGACCCAGCGATGCCCCGCCAGATCACGAAGCGTCATTTCCCGGCGCGGCAACGGCGGATGGCGATAGCCGACCACCACCGACAGCGGCTCGTCGCCAAGCGGCCGATACTGATACTTCGACGGATCGGCCGCGACCGCCGCGCGGCCCACCACGAGATCGAGCCGTCCATCGTCGAGTTGCGCGAGCATCCGCGCGCTCGTGTCTTCCACCACTTCGATCGACAGATCCGGCTGCCCGGCATGCAATTCGTTCAACGCCGGCACCACGCATTCGGGAATCGCGCCCATGATCGCGCCGATCGCGAGGCGCCCGCCGCGCCCCGAGCGTATCTCGGCGACGTCCTGACAAAGCGCGGTGAGGTCGGTGGTCACGACACGCGCGTAGCGGATCACGCAATGGCCAAGCTGGTTTGGGATCATGCCGCTTTTCGAGCGCTCGAAAAGCGGCGCGTCGAGCATCGATTCGAGCTCCTGCAATGCCTTGCTCGCCGCCGATTGCGTCATCGCCATCACGCCGGCGGCCTTGTGCAGCGACTTGTGGTCGTCGAGCGCGATCAGCAGATGCAACTGCTTCATGCGCAGTTTCGACAGCAGGATGTTCAGCGTATCTTTCATCGGGTTTGAGCCAGGCGAGGGTGAGCTACGAGGTGAGTCGTAAAAGCGATCACGGAATGGAAACAATTCAATATACCCGCGACGCGTGGCGCCGTATAGTCGGCGGCGGAGACATTCACTTGCGCGGCCTTGCGCGGGCCTACGCCTATCACGAACCCCCAGCACGGACTACGACGACACCATGAGCCAGCCCTCCCACTCCGCCGCCCAGCCTGCCCTGCGCGGCGTCTTCCCGGTCGTGCCGACGATCTTCGACGACGCCGGCCGCCTCGATCTCGACGGCCAGAAACGCTGCATCGATTTCATGATCGACGCGGGCTCGAATGGTCTGTGCGTTCTCGCGAACTTCTCCGAGCAGTTCGTGCTGTCCGATGACGAGCGCAACACGCTGATGCATCTCGCGCTCGAACACGTCGCCGGCCGCGTGCCCGTGATCGTCACGACCACGCACTTCAGTTCGTACCAGTGCGCCGCGCGCAGCCGCGCCGCGCAGGACGCGGGCGCCGCGATGGTGATGGTGATGCCGCCGTATCACGGCGCGACGATCCGCATCGGCGAGCGCGGCATCGAGGAGTTCTATCGCGCGGTATCCGACGCGATCCGGATTCCGATCATGATCCAGGACGCGCCGGTCAGCGGCACGACATTGTCCGCGCCGTTTCTCGCCCGCATGGCGCGCGAAATCGACAACGTGTCGTACTTCAAGATCGAAACGCCGCAGGCCGCGAACAAGCTGCGCGAGCTGATCGAACTGGGCGGCGACGCTGTCGTGGGACCGTGGGACGGCGAGGAAGCGATCACGCTGTTGGCCGATCTCGATGCGGGCGCGACCGGTTCGATGACCGGCGGCGGTTATGCGGACGGCATCCGCCTGATCGTCGACGCCTATGCGGCCGGCGACACCGAAGCCGCCGCCGCGCATTATCAGCAGTGGCTGCCGCTGATCAACTACGAGAATCGCCAGGGCGCCCTCGCATCGTGCAAGGCGCTGATGAAGGAAGGCGGCATCATCCGCTCGGACGCGGTGCGTCATCCGCTGCCGCGGATGCATCCCGCGACGCGCGAGGGGCTGCTGAAAATCGCGCGGCGACTCGATCCGCTGGTGCTGCGCTGGGGGCACTAAAGCGCATCGGGGCGCATGGGTTTGCTCCACGGTGGCCCGAGCGCCGGTTTCCCGAGCGTTGCGCCAAGCCCGGCGGGCTGGACTCCGGCACACGATTGCCGCTACCCTAGCCCCATGCAAAGTTTCTACGAAGCCACTGTCACCCGATCTTCCGCCTATGCGCCGCTCAACGGCCGACGCAGCGCCAATGTCTGCATCATCGGCGGCGGCCTCGCGGGACTCTCCACCGCGTTGGGGCTCGCCGAGCGCGGTGTTAAGGATGTCGTCGTGCTCGAAGCGCGGCAGGTCGGTTTCGGCGCGTCGGGACGCAATGGCGGATTCGTGTTCGGCGGCTACAGCCTCGATTGCGCCGACCTGCTGAAAACGCTCGGCCCGGTCCGCGCGCGCGAACTCTATACGCTGACCACCGACGCCGTCGATCTGATGCGCAAGCGCATCGCGCGCTACCGGATCGATTGCGACGCGACCGACGCCGGCGTGATCCTCGCGAACTGGTTCGACGAACCCGCGCGGCTCGACACGCAGCGGCGCCTGATGCGCGATTCGTTCGGCGTCGACTGGGAGCCGATCGCGGCCGATGAACTCGCCGTGCAACTGAAAACGAGCCGCTATCACGGCGGCCTCTTCGAGCGCAACGCGTTCCACTTTCATCCGCTCAAATACGTGCTCGGTGTTGCCGCCGCGGCCGCGCAAGCGGGCGTGACGATTCACGAGCGCTCGCCGGTCGTGAGCCTGCGGCCGGACGGCGCGGGCTTCGTCGTCCAGACGCCGCAGGCTGTGCTCGACGCCCGCCACGTCGTGATGGCGGGCGGCGGCTACGCGCGCAACGTGTACGCTCGCGTCGAGCGCGCGGTATTGCCGATCGCCACCTACGTGATGGCGACCGAACCGCTCGGCGCGCGTCTGCGGGACGCGATCAGCACACGCGCCGCGATCTACGACACCCGCTTCGCGTTCGACTATTACCGGCCGCTGCCCGACACGCGCATCCTGTGGGGCGGCCGCATCTCGGTGCGCAACCGGGAGCCCGAGGCGATCGCGCGGCTACTGCGACAGGATCTGCTGAAGGTCTATCCGCAATTGCACGACGTGCGCGTCGAGCATGCATGGGGCGGCCTGATGAGCTACGCGCGGCACAAGATGCCGCAGATCGGCCGCAGCGCGGACGGCGTCTGGTACGCGGTCGCCTTCGGCGGGCACGGGATGGCGCCGACCACGGTATCCGGCGAACTGCTGGCCGCCGCGATCTCCGGCGAACGGCCGGTGCCCGACGCGTTCGCGACGTTCGGTCTGACGCGCGCGTACGGCGCGCTCGGCCTCGCCGCCGCGCAGCTCACCTACACGGCGATGCAGACACGCGACGCGTTCGCGGCGCGCCGCCGGCCCGCGCGCCCGGCGGCCTGACGGGTCGCCCGATGGTCGCCCGACGGCCGCGTTATGGCCTTGTCAGGGCCCCGCGAGGCCCGTCGATATGCCGCCGCTCATGCCCGAGACCCGCGCCGGAGGCCGGTTTCGCCATGCTAGAATGCGCGCGTCACTGCCGCTCGAATCCACAATGAAAAAGGGAAGCAAGGCCGCCGAGCCTGATACCAACGGCATCGCGTCCGATACGCCGCGCGCCGACACCAGGCGTGTCGACTCGCGACGTGTCGACGCCCGGCGCAAATACGATCCCGAGCAGACGAAGCGCAACATCCTCGACGTCGCGACCCAGGAGTTCTCCGCGATGGGACTGACGGGCGCGCGCGTCGACGCGATCGCGGAACGCACGAACACCACCAAGCGCATGCTGTACTACTACTTCGGCAGCAAGGAAGGGTTGTACCAGGCGGTGCTGGAAAAGGTATATGGCGACATTCGCGCGCTCGAACAGGATCTGCACATCAGCGAACTCGATCCGGTCGAGGGCATGCGCGCGCTGGTCGAATTCACGTTCGACTACCACGACCGCCAGCGCGATTTCGTGCGCCTCGTGACGATCGAAAATATTCACGGCGCGAAATACGTCGAGCAGGTGAAGACGTTCAAAGGCCGCAACGTCACCGTTATTCACACGATCGAGGATCTGCTTGCGCGCGGGATTGCGGCTGGGCAGTTCCGCAGCGATATCGATCCGATCGATCTGCATCTGATGATCAGTTCACTGTGCTTTCATCGCGTGGGGAACCGGCATACGTTCGGTACCGCGTTTGGGCGGGATCCGTCGCATCCGCGCTTGCGGGCGCGGCATCGGGCGATGATCGTCGATGCGATTTTGCGGTTCGTGAAAAAGGACGATTGAGGCGGGTTGCCTCGACAGAATTGAGAACGGGATGTGGTGAGAGCCACATCCCGTTTTTACTGGCCGCCGCCCCTCCTAATCCACCAACACGATCCGCTTGATATCGCCGACCACGAAGATATACGACAGCGCCCCGATCAACGCGATCACGCCGATAAATACGAGCGCGCCGACGAACGAACCGGTTGCGGCAACGATCAATCCGACGACGAGCGGCGTCACGATACCCGCCAGATTCGCGGCAAAGTTGAAGATCCCGCCGGTCACGCCAAGCAGCCCTTCCGGCGCGATATCCGACACGAGCGTCCAGCCGAGCGCGGCCATGCCTTGCGCGAAGAACGCCACCGACAGAATCGCAATCACCACCACGTTGCTCTCGACATAGTTCGCGAGAATGATCGTCGACGCGAGCAGCAGGCCGGCGATGATCGGCAGCTTGCGCGCCACGTTCGGCGACTTGCCGCGTCGCAGCAGCCAGTCGGAGAACACGCCGCCGAACATCACGCCGATCGATGCCGCAATGAACGGCATGATCGCGAAGAAGCCGATCTTCAGCCACGCCATATGGCGCTCGGTGGCGAGATAGGTCGGAAACCACGTGAGGAAGAACACGAGCGTCGAATTGCCGGCGAACTGGCCGAGGCAGATGCCGGTCAGTTGACGATGCTTGAGCAGTTGGCTAATCGTGCGCCATTCGAAACCGCTCTTCTTCGGCGCGTCCGCGTCCGCATCCTTGTTGCGCTGCGTGAGACCACCGCCCGCCTCGATATAGTCGAGCTCCTCCTGATTCGCCGACGGATGATCGCGCGGTTCGCGATACAGGAACCACCACAGCACGCCGAACGCGATACCCACGCCGCCGACCACGAAGAACAGCGAACGCCAGCCGAACGCGCCCATCAACATGAACAGGAACGGGCTGAAAAACGCGAGGCCGATGTATTCGCCGACCGTGTAGGTGCCGGTCGCCATCGCGCGTTCGCTTTGCGGGAACCAGGTGGCGACCACCCGGCTATTGGTCGGAAAGCACGGCGCTTCCGATACGCCGAGGCCGAGCCGGAACGCGAACAGCGCGCCGATGCCGGTCACGAGACCTTGCGCGAGCGTGCACAGTGACCAGAACGTCATCGACAGGAAGTAGGTGAGCTTGCTGCCGAAGCGGTCGAGAAACAGGCCACCCGGAATCTGCGCGGCCACGTAACTCCAGGAAAACACCGAAAACAGCAGGCCCATCAGCGCCGCGTTGATGCCGAGTTCCTTCGTCAACTGCGGCGCGGCGATGCCGAGCACCGTGCGGTCGAGATAATTGATCATCGTGCCGGCTGCGAGCAGCGCGAGGATCTGGTAACGGGCTTTCGAACGGCGCGCGGTGCTCGCCGTACCGGGGCTTTGCGCGGATGCGTCCGCGGAACTGGGTTGAATCGATTGCGGCATGTCGGGCTTGTCTCCTCGTCAGCTTGTGTGCCGGTCTTTACGCGGCCGGTTAACGTTGCAACAGCGATTGAAAGTGGGTGTACACGCGCTCGGCGTCCGGCTCGAGCCCGGTGAAGATGCGCATCGCGTCGACCGCCTGATAGACCGCCATGCCGCCGCCACTCAACGTACGGCAGCCAAGCGCCTCGGCCGCCTGCAAGAGCGCGGTGCGGATCGGGAAATAGACGATGTCGGCCACCCACAGGTCGCGATGCAGCAATTCGGCCGGCAGCGGCAGGCCCGGCAGTTTCGTCATGCCGGTGGGCGTCGCGTGAATCAGCCCCTGCGCGGCCGCCAGCGACTCCGCGAGCGACGCGCCCGCGCTGACCCCGGCCTTGGGGAAACGCTTCTGCAATTCGTCGGCGAGCGACTGTGCGCGCGCGGCGTCGACGTCGAACAGCGTCAGCGCCTGCGCGCCCATGTTCAGCGCCGCATGAGCGACCGCCGCGCCCGCGCCGCCCGCGCCGAGTTGCACGACGCGCTCGAGCGACACGTCCGGCAAGCCGCGCCGGAACGCGCGCGCGAAGCCGGACCAGTCGGTGTTATGGCCGATGCGCTTGCCGTCCTTGAACAGCACGGTGTTGACCGCGCCGAGAGCGCGCGCGTCATCGGACAGCTCGTCGAGCAGCGGAATCACCGCCTGCTTGCACGGATACGTGATGTTCAGGCCATTGAAGCCCATCCGTTCGGCTGCGGTAAGCAGGTCCGGCAGCGCGGTGGTGTCGAGCTTCAGCGCTTCGAGATCGATGCGCCGGTACACGTAATGCAGACCGAGCTTGCTGCCCTCTTCCTCATGCATCGCGGGGCTCAGCGAGCCGCCGATGCCCGAGCCGATCAGGCCGACCAGATACGAGTGCGGAGTGGCCCGCGAACTCGCCTGCGCATTCGCCAACGCGCCGATCAGCGCGTCCGTCCGGGTGTTTTCCTGAGTGTTCGCTTGAGTGTTCATTCAGCCGCCCTATTCTTAAGAATCGTCGCCATCCGTTCCAGCGCGAGCACGTAACCCTGAGTGCCGCAGCCGATGATGATCGCGTCCGCCACCGCCGACACATATGAGTGATGCCGGAACGCCTCGCGACGATGCACGTTCGAGATATGCACCTCGACGACGGGCTTTTCGATCGCTGACAGCGCGTCGGCGATCGCCACCGACGTATGCGTGTACGCCGCCGGATTGATCACGATGCCGTCGACCTTGGTGCGCGCCGCGTGCAGCCAGTCGATCAGTTGATGCTCGGCATTCGACTGGCAGAAGTCGATCGCGAGACCGAGGCGTTCGCCCGCGTCGCGGCACAGCTTCGCGACATCGTCGAGCGTTTCCGAGCCGTAGACGGCTGGCTCGCGCGTGCCGAGCAGATTGAGGTTCGGTCCGTTCAGGACCAGTACGGAGGCAAAGCTCATGACAACGACTCCTGCAAAGTAAGGCGCACGGCAAACCGCTGCACCCGCGGCGGTTCTTCGACGCGTAGCGAAGTGTGCGCGCATCCGCGTTCGTCGTCATTCGGGGTTTCTACGAATTTGTACCATCTAGTTAGTTTGTATAGACTGTCGAAACTCGCGGTTAGTGTGGGCGATTCTGGCCTGCGACTTGCTACAGTGCGTAACGAACTGGCTCATTTTTCGCATTGCAGCAAGACCGTCGAGCCGCGCCGGAAGTGCTTCAAACCGCGTAGCCACTCACGTTTTCACCCGTCTGATTGTTTCGCAGGAGCCGTTCATGCAACGTTCGATTGCCACCGTGTCGATTAGCGGCACCCTCGTCGAGAAGCTGACCGCGATCCGCGCGGCGGGCTTCGAAGGCGTCGAGATCTTCGAGAATGACCTGCTGTATTTCGACGGCTCGCCCGCCGACGTGCGCCGCATCGCGGAAGATCTCGGGCTGAAGATCATGCTGTTCCAGCCATTTCGCGATTTCGACGGCGTGAGTCCGGAGCGGCTCGAGCGCAATCTCGACCGTGCGAAGCGCAAGTTCGACGTGATGCACGAGCTCGGCACGGATCGCATCCTCGTGTGCAGCAACGTGTCACCGGATACGATCTGCGACGACGCGCTGATGATCGACCAGCTCGGCGCGCTGGCCCGCGCGGCCGGGTCGGCCGGCGTGATCGCCGGTTACGAGGCGCTTGCGTGGGGCAAGCACGTGAAGACCTATCGCCACGCATGGAAGCTCGTCGACGCGGTCGACCACCCGAATCTCGGGCTCGTACTCGACAGCTTTCATACGCTGTCGCTGAACGACACGCCCGACGCCATCGCCGACATTCCGGGCGAGCGCATTACGTTCGTGCAGATCGCGGACGCGCCGAAGCTCGCGATGGACGTGCTCGAATGGAGCCGCCACTACCGCTGCTTCCCCGGTCAGGGCGACTTCGATCTCGCGAATTTCACCGCGCAGGTCGTGAAGGCCGGTTACAAGGGGCCGCTTTCGCTGGAGATCTTCAACGACGGCTTTCGCGCCGCCCCCACGACGATCACGGCCGCCGACGGCCATCGCTCGCTGCTGTTCCTCGAGGAGCAGACCCGCGCGCTGCTCGAAGCACAACAGCAGCCGCAACAGATGGCGAACGAGCTGTACCGCTCCCCCGCCGCGCCCGCGCACGTCGGCTATCAGTTCCTCGAATTCGCGGTCGATCACACCACCCGCGCGCAACTCGCCGACTGGCTCGGCCGGCTGCGCTTTCGCCAGGCCGGCCAGCATCGTTCGAAGGACGTGACGCTTTACCAGCACGGCGCGGCATCGATCGTGCTGAATGCCGAGCCCGATTCGTTCGCGAATGCGTTTTTCCAGCAGCATGGTTTGTCGCTGTGCGCATCGGCGTTCCGCGTCGACGACGCGAGCCAGGCGTTCGAACGCGCGGCCGGCTTCGGCTACGCGCCGTTCTCCGGCCAGATCGGTCCGAACGAGCGCGTGCTGCCGGCCGTGCAAGCGCCGGACAGCAGCCTCAACTATTTCGTCGACGAAACCCCGGATCAGCCGACGCTCTTCGAAGCCGATTTCGTGCTCACCGACATCAACGGGCCGACCGAGGTCGGGCCGCTCACGCGCATCGATCACGTGTGCCTGTCGGTGCCGGCCAATTCGCTCGATACGTGGGTGCTGTTTCTGCGCACCGCGCTCGGCTTCCTGGCCGAGCCGGGCGTGCTCGTGCCCGATCCGTACGGACTCGTGCGCAGCCGCGCGCTGCGCAGCAAGGACGGCTCGGTGCGGATCGCGCTCAATGCGTCGGTGGATCGCCATACGGCGGTGGCCGAGGCGCTGCACACGTATCACGGCTCCGGCCTGAACCACGTCGCATTCAGCACCGGCGACATCTTCAGCGCGATCCCCGAGTTCGTTGCCGATGGCGTGCCGGTGCTGCGCATTCCGCGCAATTACTACGACGACCTCGCGGCCCGTTACGCGCTGTCCGACACACTGCTCGAAACGATGTGCGCGAACAATATCCTCTACGACCGCGACGACCGCGGCGGCGAGTTTTTCCACGCTTATACGGAGCAGCTCGACCAGCGCTTTTTCCTCGAGATCGTCGAGCGGCGCGGCGGCTACGACGGCTACGGCGCGGCCAATGCGGCGGTGCGGCTCGCGGCGCAGGCGCAGCGGCGGAAGTAATGAAGAGCGACACGGCGGCTTCTTCCCGAAAAGCCGTCGCGCCGAAACGGATTGCTTCAGCCGCTGCTAACCCGAAGGTGTGGGCGCCCCCTGGCACGCCACCTGCGTCTCCGGTCGGGGCAGGTTCGCTGTCTCGATATAATGGCGCCTGCCTTGCAGTCCAGCCGCCCGCCTGCGACACACGCGGCGTGGCGTGGCGGACCATCAGACGAATCGCCGAATCAACGCCAGGAGAGATATGAAGAAGTTCGCTGTAGTCCTGTCCGTTCCGCTGCTGCTCAGCGCTTGCGCGTACTTCCAGAAAAATCCGGATGTCGGCGAGCCCGTCACCGACACCACGACGCAGCGCTCCGTCAGCGACGTGATCGCATGTCTGACCCAGATCGCCAATCATCATGACGCCGCGTTCAAGTCCACCGAGATCCCGCAGGGTCAGATGCTCGATTTCGGGGACTCGAACATCATCAAGGTGCGCAGCGACAATGGCGCGACAACTTACCGTTTCTACGCGGGCAAGCGTCATGTAAACAACCTGTGGATCGAATCGGCAGGTAAAACCTGTGCTCCATAAGGGGTTGCGGGTCAAAAAAACAGAAGTTCCGGGCGCCCGGATTTGATCTATTGCAACGTTCATGTCACGGTGTTACAGGACAATGGAGTCTTAAGAATCGTTTAAGACTTCGTCCTCATGATCCCCCGGACATGTCCCCGCACGAGGTGCGCTCCATGAACCAGCCCGAACCGAATACCAACGAAACACCGGCCAAACGGCCCACTATCCTGCGTCGCTTGCTGAGCCATCACGAACTGGCGACCCTGCTGCTGTTGCTGCACGCACCGATCGACGCATCCGCGAAACCCGAAATTCCGCAGCTTTACGAAGCCGGTCTCGTCGAGACCGTTGCGAATGACGCCGGCACGCCGCATATACGTCTGACGCAGGAAGGTAATGCGGTATTGCGAGGACTCGGCGTCAAGTAACGAAACCACACGCGACATCACCGTTCACGGCCGCGGCCGACGCCTTGCGTCGACGCGGCCTTCGTCATTGCGGCCCCTGCTTTCCGGCCGGGCGGTTCGCGGCGACGCAGGGAACCCCGGCAAACCCGCCCTTCAGCCGCTCAAGCCTGCCACACCCCATACCCCGCTTCACGCAACCCGATCGCCAGTTCGACTTCCATATCCTGCGCGCCGCGGTAAGGCATCGGATTGAACATCTCGTACAGTTCGGGCATCAAGCGAAGACCGTAATCGCGCACATAACGATTGGCCTGAATGCCGGCCTTGTGCCGGTCGAAGCGCAAGTCCGGATCGAGTCCCGTCATGCCCACATACACGCAAGGCTTGTCGAACCGGTAATCGGGATTCGCGCGGCGAAAGCGCGCCTCGTTCCAGACCCGGTCGTCGAGCGCGACGACGTACACGTAATAGTGATACCGACGGCCAGCCATAAGACAGAAAGGAAGCTCAGTTGCGCAGCGTGCCGTGCAGCAGCATCCGGTATTCGGTCGGCGTAACGCCGACCGTCGCCTTGAATTGTCGCGTGAACGCGCTGTGATCGGTGTAGCCGCAGCGCGCGGCGACGTCGGTGACCTTGTCGTGCGAAACCAGCAGCGCGGTCGCCGCATCGAGCCGCGTTTTCAGCAGCACCTGGCGCGGCGTCAGATGAAACACCTTGTGAAAGTAACGCTCCAGTTGCGCAACCGACATATCGGCCATCGCCGCCAGTTGCTTCAGATTCAGCGGCTGCACGTAGTTTTCCTGAATCGACTGCACGACTGCGGCGAGCCGGCTGTAGGCCGGGTGGCTGCTTTCGTCGGCTTTCAGATCGCGGGAAATGCCGGCCAGGCCGACCACCTTGCCGGCCGCGTCCCGCAACGGCTGCTTGGAAGTCAGGCACCAGCCCGGCTGGCGCCCCGGGTACAGATGCAATTCGAGCTGATCGAGCATCTGGTTGCCGACACCGATGATCGCCTTGTCCTGCGCGGTGTAGATGCGCCCGAAGCGGCGCGGGAACACGTCTTCGGCGGTCTTGCCGAGCAGCGCGGTCTTTTCCTTGAAGCCGCAGCGTGAAGCGAGCGTGCGGTTGACGAGCGCGTAGCGCGCATCGGCGTCCTTGACGAAGAACACGACGTCCGGCATCGCGTCGAACACCGGCTCGAGCAACCTGAAGTGCGACAGCATGCCGGACAGCGTCGTATCGTCCGGTTCGAGCGGATGAGCCAGCGTGTTCATCATGCGGGTCCCGTTGGTCCGTACCTTGGTTGAGTGCGTTCTGGGTGCGTTCGCGGATCGCCGCGCCGGCACGGCCGGGCAGCCTGCGCGTGCGGTCGATTGCGATCGATTATAGAGCCGCGCGGCGCCCGACAATATCCGCCGAGCGTACACACAAGACCGTCATCGCGCGGGCGCGGACACCTCGGCGGCACTCATCAGCGTGCCGATTTGCGCGGGGTTGAACGGTGGACGCGGCGCGGCGGCCGGCCAGCCGAAGTACAGATTCGCGGCCGCGCCGCAGATTCTTCCCTGGCACGGGCCCATCCCGCAGCGGGTCTGCAGCTTCGCGTCGCGCCAGTCGGCGCAACGGCGTACTTCGCCGACGCTCACGTCTTCGCAGCGGCATAGCAGCGTCGCGTCCGCGGGCGGCGTGCGCGCGGCTTGCCCCAATGCGAACGACGCCGCGACGCGCGCGCCGAAGCGCCGCCAGCGCGCTCTTTGCGCAAGGAGCGCTGGCAGCGTGGCGCGTTGCGCGGCGGCGCCGCCACTCGCCGCGAGTCCGGCGATCTCACCTTCCACGCAAGCGAGCTCCGCGCCGCCGACGCCCGTGCATTCGCCCGCCGCATAGACACGTTCGAGCGAGGTCCGCTGTTCATCGTCGACGACGATTTCGCCCGCTTCGTTGATCGCGCAGCCGAGCGCCTGCGCGAGCGTGACGTTCGGCAGCAGCCCGTAGCCGCACGCGACGCGCTCGCAATCGAGTGTCACGTCACGCTCGCCGCGCCGGATCGTCACCTGCCGCACGCGCTCCTCCCCATGCGCTTCCCGCACGATGCTGCCGGTCCAGTAACGCAGTCCCGCGAAACCGCGCGTGAGGGCGATCGCCTGACGCAGCTTCGCGGGTTCGCGCAGCAGCGACGCGCCGAAACGCGCGACGTCGGCTGCCGGCGCCTGCTCGACCACCGCGATCACGCGTGCGCCGGCTTCGCGCGCGGTGGCAAGCGCGGCGATCAGCAGCGGACCGCTGCCGGCAATCACGATCCGCTCGCCGCGCACCGGCATGCCGCCCTTGATCAGCGCCTGCAACGCGCCGGCTCCGGTCACGCCGGGCAAGGTCCAGCCGGCGAACGGCAACAGCCGCTCGCGCGCGCCGGTCGCGAGAATCAAACGGTCGCAGGAAATGGAAACGGCGCCGTGTCCGGCGGATTCGAGCAGCAAGCCGTGCGCGCCGAGCGGCGCGATCACACGGGTCGACGGCCAGTACGTGAAGCCTTGCTGCGTTTGCAACGTAGTAAGCAACGTATGCAGCGCCGCTTGCGGAGGATGCGCGGGACCTTGACGCCAGATCTGCCCGCCGGCGCGCGGGTTGTCGTCGATCAGCGCGACTGTCGCGCCTGCACGCGCCGCGGCGCGCGCGGCATTGAGCCCGGCCGGCCCGCCGCCGATCACCACGACGTCGAAATGCTGCGTCATGCGTGTCCCGCCGCGTTCCGTGTTTGCACGCGCTGGCCGTCGCGGCACAGCGTCTGGCAAGCGAGCGCGTGCGCGCGGCCGTCGATCGTCACGCGGCACTCCTGGCACACGCCCATTCCGCACAACGCCTCGCGCGGCTCGCCCTTGACCGACAGCCGCGAGCCGCTCACGCCCGCGATCGCCAGCGCCGCGGCCACGGTCGTGCCGCTTTCCACTTCGATGTCGCGGCTGTCGACCGTCAAATGGATACGGGCCGCCCGTGCGTCAGTCATGGGCCACCTGCTCGGCAAAACGGACCGGTAGATAAGGCTCGACAGGAATCGGCACGGCGCTGCCGGCGATCTGCGCCGCCAGCAGCTTCGCGGTGGCGAGCGAGGTCGTCACGCCGAGTCCTTCGTGACCGACCGCGAGCCAGACGCCAGACGCGGTAGCGGATACGACACCGGGCGCAAATTCGCCGGCCGGCCCGATCAGCGGCAGTCCGTCCGGCGACGCCGCGCGAAAACCGGTCCACGCGCGGATGCCGTTGAGCGTCGGCAGCGCCGGCAGATACTGCGCGGCGCGTTGCAGCATCCGCGCGAGCACGGGCATTTCGACGGCGGGATCGGTGGTGTCGAACTGACGCGATGAGCCGATCAGCAGTTGGCCGGTCGGACGCGGCTGCGCGTTGAACGCGACCGACGTGCCGGTTGCGTGATGCGCGCTCTTGATATAGCCCAGCTCGAGCAATTGATGACGGATCAGTCCGGGGTAGCGGTCAGTGATCAGCAGATGGCCTTTCTTCGGCTGCAACGGCAGGGCCGGCAGCAGTTGCGCCGCGCCGAGGCCATTGGCGACGACCACGTGCGCCGCGCCGATGCGCTCGCCGCCAGCCAGTGCGACGCCGCCCGCGCCAATCGACGTGACCGGCGCGCCGAGCCGCACGCGAATGTTCGCCGCGTGCGGAGATTGCGTGAGCAGCCATTCGGCGGCGGTCGGCGCATACACGATACCGTCGTGCTCGATCCGCAGGCCGCCCGCCATCGATTCGGCTAGCTCAGGCTCGCATGCGCGCAGTTCGGCTGCGTCGAGCAGTTGCGCGGCCACGCCTTGCGCCGCGAACGCCGCATGCATGGCGCGCGCGGCTTGCCATTCTTCTTCGTCGGCCGCGACCCACAGCGTGCCGCAGCGCGCGAACGCGTCGCGCGTACGCAACCGCGGCGCGAGCTGCAGCCACAGATCGCGCGAATAACGGCTCAGCGCCAATTCCGCGGGCGAGTCGTTCATCACGACGATATGGCCCATGCCCGCCGCGGTGGCGCCCCCGCCGATGCCCTGCGCGTCGAGCACGTCGACGCGCATGCCGAGCGCGGCCAGTTCGGCCGCGCACGCGGCGCCGACGATACCTGCCCCGACGATCAGCGCATCCGGGCTCATGCAGTGCGAATGCCCCATGCGAACGGATCGCGTTCGTCGAAACAGAGACGCCCTTCGGCCATGATGTGCGCGTGACCGGTGATCGTCGGGATCACGTGAACGCCGTCGCCCGCGGCGCGATAGCTCGCCTCGAACACGCTGCCGATGATGCTCTCCTGCCGCCACACCGCGCCCTCGGCAAGCTTGCCGTCGGCCGCGAGACACGCGACTTTCGCGCTCGTGCCGGTGCCGCACGGCGAGCGGTCGTACGCGTTGCCGGGACACAGCACGAAACTGCGGCTGTCGAGGCCGTCGCGCGAGCCGGGCCCGAACAGTTCGATATGGTCGATCAGCGCGCCGTCCGCGCCGGTGATGTTCTGGGCAATCAGCGCGTCGCGGATCGCGGAGCTGAACGTCGTCAGACTCGCGAGCCGCGCGGCGTCCAGTTCGTGTCCATGATCGGCGACGAGGAAGAACCAGTTGCCGCCCCAGCCGATATCGCCGGTCAACACGCCGTAGCCGGGCACGTCGACCTGCACCGCCCGGCGATAGCGATAGGCGGGCACGTTGCGCACGGCGACGCCGCCGTCAGCGTTCAGCGTCGCCTCGACCACGCCGACCGGCGTCTCGATGCGGTGACGCCCCGGCCCGATCCGCCCCATGTGCGCGAGCGACACCACGAGCCCGATCGTGCCGTGTCCGCACATGCCGAGATAGCCGACGTTGTTGAAGAAGATCACGCCGGCCGCGCAGGTGGGATCGTCGGGCTCGCATAGCAGCGCGCCGACCACCACGTCGGAGCCGCGCGGTTCGGTGACGATGCCCGCGCGCCAGTCGTCGAAGCGCGTGCGGAAAACGTCGAGCCGTTGCGCGAGCGTGCCGCCGCCCAGGTCAGGGCCGCCCGACACCACGAGGCGGGTAGGCTCACCGCCGGTGTGCGAGTCGATAATGTTCAGGGTTTTCATGACGCCCATGGTAGGAACCGCGGACCGGCGGGTCTTGGTGCGCGTGCGCGCGGATTGTGACGATTTGGGCATAGCATGGCAACCGCCATCCGTGGCGCGCGATGCATGCGGAACAGATCAACGCCTCGTTGCCGGATCGACCGTCGAGATAGCCCTCTCGGCACGGCAAGCGGCGTGCATCCAGGGGAACGCGCGGTGCGGGTGGTCAGGATCCGGTACACGCGGATTTCAGCATAAGCCGCGTGCGGATCGACCGGCAGGCATCTCCGGCTCGCTCGAGCGAGGCATCGCGGCGTCCTCATCCAGACGCAGCAGCCGGTAACCGCTCTTGTAAACCGGCCGCAACAGAAAGCCGTTCCGTGGCCCGATCTCGAGCAGCAGACGCAGCCGCGACACGTGGGTGTCGATCGTGCGCGTGAATTCGACGAGCTCGCGGCCCCACACCATCGTGAAGATATGATCGCGCGACATCACGCGGCCGACGTTGGAAAAGAACAGCATGGCCAGCCGGTACTGCGTGCCGGACAGCGGCATCCGCTTGCCACGCAGCATGGCCACCTTGCGGATCCGGTCGAAACGGTACGGGCCGATTTCGAAACTCGCCATTGTGCCGCGCTCCGGATACGCGCGCCGCAGCAGCGCCGCGACGCGCGCGCGAAACTCGGCCGCACGCAGCGGCAACGTGAGGTAATCGTCCGCGCCGCCGGCGAGCGCGCGCACCATGCTCGCCTCCGACCGGTCGCGCGACACGAACATGATCGGCAATTGCTCGCCGGCCACCCGGCGCACCGAGCCAAGCAGCTCGGCGCCGGCGAGCCGCGTGCTCTGCCAGTCGAGCACCAGCAGATCCATCGTGGAGTGGGCGAGCGCTCTCGATATGTCAAGGCCGTCGTCATAAGCGGTGCAGAAATGGCCGGCGCTCATGAGGACACGCTGGATCGACTGACGCATGACCGGGTCACGCTGAAGGACAGCAATACGCATGAATGGAATCTCGATAGGGCAATGCCAGTCATTCTCGAAGGCTTGCCCCTGCTTCTCCCATCGGAGCATTCCGATTTTTGCGTCCGTCGTGGACAGCGCCATCGACATCGGCGAGCCGCGAGGTATCGCCGTGTTCGCGCTTTCTTCGCTCTAATCAAGCGCTTGCCGAGGGAGCCGGCTTTCATCCTGTAAAATCCGCGCCGGCCTCCGTCGTCAGCGCGCCCGCCCTATCCGGACGACGCGCCGGTGTCCCGTGCTCTACCCAGCGCCAGCTACACTTCCTGCCCGACGACCGCCGTATATCCACGCGCTGCCCGCGTGGCTCCTCATTCATCAAACGACATGGCAATGCAAGCGACAAATCTGGGTGGAGCGCAGGCTGTCACCCCACGCCCGCTTGGGCACAGCGATTACAAGACGCTCGGTCTCGCCGCGCTCGGCGGGGCGCTCGAGTTCTACGACTTCATCATCTTCGTGTTTTTCGCGCCGGCGATCGGCCAATTGTTCTTCCCGGCCGCGATGCCGGACTGGCTGCGTCAGGTGCAGACCTTCGGCATCTTCGCGGCCGGCTATCTGGCGCGGCCGCTCGGCGGCATCGTCATGGCGCACTTCGGCGACCTGTTCGGCCGCAAGCGCATGTTCACGCTGAGCGTGCTGCTGATGTCGGTGCCGACGCTGCTGATGGGCCTGATGCCCACCTACGCGAGCATCGGCGTGCTCGCGCCGGTGCTGTTGCTGCTGTTTCGCGTGATGCAGGGGGCGGCGGTCGGCGGCGAAGTGCCGGGCGCGTGGGTGTTCGTCTCCGAGCACGTGCCGCAGCGCCACGTCGGCTATGCGTGCGGCACGCTGACGGCCGGCCTGACGGCGGGCATCCTGCTCGGCTCGCTGATCGCGTCGGCGGTCAATCGCCACTTCACGCCGGCCGACATTTCCGCGTACGCATGGCGTATTCCGTTCCTCGTCGGCGGGGTGTTCGGCATGTTCTCGGTCTATCTGCGCCGCTGGCTGCACGAGACGCCAGTGTTCGCCGAACTCAAGCAGCGCAAGGCGATCGCCGCCGAAGTGCCGCTCAAGGCGGTGCTGCGCGATCACGGCCGCGCGGTGATCGTGTCGATGCTGCTCACGTGGATGCTGTCCGCGGCAATCGTCGTCGTGATCCTGATGACGCCGACGCTGCTGCAAAAGCAGTTTCACCTCGACCCCGCCACCGCGCTGCTCGCGAACTGCGTGGCGACGCTGTGCCTGACGATCGGCTGCGTGATCGCGGGTTCGATTGCCGGACGCATCGGCGCGGGACGCACGATTTTCGTCGGCGGTCTTGCGCTCGCGGTGACCTACTACGCGATGTTCAGGCAGCTTGCGGTCGATACGTCCGCGCTGCTGCCGCTCTATGCGCTGGCGGGGTTTTTCGTCGGCGTAATCGGCGCGATTCCGCTCGTGATGGTGCGGGCGTTTCCGCCGGTGGTGCGCTTCTCGGGCATCTCGTTCTCGTACAACGTCGCGTATGCGGTGTTCGGCGGCCTGACACCGATCGTCGTGGCGCTGATGATGAAGTCGAATCCGCTGGCCGCGCCGTTGTATGTCGCGGCGATCTGCGTGCTGGGAGCGGTGACGACGCTGTTTATCAAGGAAGCGCCGCAGCGGCCGTGAAGCGTCGAAGGCTGGCGACGGCGCGATTCGGGGCGCGCCGTCGCGACGACATTCACACTTCACCGCGCATCGAAACATGCCGCGCCCCGGCAGGCTTACGATGACGCCATGAACTCATCCACCCCCTCCTTCTCGCCCACGCTCGGCCGCGTTCTCGCGACGGTCAGCGTCGGCTTCGTCGTCACGCAGCTGGACGTAACCATCGTCAATATCGCGCTGCCGAAAATCGGCTCGGACCTGCATGCGAATATCGCGGGCCTGCAATGGGTCGTCGATGCGTACACGCTCGCGTTCGCGGTGCTGATGCTGTCGGCCGGCGCGCTCGGCGACCGCTTCGGCACGCGGCGCATGTACGCGGCCGGGATCGTGCTGTTCGCGCTCGCGTCGCTCGCCTGCGGACTCGCGCACGACGCCCCGATGCTGGTCGCCGCGCGCGCGGTGCAAGGCATCGGCGCGGCCGCGATGCTGCCGAATTCGCTCGCGCTGCTCAACCAGTCGTTCGGCCACGATCCGAAGCTGCGGGCACGCGCGGTCGGCCTGTGGACCGCGTCCGGCGCGATTTCGATCGCGGCGGGACCGGTTGCCGGCGGCCTGCTGATCGCCGCGTTCGGCTGGCGCAGCATCTTCCTCGTCAATCTGCCGATCTGCGCGGCCGGCCTGCTGGCGACGCTGCTGTGGATACCACGCCCTCGAGCCGCGCAGCCCGGCGCGCCGGCCGCCGCGCGCGGCAACGCGGGCACGGCCCCGCGCGGCATCGACCCTGGCGGCCAGGGTCTCGCGATCGTCGCGCTGACCGCATTCGTCGCCGCGGTGATCGAATGGCGGCCGCTCGGCCTCGCGCACCCGATCGTGGCCGGCGCCTTCGGCGTCGCACTGCTGGCGGCGAGCGCGTTCGTATTCGTCGAGGCGCGGGTCGCGCGCCCGATGCTGCCGCTGTCGCTGTTCGGCACGCGCACATTCAGCGCGGCGGTGCTGTTCGGCATCTGCGTGAACCTGACGTACTACGGCATGGTGTTCGTTCTGAGTCTTTATCTGCAACGCGTGCGCGGCTATACACCGTTGCAGGCGGGGCTCGCTTTCCTGCCGCTGACGGGCGGCTTCCTGATCTCGAACGTCGCGAGCGGCTGGGTGGTCGGCCGCTTCGGCGTGCGCGTGCCGATGATCCTCGGCGCGATCACCGCCGGCCTCGGCTATGGCCTGCTGCATCTCGTCGACGCCACCACGCCGCTTATCGGCCTGCTGTTGCCGTTCCTGCTGATTCCGTCGGGCATGGGTCTCGCCGTGCCGGCGATGACCACCGCGGTGCTCGCATCGACCGAAGCGAAGCGCGCAGGCACGGCCTCGGCGGTATTGAACACCGCGCGGCAAGCGGGCGGCGCGGTGGGCGTGGCCGCCTTCGGCGCGCTGGCGGGCGGCGCGGCCGCGACGCAGATCGTGGCGGGAATGCAAACCGCGACCGCTATCTCGGTCGCGTTGCTGGTGCTCGGTGGGGTGCTCGCGTGTCTCGTGCATCCGGAGCCACATGCGGCGGGACCGGCCCGCGCGCGAGGGGCAAGCGCGGCGGGTGAGTGAGTCGCGGCAGCAACCGGAGCGCCCAGGCGAAGACACAAAAACAAACCCCCGCGATGCATCACGCACCGCGGGGGTTTTCATATGCAAACTCCGGCTCGCCCCGAGCCACACCGCGAGGCGCCGTGTCGCCGCCATCGTCTACAGCGACGCCTCCTGAATCACGCCGGTATCGACCGCGCGTTCGATCAGGCCTTCGTTGCGTGCCTTGGCGATCGCGTCGGCAATCAGCTTCTCCGGCTCCTCGATCTCCGCCTTGAGCGTGCCGATGAATCCGGACGCGTCCAGAACCACCAGTGTTTTCGCCGAATCGGCGAGGCTGATGATCACGCGATGCGGCGTCGGACCTTCGCCGAGACTCGCGCACAGTTGCGTAACGTTGCCGCCAATCACCTGCTCGAAATTCACAATCATTATGTGCTCCCTTGATTGCCGCGGAATGGAAAACGTGGCGCGCCGGCCCCGCCGATAATGCGTCAGAGGCTGCTGCGGAGGCCGCCGCGCGGCGCGCGCGCGCCGTCGATGCTGAGACGCCCCGCGCCGGTCACGAACAGCAGCAGGAAGCCGCCCGCGATCCCGATGTTCTTCCAGAAGTGGATCACCATGTCGTGTTGCAAGGCAGGGTCGGTGATGTTCCAGAAATCGTGACCCAGCACCGCCGTCGCCACCGTGTACACGGCCATGATCAGCGCGAGCGGACGAACCTTGAAACCGACTACCAGCAACAGGCCGCCGAGCACTTCGACCGCGGTGGCGATCGGCGCGGCGACCTGCACGAACGGTACGCCCCTCGAATGCAGATAGCCGACGAAACCGGCGTAGCCCAGCAGCTTCATCACCCCGCTCCACAGGAACAGCACGGAAAGGGCAAGACGGGCGATGAAAATAATGCCGGAATCGACGGGACGCGACATGAGGGGCTCCTGTAATTGAATAAGCAGCAGACCCGGATGGGCAGCCGCAGTTCCCCGCCTCGCCCCCGAGCATATGTGCAACGGGCGCCTTTTCCAAGCCCGCCCGGCAACGCGGCGGGGCCACGTGGCGCAGCGCGGCGCTCAGGCTCGCGGATAGGTGGCGACCTCGATCAGATTGCCGTCGGGATCGCGGCAATACACCGACGTCATCTTGCCGCGCGCGCCGTCGCGCTCCACCGGCCCCGCCTCGATCGCAACGCCCTCGGCGAGCCAGTGCGCCTCGACGTCGGCCGGGTTCGCGGTGGTCACGAAGCACAGGTCCGCGCTGCCCGGCACCGGCTCGCGCGACGTGAACCACGCGACGGTATCGGCCGATGCGGGACGCAGGTTGATCTTCTGGTTGCCGTAGGTCATCGCCACGCGCGGGCCGCTGCGCGATTCGAATTCGATGCGCCGCATGCCGAGCACGCGCGCGTACCAGGCGGCGCTGACTTCCACGTCCGCGACGTTCAGAACGAGATGATCGAGACTGTCTAGCTGGAAGCTCATGGGTTTCACCTTGGTTCCGACGTCGTGAAGTGAGGAATGAGAAAGCGGCTATGCGCGCGGCGCGTCGGGTGCGAGCAGCACGCCCTTCGTGAATACGAAGCAGCCGTAGCCGCGCTCTTCGCCGGTCGCGATCACGCAGTAGGCCCGGCGCGCGCGCTCGTAAAACGCGAAGCGTTCGATCGACACGAACGGCACCTCGCGCCCTTCCGCCGCATCGACCTCGGCCTGCGCCTCGCGCTGCACCGCCGGGATCGTGTGCGGCTCGCCGACCACTTCCATGCGCGAGGCCGGATGGTCGATGAAGGTGTCGAGCGGCAGCACCGACAGCACCGCGCGAACCGCCCGCGGCGAACCGACGCCATCGAGACGCAGCAGCTTGCCGAGCACGGTGTCGCGCGCAACCGACTCGGCCGGGAAATTGGCGTCGCAGATCACGAGTTCGTCGCCGTGGCCCATCGAGCGCAGCGCATGCAGTATGTCGGCGTTCAGCAGCGGGTCCAGATTCTTCAGCACGGTGTTTCCTTATGGTGCGGATGGGGCGGCCGAAGGCCCGCCGTCCGGTGGGGGTCGCGCGATGTGAGCTGGATCGCAACCCGCTCACAGGTATAGAGCGCATCGAGCCGTGCGTCGACCGATGACACGGGGCCGTTGCGCCGAACCGCGATGATCGGTCGATTGTAGCAAGCAACGTTGCGCACCTGCCCGAGTCGTGCATGGGGGCGAGCGGATGCCATGGGGGTCTCGTGCGCTCCGCCGGCACGGGCCGTCGCCGAACGGCCGGGTTGCGCGCAAGACTGCGCCGAAAACCGCGCGGAAGACAGTCCGGCAGCGGTGCGGCTTTCTTTGCCGCACCGCCAGCGCAGCCAGCCGAGCAGCGCCAGCAGCATCAGCCCCGCGCCGCCCAGCACCGGCTCGCGCCAGCCGAGCAGCGCGATGAACATGAACGCCCGCGCGCCGGCGAGTAGAGCGAAGCCGGCGATCGCGCTCGATATCGCGTCGGCGGCGGCCGACACGCGTGCTAACGCGAAGCTGGCCTGAACAGTCGTGGACGCAGCGGGTTCGTACATGATCGTCTCCGAAAAAGTCATTGCGCGAGGGTTGTCAGGCGCCGCCCGGGGCTTCGTCGAGAAAGCCCGTGACCGCCTGCAGGCGTCCGTGGGCATCCACTACGCCGAAGTCGGATCCCTTGACGATCGGATCGCCCGCGGGCGTCGTCAGCGCCCACGAAAAACGCACGCGATTCGCGAAGCCGTCGACGTCGGTCGTGCGGCGAAACGTGTGATGCGGGAAACGTTCGTGCACCGCGCGGATCATCGCGTCGATGCCGTCGTGTCCGGTGCCGGCGAGCAACGGATCGCGATAGTCGGCATCGGCGCTCCAGATCGTCGCGATCAGCTCGCGACGGCGCGCGCCATCGGTCTCGTTCCAGGCATCGAAATAACGGTCGATCAGATCGGTATGCGCATTCATTTCAAGCTCCTCGGTTGGCAGCACTGAGCACTACGCTCGGCACACGTCGTATGCGGCGGGCTCGGTGTGAAGATTGGCCGCTCGTGCACGTTGCGTCGATTACGTGGCAGGTAAGCAAGCTGCTGCAGCGTTCTGCAAGACGCTCGCGCCCGGCTCGAAACCGCGTCTGGAAACGGTGTTCAAACTGCTGCGCGCACTCGGCGTCAAGCTCAATGCAGTGCCGGCAAGTGTGGCGGCCGCCTGATCCTCGTCCGGTGTATTTGCCGCGTGCCATCGCGCGGCCGGATCGGCCTGCGCCGTCTGCCACGTAGCCGTGCGTGGGCGCGAATAACCGTCGAGGCCGGCGCGATTGATTGCTTACGGGTCGCCGGCGGCGATCATTGAAATCAGTGAAACATTACCTGCCACGTAATCGATTGCTCGTGCGCTTTGACTATGATGAGTGGCATGAACACATTCTCTCTTGCACAAACGGCCTCTTCACCCTCGCCCGTCGCCAGCCGCACCGTTGGCGATCTGCTGCGCGAATGGCGGCAGCGGCGACGGATGAGCCAGTTGCTGCTCGCCACCGAAGCCGAGATCTCGACCCGCCATCTGAGCTTCGTCGAATCGGGCCGTGCGCTACCCAGCCGGGAGATGGTCATGCATCTTGCCGAGCGGCTCGACGTGCCGTTGCGCGCACGCAATACGCTATTGATCGCGGCGGGTTACGCGCCACTGTTCCGTGAACGTCCGCTATCCGATCCGCAGCTCGCCGCCGCGCGTGAAGCCGTCGAGCTCGTGCTCAAGGGGCACGAGCCCTACCCCGCGCTGGCGATAGACCGGCACTGGACCATCGTCGCGACCAACAACGCACTCGCGCCGTTATTGGGCGGCGCGAGCCCCGAGCTGCTGAAGCCGCCGGTCAACGCGCTGCGGCTGAGTCTGCATCCGCAAGGCATCGCGGCGTCGATCGTCAACTGGCATGCATGGCGAGAACATGTGCTGGCACGATTGCAGCGGCAAATCGAAGTGAGCGGCGACGACACGCTGAGCGCACTGCGCGACGAACTGGCCGCGTATCCCGCGCCGCCGGATGCGGGGCCGGCGGCTCCGGACGACGCCGGCCTCAATCAGATCGCCGTGCCGCTGCGGCTGCGCACGCCGATCGGCGTATTGTCGTTTTTCAGCACCACCACCGTGTTTGGCACCCCGGTCGACGTCACACTGTCGGAGCTCGCGATCGAAGCGTTCTTTCCGGCGGATCAGCAAACTGCCCTCACATTGCGGGAGTTTGCCCGAAGCCAGAGCGACAAAGCCGCCCGCTAACATCGAACAGATCGAGATTGGCCCGGCCATCGCTTTCGCACGCCAGGCACGAGTCCCCCTCGCATCATCCAGCCGAAGCACAACGATATGTCCTCGACCGCCGACACCGTACTGATCCGCCAACTCGGCCCCGCCGACCGCGATGCCTATTTCCGGCTTCGTCTGCGTGGACTGCAAGCGCATCCCGAATCGTTCGGCCAAAGTTACGAGGAAGCGCTGGCCAAAGGCGCCGCACAACATGACGCAACGCTGCAGGGCTCGCAGGCGGAGGGCAATTTCCTGCTCGGCGCGTACGCATCGCCCGACGCAACGCTGATCGGCGTGGTCGGACTGCTGCGCTACAAAGCCGACAAGGAACGGCACAAGGCGAACGTGGTGGGCATGTATGTCGCGCAGGAAGCAACTGGGCGCGGCATCGGGCGAGCCCTGCTCAGCGAGTTGCTGGCGCGTGCGGCGCGCGTCGACGGTCTGCGGCAGGTCCAGTTGACGGTGGGCAGCCGCAACGACGCGGCGCGCAAGCTGTACGAGTCGCTCGGTTTTCGTAAATACGGCTGCGAAGTCGGCGCGCTGAATGTCGGCGGCGTGTTCCATGACGAAGATCTGATGATGCGGCTCCTGTAGCGAGTCCTAAGCCTGCTTTCAGCGGGCGTTGTCGCGCCAATGAAAAAAGCATCGGGCTCAACGCGCGGCCGTTCGCTCCCGGTTCGTGCCTGTCCGCTTCCATCGCATCCCTCGCCTTCCCCGTATAGCGAGCAGGCGAGCCTGCTCAAACACGCAATACGTGCTATCTTTTTTTGTTACGTTTTCGGCCGCATCAATTCCGGCACCGATCTCGAGCCGCGGTCTTTGCTCCGCTGCCTGTCAGTCAACCTGTTTATCCATGTCAGACCTTTCCACTTCGCTTCCGCGCGTGCCGCGCCGTTTCGACACCAATCCGAAACCGCTCGGCATCGCGCTCGTCCTGATTGCGCTTGGCGCCGTGTATCTCGCGCAAACCGTCAGCGGCCGCCAGGCGGCGCTCTATATCGTGGGCGCACTGCTCGGCATGTCGCTTTATCACGCGGCATTCGGCTTCACGTCGGCCTGGCGGGTCTTCATCGCCGATGGCCGTGGCGCAGGGCTGCGCGCGCAAATGCTGATGCTCGCGCTTGGCGTACTGCTGTTTTTTCCCGCACTCGCGGCCGGCACGCTGTTCGGCCATCCGGTGAGCGGGCTCGTCGCGCCGGCGGGCACCTCCGTGCTGGTGGGCGCGTTCATGTTCGGCGTCGGCATGCAACTGGGCGGCGGCTGCGCGTCCGGCACGCTGTACACGGTAGGTGGCGGCAGCACCCGCATGCTCGTCACGCTCGCGGCGTTCATCGTCGGTTCGGTCGTCGCCACCGCGCACATGCCGTTCTGGAGCGCGCTGCCGTCGCTGAAGCCGTTTTCGATGGTGACGAGATTCGGCGCGGGCTGGGCGATCGCGCTGAACCTGGTCATTTTTGCCGTGATCGCCGCACTGACCGTGCTGGTCGAACGGCGCCGCCACGGCCGCCTCGTCGACGAGCCGCGTCAGCCGCATACGTCGCCGTGGCTGCACGGTCCCTGGCCGCTCTTCGTCGGCGCGATCGCGCTCGCCGTGCTCAACTTCGCGACGCTGGCACTGTCGGGACGGCCGTGGGGCGTCACGTCGGCGTTCGCGCTGTGGGACGCCAAGATCTTCGCGGCGCTCGGCATCGACGTGGCCAACTGGCCATATTGGGCCACCCACGCCAACGCAGGCTCACTGGCCGCGCCGGTTACACATGACGTCACGTCGGTGATGGACTTCGGCATCATTCTCGGCGCGATGACAGCGGCCGCGCTCGCGGGCCGTTATGCGCCGGTCTGGAAAGTGCCGGCGCGCTCGCTGATCGCCGCGGTGGCCGGCGGGCTGATGCTGGGCTACGGTGCGCGCCTCGCCTATGGCTGCAACATCGGCGCCTATTTCAGCGGCATCGTGTCAGGCAGTTTGCACGGCTGGCTCTGGCTCGTCGCGGCTTTCGCCGGCAACGTGCTCGGCACGCGCCTGCGCCCGCTCTTCGGGCTCGAAGTGGAGCGCCTGCGCCAGACCGGCTGCTAGAAGTTACACAAGTCGTTACAAATACGGCCCCGTTCCAACCTCTTTTGTAACTGGGGCCGCATCCTCCCGTTACACTTTTGATCCACCCCTCAGACCATCCCCGACGCGGCATTTATTACCGTTTATTCGCGCCGCTTTCTATTTCCTTTCCAACCCGAAGCCGATTCACCGGCCCGCGCCCGGCGCTGGCCCTGTACCTGGTCAATCCGGCAAAGCACCTGTTCTACAAGGGTTTTCATGGATTAGTGGGGAATCTCGGAGAGGCGGAAATCCGCCTGGCATCGTCTATTGCAGCAGTGTGAAAAACTTACCGAAAAGTGATGCACTTTTTTGAGATATTTTTTTGTCCAGGGATTGCTTTCTGCTTTTACCCTTCATACAATTCGTCCCAAGCTGTTACGAAATGTAACTCCTTGTATCAAGAATTTGCTGTCTGTATCAGGTGGTGACATGTAGCCGGGGGATCGTGGCCGGTGAGGCAGAAAAGACATAAGGCGAAAAGCCGACATAGTAATTCGGGGCTTCGGAAACAGAGAAAATGGACCGTAGCAGCGAGACGCTGGATTCAATCCGCGAGATCAACTTGTCTTACATCATGCTCGCGCAACGTATGTTGCGCGAGGACAAACCGGTCGGGATGTTCCGGCTGGGACTGTCGTCGGAACTGGCCGATTTGCTTGCCGGGCTGTCGCTCGCGCAGATCGTCAAGCTGGCCTCTTCCGACCAGCTTTTGTGCTTTTTCCGCTTCAACGACCACTCGATGCTGTCGGCGTTGACCCAAACGACGAAGCACACCGCGGTTGCACCGACTCACACGGCGATCCTGCTTGCAGGCCAGCCCGCTGAACAGTTTGCCTGATCGAGGTGAGTGCAATGCTCAAGCGAAGCCTGACTGAAGACGCGCAGGAAGTATTCCGCGCGATCGCGCTGATCGAACTCGGCGCCCGCATGCAGGTGCTCGAAAGCGAACTGACGCTTTCGCGCGACCGCATGATCCGCCTGTATCGCGAAGTCAAGGGCGTGTCGCCGCCCAAGGGCATGCTGCCGTTTTCGGCGGACTGGTACATGACGTGGCTCGCGAACATTCACGCGTCGCTGTTCTACAACACGTACCTGTTCCTGAAGAACGAAGCGCGCTGCTCGCATCTGGATGCGCTGACCAAGGGATACCGGCTGTATCTCGAGCATTGCCGGCACAGCGAAACCGAGCCGGTGCTCGATCTGACGCGCGCATGGACGCTCGTGCGTTTCTTCGACGCCGACATCCTGCAACTGACCAGATGCTGCCGCTGCAGCGGCAAGTTCGTCGCGCACAAGCACGATTTGCAGCACAACGTCGTGTGCGGCGCCTGCCAGCCGCCGTCGCGCGCCGGCAAGACGAAGAAAGCGGCCGCCGCGCGCCAGGAAGCGCTCGGAGCCGCGCAGGTCGCTCAGGCTGCCTGAATGGACTGAATCAGGTCGATTCGAACCGAAGCTCATAAAAAAATCCACGCAGTGCGTGGATTTTTTTTGCCATCTCATCAAGCCGGATTCACCAAAACCGGAATCAACCAGTAAGCCCTACCGTCTGCGCGACGAGCCACAGATTCGCCGCGCTGATCGCGACGAACAGCGTCCACGCGAGCAGCCGCGTCGGCAGCGTGTTGGCGAATTCGCCCATCAGCGAGCGGTCGCTGGTCATGCGGATCAGCGGATAAAGCGCGAACGGCAATTGCAGGCTCAGCACCACCTGGCTTGCAACGAGCAGTTGCCCGACCGCGCCGTTACCCAACATCTGCACACCGATCAGCGCCGGAATCAGCGCGAGCGCGCGCGTGATGAAGCGCCGCTGCCAGCACGGAATCTTCATCTTCAGAAAGCCTTCCATGATGACCTGCCCCGCCACCGTGCCGGTGAAGGTCGAGCTTTGCCCCGATGCCAGCAGCGTGATCGCGAACAGAATCGCCGCGAAACCGGTGCCGACGATCGGCGCGAGCAGCCGGTACGCGTCCTCGATCTGCGTGACCTCGTTGTGCCCCGTCGCATGGAACGCCGCGGCGGCGAGAATCAGGATCGCCATGTTGATCAGCAGCGCGAGCACGAGCGACACGATCGTGTCGATGCGCGACAGACCGATCGCCGAACGGATGCTGGCCGAATCGCGCTTTACCGCGCGGGTCTGCACGATCGACGAATGCAGATACAGGTTATGTGGCATCACCGTCGCGCCGAGAATACCGATCGCGAGATACATCGGTTCACGCGAATTCAGCGCCTGCCACGACGGAATCAGCCCTTGTGCGACCGACGGCCAATGCGGCTTCACGAGCGCGAGTTCGATGACGTAGCCGATGCCGATCGTCGCGATCAGTCCGAGCATGATCGCTTCGAGGTCACGGAAGTTCTTGCCCTTGAGGCCGAGCACGATCAGTGTGTCGAACGCGGTCAGCAGCACGCCGGTGGTCAGCGAGCAATTGAACAGCAGATGAAACGCGAGCGCGCCGCCGAGCACTTCGGCGAGATCGCAGGCGACGATCGACAGCTCCGCGAGCAGCCATTGCACGCGCGCGACGCGCGGCGAATACCGCGCGCTGGACAGTTGCGCGAGGTCGCGTCCGGTGGCGATGCCGAGCCGCATGCTCAGGCATTGCAGCGCCATCGCCGCGAGGCTCGACAGCAGCACGACGAACAGCAGGCTGTAACCGTAACGCGAGCCGGCTTCGATCGCGGTGGCCCAGTTGCCCGGGTCCATGTAGCCGATCGAGACCAGCAATCCGGGACCCGCGAATTGCAGGATCTTTTTCCAGAATGGCGCGCCTGGCGAGACGGCGACCGAGCCCTGTACCTCGGACGGGCAGAACGGCGCAGTGGCGGTGGTCGGTAATTTGAAGAGCAAGCAGGATGTCTCTCGGGGGAAATCGACGCGACGCTGCATGCCGGCGGTCGCGAGCCGCCTCAAGTGTACAAAGAAACCCCCGGCAATGTCCCGCAGAGCGCATAGCGACCGAGGACTCGCATACGGCGTGTCGGGCCGCGCGAGCACGCAATCCCGCGCCATCCAATCCGTTAGCGCTTCGCCATTTGCTGTTGCGCCGGAACAGCCGTTGCCACCACCGGCGCCGGCGCCGAAGCCGCCCCCACCGCCGTATCCCCCGCCTGCACTTCACCCCAACCGCCGCCCAACGCGCGAATCAGATTCACGGTCGACACCGCCTGCGTGCCCGCCAGATGGCTCGCCTGCAGTTGCGACAACAGCACCTGCCGCTCGCCGTCGATCACGTCGAGATAGCTGACCGCGCCCTCCGTGTACTGCGTGCGCGACAGATGCGCGGCCCGTTGCGACGCCTCGACCGCGTCGTTCTGCTCGCGCATCTGATCGTCGAGCAGACGCAGGTCGGCAAGGTTGTCCTCGACTTCACGGAACGCGACGAGCACCTGCTGACGGTACTGCGCGACATCTTCGTCGTACTTCGAACGCGCCTGCGCGAGATTGGCCTTGCGGCGCCCGCCGTCGAACAGCGGCACGGTCAGCGCGGTGCCCGCGAGCGGACCGAGAATGAACGCGCGGCTCGACCACATGAACAGATCGCCGAGCGTCGCCGATTCAAAGCCGAATGCACCGGTGATGTCGAGCTTCGGGAAGTACGCCGACTTCGCGAGCCCGACGCGCGCATTCGCCGCCTGCATCGCGCGCTCGGCGGCCGCGATATCGGGCCGCCGTTCGAGCAGCGCCGACGGCAAACCGGGCGGCACGCGCACCGTCACCGGCACGAGCGGCGCCTCCGCGAACGAGAAATCCGCCGGCGGCTTGCCGAGCAGAATCGCGAGGCTATGCTCCGATGCCGCGCGTTGACGCGCGACGCCGACCGCATCCGCGCGCGCGCTCGCGAGTTCGTTGCGGGAGCGCGAAAGATCCAGCTCGCTGATATCGCCTTCCTTGAAGCGCCGCTCGACGAGCTTCAGCGTATCCTCGCGCAACGCGACGGTGCGGCGGTACAGGTCCTGATCGGTATCGAGCTCGCGCAACTGGAAGTAGTTCTGCGCGACGTCGGCCTGCAACGACAACTGCACCGAGCGGAACAGCGCCTCGCTCTGCTGCTCGTCCGCGCGCGACGCATTCACGTTCGAGCCGACGCGTCCGAACAGATCCGCTTCATACGACGCGCCGGCCTGCGCGCGCCAGATCGTGCCCGTCGTGCCGCCCGCGCTGTCCGGCAGGAATTGCGACGCCGCCGACGCACGCTCGCGCGTCGGACCGAAGCCCGCGTCGAGTTTCGGAAACCAGTCCGACTTCGCTGCCTGCGTGACCGCGCGCGCCTGCTGCACGCGCGCCGCCGCGGCCTTCAGATCCTGATTCGCGGCGGCCGCCTGCTCTTCGAGCGCGTCGAGCTGCGGGTCGCCGAAAATCTTCCACCATTCGCCGCGCAGCGCATCGTCGTTGGGTTGCGCGGGCTTCCACGTGCCGGTGTTCTGCGCCGAAGCAGCCGGCACGTCCGACGCCGCCGCAGCAGCGGACGCCGCGGGAGCTTCCTTGAAGGCCGCCGGCGTATCGACATCGGGCCGCTTGTACACCGGTTCGACCGAGCACGCCGCCAGCAATGCCACCAGCAATCCGCTGGCGGCCGCCCGGCCCCATCCGCTCAAGGAACCAACGCGAGATTCAAAGCGATTCATTATTGTTTTCTCCTTCAGGCGTCCGTGACGGCCGCCCCGTAGCGCGGCGCATCCTTCTGCGCGACGTGCACCGTGCCGCCCGCGAGCGAGCGCAACACCACATAGAACACCGGCGTCAGCATCAGCCCGAACAGCGTGACGCCGAGCATGCCGAAGAACACCGCGATACCCATCGCGTGACGCATCTCCGAGCCCGCGCCGCTCGACAGCACCAGCGGCACCACGCCCATGATGAATGCGATCGATGTCATCAGAATCGGCCGCAACCGCAGGCGGCTCGCCTCGATTGCCGCCTGGAGCGGCGAACGTCCATCGTGTTCGAGCTCGCGCGCGAATTCGACGATCAGGATCGCGTTCTTCGCCGACAACCCCACCAGCACCATCAAGCCGATCTGCGTGAAGATGTTGTTGTCGCCGCCGGTGAGCCACACGCCGGTCAGCGCGGACAGCACGCTCATCGGCACGATCAGGATCACCGCGAGCGGCAGCGTCAGACTTTCATACAACGCCGCGAGCACGAGGAATACGAGCAGCACGCTGATCGGGAACACCCACAGGCCCGCATTGCCGGCGAGAATCTGCTGATACGTGAGGTCGGTCCATTCGAGCTTCACGCCGCGCGGCAGCACTTCGGCAGCCACGCGTTCGGCGGCGGCCTGCGCCTGGCCCGACGAATAACCCGGCGCCGGGCCGCCGTTGATGTCGGCCGCGGTGTAGCCATTGTAGCGCACCACCATTTCCGGACCATACGTCGGCGTCACCGTGACGAGCGACGACAACGGCACCATCTCGCCGGATGCATTACGCGTCTTCAGTTGCAGGATGCCGTCGGCGCGTTGACGGAACGGCGCGTCCGCCTGCACGCGCACCTGATACACACGGCCGAAGCGGTTGAAGTCGTTCACGTACAGCGAACCCAGATAGATCTGCATCGTGTCGAACACGTCCGTTACCGGCACGCCGAGTTGCTTCGCCTTCACGCGATCCAGATCGACGTTCAACTGCGGCACGTTGATCTGATAGCTCGAGAACGTGGGCCCGAGTTCGGGCGTTTGCGCCGCGCGCTTCACGAATGCTTCGGCGGCCTTGTTCAACTCCGCGTAACCGACCGCGCCGTGATCCTCGAGCTGCATCTTGAAGCCGCCGAGCGTACCGAGGCCGAGCACCGGCGGCGGCGGGAACACCGCGACGAACGAGTCCTTGATCGCGCCATATTGCTGGTTCAGCGCGCCCGCAATCGCACCGGCCGACAGCTTGCGATCGCCGCGCTCCTTGAACGGCTTCAGCGTGACGAACACGATGCCCGCGCTCGAACTATTCGTGAAGCCGTTCACCGACAAACCGGGGAATGCCACCGCGCTTTCGACGCCCGGCTGCTTCAGCGCGATCGCGCTCATATCGCGAATCACCTTTTCCGTGCGATCGAGCGACGCGCCGTTCGGCAACTGCGCGAATGCGATCAGATACTCCTTGTCCTGCGCGGGCACGAAACCGCCCGGCACGATACGCGCCATCAGCACGGTCGCGCCGACCAGCACCGCATACACCGCGAGCATCGCGCCCTTGCGGCGCAGCACACCGGTCACGCCGCGGCTATACGCTTCCGAACCGCGATGAAAGACCTTGTTGAAGCGCCTGAAAAAGCCGCCGAGCAGCAGGTTCATCACGCGCGTCAACCAGTCTTCCTTCTCGCCGTGGCTACGCAGCAGCAGCGCGGACAATGCCGGCGACAAGGTCAGCGAATTGAACGCCGAGATCACCGTCGAGATCGCGATCGTCATCGCAAACTGCTTGTAGAACTGGCCCGTAAGACCCGTCATGAAGGCGAGCGGCACGAACACGGCGACGAGTGTCAGCGCAATCGCGATGATCGGCCCGCTCACTTCGCGCATCGCCTTATAGGTCGCGTCGCGCGCACTCAACCCGCTTTCGATATTGCGCTCGACGTTCTCGACCACGACGATCGCATCGTCGACCACGATCCCGATTGCGAGCACCATGCCGAACAGCGACAGCGCATTGATCGAGAAACCGAACGCGAGCAGCAGCGAGAACGTACCGACAATCGATACCGGCACGGCAATCAGCGGAATGATCGACGCACGCCACGTCTGCAGGAACACGATCACGACGATCACGACGAGTGCAATCGCCTCGAGCAGCGTATGCACGACTGCTTCGATACTGGCGCGCACGAACTGCGTCGGGTCGTAGACGATCCGGTATTCGACGCCGGCCGGCATGTCCGCGGACAGCTCCTTCATCGCCGCGCGCACCTGCTCGGAAATCGCGAGCGAGTTCGCACCCGGCGCCTGGTTGATTGCAAGCGCAACGGCGGGCTTGTTGTCGAGCAGCGAACGCAACCCGTATTCCGACGCCGCGAGCTCGATACGCGCGATGTCACGCAAATACGTCACGCCGCCGTCCGGCGCGGTCTTTACGATGATGTCGCCGAATTCGCTCTCGGTCTTCAGACGGCCACGCGCATTCACCGACAGCTGCAACTGCGTGCCCGGCACCGACGGCGATGCGCCGATCACGCCGGCCGCCACCTGAATGTTCTGCTCGCGAATCGCGTTCACGACTTCCGTTGCCGTCAGGCCGCGTTGCGCGACCTTCTGCGGATCGAGCCAGATACGCATCGCGTAGTCGCCCGAACCCCATAGCTGCACTTCGCCGACACCCTGAATCCGCGCAAGCCGATCCTTCACGTTGAGCAGCGCGTAATTGCGCAGATACGTCATGTCGTAACGGTCGTTCGGCGAGATCAGGTGCACCACCATCGTCAGCGTCGGCGAACTCTTGATGGTCGTCACGCCGAGACGCTGCACGTCTTCCGGCAGACGGGGCAGCGCCTGGTTCACGCGGTTCTGCACGAGTTGCGTCGCGAGATCCGGATCGGTGCCGAGCTTGAACGTCACCGTGAGCGTCAGATTGCCGTCGCTATTCGCCTGCGACTGCATGTACAGCATGTTCTCGACGCCGTTGATCTGTTCCTCGAGCGGCGCGGCCACCGCCTCGGCGATCACTTTCGGATTCGCGCCCGGATACTGCGCGTGCACCACCACCGACGGCGGCACCACTTCCGGATACTCGGAAATGGGCAGCTTGAACAGCGAGATGATGCCCCCGAGCAGGATCAATACCGATAGCACGCCTGCAAAGATCGGGCGATCGATGAAGAATTTGGATATGTTCATGGGAAGCTCTTAATGTTGGAGCATGCTCATTGGAGCAGGCGCCGCGTCGCGCGGTGTCGTGCTTTCATTCAGTGCACATTCCGTGCAAATTCGGTGCAGATTCGGTGCAAGCGCAACGGACGCGGCGCGCGGGGCTCACGAATTCTTGTCCGCGCCTGCAGCCGCCCTGGCACGCGACTGCGCGAGCGGCGCGCTGTTCGGGTCCTGGTCGGTCGTCATCGGCACCATATGCGCGCGCACCGCGTCGCCCGGACGCACGCGCTGAACGCCGTTGACGACGATGCGGTCGCCCGGCTTCAGACCGTCCTTGACGACGCGCAGATTGCCCTGCATCGCGCCCGTCGAGATCTCGCGATACACGACGTGATTGCCCTGATCGACGACCAGCACGAATTTCTTGTCCTGATCGGTACCGACCGCGGCATCGTCGATCAGCAGCGCCGGATGCGGCGCGCCGCCGCCCACTTTCACGCGCGCGTAGAGGCCGGGAATCAGCGCGCCGTCCTCGTTATCGAAACGCGCGCGCACGCGGATCGTGCCCGACGACGTATCGAGCCGGTTGTCGACCGATTCGATCGTGCCGCTGCGCGAATAGCCGGTTTCATCCGCGAGGCCCAGCTCGACCGGCACCTTGCCACCGTCCTTCGCGCGGCTCAGGTATTGCAGATAGGTCTGTTCGTCCGCGTCGAACGATGCGTAGATCGGCGACACCGAAACCAGCGTGGTGAGCGGCGTCGAATTCGCGCCCGCCGACACGACGTTGCCCACCGTGATTTCCGCGCGCGACACGCGGCCCGACACGGGAGCGACGATCTTCGTGTAGCCGAGATTGATGCGCGCGGTTTCGAGCGCGGCTTGCGCGGCCTTCAGGTTCGCGCTCGCTTCGCGCGCGGCGTTCTGCTTCTCGTCATAGTCGCGTTTGGCGATCGCGTTGTCGGCGATCAGACGTTGCGCGCGCTCCCAGTCGCTTTGCGTGTAACCGGTGCGCGCCTGCGCGGCCGCGAGTTGCGCTTCCGCGCGATCCACTTCGGCCGCGTACGGACGCGGATCGATCACGAACAGCGTGTCGCCCTTCTTCACGAGCGCGCCGTCCTTGAAGTTGACGGACACGATCGTGCCCGGTACCTGTGAACGCACGTCCACTTTTTCGACCGCTTCGAGACGGCCCGAATAGGTCTGCCAGTCGGTGATCGTCTTTTGCACGACGGTTGCGACGTCGACCTCCGGCACGATGGTCGGCGCGGCCGGCGAGCTCGCATCGACGCGAATCGCGCCGAACGTGCCGAGCCCGGCGAGAACGAGTACAGCCAGCGTGGCAATCGCCACGCGGCGACGGGAAAGAGGAAGGATAGTCATGTGAAGCTCCCGGTATCGTTGATTGAAGTTCTGTTTATCGATGCGCGCGTGTCGAAGCGCCACTGAAAAAAGCGCACCGCCTCCTGCAACGCGGGCGGATGATCGGCGAGCGCCGCATGCGACACGCTCGGAAAGCGCACCACCTGGGTCTGCACGCCGGCGTCGATCAGACTGCTTGCGTATTTCTCGGCCTCCACGTGCAGCACGTCGTTCTGCGCGGTCGCGATCAGCGTGGCCGGCAAACCCGCGAGCCGCGACGATTCGAGCGGCGCCGCATACGGATGCATGCGCTGCGACGCTTGCGGCAGATACGCGCGATAGCACGCCGCGCACTCGCGCGCGGTGATGTCCGAACCGAGGCGCTGTTCGTCGCCGAGACGCGTGAGGCTCGGATCGAGCATCGGCCCGAACAACGCCTGCGCGACGATCTGCACATCGCCGCGATCGCGCGCGATAAAAGCGAGGCAATTGGCGAGCTGGCCGCCCGCGTCATGACCCGCGACGCCGATCTTTCTGCTATTGCCGCCCAAAGCGCGCGCCCGCGCCTGCACCCACTGCGCCGCCCGGTACGCGTCTTCGGGCGCGGCGGGAAACGGAAACCTCGGCGCGAGCGAATAGCCGACCGACACGACCAGCGCCGGTAAGTGTTCTGCGAAATAGCGCGCGGCAAAGTCGGCCTGGTCGACCGAACCCTTCGTAAAGCCGCCGCCATGAAAATAAAGCAGTACCGGCAATGCGGTTTTTTTCGCGGGCCGGTAGAGCCGCAGCGGGATGTCCTGCGCGTGCCCTTCGATCCGCACTTCGGTTACTTCGAGTGCCGTGCCAGTGGTATCCGCCGGACTGCTGTCGGCGGAAACGAACGGCAACGGCGATTTGAATGCATCCATGTCGAGCCGCGCAAATGCGCATAGAACTTCAATGATGCGAATTGTGGGTTCGGCAGAGTCGCAAATAAATGCCTATAATCCGGCAACACAATTCGGTGCCTCTGAACAATCCGATCCGATTGCTTCGCGGATTCACTCCCGCCAGTGCGCCCGTCCCTTCTGGAGGTTTGCGATGGACCGGCTTCAGGCCATGCAAGTGTTCACCCGTGTCGTCGACACCAACAGCTTTACCCGCGCAGCGGAAACACTCGATCTGCCGCGCGCGTCCGTCACTACGATTATTCAGAATCTCGAAGCGTTTCTCGGCACGCGCCTGATGCACCGGACCACCCGGCGTCTGTCGCTGACGCCCGACGGCGCCGCGTACTACGAGCGCTGCGTGCGCATCCTCGCGGACGTCGAAGAGACCGAGGCCAGTTTTCAGAGCGGCAACAAGAAGCCCCACGGCAAGCTGCGCATCGACATGCCCGGCTCGATCGGCCGCCTGATCGTGATTCCGTCGCTGTGCGAATTCCACACGCGCTACCCGGACATCGATCTGCAACTCGGCCTGACGGATCGCCCCGTGGATCTGTTGCAGGAAGGCGTCGATTGCGTGGTGCGGGTCGGCGCGCTGCAGGATTCGTCGCTGGTCGCGCGCCGCATCGGTCTGTTCGAGGGTGTCACCTGCGCGGCGCCGGACTACATCAAGCGCGCGGGCATGCCGGCTTCACTCGAAGACCTCGACAATCACAAGGCCGTCAACTACTTCTCGAGCCGCACGGGCCGCACGATCGATTGGGCGTTCATGGTCGATGGCAAGGAAGTGGAGGTGAAGATGAAGGGCATCGTATCGGTCAACGACGCCGATGCCTACGTGACCTGCGGACTCGAAGGCTTCGGCCTGATCCAGCCGGCGCGCTTCATGGTGCTGCCGCATCTGCGTTCGGGACAACTCGTCGAAGTACTGCCGGAGTTGAAACCGCTGCCGATGCCGATTTCGGCAGTCTATCCGCACAGTCGTCATCTGTCGCCGAAAGTCCGTGTTTTCGTAGACTGGATTGCGGAGCTGTTCGATCGTTGTCCGTTGTTGAGCGGACGCGGCAGTCTCGACACGGCCTGCACGAAGCGCACGTTCGAAGAACGCGAGTCCGCGCCGGCACTCGACACGCCGATGGTGACCGAGTGGGCTGTGTGAGTAGTTGCCTGAGAGAGTGACCTAAGCGAGAAGTGCGCAAACTGAAACAGTGAATTCCAGCCGCGGCGCCAATGCCGCGGCTACTGCGCAATAGCGCTATCCAGCAAGACCCTTCCCGCAATTGTTCCGGAATCTCGACAATTCATTTCGCGAAAGTGCGATTTATCCGCACTGTGTCGACGTCTACATTTCACCCTGTCGCGGCGCCTCATGCGCTGCCAATGAATCGACAGGAGTGAATCATGAAACGCAATCTGCTGGCAGGTCTCGCTCTTTCGCTGCTCGTCAGCGCTCCGGTGTTCGCCGAAGGCGGCGGCGGTATTGGCCGCGCGGGCACGTATGACACGCAACCGGCACCAACCGCGAGCACGAAAACGCGCGCCGAAGTCAAAGCGGAACTGGTCGCCGCGTATCGCGACGGCTCGTTGCCCGCGCTCAATCGCACGTCGTATCCCGACAAAGGCCTGGTCGGGCAAACGCAAGCCGCGCGCATCGCGTTGCAGGAACGCACGAACGGCGACGTCACGCGCGTCGCGAACGATCGGTAAACGTGGCCGCCGCAACGATTGGCTTGCCACGAGAAACGATCGTTGCGGTATTGCCCACGCACGTTTTATCAAGGAGCACATCATGACACCGTCAGAACTCGATCACTGGAATACGGACACGCCCGTGTGGACGCCGTATCGTCCGGCGCAGCATTAAGCACGATCGGTCATCCACGGCATTTGCCGTCATGCACTCGCGGCGCCGCGCCGCGAGTGCATTGTTTTTGAAAGCTATCGCAACCGCCCCCACGCTCCGGTCGACGTTTCCCTATAATCGATGGTTCTCCCCGCGCAGCGTATTGATGCGCGTCACCACAGGAGCACCACGATGGATTATGTGAAACTCGGTCGCACCGGTCTCGATGTCTCGCGTATTTGTCTCGGCTGCATGAGTTATGGCGTGCCTTCGCGCGGCACGCACCCCTGGTCGCTCGACGACGAAGCCGCGCGCCCTTTCATCAAGCAGGCACTCGATCACGGCATCAATTTCTTCGACACCGCGAACGTCTATTCGGACGGCACCAGCGAGGAAATCGTCGGCCGCGCGCTAAAGGACTTTGCACGGCGCGACGAAATCGTGCTGGCCACCAAGGTCAATAGCCGCATGCATCCGGGGCCGAACGGCGCGGGCCTGTCGCGCAAGGCGATCATGGCGGAAATCGACCACAGCCTGCGGCGCCTCGGCACGGATTACGTGGACCTGTACCAGATCCATCGCTGGGACTACGGCACGCCGATCGAAGAAACGATGGAAGCGCTGCACGACGTCGTGAAAGCCGGCAAGGCGCGCTATATCGGCGCGTCGTCGATGTACGCGTGGCAGTTCGCGAAGGCGCTGCATGTCGCCGAGCGCCATGGCTGGACGCGCTTCGTGACGATGCAGAACTATGTGAATCTGCTGTACCGCGAGGAAGAACGCGAAATGCTGCCGCTGTGCGAAAGCGAAGGCATCGGCGTGATTCCGTGGAGTCCGCTGGCGCGCGGGCGTTTGACGCGCGACTGGGACACCGAAAGCGCGCGCTCGGAAACCGACGAATTCGGCCGCACGCTTTACGCGCATACCCAGGATACGGACAGGCGGATCGTCGAACGCGTCAGCGAGATCGCGAAAGAACGCGGCGTGCCGCGCGCGCAGGTCGCGCTGGCGTGGGTCCTGCAGAAGAAGCCGATTACCGCTCCGATTGTCGGCGCCACCAAACTTCATCACCTCGACGATGCGGTAGCAGCGCTCTCGCTGAAGCTGAGTAAAGAAGAAATTCACCGGCTCGAAGAACTGTATGTGCCGCATGCGGTGACCGGGTTCAAATAAGCGGTACGTGGTCGCATAAAATGAAAGACAGGCGGAATTGCGTGAGATTTGCCACACTCCATTCCGCCCATTCATTTCCGCAATTGCCTGATCCTGCTTAATTGCGCGGTACGTCCGGCTCGAAGAACACCCAGCGTACTTGCGGAAACGTGGCCTGCAAATCGGCTTCGATGATGTTGATTGCATCCACCATCGCACGGCCGCTCGCATAGTCGATCATTTCCGCCTGCACCGCCACGACGACATGACGCCCCCATTGCAGCGTAATCATGTTGATGATGCTGCGAATCTCGGGACGCGCATGCAGATGCGCTTCGATTTCCCGACGCACTTCAGGGCTCGCCGACTCACCGACGATCATCGATTTCACTTCGCGCGCGACGAGCCACGCGATGACCATCAGCAGAAAGCCCACGCCGACCGAGCCGAGCGCGTCATAGACAGGATTGCCGGTCACCATCGTCAGCAGCACCGCGACGAACGCAATCGCGAGACCGAACAACGCCGCGATATCCTCGCCGGCCACGACCAGCAGATCGGATTCGCGCGTCTCGCGAAACCAGCGCCACAAACTCTTGTCCGGATGCGTCTTGCGAATTTCCTTGACGGCGCCCCACAACGACAACGATTCGAGCACCACCGACACACCGAGCACCGCCAACGCGACGAACGCAAACTGCAACGGCTCGCGTGCGATCAGACGATGGACGCCTTCATACACCGAAAACGCACCGCCGACAAAGAACAGCAGCAGCGCAACCAGCAGCGAGTAGAAATTGACTTCGCGGCCGCTGCCCATCGGATGCAACGCGCTCACCGGCTTGCGCGCTTCGCGCAGGCCGAATAGCAGCAGCAGTTGATTACCGCAGTCGGCGGTCGAGTGAATCGCTTCGGCGAACATCGAGCCGGAACCCGTGAACGCCGCCGCGGCGAACTTGCAGATGGCGATGCCGAGATTGGCGGCGAGTGCGTAAAAAATGGCTTTCGGCGATTCTTCTTTCATCTTCGGGAAGGCGTCCGTGAGTTTGCAGGGGGTTGCCGGTCAGCAAGAAAACCGGCAAGACTCCGTATTATGGACGACACGACACGCTGAGTCGCAAGCGTGCGCCCCCGCTACCGCCACCTTCTCCCCTTTGCCGCCTTTATCCGTTCCGCTGCATGATCCCCCGCTATGCTCTTTCAAGCACCGCCATCTCACGCACGACCACGAGCAGAACCGAAAGGCTCGCGCCGCCCGTCGCGCGCAGATCGGTCAGCAAACGCGTGTAGCGCTCGAGTTGCGCCGTGCGCTTTTCGCGCCATGCCTGCACAAGCGTGTCCGGCGTCGACGCATCGGTCGCGCCGGCCAATGCGCTCGTAGTCAGCGCGCGCTTGAGCCGCGCGAGTTCGGCGAGCGCGGATGCGCGCGCGAGCATGTCCCAATGCGTCGGCGCCGGCAACGCGGCCGCGCGCTCGCTGATCCAGTTGTAGTTGAGCAGCGTGCCGAGCGCGAAGTACACGCCCGCCACCTGTTCGAGACCGCGCCCACACGTCGACGCCACTTCGGCGATATCGAGCAATGCAGCCGAAATCTCGCCGCTCGCGATGCGCACCGCGAGATCGCTGTCGACACCGGCATCGACGAACACGCGCTGGCGCTCGGACAACGCTTCGAGATCCGCGGCCGGCAGCAGCGCGGGCCATTGCGGCGCGAGGCGTTGCGCGGCATCGCGACAGCGCGCGAGCAGACCGGTCACGTCGTCGCCGGCCGCGCCCGTTTGCAGATGCCGCAGGAACCATAGCGCCGAACGTTCGACGAGCCGCGCGACTTCGGCGAACATGCGCGCCTGCACGTCGTCGGCGACGCGGTTGTCGAGCGCGTCGATGCTGCGCCAGATCTGATCGAGGTCGAACACGTCGCGCGCCATGATGCACGCGCGCACGATATCGCCGGGCTTCGCGTCGGTCTCCTCCATCAGCCGATGCACGAACTCGCAGCCGACGCGGTTCACGAGCGCGTTGGTCAGGTGCGTCGCGAGAATTTCGCGGCGCAACGGGTGGCGCTGCATCGGTTCGCGGAAACGCTGGCGCAACGGCTTCGGGAAGTACTCGATCAACATGTCGCCGACGAGCGGGTCTTCCGGCATCGACGATTCGAGCAGCGCATCGTACAGCCACATCTTGCTGTACGCGAGCAGCACCGCGCGCTCGGGCGTCGTGAGTCCCTGTTTCGCCGCCGCGCGTTCGGCGATTTCCTCGTCGGTGGGCAGAAACTCGATCACGCGATTGAGGCGCCCCGCGCGTTCCAGATAGTGCATCAGGCGCGCCTCGGCATCGAGCAGTTCGACCCCGTAGCGCCCCGCGATCGACAACGCCTGGGTCTGGTAGTAGTTGTCCGTCAGCACCAGCAGGCCGACTTCATCGGTCATTTCCGCGAGCAATGCATTGCGCTGCTTCTCGGTCATCTCGCCATCGGCGACGACGAGGCCCAGAAGAATCTTGATGTTGACCTCATGATCCGAACAATCGACGCCCGCCGAATTGTCGATCGCATCGGTATTGATACGGCCGCCGCGCTGCGCGAATTCGATGCGGCCGAGCTGCGTCAAGCCGAGATTGCCGCCCTCGGCCACGACCTTGCAGCGCAGATCGGCACCGTTCACGCGAATCGCGTCGTTGGCGCGATCGCCGACCTGCTGATGCGTTTCGCGGCTCGCCTTCACATAGGTGCCGATGCCGCCGTTGTAAAGCAGATCGACCGGCGCCTGCAGAATCGCGCGCATCAACTCGGCCGGCGACAATGCCGCCGCGCTGATGCCGAGCACCACCTGCACCGCCGTCGAAAGCGGAATCGTCTTCGCGCTGCGCGGGAACACGCCGCCGCCCGCCGAGATCAGCGACGGGTCGTAGTCGGCCCAGCTCGAACGGTCGAGCATGAAAAGCCGCGCGCGCTCCGCCATGCTCGCGGCCGGATCGGGATTCGGATCGAGAAAGATATGGCGATGATCGAATGCGGCGACCAGCCTGATGTGCGGCGACAGCAGCATGCCGTTGCCGAACACGTCGCCCGACATATCGCCGACGCCGACCACGGTGAAGTCCATGCTCTGCGTGTCGACGCCCATTTCACGGAAATGCCGCTTGACCGACTCCCACGCGCCGCGCGCAGTGATCCCCATCTTCTTGTGGTCGTAGCCGACCGAGCCGCCCGACGCGAACGCGTCGTCGAGCCAGAAGCCGTATTCCTGCGAAATCGCGTTCGCGTAGTCGGAGAAGGTGGCCGTGCCCTTGTCGGCGGCCACCACCAGATACGGATCGTCGGGATCGTGACGCACCACGTCGGGCGGCGGCACGATGTCGGTGCCCGAAAGATTGTCGGTCACATCGAGCAGCCCGCGCAGGAATGTCTGATAACACGCGACACCTTCGCGCAGCCACGCATCGCGCTCGCTCTGCGGCGGCGGATTCTTGACGACGAAGCCGCCCTTCGAGCCGACCGGCACGATCACGACGTTCTTCACCATCTGCGCCTTCATCAGCCCCAGCACTTCGGTGCGGAAATCCTCGCGCCGGTCCGACCAGCGCAAACCGCCACGCGCGACACGGCCGCCGCGCAAATGCACGCCCTCGACGCGCGGCGAATAGACCCAGATCTCGAACATCGGTTTCGGCTCGGGCAAGCCGGGCACCTGCGCGGGATCGAACTTGAACGACAGATACGGCTTCGGCTTGCCGTCGGCGGCGAAGCGATAGTAGTTCGTGCGCTTCGTCGCCTTGATGACGCCGAGGAACTGGCGCAGGATACGGTCCTCGTCGAGATTCGGTACCTGGTCGAGCGCGCTGTCTATCGTCTCGAGACAGCGGTCGACGCGCGCGTCGCGCGCGGCGCCGAGCGCCGGATCGAAGCGCGCGATGAACAGATCGACGAGCATGCGCGCAATCGCCGGATTGCCGGTCACCGCGCGCTCGATATACGCGTCGCTGAATGTCGAGCCCACCTGGCGCAGATACTTCGCATACGCGCGCAGAATCGTCACTTCGCGCGCATTCAATTGCGCGCGCAACACGAGGCGATTGAAATCGTCGCTTTCGATCGTGCCGGTCCACACCTGCTCGAACGCCTCTTCGAACAGATCCTTCACGCGCTCGATGTCGAATTCGGCATCGTCCGCGAGTTCGAGACCGAAGTCGTGAATCCATGCGGGCGTGGCGCCCAATGCCTCGATCAGATAGGGCCGCTCTTCGTCGACCCGCACGCCGAGATGTTCGAGCATCGGCAAACTGCGCGACAGCGCGATCGGCAAGCCCGCGCGATAGACCTTGAAGCGGAACGCGCGCGGTCCCGATTCGATCGGCCGGTACAGGTTCATCGCGAGCCCTTCGGTGCCCTGCACGCGTTCGATCAGTTCGATATCGCGCACTGCTGTGCGCGCCGGATAGTCGTCGCGATAGCCGGCCGGAAACGAATCGCCATAGTGCTGCAGCAACCGGTTGCCGTGCTCTTCGCCATATGCGTCGAGCAACGCGTCGGCGAGATCGTCCTGCCAGCGGCGCGCGACCTGCACGAGCCGCGCTTCCAGTTCGCGCGTATCGACATCCGGCATACCGCCCGCTTTCGCGTGAACGACGAAATGAATCCGCGCGAGCGTCGACTCCGACAGCAGCGGCGTGAACTCGACGTTCTCGCCATTGAACGCGTCGGCCAGCAGGTTCGCGATACGCTGCCGCAAATCGGTGTTGTATTTGTCGCGCGAGACGAACACGAGACACGACACGAAACGGTCGAAGCGATCGCGCCGCACGAAGAGACGCGTGCGCTGATGCTCCTGCAAACGCAGCACGCCGAGCGCGGTGTCGTAAAGCTGGTCTTCGTCGGCCTGGAACAGTTCGTCGCGCGGATAGGTTTCGAGCACCGTCACCAGCGATTTCGCCAGATGACCTTTCGGCAGGAACGCGGCGCGCCGCACGATGTTCGCGCATTTGCGCCGCACGATCGGAATTTCGGCGGCCGACACGAAATAGGCGGTCGACGTATACAGGCCGATGAAGCGCCGCTCCCCTCTCACCTTGCCGTCCGCGCCGGTCAGCTTGATGCCGACATAGTCGAGATAGCCCGGCCGGTGCACGGTTGCGCGCGAGTTGGCCTTGGTCAGAAAGATCGGCGACGACCCGCCGATGATCTCGGCCGCGGCCGGCGGCAGCGACGTGACTTCCGTGGCGCTGACGGGCCGCAGCGCATCGCGCAGAATGCCGAGGCCGGAGCCGGGCGCCGCGCGCAGACCATAGCCGTTTTCCTGCTGCACGAGTTCATAGTCGCGCTGGCCGAGGAAGGTGAAATGATCGGCGACCATCCATTCGAGAAACGCGCGCGCCTCGACGCCTTCCGGGCCGGTCTCGCGAGCCTTCATGTCCTGGATCGTTTCCTTCGCGCACTCGACGAGCTTCGGCCAGTCCTCCACCGCCGCGCGCACGTCGCCGAGCACGCGCGCGATGTCGTCGCGCAACGCATCGAGTTTTGCGGCGTCGCCGCAACGGTCCACTTCGAAGTGGATGCACGAGGTCAGATGCGAGCGCGTATCGCCGGCTTCCTCGGCGCCCTGGCTCACCCGCGCGATGCTGCCGTCGGGCGCGCGCCAGATGCGAAACACCGGATGCACGACCGAGTGCAGCGCGAGACCATGACGATTGACCGCCATCGACACCGAATCGACGAGGAACGGCATGTCGTCGTTGACGATTTCGATCACCGTGTGATCGGAATGCCAGCCGTGCTGTTCGAGGATCGGGTTATAGACGCGCAGCCTTTGCTCGCCCGGCACGAAGCGCTGCGCGGTTTGCCAGTGCGCGAGCGCCGCGCCGTAGAGATCGGCGATCGAGCGGCTTTGCAGATCGCCGGCATCGACGAAATCGTAGTAATGCCGCAGGAAGGGTTCGACGATGTTGAAGGTCGGCTCGGGCAACCGCCCCCGTGCGAATTCGACGACATCGTTCAGCAGGTGCGTGACGGCTTCTTCGTTCTTTGCTTGCATGATCGACTCCCCTGACTGGCGGCAATGGTGAGTATCGCGTGATTCGCAGGCAACGTCTGAACAGGAATTATGCGCCTGCCGCCAGCAATACGACCGGGTGGCGCAGTCAGGTAATACCCGCTACGGCGCACTACGGACTCGCTACGATTCGTGGGAAATACCTCGGCTTCGCTGCGGCGCCGCAATGCGCGCGGCCGTTCAGAACGCGGGTTTGGCCGCTACCGGTGAGGGCGGCGGCACGGCCCCGTCCCGCTCTTCACGCTGCCCGCCGAGCCACGCGCTGATCTGCGCGGCGGTCCACGCCGGATCGTCGTGCGGCAGATCGTGGCCGGCCCACGGATGCTCGCGATGCTCGGCGCCCCACGCCGCCGCGAGCTTCGCCGAACAGACCGGGTCGACGAGCCCGTCGGCCCGCGACGACAGGATCAGCAGCCCACAGCGCGGCGCGGCTGGCGCGGCGGTAAAACGCGCGGCGGCCCAGAGCTGTCGCAACGCGTTCGCACGGCTCACCGGCGCACTGCGGCGAATCCCGGTCCACGCATCAATATCGGCGCCCAATGTTTCGACGTTATTGCAGGTGAGCCGATGGATGCCGCGCTCGGCATCGGCCGCGTCGCTCCAATGAACAGCGACGCCCAGCAGCCTCGGCCATGCCGATGGCCGCAGCCGCTCGTGCGGGCGGCTGAACGGCCGCATGCTGGTATTGATCAGCACGAGCCGTTCGATTTCGCCCGGCTGCCGCTGCGCCCAGGCCGTCGCGACCATGCCGCCGAGCGACATCGCGAGCACGCTGTAGGGGCCGGGCGCGCCCGTTTGCAGCGCCGCGTGCCGCACGAACCCGAGCATGTCCGCAACCGTCGCCGGCGCGCGCTGCCGCGCGTACTCGCCATTGCCCGGCAGGTCGAGCAACAGCACGCGCGGGGCTGTCGCATCGGTTGCTGTTGCATCGCGCAAGCCGTCGCGCGAGGTATCGGACAACGCTTCGCGCAACATCTCCGGCAGAGGGCCCCAGTGCCGCGTTTCGCGCGTGAGTCCGCGCAGCAGGATCCACGTGCTCATGCGCTCTCCGGTCTGTACCAATGGTCAAGCGCGCTTTGCAGCATCTGCTCGCGGCCATTGCCCTGGGGCAGCCAGCGCTGCGACGAAAACGCCGCGCGCGCCAGAAAGTCGAGCAGGTTCGCATGCCGCCGCAGCACGCGCGCGGTTCGATGCGCCTTGACCGGATTGAACATGCCCTGGCGCGAAAACAACTGGCGCGGATTCTTCTTGATCCACAGCCACGAGCCGAGTTCGAGCGTCATCGGCAGAAAGATGTTCGGCGACGGCGTGCGGTCGTACGCGTAATCCCACAAGTCGCCGTGCAGCAGATACTGGTGGCTTTGCGGCTCGAACGTATAGCCGTGATGCGGATGCGCGTGTTCGAACATGCTTTTCAGCACGTACATTTCGGGCAGATGCGGCATCTGCCTGCGGGTTCGCGCATACGGAAACCAGATGCTGTCGCTCCAGCCGTAGCCGGAATGGCAATCGAGCGCGATGCTGAGCGGCCGCGCGGCCAGCTCCGTTTCGACGACTCGCAGCAAGGCGGCGGCTTCCGGCTCCATCGGCTCGCCCGCGCGGCCGCGATACCACGGCAGCCACGCGCCCACGCGCTGGCCGCCCGCCAGCAGCGGCACGCGGGCATCGGCGTTCTGCGGCGCGTTGCGCATCAGATCGACGCCACGCGGATTCGCGCGCGTCGACGCCCACATGCCGCCGGGATTGACGATCGGGCAGCAATAAATCCTAACTGAATCAAGGAGTTGAATCAGAAGATCGTCCCACGCGAGGCGCGAGATCAGCGAACGCATGTATTCGAGCACGAGCCGCGAGCCGATGCGCTCCAGCCCGTGGATGCCGCCGAAGAAAGCCACCGCCGGCGCCCGCGGGTCGGTCGATCCGACCGACGCCATATAGACCTCGAACGTACGCCCGCGCACCTCGACGCTCGCGAGGCTCTGTGTATCGAACCAGCGCGCGCCCTCGTCGAGCAATGCCTTCAGGTCCTCGTATTCCTCGAAGCTGTCGGGTAGAAAGCTATACATAACGCAATATGATTGTTCTCAGACCATGCGAGAAGACTATGCGGAAGGCACGCCAGATAGCGTTTGCGCCGGATCGGCGGAGACAGCCGGAAGCAAGTCTAGCGAAGTTCCTTCTTCGCAATGTGACCATATTCACGTTCGAGCGTGGCGACAAGTGCGTCGGGCAAACGGTGGGAAGGTTTCGACAGCAGACGCAAGGTCGCTGGTGAAATCGTTTTCGAAGCAAATGCGATACGCCGTGCCGTCGGGCAGCTCGTGTGCAGATACATCGGTAAGAGTTTCAGGCTCGATATAAAAGTTTTCGCTCCTGATGTCAGGCTTCCTCAAATCACGACGGTTCGGGCATCTCGCTTTCAAGTGCATCCTTCACATATCGCGGCTCAACAAAAGGCGGCATTGAGCCACCCTCACAAGGCGGGGCGAGTATGGCACGCGTATGGTTCGGAAGCTATTGTGCTTCGGGTGGTTCGATTTCGATAGAGTCCAGTGTTTCCGTAATTGAAGTAGCCCCACGTAGATCGCTGCCGTTTATTTTCCGACGATGGCTATCGAAAAACTCCGTTTTAGTATCGATTACGAGCGTAACAGGTGTGTCGCCATGCGGACTATGCCAGATAGCCTGGAACCTGTACGGCCCCATTCGTACGCCACCCATATGAGGCATTGTCGGACTATCTATTCGGACACCCCATCCGGTATCCGTAACCGAAAAAGATTGCGAAATAAATTCCTTGAATTGTTGGCGATCCTTTAGCATCGGTACGATGTTGTCGTTGAAGCTAATCGCCCCCTCCGCGCAGGCAGTTGAAACAAGCAATGCAGAGAGGAGTCCAGCAATGAGTCCCGATACTGAACGTCGACTACTGTCGACCATCTCTATTTCGACTTGCGCGCGCTTCGGTATGACACGTGATACCCCGTTCATAAGTGGGAACTTTCGCCTGCGGCGCAGGCGTTGCTCCATGTGAGAGCTCCCTGCGCCTTCCTGTCCCTGCTGTTCCATTCGATCTCTTCTGATTTGAGGAAACACCCAGCGAATTAACCATCTAAACAGATCACGGTCAACGACTTTAATTTGAGAAAACCTGTCTTAAAAAACTATTCACGACGGTTCGGGCATCTCGATTTCAAGTGCATCTTTCCCATATCGCAGGCTCAACAAAAAAGGCGGCATCGAGCCGCCTTCTCCCTATGAGATCGACACCTGTCAGTACTTCGTCACGAAAGCACTGACAGCAGAAAGTTTGTCGTTCACGCTTCGCACTGCGTCAACATGAAGGTCTACCGCATCGCGAGGCGCACAGAAGAAACGCCTTCGGCAACCTTCGGCCCGAACGACGACTCGCGCAATTCGTCGAGCACGGCGCGCGCCAGTTCCAGACGACTGACCAGCGCTTTCGACGCAGGCGCGATAGGCATGCGCGTCTCGGGCGACAAGCCGCCGTCGAGCGCCATCATCGCCTTGATCGCGCTCGGGTTCGGCGCGGCGAACAGGATGCGCAATACCGGCTCGAGGCGCTCGAAGAGCTGGCCGGCGGCGGCGTGTTGTCCCGTGCTCGTCAGCGCCTGCACCTCGGCAAGCAGATCGGCGCACACGTGCGCGCTCGCGAGAATGCCGCCGGTCCCGCCCGCGCGCAGGCAATCGAGAAACGCGTCGTCATTGCCGCACAACAGCGCGATGGGCAGCGCGCCATACGCGTCGAATCGCTCGCGCGCGCAGGCCTTGATGGCCTTGACGTTGGCGATTTGCGCGAGCGTCCCGACGGTCGCTTCCGTCAGCGCGACGCCGGTGCGGTGCGGCACGTCGTAGAGCACGATATCCCGGCTGGTCGCGTGCGCAATCTGTTCGAAATGCCAGACGATGCCGGTCTGATCCGGACACAGGTAAGCGGGCGCGGAAACCAGATAGCCAGCCAGATCCCACGCCTCCAGACGATGAATTTCGTCGACGAACGCGCGGGTATCGATACCGCCGACTCCCGCAATCACCGGCACGCGTCCCGCGACGGTCTCCGTGATCGTCCGCAGCACCCTGGAGCGCTCCTTGCCGTCGAGCAGCGCGGCCTCGGCGGTCGTCCCCAACGCGACGAGTCCGCTCATCCCGCTATTCACGTAGCGTTCCGTCAGCGCCGTCAAAGCCGGCACATCGACCGCGCCCGAGCGGAAGGGCGTGATGAGCGGAAGCCAGATTCCTTCGAACATATCAATTCCCCTCACTGTCGATGCGCGGACGCAACGCCCGAACCGTCGCTTCGGGCACGAGAGCGAACAGCGTATCCAGCATGAAGCTGAAATTGTCCGGCGCCATGAACGGCGAGACCGTGTCGCCTGAACGAATGCCGCCGGCGAGCAGGCTGCCAGCGGCGATGGAATATACGTAAGCCATGCAGTCGGGCACGTTGATCGTGCGTTGTGTCGAGGTTGGCTAGCGTAGCGCGGTGCACATAAATCTCCCGTAAAAAAACCTGCATTCACATGCGAGCGCGGTGCAAGCACGGCACCTCGATCGGGATATATGCGTTGTTTACCGCGTCGCACTCAAATCCTTCGCGCCTTTTACCCGCTGACCGATAGCATTTTCGCGTTCGGATCGATGCCATTTCTTTCTCGGGGGATCCATGTCAGTCATTTTCGCGCGACGTCCGTTCGATTCGCGCATGTCGAAGGCGTTTTCGACACGCGAGGCAAAGACACGCCGCGCCGTCTTCGAACGCAGGCATCTTGCGCGCCAGCGCCTCGATATCGTCGCGCTGGCGGGTTCAGCCGCGGCGATTGCCGCCATTGCGCTCGGCGCGCCGGTGGCCGGCCTGGCGATATGGGTGGCGACGCTCGCACCGCTCGTTTTCGAGAGCTGACCATGCTCAAACTGCTGATTCCGATCCTCGACCGTCACGGCGCGGCCGAGGCGGCACGCCACAGCGCTTTCCTGTTTGCCGAACGTTGCGTGTCGATGGTCGAAGTCGCCGAGGTCCTGAAAGTCCAGCATGAAAACACCGTCGCCGCGCGCTCGCGCCGCGCTTCGCCGGCGCGGCGCGAAGACTGGACACCCACCGCGTTGCAACAGGTTTGCGCGATTCTCGACGACGCCGGCGTCCCTTACACGTGCCGCCGCGTCGCCGGACCGCCGGCCCGGGTCATTGCGGCGTGTGTCGAAGCCGGCGACGCGGATATCGTCGTGGTGGATACGAACGGGCTCGGATTTCTGCGCAAATGGCGCCTGCTCGCGCGGCTCAGGCAACTTTGCACGGTGCCGGTGACCCTGCTCGAATGACGCCGCCCGTGCCGCGCGCATCGTGTCATACGCACGTCATGTTTCGTTCAGTCCGCTGACTTCCAAACGACTTCAGACCGACTTTGATCCGCCATCCTGACGACACACGGCAACGCCCCAGAGATGTAGTCGTCTAGACGTTGCGATGCCTTCACTCAACCGTCACAGACGCTTCCTAGAATGAGCCCCACACATGCCGGCAGCGGCCGGGGGCATCGAAGGGAAACCGATGGAAGCGATCCGTGAAGCTATTCGTATCGAACGCCTGAGCAAGACGTTCGGCAACGGCCGCAAAGCGCTCGACGAGATCGATCTGCGCATCGCGCCGGGAGAAATGGTCGCGCTGATCGGCGCCTCGGGTTCGGGAAAATCGACGCTGCTGCGGCATATCGCCGGCTTCACGGCGTCGGATGCGCAGCCGTCGCAGATCGAGATTCTTGGCCGGCCGATCCAGCAGAACGGCCGCATCGTCAGGGAGGTGCGCCGCATCCGCCGCGACATCGGCTTCGTATTCCAGCAATTCAATCTGGTGAACCGGCTTTCCGTCGAAACCAACGTGCTGATCGGCGCGCTGTCGCGCTTGCCGTGGTGGCGGCGTCTGACCGGCTGCTTTCCGCGCGCGGAGCGCGCGCGGTCGCTCGCCGCGCTCGCTGAGGTCGGCATCGGCGAACATGCGCGCGAGCGCGCGGCGACTCTGTCGGGTGGCCAGCAGCAACGCGCGGCCCTTGCGCGGACGCTCGTGCAGCGCGCGCGCATCGTGCTCGCCGATGAACCGATCGCATCGCTCGATCCCGAATCGTCGCGCCGCGTGATGGACATGCTGCGCGCGCTGAACCTCGAGCATCGGATCACGGTGCTCGTATCGCTGCATCAGGTCGACATCGCGATGCAGTACTGCGCGCGCACGGTCGCGCTGCGCCGCGGCAAGGTGGTCTACGACGGTCCTTCCAGTGCGCTCACGCCGGTACTGCTGAAGAAGCTTTACGGCGACGACGCGCGCGAACTGCTCGACGATAGCGCCCACGTCATGCACGACGTGCGCGACACTCCCGCCGCGCCCACGCGAGACGATGCCGGCCCCGCCGCCACGCACTATTCACTCGCGCTCAATCCGGCGCACTCGAACTGAGGCAGCCCGCGCTCTTTCACTCATTCGCCCATCCATTCCGCCCACCCAACCGGATCCCGACCGATGAAACTCCTGCGCTTACTGATCACGCTCGCCGCCGGCGCGGCCGCCTTCGCCTGCGTTGCCGCGGCCCACGCCGAGGACGTCAACCTCGGCATCATCTCGACCGATTCGTCGGCGGTGCTCAAGCAACGCTGGGAGCCGCTGATCGACGATATGAAGAAGCAGACCGGCCTGAACGTGAAAGCGTTTTTCGCCACCGACTACGCCGGCATCATCGAAGGCATGCGCTTCAACAAGGTACAGGTCGGCTATTTCGGCAACGCATCGGCAATCGAGGCGGTGGACCGTTCGGGTGGCGAAGTATTCGCGAAGGCGCGGCATGCGGACGGCGACAGCGGCTACTACTCGCTGCTGATCACCAATGTGAACAGTCGCTTCAAGACGCTCGACGACGTATTCAGAAACACAAAGGACGTCACGCTCGGCTTCGGCGATCCGAACTCGACGTCGGGCACGCTGGTGCCGGCTTACTACCTGTTTGCGAAACACAACACGCCGGTCAATACGTCGTTCAAAAGCGTGCTGCCGTCGAGCCACGAGGCGAATCTGCTCGCGGTCGTCAACAACAAGATCGACATCGCGACCAACAACAGCATGATGATGGAAACGCTCAAGCGCGAGCATCCGGACAAGTTCGCGCAGGTGCGCGTGCTGTGGACCTCGCCGCTGATTCCGTCGGACCCGCTCGTGTGGCGCAAGGATCTGCCGCAAGCGACGAAAGACAAGCTGCGCAACTTCTTCCTGAACTACGCGAAGACCGACCCCCACGAAAAAGCGGTGATGGCCGGCATCACCGAATACAGCGGCTTCGAGGCTTCGTCGGACAAGCAGTTGCTGCCGATTCGCGAGATCGTACTGTTCCAGCAGAAGCAGAAGATCGAGAGCGACGCGCACCTGTCCGACGACGAGCGCAAAACCCAGCTCGCCGCGCTCGACGCGAAGCTGAGCGCGCTCAATGGCGCGCAGTCGAAGCAATGAACAGCGTCGATCTGATCAGGTCGCCGGCGCGCGCGGCACAAGAGGCGCAAGCAGCGCAAGCGACAGGCACGGCATCGGCGGCGGCAACGCGGGACAACGCCGGCAAGCGCGGCTGGTTGTCGCTGCTCGGCTGGATCGCGGTGCTCGCGGTCCTCGGCGGTGCATGGCACGGCGCCGACATGCGTCCGCTCGATCTCATCAGCGACTCCGCGAACATGGGCCAGTTCGCGAAAGACTTCTTTCCGCCCGACTTCACCGAGTGGCGCAGCTACGTGCACGAAATGCTCGTCACATTATCGGTCGCGATCTGGGGCACCGCGCTCGCGCTCGTCTGCGCGGTGCCGTGCGGCCTGATGTCGGCGCACAACATCGCGCCGCTGTGGATCGTGCAGCCGGTACGCCGTCTGATGGACGCGTGCCGCGCGATCAATGAAATGGTCTTCGCGATGCTGTTCATCGTCGCGGTCGGGCTCGGGCCGTTCGCCGGCGTGCTCGCGCTGTGGGTGCATACGACCGGCGTGCTCGCGAAGCTGTTCGCAGAAGCGGTCGAAGCAATCGATCCGCATCCGGCCGAAGGCGTGCGCGCGACGGGCGCGACGCGCATCGATGAAATCGTCTATGCGGTGCTGCCGCAAGTGCTGCCGCTGTGGATTTCATATGCGCTATATCGCTTCGAATCGAACGTGCGCTCGGCGATGGTGGTCGGCATGGTCGGCGCGGGCGGCATCGGCGTCGTGCTGTATGAAGCGATCCGCTCGTTCAACTATGCGCAGACCGCCGCGGTGATGATCATGGTGATCGTCGTCGTGACCGTGATCGACCTCGGGTCGGCGTGGTTGCGCGAGCGGGTGATCTGACGGCGTCGTGCTCCGCTGCCCGGCTCCATCCGCCGGGCACAGCCACGAAACAGCACGGACGAAGCGCGTTTCCGCGCAAGTAGCCGCGGCCTTTTGCGCGCCGCAAAACGCGTCGTTTCCCACCTAAAGCCCTTCGATTTAGTCGTCCACTCCCACCGTTCCGGCGTTCTGCTGGAATAATCACGGGCTTGCGCCCCCCCGCGCCGTCCCTGCTCTCTCGCCCTCTCCGTTGTCGATGGAAACCTTTGTCGTCCTGCTGGTGTTGTTGTCCGCGCTGCTTCACGCGACCTGGAACGCGTTCCTGCATCTGTCCGAGGACCGCGTCTGGCTGCTCGGCATGATGGCGATGCCGTATCTCGCGGTCAGCGCGATCGGCGTGCTCGTGCTGCCGCTGCCCGCGCCGGCCGCGTGGCCGTATATCGTCGCGTCGGCGGTGCTCGAATGGGGCTATCTGCTCGCGCTGATCCGCGCGTACAGGAGCGGCGACTTCGGCCAGATCTATCCGATCGCGCGCGGCCTGTCGCCGATGCTCGTCTTCATCGGCGCGCTCGTGTTCGCGGGAGAAACGCTGAAGCCGCTCGCGGCGCTCGGCGTCGCGCTGGTGTCGACCGGCATCGTCTCGCTCGCGTTTCGGCGCGGCATGCGCTTTTCCGGCGAAAGCGTGCCGTTCGCGCTGCTGACGGGTCTCTTCATCGCGGCGTATTCGGTGGTCGACGGCATCGGCGCGCGCGTCGCGGGCAATGGCCTCAGCTACATCATGTGGGTCTATCTGATCTGGAACATCCCGCAGTTCCTGCTCGCGTGGCATTGGCGCGGTGGCGCGAGGGGGCTTTTCATCGGCCGCGCGCTGGTGGTGAAGGGCATCGCGTCCGGCGTGCTCGCGCTCGGCGCGTATTGCCTGATCATCGAGGCGTACCGCTACCTGCCGATCGCGATGGTCTCCGCGTTGCGCGAATTGAGCTCGATCTTCGCGGTGCTGATCGGCTGCGTCTTCATGCGCGAAAAGCTGACCACGCGGCGGATCGTTGCATGCGCACTCGTGACGCTCGGGGCGGTGCTGATCCGGATTTGACGTTCGACGCGGCGGGCGGCACGTGCGTGTGACGCGCGAGGCGCGCCGTGCGCCAGAATGGCTCCTACAATTTCACCGAAATGGCTCTCAAGTCGAGAGCCAAATCTCTTTATAGTCGCTCCAGATGCCGTGCGGTGAGCGCGGCGCCAGACCCGCCACCGGAGCGATCGAGATGACCCAGAAGAATGCCGAGCTGAAGAGCCGCAAGGATGCCGCGACGCCGCGCGGTGTCGGCGTGATGTGCGATTTCTACGCGGCGCGTGCCGAAAACGCCGAGCTGTGGGACGTCGAAGGCCGCCGTTTCATCGACTTCGCCGCCGGCATCGCGGTGTGCAACACGGGGCACCGTCATCCGAAGATCGTCGCCGCGATTCGCGATCAGCTCGATCGCTTCACGCACACCGCGTACCAGGTCGTGCCGTACGCGTCGTATGTCGAGCTGGCCGAGAAGATCAATGCGCGCGCGCCCGGTGACTATCCGAAGAAAACCGCATTCTTCACGACCGGCGCCGAAGCCGTCGAGAACGTGATCAAGATCGCCCGCGCGGCGACCGGCCGCCCCGGCGTGATCGCGTTCAGCGGCGCGTTCCATGGCCGCACGCTGCTCGGCATGGCGCTGACCGGCAAGGTCGTGCCGTACAAGAGCGGCTTCGGACCGTTCCCGTCGGACGTGTTCCATGCGCCATTCCCGAACGCGCTGCACGGTGTGACGACCGCCGACTCGCTGAAGGCGCTCGACTCGCTGTTCAAGGCCGATATCGAGCCGAAGCGCGTGGCCGCGATTATCTTCGAGCCGGTACAGGGCGAAGGCGGCTTCTATCCGGCGCCGGCCGACTTCGTGCGCGCGTTGCGCAAGCTGTGCGACGAGCACGGCATCCTGCTGATCTCCGACGAAGTGCAGACCGGCTTCGCGCGCACCGGCAAACTGTTCGCGATGCATCATTACGACGTCGCGCCCGACCTGATGACGATGGCAAAGAGCCTCGCGGGCGGCATGCCGCTGTCGGGCGTGGTCGGCCGCACCGAGGTCATGGATGCGGCGGCGCCCGGCGGCCTCGGCGGCACCTATGCGGGCAATCCGCTCGCGCTCGCGTCCGCGCTTGCGGTACTCGACATCATCGACGAAGAACGGCTTTGCGAGCGCGCCACCGTACTCGGCGAGCGCCTCAAGGCGAAGCTCGTCGCATTGCAGCGCAGCGTGCCGCAGATCGCGGACGTGCGCGGTCCGGGCGCAATGGTGGCCGCCGAATTCCGCAAGCCGGACAGCACCAGCCCGGACGCGGAGTTTGCGAAGCGCGTGCAGACGCGCGCACTCGAACGCGGTCTGCTGCTGCTCGTGTGCGGCGTCTACTCGAACGTCGTGCGCTTCCTGTTTCCGCTCACGATTCAGGACACTGTGTTCGACGAAGCGATGGCGATACTCGAGGACGTATTGAAGGAAAGCGTCGCAGTTGCGGTTTGAGGCTTCCCCGCGCGTTGCCGTGTCACTCCGCGTCAGACAGTCGAACAATCAAACAGTGACACGGCCAGCTCAGAACCGATGCCGGATACCCGCCTGCACGAGCGTCTGCGAATGGCTGCTCGATGCGGTCGTGGTATAGATCTGCGCATAGGCGCCCGGACCGCTCGCGCGCTGATAGATGCCGGTGAGGAACAGATCCGTGCGCTTCGACAGCAGGTAGTCGGTTGCGAGCGTCACCTGGTTGTAGTGCGGCGAGCGGCCGCCGGAATAGTCGGCATTCGTGTACACGTACGACACGCCGACGAGCCACGCAGGCGTGAAGCGCTTGTACACGCCCAATTCACCGTTCTGCAGCCGCAGTCCCGTCGAATCCGAATAGTTGAACAGCACGTTCGAATAGCTGACGAGCACGTTCACGAAACCGAAATCGTAGGCCGCGCCCGCGCCGATGATGCGCTGCTGATCCGTGCCCGCGCCTGCCGGGCTGACCACGAACGGCGAGCTGAAACCCCAGCCGGTGCTGTCGACCGCGCCGCTCGTCAGGTTCGACGGCGTCGCGTTGCTGCGCCGGTTGAACTGCGTGACGGCGATGCCGGCCTTCAGCGGACCATTTGCATAGTTCACGCTGCCGCTGAAGCCGTTGTTGTTCGAGAACTGCGTCGAGTTCGAAAACGCGTAGCTGCCCGCGAACGTCAGTCCCGACAAAGCCGGCGACACGTAGCGCACCGAATTGTTGAAGCGGTTCGTGAAGAACATGTTGTCGTTGTCGCCGATATGCGCGCCGAACCCCGCGAAGATATTCGCGGACTCGGCCCACCACAGGCTATTGGTCATTTCCTCGTACTGACGGCCCGCGGTGATCGTACCGTAGCGCTGATTGCTCAGGCCGACATACGCCTGGCGCCCGAACATGCCGCCCAGCATCGCGCCGTTGGTAATCGAAAAGCCGTTTTCGAGCGTGAAGATCGCATGCGTTCCGCCACCGAGATCTTCGTCGCCGCGCAAGCCGAACCGCGGCGGCATCATGCCGCCGTTGGCGAGCGCGAACAGGTGCGAACCCTTCACGTTGCTCACGTATTCGATGCCGGTGGAAATGATCCCGTACAGCGTGACGCTGCTCTGCGCATGCGCGCAGCCGATGCCCGCCGCCGTCAACGCCGCGCATAGACCCGCGCGCTCCGCCGTCTTCCGTGTAAATTGCCGACTCTTCATGATGTCTCCTTATATCGCTGTTTTTATGAATGGACCCACGTATTCAGAACCACCTGTTTCTCGCGTCGTGCGTCGTCCGCCGGACAGCTTGTGCTGTCCGTCCTGGCGGATCATCAACAGATGAGAGAGCGGCGAGATACGTCGCCGCGCGCACCGCGGCCGGATCAGTTCGGTCCCAGCGCCTCGACCGGGCCGTGCCGGCGGTCTTCGAGATTTTCCGGACGGCCCCAGCCGAGAATCGGCGCGAGCTGCAATACGACGGCAATCACGACAAGGCCGATGCGAACCATCCAGCCGCCTTCGTAGAAGCTCGCGAAAATCGCCGGCGGCCCGAGCAGCACGCCGAGATAGGTGGCCTGGGCTACCACGCCGCTCGTCGCGCCCAGCGTGCCGACACCCGGCGACGACGAGGGCACCAGCGTCCAGATATAGCCGTTGACCGTACCGATGCCGAGCGAAAACACGCAGACCGCCACGATGGCCGCAATGAGTTCGACCGTCGGCAGATACAGGCCGACGCCGCCGCACAGCATCACGATGCCGCCGACGATCGCGAGCCGCCCGCCGCGCACGCCCGCTTTCAGCAGATGACCGACGCTCAGGCAACCACACGCGACGAAAACTTCGGCCAGCGTGCCCACCGCGGCCGCGGCCGGAATCGCAATCGCGTAACGCCGCGACAGATAGACAGTCAGCGCCGCCATGATGCCGGTCTGGATAAACGCTGACGCACCGGACGCGAGCGCCACGCGGTACGGCCGTGGACTCTTCAGCACGAGCCAGATATCGGCAAGCCGGCGGCTTTGCAGATTGGCCTGCCTGGCCGGCAACAGGATCACCGCGCAGGCGAGCGCCGCCATCAGGATCGCGTGGCCGCCGAACGCCCAGCGCCACAGCTCGCCGCGCTGCGCGAGCGGCGCGACGATGCTCAGCGTGAGGCCGATGCCGACCGCCGTATGCGACGTCCACAGGCCGAGCGCGATGCTGCGTCGTGAGCCCGTCGTCGTGCGCATGATCAGCGTCACCGCGCCGACCGTCAGCGACAGATAGCCGACACCTTGCAGCAAGCGCCCGAAAAACAGCGTGCTCACGTCATGCGAGCCGAACACGATGAGATTGCCGACCAGCGCGAACACCGAGCCGCCGAAAATCACCCGCTTGTCGCCGATGCGGTCGACGAGCCAGCCGCCGAACACCGCGGCAATCGCGGTAATCAGCGACGGAATGGAGATAACCCAGCCGGCATTCGCGTGCGAGAGGCCGAAGTACTTCGCGATGTCGCCGATCACGGGAACGGACTGCGTCACGAGCGAGGTCGCGACGGTGCCGTAGATGTACAGCAGAATGATGCAAGGCCAACTGCCTGGGGAAAACATGCCTGTCTCCTGAGAAATCATGTGATTGTTGTATGTGTCATGCCGCTATTGAAGTCGTGCCTGCCTGATCCCGTCACTCCCATTCGAGCAGGCGGCATATATTGCCGCCCATGATCAGTTCGCGGTCCGCCGCCGACAACCACGGCAGCGTCTCGCTGAAATGCGTGACGCACTGCCGGTACGGATGATGCAGCCTCGACAATTCGCTCGCCCATAGGATCCGCTCGGCGCCGAACGCCTCGAACACGCGGCGCAACGTTCTGTCGAGCGAACGGAACGGATACGGATCGAGCGCGTAATCGCCGACGCCCGCCGCCTTCACATGTACGTTCGGATGCTTCGCGAGCGCGAGCAACGCGGGCAGATGATCGAACGCGGCCGGGCCGGACGCGCCGCGCGGCACGCCAAGATGATCGACGACGATCCGCAGGCGCGGATGCCGCCGCGCGATATCGTCGACCACGTGCAGCACGTTCGGCACCAGCAGCGCGACCACGAGGCCGGTTTCCTCGGCGATCGGCCAGAGCCGCTCCATCTCGCCGTCGACGAGCGGCCGCAGCCGCTCCTTCGTGTTGAACAGGAAGCGGACGCCGCGCATGTTCGGCTGCTCGCGCCATGCGCGCAACAGACGGTCCTGATTGTCGAGCCGGCTGTCGAGCAGGCCCATCACCGCGAAACGCCGCGGCTCGGCCGCCGCGAGCGACAGCGAATAGGCATTGCCGTCCGGGTCCCACAGCGGCGGCACGAGCAACGCGCGGTCGACCCCGGCCTGTGTCATTTCCGCCTTGAGGACGTCACCGGTGATCGGCGTGCGTCGATGGTGCCCGGTCGAAACACCGTTGGACCAGGCATGTACTTGTGCGTCTACGATCGGCATGGAAGTTCGTTGTCGGATTGTCGTGGATGAAATCGGTGATTCATGAACGGCCGACCTGGAACAGCCGGCCCGCGCCGCGCACTTCGCCATGCGCATCGCCGCGCCAGCCGGCCGCGTGCAGCACCGACCACAGCATCGCCTGGTTGCTCGTGACGACCGGCAGATCGAGGCCGCGCTCGAGTTCGTCGGCGGCTTCGAACGCGCGCACGTTCGCACACGAAAGCAGCACCGCGCGCGTATCGCCGTCGACCTGCCTGCGCACCACCGCGGTGATTTCGGCGGGCTCCATTTGCGCGGCCGCTCTCGCGTCGGTGAAACCGAGCGACACGGTACGCAATACGTGGAAGCCCGCGTCGATCAGCGACTGCCGCTCGACACTCGAGAACTCGTCGCTGAACGGGCAAACGTGCAGAATGCCGTCGGCTTTCAGCGCGCGAAGCGCCTGCTTGATCGCGACCATCGTATTGGTCGACGGAATCTCCAGCGCGTCCGACATGCGCTGCGCGAGCCTCGCATCGCAATCCTTGCCATTGGCGACGCTCGCGCCCGTGCAGTTGAATGCGATCGCATCGGGCGACAGGTCTTTCAGATAGCCCGCTTCGTCGATCGCTTCGAGGTAAGCTCGCGTGAGACTTTCCATCGTCACGCGCCCCGCTTCCTTGCGCAAACGGATGCGATGCACGTGATACGCGACGCCGTCCGGGCAATAGGCGCGGAAGTCGTCCTCGGCGATCGTGTTCAATGACGGGACAATCATCCCCACACGCAATTTCTTCATCGATTCCTCGCGTCTGCGTTGCTTGCTGCATTGTTCCTCGTTGTGGACCAGTCTATGGACTTACGCTTTGCAGGCCCAATCGAAAAACTGCCGGGGTCATCCGTTTTTGCTGTACTCCGGCGACGGGTTCGACGCGCGCGCTTCGTCCTCGCTGTTGTCCATCGTTTCGAGCGATTTGCCGCGCGCCTCGATGCCGATCGTCAGATACGTGAGACCGCACACCACGAGGCAGAACGCCAGGAACTGGAACGCCGGCACGATCACGTTGACGGTTGCCGACGGCATCACGACGTTGCTCGACCCCGCTGTCATCGCGAGACCGAGCGGCCCGAGGATCTTGCCGACGGAACCGGCGAGGCCCGCATAGCCCGACCCGGTGCCGCGCAGCCGCGACGGCCAGATCTCCGTCGAATACGCGGCGCACACGGAGAAGCTGCCGTCCGCGAAGACGAAGGCGAGCAGCAGCGGCGCCCAGAACAGCGCAGGCGTGAGCAGATCGCCGTGACCGATATAGCCCGCGGCGAGCAACGCGATGGCCGACGCAATCGCAAAGTAGCCGCCCGTTTTGCGACGACCGATACGGTCCGCGAGTCCCGCGGCGGACAAGCGCGCAAGCATGCCGAGCAGGCTGAAGCCGATCATCGTTTTTGCCGCGACCGCTGGAGAGAATTGCTGGATCTGCGCGAGCAGCGTGGGCGCCCACAACACGATGCCGTAGTAGCCGCCGATCAGCCCGATGTTGATCAGCGTCGTCGTAACGACAGCGCGCGGACAGCGCAGCAATTCCAACCACCCGCGCGAGGCCACCGGTTGCGGTGCGTCGATCTGATCTTCGAAAGACGGCTTGCCGAGTGCCCACGCAATCGAGCGGCGCGCCGCCGCCTCGCGTCCTTGCAGACCCAGCCAGCACGGCGACTCGGGAATCGACGCGGCGCCGATCAGCGCGATCACGGCCGGCGCGGCGCCGAGCGCGAAAGTCCAACGCCAGCCGATTGCGGGAATCACATACGCGCCGCTGAACGCGCCCAGCAGCAGCCCTCCTGTGGTGATGGCCGAGACGATGCCGGTCAGCATGCCGCGCCGACGCGGCGGCGTGAACTCGTGAACGAGCGCGATCTGGATGAAGTAGCCCGCCGTGCAGAAACCGATCACGATGCGCAGCACCGCCATATAGATCCAGCCGCGCTCGGGCGTGAACGCGAGGCCCACGCTCGCCGCCGCGAGCAGCAGCAGAGAAACGACGAACACCGGCTTGCGGCCGAAGCGATCGGCCATGCTGCCCCACACGACGCCGCCGACGATCGCCCCCGCGCCCGATGACAACAGCACCGCGCCCATGATCCCGTACGTCAGGCCCCACGGCTTGATCAGATAAGCCATGATGAAGCCGATCAGATACGCGTCCCAGAACTCCAGCATGCTGCCCACGCCGACCAGCGCGAGCAGAAGCCTCTGGTTTCCGGACAATCGCGTTTGTTCCTGAAACGGGCTGCGCCCGCTATTGATCTGCAACATGGTTGCCTCCGTCTCCATCGTTCGAGTTTTGTATTCGCAGTACGAGCCGGGTCCTGCGGACTCGATTCGTCAGCATGTTCTGGGTCCTGCCAGCAGGAATGTGTCTAGCGGCGCGGAAGCTTCGTATTCCGCGCCGGTTTGCGTTTCGTCTTCCCGGACCTTGCGGGTTTCATCGGCACGTCCTGGATCTCCGGCGTTTCAGCCGCCCAAGGAGAGGTTTCCGCGAGCGACTCTCCGGCAATCGCCGTCGCGTTGCGCTTCAGATGATGCAAAAAGGCCGCCTGCACGTCGTTCGGCCGCCAGTCGCGCTTCGTCGTAATGCCGACGATCGGACCGTCCCACGGCACGTCCACCGGCAGCGGCGCGATAAAGCCGAAACGCCGCTCGCTCAGCACCTCGGTCCAGCTCAGCACTGTCAGCATTTCGGCGTCGTACAGCGTGATGCGGATCGTCGAAAGCGAGTAGGTTTCGATACTCGCCGGCGGCGGCGTGGTCTCGGCGAAGATATGCTCGTACGCTTCGCGGCGCGGCGAGCCCTTCGGCGGCAGGACCCATTGGTAGCGCGTGAGTGCGTCGACGGTAATCGTGTTTTGCCGCGTCAGCGGATGCTCGCGGCTCGCCACCACGCAATAGCGTTCGTGATAAAGCGGCTCCTCGACGAAATCGAACGCCTTGCCCGGCTGTTTCAGCAGGCCCAGCATGAAGTCGATTTCGCCGCGCAGCAGCTTGTTGAGCAAAGCCTCATAGGTGCCGCTCAGCACGACGACGCGCGCATCGGGAAACTGCGCGGTCAGCGAGCGGATCGCATTGACGATCAGGATGGTCGGATCGAGCAGCAGCACACCGACCGTCACTGTGCGCTCCTTCGGAAACTCATACGTGGTGACGGCTTCGGCGAGCGCCGCGATCTGGCTCGACACGAGTTTCAGGCGCCGCGCGAACTCGCTGCCGATCTCCGTCGTGTTGATGCCCGCCGACGTATGCCGGTACAACTGCCCGCCCAGATTCTGCTCGAGCGTGCGCGCCGCGCGTTGCAACGAGGCTTCGGTGATGCCGAGCATCCGCGCGGCCGCGCGAAACGACCCGCATTCCTCGATCGCGATCAGACAACGCATCTGCGTACGCGTGATGCTGCTCGCGAGCGCGAGCGGCGACACCTTGCGCGTGCTGCCGACCAGTTGCGCCGCTTCCTCCGCGAATTGCAGGATCTTGCGCGTGCGTACCAATGCCGCGACGCCGACCGGCGTCAGATAGGTACCGGTCGGCGAGCGCTCGAACAACGCGACGCCGAGCATGCCTTCGAGCGCCGCGACGCACGAGGTGGTGGCCGGCTGCGAACGCAGCAATTCCTGCGATGCCTGGGTGACGTTTTCATGGCGCGCGACGGTCTCGAAGACCCGCAACTGCCAGATGCCCGGCAGATCTTTCTCGGACGCAGCGGTCTCGATTCGTCGCATTGCCATTCCTGAATCAACGGGGTCAAACAGGTTGACCGGATGAAAAGTCCGTCACGCTTTCTACCTTTCTACATTACCCGCGCTACTCGCGGCCCACCGTATTGCGCAGCGTTCCGATCCTGTCGATCGAAATCTCGCACACGTCCCCCACTTTCATGAATACCGGCGGCGTGCGCGAGAAGCCGACGCCGCTCGGCGTGCCGGTTGCGAGGATATCGCCGGGATACAGCGGCGCGATCGTCGACGCGTATTCGATGAAACGCGGAATCTTGTGAATCATCGCGCTGACGGACTCGTCCTGCATCACCTGGCCATTCAGCGTGGTGCGGATACGCAGTTGATCGACGTCTTCGATCTCGCCGCGCGGCACGATCCACGGTCCGATCGAGCCACTGCGGTAGAAGTTTTTCCCGGGCGTGATCTGCCGCGTATGGAATTGCCAGTCGCGCACACTGCCTTCGTTCATGATCGTAAAACCCGCGATATGCTCGAACGCGTCCTTCGCGGCGATCCGGTAGCCGGGCTTGCCGATCACGACGACGAGCTCGCCCTCGAAGTCGAACTGCTCGCTCACGCCCGGATGCAGCAGCGGCTCATCGTGGCCGACCAGCGAATCCGCGGCGCGCGCGAACAGCGCCGGCGCTTTCGGCAATTCCTGAACGCGGCCCGCGCTCTGCACTTCGTTGTGATGCTCGGCGTAATTGAGCGCGAGGCACCAGATGTGCACGGGCGCTGCGACAGGCGGCAGAAAGCGGATGCGATCGAGCGCATAGTCGGCAGGCGCCGCGGCGGCGGCCGCGACGTGCCGCGGAAAACCCGCGGCGAGCAGCGCCTTCAGGTCCGCGTATTCATGACCGAAACGCTTGCCGAGATCGACGACGCCGTCGCCGACCACGACGCCGTACGTGTTGCGACCGTCGATTTCAAAGCTGGAATATTTCACTTCACTTCTCCGTTAGACGAGGCCGGCATACGAGCCGCCATCCAGTTGCAGATTCTGTCCCGAGATATAGCCGGCCTGCGCGCTGCACAGGAACGCGCAGGCATCGCCGAATTCCATCGGATCGCCGAGCCGCTTCGCGGCAATCGTCGCCGCGATCCGCTGCTTCGCTTCGGCCATCGTGATGCCGTCCTTCTTCATCATGCGCTCGGCCATATAGCGCTGACGGTCCGTGTCGAAGCGCTCCGGCAACATGTTGTTGATCGTCACGTTATCGGCCACGCTGTCGCGCTGCACCGATTTGCTCAGTGCGGTGAGCCCCGCCCGCACCGCGGCCGACAGGCCCATCATCGCGCTCGGTGACTTGACCATCGCCGACGTGATGTTGACGATGCGTCCGAAGCGCCGCTCGCGCATGCCCGGCACGAACGCCCTGATCAGAAAGATCGGCGCGAGCATGTTGCCTTCGACCGCGCCGAGCCAGTCCTCGCGGCTCCAGTCGCCGATCTTGCCCGGCTCCGGTCCCGCGTTGTTGTTGATCAGGATGTCCGGCGCGGGGCACGCTTCGATCAGACTCGCGCGCCCGGCTTCCGTGTTCAGATCGGCGGCGACGATGCGCGGACGCCGGCCGGCCACCGCCTCGATCCGCGCGGCGGCGGTTTCCAGCGCATCGAGGTTGCGGCCGTTGATATAGACCTCGCAACCCTCACGCGCCAGCGCCGTCGCGCACGCGAGCCCCAGGCCTCGCGACGACGCGCAAACGAGTGCCTTCTTTCCGGCGATTCCCAAATCCATGACCTGTCCTTTATGACTTCGTTGATTTCCCCGGCCTTTAGCGCGCTTTATCGGCCATTGCCGCGAAACGCTCTTTCAGGCGCGGATAGAGTTTCAGCGCATTGCCCGCGAACACTTCCCGCCGGTCGCGATCATCCAGATGCGGCGTCGCGACGATATAACGGCCGGTGTCGTCGAAGTGATGAGCGGTTTGCGGATCGATGCCTTTCACAGCGCCGATCATCTCCGAGCCGAAAACGATGTTGCGATGGGGAATCACCTTCGTCAGCAGGTCGATGCCGGCCTGGTGATAGACGCAGGTATCGAAGAACACGTTGTTGAGCAGCCCGTTGTCGAGCGTTTCGAAACCCATGTCCTGCGCGAGCCCCCGATAACGTCCCCAGTGGTACGGCACCGCCCCGCCACCGTGCGGAATGATGAAGCGCAGCGTCGGAAAATGTTTGAAGAGTTGCGGCGCGAGCAGCAACTGCATGAACGCGGTCGTGTCGCCATTCAGATAATGCGCGCCGACGTGATGGAAGCACGGATTGCAGGAACTGCTCACGTGAATCATCGCGGGTACGTCGAGCTCGACCATCTTCTCGTAGAGCGGATAGTAGATGGGGTCGGTCAGCGGCTTGTCGGTCCAGTAGCCACCGGACGGATCCGGGTTCAGATTGCAGCCGACAAAACCGAGTTCGAGCACACAACGCTCGAGCTCCCGCGCCGACGCTTCGAGCCCATGTCCCGGCGATTGCGGCAACTGACACACGCCCGCGAAATTGTCGGGATACAGCGTGCAGACCCGATGAATCAGATCGTTGTTCAGGCGCGACCATTCGATGCTGTTATCGAGCGTGCCGAGGTGATGTCCCATTTGCCCGGCGATCGGCGAGAACAGCGTGAGGTCGAGGCCCCGCGCGCGCTGCTCTTTCAGTTGACCGTTTTCGAGCGCGGCGCGCAATTCGTCGTCCGGGATATCGAGCGGCGCGCCGTAAAAACCGCCGCCATTCTCGAGCTGACGGCGCCGCCATTCGTGCAGCGTTTTCGGCACTGTCGTGAAGTGCCCGTGACAGTCAATGATCATCGTGATTTACCGTGTTGTTGGATGCGAAGTCCGGCGAGCGGCCACCGCGCGTCAGGCGCCCGCTCCTCGTGGCCATTCGACAATCTGCGTGGCCTGCCTGACGAAACGCTCGGGTGGCTTCTCGCCAGTGTCGTAACTCATCCCCTCGCCGATCCGGATGCGGTTGAAGCGGCTCGCCGCATTGAGTTTTTCCTGCGAGATCCAGTGCTCGTGCATCTGCTCGAACGGGCTCATCCAGTAGTCGAAAATCTGACTGCCGAGCGCATGACGGCCGATGCCGCGCACGTGATCGTGCGAACGGTGGACCATGTGGTCGTAGCCGAAGAAAATGTCGTCGACGCCTTCGACCTGGTAGGACACGTGATGCATGCCGGCCCGTTGCCCGCGCAACAGAAAGATCACGTGATGGTCGACCAGCTCGTCGCCGCGATCGACGCGATTGAACTGGCCGATCACATTGCTCGCTTCGCCGACGAACAGTTCGTCGGTCGGCAGCAAGCCGAGCGTGCGCTGATACCAACCGATCGTGTCCGCGAGATTCGGCGTTGCATACGCGGTGTGCGCAATCCGCACGATGCGCGCGGGGCCGAGCGAGCGGCTTTCGCCATCGGGGCCGCGCACGAGCGCGCGCGGCGGCAGCGGCGCGATGCGTTCGCGATTCGTCACCAGTTCGAGCCAGAAGCCGTTCGGATCGCGCAGCCGCACGCGTTGTCCGCCACCCGGCACGTCGGGCGACTCGATGCCTTGCGCGCCGGGCAGCTTCGCCAGCGCGGCGACGTCGGCGTCCTCGCTCAGTTCATAGCCGAAGCTGATCGCGCCGGGCGCGCCGAGTTCGGTCACATGCAGAAACGGCGCATCGCCGACACCCCGCATATAGAGGCGCTTCGCATCGCGATGCGCGAGCACCATGCCGAAATCTTCGAGAAACGCCTGCATGCGGCCGAGATCCGGCGCACTCAGCCGGACATATGACATTCCAGTAATCGGTGAAGCCACCACTGTCTCCTTAAAGCTTTCCGTTGTCGGTGCAGTACCGTAACGCGCTTCAGCTCAAGATGTCCGCGACGTTCCCGAACAACGCTTCAACCGTATAACGTTGCGAAACCAGCTTCTGTTCGAACGCGTACCGGATCACCGTTTCGAGCGCGGGACGCAGCGCATCGAAGCCGACCGGCTGCAAATCCGGGCCGTTCGCCGACGGCCGATCGCCGCTCGCCTCACGGCTCTTCTGTAGCATATGAAATACTTCGCGCACGAGTTCAGGCCGGTTCCCGGCGATTTCCTTGCGAATCACCACGACGTGATTGATCGGCACGACGTGTGTACGACGATACGACGCCATCGCCGCCTCCTGCGGCGCGGCAATCAACGTGCGAATACCCGGATCGCCCGATAGCGCGCCGCCCGCGATGATCGCGTCGACCTCTCCCGCGCGCAGCATGTCCTCGAGGCTCAGCGTCGAATCGATACGCGTGACGAAATCGGGGTCGTGATATTCGGCGACGTGCGCGCCTTCCTGCGTGAGCCAGCGCACCTTGTCGAGAGCGACACCGTATTCGTCGGACAGAATGCCGCGCACCCACGTTGGCGTGGTTTGCGCATACGAGCGCATCGCGACCGTTTTGCCGGCGAGGTCCTGTGGCCGCAAATCATCGTCGGCGCGACACAGAATGCTCTTGTGGTGAAAGTTTCCGTTCATCACGAACGGCAGCATCAGGTAAGGTTTGCCGGCCTCGTAAGCCTGCAGGAACGTGACGACCGCGAGTTCCGCGACGTCGAACTTCAGGCCGCGCACGACGTCCTTGAATGCCTTCTGCGCGGTGTCCACATCGGCGAAATCGAGCCGCAGCAGCGACGACGCGACACTACCGTCCTTCAGCGGCGCGGTCTTCTCGTAAGTGCCCATCATCGCGGTGAGCGTGGTCATATCGGTCCCTTTCATGTGCGGCTCGTGGTGACCAGCGTTTCGTGCCGTGCGTTGCCGCTGCCGCTGCCGCTGTTACTGTTGCTATTGCTCATGCGCGGATCGTGGAAGACGGCCTGCAACGGCGGCTCGTCTGGAATCAGCCTCTGCCGGTGCGCGTAGCGCACGAGCGCCGCGAGCGATTTCGCGTTTTCGTCGAAGCCATACGGCAGCGGATCGCCGACCCATCGCGCGAGTTCGCGATAGCGCCTGTCCTCGGCGCCGTCGGCCTCGCCGCTGCGAATGCGCTCGAGATAGCCGGCCTTCGCCTGGGTGAATGCGTCGAACAGTGCCGTCGCAAGCGCCGGATGCCGGTCGAGCACATCGTTGCGCACGACGATCATGCCGTGCAGCGGATAGATGCCCGTGCGCCGAAACCAGTCGCGCTCGCGTGCGTCGGCGTCTTCGACGATCTCGACGAGTTCGCCGTCGAGATCGTTGCCCGCGCCCGCGAGTCCGCCGAACGCGGCTTCCAGCTCGCCGCGTTTCAGCAGGTCCGCGATCGACTGCCCTTCAGCGAGCCGCTGCACATTCGGCGGCGTCACGAAGCTCTGGACGTTCTCTTCTTCCTCGGTGATCCACGTCACCCTGTCGGAATCGACACCGTATTCGTCGGCGAAAATACCGCGCGTCCACACCGCCGCGGTGACCGAATAGGTCCGCACGCCGACGCGACGTCCTTCCAGATCTTTCGGTTCGCGAATCGTCGACGCGCGCAGCCGCTGCATCCCCGCGTGACGGAACCGCCGTGTCATTGGAATCGCGAGCGCGGTAATCGGCGCGCCCGCCGCGACGGCCATCAGATACGACGTCGGCGCCATTTCGCAGATGTCGTACGGCTGGCTGCGCGCCATCTCGCGATAGGCATCCGGCATGCGCTTCTTTTCGATGAACTCGAGCTCGAACCCTTCGACGCTCACGGCGCCGTTGCGCAGATCGCGCACCTGTCCGTGCGGCCCCAGCACGATGGACAGTCTTGCTGTCATGAATCCTCCCGTGTTCGCGTTAGCTGGCCGAACGGCCGGCTAGTTGCAGGCCTTTTTCCAACGCCGAGAAATCGCGCTTCGGATAGGTCATCAGAAAACGATAGCCCTGCTCGATGACCCGGCTCACGTTCTGACCCGTCACATGGGGATGACCGACCGGAATGTCGTATGCGTTACCGATTTCGAGCACGTGAGCCATCATGCGCAGCAATTCCGGATTGTCGTACTGGCGCGGACAGCCGAGTTCCTGCGTCAGATCGCCCTCGCCGATCAGCAGGACGCCAATGCCCGGCACCTGCTTGACGATCGCCTCGATGTTTTCGATCGCGCGCGTGTCCTCGATCATCAGCACGACCAGCACTTCGCCGTCCGGGTCGAGCGGCCACACGTCGGCCTTGCGGTAGTACTCCTGCTGCGACACGCCCCAGTAGCGCGCGGCGGGCATCGGCGCATCGCCGCGCAGGCCGGCCGGTTCGTAGCGCGGCGCGCTCTTCAGACGCGGATAACGGCACGCGGCGACTGCGTTATAGGCTTCTTCCGGCGTGCTGATGCGCGGCCACACGATGCCGTACGCGCCGAGATCAAGCGCCTGCTTCGCGAACCACTGGTTCATTTCGCTGCCGCTCGGCGGAATACGTACGAGCGGCGTCATCTGACAGGCAATCGACTGCGCCTTCGCGATGCGCTCGCGCAGCAGCAGAAACTGCATCGATTCACGCAACGCACGGATATCCCAGGGCGTGTGCTCGAGTTCGAACACGACACCGTCGTTCGACGATTGCGCAAACGCGACCGCCGATTCCACTTCCGCCGGGATGAACGACGTCAGCGCGATACGGCGTCCGGTCTGCAGCGCGCGGATCACGCCATTGAGTCTTTCTGTCATGGTTTCATCGTCCCTGGTTCGCTTACAGCATCGCCGCGCAGAATGCATCGCCAGCGCCGGGCGGCAGAGGTTTTTCGGTCCAGCTCTTGCAGCCGTCGGTCGTGAAGAACACCTGGCCGCCGCGCGTGACGCTGATCACCCCGTTGGGGTCGGTCGGATGCACGCCGAAGCCGAGCATCGTGCTTGCCGGCTTCACCTGCGCATCGGCGCGATACCAGCTCTTGCCGAGATCGTCACTCGCATAGAGCGCGCCGGCATTGCTACGCGACGAAATGCTGAAGCACGCGTACATCTTGTTCGGGTCGTCGCAGACGAAGCGGCAATCGCGTGCATACGTGAACGGCGCGAACTTGCCGACTTCGAGATCGCGGAAGGTCTTGCCCTTGTCGCGGCTTTCGAAAATGCCGAGACGGCACACATAGAACAACGCGTCCGGGTCGGCGCGTGTCGTGCAGACCGAGTGCGCGTCGAACACGCCTTCGGCGTCGTCGTCGGTTTCGATCCGGCTTTTCAGATGCGGCAGTCTGGAGAGTTCGAGCAGACCTTCTGCTTCGCCGCGCCACGTGTCGCCGCCATCCTCACTGACGAGAAAGCCGTTGATTTCGGCCACCGCGTACATCACATCGGGATTCAGCGGATGAAACGCGATGCGCATCACACGCGAATCGCCGAATGAAATCTTGAAGCGCTCGGGATGATCGGCCTTGCATTTGCGCCACGTGTCGCCGCCGTCGTCGCTGCGATAAATGCTGACCGGGCCGCCGGCCGCGAACAGCGTGTCGGGACGCGTCGGGTGAATGACGACGCTCCAGAACTGGATCGACTCGTCCGTCACGTTCAGACGCGACCATGAATCGCCGCCGTTCGTCGAGCGATATACGCCTTTGCGGGTCGCCGCGAACAGCAGATCGGGCCGCTCGGGATGCGGCGTGATCGCCTGCACGGAAGCATCGTCGGGGAAGTCGGTCAGCTTTTCCCACTCGCCGCCGGGCTTCAGACGGTACATCGAACCAATGGCATTCGGACGATTGGCAGCGGTACCAACCAGCATCAATTCCTTCATAAGGGCTCCGGATCAATGGTCGTCGAGCGCCGCCGCGTAATTCGGACGCGCGCTCAACAGGAGTTCGGAATGCAGTGTAAGTGCCGCCAGCTACGCTTTGTTATTCAAAATCTGCGGTGGCAATAGAAATTTGCTTAGTCGCTGAAAATACGGCTGGCGAGGATGCCAAAGCGAAACAGAAGCAGGGGAAAAAGCGGGGAAATGCGGAGGAGGACAGGCGGATCCGGCAGTTGCCGGCCGCTGTATTCGTTGTGGCCGAATGCGCGAATGGCCTGCTTCACCATCGGGTGAAAGCAGGCCATTCGTATTGAAGCACTGCGTGAACGGCGCGGAATCGGCTCCCGCGCCGCAACTTCATTGATGCGTGTAGTGGACCACCGGCACCGAATAAGAACTCACGGCCGAATCCGTGCGGCTGCCCGACCGCGACGAACCCTGAGCCGGCGAACCATAACCGCTGGTCTGCGCAGCCTGGTTTTGAGCCGCAGCGCGTGCCTCGGCTGCCTGAATATTTGCCGGATAGTCATCGGCGTTCATCGTCGACGGATCATAGCCGGCCTTCTCGAGCTGGATCAGCTCGGCACGCACCTGCGCACGCGTAACCGGTTGGTCGTTCTGGTTCGATTGAGCGAAAGCCGCAAACGGCGTGGCGACGAGAGCGGCGACAACAGCAGCTTGGATAAGCGACTTCATGATTTCCTACCTCCAGAAATTACTTGTGAGATTGCCGCGAAGCCCTGATGCGACCTGGTGCGATCCGATGCATTCGTAGCGTTGAAATCAGTGTAGGCACCGCCCGACCTCGGGAAAACCCCTAAACCCTGAATTCACTGTTGCGATAGCCGCGCCAATCGGGCGCCCGGCCCGGTCATTCGAACGGCCCGCCTGCGCGGCCGGATCGCCGTGCACTAAACTGGCAACGCAGCACGACGCGCCGCTCGCGCCACCACCATCGCATTCGACCGAGGAGACACGCGCCATGCCGCCTTCCGTTGTTCTGCCGTCCTACCGTGAAACCGTGCGCGCCGAATGGGTCGATTACAACGGCCATATGCGCGACGCGTTCTATATGCTGGTCTTCAGTCTCGCGGCCGACGTGCTGATCGACCTGATCGGGCTTCCCGATGCGATACGCACGGCACGGCATCGCTCGATCTACACGCTCGAAGCGCATCTCAACTATCTGCATGAAATCAAGGAAGGCACCCAGGTGCGCGTCGACATGCGCATACTCGCGCACGACGCGAAACGGCTGCACCTGTACCTCGAAATGTTCGCGACGCACGACACTCGTGCCGAACCCGTCGCCGCGAGCGAACAGATGCTGCTGCATGTCGACACCACCGGGCCGCGCGGCGTCGCATTCGATCCCGACGTCGAAGCGCGCGTGCGGGAGCTCGCGCGAGCGCATGCCACGTTGCCGCCGGCCCGTTTCGCGGGACGCGTGATCGGTCTGCCGACCACGGCACGGAAAACAGCGCAACCGGAAGGGAATGGACACGCTTGAGCGGGCAATCGCCGCATTCATCGAAAGCGCCAGCGCGCTCTATCCGTCGAATCGTGCCGATGCTCACGCTCGCCGACGTGCATGCGTTTCGCGACGCATATTGGGGGGAAACGAGGAGAGAACAGAAGAGAGGCGCGATGACAATCGCGAAGATGGAACCGCCTCCACACATTACCCCGCATGGACCATCCCGCTTGTCGCGCTCAGCGCGGAACACGATCCACTACGCGACGACGCGCATGTGTTCGTCGAGCATATTCGCGCGGCCGGGGGCGACGCTCAGTTGATGCATCGGGCGGTATGCGACTTTCCGCGCGATCACGCTACGCCAGCGACGTAGCATCGACGCGCGTCAGCGATTACGCTCGCCGCGCCAGCGCGCAAACGTCACGAGGTCGAGCCCGACTTCGCCCGGCTCGATGCGGGTCCAGCCGTAAAACGCGTCGTCCCAGCCGGGGATGCCGCGCGGCGTCAGCGTATGGAACTGCATGCCCGCCCGGTAGGCCAGATCCGGCCAGAACAGCGGCATTACCTCGCGCACCGCGAGTTGCCTGAGCAGCTCGGACGGGCCGCCCTCGTCGGCGACGATCTCGCCCTGCGAGATCCAGTCGTTCTCGGCCCACGCGACGAACACGCTCGGGTTGCCGGCGCCGTCGAACATCAGGATCACGTTCTGCTCGGGCCGCCAGTAATACTCGACGATGCCTTGCGCGGCCACTACTTCGTCGATCACCTTGCGCGTGCGCGGATCGCAGTAGGTCATGCCGTTCTCGCCGAGCGCGAGCCAGCCCGATTCCGCGCAATGACGGTTCTTCGCGTCCTTCAGGAAATGCACGAGACGGTTGGCCGAATCGGGATCGGTCTTGCGCAGATACAGATCGACGATGCCGGCATTGAACGCCTTGACCGCGACGGTTTCATCCGCGACGCCGGTAAGCAGCACCTTCGCGCAACGCAGATGCGAAATGGACGCCAGAAATTCGACGCCGCCGATACCCGGCATGTCGTAGTCCACGACGACGGCCGCCACTTCCTCGAAGCGCGCCGGCCGCGCGACGATGTCGCGCTCCGCCGAGGTTTCGACGAAGCGTTCGACACCCGGCTCGCTCAGGCACGCCGACGCCGCCGCGAACTCCAGTGAATTCTCGCGCGCGTGCTGACGGATATAGTTGAGCGCGGTTTGCGGCCGCGTAAAGAACAGGTTGGTGTGAGTGTCCGGGAAAAACCGGCGCAGCGCATCCAGATAGCTGTCGTTGTCGTCGACAAAAACAACCGTGGACGGATAGAAAACGGGAGGTCGAATAAAGTTGTTCATGTTTTCAAGTGGTTCTCACGCCGCCGCTGCCAACGCCCGGGACCGGCTGGTCCGTATCGCAGCTCGCCGCGCGACAGCCCAAGGAATGCCGGGCAAGGTCTTGCCCGCGGGTCTCGCATGGTCAATGGGTTAGTGCCGCCACTTCCGGTCAGCGCCTCGCCTTCCACGTTCCTTTCACTAGCGTGCCGGCGCATCTCTGATGATCAGCTTTACACGCCGGATAAGCGAAACGTGGCTGCCGGTAGTCTCCGCTGATTCGTATAGTACAGGCTCCGCGCATTAACAGTGCAACTTGCATCGCATATACCGTTGCACGCATGCCGCGCGAATGCGTGGCAATTAATCTGGCCAAAAAAGAATATCGAAGCAAGCGCAAAAAATATCGGATTCAGGCGATCCCGCCTGATCGTGACGACGTCGCCATGCCCCTTTTTGGTGCCAGGTTCATTCCGACATCAGCTATCGCAACGCGTCATATCCGGCCGGCGAGAATCGTCGATGATGCCACTGTCGTTTATCATCGATTATTCGCAGTTCATGAATGTTGTTGCTTAGATATGACGAATACCGGCAAGGTGTTGGTAATCGGCCTGCTCGTGATCGATGCGGGCGTCGCCGGTTATCTGCTTTTTCCCAAGGACGAACAGCGCGCGCCCACGGCGACCGGCGTGGTGGTAGGCAGTGTCGATGACCCGGCGCCGCCCGACTCGCCAGGCGGCTCGGCGCGGGCGACGGGCGGCGTCGTGATGCCGGAGGTTCCGGCGAAACCGGCGCTTCCCCCCGCTCCGGCGGCGCCAGTGAATCCGGTCACGCCGCCGGGCGCGGCGGACAAGCTGGCGATGGCGCCGCCGTCGCCCGCATTGCCCGCCGCGGACTCGGTGCCGCCGCAGCCCGCGCCACCCGCCGTGGATTCCACGGCGCCGACGTCGCCCGCGCCCGCCCCCACGACAGCGACAGCCGTCGCGCCGGCCCGGAGCGTTGCGCCCGATTCCGGCCAGGTCGCCGCCGGCCGCATCGCCAATGCGGCGCCGCCCGCCGCGCATGCAGCCGCGTCCGCCCATACGAAGCCGCAGCCCGGGCCGCGGCGCATCGAACAGGCGCAGGCCCATCGGCGCGCGGGGCAGCATCCGAACGGCTCGAATCCGGTGGCGGCTTTGCTGACGGACCAGTTGGTCAGGGAATCCGCGAAGCCCGATCCGTCACTGCCGATGCCCTCGGGCATCGGCGTGCAGAGCATGCAGACGCCGCCTGGCCAGGGTTCGAATCCGGTAGCGTCGGCGATGACCGATCAGTTGGTCAGGGAATCTTCCAGAGTGGCGCCGATGCAACAGTCGCCGAACCTCAAGCACTGACTACCGCGCTCGTAAAAAAACCTTTTGACGGCGCAGGCGCGGGTGCGGCGCGTGCGTCATTTGCATGCGCCGCGCGCATTCATGCCGATCAGTCATGGCCGCGAGGCCACCTCATCCAGATGCTCGAGCAGATCGGCCGGATCGTCGTAGACGCGCAACGCGCCGGCGCGCTCGAGTTCGTCGGTGCCGTAGCCGCCCGATAGCAGACCGACGCCAAGCGACCGGCAGCGACGCGCGGCGAGCATGTCCCAGATGCTGTCGCCGACCACGACCGTATGCTCGATCGGCACGCCCAGCCGCTCGGCCGCGGCGAGAAACAGGTCCGGGTCCGGCTTCGCGTATTTGACGTCGTCGCGCGTAACGACGACCGCCTTCGTAGGATCGACGCCCAGCGCCTCGAGATTGAGCGCGGCCGTTTCCATGCGCCCGCTCGTCGCGACCGCCCACGGCGTGCCGCTGTGCGTCAGCGCATCGAGCAGTTGCCGCGCGCCCGGCAGCGGACACACCTGCGCGCGCAGCCGCTGATAAGCCGCCGCATGCGCCTGCCGCAACCGCTCGCTGCGTTCGACGCTGATTTCGCCGTGCGTTTCGCGCAGCAACTGATTCGTGAACAGGCCGCCGCTCATGCCGATCTTGCGATGAATCCGCCAGACCGACAGCGGGATCCCTTCGCTGTCGAGCGCTTCTTTCCAGGCCAGCACGTGCTGATAAACGCTGTCGACGAGCGTGCCGTCGAGATCGAAAAGAAAGGATGTCTGGATGCGCATAACGGAACTCCGGTGATGACGGGTTCCTGTCAATATGCCATGTCTCGATGAAGCAGCGCAGACGCCCTCCTGCCGCGCACCGGATGCACCCCGATTGTGCCGATGGCGCGTCGCCCCCTCGCGGCGTGCGCCGCAACAGGGTAAGCTTCGGCCCCTCGCTGTTTTCCGCCATCAGCCGTTTTTCGAAATTGCCGCCTGGTTCCCACACTGCACAACCGCTGCGGGTTTTTTCGCCGCCTTTGGCATGTTGCGTGCTTTTGGCTGATCCGCCGAATCATTCAGCAGCCAGTGCGAATTGAGTGCAAAAATCCGGCGCATCACCATCCGCAATAAACGACACGAACTTAACAAATATTTTTCGATTTTCGCAATAAGGCGATAGCACTTGCGGAATAGCGCCAAGAACCCATTCACCCAACAACAATTGTTTTAATCAAGGAATCACCCGCTATGAAAAAGACCCTGCTCGCCGCCGCGCTGTGCGGCATCTTCACGATGTCCGCGCACGCGCAAAGCAGCGTGACGCTGTACGGACTGATCGACACGGGCATCGTCTACACCAATAACCAGCTCGGCCACGGCAACTGGCAGCTCGCAAGCGGCTCGACGCAGAACACGGTGTTCGGCCTCAAGGGCTCGGAAGATCTCGGCGCGGGCCTGCATGCGATCTTCAAGCTCGAGCAGGGCTTCCTGTTGAACAACGGCGCGCAGGCGTTCGCCGGCAGCGCGTTCGGCTCGCAGGCATGGGTCGGTCTGCAAAGCGATCCGTACGGCACGCTGACGTTCGGCCGCCAGTTCGACGTGATGAACGACCTCGTCGGGCCGCTCTCCGCCAGCTTCAACACGTGGGGCGGCAGCCTCGCCGCGCATCCGTTCGAGAACGACAACCTCGCTGCGAATTCGGTCGTGATCAACAACTCGGTCAAGTACGCGAGCCCGGTCTATCACGGCGTCACGTTCGAAACGATGTACTCGTTCAGCAACAAGGCCGGCGACTTCGCGAACAACCGCTCGTACGGCTTCGCCCTCTCGTACGCACAAGGCCCGCTGGATCTCGCGGCCGGCTACCTGCAGTTCAACGACGCGGGCAACGGCACGGGCGCCGTGACCACCGCCGACACGAGCGCGAACTTCATCGCCGAACGCCAGCGCATCTGGTCGCTCGGCGGCAACTACACGTTCGGGGCGGCGACGCTCGGGCTGCTCTGGAGCCACACGCAGATCGACAACGTCGCGGGCGTGTTCTCGTTCGGCACGGGCAGCTACCTCGGCGCGGCGGGCGACGGGACCGGCACGCTCGGCGGCTCGCTGCGTCTCGACAACTACGAGATCAATGCGAAGTACGCGCTGACGCCGGCATGGAGCGTGTCGGGCGCGTACACGTATACGCACGGCGCGTATAACGGTTCGTCGCCGGACTGGAACACGGCGATGCTGCAGACCGACTACGCGGTAAGCAAGCGCACCGACTTCTATCTGGAAGGCGTGTACCAGAACGCGCACGGCGCGCCGGCGGATTCGGTGCTGTCGCACGCGATGATCAACACGTTGTCGCCGTCGTCGACGAATACGCAGGTCGCGGTGACGGTCGGCATGCGCCACGCGTTCTGATTTCCCGCGGCGCGCGCGGCCGTGAGCGCGCATATAGTCACGACCGCGACGCCGCGATCACCCGCGACGCCAGCGCATGATGCTGGCCGCGCCGCGAACGGATTGCGTGGATCTCCTCGATCACGCCGTCCGCGCGGCCGAGCCGGCGCAGCCCCCGCAATAACGTCAATTCTTCCGCGCCGAGTTCCGCGAGCGGAAACACGCCGAGCCCGCGCGCCGCGAACACCGCCATCAGCGCGCTGTCCTCGAATTCTCCGACGATGCGCGGCCGGATCCCCTGAGCCTCGAACCACCTGTCGAGCCGCGCGCGCAACGCGCCGTGGCGGGTCGGCAGCAGTACCGGCAGGTCCGCGAGACATTGCGGAAAGCCCGCGCGAGACGCTTTGCGCACGAGCTGCGCGGGCCCGTGCCAGTCCACCGGAGACCCCGCGACGCGCTGGCTCACCACGCGCAAATCCGCGCCATGCGGCGCCGGCTGGCAGGCGAGCACCAGATCGAGCCGATGCAGCGCGAGTTCCGACAGCAGTTGCGCGGGCTCGCCTTCGTGACACAGCAGCCTCAGCGACGGCGTCGCGAGCACCGGCGCCAGCAGCGCATGCGCGGCGAGCTTCGACATGCCATCCGACAAACCGACCGCGAACCGCACCGCGCCGTCGCCCGCTGCCTCGCGCATCTCGTCGAGCAACATCTCGCCGAGCTGAAAGATCTGCTCCGCGCGATTGAACGCCTGCTCGCCGGCCTCGGTCATCGCGACGCCGCGCCCGGCCGGTTTCAGCAGTTGACGTCCCAGTGATTTCTCGAGCTCGCGCACCTGCGCGCTGATCGTCTGCACGGCCATGTCGAGCCGTTCGGCCGCGCGCGCAAAGCCGCCTTCCTTCACGACGATCCAGAAATAATAGAGATGGCGATAGTTGAGCATGCGTGCCTGATACTTCGAAAAAACCGATATCTGATTCAGCGTAGCACTGATTTATTCGAATCGTGAACCCGGCGATGATGGCGGTTCCCCGCGCTTCGGCGCGTCAACCTGGACATGTCAATTTCCCGGCCACGTCATGGACTATCTGCTCGAACTCGTCACCAATCCCACCGCGTGGGCCGCGCTCGTCACGCTGATCGTGATGGAAATCGTGCTCGGCATCGACAATCTGATCTTCATCTCGATCCTCAGCAACAAGCTGCCGCAAGCGCAACGCACGCGCACGCAGCGCACCGGCCTGCTGCTCGCGCTCGTGATGCGGCTGGCGCTGCTCGGCACGGTCGCGTGGATCGTGCAGTTGACACAGACCGCGTTCACGCTGTTCGGTCATGGTTTTTCGTGGCGCGATCTGATCCTGTTCGCCGGCGGCCTGTTCCTCGTGTGGAAGGCGACCAGCGAAATCCGCCATCACGTGACACGCGACGACGACGCCCCCGCGAAGGCGGGGTCGGCCGCGCAGTTGAGCGTCGCGGCCGCGATCGGCCAGATCATCGTGCTCGACCTCGTGTTCTCGGTCGACAGCATCATCACCGCGGTCGGCATGACCGAGCACATGCCGATCATGTTCGCCGCGGTGATCGTGTCGATCATGGTGATGCTGTTTGCCGCGCAGCCGCTCGCGCGCTTCATCGACCGCAATCCGACCATCGTGATGCTCGCGCTGAGCTTCCTGCTGGTGATCGGCATGACGCTGATCGCGGAAGGTTTCGGCTCGCACGTGCCGAAGGCCTACATCTACGCGGCGATGGCGTTCTCCGCGTTCGTCGAGTCGATGAACATGCTGTCGCGGCGGGCGAAGGCGAAGCGTGCGAGCGGCGATGCGCAGTGATGCACAGCGACGCGCGGGCTATTTTCTTCGCGTGGAGGGTTCCGCGACGTGGCGCGCCCGCTCCTTACCGGCGGCCGCGCCGCCGTTCATCTGCTCGAGCCACGACAGCGTATCGACGTACGACAGAAACTGCTTCAGATACCCCGGCGACAACTCGCGCATCAACGATAGCGAACGATGCACGAGGCTGCTCGAGTTGAGCGGCCCCGCGTTGCCCGGCACCGGCGCGAGCGACTGACGCAACTGTTTCTCCGCGCGAACCCTGGACCAGACTTCCCTGAAGTAATCGAGTGCGGGCAGTTCGGGATAGGCGGCGCCAGAGCTATCCGCGTGCGTACGATCGGCGATCCGTTCGGTCAATCCCGCGAGCGTCGCATTATCGGCGGCGCTCGCGGTGGATTCCGGCACGCTATCCGCAGCGGCATTCGTCGCGGCAGCTTGCTCGAGCGCCCCCGCATATTCGTCGAGCAGCGCTGACAATCTGCCGTCGAGAATGCGGCGCGCCTCGCCGCCGTGAGCGGCCGCGCGGCGCGCGAGCGCCTCGATGAAATGAAAGCGCAGCGGGTCGATCCGGTCCGCGCCGCTCGCGCGCCACGCATCGAGCATCGCGCGGGCCGGGCAACGGCTCATGTCGTTGGTCGCGATGCCGTCGACGCCATCGCCACGATCATCGTCAAGCACCGGTCTTCTCCGTCGCGGCAGCGTTCGACGGCCGCGGCACCGGTGCGATTTCGACACGGCGATTTCTGGCGCGCCCCTGTTCGTCGGCATTCGAGCTCACCGGCTGCTCCGAGCCGAACGCCGCCGCGAAGACCGACGCCGCCGGCACGCCTGCGTCGATCAGCGCTCGCGTAACCGTCAACGCGCGCTGCGCCGACAGTTCCCAGTTATCGGCAAAACGGCGATTGCCTTCGCGCAGCCGCTGGTCGTCGGTAAAGCCGCTCACCATCAGGATCTGGTCGCTCGCGCGCAGATACGCGGACAGCGGTCCGGCGAGACTTTTCAGCAGCGCGCGGCCCTCGGGCTGCAACTGATCCGAGTTCAGCGCGAACAGCACGTTGCCGCTGATGCCGATGCGGCCGTTGACGAGCGTCACGCGCCCCGCCGCCAGCGGTCCCGCGAGCGCCTGCTCGAGCGTCTTGCGGCGCTGCGTTTCGGCCTGGCGCTGCCTGACCTCCTGTTCGAGCTTGCTCGACAGCTCGAGCTGCACGCCGATCACGCCCACCAGAATCAGCACGAACGCGCCGAGCAGCACCGACATCAGATCGCCGAAAGCGGCCCAGATCGGCGCGGCTGTTTCCACGCCGCCGTCGATGTCCTCGCTCATACCGCGTCGGCTCCGACGGTTGCGCGCTGCGCGGCAAGCAGTTGCAGATCCTCGACGATCTGCTTCTGCGACATCACGCTGAGGTCGACCACTTCACGCGCCTGCGCGACGTAATAGGCCAGTTGTTCGTCGCTGCGCGCGAGCGATCTGTCGAGCGCGGCTTCGATACGTTCGAGATGCGCCACCAGCTTGCCGTTCGATTCGCCGAACACGCCGACCGCCGCGCTGAACGCTTCGCCGAGGCTCGCGATCTCGACCGCGCTGCCGGTGACCTGCGCGGCGACCGCGCCCAGCTTGCCGGTCTCGTGTTCGAGGTGATCGGTAAAGCGGTTGCCGACGCGCTCGAGCAGATCCGCCGACGTCGCGACGAGCGCATCGACGGCCGTGCGCTGTTCGGTCGACGCGTGGTTCACCGCGTCGAGCAGCGTCTCCAGCGTGGCGAGCAGACGGCTGCGCTCGTCGAGCATCGCGGTATCGCGGACCATGCTGTCGGAGAGCTTCTGACGCAGTTCGGCGACGACTTCGGCGGCAGCCTTCGGCGCTTCCGATGCGGCCTGCACGAGACGCTCGATTTCGGCGATCGTGGCGTTGGCATGCGTGTGGGTCTGCGCGGAGATATCGCGCGCGGTTTGCGCAAGCGCGTCGCAGATTTGCTGCTGACGGCTCGCGGTCTGCGCGCCCGTCTGCTGCCATTGCTCGCTCAGCTTCGTGGCCATCGCACCGAGCGTTTCGGTCCACGCGGTGAAACGCTGTTCGTCGCGCGCGGCCAGTTCGGCCTGCAAGTTCACCGCGGCCTTCGGCGCTTCGGCCGCCGCCTGCACCAGACGATCGATCTCGGCAATCGTGGCGCTTGCGTGCGTCTGGGTCTGCGCGGAAATATCGCGCGCGGTCTGCGCAAGCGCATCGCAGATTTGCTGCTGACGGCTCGCGGTCTGCACGCCCGTCTGCTGCCATTGCTCGCTGAGCTTCGCGCTCATCGCGCCGAGCGTTTCGGCCCACACGTTCAAGCGCTGCTCATCGCGCACAGCCAACTCCGACTGCAAGTCCGCATGCGACTGCCCGAGCGCACCCAGCAGCGCAGCCGCATGCTGCTCGAACGTCGCGGCGGCCCGGGCGAGCGCCTGTTCGTTGGCCGTCGCGAGCTTGTCCCCCGTGCTCTGCTGTTGCGACAACGCGTCGCCCCACGCCTGCGAGATACCGCTCGCGGTCGCGTCGAGCCGCGCCGACACGCGATCGAGCAACGCGGCCGAGCGCTGTTCGAACGCTTCAGCGACACGCTCGAGCGACGCGCGCTGATGCGCGGCCAACTCGTCGCTGGTCTGTCGATGGCCGGCGAGCGCGTTGTTGCAGATTTCGGCGACGTTCGCGCTCGTCGCCGCAAAACCGCTCGACATCCCGTCGAGCTGCCGCTGCACCGCCTGCGTCACGGACTCGTGCAACGCGGCGGTCTCGCGCGCGAGCCCGGTCATCGTCGCCGCGACGACCGGCTGCAATGCCTCGCCCGCGGCGCGCGCGCTGCCGGTCACGCTGTCTTTCAGCGACTGCTCGATCACGCCGGCGAGGCGCAGATACGCGGCTTCGGTGCGGCCATAAAATGCGTCGAGGCTCGCGATCTGCCGCTCGTTCGACGCGGCGCTCTGCTGTTCGAGCGCCCCCATCATCGTCTGCAGACGTTCGACCAGCAGCGGCATCGCCTCGGCCTGGCGCTGCAGCAGCCGGAAGCTTTCGTCGCGCTGATGGCTCTGCGAATAGACGCGCAACGTCGTCGCGATCTTCACATCGAGTTGTTGAGCCGCTTCGAGACGTTCGCGGCGGCACAGCGCGGACAGCAGCCCGAGCATCGCCGACGTCGCGACGCCCGCGATCGACGTGCCGAATGCGAAGCCGAGCCCCTTGACCGGCGCCGCGAGCGACGCGCGGATCGCCTGTAGATCGCTCGCGCTTTCCAGTGCGAGACCGGTGCCGCGCAACGTCATCACCATGCCGAGCAGCGTGCCGAGCATGCCGAGCAGCACGAGCAACCCGACCAGATACGGCGTCAACGCGGGGCCCGGCAACGCGACACGTTCGCCTTCGACGCGCAGACGCACCGTGTTGCGCAGACTCGGATGCAGCGGCTCGACAAACGCGGCGAGGCTCGGCGGCGGCCCGGCCAGCGCGGCGAGCGCGCGCGTCAACGTGGAAGTGGCCTGACTGTAGCGGCGCAATTCGAGCGCGCCCGCCACGTAGAAGACGCCGATCAGCAACGTGACGGCGAACGCGAGCGGGTTGGAGACGGCATAGCCGGCGGCGATCCAGCACGCCGCGGCCAGACCCGCGAGAAACACAACGAGATCGATACGATATCTGGACATGGGGTCCCGGTTAGCAGGCGCGAAGGGCCGCGAGCAGCCCTTCGACCGGTTGAAAACGAACATCCAGTTCGGCAAGCAAGACGCTCTGCATGTCCTTGCGGAATACGTCGAGCCACGCGTCAGGCGTGACCGGCGCCAAGCGGCCGGGCGTCACGGCTGCACTGGCGGGATGCGTGGCGGCGGCGCGTGTTCCGACTCGGGCGGCGGCACGAGCCGGGGCTTCGGTTGGCTGTTGCGGCGCGGCGTTGGCGTCGGCGTCGGCTTGAGCTTCAGCGGAGCGCCGCTCCGCGGCCTCGCGCAGCCGCTCGAAATGCCCGCCCAGCAAGCCGGGCACCGCGGCCAGCAAAGTCCGCTCGCGCTCGCCGAGCGCGCGCTCCATCACCGCATCCACGACCGCGAGCCTTGCGAGCGCCGGCGTGCGCGCGGCCAGCAGCGCGCGCAGGCGGCCGCGCAACGTGGCGACGGCCGTTTCCATCGATTGCTGAAGCGCGAGATAACGCTGGCGGAACACCGCGTAGTCGGCCGGCGTATCGACGGCAACGCGCTGCGCGGACATCTGGCCGGGCCCGCGCCGCCGCGCGGCGGCCAACACGCTGTCGCCGGCAATCGCGCTCACGAGCGAGCGGCGCACGCGCGCGCATTCGTCCTCGTCGACCTGACCGAACGACCGTGCGCCGGCGGCGACGGCCGGCGGATTACCGTTCAACGCCGACGACAGCGCAATCGCATCGGTCCAGCCGAGCCACTGGCTCAGCCGGTCCGACAACGATTGCCGCGATTCGGCGGCGTCGATATCCGCGAGACGGGCCAGTAAACGAACGAGCGCGGGCCCGCTGAGGGCGCGGCGCGAGGGGGCTTGCAACATACCACCGGAAGCAAAAAAAGCAGCAGTTTACACGCTGCCGCTCGCGGGGCCGAGGTCCCTCGACCCGACGTATGTTCAGGAACGCTGTTTCGACAGCGCTTACGGAGCTTTCACGCGTCCCGAACACGGTTTTTCGCCAATAGATAAGCAGCCCTATCCCTTATAAGATGAAAGTTCGCTCCGATCCGCATCCGGGCAGTAACCGGGCCGCAACGGCGGAGCGCTAAACGCAGTGAACACATTCAGGGCGGGCAGCATGAAATTCGATACCGTGGTGCTCGGCGCCGGCATTGTAGGCGTGTGCGTGGCCGCGCATCTTCAGAAACGCGGGCGCGCCGTCGCGCTGATCGACCGCAAGCTGCCCGGCAATGAAACGTCGTTCGGCAACGCCGGACTGATCCAGCGCGAAGGCGTCTACCCCTACGCGTTTCCGCGCGGGCTCGGCACCTTGCTGCGCTACGCGCGCAACCAGTCGCCGGACGTTCGCTACCACGCCGATGCGATGCTCGAAGCCGCGCCGTTCCTGTGGCGCTACTGGCGCAACTCCCGTCCCGCGAAACACGCGGAAATCGCAAGGTCGTACGCGACGCTGATCGAGCATTGCGTGAGCGAACACCGCGCGCTCGCCGCCGCGGCCGGCGCAAGCGCGCTGCTGCGCCCGATCGGCTGGATCAAGGTGTTTCGCAGCCAGGCGGCGCGGGACGCCGAAACCCGACTCGCCGGGCAATGGCATCGCGAATACGGCGTCGAGTTCGAAACGCTCGATGCGCCGCGCCTGCAGCAACTCGAGCCCGACCTCGACAAACGTCTGCAAGGCGGCCTGCGCTATCCGCAATCCGATTCCGTCAGCGATCCGAACGCGCTCGTCACCGCGTACGCGCGGTATTTCGAAGCGCTCGGCGGACGGTTTCTGATCGGCGATGCCGCGACGCTGCGCGAGGGCTGGCAGGTCGATACGCAGGAGGGAACGGTCACGGCCGACTCGGTGGTCGTCGCGCTCGGGCCGTGGTCGGATCAGGTGGTCACGCGGCTCGGCTACCAGCTGCCGCTCGCGATCAAGCGCGGATACCACATGCACTACGCGCCGCGTCAGACGGCCCGGCTCAATCATCCGGTTCTCGACGTCGAGCACGGCTACGTGCTCGCGCCGATGGCACGCGGCATCCGTCTGACCACCGGCGCGGAAATCGCGCGTTCCGACGCGGACAAGACACCGGTGCAACTCGATGCGGTCGAGCCGATCGCGCGCACGCTGTTTCCGCTCGGCGAGCGTCTCGACAACGAACCGTGGATGGGACGGCGCCCCTGCACGCCGGACATGATGCCGATCATCGGGCCCGCGAAAAAACATCAGGGCTTGTGGTTCGCGTTCGGTCACGCGCATCACGGCCTCACGCTCGGCCCGGTGACCGGCCGGCTGATCGCCGAGATGATGACCGGCGAAGAAACGCTGGTCGATCCGTGGCCGTTTCGCGTGGAACGCTTCTAGCGGACTGCCGCCCCGGCGCACATCCGGTTGTTATTTTTATGAAAGAAACGACCTGCGCGGATGGGCGAAATGAGCCGTTCAGAATGACCGCATTGTGGTTTTCCTGAGACACGCCCTGCGCAGCAGCACCTCTCAAACATCTCTGCTCGCCACCTTTGACCCCTTCCGATTGGCCTCGTAAGAATCATCTAACGTCGGCCAATACACGGCTTTTTATATCAATCAATCATCTTTTACAGACAAATCAGCCTGCCACGGCAACGCAATTCTTACCGCTCTCCCCAAATTTTTATTGAGAACGCTTCTCAATTATGGAGTGTTTGCTTAGAATTCACACCGAAAACACTTTGTAATAAACATGGAATGTCGAGGTAAGGAAACGACACCTGCCCCGGCTTCCCGAACCAGACGGGGATGAACATGAAGTTGCGGTCCGACGATCCGAAACTCGGCAAAATCAGCACGACACTGTGCGGCGTACTGGCCGCCGGCCCCGCCCTCGCGCAGGGCACCACGGCCGCCGCGCCGCCCGACGGGGAAGGACAGCTCGCGCCGATCGCCGTGCAAGGCCAGTCGGACGACGGCTTCAAGACCGATCATTCCGGATCGGTCAAATTCACCGCGCCGCTCGTCGACACGCCGAAGTCCGTCACCGTGATTCCGCAGGAACTCATTCGCAGCACCGGCGCGTCGACGCTGACCGAAGCGCTGCGCACGGTGCCCGGCATCACGTTCGGCGCCGGCGAAGGCGGCAACCCGCTCGGCGACCGGCCGTTCATTCGCGGCTACGACGCGCAGGGCAGCACGTTCGTCGACGGCATGCGCGATATCGGCGCGACCACACGCGAAGTGTTCAACATCGACAGCGTCGAAGTGACGAAGGGCTCGGACGGCGCGTTCGGCGGCCGCGGCGGCGCGGGCGGCAGCATCAACCTGATCACGAAGACACCGCATCTGGGCACTTCCGCCGACGGCAGCGTCGGCCTCGGCACCGACCGCTACCGGCGCTTCACCGCCGATGGCAACTGGCAGATGGCCGACCACGCGGCGTTCCGCCTGAACGTGATGAGCCACAACAACGACGTGGCCGGCCGCGACGCGGTCAACAACGAACGCTGGGGCATCGCGCCGTCGTTCACGTACGGCCTCGGCACGCCGACCCGCGTGACCGCGAGCTACTACCACCTCACCACCGACGACCTGCCCGACAGCGGCATCCCGTACTACTACACGACGACCAACAAGCCGGCGAGTGTCGACACGATCTACCCGGCGCCGGTGAACCGCCACAACTTCTACGGTCTGATCGACCGCGATTTCCGCAAGACGACCTCGGACGTCGGCACGGTGCGCATCGAGCACGACATCAACAGCGACCTGACGATCCGCAACACGACGCGCTACACGAAGGCGACCCAGGACTACATCTGGACCCAGCCCGACGACAGCCAGGGCAACGTCGTCAACGGCATGGTGTGGCGTCGCGCGAATACGCGCGCGAGCGACGTCTACAGCCTCGCGAACCAGACCGAACTGTTCGGCGAATTCAAAACCGGCTTCCTGAAGCACAGCTTCACGACCGGCATCGAGCTGTCGCGCGAAACCAGCGTCAACGACGCGTACACGGTGGCCACCGCGACCGGCGCGATCTGCCGGACCAACGGCATCGGCGCGGCGTCGGGCTACAACTGCACGAGCCTGTGGACGCCGAACCCGAACGACCCGTGGGCCGGTTCGATCAAACGGAATAACGATCCGGGCGAGCAGCGCACCACGACGAAATCCATTTACGCGTTCGATACGATCGAGTTCACGAAACGCTGGCAGGCGAACGTCGGCCTGCGCGTCGACGATTACTCGACCGACTTGCGCAACACCGTCGCCAATGGCGCGACGCGTGTGTCGCGCGACGACACGCTGTTCAACTACCAGTTCGGTCTCGTGTTCAAGCCGGCATCGAACGGCAGCGTGTATGCGTCGATCGCGACGTCGTCGACCCCGGCCGGCGCGATGCTCGGCCAGGGTAGCGAATCGCAGTCGCTGACGCCGGGCCGTAACGGCGTCGGTCTGAACGCCGCGCAGTTGTCGCCGGAAAAGAACCGCAGCATCGAATTCGGCAGCAAGTGGAACGTGCTGAACAACAAGCTCTCGCTGACCGGCGCGCTGTTCCAGATCGACACCACCAACGCGCGTGTCACGCTGCCGAACAACGAATACGCGATGGTCGGCAACAAGCGCGTGCAAGGTTTCGAATTCGGCGTGGCCGGTCAGTTGACCAGCCAATGGCAGGTGTTCGGCGGCTATACGTATCTGAAGAGCGAGTTGCGCGACAACGGCAAGACCACGTCGGATAACGGTCATCAGTTCCCGAATACGCCGAAGAACAGCATCAGCCTGTGGACCAATTACGACGTGCTGCCGAAGTTCACGATCGGCGGCGGCGCGTTCTATATGTCGAAGGTCTACGGCGACACCGCGAATCTGCGCGCGGTGCCGTCTTACTGGCGCTTCGACGGCATGGCGACGTATCGCGTGAACAAGCACGTCGATCTGCAACTGAACGTGCAGAACATTTTCAACCGCACGTATTACGACCAGGCGTATGCGGCGCACTATGCGTCGATCGCGCCGGGACGCTCCGCGTTCCTGACGCTCAACGCGCACTACTGAGCACGACGGAATACGGCGTGATGACTCAGGTCTCGTTGAAGGCGCTCGCGAACGTCTCGCGCGACGAGTTCGCCGCGATCCTGGCCGGGCCACCCGAGCGCGCCGCCGCGTGGGTCGCGGCGGCCGCGCACAACGGCATCGTCGAGGCGCAGGCGGTGTACGGGCAGTATCTGCTCGACGGGCACGGCGTCGAGCGCAACGCCGGCGAGGCATTCGTCTGGTTCAGGCACGCGGCGCGGCGCGATCATCCGATGGCGATGAACATGCTTGGCCGCTGCTACGAACATGGCTGGGGCACCGCCGCCTGCGCGCCGGTCGCCGTGTACTGGTATCGGCTCGCGGCCCAGGCCGGGCTCGACTGGGGCATGTACAACTATGCGTCGGCGCTCGCGCTCGGCAACGGTATCGAATGCGATCGCGCGGAAGCGTTGCGGTGGTTCCGGCGCGCCGCCGAACTCGGTCACGCGAAATCGCTGAACTTCGTCGGCAGTTTCTACGAAGACGGCTGGGTAGTCGACGCCGACGCGAGCATCGCGCTCGCCTATTACCGCCGCGCGGCCGAAGGCGGCGATTTTCGTGGTCAGTTCAACTACGCGCGGCTGCTTGCGGAGCGTGGCGACATCGCCGAAGCGTTGCAGTGGTTGCAGCGTGTGCCGCGCACGGCGACTGCTGCGTTCATCGCGAAGATGCGTGGCTGGCTGGCCGCTTCTTCTGTTAGCGCGTTTCGTGAGTTCGAACGGAGTCTTGCCGCGAGTGTGAATGCAAACACGCATGCGCCGACCCGCGCCGCGACGAACTTCATGCCGGAACCACAGCCATGATGCTGCATCTGCCAGCCGTGCTCACCCAACAGCAGATCGCGCAATGCCGCGAAGTACTCGACGCGGCGCAATGGATCGATGGCAATGCGACGTCCGGCCGGCAGTCGGCGCAGGCCAAACGTAACCAGCAACTGCCCGAAGGCTCGCCTGCCGCGCGCGCGATCGGCGATGCGATCCAGGACGCGCTTGGCCGCAATGCGCGTTTCTTTTCCGCCGCGTTGCCGCTGAAAGTATTTCCGCCGCTCTTTAACCGCTATGCGGGTGGCGACGGTTTCGGCACGCACGTCGACAACGCGATCCGCCAGCTTCGCGGCACGGACTTCCGGATCCGCAGCGACCTGTCGGCCACGTTGTTCCTCGCCGAGCCCGACAGCTACGACGGCGGCGAACTCTGCATCGAAGACACCTACGGCGTGCATCGCGCGAAACTGCCCGCCGGCGACATGGTGCTCTACCCCGCTTCGAGTCTGCATCACGTGAGTCCGGTCACGCGCGGCGTGCGCGTCGCGTCGTTCTTCTGGATCCAGAGCATGGTGCGCGATGACGGTCAGCGCGCGACGCTGTTTCAGCTCGACAACGACATACAGACGCTCGTGGCCGAAAGAGGCTCGAACGACGCGACCGTCGTGAGCCTCACCGGGATCTATCACAACCTTTTGCGCCGTTGGGCCGACGCATAGCGCGAGCCGGGGAGCGCCCATGCGAAAAACGCCGCGAAGCAACAGCTCCGCGGCGTTTTTCATTCAGCCGGACAAACAGGCTGCGATCAGGCCGTCACGGCAGCCCGTCGCGGCGACACCGCCGCCACCGCAAAGCTCACGACGATATTCGCCGCCAGCGCGATCAGGCCGATATACAGCGGATAGTTCTCGTGGCCGAAATGCAGCCCGTACACCGGCTTGAGCCCTTGCGAAATCGCGAGGCCCGTGCCGAGCACGATGCCCACCAGCCAGCCGAGGAACAGGCCCGGCGTGTTGAGGCGGCGCGTGTACAGCGAGAACACGACGGCCGGGAAAATCTGCAGAATCCACACGCCGCCGAGCAGTTGCAGATCGATCGCATACTGCGTCGGCAGGAACACGATGAACAACAGCGCGCCGAACTTCACGACCAGCGATACGATCTTCGCGTTGGCCGCCTCGGCTTCGGGCGAGATATTCGGCGACACCAGCGGACGCCATAGATTGCGCGTGAACAGATTCGCCGCGCCGATCGACATGATCGCGGCCGGCACCAGCGCGCTGATCGCAATCGCGGCAGCCGCGAAGCCGACGAACCACGACGGGAACAGCGTGCCGAACAGCGCCGGCACCACGTCGCTCGCGGACTTCACGTTCACGCCGGCGGCGATCGCCATATAGCCGAGCAGCGCGATCAGGCCGAGCAGCAGCGTGTACGCGGGCAGGAAGATCGCGTTCTTGCGCACCGTCTGCGCCGACGCGGACGACAGCACCGCCGTCATCGTATGCGGATACATGAACGCGGCAAGCGCCGAGCCGAGCGCGAGCGATGCGAACGCGGTGTACTGCGTCGGCTTCAGGATGATGCCGGTCGCGCCGCCCTTCGCCTGAAAGTGCGCGTCGGCCAGATCGAACACGTGTCCATAACCGCCGAGCTTCACCGGAATCAGCCACACCGCCGCGATCACGACGATATAGATCATGATGTCCTTGACGAACGCGATCATCGCCGGTGCGCGCAGGCCGCTCGCATACGTATAGAGCGCGAGAATCACGAACGCGACGATCAACGGCATTTCGCCGCTCACGCCGAGGCCCTTGATCACGACCTGCATGCCGACCAGTTGCAGCGCGATATACGGCATCGTCGCGACGATGCCGGTCAGCGCGACGGCCGCCGGGAACCACTTGCCGCCGTATTCGCCATGCACGTAGTCCGCCGCGGTGATGTGGTTCTTCGCATGCGCGACTTTCCACAGTTTCGGCATCACTGCGAACACGAACGGGTAAACGATGATCGTGTACGGCAACGCGAAGAAGCCATACGCGCCAACCGAGTACACGAGCGCGGGCACCGCGATCACGGTATAGGCGGTGTAGAAATCGCCGCCCACGAGGAACCACGAAATGAGCGTGCCGAACTGGCGTCCGCCGAGGCCCCACTCGTGCAATTGCGTAAGATCGCCACGCTTCCAGCGCGCGGCGAAAAAGCCGATCACGGTCACGAGGACGAAGAACGCGATGAAGACCGACATCGCGACCGGATTCACGGGATTCAGGTCGCTCATTTGATACCTCGATACACGATGTAAATCAGCAGCGAGGTCAACGGCACCCACAGAAACTGATACCAGTAGAAGAACGGAAAGCCCGCGAGCGGCGGATGCGTGTCGTTATAGAACGGCAGCCACAGCAGCGCGATATAAGGAATGAGCAGAATGAGCCAGCGCCATGAACGGCCGGCGGACGGGGAGGTCTCCACGAACGTCTCCTGAATATTATCGACACCGCGTGTCATGGCTCGTGGCCCGTACGCGAGTGTCCGGTTGCCTGAGGTCAGGCGGAAAAACGGGGGGCATCGCGCGGGAAAACTGCCGGAACGATCCGGCTCCAGGCCCCGCGAAGCGCGCCACCTCGCGGGGATGTAGTATTCGCCTTCACGAGTGTCCTCACAAGCGCGCAACTACGTACGCGCTCTACGTAATACTACGTAGCCTTCCGGCCGGTTTTTTCGACGATGAAACTCAAAGCAAAGATTGTCCTGCTGGCAATCGTGCCCTTTCTGGCCGCGATCGCCGCTATCGAAACCGGCGTGCGCCGCGAAGCCACGGCGCTCGCCGAGCGGCAGCACGCGATCACGCAGGCCGCCTACATGGCGAGCAAGGAGCTCGAACTCAAGCACTACGTCGAGCTCGCGACCACCGCGATCGCGCCGCTCTACGAAGCCGGCCGCGACAATGCGCGCGACGACGCGCTGCTGCGCACGCGCGCGCTCGACGTGCTCGGGAAAATGGATTTCGGCAAGGACGGCTACTTCTTCGTCTACGACCTGCACGGCCGTACGCTGATGCATCCGCGCGAGCCCGATCTGGTCGGCCGCGATCTCTGGTCGCTGCGCGACAGCCAGGGCACGCCGACGATCCAGCAGCTGCTCGCCGCAGCCGCGCGCGGCGGCGGTTACGTGCGCTACCTGTGGCATCGGCCGTCGACCGGCAAGGTCGCGTCGAAACTCGGCTACGTGGTGCCGCTCGAACGCTGGGGCTGGATGATCGGCACCGGCATCTATCTCGACGACGTCGACGCGGCGCTCGCACATCTCGACGCCGAGGCGGCGGCCAACATCGATCGCACGATGCAGTGGATCGACGCGATCGCGATGGCGGGGCTCGCGGCCATCGCGCTGTGCGCGCTCGTGCTCAACGTGACCGAATACCGCAGCGCCGATGCGAAGCTGAAGCGGCTCGCGCGGCAGGTGGTCGAGTCGCAGGAAAACGAACGCGCGCGGCTGTCGCGCGAATTGCACGACGGCATCAGCCAGATGATGGTGTCGGTGAAGCTGCTGCTCGAATCCGCGCTTGCGCGGCTCGAGCGCGGCGAAGCGCGCGTGCCCGCCGCCGAGGCCGCGTTGTCCACCGGACTTGCGCGGCTCGGCGAGACGCTGCGCGAGGTGCGGCGCATTTCGCACGCGCTGCGTCCGTCGATGCTCGACGACCTCGGCGTCGCCGCCGCGCTCGAACAGCTCGCGCGCGAACTCGGCGACGAATCCGGCATCGAGATCGGCTTCACGCAGATCGCGCACACGCATGCGGCAACCTTGCCCGACGCGGTCAACACCGTGCTGTTTCGCATCGCCCAGGAAGCGCTGACGAACATCGTGCGTCATGCGCACGCGTCGAGCGCGTCGCTCGCGCTCGAAATCGCGCACGATGCCGTCACGCTGACGATCGCCGACAACGGCCGCGGCTTCGACGTGACCGACGTGTTCGTCGGCCGGCGCGCCGGTGTCGGTCTGCGCAATATGCGCGAACGGCTCGAAGCGCTCGGCGGCGGCCTGTCGCTGAGTTCGCAAGCGGGTCACACCATCGTCACCGCGCGCGTGCCGCTGCATGCTGCCGGCGCACCGTTGCCGTCCCTGCAGGAAATCAGCTCATGAACGACACCTCCACGCGTTCCATCGCGCGCCTGCTGCTCGTCGACGATCATCCGCTCGTGCGCGACGGTTTGCGCGCGCGCCTCGAAGCGGTGCGTCATTTCGAAGTGGTCGGTGAAGCGGGCAACGCGCAGGAAGCACTCGCGCTCGCCGGGAAAGAAGCACCGCACCTCGCGTTGATGGACATCGGCATGAACGGAATGAACGGCATCGCGCTCGCGAATCTTTTTCACGAGCGTTTTCCGGCGATTCGCGTGCTGATGCTGTCGATGCACGACAACCTCGAATATGTGACCCAGGCGGTACGCGCGGGCGCGAGCGGCTACGTGCTGAAGGATTCGCCCGCCATCGAAATCATTCAGGCGATTGGCGCGGTGCTCGACGGCAAGACGTTTTTCAGCGCGGAGTTGAGTTCGCGGCTGATTCAGGCGTCGGCGACGCAATCGCCGATCGAACGTCTGACGCCGCGCGAGCTCGACATTCTCGATGCGCTCGCCGAAGGACTATCGAGCAAGCAGATCGCGCAACGCAACGATCTGTCGGTGCGGACGGTGGAAACGCATCGATTGAATCTGAAGCGCAAGCTCGAAATAGAAGGTCAGGCGGAATTGATCAAGTTCGCGGTCGAGCATCGGAGGACGCGCCGCTGACGTTTGCGCGCGCGATAATAGTTCAAACATCTGGAGCGGCCTGAGCATGAAACGACTGTTCGAACTCCTCGCCGGTCTGCTGATCTGCGCATCCACGGCTCACGCGCAGGCGGAACCGGCGCGCGTCAATCGCGGCCACGATCCGTTCATGCAGATCTCCAAAGCCATCGCCGATTGCCCGACGCCGCTCGGTCCGTTCGAAACGGAAAAGGAATGGCTCGACGACAGCCATTACCGGATCGAGCGCGGCAATAGCTGCTGGATAGAAGGCCGCTGCCGTTTGTCGAATGCCTATCTGTACGACAAGGAAATCGCCGAAAGCGTGCAACGGCGTCTCGCGAATCTGAACGTGGCGACGCACTGGCGCGAACAGTCGACGCTGTGGCTTACGCTGCAACGCCGCTTTATTTATGTCGAAGGCTGCGTCGCGTCCGGTTTCGACAAGAAAACCTTTCTCTCCGAACTGGCGAAAACGGCGGACGTCGATCGCGTGATCGACAATACGGTCACCGATCCGCACGCCGCGCAACTGCCGTACCGCACGCAGGCAGACCCGGACAAACCGGTACTCGAACCGGGCAATTAGCGCTTTACAGGTGTGAACGCGCGCGGCGCTTTTCATCGTGCCGGCCTATATCGGCAAACCTCGATAGCAACGCAGAAATCGATCTTTGGCCTTCATGACGTCATTGCTAACATCGGCGGCCCAACCTAACGGTCCGCGGAACAATGACAACATATCGATCGCAACGTACCGGGTTCTTTCCCGCATTCCGCCTTGGCCTGATCGGCGCCGCCGTCGCCAGTCTCGTCACCCTCGCCTCGTGCGGCGACGACAATCCGCGCACCACGTCCAGCAGCGCGCCCGCGACCAATCCCGTCGTCGCGCATAAGCGGCCGAACATCCTGTACATCATGGCCGACGATCTCGGCTATTCCGACATCCATGCATTCGGCGGCGAGATCAATACGCCCAATCTCGACGCGCTCGTGCAAGCGGGCCGCATCCTGACGAATCACCATACCGGTACCGTCTGCGCGATCACGCGCTCGATGCTGATCTCCGGCACCGACCACCATCTGGTCGGCGAAGGCACGATGGGCGTGCCGACCGACGAACGCAAGGGGCTGCCGGGCTACGAAGGCTATCTGAACGATCGCGCGCTGTCGGTTGCGCAGTTGCTGAAGGACGGCGGCTATCACACGTATATGGCCGGCAAGTGGCACATCGGCTCGGGCATCGTCGGCAGCGCGACCGGCAGCGGACAAACCCCGGACCAGTGGGGCTTCGAGCGCAGCTACGCGCTGCTCGGCGGCGCCGCGACCAATCACTTCGCGCACGAGCCGGCCGGTTCGCAGAACTACACCGAAGACGGCAAATACGTGCAGCCCGGCCAGCCGGGACAACCGGGCGGCGCCGGCGGCAGTCCCGCGGTGTTCTATTCGACCGACTTCTATACGCAGCGCCTGATCTCGTACATCGATTCGAACAAGGGCGACGGCAAGCCGTTCTTCGCGTACGCGGCCTATACGTCGCCGCACTGGCCGCTGCAGGTACCGGATCCCTATCTGCACAATTACGTCGGCAAATACGACGCGGGCTACGACGCGATCCGCGACGCGCGCATCGCGCGGCAAAAAGCACTCGGCATCATTCCGCAGGATTTCGTGCCGTACGGCGGCGCGTCGGAGACGCTGGCCGCGAACCCCGCCACCGCCGGCAACGGCACGGTGAACGCGAAATACGTGAGCGCCGTGCATAGCGCCGCGCAAGGCTACACGGACTACGGCCCCGGTTACGTGAACAAGAAGTGGGACAGCCTGTCGCCCGCCGAAAAGAAAGCGCAGACGCGCTACATGGAAATCTACGCAGGCATGGTCGAAAACCTCGATCACAACATCGGCCTGCTGATCCAGCATCTGAAGGACATCGACGAATACGACAACACGTTCATCATGTTCCAGTCGGATAACGGCGCGGAAGGCTGGCCGATCGATTCCGGCGCGGATCCGACCGCGACCGATACCGCGAACGCGAGCGAGCCGACCTATTCGCAACTCGGCACCGACAACGGCCGGCAGAACGCGCAGCGCCTGCAATACGGCTTGCGCTGGGCCGAAGTGAGCGCGACGCCGTTCCGGCTGACCAAGGGCTATTCCGGCGAAGGCGGCGTATCGACACCGTTGATCGTGCATCTGCCGGGGCAAACCACGCAGAAGCCGACGCTGCGCGAATTCACGCACGTGACCGACAACACCGCGACGTTCCTCGCCGTCGCGCAGATCACGCCGCCCACGCAGCCCGCGCCGCCGCTGATCAATACGCTCACCGGCGTCGACCAGAACAAGGGCAAGGTGGTCTACGACAATCGCTACGTGTACCCGATCACCGGCCAGTCGCTGTTGCCGCTGCTGAACGATCAGGCGACGGCGCCGGTGCACGGCGCGTCGTTCGGCGACGAGGCGTATGGCCGCGCCTATCTGCGCAGCGCCGACGGCCGCTGGAAAGCGCTGTGGACCGAGCCGCCGCTCGGACCCGTCGACGGTCACTGGCAGCTATACGATATGAGCGCCGATCGCGGCGAAACGCAGGACGTGTCCACGCAGAATCCGTCGATCATCGACGGTCTCGTGCAGCAGTGGAACAGCTATATGAGCAGCGTCGGCGGCGTCGAGCCGTTGCGTCCGCGCGGTTACTACTGAGCGTGCGATGACGTTTCCATTCAGGTTCAAGGGCGGCGCGGCGTTGTACGGCACATATGCCGCGATTGCGGTAGTCGCGTTTTCGGCCGCGTTTGCCGCGGCCTTTGCCGCCATCGCCTCTTCGCAATCCGGCGGCGGCCACGCCAGCGCCTTCGACGCGCTGAACCGGGCGCGTCCGCTCGCCGCGCTCGGCTCCGAATCGCAATGCGTGCGCTACTCCGGTTTGCCCGCGCGCTGGCGTGACGATCCGCAAGCCGGCATGGTGCATCTGCATGGCGGCGACTTCGTGTTCGGCAGCAAGCTCGGTTATGAAGACGAACGCCCGGCCGGCGACGGCACAACCCATGTCGCCGGCTTCTGGATCGATCAGACGGACGTCACGAATGCGCAGTTTGCGGCGTTCGTGCGAGCGACCGGCTATGTCAGCGATGCCGAACACCAGGGCGGCGCGGTCGTCTTTCACACGCCGACGCGCGAAGAGATGAACGCGCGCGATCTCGCGTGGTGGAGTTGGGTCAAGGGCGCCGCGTGGAATCATCCGGGCGGTCCGGGCAGCAATCTCGATGGCAAGATGAACCAGCCTGTGACGATGGTCACGCAGGCCGACGCACTCGCGTACGCGCGCTGGCTCGGCCGCGATCTGCCGACCGAAGCCGAGTGGGAATACGCGGGCAAGGCCGGTCACGAAGGCGCGGATCTCGACACCGCGCCGCGCGACGAACACGGCAAGCCGGGCGCGAACTACTGGCAAGGCGTGTTTCCGGTGCTCGACACCGGCGAGGACGGTCACATCGGACTCGCGCCGGTCGGCTGCTATGCGGCGAACGACTTCAGGCTCTACGACATGATCGGCAATGCGTGGGAGTGGACCAAAGACGTCTACACCGGCCCGCACCAGTCGCACACGAACGGCGATACCGCGGCCGTCGCGCCGCTCGGCCGCCGGCACGACACGCCGATGGTCATCAAGGGCGGCTCGTTTCTATGCTCGCGCGACTACTGCGTCAGATATCGCGCGGCCTCGCGCGAACAGCAGGAAGCGGACTTGCCGGCCTCGCATATCGGCTTTCGCACGGTGCTGAGGGATGCGTCATGAAGCGACGTAGCGTGGTGGCCGCCGTCGCGTGGTTGGTGCTCGGTGCATCGTCGTTTCAGGCTGCGCAGGCGGCCCAGGCCGCGCCGCAAGCGATCAAGGTCGGCGTGAGCGCGGGCGCCCAGGCCGAGATCATGAACGAAGTGCGTCGCGTCGCCGCGACGCGCGGCCTTGCGCTCGACGTCGTCGTATTCGATCAGCCGTCGCGTATCGACGCCGCACTTGTGGCGAAGCAGATCGACGCCGCGAGTTTCGAAGACGAACCGGCGCTCGACGCGCGGCGCAAACGGCACGGCTACGCGCTGACGAGAGTCGCCACGACCGTGACGTTTCCGTTCGCGCTGTACTCGCGCAAGCTGACGAACCTCGGCCAGTTGCAACGCGGCGCGACGATCGCGATTCCCGACGATCGGGCAGGCATCGCGCGCGCATTGATCCTGCTGCAAAACGAAACGCTGCTGACGTTCAGGGACAGCGCGGGCCTGCACGCGACACTCGCCGACATCACGAGCAACCGGCTCGATCTGAAGATTCGCGCGATCCCTCGCGCGCGTTTGTACGATGCGTTGAATAGCGTGGCATTCGCGGTGATCGACAGCGACAGCGCGGCACGTGCGGGGCTTTATCCGGCACGCGACGGTCTCGGTCTCGAAGACGCACGCTCTCCTTACGCGAACGTGTTGACCGTGCGCGACAGCGACCGCGGCGGCGCGTGGGTCGCGCAACTCGTCGCCGCCTATCACTCGAACGACGTCGCGCATTTCATCCTCACTCGCTATCAGGACTCGGTGCGCCGGCCATGGTGAACACGTTCTCGTTCGCCTGTTCCGCGTGCGGCCAATGCTGCAACAGCCCGCCTTCGATGACGCTCGCGGAACTGTTCCAGCATCGCGATCGCTTCATCGGCTGCATTGCGATCGGTCGCGTGGCGCGCCGGCGCCCGGGCGAGAAGCTGCGCATCGGCCGGTATGAAACCGTGCTCGACGAAGCCGATTGCGCGGCATTCGATACGCTTGCCGATACGCTGCTGCATCGCGCGGGCGACACCTTCAGCATTACCGCGCAAGGCTTCGACTACCCGTCGCTCGCGCGCTGCCCGGCTCTCGCCGACGACGGACGCTGCGCGATCCATCTGCACGGCAAGCCGCTGACGTGCGAAGTGGTCCCGCTCGATCCGCTCGTGCCGGACAGTCTGCAACATCTGGTACTGGCCGAACGCGCCCAGGACGCTGCCTATCTCGGCAGCGCGTGCATTCAGGAAGGCAAACGCGATGACGCCGCGCTGCTGGTCGAGCAAGGCCGCCTCGTCGACAGGCTGGCGCGGGATGCTCTCGCGCGCCGCCGTCGCGCGCTCGAACAGGAACGCTTCATATGGACACAAGCCGTTTTTGAAGCGTTGCGCGCGGACCTGTTCGATTCGCCCGCCGCGCTCGCGCGGATTCCCGCCGGCGGCTTTCTGACGATCTCGCTCGTGCCCGCGCTACTGACCGTCGCGGCGGCTTCGGCGCGCAGCCGCGCGTTATGCATCGACTATATCGACAGTCAGATCGCATTGATCGATCGCGGCATTGCGCGGGCGCTCGCACGCCGAAGGCTCGACGATCGTCCGGTCACGCAGCAATTGCGCGGTTTTGCCAATGCGTATCGGCACGCCAAGGGGCAGCTCGTCGACACACTGGCCGCCGAACACGGCAACGGCAATCTGTCGGCACATGCCGCCATCGAAACGTATTTGAGCCAGGCCTCTCGCTGACCCGCCGCGCCCATTTGGCCGGTGCGCGCCACGATTCCGACGACGGTTTCAAAGCTGCGCGTCCAGTAGCCGCGCGAACTTTTCGACGAGCTTTTCGGTGAACGGCCGGTGCATCCACGCTTCGAGCGTGACGCGCCGCGACTTCGCAATGTCGTCGGCGAACACGGCGGTCTGCTGCTTCGCGAAGTCGCGATCGTAGATGTTGAGGTTCGCTTCGTCGTTGAGCTTGAACGAGCGGTTGTCGAAGTTGGTCGAGCCGACCGAGACCAGGTATTCGTCGACCACGAGCAGTTTGCAGTGAAACATGGTCGGCTGATACTCGAACATCTCGACACCGGTTCTGAGCAGATCGCCCCAGCACGCACGCGACGCTTCGCGCACCGTATGCGTGTCGATATGCTTGCCCGGCGTGACGATCTGTACTTTCACGCCGCGTTTCGCCGCTTCGACGAGCGCGTTGATGGTCAGTTTGTCAGGCACGAAGTACGCGCTCGCAAGATGCAGACTGTGCGTGGCCGCGGTAATCGCCATCAGATACATCAACTGCATGTCGTCGCTGCCGCCCGACGGCGAGCTGCTGAACATATGCGCGAGCCCTTCGCCCTCTCCTTTGGCTTCGGCATCGACAGGTGGGAAATATTCGGGGCCGTGCAGGACGTTGCCGGTCGCCTTGATCCAGTTGTCCATGAACACCGCCTGCATATGGCCGACCACCGGGCCCGTCACGCGAAAATGCGTATCGCGCCAATGCTTTTCGTCCTGCGCGTTGCCGGTCCACTCCGGCGCAATGCCGACGCCGCCGGTAAAGCCGATCCGGCCATCGATCACCAATAGCTTACGGTGCGTGCGATCGTTCATGCGGCCTAGTCCGGTCCAATGTGGCTTGTGGTACTTGACTACTTCGGCGCCGGCCGAGCGCAGCATATCCAGATAGCGCTGATCCATTTTCGACGAGCCGACCCAATCGAGCAGTACATGCACGGCGACGCCTTCACGCGCCTTGTCCGCGAGCGCACGCGCAATCTGTTCGCCGATTTCGCCGGACCAGTAGATGAACGTTTCAAACGTAATGGTTTTACGCGCCGAGTGAATGCCTTCGAGCATCGACGGAAAAATACGATCGCCGTTGAGCAGCATGTCGAAGCGATTGCCCGGCACGACCGGCGGCCCGAGCAGCAATCCCATCGAACGAAGGAATTGCGGATCCTCGCTCTTGTAGAGCCGTTTGATCCTGTGTTCTATTTTCTTTTCGCCGCTCGACAGATTGGCAATGATCAGTACGATGACGAGCGTGACGAACGCGGTAATAGGAATAGTCAGCATGCGTGGCCTCGATGCTAAGCGGGGCACAAGGTATGCGCGCCCAGCCGCCTGATTTGCAGCTTTTTGACAATCCTGGCATCCGGCCGAGGTTCATCTCAACCGGCCGCTCTGGTGACCTATTGCTTTACCTGACCAGCGCGAATGCTTCCCGGCTCGCTATTTCGCCCGCGCCAAATACACCGATTACCGTATAGTCCGACGCCACGCATTCGAACGTCGACTCGAGAAAAGTAATGACGAAATGACGCCGTGCCGGCGCCGCGGCCGCAATTGACGTGGAGCCGGCCGGTACCGCCGCGATTTCCGCGCACAACGACGAATTGACGACTTCATGCACCGAATAGCCGGACAGACCTTGCGCGGCGAGCGGATGAATCATGAGATCGGCGTCGCCCGGCGGACCGAGCCGATGAAACACGGTGTCGGCAAACAGCACCGCGCAAAAGGGATCATCGTCGGGATCGAATGGTCCGAACCGTTCAAAGTCCGACTCCGCGATCGGATACGTCAGAATCACGCGGCGATCGCTCGCGACGATGAACGGTTCGGCGGCATCGGCTGCCGGATGGGGAACGGAGTCCAGCAGGACGACCAGGTCCTCCTGCCGGGGTGCATCGAAGGTGTTAACCATCTTCTACTTCACGACTCCGCTGCAATTACTCGCCCGCTTGCGCCGTCGACGTTTGCGGCGCCGCCGCGGCAGGGGCCGCGGCGCTCTTCACGGCAGCCTTGCGCGCCGGTGCTTTCCTTGCCGTCTTGATCGCGCTCTTGCGGCCGGCGGTTTTCTTTACTGCGGCTTTTCTGCTCGCCGGAGTGGCCTTTTTCGCCGCCGTCTTTTTCACGGCCGTCTTACGAGCCGCACCGGTTTTTTTAGCCGCTGCTTTTTTCGCCGCGGTCTTTCTGCCCGCCGCGCCACTCGTGGCCGCTTTGGCTTTACCGGTTTTAGCCGCCGCTTTACCGGCTTTCGGAGCCGCCGCCGCGCCTTCAATCAGGAATTTGCTGCGGTCCTTGACCGCCGCGAGCCACGCGGGCGCCGGACCGCGGCCGCTCCAGGTCGCGCCGGTTTTCGGATCCAGGTACTTCGGCGGCTGCACGCCTTTCGGCTGACCTTTGCCGCGCCGGGCCGGGGCCGCCGCCGCTTTCATTTCGCTCGCACCGTCCACCAGGAATGGCGTACGGTCCTTCACGCCGGCAATCCAGCCCGGCGCGCGACCATGACCTGTCCAGGTCGCGCCGGTGGCGGGGTCGCGATATTTCGCCGAGCCCATCGATTTAGCCGCCTTGGCCGCTCCGGCGGGTCGTCCCCTGCCGTTTCCGGTGAGGCCATTCAGACCGCGCGCCACGCGTCTTGCCTTGGCGCGCGCTTCGATATCCGCGGTAGTCAGGCCGTGCCTGAGCATCAACTCACGAATCTGATCGACCGCAGCCTGTGCTTTCCTGGCAATCAGGACATCAGCTTGCGCCTGGAGTTTCTTAAGCTTTGCTTGGATTTGCTCTAACGAAGGCATCTGGTTCCTCCTTATGTGGTAATCGTCGAACTATGCCATGAATGAAGCAAGAAAGGCAGTTTATTGGACTATCCGCAACTTCAGTACATCGATAGGATCACTCGCGTCGCGTACAAATATGAGATTTCCAGCTTCTCCACTGCCTCATCGTGTCTTTCTCTTCCTTTTCCTTTTCTCCTGACTCTTCTCCGTGCTTTCAGTTCCGCGGCTCAGGTGGGCGTAAAAACGACGGCCTGGCGATCGTCGATGTACCTCACGCTTCGTATAAAGCGGTAGTGTTGACCGTCCGCTGTTATCCGGTTGAGCCCCAGATGGGTCAGCATCAACATTTCATCTGCCTGAAAAGCATCGACAACGCCGGAATCTGTTAAATCGTCCAATGCGCCGGACGGATTTCCGACATAAACGCTGCGTACCTGCTTGCCGATCCGCATCACGACCACGCTTTTTCCCTCGTCGAGCGCCAATTCGAGATATCCGGCGAGTGTCCGTAACGACTCCGGCGTGCAAGTTCTGGTCTGATAGATCGCAGCATTCGATGGCGTCATTTCTGTTTCCCCGTCACCCGCATCAACGACAAAAGGCCGCTGCCGTCCTGTGCGGCAATAACCGCTTCTACTATAGGCAAGCATTCGAATATTCAAAGGAGACTAGTTCATTTTTTTAATTGAAAACAGTCCTTTCTCGCACCCGGCTATAGAGCAATGCATTGAAGAAGGGCAAAAACACGGGGTTCGGGCGCGCAATACACTCAGCGCCGCCGGTAACCGACGGTTACCAATCTTGCAATTGCCGTTTCGCCCGCGCCGGGCTCGGGCTTTTACACTGCGGTCCGTGCCTCGTGGCATGCCCGCGGTCATCAATAGCGAGGCTCCGAAGAAGGTGATGCGGAAGATTATTGAGAAGATGCGGGGTGACGCCATTTTCGACCCACTCTACAGGACGGTATTTGCAATGAAAGCTGGTTATATTCGAACCGCCCTCGCGGCGGTGGTACTCATTTCTGCAATGACCGGCACCGCGAATGCGGCCGGTTGCCTGAAAGGCGCGGTAGTAGGCGGTGTCGCCGGACATTACGCGGGACATCATGCGGTGGCCGGCGCGGTCGGCGGCTGTCTGGTCGGCCGGCATATGGCGAAAAAGCATGCGGAAGAACAGGCTGCGGTGCAACCCGCCGCGCATCAGCAGGGCAGAATGCAATAGCCGGCAAAGTACACCGGTGTCACCGCCGGCCGTCGGTCACATACCAGGGTTTGAAATCGGTCCGGCGGCAAGACGCGCTGCTCTCCGCTCTCACGCAATCCGCAACCCGCGAGCGGGCAGGATCTCCTGAGTGGTGACGAAACGATGCTGTTTGACCGCGTCGTGAAAAAGGCGGTAGTCGCTTTTCTCGAACTCACTGGTCCACACCGGTCTGTCCCCGGTGTCGTCATCGCATAACAAACCGGTGGCTTTGTGTTTCCACGAGCCGCGTCCCTTGGCGATATAACCGGGTACCGGTTCTTTCAGACCTGGAATACGGCCGGCTTTCACCCACTCGCAGACAGTGCGCAAACGCATGTTGTCGTCGGGATTCCGGTTCGTACCGAGCAGTCTGGTGAGTGCGTCTTTCACGTCGTCAGGCATGCCGGGCTGGTTTTCGAAATCCTCCTTCCCGGCCAGATGACCGCGTACGGCGCGGCAAGCCATTTCCGCCGCCTGGACGAAATCCGGCAGATTGTGTCGCGAGATGAAGTTGTTCTGGCCGTCGATGTAATGCCAGCGCGCCCACGGTTGATCGGGATAGTGCAATGCGGCGCCGTGGCCGACCGGCAGCGCGATCGTCACAATGTCTTCCTCGATATGCTCGATCAGATGTTCGACCGCGCGCTCCAGACTCGCCAGCCAGCCCTTGCGCGTGCAATCCTGGGCTTCCAGCAGATGCACGCGGTTCCACGGGCTTTCGATTCCCGCGAATCCCTGGTGCGCCCAGGTATCGACATACGTATGAAGCGTCACGCCGAGTCGGTGCAAAGCCGTTTCCGAATCGCGCTGCCGGATGGCGCGCCGCACGACTTCGCGCGCCACCTCGCTGTCCGGCCGGCAAATGGCTTTTTCCTCCAGGCTTGCCCCCACTCCGGCAGGCAGAAAATGAAATGGCGTCCAGACCAGGCGATTCTGGTCATTCTCGGTATTGGCGTAATCGAATAACTTGTGCGCGGTCGCAAACCGCTCGTATGTTTCGCCGCCTTTAAAACGGAGTATTCCGCTCGTTGTCGCATCGTCGACGTACTGACATGCATGGGCGACCGTCTGTGCGTCGTCGGGTGTCATTCCACCGACTCGCGCGGCAATGTAGACCACACCGTAGTGAAAGTCGATATTCATGGCATGCGCTCCTGGCGCGCGAAGAAGAACGGCCGGCGTATTCCCGGTGGCCGGCAGGAGGGTGGCGGGGGTTGCGTGTGCGTAGATAGTAGACGAGTCAATGGCGCGAGACTTGAAAAAAGACGCATTTTCCGCGTTTTTGAGCCAGTCAAACGTTTGGGCTGCTGCCGGGAAGCAGAGAGTCGATGCGGCGCTGCACCGCCCGGCCGCGCGCGTGAGTACGGAGAAACACGTAGAAAAAGGACCGCTGGGCGGCATATGAACCACCCATGGAGCAGACCAGTCAGGTCGGATACGTTAACGGAGAGAGGTTATTCCAGTGCCTGTTCATTCAGATACCCGAGCGCGAGCCTCCGGTGACAATGATGTGTAAATGTCCACTGCAAAGCAAGCGGCCCGACTGAAATAGCGCAATATCCAGATTGCTCTCCACGCGGCGCTTCGCAATCAGCTCGAAATACTCGCCGCGCGGGTTATCTCGACTCCGCTCCCCAAAAAATAAAGCCTCGCTGCGATTCCGCAGCGAGGCCCGGGCTTCAGCGCGTCATACGTATTTCGCGCGCTATCACTTGACGATGTCGACGAGTTCGACTTCGAACGTCAGGTCGGTGTTCGGCGGAATCGGGCCGACCCCGCGATCGCCATATGCGGTCGCCGCCGGGCAGGTGAGCCGCGCCTTACCGCCTACTTTCATTTTCTGAACGCCTTGCGTCCAGCACGGAATCACGCGATTGAGCGGGAACGTGGCCGGGCCGCCGTGCTTCGCGGAGCTATCGAATTCGGTGCCGTTGGGAAGCGTGCCGCGATAGTTGACCTTGACGACGTCGGTCGCGGACGGTTGCGGGCCCGTACCTTGCATGAGGTGTTCGACGACGACCCCGGACGGCAGCTTTTCCGTAGCCGGCGCGGCAGCCATTGCGGTCGAGGAAAGAACGGTTGCGGCCAGCAATGCAACGAGTGATTTCAAGGCGAGTCTCCAATGGGGTGATTCGCCGCATTGTAGCGGATCGACGGCACGGCCCCGGCTGAAGGATGCACGGCTGAGCGTCGCCGCGAAGCGGCTTTCGATGAACCACTGCCGCAACGCCGAAGTCCACGTGAATATCCCCGGCGAGCCATTCGCCGGCACGCGAATCTCATGCTAAAGAGCGCTTTCGATGACCGAGCCGGCCCCACCCGACGATCGCAACGATCGCGACGATCCCGCCACCCCGCCTCTTTCGACGGCTGACGCAGCGCGCCGCGCGCCCCGGCCACGGCGGATTCCGCGCAGCCGCGCCCAGCAGGCGCGGCTCGACGCGCGCGAGCCCGCTTTCGAACCGCTGCCGTTCCCGTCGTACACGCCGGAAGAAGCGCGCCGCCCTTTCGCGGACAAACTCGACGCGTGGTTCGCCGCACGCCGCTGGCAGCCATTCGATTTTCAACGCGACGCGTGGCGCGAAATTGCCAGGGGCGCGAGCGGTCTGCTGCATGCAACTACCGGCGCCGGCAAGACCTGGGCCGTGTGGTTCGGCGCGCTCGCCGCGTTCGCGAGCGAATCGTCCGCGGCGCGCAAGCACCCCGAGCCGCTCACCGTGTTATGGATCACGCCGATGCGCGCGCTCGCCGCCGACACCGCGCGCGCGTTGCAAAGCTCGGCGGCCGAACTCGCGGTGCCCTGGAGCGTCGGGCTGCGCACCGGCGATACGTCATCGGCCGAACGCGCGCGGCAAAACCGGCGCATGCCGTCCGCGCTCGTCACGACACCCGAGAGCCTGACGCTGATCCTCACGCGCGCCGATGCGCGCGAAGTGCTCTCGCACGTACGGCTCGTGATCGTCGACGAGTGGCATGAATTGCTCGGCAACAAGCGGGGCACGCAGACACAACTCGCGCTCGCGCGTCTCACGCATTGGCGGCCCGACTTGCAGGTGTGGGGCCTGTCGGCGACGCTCGGCAATCTGCCGTTCGCCGAAGACGTGCTGCTCGCGCCGGTCGCGACGCCGCGCGTCAGCGTGCGTGGTGCACTGCCCAGGACACTGATCGTCGACACGCTCATTCCCGAGACGATCGAGCGCTTTCCGTGGGGCGGTCATATGGGCATGCGTCAGGTCGATGCCGTCGCGCATGCAATCGATGAAGCACGAACCTCGCTCGTCTTCACCAACACCCGCTCGCAGTGCGAGGTCTGGTATCAGGCGCTGCTCGAAGCGAGGCCTGAATGGGCCGGATCGATCGCGCTGCATCACGGTTCGCTCGATCAGCAGGTGCGCGAATGGGTCGAGCGCGGTTTGAAGAACGGTTTGCTGAAAGCGGTCGTATGTACGTCGAGCCTCGATCTAGGCGTCGATTTTCTGCCGGTCGAACGCATATTCCAGATCGGTTCGCCAAAGGGCGTCGCGCGTTTGATGCAACGCGCCGGACGCTCGGGCCATGCGCCTGATTTGCCGTCGCGCGTGACGATCGTGCCGACGCATGCACTCGAACTGATCGAAGCCGCCGCCGCGCGCGAGGCCGTCGAAAGCCGGCGGATCGAAAGCCGCGACACGCCGGAAAAGCCTTTCGACGTGCTGGTGCAGCATCTCGTCACCGTCGCGGCAGGCGGCGGCTTCGACGCGCGCGAGCTATACAGGGAAATACTGCGCACCTATGCATACCGCGATCTCACGCAAACGGAATTCGACTGGGCACTCGGCTTTGTCGAAGGCGGCGGCGCGATGCTGCGCGCGTATCCGGACTACCATCGCGTCGCACGCGGCGACGACGGTCTCTATCGCGTGCCGCGCGACGATCTCGCGCGGCGGCATCGCAACAACATCGGCACGATCGTCGCGAGCGGCACGCTGAATGTCGCGTATCTGTCGGGCGGACGAATTGGCGCAATCGAGGAATCGTTTATTTCACGGCTCAAGCCCGGCGACGTTTTCTCATTCGGCGGCCGCGTGCTGGAACTGGTCCGCGTGCAGGACATGACCGCGTGGGTACGGCGCGCGACCTCGTCGCGCGGAGCGATGCCGCAATGGGCGGGCAGCCGCATGCCGCTTTCGTCCGAACTCGCCGACGCCACGCTGACGATGCTCGCGCGCGCCGCCGAAGGCATCTATGACGAACCGGAAATGCGCGCGGTTCGCCCGCTGCTCGAATTGCAGCAGAAGTGGTCGGCATTGCCCGCGCCCGGGGTACTCGTCATCGAGTTGCTGAAATCGCGCGAAGGACATCATTTCTTCTGCTATCCATTCGCGGGACGCACCGCGCATATCGGTCTCGGTGCACTGCTCGCATGGCGCGTCGCACGCGAGAAGCCCGGCACGTTTTCGATTTCGATGAACGACTACGGTTTCGAGTTGCTGTGCGCGCAACCATTCGATTGGGATGCGCAATTGCAATGCGGCTTACTGTCGCTCGACGAACTCGATCACGACATTCTCGCGAGCCTCAATTCGTCCGAATTGTCGTTACGGCGTTTTCGCGAGATTGCGCGCGTATCGGGACTCGTCTTTCAGGCGCATCCGGGACAGCAGAAAAGCGCGCGGCAATTGCAGGCGTCGAGCGGACTTTTCTACGAGATCTTCCGTCAGCATGATCGCGGCAATCTTCTATTGAGCCAGGCCGATACCGAAGTATTGCTGCAGGAACTCGACGTGCGGCGCATTCGCGGCGCGCTCGAGCGAATGAACGCGAGCCGCGTCGTCATGACGCAGCCCAAAAAGCCGACGCCATTCGCATTTCCGTTGATCGTCGGACGCCTGCGTGAAAAAGTCAGCACGGAGAAGCTCGCGGATCGCGTCGAGCGGATGCTGGCGGAACTCGAGAAGGCAGCGCAACGATGACGTTCTCCTCGCTTGCAATCGAGATCGCCGGACAGCCGCTCGTGCTGTCGAGCTTGCGCGCGAGTTTCGATCCGGTACTGCGCGCGCTCTTTATCGCCGATGCGCATTTCGGCAAGGACGCCGTATTTCGCGCGCGCGGCATTCCGGTGCCGACGGGGTCGACCGCGGACAATCTGCTGCGTATCGATCTGCTGATCGCCGAATTCGAACCGGTGATGCTCGTGTTTCTCGGCGATCTGCTGCACGCGCGCGAATCGCTGACGCCGCTCACGCTCGACGCGTTGCATGCGTGGCGCGCGACGCATCCGCAATTGCACGTGGTGCTGGTGGAAGGCAATCACGACCGGCATGCGGGTGCGTTGCCTCGCACACTGGATGTCGAATACGCGCGCGCGCCGTGGCGTGTCGGACCGTGGGCGCTGTGTCATCATCCGCGCGCGGTTGACGGCGCGTATGTGCTTGCGGGTCATGTGCACCCGGTCTATCGGATTACGACGCGGACCGATTCGGTGCGTGTGCCGTGTTTTCGGCTGGGTGCCGATTGCGGGGTGCTGCCGGCTTTTGGGAGCTTTACGGGAGGCGCGCGTGAGACGGGACGCGTCGCTGGGGAGAAGGTCTTCCTCGTCGTGCAGGACAAGGTGATCGAACTGGCGGGGTGAGTGGACGGTGGTGGCCGTCCACTGCTTTGACTCGTTTTGCCTGTTTACTTCTTCTGCTGTTTCTTTGCTGTTGCTCGGGACCGGTTCGGGTGCGGGGACCGGGGAGCCGGTCTCCGCACCCGATGGGTGCCCCGCGTGATGCGGGGATCGCCCACCGGTTAGTGGTTGCCGCCGCCGTGGCCGCCGCCATTGCCACCGCCACCACCGCCGTAGCCGCCACCATGGCCGCCGCCGAAGCCACCGCCGTGGCCGCCGAAGCCGCCGCCGTGGCCGCCGAAGCCGCCGCCGAAACCACCACCGTGGCCGAAGCCGCCACCGAAGCCGCCGCGGCCACCGCCAAAGCCGCCACCGAAGCCGCCGTTGCCCGGACCACCGCGGCCGCCGTTGCCCTGGCCTCCGCCGTTGCCCTCGCCTCCGCCATTGCCCTGGCCTCCGCCGTTACCCGGGCCTCCGCCGAAGCCGCCGCCAAAGCCACCACCGTGACCGAAGCCGCCACCGTGGCCACCGCCAAAGCCGCCACCGAAACCGCCGTTGCCCGGGCCACCGCGGCCACCGTTGCCTTGGCCTCCGCCGTTGCCCTCGCCGCCGCCGTTGCCTTGGCCGCCGCCGTTGCCTTGGCCGCCGCCGTTGCCTTGGCCGCCGCCGTTGCCTTGGCCGCCACCGTTGCCTTGGCCGCCACCGTTGCCACCATTGCCGGGACCACCGCTGCCACCATGACCGCCGTTTCCGGGGCCGCCATTACCTTGGCCACCACCGTTGCCGCCATTGCCCTGGCCACCGCCGTTGCCACCGTTGCCGGGACCGCCGCTGCCACCATGACCGCCGTTTCCGGGGCCACCGTTGCCTTGGCCACCACCGTTACCGCCATTGCCCTGGCCACCGCCGTTGCCACCGTTGCCGGGACCACCGCTGCCACCATGACCGCCGTTTCCGGAACCACCGTTGCCTTGGCCACCACCGTTACCGCCATTGCCCTGGCCACCGCCATTACCACCGTTGCCGGGACCGCCGCTGCCACCATGACCGCCGTTTCCGGGGCCACCGTTGCCTTGGCCACCACCATTGCCGCCATTGCCCTGGCCGCCACCGTTGCCACCATGGCCACCGTTTCCGGAGCCTCCGTTGCCTTGGCCTCCGCCGTTGCCACCGTTGCCGGGACCACCGCTGCCACCATGACCGCCGTTTCCGGGGCCGCCATTGCCTTGGCCACCGCCGTTGCCGCCATTGCCCTGGCCACCATGACCGCTGGCGCCGTGACCACCATCGCCATGACCACCATCGCCGTGGCCGCTATCGCCATGACCGCCGTCACCGTGACCGCCGTCACCATGGCCGCCATCACCGTGACCACCGTCGCCATGACCGCCGTCGCCGTGACCGCCGTCGCCATGACCGCCGTCGCCATGACCGCCATCACCGTGACCGCCGTCACCATGGCCACCGTCACCATGACCGCCATCGCCATGGCCACCGTCGCCGTGACCGCCGTCGCCATGACCGCCGTCGCCATGACCGCCGTCACCATGGCCGCCATCGCCATGACCGCCGTCACCATGGCCGCCATCGCCGTGACCGCCGTCACCATGGCCGCCATCACCATGACCGCCATCGCCATGGCCACCGTCACCATGACCGCCATCGCCATGGCCACCATCGCCATGGCCGCCGTCACCATGGCCACCGTCACCATGACCGCCATCGCCATGACCGCCATCGCCATGGCCACCGTCACCATGACCGCCATCGCCATGACCACCGTCACCATGACCGCCATCGCCATGACCGCCGTCACCATGGCCGCCGTCGCCGTGACCGCCGTCGCCATGACCGCCGTCGCCGTGACCACCGTCACCATGACCGCCGTCACCGTGACCGCCGTCACCATGGCCACCATCGCCATGGCCGCCGTCACCATGGCCACCGTCACCATGACCGCCATCGCCGTGGCCGCCATCGCCGTGGCCGCCGTCGCCATGGCCGCCGTCGCCATGGCCACCATCACCATGTCCATGACCGCCGTCGCCATGGCCGCCATCACCATGTCCATGACCGCCGTCGCCATGGCCACCATCTCCATGACCGTGACCGCCGTCGCCGTGGCCACCATCGCCATGACCGTGACCGCCGTCGCCATGGCCACCATCTCCATGACCGTGACCGCCGTCGCCGTGGC
>NZ_JASGFN010000007.1:0-307430 GCF_047605525.1 Paraburkholderia sp. | reverse complement strand
CCGTCGTCGAGCACCTGCAGCAGCACGTTGAACACGTCCGGATGCGCCTTCTCGATTTCGTCGAGCAGGATCACGCTATACGGCTTGCGGCGCACGGCCTCGGTCAGATAACCGCCCTCCTCGTAGCCGACATAGCCCGGCGGCGCGCCGATCAGACGCGCGACGCTGTGCTTCTCCATGAACTCGCTCATGTCGATACGGATCAGGTGATCTTCCGAATCGAACAGGAACGACGCCAGCGCCTTGCACAGCTCGGTCTTGCCGACACCGGTCGGCCCGAGGAACAGGAACGAGCCGTACGGACGGTTCGGGTCCGACAGACCCGCGCGCGAGCGGCGGATCGCATCGGCGACCGCGTTGATCGCTTCGTCCTGGCCGACCACGCGCTCATGCAGTTTCGACTCGATCTGCAGCAGCTTTTCGCGCTCGCCCTGCATCATCCGCGATACCGGAATGCCGGTGGCGCGTGACACGACTTCCGCGATTTCCTCCGCACCGACCTGGGTGCGCAACAGACGCGGACGCTTCGGACTGTTCTGCTCTTCGGCCTCGGCGCGCGTGACTTCCTTCAGTTGCGCCTCGAGCCCCGGCAGCTTGCCGTACTGCAATTCGGCCACTTTCTCGAGCTTGCCCTCGCGCTGCAGACGCGTGATTTCCGCGCGCGTTTTCTCGATCTCTTCCTTCAGTTGCGCGCTGCCCTGCACCGCCGCTTTTTCCGCGGTCCAGATTTCGTCGAGGTCCGAATATTCGCGATTCAGCCGCTCGATTTCCTCTTCGATCAGTTGCAGACGCTTCTGCGACGCTTCGTCCTTCTCCTTCTTCACAGCCTCGCGTTCGATCTTCAACTGGATCAGCCGACGATCGAGCCGGTCCATCTCTTCCGGCTTCGAGTCGATTTCCATCTTGATCTTCGACGCGGCTTCGTCGATCAGATCGATCGCCTTGTCCGGCAGGAAGCGGTCCGTGATGTAGCGATGCGACAGCTCCGCCGCCGCGACGATCGCCGGATCGGTGATGTCGACGCCGTGGTGCAGCTCATAGCGCTCCTGCAGACCGCGCAGAATCGCGATGGTCGCCTCGACCGACGGCTCGTCCACCAGCACCTTCTGGAAGCGGCGCTCGAGCGCGGCATCCTTCTCGATGTACTTGCGGTATTCGTCGAGCGTGGTCGCGCCGACGCAATGCAGCTCGCCGCGCGAGAGCGCCGGCTTCAGCATGTTGCCCGCATCCATCGCGCCTTCGGCCTTGCCGGCGCCGACCATCGTATGGATTTCGTCGATGAAGACGATGGTTTGCCCTTCGTCCTTCGCGATGTCGTTGAGCACGGCCTTCAGACGTTCCTCGAACTCGCCGCGATATTTGGCGCCCGCGAGCAGCGCGGCCATGTCGAGCGACAGCACGCGCTTGTTCTTCAGCGTTTCCGGCACTTCGCCGTTGACGATGCGCTGCGCGAGCCCTTCGACGATCGCGGTCTTGCCGACACCCGGCTCGCCGATCAGCACCGGGTTGTTCTTGGTGCGGCGTTGCAGGATCTGAATGGAACGGCGGATTTCGTCGTCGCGGCCGATCACCGGATCGAGCTTGCCGGCGCGCGCGCGTTCGGTCAGGTCGATCGTGTACTTCTTCAGCGCCTCGCGCTGGCTTTCGGCGTCCTGGCTGTGCACCTGCGAACCGCCGCGCACCGCGGCGATCGCGGTTTCGAGCGACTTGCGCGACAGCCCATGCTCGCGCGCGAGCCGGCCGACCTCGCCCTTGTCGTCGGCGACCGCGAGCAGGAACATCTCGCTCGCGATGAACGTGTCGTTGAGCTTCTGCGCTTCCTTGTCGGCCTGGTTCAACAGACCGGTCAGGTCGCGGCCGATCTGCACGTTGCCGTCGGTGCCCCGCACCTGCGGCAGCCGCGTGATCGCGTCGTTGAGCGCGGTTTGCAGCGGCTGCACATGCACGCCCGCGCGCGACAGCAACGAACGCGCGGAGCCGTCCTGCTGCGCGACGAGCGCGGACAGCACGTGCACCGGTTCGATGTATTGATTGTCGTGGCCGACGGCCAGACTCTGCGCGTCCGCCAATGCTTCCTGGAATTTAGTGGTGAGTTTGTCGATTCTCATCAAGAGACCTCCAATTTCGATTACCACCAAAATGAGGCGTTTTATTGGGGTTTCAAGCGCTTTTTTGGCCTCGACCGCAACTATTTAACATTTGAGCGAAACAACCGTCGCGGCCCCGTTTTCAGCCCGGTGGCGTGGGGTTGCCGCCGCCCGCGCCACTCGAGCCGCCCGAGCCGCCCGACACCGCCGCCACCGGCAGTATCGGAATCGTCGCGCCGAGGCCGAGCAACGACGCGAGCGGTCCTTGAGGCTGCGCGACCTCGGCGATCGTATAGCGATCGAGTTCGGCGAGAAAGGCATCGCGCGCCGCCAGCAGCGCGCCGCGCAAGCGGCAATGCGACGTGATCACGCAAGCGCGCTGCTCGCCCTGCCGGTCCGGCAGACAGCCGACCAGCGCAAAATCGTTTTCGGTCAGGCGCACCACGTCGCCGACGGTCAGCGCGAGTGCCTGCTCGCCGAGCCGCAGTCCGCCATGGCGCCCGCGCACGGTCTCGACCCAGCCGCGTTCGCTGAGTTGCTGCACGACCTTCATCAGATGGTTCTTCGAGATGCCGTACGCCTGCGAAATGTCCTGGATCGTCGCTAGTCCATCGCCTCGCACCGCGAGGTACAACAGCACGCGCAGCGCGTAATCCGTATAGTCGGTCAGTCTCATGGATGCAGATAGGACGTGAAAAGGCGGTGAGCAAGCGGGCCGCGGCCGCGCGGATAACCGTGTCGACTCAAAGGTTGCCAGGGATGGCCGCCGGACCCTGAGCTAAGATAACTTGGACGACGGCATCGGCCTTTGCTTTGTATCGTTTTCAGTGGCAATGGTAACGTTTCCCGCCGCGATCATTCGCCTGAAAAGCAGGGAATTCGCCCGCGCATCGCCCCGGCCGGCCTGCGCCGCTTGCGACGCGTTCCGGCAATTGCCCGCCGCCCGCGCCACGCCGGCAGCCCGCGCCGTCAGGAAGCGCATTTTTCTGGAATCCGCATGAATCCGTCCTTTCCCGCCGCTGCGCCGGTCGAACGCGCGGCCGAACCCACCGAGGTGAATATCCGCGATCTCGTCTATGGCTTTTACGATCGCGTGCGCGCCGATCCGCTGCTGGGGCCCGTTTTCGACGCGAAGCTCGCGGGCCGCTGGGACGATCATCTGCCGAAGATGTGCACGTTCTGGGGCAGCCTCGTGCTGGGGGCGAAGCAGTATCGCGGCAACGTGCAGCAGGCGCATCAGCCACTCGAAGGCATCGAGCCGCAGCACTTCAGCCGCTGGCTGTATCTGTTTCTCGATACGGTCGAATCGCGCTATCAGCCGGCTGCGGCGGTGCGCTTCATGGAGCCCGCGCTGCGGATCGCGCAAAGCCTGCAGTTGAGCCGTTTCGGCTGGGATTACAAGATTCCGGCGGAGCAGCAGGCGCTGCTCGATCGCGTCGCGCCGAAGCGGCCGCGCGATGACGATGGAGATCATCCGGCACGGCCGGCTGGCGAGCCGTTTCCGGTGCCGATCATCGGCCGCTCGCGCGACGCGTGAATGGGTTGGATCCGGCTCGCGCTGGAAACGTGAATACGGCAGCCTTGCAGCCTCACCCCGCCTACCCGCCCGTCCGGTTCCCCGATTCGATACCCCAGCGCGCAAGCGCCGCGTCGTCCGTCACGCGCGCGTCGACCCAGCGCTCGCCGGCGTCGGTTTTCTCTTTCTTCCAGAACGGCGCCTCGGTCTTCAGATAGTCCATCACGAATTCGCACGACGCGAACGCGTCGCCGCGATGCGCGGCCGTCGTCGCGACGAGCACGATCTGATCGAGCGGATACAGCTTGCCGACCCGATGCACGATCGACACCTCGATACCGGGCCAGCGCTCGCGCGCACGCTCGACAATCGCCTCGAGCGACTTCTCCGTCATGCCCGGATAGTGCTCGAGCTCCATCGTCTCGACCGCGCTGCCTTCGTTCAGATCCCGCACCGTGCCGATGAAGCAGGCAACCGCGCCGATCTTCGGGTTGCGCGCCCGCAGCGCGGCCACCTCGGCGGTGAGGTCGAAATCTTCGGTCTGGACGCGAACGGGCATGGACGGCTCCTGAGGTCTTCTGTCTGGATAACGGCGACGCGCACCGCTCAGCCGCCGGTCACAGGCGGAAAGAACGCGACCTCGCAGCCCTCGGTGATGCGCGTGCCCGCGTCGGTCATCACGTGATTGCAGGCCATGCGCAGCGCGCGGCCTTCGGCGAGCGTCTCGGCCCAGATGCCGCCGCGCACGCGCAGCCACGCGCGCACGTCGCCGACGGTCGCGATGCCGTCGGGGACGTCGACGGTTTCGTCGGACGTGTTGAGCGCTTCACGCACGCTTGCAAAGTATCGGAGTTCAATCTTCATCGGGATGCCGCCGGGCTGCGCCGCAGCGCCGGCCTCAGTTCAGCAGTTCGGAAAACGGAATGAAGCGCACGGTCTCGCCGGCGCTGATCGTGTGATTGGGCGGATTGTCGATCAGACCGTCACCCCACACGGTCGAGGTCAGCACCGCCGAGCTCTGGTTCGGAAACAGATCGAGGCCGCCCGCCGCGTTGACGCGCGCGCGCAGGAACTCGTTGCGGCGATCGGCCTTGCCCAGCGTGAAGTCCGCGCGCAGCGACAACGCGCGCGGCGCGACCGCCTGCACGCCGGCAAGACGCAGCACGAACGGCCGCACGAACAGCAGGAACGTGACGAAGCTCGACACCGGGTTGCCGGGCAGACCGATGAAGAACGTTGCGGCCGCGGTTGCCGAAGACGCCCCATCCCCGGCCGCGTCACGGCGCACCGCGCCGAACGCGAGCGGCTTGCCCGGCTTCATCGCAATCTGCCACATCGACAGACGCCCTTCGGCCTCGACCGCCGGCTTCACATGATCCTCCTCGCCTACCGATACGCCGCCGCAGGTCAGGATCAGGTCGTGCGCCCGAGCGGCTTCGCGCAGCGTCGCGCGGGTCGCGTCGAGCTGATCCGCGACGATGCCGTAGTCGGCCACCTCGCAGCCGAGCTTTTCGAGCAGCCCGCGCAGCGTGAAGCGATTCGAATTGTAGATCGCGCCCGGCTCCAGCGGCTCGCCTGGCATCGTCAGCTCGTCGCCGGTGAAGAACACCGCGACCTTCACGCGGCGGCGCACGTCGAGCGCCGCGCAACCGACCGACGCGGCCAGCCCCAGCGCCTGCGGCGTGAGCCGCGTGCCGGCCGGCAGGATCACGGAGCCCGCGCGAATGTCCGCGCCCTGCGCGGTGATCCACTCACCCGCCTGCGGCCGATGCACGATCGTGACTTCGTCGCCGGCCGCCTCGGTTTGCTCCTGCATCACGACCGCGTCGGCGCCGGGCGGCACCGTCGCGCCGGTGAAGATGCGCGCCGCGCTGCCGGGCGCGAGCGGCGTCGGCGCATGGCCGGCCGGAATACGCTGCGAGACCGGCAGGCGGCTGCCGTGCGCGAGATCGGCGATGCGGATCGCGTAGCCGTCCATTGCGCTCGTGTTCATCGGCGGGACGTCGAGCGGCGACGTCACGTCGGCGGACAGCACGCGGTTCAGCGCGTCGAGCGTCGGCAGCGATTGCGTGCCGTCGACCGGGCGCGCGGCGTCAAGCAGGATCGCCAGCGCATCGGCAGTGGCGAGCATCGGAGCGCGGGGCGTGGGTGTGGACATCTCGGACTCGAAGCCGCAGGTTAAAAGAACATTGTAGCGGCCGATGCCGTCAGCCTGGGCGGCCGGGCGTTATGGGGAGTTTTTTGTGTTTTTCGATGCGTGGGGGCGAGGATGCGCGGGCCGCGTTTTTCGCGGAGGCGGCCCACGCGACCCGGTGTGCCTGACGACGCCTGTTGACCTTGCTGGTTAGCAAGGCCTGCTGCCACTTATGTGGCTATTTATCTGGCCACTTACGTGGCCACTCAGGCGCGAGCTTGTTCGCCCGCGGGTTCCCCGGTGTGAGCCACGATGAAATCCTTCACCCGCTGCGCATCCGCCGGCACGACCTCGAAGCGCTGCGGCAGCGACTCGAGCCCCGAGAACGCCGCCGGCCGCTCCGGTTCGCGCAGCAGCGCTTCGCGGATCGTCTCACCGAACTTGATCGGCTGCGCGGTCTCGAGCACGATCATCGGAATACCGGGCTGCAAATGTTCGCGCGCGACCTTCACGCCGTCGGCCGTGTGCGTGTCGATCATCGTGTCGTAGCGCTCGAACACGTCGCGGATCGTATCGACGCGGGTATCGTGGCTGCTGCTGCCCGACACGAAACCGAACGCCTTCACCCGCGCGAAATCGCCGCTTGCCGCGAGGTCGAAGCCGCCCTTCTCCTCGACGTCGCGGAACAGTTGCAGCACGCGCGCCGGATCGCGGCCGAGCAGGTCGAACACGAAACGCTCGAAGTTCGATGCTTTCGAGATGTCCATGCTCGGGCTGCTGGTGTGATACGTCTCGGCTGCCTTGCGCACGCGGTAGAGGCCGGTGCGGAAGAACTCGTCGAGCACGTCGTTCTCGTTCGTCGCGACGACGAGCTTCTCGATCGGCAGGCCCATCATGCGCGCGATGTGCCCCGCGCAGACATTGCCGAAGTTGCCCGAGGGCACCGTGAACGACACGCGCTCGTCGTTCGACTTCGTCGCGGCAAAGTAGCCCTTGAAGTAGTAGACGACCTGCGCGACGACACGCGCCCAGTTGATCGAATTGACCGTGCCGATCTTGTACTTCGCCTTGAACGCGTGATCGTTCGACACGGCCTTGACGATATCCTGCGCGTCGTCGAACACACCCTCCACCGCGAGGTTGAAGATGTTCGGGTCTTGCAGGCTGTACATCTGCGCGGTCTGGAACGCGCTCATCTTCCCGTGCGGCGACAGCATGAACACGCGGATGCCCTGCTTGCCGCGCATCGCGTATTCGGCGGCGCTGCCGGTGTCGCCGGACGTCGCGCCGAGGATGTTCAGCGTTTCGCCATGTTTGGCCAGCGCGTACTCGAACAGGTTGCCGATCAACTGCATCGCCATGTCCTTGAACGCGAGCGTCGGGCCGTTCGACAGTTCGAGCAGGACGAGCGGCGCGCCGTTCTCGACGCCGAGCGTCTTCAGTGGCGTGATCTGCGCGGCGCTTTCGTCGTCGCGCACGTTGCAGTACGTGGCGGCCGTGTAGGTCTTGCGCGTGAGCGCGCGTAGATCTTCAGCGGGAATGTCGTCGCTGAATTTCGACAGGATCTCGAACGCGAGGTCCGCATACGGCAGCGTGCGCCAGCGCGTGAGCTCGTCGGACGTGACGCGCGGATATTCGGCCGGCAGATACAGCCCGCCGTCTTTCGCGAGACCGCCGAGCAGGATGTCGGAGAAGGTATGGCGCTCGCCGGCTCCGGCGCCGCGCGTGGAAAGGTAGTTCATAGTTCGGCCTAGTTCAGCGCTTCCATGCGCAGCTTCGTGACTTGCGAGACGACGGTCTTCAGCGCCTCGATCGACCTGATCGCGGCGTTGACCTGCTTTTCGACCGTCACGTGCGTGATCAGGATGATGTCCGTTTCGCCCTTGCCGTTCGCGTCGACCTGCTCGGATTCTTTCTGCAGCAGCGCGTCGATCGAGATGCCGCTGTCGGCGAGGATGCGCGTGATGTCGGCCAGCACGCCGGTCACGTCCGCGACGCGCAGGCGCAGGTAGTAGCCGCTCGTCACGTCGTCGATCGGCAGAATCGGCGTGTTCGACAGGCTGTCCGGCTGGAACGCCAGATGCGGCACGCGATGCTCGGGGTCGGCCGTGTGCAGGCGCGTGACGTCCACCAGATCGGCGACCACGGCGGACGCCGTCGGCTCCGCGCCCGCGCCCTTGCCGTAGTACAGCGTGGCGCCGACCGCGTCGCCGTGCACGACGACCGCGTTCATCGCGCCTTCCACGTTCGCGAGCAGGCGCTTTTCCGGAATCAGCGTGGGATGCACCCGCAATTCGATGCCCTTGTCGGCGCGGCGCGCGATACCGAGCAGCTTGATACGGTAGCCCAGTTCCTCGGCATATTTGATGTCGATCGCGGCGAGCTTGCTGATGCCCTCGACGTACGCGCGGTCGAACTGCACCGGCACGCCGAATGCGATCGCGCTCATGATCGTCGCCTTGTGCGCGGCATCGACGCCTTCGATGTCGAAGGTCGGATCGGCTTCCGCGTAACCGAGCTCCTGCGCGGCTTTCAAGGCGGTCGCGAAATCGAGCCCGCGGTCGCGCATCTCCGACAGGATGTAGTTCGTCGTGCCGTTGATGATGCCGGCGATGTACTGGATGCGGTTCGCCGTCAGCCCTTCGCGCAGCGCCTTGATGATCGGAATGCCGCCCGCCACCGCCGCCTCGAACGCGACCATCACGCCGTTCGCGCGCGCCGCCTCGAAAATCTCCGTGCCGTGCACCGCGAGCAGCGCCTTGTTGGCCGTGACCACGTGCTTGCCGTTGTTGATCGCGCGCAGCACGAGGTCGCGCGCGATACCGGTGCCGCCAATCATTTCCGCGACGATCGCGATCGACGGATCGTCCACCACCGCGTTGAAGTCATCGGTCAGCGCCACGCTGCCGGCTTCGCCGCCGAGCGTCGCGGTCGCCTTCGCGGGGTTGCGCACGGCAATGCGCGCAATCTCGATGCCGCGGCCCGCGCGGCGTTTGATTTCTTCCTGATTGCGGCGCAGTACCGTGAAGGTGCCGCTGCCTACCGTGCCGAAGCCCAGCAGTCCAACTTTGATCGGTTCCATGCAGCGTGTGTTTCGAGTAAATGATTAAAAAACGGGGGTCGGGCGTGGCGCCTCATGTGTCACACTCGCGCGCCACATCGTACGCGAGGCCGGTTCAGGCTGTGTGACGCTTGCGGTAGCCGTCGAGGAAACGCGCGATCCGGTTGATCGAATCCGTGAGATCGTCCACGTTCGGCAGGAACACGACGCGGAAGTGATCCGGCGTCTTCCAGTTGAAACCGGTGCCCTGCACGAGCAGCACGCGTTCTTCCAGCAGCAGGTCGAGGATGAACTGCTGGTCGTTCTGGATCGGATACACCTTCGGATCGAGACGCGGGAACATGTAGAGCGCCGCTTCCGGCTTCACGCAGCTCACGCCGGGAATCGACGTCAGCATGTCGTAAGCGAGCTCGCGCTGTTTGTACAGACGCCCGCCCGGCACGATCAGGTCGTTGATGCTCTGATAGCCGCCGAGCGCGGTCTGGATCGCGTACTGGCCGGGAACGTTCGGGCACAGCCGCATCGACGCGAGGATGCCGAGCCCTTCCAGATAGTCTTTCGCGAGACGGCGGTTTTCGCCGGTCAGGCCCGAAATCGCCATCCAGCCGGCGCGATAGCCGCACGAACGGTAGCTCTTCGACAGGCTGTTGAACGTGACCGTGAGCACGTCTTCGGACAGCGACGCCATCGACGTGTGGGTCTTGCCGTCGTAGACGATCTTGTCGTAGACCTCGTCGGCGAAGATCACGAGGCCGTGCTGGCGCGCGATCCCGATCAGGCCGAGCAGCAGCTCGTCCGAGTACAGCGCGCCGGTCGGGTTGTTCGGGTTGATGACGACGAGCGCGCGCGTGTTCGGCGTGATCTTCGCGCGGATGTCGTCGAGATCGGGCATCCAGCGGTTCGATTCGTCGCAGATGTAATGCACCGGCGTGCCGCCCGCGAGGCTCACGCCGGCGGTCCACAGCGGGTAGTCGGGCGCCGGCAGCAGCACTTCGTCGCCGTCGTTCACGAGCCCCTGCAGCGCCATCACGATCAGCTCGGACGCGCCGTTGCCGATGTAGATGTCGTCGAGCTCGACGCCGTACACGCCCTTTTGCTGCGTGTAGTGCATGATCGCCTTGCGCGCGGCGAACACCCCCTTCGAATCGGAGTAGCCCGACGAGCCCGGCAGGTTCAGGATCATGTCCTGAATGATCTCGTCCGGCGCCTCGAAGCCGAACGGCGCGAGATTGCCGATGTTCAGCTTGATGATGCGGTGGCCCTCTTCTTCGAGCCGCTTCGCATGTTCGAGGACGGGCCCGCGAATGTCGTAGCAGACATTCAACAACTTGTTGGATTTGAGAATCGGTTTCACGGCGGGCACTTCATCCTGGTTGATGGCTTGGGCAAATCCTGGGCAAACGGGACCCGGTTGACGACACCGGGCCGCCCGGATTCACCGCGACGGGGAATTCGGACGCGGCGGCGGCAACAACGGCCGCCAGCCGCGGATTGGGTCGATCCTGTCGGGCCGCCGCGAAGCAAAAACCGCGGCGAAGACAAACCGGAGACAAACAATAAGCAGGCAATCAGCGGACGCCAGGCGCGGGCGATAAGCGGGCGATGCCGACACAGGTAGCCGGTGGGCCACGCCGATGCGCTCGGCGCGGCTTGTGGCGGCACTTGAGCGAGGGGCGCCGCAAGGCGGCTAAAAAGCTATAATTTAGCGGATTTTGGCCGACTTCCGCAATGCACCAACCGCAACGGCAAGCCTTTTCGGCCCCCTCGTGTGTCATGCGCGTCGAACCGCGCGGCCCGCGCCGCGTCCAACCAGGCAGGCAACACGCATGATGTCTCACGACGACTTCGGAAAACCAATTTGAAATTACATCAGGATTCCAGCGGCGCGCTGAACACCGTCACCGGCTACGGCGCCGACTATGTCGAAATCAATCTGGAGCGTCACTCGGGCAGCATTCTCCTGCTGCCGGACGCGCCGGTTATTCCCTGGCCCGTTTCGTCCTTCGAGCAGTTGAGCCCCGGGCACTTCGCGATGCTGGTCGACGCCGCGCCCGAAGTGGTCGTGTTCGGCAGCGGCGAGCGGCTGCGCTTTCCGCACCCGCGCCTGACCGCCGCGCTCGCCGCGCAGCGCATCGGCGTCGAAACGATGGACTTCAAGGCCGCCTGCCGCACCTACAACATTCTGATGGCCGAGGGCCGCAAGGTCGCGGCCGCGCTGCTGATCGAAGCCTGAGCGTGCCCGGCGCCGGCGCATCCCGCGCGGGACCGCGCCGGCCCGGCCGGCCGCCCGTTCCGGACCACTCCGCCGCGCCGTGCGCGCAATGTCGATAACAAAAGGTTGAAAATTCATGAACGATATGCCGTCCAGGCTACCGCTCAACCGCACCGCGATCCTGCTGCTGGTGCTGGTTCTCGCCGTGATCTGGTTCGTGCCGCTCGGCTGGCGCCATCTGCTGCCGAGCGACGAGGGCCGCTACGCCGAAATGGCGCGCGAGATGCTGCTCACCGGCGACTGGATCACGCCGCGCTACAACGCTTACAAGTATTTCGAGAAGCCGCCGCTGCAAACCTGGGCGAACGCGCTGACGTTCGCGTGGTTCGGCATCGGCGAGTGGCAGGCGCGGCTCTACACCGCGCTGACGGGCTTCGCCGGCGTACTGCTGATCGGCTTCACGGGCGCGCGCGTGTTCAACGCGGCGACCGGCGTATTCGCGGCGCTCGTGCTCGCCTGCTCGCCGTACTGGAACCTGATGGCCCACTTCAACACGCTCGACATGGGCCTGTCGTTCTGGATGACGCTCACGCTGTGCTCGCTGCTGCTCGCGCAACGCCCGAACCTGCGGCCCTCGTGCGTGCGCGGCTGGATGTGGGTGTGCTGGGCGTCGATGGCGCTGGCGGTGCTGTCCAAGGGCCTGATCGGCCTGATCCTGCCCGGCGCGGTGCTGGTGCTCTATACGCTGATCGCGCGCGACTGGGCGCTGTGGAAACGTCTGTATCTGGTGAGCGGTCTGATCCTCTTTTTCGCGATCGTGACGCCGTGGTTCGTGCTCGTGCAGCAGCGCAATCCGGAATTCCTGAACTTCTTCTTCATCGTCCAGCAGTTCGAGCGCTATCTGACGCCCGAGCAGAACCGCCCGGGGGCGTTCTACTACTTCGTGCCGGTGCTGCTGGTGGGCTTCCTGCCGTGGCTGTCGGTGACGCTGCAAAGCGCGCGCCATGCATGGCGCCAGCCGCGTCAGCCGAACGGTTTCGCGCCGGTCACGCTGATGCTGACGTGGATCGTTTTCATCTTCCTGTTCTTCAGCGCATCGCACTCGAAGCTGCTGTCCTACACGCTGCCGATCGCGCCGCCGATCGCGATGCTGATCGGCATGTACCTGCCGCTCGTCACGCGCGAGCAATTGCGCCGCCATCTGGCGGGCTATGCGCTCTTTTTCGTGGTCGCCGCGTTCGCGGCGCTGTTCCTGCCGCGCCTTGGCAACGCGCGCAATCCGGCCGAGCTGTACGTCGCGTTCCGCGTGTGGGTGCTCGCCGCGCTCGCCGTCGCGTTCGTGCTGACGCTCGCCGCGCTGTGGCTGAACCGCCGCGGCCAGGGCGGCGGCGCGGGCAATCGCGTTGGGCTCGGCGCGCTCGCCGCGTTCGGCGCGGGCTGGCTGCTGCTCGGCACGATCGCCGGCACCGGGCACGACGTGTTCGGGCGCCTGAGCTCCGGCGCGCCGCTCGCGCCCGCCATCAAGGCCGAACTCGCGAAGCTGCCGCCCGACACGCCGTTCTATTCGGTCGGCGTGCTCGACCACACGCTGCCGTTCTACATCGGCCACACGATGATCATGGTCGAGCACCCCGACGAACTCGCGTTCGGCGTCTCCGTCGAGCCGCGGAAATGGGTGCCCACCGTCGACGCATGGATCGAGCGCTGGAAAGCCGAGCGCTACGCGCTCGCGCTGATCCCGCCGCCGACCTACGAGCGCCTCGTCAAACAAGGCGTGCCGATGCAGGTGATCGCGCGCGATTCGCGCCGCGTGGTGGTGATGAAGCCGCTGCCGGCCGCCGACGCGGCGGCCCCGGCGGAGGCGCCCGCGGCGGCAAAACCACAACCATGACCTCCCAGAACCGGAACGCTCGATGAACCCGATTTCCCTCTTCTGCATCCTCGCCGGCGTGACGCTGAACGCCGGCGCGCAACTGCTGCTCAAGGCCGGCACGAATGCCGTTGGACACTTCGAATTCACCCGTGCGAACATCCTGCCCATCGGCTTCAAGCTCGCGACCCAGCCGCCGATCATCGGCGGGCTCGCGTGCTACGTAGTCAGCGTGGCGGTCTGGATCATCGGGCTCTCGCGCGTGGACGTGTCGATCGCCTACCCGATGCTCTCGCTCGGCTACGTCGTCAACGCGCTCGCCGCGTGGTATCTGTTCGGCGAAGTGATGTCGGTGCAGAAGCTGGTCGGCATCGGCATCATCCTCGTCGGCGTGGTCGTGCTCGCGCGCAGCTAGGCGCGAAGCCGGATTGCCGCGGCCGGATACGGATGGCCGGCCCCGATTTCCGGGCGGATGGATTGCCGGACCTTTCCGCCAGACTTTCCGCCGGGTTTTTCCCCGGTTTATTACGGTTTCTCGCCCGCGCCGGCCCGCGACACGCGACCGGCGCAGGAACCCGGGCGGCGCGCAAGCCGCCTAAGCCTGACGTAAGGTTGGCCCCGCTATGCTGTAGGGTTATGCCTTTGCAGCCGCGGTCTTGGGTTTGCGCGTAGTTTGTGGTTTACTTCGCGCCCGTCGGGCCGCGCCCCTTTCAATCGAGCGATGCATTCATGAGCCAGTCAACAGTCCCGTTTTTGCCGTTTGTCAAACCCGAGATCGATGAGGAAACGATTCAGGGCGTCGCCGAGGTACTGCGTTCCGGCTGGATCACCACCGGGCCGCAGAACCAGAAGTTCGAGGCGGCGCTCTCCGCATTCTGCGGCGGCCGTCCGGTGCGCACCTTCAATTCCGGCACCGCGACGCTCGAGATCGGGCTGCGCATCGCCGGCGTGGGTCCCGGCGACGAAGTCATCACGACGCCGGCCACCTGGGTGTCGACCAGCAACGTGATCCTCGAAACCGGCGCGACGCCGGTGTTCGCCGACATCGACCCGGTCACCCGCAACATCGATCTCGATCTGCTCGAAAAGGCGATCACGCCGCGCACCAGGGCGCTGATGCCGGTCTATCTGTCCGGCCTGCCGGTCGACATGGACCGCCTCTACGCGATCGCCCGCGCGCACAAGCTGCGCGTAATCGAAGACGCCGCGCAGGCGTTCGGCTCGAGCTGGAAAGGCGAGCGCATCGGCAAGCTCGGCGACATCGTGTCGTTCAGCTTCCACGCGAACAAGAACCTGACCTCGGTCGAAGGCGGCGCGCTCGTGCTGAACAACGAGGAAGAAGCGGTGCTCGCGCAGAAGTACCGGCTGCAGGGGATCACCCGCACCGGCTTCGACGGCATGGACTGCGACGTGCTCGGCAGCAAGTACAACCTGACCGACGTCGCGGCGCGCGTCGGCCTCGGCCAGTTGCCGCATCTCGAGCGCTTCATCGCGCAGCGCAAGCGACTCGCGCGCGCGTATTTCGCGGGTTTCGAAGGCGGCGCGGCGGCGCGGCTCGGCGTCGGCCTGCCGTTCGCCGATTTCGAGAACAGCAACTGGCACATGTTCCAGATCACGCTGCCGCTGGAAAACCTGTCGATCGACCGCGCCGGCTTCATGGGCGAGCTGAAGGAGCGCGGCATCGGCTCCGGCGTGCACTACCCGGCGCTGCACCTGTTTTCGCTGTATCGCGCGCGCGGCTTCAGGGAGGGTATGTTCCCGCACGCGGAGCGCTTCGGCGCGTCCACGGTCACGCTGCCGCTCTTCACGCTGATGAACGAGGGCGACGTCGAACGCGTGTGCCGCGCGATCAACGAAATTTGCGAACAATACGGAAAATAAGCGGACATGACTTATTCGGAACATCGCGCCGTCGCACCGGAAGTGTCGATCATCATTCCGGTGTACAACGAGGAAGCCGGACTGGCCGCGCTGTTCGCGCGCCTCTATCCGGCGCTCGACGCGCTCGGCACCCGCTATGAAGTGATCTTCATCAACGACGGCAGCCGCGACAGATCCGCCGCGCTGCTCGCCGAGCAGTTCCGCGCGCGGCCCGACACGACCCGCGTGATCCTGCTGAACGGTAACTACGGTCAGCACATGGCGATTCTGGCGGGCTTCGAGCAATCGCGCGGCGAGATCGTGATCACGCTCGACGCCGACCTGCAGAATCCACCCGAGGAAATCGGCAAGCTGGTCTCGAAGATGCGCGAAGGCTACGACTACGTCGGCACGATCCGCATGCAGCGCCAGGACAGCCTGTGGCGCCGCAAGGCCTCGCGCGCGATGAACCATCTGCGCGAGCGCATCACCCGCATCAAGATGACCGACCAGGGCTGCATGCTGCGCGCATACAGCCGCCATATCGTCGATACGATCAACCGCTGCGGCGAGATCAACACGTTCATTCCGGCGCTCGCGTACACGTTCGCGCAGAACCCGGTCGAGATCGAGGTCGCGCACGAGGAGCGCTTCGCCGGCGAATCGAAATACTCGCTGTATTCGCTGATTCGTCTGAATTTCGACCTCGTCACCGGCTTTTCGGTAGTGCCGCTGCAATGGCTGTCGTTCATCGGCGTGATCCTGTCGCTCGGCTCCGCGGCCCTCTTCGTGCTGCTGCTGATTCGCCGCTTCGTGATCGGCGCGGAAGTGCAAGGTGTGTTTACGCTGTTCGCGATCACGTTCTTCCTGCTCGGCGTGATCATCTTCGCGCTCGGCCTGCTCGGCGAATACATCGGCCGGATCTATCAGCAGGTGCGCGCGCGGCCGCGCTATCTGGTGCAGACCATTCTCGAGGAGCGCAACGGCGCGGCCGTGGCCGAAGCGCCGCGCCAGACCGTCGTGCAGGCCGTGCAGCCGGCGCCGTTCGCCGATCAGGGGCGTAATCCATGAAGCCGCGCGCCGTCGTATTCGCGTATCACAACGTCGGCGTGCGCTGCCTGCAGGTGCTGCTCGCGCGCGGCGTCGACGTGGCGCTCGTCGTCACGCACGAGGACAACCCGAGCGAGAACATCTGGTTCGGCAGCGTCGCGGCCGTCGCGGCCGGGTACGGCATTCCGGTTCTCACGCCGGCCGATCCGAAGAGCCCGGAACTGCGCGCCGCGGTGAGCGCCGCGCGGCCGGACTTCATCTTCTCGTTCTATTACCGCCACATGTTGCCGCTCGACCTGCTGGCGATTGCCGCACGGGGTGCTTACAACATGCACGGCTCGCTGCTGCCGAAATACCGCGGCCGCGTGCCGACCAACTGGGCGGTGCTCAACGGCGAGACCGAAACCGGCGCGACGCTGCACGAAATGGCCGCCAAGCCCGACGCGGGCGCGATCGTCGCGCAAACGCCGGTGCCGATCCTGCCCGACGATACCGCCGCGCAGGTGTTCGACAAGGTCACGGTGGCCGCCGAGCAGACGCTGTGGCGCGTGCTGCCGGCGCTGCTCGCGGGCGAGGCGCCGCATCTGCCGAACGATCTCGCGCACGGCAGCTATTACGGCGGGCGCAAGCCCGAAGACGGCCGGATCGACTGGACGCAATCCGCGCAGCAGGTCTACAACCTGATCCGCGCGGTCGCACCACCCTACCCGGGCGCGTTCACGGACCAGAACGGCCGGCGTTTCGTCATCGCGCGGGCGCGTCTCGCGATGCCCGGCGCGCTCCGGCCAGATTTGCCGCCGGGCCTGCACGTAAGCGATAATGCCGTTTTCGCAATCTGCGGCGACGGCCGCGCGATCTCCATCCACGAATTGCGGCATCAGCACGACGGCGGCGAGACTGTCGTCAGTCCGGCGGAATTCGCCCAGCTCATCCAAACTCCCCGACATTCATGAAAAAAGTCCTGATTCTGGGTGTGAACGGCTTCATCGGCCATCACCTGTCCAAGCGCATTCTCGAAACGACCGACTGGGAAGTGTTCGGGATGGACATGCAGACCGAGCGTCTGGGCGACCTCGTCAATCATGAGCGGATGCACTTCTTCGAAGGCGACATCACGATCAACAAGGAATGGGTCGAATATCACATCCGCAAGTGCGATGTGATCCTGCCGCTCGTCGCGATCGCCACGCCCGCCACCTACGTGAAGCAGCCGCTGCGCGTGTTCGAGCTCGACTTCGAGGCGAACCTGCCGATCGTGCGTTCGGCCGTCAAGTACGGCAAGCACCTCGTGTTTCCGTCGACCTCCGAGGTCTACGGCATGTGCACCGACGAGCAGTTCGATCCGGAAGAGTCGCTGCTGTCGTACGGCCCGATCAACAAGCCGCGCTGGATCTACGCGTGCTCGAAGCAGTTGATGGACCGCGTGATCTGGGGCTACGGCATGGAAGGCCTGAACTTCACGCTGTTTCGCCCGTTCAACTGGATCGGCCCGGGTCTCGACTCGATCTACACGCCGAAGGAAGGCAGCTCGCGCGTGGTCACGCAGTTCCTCGGCCACATCGTGCGCGGCGAGAACATCAGCCTCGTCGACGGCGGCGCGCAAAAGCGCGCGTTCACCGACATCGACGACGGCATCGGCGCGCTGATGAAGATCATCGAGAACAAAAACGGTGTCGCCACCGGCAAGATCTACAACATCGGCAACCCGACCAACAATTTCTCGGTGCGCGAACTCGCGCACAAGATGCTCGCGCTCGCGGCCGAATTCCCGGAATACGCGGAAACGGCCAGACAGGTGCAACTGGTCGAAACGTCGTCGGGTGCGTACTACGGCAACGGCTATCAGGACGTGCAGAACCGCGTGCCGAAAATCGACAACACGATGCAGGATCTGAACTGGGCGCCGAAATCGACTTTCGACGAAGCGCTGCGCAAGATTTTCGAGGCGTATCGCGGCCACGTCGCGGAAGCCCGCGCACTCGTCGAACAGCAATAAGGGTTCGTCCTTGGCTCGAATCGTCCTGAAGATCGACATCGATACGCTGCGCGGCACCCGCGAAGGCGTGCCGAATCTCGCCCGCATCTTCGACCGCTTCAAGGCGCGCGCCACGTTCCTGTTCAGCCTCGGGCCGGACCACACCGGCTGGGCGATGCGGCGCGTGCTGCGGCCGGGCTTTCTGAAAAAGGTGTCGCGCACGTCGGTGGTCGAGCACTACGGCGTGAAGCAGTTGATGTACGGGGTGCTGCTGCCCGGTCCGGACATCGGCGCGAAGGCCGCCGCCGAGATGCGCGCGATCCACGAAGCGGGCTTCGAGTGCGGCATCCATACATGGGATCACGTGTACTGGCAGGACAACGTGCGCTCGAAAGATCGCGCGTGGACCGTCGCGCAGATGCAGCACAGCCACGCGCGCTTCATCGAGGTGTTCGGCGCGCCGCCGGTCACGCACGGCGCGGCGGGCTGGCAGATGAACGGCCACGCATTCGAGCAGATCGACGCGTGGGGCATGCGCTACGCGTCCGACGGCCGCGGCCATTCGCCGTACCTGCCGGTGGTCGAGGGTAAAACGCTCGCGCACGTGCAGATGCCGACCACGCTGCCCACGCTCGACGAAATACTCGGCGTCGACGGTGTCGATACGCACAACGTCGCCGCGTGGATGCTCAAACACACCGAAAACAATCCACACGATCAGGTGTTCACGCTGCACGCGGAACTCGAAGGACAAAAGCTCGCGCCGGTGTTCGAACAGTTGCTCGAAGGCTGGCGGGCCCAGGGCCACACGTTCGCGACGATGGGCGATTACTACGCCACGCTAGACCGCGAGACGCTGCCATCGTACCCTGTTACATGGGGCGAAATTCCGGGGCGCTCCGGCGAGCTGATCGTGCAGCCCTGAGCGGCCGGCCGCGGCGCGGAAGTCACCGGGCAGGCAAGCCACACGGCAGCCGGGCCCGAGCGCGGCAACCGAGTGGCGGCTGTGTACGAGCCGCTCGCGCGCCGACCGTGTCCCAACCGTTTCCCCTACAGTTTCCCGACAACACACCTCGATGACAGACAGGCCAGCGCCGCGGCAGCAAGCGGGCGCCAGCCACAACAACCGGAGAACCTCGTGTCCATCGCAGTCGACCAACCCATCCCCGACTTCACCGCCCCCGCGACCGGTGGCGAGATCACGCTGTCCAGGCTGCGGGGCAAGAAGGTGGTGCTGTATTTCTATCCGAAGGACAACACGCCGGGCTGCACGACCGAAGGTCTGCAATTCCGCGATCTGTATCCGAAGTTCAGGAAGGCTGGCGCGGAAGTGATCGGCGTATCGCGCGATAGCCTGCGCTCGCATGACAATTTCAAGGCCAAGCTCGACCTGCCGTTCCCGCTGATTTCGGATCCGGAAGAAACGCTGTGCTCGCTCTTCGGCGTCATCAAAATGAAGAAAATGTATGGCAAGGAGGTACGGGGAATCGAGCGCTCCACGTTCCTTATCGACGCCGGCGGCGTGCTGCGCCAGGAGTGGCGCGGCGTGAAAGTGCCAGGCCACGTCGACGCCATTCTGGAGGCTGTACAAGCGCTTTGATGCGCGCTATATTGGGCCGCAATGAGTGCCTGTCCACCCCACACTTTTCTCCGCTGCGCCAGATTTGACGGCCGCTTGACCGGATCCACCGGTGCCGTTCGGATCGTGAGGCGCAACGCGAGCATCGCAGTCGAGCCGCTTGCCCCCAATGCCGGGGCGGCGGCTTTTTTAATTGCGCGCGACCATCCGTTCTTTCGGCTGCGCGCTTCCGTCAAGGAGCCTATCGAAAACCAGGCGAACCGGCATCTCTAGACCGAATGCGCGCCTCCTCGCGCAAACTGCGCGCCCCATGAGGGCGCCGGCAGAATGCGACGGGCGGCGCACGATATGTGACCCGATTATTTCGAGGGAAACCATGCCTTTGCCTACTCCCCCCAGCAAGCTCGGCAATCTTTTGTCGCCTGACGAATACAAGGCTAAAGCCGTCACGCCCGCGCGCTCCACAGCGAAAAAACAGGCGCGTGAAGGGGAATCCGCAGAGCCGGCCGATTACGGCCGCGCCAATGTCGCCACACCGATGGCGCACGCCGCCAACGCCGCCACCACGCTGCGGCCCGTGCCGGCCGTCGAACCGCCTGCTGCGGCGCAACCCGCGCCGGCGCGCGGCCGCAGGACGAAACAGACCGCCGCGCTGCTGCAGCCGGTTCCGGCAGCGCGTCCGCAAGCCGAGGCGGTCGAAGCCCTGTCCGAGGCCCAGCCGGTCGTCGCGCGCGCGCCTTCCGCGAAACAGCCCGCGGCCGATACGGCTGCCACCGCGCCGGCCACGGCCGCCACGCGCAAGAAACGCGGCAGCGGCGCCGCGGCGGCCGAAGTGCTGAAGCTCTTCGTGCTCGACACGAACGTGCTGATGCATGATCCGAGCTGCCTGTTCCGCTTCGAGGAGCACGACGTCTATCTGCCGATGATGACGTTGGAAGAGCTCGACAATCACAAGAAAGGCATGTCGGAAGTCGCGCGTAACGCGCGCCAGGTGAGCCGCACGCTCGACACGCTGGTCGCGAACGCCGGCAACATGGCCGACGGCATTTCGCTCGCGCGCCTCGGCAGCCGCGAGGCGTCCGGACGGCTGTTCTTCCAGACGCGCCTGACCTCGATCGAGCCGGTCGAAGGTCTGCCGGAGGGCAAGGCCGACAACCAGATTCTCGGCGTCGTGCGCGCGCTGCAGCGCGATCGCGCGGATCGCCAGGTCGTGCTGGTGTCGAAAGACATCAACATGCGCATCAAGGCGCACGCGCTCGGGCTGCCCGCTGAAGACTACTTCAACGACCAGGTGCTCGAGGACAGCGATCTGCTGTACACGGGTATTCGCGCGCTGCCGCAGGACTTCTGGACCCGGCACGCGAAGGGCATGGAAAGCTGGCAGGACACCAAGACCGGCACCACGTATTACCGCGTGACGGGTCCGCTGTGCGCGTCGATGCTCGTCAACGAATTCGTCTATCTCGAACCGCAGAACGGCGAGCCCGCGTTTCACGCGCTCGTGCGCGAGCTGAACGGCAAGACCGCGCTACTGCAGACGCTGCGCGACTACGGCCACCACAAGAACAACGTGTGGGGCATCACGGCGCGCAATCGCGAGCAGAATTTCGCGCTGAACCTGCTGATGAATCCGGAAATCGACTTCGTCACGCTGCTCGGCCAGGCCGGCACCGGCAAGACGCTCGTCGCACTCGCGGCCGGCCTCGCGCAGGTACTCGACGACAAGCGCTACAACGAGATCATCGTGACGCGCGCGACGGTGCCGGTCGGCGAAGACATCGGCTTCCTGCCGGGCACGGAAGAGGAAAAGATGCAGCCGTGGATGGGCGCTTTCGACGACAACCTCGAAGTGCTGCAGAAGACCGACGACGCCGCCGGCGAATGGGGCCGCGCCGCGACTCAGGAGCTGATCCGCTCGCGCCTGAAGGTCAAGAGCATGAACTTCATGCGCGGCCGCACGTTCGTCGACAAGTATCTGATCATCGACGAGGCGCAGAACCTGACGCCGAAGCAGATGAAGACGCTGGTCACGCGCGCGGGCCCCGGCACGAAGATCATCTGCCTCGGCAATATCGCGCAGATCGATACGCCTTACCTGACCGAAGGCAGTTCGGGCCTCACGTACGTGGTCGACCGCTTCAAGGGCTGGGCGCACAGCGGGCACGTGACGCTCGCGCGCGGCGAGCGTTCGCGCCTCGCCGATTACGCGTCGGAAATTTTGTAAGCGTCCGCCGATTTTTATCGCCATGCGGCCGCGTCCGGTTCGTTCCGGACGCGGCTTTTTTATTGTCCCGGCGTTCCGCGCGGGCAACACTTAGCGCGCAAACTTCAAGTAATTTATCAACAATTCTTGCCGCGGCCATGTTCGACGGCTACCATCGCGACATCGCCAGTGAGTAAACGGGCGTTTACCACCCGTTCCGTCTTCATGCGCCGATTCGCCTTTTCGTTGCTGACCGTCCTGCTGCTCGCCGCCTGTGCCGGCGCGCCGCAGAAGACGTCGCGCGGGTCCGGCGGCATCGTCGTCGCGAATGGCGCGTATCACGCGCCGCCGCCCGGCTTCCCCCATTTCGTCGATCACAGCATCGGCCGCGAGGAAATCTCGATCCAGGCGATGAGCCTCGTCGGCGTGCCGTACCGCTGGGGCGGCAATACGCCCGATAGCGGCTTCGATTGCAGCGGCTTCGTCCGCTATGTCGTGCTGCGCGCGGCGTCGGTGAATCTGCCGCGCACCACGGCCGAGATGAGCGGGCGCGGCGAATCGATCGAGCCGGACGAAATCGCCCCTGGCGATCTGATCTTTTTCAACACGACCGGGCGCCCGCATTCGCATGTCGGCATCTACGTGGGCAAGCTGCGCTTCGTCAATGCGCCGTCGACGGGCGGCACGGTGCGGCTCGACTATCTGACCAACCCTTACTGGGCGAAGCGCTTCGATGGCATCCGCCGGATGGCGGGTCCGGCCGCGACGCCAGCGCCGTTCGACGCGCCGGCTTATCAAGCGGCCGCGCCGCAGCCGGAGCGTGGCGGACTGGCGGCAGCGGCGGTTCCCGCGGCGAAGACGGCTACACCGGTTTATGCGGCGGGTCCGTCGCAAGCGACACGCGTCGAAGCCGCGCCGCGTGCTCCGGCGATGATGGCAACCCGGCCGGAGATGGCCCTGGGCACGACCGCCAGCGCAAACAGCGCACCCAGCGCGCAGGCCGACCCGTTCGAGCCGCCTCCTCCGGGCATGAGCGCCGCGCAGTTGCAGGCTCGCTCCGCGGGTGCGGTGACGCCGGCGATGGCTCCGCCCGCTCAGGCAGGCGCGTATGAAACCGGCACGCCCTCCCCGGCACAATCGGCGCAATCGGGAGAGCCCGCGACGACCGCCCGCGCCATCCCGCGGACCACGCCCGACGCAATCGACGCCGCCGCCGACGCGTTCGAGCCACCGCCGCCCGCTTCGATCGCCGCGCGTCAGGCGCAGCAGGCCCAGCAGACGCAACAGGGCGAAGCAGGTGACGGCGTGCAGATCATGCGTGCGTCGACAGCCTCGCATGGCCTGCCCGCACCCACGCAAACCAACGACGACCCGATTGCCCGCTTCGCGAACGGCAGCTACTGACACGCTCGCCCACGCCCTCCCGCACCTCATGAAAAGCCGCCGTCGATCACCTCGATCGCGCCGATCTGCTATCGTCATCGATATTCTTTTGACGGCGGGTGATGACGATGGAACTCGGTCTGAAAGACAAGGTAGTGTTGATCACGGGCGGCAGTAAAGGCATCGGGTTCGCCTGCGCGCGCGCATTCGCGCAGGAAGGCGCGAAAGTCGCCATCGTGTCGCGCGATCCCGCCAATCTGGCGCGCGCCTACGAGCAGTTGAAACAGGAAGGGTTCCACGTACACCGCACGCGCGCCGATCTGCACGAACCGCATAGTGCCGCCGATATCGTCGAGGAAGTCAGCGGCGCGGTAGGCCCGATCGACGTGCTGATCAACAGCGCCGGCGCGGCGCGCCGCTACGACCCGGAAACACTCGACGCCGACGCATTCCGCGCGACGATGGAAGCAAAATATTTCCCGTATATCTATCCGCAGCAGGAAGTGCTGCGCCGCATGGCCGAGCGCGCGAAGGCCGGCGGCGCCGAGCCCGGCACGATCGTCAATATCATCGGCATGGGCGGCAAGATCGCGAGCGACATTCATATCGCGGGCGGCGCGGCCAACGCGGCGCTGATGCTCGCGACTGTCGGCCTCGCGCACTATTACGCGCGCTACGGTATTCGCATCAACGCAATCAATCCGGGCTCGACGCTGACCGAGCGAGTCGAGGAAGCCGTGAAGCTCGAGGCGGCGCAGCAAGGCATCGGCAACGAGGAAGCGCTCGCGCGCGGTCAGGCGAAGATGCCGCTCGGGCGCTATGCGAAACCGGAGGAAATCGCCGATGTCGCACTGTTTCTTGCGAGCCGCCGCGCGAGCTATGTGACGGGCGCGATCATTCCGATGGACGGGGCGAGTGCGCCGCTGATCTGAGCGGCGTTGTCGAGGGATTGCGCGCGACGGCCTGGGAGGCGGCGAAATCGCGTATGCCGCTCAGTAGCAGCGCAGGCCCGCGTCGCACGGTATTACAGCAAGTGGTGACCGACCCACCAGGCGGCGCCGGACAGCACCGCGGACGCCGGAATCGTCAGAATCCACGCCCACACGATGTTGCCGGCCACGCCCCAGCGCACCGCACTGAGCTTCTGCGTCGCGCCCACCCCGACGATCGCGCCGGTAATCGTATGCGTGGTCGAGACGGGAATACCGAGCCACGACGCGGTAAACAGCGTGAGCGCGCCGCCCGACTCCGCGCAGAACCCGCCGACCGGCTTGAGCTTCGTGATCTTCTGACCCATCGTGCGCACGATACGCCAGCCGCCGAACAGCGTGCCCAGACCCATCGACAGATAGCAACCGCCGATCACCCACAGCGGCGGCGCGTCCGCGTTCAGCGACGCAAAACCGGTTGCGATCAGCAGCATCCAGATGATGCCGATGGTCTTCTGCGCGTCGTTGCCGCCGTGACCGAGGCTGTACAGTCCCGCGGACAGCAGTTGCAGACGGCGGAACCGGCGGTCGACCTTGCTCGGCGGCGTGCGGAAATACAGCCACGACACCAGCAGCATGAAAAACGACCCGAGCACGAAGCCGAGCAGCGGCGAAATGAAGATGAACGCGACGGTCTTCATCAGGCCGTCCCAGTTCAGCGAGCCCCAGCCCGATTTCGCGAGCGCCGCGCCCACGAGCCCGCCGATCAGCGCGTGCGACGAGCTGGACGGAATGCCGTAGTGCCATGTGATGATGTTCCACGCGATCGCGCCGACCAGCGCGCCGAAGATCACGTAATGGTCGACGATGTTGGGATCGATCGTGCCCTTACCCACCGTTGCGGCCACCTTCAGGTGGAACACGAAATAGGCGATAACGTTGAACGCCGCGGCGAACGCCACGGCCTGCTGCGGCTTCAGCACGCCGGTCGACACGACCGTGGCGATCGAATTCGCCGCGTCGTGAAAGCCGTTCATGAAATCGAACATCAACGCGATGGCGACCAGGCCGGCAACGACCCAGATAGCGAGTTGTATCGATTGCATTATGCGTTTTCCAGCACGATGCCTTCGATGATGTTCGCCACATCCTCACACTTGTCCGTGATCGTTTCGAGCAGTTCGTAAATCGCCTTGAGCTTGATCAGGACCTTGACGTCGTCTTCCTCGCGAAACAGCTTCGACATCGCCGCGCGCAGCACGCGGTCGGCCTCCGATTCGAGCCGGTCGATTTCCTCGCAGGCCTTCAGAATCTGGCTCGCCTGCTTCATGTCCGACAGCAGGCTCACGGCGAACTGCACGCGCTCGCAGGTCGCCGTGCAGATATGCGCGAGCTGGCTCGCCTCCGACGTGACGGACTGCACGTCGTACAGCGAAATAGCGGTGGCGACGTCCTCCATCAGGTCGAGGATGTCGTCCATTGTCGTGATCAGCTTGTGGATCTCGTCGCGGTCGAGCGGCGTGATGAAGGTCTTGTGCAGCAGGTCGATGGTTTCGTGCGTGAGCTTGTCCGCGGCCTTTTCGGCTTTCTGCACGTTTTGCTTGTGGGCTTCGGCGTCCTGCAGATTGTCGATCAGCAACTCGAGTTCGCGGCTCGCCGAGATAATGCACGTTGCGTGCGCATTGAAAATTTCAAAAAACTTGCCCTCGGTGGGCATGAATCGACCGAACATTGGGATCCTGGGAATGGGTCACGTGATGGCTGACATAAAACCGCCATATTGTACCGTCGTGTAACCGATGTCGCACTTGTGACAGCATCGTTACAACAAGTGGGCGACATTGCGTCGCCCTGTCGCCCGTCCGGGGTTGCGCCGGGGTGTGTCACTCGCCGCCGTAGAAATTCTGCGCGCCGGCAAAATTGTCGAACTTCGTGTATTGACCGTGGAACGTGAGCCGAACAGGTCCGATTGGACCATTCCGCTGCTTGCCGATGATGATTTCCGCGGTGCCTTTATCCGGGCTGTCCGGGTTGTAGACTTCGTCGCGATAGATGAACAGGATCACGTCGGCGTCCTGTTCGATAGCGCCCGATTCGCGCAGGTCCGACATGATCGGCCGCTTGTTCGGACGCTGCTCGAGTCCGCGATTGAGCTGCGACAACGCGATCACCGGCACGTCGAGTTCCTTGGCGAGACCCTTCAGCGAACGCGAGATTTCCGAGATTTCGGTCGCGCGATTCTCGCCCGACGACGAACCGCTCATCAACTGCAGATAGTCGATGATGATCAGGCCGAGCTTGCCGCACTGGCGCGACAGTCTGCGCGCGCGAGAGCGCAGTTCCATCGGGTTCAGACCGCCGGTTTCGTCGATGAATATCTGCGCCTCGCTCATTTTCTGCACCGCGTGCGTGAGCTTCGGCCAATCCTCGTCGGTCAGGCGCCCGGTTCGCATACGGTGCTGATCGAGCCGGCCGACCGAGCCGAGCATACGCATCGTGAGCTGCGTGCCGGGCATTTCCATCGAGAACACCGCGACCGGCAGCCCGTACTCCACCGCGACGTATTCGCCGATATTCATCGAAAACGCCGTCTTACCCATCGACGGACGGCCCGCGACGATGATCAACTCGCCGCCATGCATGCCCGAGGTCATGCGGTCCAGATCGACAAAGCCGGTGGGCGTGCCAGTCACGTCGCTCGGATTGGCGGTGTGATAGAGCGTGTCGATCCGCTCGACCACTTGCGTGAGCAGCGGCCCGATTTCGAGGAAGCCCTGGGTGCCGCGCGCGCCATCTTCGGCGATCGAAAATACCTTCGATTCGGCTTCGTCGAGCAGTTGCCGGACCTCCTTGCCTTGCGGGTTGAATGCGTCGGCGGAGATTTCGTCGGCGACGGAAACCAGCCGGCGCAGCACCGCGCGGTCGCGCACGATTTCCGCGTAGCGGCGGATATTGGCCGCGCTCGGCGTGTTCTGCGCGAGCGCGTTCAGGTACGCGAGACCGCCGACCTCTTCCGCCTTGCCCGAGGTGCCGAGCGCTTCGTAGACGGTCACCACGTCGGCCGGACGCGTGGCCGCGATCAGCTTGCCGATGTGCTCGAAGATGATGCGGTGATCGTAGCGGTAGAAGTCGCTTTGCGCGAGGAAATCGGCGATGCGGTCCCACGCCGCGTTGTCGAGCAGCAGGCCGCCCAGTACCGATTGCTCGGCCTCGATCGAATGCGGCGGGACTTTCAGCGACTCGAGCTGGGGATCTTTGGACGGTGCGTTCATGGAGGGGAATTATCGGGTAATCCGGCGGTCGCGGCGAGCGAAAAAACGGAAAAACGGGCGTAAAAAAAAGCAGGAGCCGGTCACCCGGCCCCTGCTATTCGCCAGCCAACGCGCTGGCTGATCCTACCTGATGCTGGTCGCGATTGGCTTAGACGTGCTCGCCGACCACCGCCACCGTCACATCGACGAGAACGTCGGTGTGCAGCGAAACCTGGACAGCGTGTTCGCCGACCGTCTTCAGCGGGCCTTCCGGCAGACGCACTTGCGCCTTTTCCACTGCGAAGCCCTGCTTGCCGAGCGCTTCGGCGATATCGGCATTCGTCACCGAGCCGAACAGACGGCCGTCGACGCCGGCCTTCTGGCTGATCTGAACCGTCTGGCCTGCGAGCTTTTCGCCCTGAGCCTGAGCAGTTGCCAGCTTTTCAGAGGCAATCTTTTCGAGTTCAGCGCGACGCACTTCGAATTCGGCAAGCGCTTCCTTCGTTGCACGGCGAGCTTTCTTGTTCGGGATCAGGAAGTTACGCGCGTAACCGTCCTTGACCTTCACGATATCGCCCAGGTTGCCCAGATTGACGACTTTTTCCAGAAGAATGATTTGCATTCGGATACTCCTTATCGCGTCGTCGGGTTAGGCCTTGTGCTGGTCGGTGTACGGCACCAGCGCGAGGAAACGCGCTCGCTTGATAGCCGTGTCCAGTTGGCGTTGATAGTGCGCCTTGGTACCCGTGAGACGTGCCGGCGTGATCTTGCCGTTCTCGCCGATGAAGTCCTTCAGCGTTTCGATGTCCTTGTAGTCGATGTATTCGACGCCAGCAGCCGTGAAACGGCAGAACTTCTTGCGCTTGAAGAGCGGGTTCTGTTGCTGACGACGCTTGTCGAATTTCTTACCAGTCGGGCGGGGCATGATTAGTCCTTTCCAATGTCCTGCAATGCTGTGATGTGAAATACCAGAGTTCGCGCGTTACGGTGCTTTTTCGCCAGAAAGCCTGTGAAGAGCGTTTCCACGCCCATCTGACAGCTTTCGAGCCTGCCGCTCACCTCGCCCGCCGCCACCGCCTGCATGGTGAGTTCGACCTGCCGGGCAATGCCCGCCTCGACGACTTCCGTGCGGTGGTGCAACGTGCAGCTTGCTATCGGAACGCCGGCGGGGGTATACCGCACCGGTTCGCGTTCGACGACGCTCGCCGTGAGTTGCAGCCGGTTCATGTACCTGTATGTAACGTCGTGTACGTGAGCGAAAAGCGACGCTGCGTATCTGGCAGCTTAAATAGTGTGTCTTAAGCCTGCGCTTCGGTCGGCTGGACGGCTGCCGACTTCTTGGCTTCTTCGCGCTGCACTTCCTTCATCATCGGCGAAGGACCGGTTTCGGCCTTCTTCATCTTGACGATGAGGTGACGCAGAACGGCGTCGTTGAACTTGAATGCGTGTTCCAGCTCGTCGAGCGTGGTCTGGTCGCATTCGATGTTCATGCAGACGTAGTGAGCCTTCGCGAGTTTCTCGATCATGTAGGCCAGTTGGCGGCGGCCCCAGTCTTCGACGCGGTGGATCTGACCACCGTGCGACGTGATCGTGCTCTTGTAACGCTCGATCATGGCGGGCACCTGCTCGCTTTGATCGGGATGCACGATAAAGACGATTTCGTAATGACGCATACACACTCCTTGTGGATTAAAGCCGCCCGGGCGTCGGAACCGGTGCGGCAAGTGAGAAGCCGGAGACTATAACGCGAATGGGGCCGGGTTGCAAGATATTCCGCCGATTCGATGCGGGAATCGGGTGTATTTTCAACGATTTAGGCCGCGATTAGCGGACGGAGCGGGCCTGGAAGCGCGTTGGCGAGACGCCGCGGCGGGTGCCGCATCTTGCGTGCGGGCCGCCGCCCCTCAACCGGCCTCCGTACGTTCGCTGCCGCCCCGCAGGCGCGCCTTCAGCGCCGTTTCGAGGCCGCTCAGCGCGTCGGGCGCGGCGTCCGTAATCGCCCACCAGGTCATGCCCTCCGCATCCCAGTGCGCGATCGAATAGCCGTCGTGCGCGAGCGCGGCGGGCACCGCGCCGTCGGTGCCGCGAGCGGCCCCGCCCGACGCGGTCTGCGGGAACACGTATACATCGATCACGTGCTTGCCATAGCGATACACGAGCACCGCGACCCGCTGATGCGCGAGGTAGTCGAGCCGGCCGCCCTGAAGGGCGAAACCGCTCGCAGCGAGATCCTCGACCGGCGGCGAATAATCGAGCCGGCCGTTGAACCACGGCTTGACCGTGTGCCGGTCGGTCGAAATCACGTCGATGTCGCGTCCCGATATCTGCGCCCGCACGTGACTTTCCACGAGTTCGTCGGTGAACGGCGTGAATTCGGCGGGACGCCGCAGATTCAGCGTGACCACCACCGCCACCGCGCACACCGCTATGACGAGTGCCGCGAGCCCGCCGCGCGCGGCCATGCGACCCGCGCCGCCGGTTGCAACCGGGCCGCCGAAGCCGCCTGAGCCGCCCGAGCCACTGAAACCACGCAGCCAACTGTCCAGCCACGTGGATAACCACGAGCCACGCCGCTGACGCCTGGGCGCCTTCGCCGCCAGATCCGGCCCCCCAGCGGCAGCGATCTCGCCAGCTTGCGCCGGTGCATCATTTCGAGCCACCGCCGCGGCGGACACCGCGGGCGCTTCGTCGAGCGTCGCGGGCAATCCGGCGACGATGCGGGCCCGCAACAGCTTCGGCGCCCGATGATACGGCGCCGCACGCAGCGCGCCGCTCAGCGCGCGCAGATTTTCGCTGGCGCGCCGGCAATCGTCGCAGCTCTCGATATGCTGCTGCACCCGGCGCGCATCCGGCGCCGGCAATTCATGATCGGCATTCGCATCGAGGAGCGGCCGTGCTTCGTTACAGTCCATCCGGCGTCTCCTGAGCAGGGTCGGCGGCAGCGCCGGGGATATTGAGTGGCCGGCCGTCCGCAAACGCCCGGAGCTGTGTGATCGTCGCAGTGGCGGGCACGCCGGTCGCGGCTGACGCGGGCGGCGCGGGCGGCGTCGAGGCCATCGACGGCGCAACCGATGCGGGTGGCGCGGACGGGACGAACAGCACGGCGGGTGCGGATCGCGTCGCGCCGTCGGAGCAGCCGGCGGCTTTATACGGCGCGGCGGGCTCCACGGACGGTCCAGCCGTCCCCAGCCCCCGCTCCGCCATCAGCAGCTCCGCCAACTTGCGCCGTCCGCGCGCAAGCCGCGACATCACCGTACCGATCGGCACATCGGCAACCACCGCGATCTCCCGATAACTCATCTCCTCGAGCTCACGCAGGATCAGCACTTCGCGATACTCGACCGGCAGGCGCGCCAGCGCGTCATGCACCTGCCGCGCATCTTCGTCGCGGATCAGGAGCATTTGCGGATCGTCGCCGCCCGCGCTCCAGCCGTCGAAGGTCGCCTCGTCCATCGTTTCGTCGAATTCGAGCATGTCGTGCGACGGCGCGCGCCGCCGCCATTCCGTGTACCAGGTGCGGCGCACGATCGCGAGCAGCCACGGCCGCGCGGACTCGCCGCGAAACGTATCGAAGAAACGGAACGCGCGCATGAACGCCTCCTGCACGACATCCTCGGCGTCGTTCGGATTGCCGCACAGCCAGCGCGCGAGGTTGTACGCGGCGTCGAGATGCGGCAGCGCCAGTTGCTGGAAGCGGCGGCTTCTTGCCGCGTCGGCATCGGGCTCGCCGCGCGCGCGGGCGGTGGCGTCTGAATCGGTCTGGACCACGTGGGCCCCTCCAAGGGCATGGCGGCTGCGTTGTGCGCCGGGTTGTGCGGTTCGCGCCTGTCGATCACGGCGCGCGGTCGTTCGTGACGCTCCTTTCACCGCATAACCGGCCATCTGCCGAGTTTATTCCCGCCTCCCACGCGGATTCGCACAAAAGATGAGGGCCGCCAGCTAGTACGACGCCTGGTTCCAGTAATCGCCGCTCGCGTACACCTCTTTCAGATAGTCGATGAAATAGCGCACCCTGGCCGGCACATAACGCTGCTGCGGATAGACCGCAAGGATGTCGTAGTCGGGCAGCGCGTAGTCGTCGAGGACGGTTTCGAGCTCGCCGCGCGCGAGTTGCTGCTGGATTTCCCACGTCGAGCGCCAGCCGAGCCCGAGCCCTTCGGAGACCCAGCGGTGCAGCAGTTCGCCGTCGTTGCAGTCGAGCGTGCCGCCCACCCGCACCGTGGCGAGCTTGCCGTTGCGGCGAAAGTACCAGCCACGGTTCTGCCCGCCCTGCAGATTGAACGCGAGACAGTTATGGGCGGGCAGATCCTCGAGCGTTTTCGGCTTGCCGTGGCGGCGAAAATACTCGGGCGTGCCGCATACGACGCGCCGGTTCGACGCGAGCTTCACCGCGACGAAATTCGGATCGACCGCCCCGCCGATGCGAATCGACAGGTCGTAGCCCTCGCGCACCAGATCGACGACCCGGTCGGTCAGGTTGAACGACATCTGCAATTCGGGCTTGTCGCGCAAAAACGCGGGCGCGAGCGGCGCGACGTGCTTGCGGCCGAACGCGGCCGGCGCCGATACGATCAGATGCCCGCTCACCGCGCGGCGTCCCGCGCTCAGTTCGTTTTCCGCCTGGTCCCATTCGGCGAGCAGACCCCGGCAGCGCTCGAGAAACGCGGCGCCGTCCTCGCTGACCACGAGCCGCCGCGTGGTGCGGTACATCAGCTTCACACCGAGGCGCTTTTCGAGCGCATCGATGCGCCGGCCGAGAATCACCGGCGACACGCCCTCTTCCAGCGCCGCCGCCGCGAGACTGCCCGCATCGGCGACCCGCACGAAGGTTTCGATCTGTTTGAAGCGATCCATATCCGTCTCCCGCCTGCCCTGGATTTTCTTTCGGGTCGGGGCGCCCGCCGCGCCACCTGCCATTCGATACTTTTTGTTTCGGAATAAGCGACCCGGACTGATCTTATCAAACCTTTCGCACAGGCCTAAAGTGTCCTCCAACAGACGTACTTTCCGACATTGAGGAGACATTCATGGCCAAGATGAGAGCCGTCGACGCTGCCGTTCTGGTGCTCGAAAAAGAAGGCATCGATACCGCGTTCGGGGTGCCCGGCGCCGCGATCAACCCGTTCTACTCGGCGCTGCGCAAGGCCGGTGGCATCGGCCACGTGCTCGCGCGCCACGTCGAGGGCGCGTCGCACATGGCCGAGGGCTACACGCGCGCCCGGCCGGGCAACATCGGCGTGTGTATCGGCACGTCGGGCCCCGCCGGCACCGACATGATCACCGGTTTGTACTCCGCCCAGGCCGACTCGATTCCTATTCTGGCTATCACGGGCCAGGCGCCGCGCGCGCGTCTTTACAAGGAAGACTTCCAGGCCGTCGACATCGAATCGATCGCGAAGCCCGTCACCAAGTGGGCGGTGACCGTGCGCGAGCCGGCGCTCGTGCCGCGCGTGTTCCAGCAGGCATTTCACCTGATGCGCTCGGGACGCCCGGGCCCGGTGCTGGTCGATCTGCCGATCGACGTGCAGCTCGCCGAAATCGAATTCGACATCGACACGTACGAGCCGCTGCCGGTCTACAAGCCGAAGGCGACCCGCAAGCAGATCGAAGCCGCGCTGACCCTGCTGAACGACGCCGAGCGTCCGCTGATCGTCTCCGGCGGCGGCGTGCTGAACGCATCCGCCGAAGAGCTGCTCGTGAAGTTCGCCGAAACCGTAGGCGTGCCGGTGATCCCCACGCTGATGTCGTGGGGCGCGATTCCCGACGACCATCCGTTGATGGCCGGCATGGTCGGCCTGCAGACGTCACACCGCTACGGCAACGCGACGATGCTCGCGTCGGATTTCGTGCTCGGCATCGGCAACCGCTGGGCGAACCGTCACACCGGCAGCATCGACGTCTATACGAAGGGCCGCAAGTTCGTGCACATCGATATCGAACCGACGCAGATCGGCCGTGTGTTCGGCCCGGATCTCGGCATCGTGTCGGATGCGAAGGCCGCGCTCGAACTGTTCGTCGAAGTGGCGAGCGAATGGAAGGCCGCGGGCAAGCTGAAGGATCGCGGTGCCTGGGTTGCCGACTGCCAGCAGCGCAAGCAGACGATGCTGCGCAAGACGCACTTCGACAACGTGCCGATGAAGCCGCAACGCGTCTATGAAGAGATGAACGAGGTGTTCGGCCGCGATACCTGCTACGTCAGCACGATCGGTCTGTCGCAGATCGCCGCCGCGCAATTCCTGCACGTGTACAAGGCGCGCAACTGGATCAACTGCGGCCAGGCCGGCCCGCTCGGCTGGACGATTCCGGCGGCGCTCGGCGTGCGCGCGGCCGATCCGCAACGGCCGATCGTCGCGCTGTCGGGCGACTACGACTTCCAGTTCATGATCGAAGAGCTCGCGGCCGGCGCGCAATTCAAGCTGCCATACGTGCATGTGGTCGTGAACAACTCGTACCTCGGGCTGATCCGCCAGGCGCAGCGCGCGTTCGAAATGGACTACTGCGTGCAGCTCGGCTTCGAGAACATCAACTCGCCGGAGACGAACGGCTACGGCGTCGACCACGTCGCGGTCGCCGAGGGTCTCGGCTGCAAGGCGATTCGCGTGTTCAAACCCGAGGAGTTGAAGCCCGCGTTGCAGAAAGCGCAATCGATGCTCGGCGAGTTCAACGTACCGGTGATCGTCGAAGTGATTCTCGAGCGCGTGACCAATATTTCGATGGGCACCGAGATCGACGCAATCAACGAGTTCGAGGAACTGGCCGCGAAGCGCGAGGACGCGCCGACCGCGATCAGTATGCTCGACTGAGCGTTGCCCGCTCACGGTATCCGCCGTATTCGCGACGCGTGCAACGCGCGAGGGCCGGGCTCATGCCCGCCGCCCTCGCGCCGTTGCCCGCGCGCACGCCATTCCCCTGACCGACCTGAGAGACAAAGCACCATGCCGAAATTCGCCGCCAATCTAACGATGCTGTTCAACGAAGTGCCGTTCCTCGACCGTTTCGCGGCAGCGGCCAGCGCGGGCTTTCATGCCGTTGAATTCCTGTTTCCGTATCCGTACGCGATCGCCGATCTCGACGAGCAGTTGCAGCGCCACCGGCTGAAGCTGGTGCTGCACAACCTGCCCGCGGGCAACTGGGAAGCGGGCGAGCGCGGCATCGCGTGTCTGCCGGATCGCGTCGCCGAGTTTCAGGATGGCGTCGGCCGCGCGATCGAATACGCGAGCGCGTTGAAGGTGCCGCAACTGAACTGCCTCGTCGGCATTCCGGGCGCGAACGTCGACGCCGACACCGCGCGCGCGACGATCGTCGACAACCTGCGCTTTGCCGCGGGCGAGCTGAAGAAGGCCGGCATCAAGCTGCTGGTCGAGCCGTGCAACTCGTACGACATTCCGGGCTTCGCGCTGAACCGCTCGCGCGACGGGCTCGACGTGATTCGCGCGGTCGGCTCGGACAATCTGTTCCTGCAATACGACATCTATCACATGCAGCGGATGGAAGGCGAACTCGCGGCGACGATCGAAAAGAACCTGCCGCAGATCGCGCACATCCAGCTCGCCGATAACCCGGGCCGGCACGAACCGGGCACCGGCGAAATCAACTATCCGTATCTGTTCGCGCTGCTCGATTCGCTCGGCTACGACGGCTACGTCGGCTGCGAATACAAGCCGCGCACGACGACCGAGGCTGGACTCGGCTGGGTGCAGAGCGTGGCGGGACAGCGGCGCGGCGCCGCGCATGCGGCGGCTTGATCCGGCGCCTCCCGCCGCCCCGCGCTTCATACCCGACACTCACCCATAACTCCTGGAGATTCACACACATGGCAAAGATCGGTTTCATCGGCCTCGGCATCATGGGCGCGCACATGGCGCGCAACCTCATCAAGGGCGGCCACTCGCTGTTCGTGAACGGCGCGTACCCGGTGCCGGACGACATCGCGAAGACCGCGAGCGTCGTCGCCAGTTCGACCGCGGTCGCGCAGGCGGCCGACATCGTCATCATCATGGTGCCGGACACGCCCGACGTCGCCAACGTGCTGTTCGCCGACGACGGCGTCGCCGCCGGTCTCACGAAGGGCAAGCTCGTGATCGACATGAGCTCGATCTCGCCGCTCGACACGCAGGCCTTCGCGAAGAAGATCAACGCGCTCGGCGTCGACTATCTCGATGCGCCGGTATCCGGCGGCGAAATCGGCGCGCGCGAAGCGTCGCTGACGATCATGGTCGGCGGTCCGGAACAGGCCTTCGCGCAGGCGAAGCCGCTCTTCGAGCTGATGGGCAAGAACATCTCGCTGATCGGCGACAACGGCGCGGGCCAGACCTGCAAGGTCGCGAACCAGATCATCGTCGCGCTGAACATCGAAGCGGTGGCCGAGGCGTTGCTGTTCGCGTCGCGCTCGGGCGCCGACCCGGAACGCGTGCGTCGCGCGCTGATGGGCGGCTTCGCGTCGTCGCGGATTCTCGAAGTGCACGGCGAGCGCATGACGAAGCGCACGTTCGATCCGGGCTTCCGTATCGAGCTGCATCAGAAGGACCTGAATCTCGCCCTCGACGGCGCGCGCAAGCTCGGCATCGCGCTGCCGCATACCGCGAGCGCGCAGCAGCTGTTCAGTGTCTGCGTGGCCAACGGCGGCAAGGCGTGGGATCACTCGGCAATGGTGCGCGCGCTGGAAATCATGGCGAACCATGAGGTCGCGCAGGCGCCGGGCGGTAAGGAAGCGAAGGCGGCTTGAGGTCCTGACGGTCGAGCTTGCGATGATTGCGGCTTCAGCGTGAGCCGCGTCACGGCAAGCACAGGTGGGGCGCCCGTTCGTCGCGCGGAGGATTGCGCGGCGCAACGGGCAAATCGTGCCGCTCTGGGCTGAGAGCGGCAAGTGGGGTCCGCAGCGGCACCCGGCGGCGCCGGGGAAGCCTTGGTCGGTCAGACGTCGTCGTCGGGTGTCCGGCTGTCGGATTCGTTTTGTCTTGCTTTGCTGGTTTCCCCTGCTTACCCGAAATCAGTACGTATCGAATACTTTCTGCAACGCAGCCGCGCCCGTCACCCCGGCCGCGAGCGCGAGCATCAGCAGCACCCGCGCCTTGTACGGATTCAGCGAACCCGCGCTGACGAACCCCAGCGCGTCGTCGGCCGCCGCGCCGTTGCGCATCAGATGCCCCGAACCCACGCGCGACGAACGCACCACCGCGACGCCGCGCGACGCGGCCTCGGCGAGCGCCTGTTGCAGCGACTGATGAATCGACCCGTTACCCGTCCCCGCGACGACGATGCCGCGCACGCCGGCCGCAACGAGCGCATCGACGGCGATGCGCGACACGCCCGCATAACTCGCGACGACTTCCACATGCGGCCACGCGGCATCGATCGAGAATTCGCTCGCGAGCGTATGCGGTCGAACCACACCGCGCTGGAATTCGACCCGGCCGTCCTGCACCCAGCCGAGCGCGCCGATCTCCGGCGACTGGAACGCATCGACCGCATAGGTGCTGGTCTTCACGACGTCGCGCGCGCTATGGACGCGGTTGTTGAAAGCGACCAGCACGCCCTGCCCGCGCGCGGCCCCATGTGCAGCCGCATGGGCCGCCACCGTCACCGCGTTCAGCAGGTTCAACGGACCGTCGGCCGACAGCGCCGACGCCGGGCGCATCGCCGCCGTCAGCACGACCGGCTTGTCCGACTTGACGGTCAGATGCAGCAGGTAGGCGGTTTCTTCGAGCGTGTCGGTGCCGTGCGTGACGACCACGCCGTCGACGTCATCGGTCGCGAGCAGCGTATTGATGCGTTGCGCGAGCGTGGTCCACAGCGGCAGCGCCATGTCCTTGCTGTCGATGCTGGCGACCTGCTCGGGCGCGATCCGCGCCACCGTCGATAACGCAGGGACCGCCGAGAGCAACTGGTCGACGCCGACGACGCCCGCCTGGTAGCCGGACGTGTCGGCCGCATCGGCGGCCGCGCCGGCGATCGTGCCGCCGGTCGCGAGCACGGCGATGCGCGGCAGCGCCGGCCTCGCGTTCTGGTTCTGGCCGGAAGGATTCGGAAGAGAAGAAGAGGTATTCATGGCGGCGATTGTAAGCGATGCACGACGCGCCGCCATGCGTGAAAACGCGCCCGCGGATTCACCCCGCGGGCGCGCAAAATTCAGGCGAAGGCTCGAGGTTCAAGCCGCGGGTTCAAGCCACCGGTTCAAGCCGCCTCGCGCAATTGCGCCGCGATATCGGCCTCGCTCAACTGCGGCGCGAACATCTCGATCAGCCGGTACGCGTACGCGCGCAGGAACGCACCACGGCGCAAGCCGACACGCGTCGTGCTCGCCTCGAACAGATGCTGCGTATCGAGCGCGACGAGTTCGGTGTCGCGCTTCGGATCGTAGGCCATCGCCGCCACCACGCCGATGCCCATGCCGAGCTCGACGTAAGTCTTGATCACGTCGGCATCGATCGCGGTCAGCACGACGTCGGGCAACGCCCCCGCCTTCGCGAACGCCTGGTCGATATGCGAGCGGCCCGTGAAGTCCTGATCGTAGGTGACGATCGGAAATTCGGCGATCTCGTCGAGCGTCAGATTCGAACGGCCCACGAGCGGGTGATCCTTCGGCACGACCACGACGTGATGCCACGAATAGCACGGGAACGTGACAATGTCGGGGAAACGGTCGAGCGCTTCGGTCGAGATACCGATGTCCGCCTCGCCGTTGATGATCATCTGCGCGATCTGCTGCGGGCTGCCCTGGCGCAGCGCCAGATGCACTTTCGGGAACACCGTGGTGAATTGCCGGACCACCTTCGGCAGCGCGTAGCGCGCCTGCGTGTGGGTGGTCGCGACGACCAGATGGCCGCTGTCCTGATCCGCGTACTGGCGCGCGACGCGGCGCAGATTCTCCGCGTCGAGCAGCATCCGCTCGATCAACTGGTGCACGGCCTTGCCCGGCTCGGTGAGACCCGTCAGCCGTTTGCCGCGGCGAATGAAAATGTCGACGCCGAGTTCGTCCTCGAGGTCCTTGATCTGCTTCGACACGCCCGACTGCGACGTATACAGCACGTTCGCGACTTCGGTCAGGTTCATGTTCTGCCGCACGGCTTCGCGCACGAAGCGCAATTGCTGGAAATTCATCGTTCTGTCTCCGGTTTCGCCAGAGTTGAGTTATTGAAGCCGTCGGGTCCGGCTGGAATGTCGATATCGCGACGGGCGGCTCGGGATGCCGCCCGCGTCCGTCATGGCGCCGGGAACACGCGCAACGCGCGCGGCACCGCGGTCACGCCGTCGCCGACCGCGAGTCGCAGATCGCGCCACGTCTCGCGATCGAGCTCGGCTTCGAGCAGATGGCCCTCGCGGCCTGCGAGTTCGACGCGCACCGAGCCGCCGAGCGTCACGACGCGCCGCACGTCGACGACGATGCCCTCGCGATGCCCGGCGGCCTGCGGATACAACTGCAGATCGTGCGGCCGCACATAGGCGAACGCCGGGCCGCTGAAGCCCGCGGTAAACGCCACCGGCAGCGCGGCGCCGTCGACGACGAAGCCGCCGGCATCGACGTTGCCGTGCAGCCGGTTCGCCGCGCCGAGAAACTCGTAGACGAACGGCGTCTGCGGATGGTCGTACACGTCCTGCGGACTGCCCACCTGCTCCACGTGGCCGCGATTCAATACGACGATGCGGTCGGCCACTTCGAGCGCTTCTTCCTGATCGTGCGTGACGAAGATCGTCGAGATATGCAGGTCGTCATGCAGACGCCGCAGCCAGCTACGCAATTCCTTGCGCACCTTCGCGTCGAGCGCGCCGAACGGTTCGTCGAGCAGCAGCACCTTCGGCTCGACGGCGAGCGCGCGAGCCAGCGCGATGCGCTGCCGCTGACCGCCCGACAGCTCCGACGGATAGCGCTGCGCGAGCCAGTCGAGCTGCACGAGCTTCAGCAGTTCATGCACCTTCTCGCGGATCACCGCGTCGGACGGCCGCTCCTTGTGCGGCTTCACGCGCAGGCCGAACGCGACGTTCTCGAACACCGTCATATGACGGAACAGCGCGTAATGCTGGAACACGAAGCCCACTTCGCGTTCGCGCGCGCCGACCGACGCGACGTCCTGGCCTTGCAGCTCGACCTGACCGCCGTCCGCGTATTCGAGGCCGGCGATCACGCGCAGCAACGTCGTCTTGCCGCAGCCCGACGGCCCGAGCAGCGCGACCAGCTCGCCCGGCGGAAAGTCGAGCGACACGTTGTCGAGCGCGACGAAGTCGCCGAAGCGCTTGTGCAGGTTACGAACGGTGATACCCATTTACAGCTCTCCTTGCTTGAGCGGGTGTCGCTGCGACGCAGGCGTGGCGTTGACGAAAAACGAGTGTGACGCGGATTGCGTCGTGACGGACCGGGAAGCGCCCGCTTGCGAAGCGCCTGCCGGCAGCGCCGGCCCCGCATACGCGGGCACCTCGCGGGCGGCCGACAGTTCCGCCGACATATGGCGCTCGGCCAGCAGCTTCAGCCCGAGCGTCACGAGCGCGAGCAGCGCCAACAGCGACGCCACCGCGAACGCGGCCGAGAAGTTGTATTCGTTGTAGAGAATTTCGACGTGCAGCGGCATCGTGTCGGTCTGGCCGCGAATATGTCCCGACACCACCGACACCGCGCCGAACTCGCCCATCGCGCGCGCATTGCACAGAATCACGCCGTACAGCAGGCCCCATTTGACGTTGGGCAGCGTGACGCGGCGGAAAATCTGCCAGCCGGACGCGCCGAGCACGTGCGCGGCTTCCTCTTCGTCGTTGCCTTGCGCCTGCATCAGCGGAATCAGCTCGCGCGCGACGAACGGGAACGTGACGAAGATCGTCGCGAGCACGATGCCCGGCACCGCGAAAATGATCTGCACGTTGTGATCCTGAAGCCACGGGCCGAACCAGCCCTGCGCGCCGAACATCAGCACGTAGATCAGACCGGAGATCACCGGCGACACCGAGAACGGCAGATCGATCAGCGTGGTCAGCAGCGCCTTGCCGCGAAATTCGAACTTCGCGATACACCACGACGCCACGAGACCGAACACGAGATTCAGCGGCACCGCGATCGCGGCGGTGATCAGCGTCAGTTTGATCGCCGACAGCGCGTCCGGATCGGCGAGCGCTTCGAAATAAAAACGCAGCCCTTTGTTCAGCGCCTGATAGAACACCGCGACGAGCGGCACCACCAGAAACAGCGCGAGAAACAGCAGCGCGACGCCGGTCAGCAGCCAGCGCACGGCGGGCTGTTCGCTGACCGGATCGGGGCGGCGCGTGGCGTTCGGCCGGGTCGCGGCGCGGCTCATTGCGCACCTCCGGGCACCGCGACATGCGTTGCCGCGAGCGGCGCCGGTCCCGCGCTGCCGCGGCTCGTGCGCCGTTGCAGATACCACTGCAGCGTATTGATCAACAGCAGCATCACGAACGACACGACCAGCATCACGACCGCGAGCGCCGTCGCGCCCGCGTAGTCGTACTGTTCGAGCTTCGTAATGATCAGCAGCGACGTGATTTCCGATTTCATCGGCACGTTGCCGGCGATAAAGATCACCGAGCCATATTCGCCGAGCGCGCGCGCGAACGCGAGCGCAAAACCCGTCAGCAGCGCCGGAAACACGGCCGGCAGCACGACGCGGCGGAACGTGAGCCAGCGCGATGCGCCGAGGCACGCGGCGGCCTCCTCCTGCTCGCGTTCGAACTCCTCGAGCACCGGCTGCACCGTGCGCACGACGAACGGCAAACCGATGAAGGTCAGCGCGACCAGCACGCCCGCCGGCGTAAACGCGATCCTGATGCCGAGCGGTTCGAGAAACTGGCCGATCCAGCCGTTGCCCGCATACACGGCCGCGAGCGAAATGCCGGCCACCGAGGTCGGCAGCGCGAACGGCAGATCGACCACCGCGTCGACGATGCGCTTGAACGGAAACGTGTAGCGCACCAGCACCCACGCGACGAGAAAGCCGAACACCGCGTTGATCAGCGCGCCGCCGAGTGCCGAGAAGAACGTCAGCCGATACGACGCGAGCACGCGTGGCGAGCTCACCGCGCGCACGAACTGCGCCCAGTCGAGCGTGGCGGTCTTCAGAAAGGTCGCCGCCAACGGAATCAGCACCACGAGGCTCAGATAAGCCACCGTGATGCCGAGTGTCAGGCCAAAGCCGGGCAACGCGCTCGGCTTGCGGAAGGTCAACGTGGTCATGCTGGATACCCGTTCATGGTTGAGGCTCGCGCGATTGTCGTGTTGCTGTGTGTTGCTCTGTGTTGTTGTCGTACTGCCGGCCGCCGGTGTCCCGTTAGCCGAAAGCGCGCCCATTGGGCGCGCCGTTTTACCTCTGCCCGTAGTGCAGGCCGCGGTTCTTACTGCGGCTGGTAGATCGAATCGAATACCCCGCCGTCCGCGAAATGCGTCTTCTGCGCGTTGGCCCAGCCGCCGAACGAATCGTCGATCGTGTACAGCTTCAGCTTCGGAAACTTCGCGGTCAGCTCGGCCGGCACCTTGTTCGAGCGCGGACGATAGAAGTTACGCGCGGCGATCTCCTGCCCCTCTTCGCTATAGAGGAAATTCAGATACGCCTCGGCGAGCTTGCGCGTGCCGTGTTTGTCGACCACCTTGTCGACCACCGCGACCGGCGGCTCGGCGAGAATGCTCACCGACGGCACGACGATCTCGAACTTGTCCGCGCCGAACTCCTTCTGCGACAGGAACGCCTCGTTCTCCCACGCGATCAGCACGTCGCCGATGCCGCGTTGCACGAAGCTCGTGGTCGCGCCGCGCGCGCCCGAGTCGAGCACGCCGGCGTTCCTGTAGAGCTTGCCGACGAACTCCTTCGCCTTCTGCGCATTGCCGCCCGGCTGATGCTCGGCGTAGGCCCACGCGGCCAGATAGTTCCAGCGCGCGCCACCGGAGGTCTTCGGATTCGGCGTCACGATCGATACGCCCGGCTTCACCAGATCGTCCCAATCCCTGATGTGTTTCGGATTGCCCTTGCGCACGAGGAACACGATCGTCGACGTGTACGGCGCGGCGTTGTCGGGCAGGCGCTTCTGCCAGTCCTTGTCGACGAGGCCCTTGTTCGCGAGCGCGTCGATGTCGTAGGCGAGCGCGAGCGTCACGACGTCGGCCTGCAGGCCATCGAGCACCGAACGCGCCTGCGCGCCCGAGCCGCCGTGCGACTGCTTGAAGGTGACCGTCTCGCCGGTCTTCGCCTTCCACTCCTTGCCGAATGCCTGATTGATGTCCTGGTACAGCTCGCGCGTCGGATCGTAGGAAACGTTCAGCAGCGTCGTGTCGGCGTGCGCCGCGCCGCTCGCGCCGAACAGGCCGAGCGCGCCCGCCGCGCCGACGGCGAACGCCGCGATGAGTTTCTTCGTCCGTGCCGCGAGCCCCGTATGCCGATGGTTCATGTCAACTTTTCTCCGCGTGATGATCCGCTGATGAGCGTCTGTGTTGTTTTGCGTCGCGGTCACGTGCACATGAGCGCCAAGCCGGAGGCCAGTCTATCGAAGCGCCTTCATCATTAAAAATAATGTTTCTTCATTTTTTAATACGCAAAAGTGGTAACGGCAGACGTGTCGGATGTTGCGGCGCCGAAACGGCTGCGATGACGTCCCTGAGCAACGCTGCGGCGTCCCGGTCGCGACGAACTTAAAGTAAAGCTTGAATTGAGCGGAATACTGTATAAAAATACAGTCACCTGTTCATACATACAGTGGCCATGACAAAACTCACCGCACGACAGCAGCAGGTTTTCGATCTGATCCGCCGCGCAATCGAGCGCACCGGTTTTCCGCCCACCCGCGCGGAAATTGCCGCCGAACTCGGCTTCAGCTCGGCCAATTCCGCGGAAGAGCATCTGCGTGCGCTGGCTCGCAAGGGCGTGATCGAACTCGCGGCCGGCGCGTCGCGCGGCATTCGCCTGCTGAGCGGTCAGGACGACGCGCCGCACCAGTTCACGCTGCCGCATGCAAGCCTGATGCAGCTGTCGCTGCCGCTGATCGGCCGGGTCGCGGCGGGCAGCCCGATCCTCGCGCAGGAACATATCTCGCAGCACTACGCGTGCGACCCCGCGCTGTTCTCGAGCAAGCCCGACTACCTGCTGAAGGTGCGCGGCCTGTCGATGCGCGACGCGGGCATTCTCGACGGCGATCTGCTCGCGGTGCAAAAGCGCAGCGAGGCGAAAGATGGCCAGATCATCATCGCGCGGCTCGGCGACGACGTCACGGTCAAGCGCCTGAAGCGCCGGCCGAACGGTATCGAGCTCATTGCCGAAAACCCCGATTACGACAACATCTTCGTGGAAACCGGCAGCGCGGATTTCGCGCTCGAAGGTGTCGCCGTCGGGCTGATCCGCCCGGGCGAGTTCTGATCCTCAGCGCTATCCCCCGAACCGCCCGCGCCGGTTTGTCCAACCGAAGCCGCATTCACGTCGCATCGCCTGGAGAGATTCATGGAACGCCTTGCCCGCCTGCTGCCTTTTCGCCAGTTCGGCCGTCTGCGCCATCTGCGCAAGCTCACGCCCTGTTCATTGACCGAAGCGCCCGCGGCACACACGCTGTCGCTGTTCGACGAGCCTGCGGAAACCACGGGGCTGCCGTCGTCGTTGCCGGCATTTGCACGCGTATCGCTGAACGCGGGTCTGAACATCGCTGAACCGGCGCGGCGTGCGCCGGTGCGGGTCTACCACGGACCGTCGCGGTTGATTATGGTCGGCACGCTCGACGCGGTATGCCGTATGATCGATCGTTGCATAGCCGACGAAGCCAACGTGCACGGCGCGGTGTTCGAAGCCTGAGCGAATTCCGGGCAAAGTTCTGATGCCCGCCTATTCATGTTGTATGGGATCGTTTCGACCTCGCCGTGGTCCACGTTAGATCACAACCGACCGGGGGGTCCCATTCGATGAAAGTTCAGAAACGCATGGCGCGGCGCATTCCGAAACGCATCCAGGGCAGCGCCACCCGGCCGCTGCTTATCACGCTGATCGTGGTCATCGTAATTGCCGCGCTGGGATTTGTTTATGCGTCGCCGTATATCGCGGTGAACAATCTCAAACGCGCGGCAGATGCGCGAGACGCGCAAACGGTCAATCAATACGTGGACTTTCCCGCGCTGCGCGATAGTCTCAAGCAGCAGGTGGCCGACATGCTGACGCGTCGGCTCGAAGCGGACAGCGGCAGCAAGATGGCCACCATCGGCGCGGTGATCGGCGTGACGCTGATCGGCCCGCTTGTCGATGCCTATGCGACACCAGACGGCGTTGCCGCCTTGCTGAACGGCATGCCGCCACGCGGCACGCCGGGCGAGCAGCCCGAGGCCCCGCCCGCCACCTCAGACACGGAAGCCCCCACGGCGCCGGCTGCGAATTCAGCGCCACCTGCCCGGCAAAGCACGGCCGGCTATCGCAGCCTCAACGAATTTGTCGTCACGTTCTGGCGTGGCGAAGGCAACGCGAATTACTCGGCGATCTTCCGGCGCGAAGGTCTGATTACGTGGAAGCTCGCCGCGATCAATCTGAACGAGTGAAGGGACAGTTGGGCGTGAAGGATGCGTGGCTGCCCCTCGACGGTCAGCCACGCCGACAGACAGGCACTCGATGTGTTGCAGCGAACCTGATGCACGCAGCGAACCGCGCGCATCAGGTGTCAACCGTCATGTCGATGCGTTACGCCTTCGTTTGAAATACACCTTCCGCTACGCCGCAGCCGCCTGCTGCTGTTCCTGCGCGGACGAGCAGGCCACCAGAATGCTGCACGAAATCCGGTCGAGCAGCGGCGTGTTGCCCGCCCCCATCCACCAGCGCGACAAACCGGTCCGGCAACGATGGCCGACCACCACGAGATCGACCTGCAGTTCATTGGCGAGGTTGGCGATTTCGTCGATCGGATGGCCGAAAGCAAAATGCCCTTGCGCATTCACGCCGCGCTCGGTCAGCCAGTTCACCCCTTCCTGCAGAATCTCGCGGGCGGTTTTTTCGAAACTGCCACAAGCCACGTCGGTCAGCAGGCCCGCGCTTTGCGCAATACTCGAACGCATGTCGACGACCGACAGCAGATGCGTTTCCGCCTTCAGATCCAACGCCAGATCGGCTCCGCAACGCAGCGCCTTGCGGCCTTCGCGCGAGCCGTCGTAGCACAACAGGATTTTCTGGTAGCTCGCCATAGTTTTCTCCGTTCGCGCGGGAAGCGCGGTCTGAATCAATCATGGTGCGCCGCAATTCGACTTGCAAGAGATGGAAAACGCTAAGTGCGGAGTCGGTGCAGGCTGATTCAACCTGCACAGGCATTGGGCAAAATCAGCCGCCTGCGCACACGGATGCGGCAGTGCAAAACATCGTCCTGGAACGCTGCCCCCGCCCTCGATGTTCCGCTGCCCCAAGCGTCGCACGCATTACGCGTTCCCGGACGTGCGCTCGCATCTGTGGCCGATACCCTAGAATAAGCAGCTTGCGCGGCCATGACGCCGTGCAGCCGTATCGCGTGCCTTATGCGTATTCTTCCGGAGCCTCGATCGATCCATGCCTGCCGCCCCCATCGAATTCCACCAGGTCAGGAAAAGCTACAGCGAAAAAACGGTCGTCGACGGTTTGTCATTCCATGTGAACGCCGGCGAATGCTTTGGTCTGCTCGGTCCCAACGGCGCGGGCAAAACTACGACGCTGCGCATGCTGCTCGGCATCGCGTCTCCGGACGCCGGCACGATCCGTCTGTGCGGCGAATCGATACCGGGCCGCGCACGCGTCGCGCGGGCACGCGTCGGCGTGGTGCCGCAGTTCGACAACCTCGATCCCGATTTCACGGTGCGCGAAAACCTGCTCGTGTTCGGCCGCTACTTCGGCCTGAGCGCCGCGCAATGCCGCGCGGCGGTGCCCGGTCTGCTCGAGTTCGCGCGCCTCGAAAGCAAGGCGGACGCACGCGTGGGCGAGTTGTCGGGCGGCATGAAGCGGCGCCTCACGCTCGCGCGCGCACTGGTCAACGATCCCGACGTGCTGATCATGGACGAGCCGACCACCGGGCTCGATCCGCAGGCACGCCATCTGATCTGGGAACGGCTACGCTCGCTGCTCGCGCGCGGCAAAACGATTCTGCTGACCACGCATTTCATGGAAGAGGCCGAGCGGCTCTGCCATCGGCTGTGCGTGATCGAGGAAGGACGCAAGATCGCCGAGGGCGCGCCGAACGAGCTGATCGCATCCGAAATCGGCTGCGACGTGATCGAGATCTATGGCCCCGATCCGTTTGCATTGCGCGACGAACTCGCGCCGCTCGTCGAGCGAAGCGAGATCAGCGGCGAGACACTGTTCTGCTATGTGAACGACGCGCAGCCCGTGCATGCGCGGCTCAAGCAGCGCGCCGGTCTGCGCTATCTGCATCGACCGGCGAATCTCGAGGATGTATTTCTGCGGCTGACCGGCCGTGAGATGCAGGACTGACCGCGGGCACGGGAACACGCATCGAGCCGGGAAATAGCTGAAAGACCCACGAGACAACAATGGACGCACGCACCTACGAAACCCACGACGGCACGCCGTCGGCACAGGAACCGTTTGCCGCCTTCCCCGCCAACGCGGTCAACTGGATTGCGGTGTGGCGCCGCAACTATCTGGTGTGGAAGAAGCTCGCGATCGCGTCGATGTTCGGCAACCTCGCCGATCCGATGATCTATCTGTTCGGCCTCGGATTCGGTCTCGGGCTGATGGTCGGGCACGTCGACGGTGTCTCGTACATCTCGTTTCTCGCGGCGGGCACGGTGGCGTCGAGCGTGATGATGTCGGCGAGTTTCGAGTCGATGTATTCGGGCTTTTCGCGCATGCACGTGCAGCGCACGTGGGAAGCGATCATGCATACCCCGCTTACGCTCGGCGACATCGTGCTCGGCGAGGTGATATGGGCGGCCAGCAAGTCGGTCTTGTCGGGCGCGGCGATCATGCTGGTGGCCGGCGCGCTCGGCTACGCGAATTTTCCGTCGATGCTGCTCGGGTTGCCGATCATCGTGCTGGCGGGTCTCGCGTTCGCGAGCCTCGCGATGGTCGTGACGGCGCTCGCGCCGTCGTACGACTTTTTCATGTTTTATCAGACGCTCGTACTCACGCCGATGCTGCTGCTTTCGGGCGTGTTCTTTCCTGCGTCGCAACTGCCCGCCACCGCGCAGGTCGCGACCGCGCTGCTGCCGCTCGCGCATGCGGTCGATCTGATGCGCCCGGTCATGCTCGGGCGGCCGCTCGATCATCTGCTGTTGCACGTGGGCGTGCTGGTTGCTTATGCGGTGGGCGGCTTCATCGTCTCGGCGATCCTGTTTCGCCGCAGGATGATGAAATAGGCCGAAGCGTCACACGCAAATCGCCGCAGGACAGCCACGACATAGCCGCGTGCGGGGCGCATCCTAGATGCGTCCCGCGCCAAACGGCGCTGCGTCGGTTCCTGCGATCAATCGTCGTCGTCAATCCTCGTCATCGGTCCAGGGAATCTCGACATCGGAGATGAACGCGACCGTCGCGAACGGGCCGCCCTCATGGCGCCCGATCTTGCCATCGGCGCGTTGCCACTCGACCCGGAATACGGTGCCCGGATCGTCCGCGATCAGCCGCACGGTGCGCACTTCATCCGGATCGGTATCCTCGACGGGACCATCGAGCGAAATCAGCAGCGCCTGCGGCCACAGTCCGTCGGCGGGATCGTAAATCTTGTCGCCATCGTGAATCAGCGTAAAGGCTTCCACGCCGATGGTCGCCGATGCATCGACGATCATTTTGGCGAGCGCACGCAACAACGCGGTCGCTCGCGCCGAGTTTGCCTGACGGATCGCCAGATCGCCGCGCGTAAGTGCCTGCTCGAGTTTTGGATTGGTTTTCTGTTGCGCCATTGTTGATGTCCTGGTCCTATCGCTCTGGTGTTGGCGGGCACGCCATCGGAATGACGCGCCACGCTTCTTTTTCTCGGTGAACCCTGCCGCTGGCGGGCATTGCAGCCACCCGGGCCGGGCCGCGCGAGCGCGGTTGTACTCTCATTGTTCCGCCGTTTTTCGTGATCGTTGTACGCGTGTTGCCGGGACGGTCATCCCCCACAGTGTAGGTCGTGATTCGGGTTCCGGGAGCACATTTGGCCCGTTGACGGTGTTGCTCGCCACTCTATTACGCATAGTTACGCATCGCGGTTGCGTGTCTTTCGAGCTTTGCCTTTCCGGCAACGCAAGCTTCGAAACACGATCATTGTGGCAAAAATGACGGGCTTCTAGAATCGTCCGCAGCGACATCCATCGAGATGGCATCGCATGACGGGCCAATACCGGCCGGCGCATCGGACACGCAAGCCGCTTGCGACCTCGTTCAAGCCATCGCCCCTCGAGCCCATCCCCGCATTGGAGGCACCCATGAGCCGCACCCAGGCGATCGACCACGCCACCCGGCATTTCGAATCCGGCGCCTTTCTCGCCGACCTGAACCGGCGCGTCGGTTTTCGCACCGAAAGCCAGGAAAGCGATCGCGGCGCACTGCTGCTGTCCTATCTGACCGACGAAATCACGCCGGAAGCGGAGCGCCTCGGCTTTAGCACGCGCATCGTCGACAACCCGGTGAACGGCTTCGGCCCGTTCCTGATCGCGAACCGCCATGAAGGCGAGCATCTGCCGACCGTGCTGATCTACGGTCACGGCGACGTCGTGCGCGGCTATGACAGCCAGTGGCGCGCGCCGCTCACGCCGTGGGCCGTGACGGTCGAAGGCGAGCGCTGGTTCGGCCGCGGCACCGCCGACAACAAGGGCCAGCACACGATCAACCTCGCCGCGCTCGCGAGCGTGCTCGCCGCGCGCGGCGGCAAGCTCGGCTTCAACACGAAGCTGCTGATCGAGATGGGCGAGGAAACCGGCTCGCCGGGGCTCGACGCAATCTGCCGCGCGCATCGCGACGAACTCGCCGCCGACGTGCTGATCGCCTCCGACGGCCCGCGGCTCGCCGCGCGCCGCCCGACCGTGTTCCTCGGCTCGCGCGGCGTCGTCAATTTCAGGCTGTCGTTGAACCTGCGCGACGGCGCGCATCATTCGGGCAACTGGGGCGGCCTGTTGCGCAACCCGGCGACGGTGCTCGCGAACGCGCTCGCGAGTCTCGTCGATGCGCGCGGCGCGATCGCGGTCGACGGTCTGCGTCCGCCGCCGATTCCCGAGGCCGTGCGCCGGGCGCTCGCCGACATCGTGGTCGGCGGCGGCCCGGGCGACCCCACCGTCGACGATAACTGGGGCGAGCCGGGTCTCACCGCGCCCGAGCGCGTATTCGGCTGGAACAGCTTCGAGGTGCTGGCCTTGAAGGCAGGCAATCCCGACAACCCGGTCAATGCGATTCCGCCGTCGGCGTTCGCGTATTGCCAGTTGCGCTTCGTCGTCGGCACCGATTGGGAAAACCTCGGCAAGTATCTGCGCGCGCATCTCGATGCTCATGGCTTTCAGCTCGTCGAGGTCGAGGTCGAACGCGGCGCGCCGGCCACGCGTCTGGACCCCGAGGATCCATGGGTCAAGTGGGCGATCGCGTCGCTCGAACAGACCACCGGCAAGAAGACCGCGGTGTTGCCGAATCTCGGCGGCACGCTGCCCAACGAGGTGTTTGCCGATACGCTCGGTCTGCCGACGATCTGGGTGCCGCATTCGTACCCGGCGTGTTCGCAGCACGCGCCGAACGAGCACCTGCTCGGCCCGGTCGTGCGCGAGGGGTTGCAGATGATGGCGGGATTGTTCTGGGATCTCGGCGAGAATTCGCCGTATGGGTCGGCAAAGCGGACGGCGAGTCCGCCGGATGCGGCGAAGGCCGTGGGCTGAATCGGGGCGGTGCCGCTTCCGGGGCGCGCGGGGCAGGCAGCCGCCCCGGCGCGAGCGCCGAGGCCACCTTCGATGGATCTCTCCAGCTTCACCCGAGCCCGTCACTCATACCTTCGCTTACGCACCCAGGCGGGCCAACTCACGGCGCCGGATTCGGCTGCAACTCGTGCAGCGCGTCGATCTCCGCCAGCACTTCCGGCGACAGCTTCACCTGCGCGCTCGCGATGTTTTCCTGTAACTGATCGAGCGATGTCGCGCCGATCAGATTGCTGGTGACGAATGGCCGGCTGTTGACGAACGCGAGCGCGAATTGCGCGGGCGACAGACCGTGACGCTTCGCGAGTTCGACATAACGCGTGGTCGCCTCCAAGGCCCGCGGCTTGCTATAGCGAGCGAAGCGTTCGAACAGCGTGATGCGAGCGCCGGCCGGACGCGCGCCGCCTTCGTACTTGCCCGACAGCCAGCCGAACGCGAGCGGCGAATACGCGAGCAGACCGACATTGTCGCGATGCGCGTATTCGGATAGACCCGCTTCATACGTGCGGTTCAACAGACTATACGGATTCTGGATGCTGACGATGCGCGGCAGGCCGAGCTTTTCCGCCGCGCGCAGGAACTGCGCGACGCCCCACGGCGTTTCGTTCGACACACCGACATGGCGCACCTTGCCCGCCTTCACGAATTCGGCGAGCACCGTGAGTGTTTCCTCGATCGGCACCGTGTAGGCGTCGTCGACCCACGGATACGAGTTGCGGCCGAACGTCATCGTGCTGCGATCCGGCCAGTGCAGTTGATACAGATCGACGTAGTCGGTCTGCAGACGCTCGAGGCTGCCGTTGAGCGCCTCCGTCAGATTCTTGCGGTCGAACTGGTTGCCCTCGCCGCGGATATGACGTGGATTGTGCGGCTGACGCGCCGGTCCGGCGATCTTCGTGGCGAGCACGATCTTCTCGCGCGCGCTCCCGTGCCGCGCGAGCCACGTGCCGATGTAGCGCTCGGTGGCGCCTTGCGTTTCCGCGCGCGGCGGCACAGGATACATTTCGGCGGTGTCGATCAGATTGACGCCGTGATCGAGCGCGTAGTCGATCTGCGCGTGCGCTTCCTGCTCGGTGTTCTGCTCGCCCCACGTCATGGTGCCGAGACCAATCAGGCTAACCTGCACGTCGGAGCCGCCGAGTCTGCGGTATTCCATCTAACTTGTCCTGTCGAATAGGTGAAGGAGAGCGCAGACGTTACCATGCCGGCGTAATGCCTGCAGCGGCGCTGGAAGGCGATGCTCCGGCGGTATCGCATTGCCCGTGTTTCGCGCCGGACACGATCCGCAAGACGCTGCGGAACAGGCTTCAAAACAGACTCCGAAACAGGCTTCGATTTTCCCGCCATGAATCCCGAACAACTCGAACTGCTGGTTACGCGCGTGATGCCCTACGGGAAATATAAAGGCCGCTTGATTGCCGACCTGCCCGGTCACTATCTAAACTGGTTTGCGAGCCAGGGCTTTCCGCCCGGCGAGATCGGCCGTCTGCTCGCGTTGATGCAGGAGATCGATCACAACGGTCTGAGGCCGCTGCTCGAGCCGTTACGCAAACCGCGTTGAGATCGTCGGGCGTCGTTCTGAAAGCCGCGCGAAGCGCTGCAAAGCCGGATGAAAGTTGCGACGCAGGCAAGCTGCAAGCAATGTAGGCTCGTACAAATTTATACAGTCTTTTTCTTGCGCGTCGCGAGCGCGTGGACTTTAATCCGCATAGGTCGCCGCGTTGTGAAACGGATCGTTCGCTGCTCTCTTCCGATCGATGCGTGCCGGCGCCGCACGAATTTCCGCCTCCGTAATTGCTCCGCCTGTCCATGCCTCAATTCAATCTGACTGCCCTGCTTGAATTTATCGGCCACGATCTGTCGCCGGTGCGCGCGGTCATCCTGTTCTTTGTGATCGGCTATGTGCTGGTCGGACTGCCTGTGCATTTCCGCCAGGGTGCAGTATCGCGCGACATCTGGGGCACCGCCGCCGGCGTGACGATGGCCGCGCTCTACGGGGCGTTCATCGTCGGCGTGTACCCGTTGCTGCATCACGCGGCTGTTCTCGCGCGTTGAATCCACCTATTGATTCGACATCGATGCCGCGTCGATGCCGCCTCGACCATCCAGGCGCGTTTCATCCTGGCGCGATGTCTTCGCCGACCGTGGTGGCCAGTGCCGGCCCGAGCGCGCTCAATAACGGCTCGAGCAATTCCGGACGCGGCTGCCAGCGCCGTATCGACGTCCGGTAAAGCGGACGGCGCACCTGCGCCGAACTGGCCGTGCTCACGCGCCGCGCCGTCTGGTGAAACGCGAGACAGCGTTCGTCCCATTCGAGCCCGCAATGCGCGAGCATGCGGCGCACGTTGGCCTCGAAATCGTCGACCAGTTCCTCATACTCGATCTCGATCATCACGCCCTCGGGCAGCACGCGTCGCCAGTGCGCCATCAACGTATCGTAAGCGCGGTAATAGCGGCCCAGCTCGCCGAGGTCGTAGCCGAACGGCACGTCGTGAAAAAGCCGCGAGAAAATCGACAGACAGGTCTGCAGCGGCGAGCGGCGGCTATGGATAAAGCGCGCATTCGGCAACGCCAGATGAATCAGGCCGAGATTGATGAAATTGAACGGGTATTTGTCGGTAAAACGCGCTGCCTGTACGTCGATTTCCTCCAGCACACGCCGCATCCGCCGCAGATAATCGATGCCGAGCGCGCTCCATTGCGCCGCGCCCGCTTCCCGCAACGCCTCGAGATCGATCCGCAACGGATCGCCGGCCTCGCGGCGAATACATCCGACGATCGCTTCACCGAACTCGGTGCGCTCACCCGCGCCGAAGACCCGCGGATGACTCGCGAGAATCTGCTCGATCAGCGTCGAACCGGACCGCGGCATGCCGACGATAAAAATCGGTGCCGCCGACGGATCGCCGAGACCGCGCGCGGCCGCGAGCGTGTCCGCACTGAACAGCGCCGGCAAACGCGCGAACAGACCCAGCGATTCTGCTTCGTCGTAGCGCATGCCGGCGCGGTACAGCGCATTACCTTTGAGCAGATGATCGAACGACGCATCGTGGCGGCCCACGCCGGAAAGCGCCGCGCCATACGCGAAGTGCAGTTCCGCCTGATCGGCCCGACCGAGCGAAGCGGCGTCGCCGGCGAGCCGCTCCAGTTGCGCGAACACGGGATCGTCGGCGGTCAGACGTTTCGTCTGCACGAAGTTGCGGTAATACAGCGGCACGCGCGGCGCGCCGTCGATCGCGCGCCGGTATGCGTCGTGCGCCTCGTCGAAACGGCCGAGCGCCTGCAGGCAGTTGCCCATGTTGTTGCTCGAGCCGTCGGCGTGCGGATTGAGGCGCGCCGCTTCGCGATACGCCTGCACCGCCGCCTCGAGCCGATGCATCTGCTCGAGCGTCCAGCCGAGTCCATGATGCGAATCCGCATTGTCGGGATTGCGCGCAATCGCTTCGCGATAACGGACTTCGGCTTCGGCAAAACGGTTCAGCGCGGCCAGCGTCGCGGCAACGCGCTCGTAGTGGATGGGGTCGGCGGGCTCGAGCGCGCACGCGGCTTCGAAACATTGCAGCGCGGCGTCGAGGTCGCCGCGCGCGATGCAGGCGTCGCCTTCGACGCGCCATTGCTCGGCGGTGACCGGCTGGGGATCGTGCTTCATTGACGGCCGTGGAAGGCTGGATGTGCGAGTACGCGCCGGGCGGCCTCGCGGGCGAGTACGTTCCTTGCGTCCAGCTTCAGCGCATTCGGCGCGAAGAGCCGGGCAGGCACGGACACCGGTCCGGATTCAAAGGCAATTTGTCTGAAATTGTCTGAACGGAAATTAGCAGCCGTGCCCTTCAATTCTGTTTCGGATCGTTAACCAACTGTTACCGCGCAGCCGTCTGGTAAGACGTGGGAAGATTGCGCGGGAAGGTTGAGCGTCGCGGCCTTCGATTGCCTTGCGGGAATCGCCGCCGCGCGCCGTCCGGCTCAGGCGGTAATGCGCGGACACAAATACCGCTGAACTCCGCTCTCCGCATTTTTTCTGATACTTATGCGAAGGAGACAATCGTGAGCAAGTTCATTGCGTCGATGGCGCTGCTGGCGGCGGCAGCGAGCCTCACCGGGTGCGCGGTCGCGCCGCCCGTGGGATACGACTATAGCTACGCGCAGCCCTACTATCCGTACGTGTATGGACCACCCTATGGGCCGGTGTACGGCACGGTCGGAATCTGGGGCGGCTTTGGCGGCCCGTGCTGCTATTACCACGGCGGTCACGGCTACTGGCATGGCGGTCATGGCGGCGGCTGGCACGGTGGTCATGGCGGATGGCACGGCGGCGGATATGGCGGCATGCATGGCGGCGGAAGTTCGTGGAGCAGCGGCGGCGGGATGGGGGGACATGGGCATTGAGGCGGCGGGGGCAGCCCGGCGCACCGTCGCGCTTACCGCGGCGGCATACCCCCTAGCGCTTTCCGGCCTTGCGGTAAAATTACGGTTTTGATTCAAGCCGTCCGGCCGTCCCATGTCCGCACCTCACACTCCCAGCCCACGCCGCGTTTCCGTCGCGCCGATGATGGACTGGACTGATCGTCATTGCCGCTCGCTGCACCGGATGATTTCGCGCCATACGTGGCTTTACACGGAAATGGTGACGACCGGTGCACTGCTGCATGGCGATGTGCCGCGTCACCTCGCTTTTACGCCCGATGAAGCACCGGTCGCGCTGCAACTCGGCGGCAGCGAGCCCGACGACCTTGCGCGTTCGGCGAAACTCGGCGAGCAGTGGGGTTATGACGAAATCAATCTGAACTGCGGCTGCCCGTCCGAGCGGGTGCAGCGCGGCGCATTCGGCGCATGTCTGATGAACGAGCCGCAACTCGTCGCCGATTGCGTGAAGGCGATGCGCGACGCGGTATCCGTGCCGGTGACGGTCAAGCACCGCATCGGCGTCGATGCGGTCGAGGAATACGGTTTCGTGCGCGATTTCGTCGGCACGATCGCCGATGCCGGCTGCAATGTCTTCATCGTTCACGCGCGCAACGCCATCCTGAAGGGTTTGAGCCCGAAGGAAAACCGCGAGATTCCGCCGCTCAAATACGATTACGCGTACCTGCTGAAGCGCGATTTCCCACACCTGGAAATCATCATCAACGGCGGCATCAAGACGCTCGACGAAGTAGAGAGGCACCTCCAGCACGTCGACGGTGTGATGCTCGGGCGCGAGGCTTATCACAATCCGTACGTGCTCGCCGACGTCGACGCGCGCTTCTACGGCTCGACCGCGACGCCGCTGACGCGCGAGCAGGTCGAAGCCACATTGATTGCGTATTGCGCCACCGAAATGGCGCGCGGCACCTATCTCGGCGCGATCACGCGACATGCGTTGGGTCTGTATCGTGGCGAAGCGGGCGCGCGTGGCTGGCGTCGCGTTCTGTCCGACAGCAAGCGGCTCGCCGCGCGCGATCTCGCTATTTTCGACGAAGCAAGACAGCATCTGCGCGAGCCGGTCGGAATTTCTGAATAAAGGGCTAGGCAAACCCGATTCTTGTTCGTATAATCTCGTTTCTTCGTCGGCGAGACAGGTTTTTCAAGCAAGTCAAGCGGATGTTAGTGGTGGCTGTAGCTCAGTTGGTAGAGTCCAGGATTGTGATTCCTGTCGTCGTGGGTTCGAGTCCCATCAGCCACCCCAGAGAAATTCAGGCAAAAGCCCAGTCCGTGTGACTGGGCTTTTTGCTTTCTGGAGTTCGTGCAGGCATTTGCCGTCAACGCGATGTGGTTTGAATGGTTGCTGCCTGGCTGCCTGGCTGGTTGGCTAAAGACTCGCCAAGCCCGGTCGCAGTCCGTCGCCGGTTGCACCGGTACTCCAATCATGGCGCGCATCTTCCCAAAAGTCATTCGGGTGAGGAAATGCGTGCGGTAGGTCACATATGGTTCTTTACATTCGATCTTTGGGTGCCCGTCTTTAATGGGTAGATTGTCGTAAGAAAGGCGACTACCTATTTAACGGAGAGCCATCATGCCGGTCGTCGGAGGAGTGGAAAAGAAAAATCGTCTGATTTCCTGGTTGACAGCTTGGGGCGGTGCCGCCTCATTGGTGATTTCGATTGGAACAGGTGTTTATACCTTTTACACGAACGAAATCAGGAAGCCAGCGGAGGAACGGTTATTGTCGTTCCAGACCCACATATCGAGTATTAACGCAGTAAACCAGGAAACTCAGGCAAAGGTACTGGCTACCACGGATCCCGCGCAGAAAATGGCGCTCATAAACGCTGCTAATAACCAGAAATACATCCTGGTAAATGAAGCAGAGCGAATCTTTTCGGAAATCAGTGATAAAAGCGAGATTAATCCGTACGACCTTTATGTGCTTGCCAGTGAGAACTCACAAATGGGCAGGTTCGACACAATGGATAAGTACATCGCATTAGCCGACCAGAACGCGAAGAATAGTGGGGATCCCGTGACTATTGCCGCGGTAATGGTTTGGAAAGGTAAGGCGGTGCTGGCAAGGATGGGGCCGTCAGGAATCGAAAAGGCGCGGAGTTATTTTGATCAGGCGCCAGCGGAGTTGGAACTGAGCAAAACTCCAGACATACATTTCCGGCTTGCCAGCTTGTACGGAGACATGGCGCTCATTGAAGCAGGAGTTGGCGATTGCGACAAGTCGAGACAAGACAAGAAAAAGTTTGACGACGAAATTGCTTTTGACCCACGCAATCCGGGGCATCAGAACCTGGCTCAGGTTACGCAAGGAATGCTCGCATCGCAGCAACGGTGTCCAATGCTGTGATCATTCGCTGAAGGCGAGCCGGACAGGAGCGGGACGCACCCCAAAAGGATTCAAAGCAGCAGAGTTTGCAAACGGCGTTGCGAGAAATCACAACGCCGTTTTTCTTTTGACGGGTCGTTTTACCTTATGCAGTTCTGATGCCCTTCCTTCTCTCTGCAAACTCATTCCGATCATCGCCCTTATTCCTCACCAATAGTTTGGTCAACAGGGCCAGACCACCGTCAAGCCGCGTTACACAGGGCTTTAACCGATTGTTTCCTTCCGGGGAACAGTAATTTCAGATTATCGGCACAAATTTTCGATAGTAGGGGTATACACTGCCTTCCATCGACGTTGCAGACACCTCCCCGGCTCCTGCGACGCCTCCCCTGAAATGCAGTCGAAACGTTATCGGAGTCCTACCATGAAGACCAAGTTCATCGCCGCCCTGCTGGTTGCCGCTTCTGCCTCGATCGCCGCTCCCGCTTTCGCAAGCGGCTATGGCCCGGCACCGTTCTATCGTCCGTCGGTTGGCGCGCCCGCTTCGCAACAAGGCCAGAGCGCACAGACGGTTGCTGCCGAGCAAGCCGGCAATGAATCGAATGCATATGGTGGCGTGAAGAGCGTGTCGTCGCAGTCGGGCACCCGCAGCGAACCCGTTTCGGGCCCGCAATCGGTGTTCTTCGGCCACTAAGCAGCTACTCAGCATCGTCGGATCCGCTGCCGCCAAAGGCAGCGATTAACGGGGCGCCGCGCATGCAGTATCGATGCCGGCGCCTCGTTGCGTTTACGGCTGTGTCTAACACGCGTTTTATCGAGCGTTTGCAGTTATTCCGCCGCGCCTGTTCCGTGTCGCTGATTAACTACTGCGCAAAACGAGTCCCTCTACGCCGCAAGCCCCGCATCGATCAATTCGCGAGCCGCTCGAAAGCCCGCCTCGGCCGCCGCATGCTCGGTAGACCACAAGCTGTCGATATGCACGAGTTGCCAGTCGACGACCGGTGAATCATTGCGCAACACCCGGAAATGCGCCTTGACGCCAGTTAGCACCTGTTCGACCGCGACCTCGATGTCGTAGTCGCCGTAGCGCTCCTGGTAATCGCCCATGTCGGGGCCCTTCGGCTCCATGCTCGCCTCCGTGGTATCGCTGATCGCAGGCAAGCAGCCACACCTGTCCGCACAGGGTCGCTACTGCTCACGACTCGCGTGCGACGTGCCGCTCCGCCATCCAGACCGCTGCCGTGCGCCGATCGGCGAATCGATCAGGACCAGTCGGGATCAACGGGATCAATCGCAATCGCCGGAAAGGTATTGCCGGCCGCTGCAGTTGATCTCGACCTCGCCGCTGCCCGCTTCGGCGACGAGACCGCTCGCCAGTAACTCCGCGATGACGGACTGTGCGAGTTCAGGCGCCGTCTGTCCGACGCCGACATCGTTCAGACGCCGCAACGCTTCGACTGCTTCGGGACTCAATGACTTCGACATGGTCGTCTCCGCCGGAATGCTCGATTCATCGTAGCAAGTTTCATCGACGGATGCAGGTACACGCTGGCCGCGAGCGTGCAATACGGATACGCAAGCTGGGAATTGGCGTTCGGAGCAGGCGTGGAATCGCACCTGACGCGGTACAGGAAGGAAAGCGGCAGCCGGAACACCGCATGCTACCGGCGAATTATCCGGACAGCCCCATGTCTACGCATGAAATACGGCGAAGCCGCAACGGCACGCGATATCGAAGGAGAACAGCATGAAGCCAGGTAGAGGGATAGCAAGCATCGGGACAGCAAGCATCGGGATAGCGAGCATCACGCTGGCGGCGACGCTTGCGAGCGGCGCGAGCGCTTTCGCACAAACGGCTCCCAGCGCGCCGCGGGACAGCCACTCCCCGATGGCGAGGCCCCCCGAAGCGGCGTCGGGCTCCGGCGGATCGAGCAATCCGGACAACATGCCGATCAAGCGTCCGGACAAGCCGACTCACGATCCGATGTCGCACGCGCCGCCCGCGAGCGCTGCGAACGCGAAGTAGCCGCGCGCGGCCTTCGCTTCAGGCAAGCCCGATCAGAGCCGCGCGATCGACACCTCGGTCGACTTCACGAGCGCGACCACTTCCGAGCCGACCTTCAGTTCGAGTTCGTCTACCGAGCGCGTCGTGATGACCGACGTGACGATGCCGAACGGCGTTTCCACATCGACTTCGGACACCACCGAGCCACGAATGATTTCCTTGATCTTGCCTTTGAACTGATTACGCACGTTGATGGCGGAAATACTCATTTGAGATAACTCCAGAAAAGCGTTTGAGGTTTGGTTTGAAAACAGAACAGAACGGATCGAATCAAATCGGTCAGGAAACTCACACGGCCCAGCGCACGTCGGTGGCCCGCGCAAGACGGCCTCGCCCGGGCACACCGTATCGGTCATGAGAACCATCGGGGTCATCGGCGCGATACGCCAACGCATCGTCATTCGGCACGGTTTTCAGCACGCGTTGCAGCACGTGTTCTTCGAGCGCGGCGAAGCCCGCCGATGCCCGCGCACGCGGACGCGCAAGCGCGACCGGCTGATCGAGCGCAATACGCCCTTCCTCGATGAGCAGAATCCGGTCGCCGAGCGCCACCGCTTCGTGCACGTCATGCGTGACGAGCAGCGCGGTGAAGCGATGTTCGCGCCATAGGCGCTCGATCAGCGCGTGCATTTCGATGCGCGTCAACGCATCGAGCGCGCCAAGTGGTTCATCGAGCAGCAGCAGTTGCGGACGATGCACGAGCGCCCGCGCGAGCGCGACGCGCTGACGCTGGCCGCCCGACAGTTGCGCGGGCCAGTCGTCCGCGCGCTCGAGCAGGCCGACTTCGGCGAGCACCGCGCGCGCATCGTCACGCGCGCCGCGGCCGAGACCGAGCATCACGTTCTGCAGCACGCTCTTCCACGGCAACAGACGCGCGTCCTGAAACATGATGCGGGTATCGAGCGGACCGCCGTCCCCGGCGCGTTTTTCGAGCACACCCGCACTCGCCTCTTCGAGACCCGCGACAAGCCGCAGCAAGGTCGACTTGCCGCAACCGCTGCGGCCGACGATCGCGACGAAACTGCCGCGCGCGATCGACAGATCGAAGCCGGACAGCACCTCACGCTCGCCGTAGCGCTTGCCGACGCCGCGCAATTGCACCGCGTAATCGTCTGCCTCGCGTACGTCGTTGCGCGTGAGCACGCCAGCGGGCTGGATCGCCGCGCCGCCGGCGCCCTGCTCCCGCGCGATCTCCCACGTCCGCTGCGGCGCATGATGTAACGCGGCCGCCCTGTCCCGCTCGACCTCCAATGCCTCGTTCGCATCGTGATCCGCGACCCGCGGCTGCGCGAGTTCAGCTTCCAGATCGCGGCCCGGGATCCCGCCGAACGTCGTCGATAACGTCGTTGCGCTCATGCTTTCGCTCCTCGCTGATAGGCCGGATGCCAGCGCAACGACACGCGCTCGAGGCTCTTCGCGAGCACGTCGGCGAGTTTGCCGAGCGCCGCGTACAGCAGAATGCCGACCACGACCACATCGGTTTGCAGGAATTCGCGCGCGTTCATCGTCATGTAGCCGATGCCCGACTGCGCGGAAATGGTCTCGGCGACGATCAGCGTGACCCACATCAGTCCGAACGCGAAACGCACGCCGACGAGAATCGACGGCAACGCACCCGGCAAAATCACGTGCCGGTACAACGCAAAACCCTTGACGCCATAGCTGCGCGCCATTTCGATCAGGTTCGCGTCGACCGAGCGGATGCCGTGAAACGTGTTCACGTAGACCGGGAAAAACACGCCTAGCGCGACGAGGAACACCTTCGCCTCCTCCTCGATACCGAACCACAGGATCACGAGCGGAATCATCGCGAGCGCGGGGATGTTGCGGATCATCTGCACGCTCGAATCGAGCGCGATTTCCGCGGGCCGGAACAGGCCGGTCGCAAGCCCGAGCACGAGGCCGATGCCTCCGCCGATCGCGAAGCCCGACACCGCGCGCCACGTGCTGACCCGCACGTCGGCCCACATTTCGCCGGACTGGATCAGCGACCACGCGGCCTTTACGACCGCGAGCGGTTCGGGCAGCACGCGCGTCGACAGCACGCCGCTGCGCGCGGCGATTTCCCACGCGAACAGAATCGCGAGCGGCACGAGCCACGGCAGCAGATGTTTGCCGGCGCGACGCAGCGCGCCGACATAGGCACCGGACGCGGCCTGCGCGTGCGCATGCGCCCCCGCGCTCAGAGCGGTTTGACTCATGATGGTTTTCTCCTTGTCTGTCGAACGTGATTCGAACGTGGTGCGTGCATCACGCAATGCGTGCGTCGCGCGCTCAACTCGCGCTCGCTGTCTTCGGCAGATAGTTGTTGCCGACGATCTCGCCGAACGGTCCCGACAGCGGTCCATGCGCGACCTTGTTGCGCCGTTGCGGCAGCAACGGAAACACGAGTTCGGCAAAGCGATACGATTCCTCGAGATGCGGATAGCCGGACAGAATGAATGTCTCGATACCGAGGTCCGCGTATTCCTTCATGAGCGCGGCCACCTGTTCCGGGTTGCCGACCAGCGCCGTGCCGGCGCCGCCGCGCACGAGCCCGACGCCCGCCCACAGATGCGGATAGACCTCGAGCTGTTCGCGCCCGCCACGCTTGCCGCCGTGCAGCGCGGCCATGCGGCGCTGCCCCTCCGAATCCATCTTCGCGAACGATGCCTGCGCGCGTGCGATCGTGTCGTCGTCGAGCTTGCTGATCAATTTGTCCGCCGCCGCCCACGCTTCTTCCTCGGTCTCGCGCACGATCACGTGCAGACGGATGCCGAAGCGGATCTGCCGGCCACGCGCCGCGGCGCGCGCGCGAATGTCGGCGATCTTCTTCGCGACCGCCGCGGGCGGCTCGCCCCAGGTCAGATACGTGTCGATGTGCTCGGCCGCGATGTCGTGCGCGGCCGCCGACGACCCGCCGAACCACAGCGGCGGATGCGGATCCTGCACCGGCGGATACAGCGCCTTGCCGCCTTCGGACCGCAGATGCCTGCCGTCGAAATCGATCGCGTCGTTGGTGTGCGACGCGGCGAGCAGCTTGCGCCAGATATGCAGGAATTCGTCGGTGATTTCGTAGCGTGTGTCGTGATCGACGAACACACCGTCGCCCGCGAGCTCGGCCGCGTCGCCGCCCGTCACGACGTTGATCAGCAGCCGTCCGTTCGATAGCCGGTCGAAAGTCGCCGCCATCCGCGCGGCGAGTCCCGGCGACGACAGTCCCGGGCGAATCGCGACGAGAAACTTCAGCCGCCGGGTCGCGGCGATCAGGCTCGACGCGACGACCCACGCGTCCTCGCATGAGCGCCCGGTTGGCAGCAGCACGCCTTCGTAGCCGAGCGTATCGGCGGCGACGGCGATCTGCCGGAAGTAATCGTAGTCGGCTGCGCGTGCGCCTTGGGACGTACCGAGATAGCGGCTATCGCCGTGAGTCGGAATGAACCAGAACACATTCATCTGTTGCTCCTGCCTGTTCTGAACGGAATAAACACGCGGCGCGCGATCGCCGCGCGCACGCCGGCCGCGCGCATCGAGCCGGCATCCGGCAATGCGCTGCGACGCATGAAAGGAATGGAAAAGCCGACGGTGAACCCGGGTCACCCGCGACCGGGTCGCGGCTATGCGCTCGATTAAACGGATGACGGCGACATTCGCGCCGTCTGCATGAGGAAACAGTCTATGGAGCGGTCCGCGGCTTTAGAACGATTTTTTTGAGCTTAGGATTTCCGCTTTCGTGATTAGCCCGGCGCTCGGGCATACAGGTGTTGCGCTTTATGCACGCGGCACCGGACGGCGCACCCCTGTCGATATAATGGCGCACGTTTTCCAATCATCCGGTACAGGTTATGCGAATTGCGCCGCCTGTACTTTGCGGGCGCAATGCATGCAAAAAATCATTCTGCCGTTTGTCGCCGGTTTTCTGGCTTCCCTGTTCTTCCACGAATCAACGCTGGCACTGATGCACGCCGCCGGCCTGATCGATCCCAGCGGTTTCTCGACCGCGCCGTTCCTGCCGCTCGGACTGCCTGAGTTCATCGCGAACGCGATCTGGAGCGCATGCTGGGCCGTGCTGATGGCATGGCTGCTGCGCGTCGCGCCGCATCGCCGCGCGCCGTGGGTGCCGGCCTTCGTGTTCGGCGGCATCGTGCTGACGGCGGCGAGCGTGTTCGTCGTCGATCCGCTGCGCGGCATCTGGCCGAGCGGCAATATGCTGCCGCGCCTCGCGGTCGGCTTCGCGGCAAACGCGATGTGGGGCTGGGGCGCGCTGGTGTTCATGCGCGCGTTCATGGCGAGCGAGGAAGAAGAGTAACGGCAGAGAGTAACGACAAGCGCTGGTTTGCCGCGCGTGGCAGCGAAGTCATGCGCCCCGCTCAAGGAAAGGCTCGATCAGAGCGAAGGCGTCGCCCTGACTGCTTCGCTTGCGCTCTTCAACCACGCAGATCGCGCAGCGGATGTTCGTTCGCCGGCCACGGGCTTTCGAACATCTTCTCGACCTCGGCGGCGCTCACGTCCTCGATACGCGCGAAACGCCAGCGCGGCGCATTGTCCTTGTCGATGATGCGCGCGCGAATCCCTTCCACCGTGTCGCCGAACAGAAAGCTCGAGCGCGTCAGATCGAGATCGACGCGCAGCACCTCCGCCATCGACCCTTCCGCGCGCGTCACCACCTCGAGCGATACCGCCATCGACAACGGCGAGCGCTCGCGCAACACCGCAATCGTCTGCTCGGCCCACTCCGACGCGTCGCCGCCGCGCTCGCGCGCCTGTTCGAGCGACGCGAGAATCCGCGCGACGTCCGGCAACGCGAAATGCCGGTCGATCAGCGTGCGCGCCTTCGCGAGCGCGCACTCCTCGGGGCGCGGCGCGACCTGATACGCCTGCGCCTCGCGCTCGATGCGCGCGACCACGTCCGCGCCGCGCTCGAACGATTCGCGGCGCAATGCGTCGATCAGTCCGGGCAACGCGTCGTCATCGATATAGACATCGGCGAGGCCCGCGTACAAGGCATCGGCCGCGCCGATCGTCTCGCCGGTCACCGCCAGATAGCGGCCGATCGCGCCGGGCGTGCGCGCGAGAAACCAGCTCGCGCCGACGTCGGGAAAGAGGCCGATACGCGTTTCGGGCATCGCCATCTTCGTCGATTGCGTGACGACGCGCAGGCCGCCGGTGCGATGCGCGCCCTGCGAAATGCCCATGCCGCCGCCCATCACGATGCCGCTCATCAACGCGATGTAGGGCTTCGGATAGGTAAAGATGGCGTGATTGAGGCGATATTCCCCGGTGAAAAACGTATCGCGCGTGTCCTGCTCGCCGCGTTGCGCCGCCTCGTACATCACGCGGATGTCGCCGCCCGCGCAGAACGCGCGCGCATGCGGGCTGCGCACCACGACCGCCAGTACCTCGGGGTCTTCGCGCCACCGGTCGAGCGCCGCCTGCATCGCGCGGATCATGCCGGTCGTCAGCGCGTTCAGCGCTTTCGGCCTCTCCAGTTCGATGAAGCCGATGCGGTTGGCTACGTGAGTCGCGATTTCGTCGCTGACGGCGGGCGGGGCGGAGGTGGACATGGAGAGCGGGCGCGGCGGCGCAGGGTGGCGTGGAACTGAACGTTATCACGGGCCCGCGTTTTTGCGCCTGCGGGTTGGCTCGGGGGTGGGGTCGCCGGGCGCTGTCGACTGTCCGGCCGCGGACTTCCCGGCGCGCGCCGTTGCGGCAGACGATGCGCCAGTTGCGCCCTGCCGCTGCGCGGCCTGCGGCGCGCCGAGCCATGCGTCGAGCGTCACACCCACCACGATATCGAGCGGCGCGCTCGGGAACACCGGACACGTCAGGTTCAGCGCGACGATGCCATGCAGGCCCGCCCACAACGCCTCGGCCCAAACGGCCGGATCCATCGACGCGACCGAAGCCGACAGGCGCCCCGCCGCCCTGAGTTCGTCGAGCGCGTCGATCATGATGTGCAGCGCGGCGGTGCCGGGGTCATCGTCGGCCTGGGCGGCGGCGTTGCCCATTTCATCGCCTGCTTCGCTACTGCCCGCTCCAGCCGCCGCGGCCGCATGCCCGTTGCCCTTCTCCTTGCGCGAAGCGCCCACCGCGCCGCCCAGCGCCGCGCCGGTATAGCTCGGGTCCTCCATGAAGATCAGCCGGTAGGTCTGCGGATGCTCGACGCCGAACGCGACGTAGGCGCGGCCGAGCGCCTTGAGCCGTTCGGCCGGATCGGCGATCCGCGCGAGCGGCACGAAAGTCTCGAGCAGTTGCGCGTAGCCCTCCTCGCACAATGCCCGCGCAATCTCGTCACGGCTCGCGAAATGCAGATACAGCGTGGCGGGCGAGTATTCGATCGCATCGGCAATCTTGCGCATCGACAGCGCGGCAAAGCCTTCGCGCATCACGATGCGCCGCGCGGCATCGAGGATGCGTTCGCGCAGCGCCTGCTTCTGGCGGTTTTTTCGTTCGGCGATTCCCATGCCCCGAATTCTCAGATTGACAAACTGAAAAGTCAAATTAAACTGAACACTGTTTACTGAACATCGTTCAGTAAATTTTCATCTGTCATTTCGAAATCACGAATGTCATGCGGCGGCAGCGCCGCCATCTGCGGGAGTCGTCATGCAAGCCATGGGAAAGGTCGGTTTATTCGGGGCCGCGGGCGCGGCCGGTCAAAGCATCGCGGCGGCGTTAAGCGCCGCGGGTCGGGACTACCGGGCGATCGGCCGCTCGCGCGAGCCGCTGCAACGTGCTTTCGGTCACGATCCGCACGCGGAAATCGTCACGTGGAATCCCGACGATCCCGCCTCGATCCGCGCGGCGGCAGCCGGTCTGCAGACGGTGATCTACCTCGTCGGCGTACCTTACGACCAGTTTGCCCAGCATCCGCCGCTGATGGAGAAAACGCTGGCCGGTGTGACGGCGGCGGGCGTCGAACGCTTCATTCTGATCGGCACCGTGTATCCGTACGGCCGGGCGCGCGCCAATCCGGTCCGCGAAGATCATCCGCGCGAGCCGCACACGTTCAAGGGCCGCATGCGGCTCGAGCAGGAAAAGCTCGTGCTGGCCGCGCACGGCCGGCAGGGCCTGTCGACACTGGTGCTGCGGTTGCCCGACTTCTACGGACCTGGCATCGAGCGCAGCCTGCTGCACGGCGTATTCGTCGGAGCCGCGACCGGCAAGCGCGCGCAGATGGTCGGTCCCGTCGACGTGCCGCACGAATTCATTTATCTGCCGGATATCGGCCCGGTGGTCGAGACGCTCACGCGCACGCCGGACGCTTATGGACGCTGGTGGCATCTCGCGGGCGCCGGCACGATCACGCAGCGCGAAGTGGCGAGGCAAGCCTACGCGCTCGCGGGTCGCGAGCCGCAATTGACGGTGGCCGGCAAGGGCATGCTGCGCGTGCTCGGGCTTTTCAGCCCGCTGATGCGGGAACTCGTGGAGATGAACTATCTGATGACGGAGCCCCTCGTGCTCGACGATTCGGCGCTGACGGCACTGATCGAGCCGATTGTGAAAACGTCGTATGAGGAAGGGATCAGGCGGAGTTTTGAGGCCGCACGCGACGCGGCATCGATATCGGTAGCGGCGCGCGGCGCGAACTAGCGACAGGCCGCTGAAGATGCGTTGGCGGGGTCGATGCGCGGAACGAAACCGGCCTGAGGGTATTCCAGGCATCGCGCTTCAGGCAAGCGTTTCAGGCAAGTGCGCCGGCTAGCCCGCCATCTGTCCCGGCGGAAAGTGGCCGCTCTTGAGCAGCACGGGTGTGCCGTTGCTGATCTGCAGATGCTCGCGCGCGACGGCCTCGATGCGCGGGCGGCCGGCATCGAACGCGCGCAGCCAGCCCTCGAGGTTCTCGCTGCAGGCGCCGAAATGATCCTCGAGCGCTTCGACCGAGATCGCGCACGGCACCGGTTCGCCGTCCACCAGCGCGGGAAAGACAACGGTCAGATTGGCGTCGCGGTAAGCAGGCGCCTCTGCGGGAAAACGGATTTCCATGGTCGCCTCATCAGAAAGTTCAGGCGGGACGCCGGCACCGGCGAAAATCGGTTGTCGGTCACTGGGCCCGCGCAGGCCCCGCTATGGTACTCGCGGCGCCAGATCACGGTCCAGCGCGCGGCGGGGCCTGTCTGGCGCGCTGCACGCGGTACGCGCGGTACGTGTCGGCAGCATCGCCTGTTTTTCACACGCCGTTTCGCGTCGCCAGCCAGCATGGGCAGTCACGCGTGGCCCCTGAAAGCCGCCACCCCTCTCACTGCCCATCCAGCAAACGGTCGACGTAATCGCGCGCCGCCTGTTCGATAAACGTAAGCGCCTCCTCTTCGCTGCCGAAGCGCTGCTCATCACCGAGTTCCAGCAGTCTTTCCATCCGGTGGGGATCGTCCGGGCCGAGTTCGGCGAGACTCACCGAGCCGACGTAAGTGCTGCCCGCATGGCCGGGCGCGTCGCCGGCCGCGCTCGACGTGCTGCCCACCGGCACGAGGCGCGCGGTGGCGCTGATGTAATAGCCGCGATAAGGGCCACTGACCCGTTCAGCCATCTTCGTCCTCCAGTTTCCGGTTGATGAGATGGCATCAGTTGAAATGACGCCGCCTTTTTCGCGCGCCACACGTTCCGTTCCGCAGCCGGCTGCCGACTGGAACAACGCCGGGCTTCTCCGGTCCACATGCGGCCGTGCGCCGCTCCTTCGGACGCGCTCACGAACGCAACGCGCGCCTCTCCCACTCATCCGCCGCGGGGAATTCACACCATAACGATATGGCGCTCCGCGACGCAATAAGTTCTGCGCGACAGGCAATCGTCCCGCGACCCCGCACTTATCCGGCTCGCGCCAGTCGAACAGCCACGATCGGTATGCTCCGTGCTACCCCACCGATACTCTTCACGATGCGATTTCGAGATCAGCGAGCGCAATATGGGAAAATATTTTCTGCAAAATCACGAACTGCCTGAGCCGGATGCGGCGAACAGATGGTTTGCCTACGCCGAAAACAACGGCATCGACATTCCAAAAGCGATCAGCATCTGGGAAGACGCGGCCACCGAAAGCGGCACCGAAGCGAGGCGGCTCGTCAGCGCGGCGGGCATTACGATCGAAACGCCCTAGCTCGCGGCTGCCGTCCTCCGGATCCGCGACGCACGCCGGCCCGGCAGGCCACATCCATCCGAATGAAAGGAAACATCACGATGCATTTCACGACGCAACCGCGGCGCGCCGGCCGACTCCACCGCCTCAGATCAAGCGCCGCGCTTGCCCTCGTGCGTCGCGCGTCGCTGTCGGCTGCTCTGCCCGCAGCGTTGCTGCTCGCCGCGGGCCTCGGCGGCTGCGCGTCGTCGAACACCACCTCGCTGATCAATCTGCCGAACGGCCAGACCGGCTTCGCGGTCAATTGCAGCGGCGCCGACGCCGCTTCGAGCTGGGCTTCGTGCTACGTGCAGGCCGGCAAAGCGTGCGGCGCGACCGGCTACGAGATCGTGTCGAAGGACAACGACGAAGGCGGCCCCGCCGGCGGCAGCGTGACGAACGTCGTGTCGGCGAACGTGAAAAACCGCTCGATGATCGTGCGCTGCAAGTAAGTTCATCGCACGGCGGCGGCCGCGACCGCGGCCGGGCAAGCGTTCAATGCGCCTGCATCTTCGAAAAGAGGTTCAGCACCGCGACGCCGGCGACGATCAGCCCGAGCCCGATGATCGCCGGCACGTCGGGCACCTGGCGGTAGAGCACCAGCGCGACGAGCGTAATCAGCACGATGCCCGCGCCGGACCATATCGCGTAGACGATGCCGACCGGAATGCTCCTGAGCGTCAGCGACAGGCAATAGAAAGCAATGCCGTAGCCGAGCACGACGATCGCCGATGGCAGCAGCCGAGAAAAGCCATCCGACGCCCGCATCGCGGAGGTCGCGATCACTTCGGCGACGATTGCGATGGCGAGCAGCGCATAGGGAGGCACACGCATCGCGTCAGACCTTCGCGAGCGCGAGCTTGCCGTAGTCGTGGCCGAGATGCGCGCACAGCGCTTCGACGACGAACTCATGATCGGCGCGCTGCGGCAGGCCGGACACCGTGATCGAGCCGATCACACCCGCGCCCGCCACCGTCAACGGAAACGCGCCGCCATGCGACGCGTATTCGTTCGTGGGCAGACCGTGCCTGTCGGCGAGCGTCGCGCCCGCGAGCTGCATTTTCAGACCGATCGCATAAGAGCTGCGGCGAAAGTGCGCGACCGTATTGCCCTTGCGGCGCGCCCAATCGACGTTGTCCGGTGTCGCGCTGTCGAGCAGGCTGAAAAAGAGCGGCTGGCCGAACGTGCGCACGTCGATCGCGGCGGCGATGCCGCGGGCTTTCGCGACCTCGTGCAGATAGGCGCCGATTTGCCACGCGCGATCGGCATCGAAGCGGGGAAACACGAGGGCTTTTTCCTGAGCGGCAATCACCTGCAGATCGTGAGCGATATCCATGGAATTCGAAGCGGGATCAGAGAATTGAAGCGCTCGCCGTTGTGAAGGCATGGCGAGCGGCGTGGAGAGTCTGAATTCTAGCGCAGCATCTGAGCGCGGCTTTCCGATACCCGACGCGGCACAGGCTACGTCGCGAACAGGCGGGTGGGCGTGAGTGTGAAGCACTGCTGTGAAGCCAATCCTTACGTGGCTATTGCGTCGCCTGTCGGACTGTTCTATAATTTTCTCTTCGACGGACGCGGGGTGGAGCAGTCTGGCAGCTCGTCGGGCTCATAACCCGAAGGTCGTAGGTTCAAATCCTACCCCCGCAACCAACGAATCATCGAAGGGTTACAACGCATTGGCGTGTAACCCTTTTTTGTTTTCCACGGCCACTTTTCTCACACTAGGTCCCGGACGAAAAAAAAGCGCGTCAAATAAATGGCGCGCCAAGACTACGAGGCAATGTACAAGAGAGAAAAGATGACTGCAGTGGATCCAAGGAGCTTCCATTGCAACCATCGGAATCGATGCTAGCAGCGGATCCGGAAATCGACTGTCAACCAATGTCAGACTCCGAACCACGCTGGGCCACGCCGAACCGGCACTAGCGCGCACACCGTCTCATTGCGTCTCAGTAATGCCTCGCCCCGGTGATAAACTCCTATCACCCTTTCTCGTCCCCATTCCGATGAAATTCTGTTCTGTCTGCGGCCACGGCGTCAGTCTGGGCATTCCGCCGGGCGACAATCGCGAGCGCTTCGTATGCCCCAGTTGCGGCACGGTGCATTACCAGAATCCGCGCAACGTGGTCGGCACCGTCCCCGTGTGGGACGACAAGGTGCTGCTGTGCCGCCGCGCGATCGAGCCGCGCTACGGCTACTGGACGCTGCCCGCCGGCTTCATGGAAATGGGAGAGACGACGGCCGAGGCCGCGTCGCGCGAAACGCTCGAAGAAGCTGGCGCGCGCGTCGAGGTGCAGAACCTGTTCTCGCTGCTCAACGTGCCGCACGTGCATCAGGTGCATCTGTTCTATATGGCGCGGCTGCTCGATCTCGACATCGCCGCCGGCGAGGAGAGCCTCGAGGTGAAGCTCTTCGAGGAAGGCGACATTCCGTGGGACGAGATCGCGTTTCCGACCGTCGGCCAGACGCTGCGTTTCTTTTTCGCCGACCGCGCGGCCGGCAGCTTCGGCCTGCATACCGGTGATATCTTCCGCTCGCTGCGCGAAGGCTGAGCGGCGGCACGCATGGTCCCCTGGCTCGGAGCCGACGATCCGTTTCCGCCCGTCGAGCGCGCACTCGGTGCGTCGAGCGGCGCGCCGGGCCTGCTCGCGGCAAGCGGCGACCTGCTGCCGTCACGTCTCATCGATGCTTACCGGCGCGGCATCTTTCCGTGGTATTCGGATGGCCAGCCCGTGTTGTGGTGGAGCCCCGACCCGCGCATGATCCTGCGCCCCGCCGAATTCAAGCTGTCGCCGTCGCTGCGCAAGACACTCAAACGCGTGTTGCGCGACGACGCGTGGGAAATCCGCGTCGACCACGATTTCGCCGCCGTGATGCGCGCGTGCGCGCAGGCGCCGCGTCGGGGCCAGCGCGGCACATGGATTACCGCGGATGTCGTCGACGCGTATTCGTCGCTGCACCGGATGGGCGATGCGCACAGCATCGAAACCTGGTTCGAGGGCAAGCGCGTGGGTGGTTTATATGGCGTGTCGCTCGGCCGGATGTTCTTCGGCGAATCGATGTATGCGGAGCTCACCGATGCGTCGAAAATAGCGCTTTCCGCACTGGTCGGGCACTTGCGACGTTACGAAATAGAAATGATAGACTGCCAGCAGAACACGTCGCATCTGGCGTCGCTGGGCGGGCGCGAGATAGCGCGCAAGGCGTTCGTCGCGCATGTTCGCGCGTCTGTCGGCGCACCGGCCATTCCGTGGCGCTTCGACAAGACCGCCTTGTTCGAGGTCGTCGCGCGGGCGGCGTAGAAAGAATCAGGCCGAATCCGGGTCTGCCGCCTATTGCCCGCCGCCCGCCGGGCCGCGGGTCGTCAACCGCCAGGCGCGCCGGGTTTGCATTACCAGAGACGCTTCGAGAGCTGCCAACGTGACTCATCCCAACGAGCTGCCTCTTTCTCCGCTTTCCGCGCTGCAATTTTATGCAACGGCGCCCTACCCCTGCAGTTATCTGGACGGCCGCATCGCGCGCTCGCAGGTCGCCACACCCAGTCATCTCATCAATTCGGACGTCTACACGGACCTCGTGAAAGCGGGCTTCCGGCGCTCGGGCGTCTTCACGTATCGCCCTTATTGTGACGGTTGCCGCGCGTGCGTGCCGGTGCGCGTGCCGGTCGAGCGCTTCGAGCCGAACCGCACGCAGCGGCGCGTATGGAAAAAACACGGCGGGCTGATCGCGACGGTCGCGCCGCTTCACTACGACGAAGAGCACTACGCGCTGTACATGCGCTATCAGTCCGCGCGTCACGCGGGCGGCGGCATGGATCGCGACAGCCGCGATCAGTACGAGCAGTTCCTGCTGCAAAGCCGGATCAATTCACGGCTCGTCGAGTTCCGCGAGACGCCGCCGGAGCAGTTCGATGCGCGGGTCGACGCACGCCCGGACACGCCGGACACGCCGGGCGCGCTGCGCATGATCAGCATGATCGACATTCTCGGCGACGGGCTCTCGTCGGTGTACACGTTCTTCGAACCGAACCTGCCGCACGCGAGTTTCGGCACCTACAACATCTACTGGCAGATCGAGCAGGCGCGCAGTCTGAACCTGCCGTACGTGTACCTCGGTTACTGGATTCGCGAGAGTCCGAAGATGGCGTACAAGGCGAATTTCCGTCCGCTGGAGGGATTTATCGACGGTGCGTGGCGCGTGCTCGATCCGGCGAGCATCGACCTGCCGCCGGTCGATTTCGCGATGCACGGACGACGCGGGCCGCTCAAGCCGTAAGCAGTCGGGGCAGTTCGCGGGCGCGTGGTGCCGTCCATTGCCGCTCACCACTCACCACTGACCGCTCACTCACTGCCTCCGGGCCCGGCCGCCGCGTCCGGTCTCATCGATGCCTAAAGCCAGTAAAATAACGGGTTCCCATTTTCCGGCCGTCCGGCTTCATCCCGTGCTCAGCTCCCTTTATCCGCTCATTCGCGCCCAACTCTTTCGCATGGACGCGGAAGACGCTCATCACCTGACCTTGCGCGTGCTCGGCGCCGCCGGCCGCACCGGCCTCGCCCGCGCGCTCGCGGCGCGCGTGCCGGATTCGCCGCGCACCGTGATGGGCCTCACGTTCCGCAATCCGGTCGGGCTCGCGGCGGGTCTCGACAAGGACGGCGCGTGCATCGACGGGCTCGCCGCGCTCGGCTTCGGCTTCATCGAAGTCGGCACGGTGACGCCGCGCGCGCAGCCGGGCAATCCGCGCCCGCGCATGTTCCGGCTGCCGCAAGCCAACGCGGTGATCAACCGGATGGGCTTCAACAACGCCGGCGTCGACCAGTTCGTGAAGAACGTGCAGGCCGCGCGCTATCGCGGCATCCTCGGTCTGAACATCGGCAAGAACGCCGACACGCCGATCGAGCGCGCCGCCGACGACTATCTGTACTGCCTCGAACGCGTGTACCCGTTCGCGAGCTACGTGACGGTCAACATCTCGTCGCCGAACACGAAGAACCTGCGCCAGTTGCAAGGCGCCGACGAACTCGACGCGCTGCTCGCCGCGCTGAAAGACAAGCAGCAGCGTCTCGCCGACATGCACGGCAAGCTCGTGCCGCTCGCGCTGAAGATCGCGCCGGATCTCGACGACGAGCAGATCGGGTCGATCGCGGGCACCCTGCTGCGCCATCAGTTCGAAGGCGTGATCGCGACCAACACGACGCTGTCGCGCACGGCCGTCACCGGCATGCAGTACAGCGACGAGGCGGGCGGCCTGTCGGGCAGGCCGGTGTTCGACGCATCGAACGAAGTGATCCACAAGCTGCGCGCCGAAGTCGGCGACGCGGTGCCGATCATCGGCGTCGGCGGCATTTTCTCGGGCGAGGACGCGCGCGCGAAGCTCGCGGCCGGCGCGTCGCTGGTGCAGCTCTATACCGGTTTCATCTACCGCGGCCCGGCGCTCGTCGCCGAATGCGCGCAGGCGCTGCGCTGACGCAAGCCCCGTCGGCGCCTCGGCCGCGCCAGTAATATAGACATAAACAAACGATATTTTGGTTTCGATAGTCTCGTTTGTTATGCTTGCGCCCGTTAAAACGCCGGACGAACCAAAAGGAACACGATGAAATTTGGCCTGTTGAAAAAGCTCCTCGCCGTTGCGCTGATCGGCGCGTCGTTCACCGCCGTCGCCGCGCACGCGGAAGACCTGCTCGACCAGGTCAGGCAGCGCGGCACGCTGCGCATCGGCCTCGAAGGCACCTTCCCCCCGTTCGATTCGAAAGCGCCGTCGGGCGAGCTGGTCGGCTATGACGTCGACATCGCCAAGGCCGTCGCGGCCAAACTCGGCGTGAAGCCGGAGTTCGTCACGACCGAGTGGAGCGGCATCATTGCCGGTCTGCAGGCGGGCAAGTTCGACGTGATCGTCAACCAGGTCGGCATCACCGACGCGCGCAAGCAGACGCTCGACTTTTCGCCGGCCTACACGTACTCGGCCGCGCAACTGATCCAGCGCAAGGACGACACGCGCCAGTTCAACTCGCTCGAAGACCTGAAGGGCAAGAAGCTCGGCGTCGGTCTCGGCACGAACTACATGGACATGGCGAAGTCGGTGCCGGGCATCGACGTGAAGACCTATCCGGGCGCGCCCGAATACCTGCGCGATCTGGCCGCCGGCCGGCTCGACGCGGCGCTCAACGACCGTCTGATGCTCGCCTACCTGCTGAAGAACTCGCAGTTGCCGCTGCGCACCGGCGCGAACGTCGGCGCGGGCACCCCGACGGGCATTCCGTTCAAAAAGGGCAACCCGAAGTTCGCGCAGGCGATCGACGACGCGATGACCCAGCTCGAAGCGGACGGCACCTTCACGAAGATCTCGGAGAAGTGGTTCGGCATCGACGTCAGCAAGCCGGTCAAGTAATTCCCGCGTCATGAAACGAAGGGCGGCATCGTCATGCGATGCCGCCCTTGCTGTTTTTGTGGCATTAAAATCACGCGTCACGGTATACCCCAACCTGAGTCGCGCGGGCCGCGCTATAGCGCGCGCCAAAGTTTATGATGTGCGCTTTGCGCGCCAACCAGAACAACGCCCATGTCCATCACTTCCCTGCTGATCCAATCGCTGCCGGTGCTCGCGCAGGGCGCCCTGCTGACGATCAAGTTCGCGATCCTGTCGATGATCTTCGGCCTGATCGGCGGCGCCGTGCTCGCGCTGATGGGCATCAGCCATAGCCGCCCGCTGAACTGGATCGCGCGCGTCTATGTGAGCGTGATGCGCGGCACGCCGCTGCTCGTGCAGATCTTCGTGATTTACTACGGGCTACCGAGCTTCGGCATCTCGCTCGACCCGACGCCGGCCGGCGTGATCGCGTTGTCGGCGAACGTCGCCGCGTATCTGTCGGAGAGCATGCGCGGCGCGATTCTCGGCATTCACCAGGGCCAGTGGCTCGCGTCGTACAGCCTCGGGCTGTCACGCCGTCAGACGCTGCGCTACGTGATCGCGCCGCAGGCGCTGCGCATCGCCGTGCCGAGCCTGTCGAACAGCCTGATCAGCCTGATCAAGGACACCTCGCTCGTGTCCGTCATCACCGTGACCGAGCTTTTGCGCAGCGCGCAGGAAATGATCGCGTCGACCTATCAGCCGCTGCCGCTTTATCTGGCCGCCGCGGCCGTCTACTGGGTGCTGTGCCAGGTGCTCGAATGGGCGCAGCGCTGGTATGAGCGGCGTCTGTCGCTGCCGACGCGGCACTGAGCGCCACGCGTTGCCTGCGCGCCCTGCCGCATTCGCCCACGGACCGGCTCACCCGTTCGCCGGCTCATCGTCCCACTCACTCGCCCGCGAATTTCACTCCGAGCGCCGCGCGCGCCGCATCGGCCATCGCGATCATCCGCAGCGACGTGTCGTGCGGCATCAGCGGACTCTCGAGCTGCCCCGCGCGGATCAGCTCGCAGAAGTGCGCGGTCTCGTAGTTCAGGCCGCCGCCTTCGAACGGCTCGTCGAGCTCGACGACGCGGCCGTCGGCGTAACGGATCGTCGCGCGCGACGGGTTCCACCACGGCTCGTGCAGTGTCACGTGCCCACCGCCGGCCATCAGTAGCGCATCGCCCTTGCCGTGCAGATCGAGTCCGCAGAATAGCTGCGCGAAGCCGCGCTCGTGCTGGCTATTCAGACTCGCGAACGTATCGACGCCGGTCGCGCCGAGCCGGCCGAACGTCTGCACGTCGCGCGGCGCGCCGAGCCAGTCCACCGCGAGAAACATTTCGTAGATGCCGATATCGAGCAGCGCGCCGCCCGCATGCTCGAACGACAGCGACGGATGATCGGCCGGCACGCCCGGCACCGAGCAGCCCGCGCGCACGAAGCCGACCTCGCCGATCGGCTCGTTGGCCAGATGCTCGCGCAACTTTCGGTAGAGCGGATAGAACGATGGCTTCATCGCTTCCATGAAGAGCCGTTGCGAGTCGCGCGCGGCCGCGAGCACGCGCTCGAGTTGCGGCCGGTTGACCGTGGCGGGTTTTTCGCACAGCACATGCAGGCCGGCTTGCAGCGCGGCGATCGCGTAGCCGGCGTGGCTGTCCTGAAGCGTGGCGATATAGAGCGCGTCGATGCCGCTCGCGAGCAGCGCGTCGAAGTTCGCGCAGACGGTGCCGCCGAATTCGTCGGCGAAGGCCCGCGCCGATTCCGCGCGACGCGACCAGAGCGCGTCGAGCCGCGCGTGCAGCACATGGGCCAGCCCCTGCGCGAAGCGGCGCGCGATCCTGCCGGTGCCGACGATCCCCCAGCGGATCACGCCGGGCGCCGCCGGTTGTCGATGGGTTGCGTCGTGGGTTGTTTCGGAGATTGCTTCGGGCGTCGTCGCCGTCGTATCTGTCATCGTGTCGTCGCAGGTCCATGCGGTTCGGAAGAGCCGCTATTGTCGCGCATGCCGCCCTTCTCACGCACGCGAGGCGCTGGACATCGACAATCAACATCGCGGCATCACCCGACGCAAGGTCCTGCTCAACACCGGCAAGCCGCACTCGCGGCGATGTACTCACCGACACGCGCCCGCGCCCGCATGCGCTCGCGGACCTTCACACGCGCGCCGGCGGCTCCGCCGAAAACCTGCCGCCGAGCTCCTCGGCGGTGTCGTCGATCAACGCGAGCGAGGCGACTTCCGCTTCCTTCGGATCGCGCCGCTCGATCGCCTCGACCACGCGCTGATGCGAGTTGACCGCGCGCTCCCACATCCCGTCCTTGTCGTGCATGATCGGATTCACGGTCGACAGCGCGCCGCGGATGATCGCCGCCATCTGTTTAAAGAACTGATTGCCGCTCGCGATCACGATCCGCGTATGGAACAGTTCGTCGGCATCCTGATAGCCGGGCTCGCCCGGACGGATCAAGCTGAACGCCTCGAATGCCTCGCGAATCGCCACGATGTCGGCGGCGCCGCCGCGCGCGGCTGCCTGCGCCGACGCGCGCGGTTCGATCAGGATGCGGAACTCGATCACGTCGCGCAGGAACATCGGATCAGGCTTCGCGCGAAAACGCCAGTTCACGACGTCCTCGTCGATCATGCGCCAGTCGCTCATCGGCCGGATGCGCGTGCCGATCTTCGGCCGCACGTCGAGCATGTCGCGCGCGAGCAGCATCGACAGCGCCTCGCGCATCACCGTGCGGCTCACGTCGAATTCCTTCGACAGCACGTCCTGCGGCGGCAGTATCGCGCCGTACTTTTCCTCGACGATGCCGGTGACAAGCCCGTCCATCACTTTGCTCACCAGCGAGCGATCCTTGTTTGCCTGTTCCATGACATCTCCCCGAAGCGGTGTTAACCCCGCGTAGCCTGTTGATTGAAGGGCCCGTACGCATTTATGCATATCGTATTTATCCAATACGTTGCTTGGTTCGAAACGGATCCGCCAGTTGGGACACTTCCTGACAGGGTTATCCCTCTGAAGAATTGTTTCGTTCATGTAACGCGGCATGTTTCGATGGGCACCACGCCTGCCTGTCAAGCGTGCCTGCGTTGCGCAGTTTGCATAGTGCGAATACGCACGTTGGGAGACGATTTGTCTGATTTGCACGGACGCGTCGGCGCGGGCGCGTGCGGTGCGCGCTGAATAGCGCGCGAGAAACGCATGGAACGGCGGTCCACGGCATGCGCGGGCGGCACCAGACGCCCACCCCGCATCAAAGCAGCTCGAACGTATCGACGTACGCCACGTCGTCGCGCATGCGGCGCCGCGGCCCGAAGCGTGACTGGCTGCTGTGTCCCTGGCGCGTGAGTCCGATGAACGGCACGCCGTGTTCGAGGTACGGCCCTTCGGTCTTGCGAAAACCGAACTGTTCGTAGAAGCCGCGCAGGCCGACGGGCGCACAGACGCGCGCGGCGCGTCCCGGCCAGCGTTCGGCGAGCGCGGCGAGCACGCGCTCGATCAGTTGCTCGGCGGTGCCGTCGCCGCGCCGCAGCGGGCTCGTCAGCACCTTGTCGATCAGGACTTCCGGATCTTCCGCGTCGCCGGGTTGCACCCGCGCATACGCAAGAATAGGCATAGGCCGTGCCATGTCCTCGGCCGCGAACACATGCAGCGCGTGCTCGTCGCGGCCGTCCGCGTCGAGGCACACATGTGCCTGTTCGACGACGAACACCGCGCTGCGCGCGCGCAGCACCACATACAACTCCCGTGCAGAAAGCTGATCGAATTCCAGCGTTTTCCAGTTCATCACGCTCCCCTGCGCTCAACAGTTACGGCGGCATCGGCCGCGACGGCCACGCCCGAATCGCGCGGCCGTGCATCACGGCCCTTCGTCAATGAGCTACACGGTACGTGCGCGAACCACCTGTTTCCGTGCGCCATCCCACTGACGCTGGACTTTAACGATTCTTAAATGACGGCGATCACGCCGCGCGGACCGATCAATACACCCCATCACCGCCGACGATCGATGGACGTCGGGATCGATCGATAAACCTTTGAGCATGAGAGAAACCACAGCATGACGAAGACCGCATTGAGACGCATCGTTTACGAATCCGGCCGTCTGGACGTGTGCGTCGACAGCCTCGCCGACGACGCCGATCTGTACGCAGCCGGTCTGTCGTCGCTCGCGACCGTGCATCTGATGCTCGCCATGGAAAACGAATTCGGCGTTGAAATCCCCGACCGCATGCTGACGCGGCGGCTCTTCTCCAGCATCGATTCGATGGCCGCCGCGATCACCGAGCTGCAACAGGCAAAAGCAGCATGAGCGCGCCGCTGGGATCGAGCTGCTGCACGGCTTCGGGCTCGATCCGCGCGCGGCGCTCGCGTTTACCGTCACGCAGGATTTCGAAGGCGATCAGTGCACGTTCTTCAAGTTTCCGCACGAGGATCTCGAACGGCCATACCGTGCTCGTCGACGTGGACGGCTTCGCAAGCTGTCGCATCTCGCCGAGCAACCCGATCTGCTGTTCCCGCATGTCGAATTCGTCAAGCACGCGCGGCCCGCGCTCGAAGGCATCGCGCTCGCGGATGCATCGGCGGAATTGTTGTGCGCGCATCTGGATGCGGCATGCGCTGGTCAATCCGGTTTCGCCATGGCGTGCCGCGTTTCCCGCGCATCTCGACACGCTGTTCGAACGCGGCGACGCGTACTTCCATCCGTACTCGTTCAATCTGATGCGGCAGCTCGGCGCGAACTTCGAGTTTCTGTCGAAGTATCTGCCGTCGCTGTTCGTGCAAGGCTTCGAGATTCCGCCGACGATTCCGGCCGTCGCGACCTCTGCGAGGACTCTTCGACGTGCTCGAAAGCGCTTATGAAAGAACGCTGCCGCCGCTCGCCGCGCTGGTACGTTGACGCGCGCGGTGGTCTCCGGTCGAAATGCGCGGCGACGCTCCGCACGCATTCGACACCATTGATCTGACCAGACGGCTCGATCACGGCGACGGCGCTGTTTCGTTGACGTTACGTTTCGCTCATCGCACCACGTCACCGCGCGCCGCGCGATGCTCAAATTCGGGGACCCTGATTCGTCTTTGCAATGGAACCATGCCTATGCAATGACCGGCAGCGTACGCGTGCCGCATGCGCAACGCCGGTGGTCGCGCACGCATGAGGCGTCCACGTCATATGCGCGCCGGCGCGGACTGGCGTGATCGACGCGACGAGATAGCCGAAGGGCGCACTGAATGGTCTCGTGCAACTATTGCAGCCGATTCAGGCTGCGATCACCGGCGCAGACCTGAACGGCCTCGATATCCATCTGCTCAACGAGCGCGCGCAAACGTTTAGCGGCGAGCTCGAACCGGTCCCGCCGCGCGAGCCTCGCGTGCACGAACGTCATGACCTCAGTATGAAGATTGACGTCACGCGCAACGACGGTGGCGATGGCCGGCAGTTCGTCATCGAAACAAAGCGCTTTGCACGCTTCGTTCGTATCATCGATGCACACTTCCGTCGACGTCATCCTTCGTCATTCACTTCGCGCCGCCGGATGGTTGCGCGAGCATCGAGCGGCCGTGAACACCGTTGAAACATGCGCGGCACCCACGGGTGAAGTACGCGCGATCAATGCGTTATCCGCCATCTTCCACGGCTGGTGGTCGTCACGCACTAGTCGCATCGTCGCGAAGCACATGGAACCTCGCGACACGCGAAGCCAACTGTCTGTTCTGTTAAATCACTGTTGGCTCGCGCGCGACTTTTGCCGCTGCGAAAGGGCTCTGCGCGCGATAGCGCATGCCGTGCATTTAACACTTCTGAATCATTTCCTGCACTTCACGAAGAGCGCATCAAAACGTGCATGCGGCGGCAAGTTCAATTCTGAGACATCTTCGACAAGCCCCCTGGCGCGCGCTGTGAGGCCCGTCGTATCAAGGGATTGCGCCGGTTCGAAAGCTCTCATGTCATGCACTCCCCGAACGGAGGGGTTGTGCAAATCTGAAACAAAAAGGCGTCGGCGGCTTCCCGGTGCGCCAGCGCTATGTTCGCTGCGCCGCATCAGCACGCGTTTCTCCTCCCGTTGGCACGGTCCTCGCTATTAGGTGAGCGCAGCACAGCGCCACCGCAAACGGGAGCCACAAGAAACGCGGCGGCGTAAAGGCCACTACGGGGCCGATCCTGCAAATCCTCGCTGCTCGCCAGGCAGCATCTTCGGGGACGCAGGCATCGGATCAAACAAACAGGGAGTCGCTCGATACGCGGCTTCCACGCGAGGACCGATCATGTTGACACTTCAATCCGATCTGCACGGTAACCATCTGCTGGGCGCATTGCCGTCGCACGAATGGCAGGCGCTAGCTCCTCATCTCGAACTGGTTCACCTGCGTACCGAACAGTTGCTGTGCGACTCCGGTCAACGCATCCATCACGTGTACTTCCCCACCACCGCGATCATCTCGATGCTCTCGACGATGGAAGACGGCAGCTCCGTCGAAATCGCCGCGGTCGGCCGCGAAGGCATGACCGGCGTGCCGGTGCTTACCGGCGGCGAGACGATGCCGAACCGCGTGCAGGTGCAATGCGCGGGCTTCGCGTATCGCATGAGCGCGCAGGCGCTCAAGCAGCAGTTCGCGCGCTCCGATTTTCTGCGCCGCCTGATGCTGCTGTATATGCACGCGCTGCTCACGCAGGTCGCGCAGACCGCCGCGTGCAATCGTCACCACTCGCTGAACAAGCAGTTGTGCCGGTGGCTGCTGATCGAGGTCGATCGCGTCGCCTCGAACGATCTGACGGTCACGCAGCAACTGATCGCCGACATGCTCGGCGTGCGCCGCGAAGGCATCACCGAAGCGGCCGGCAAGCTGCACGACGAAGGTCTGATCCACCATAGCCGCGGCCATATCAAGGTGCTCGACCGCAAGGGTCTCGAGGCACGCGCGTGCGAATGCTATGGACTCGTCAAGCGCGAATTCGATCGTCTGCTGCCGCGTCTGCGCCAGGCCGAAACGGTCGAATGAGCGGCGCATGAGCGTCATCGAGCGTTGCATCATTCGACTACCGGAATCGACTCAGATATGTTCAGAAATACCGCGCGGTGTCTCGACGCACTCCTCGTGATTGCGGGTGGACTGCTCGCCCATTGGATGCGATTCTCGACACCGATCGCGCTGTCCGATGTCGAGCGCCTTCTGATCGCTTTCAACTGCGTACTCGTGCTGCTGCTGTTTCCGGGCTTCGGCGTCTATGAGACGTGGCGCGGCAAGGCGCTGGCGCCGGTGCTCGCAAGAGTCGCCGCCGCGTGGCTGACGGTGGTTGCCACCGCGCTCGTGCTCGCGTTTACGCTGCACCGGATGGATACGGTGTCGCGCCTGTGGTTCGGCTACTCGACGCTGATCTCCGGCGTGCTGCTCATCGCGGCTCGCTGCGCGATGCACGTGGTATTACGCAGCCTGCGCCGCCGCGGCATGAACGCGCGCACCGTCGCAATCGTCGGCGCGCCGGGCTTTGCGCGCACGCTGCTCGCGCATCTCGAGCATGCGCCGCAGGCGGGTTTCAAACCGGTCTGCTTCTTCGATACCGGCGCCATGACCGATGCGCTCGGCACGGACATCGAAGGCGCGCATAACTATGGCGCGCGGCTGAACCGCCTGCCGGTGCTGACCGATCTGAACGCGTTCGCCGCCAGGGTGCGCGAAGAACGCGTGAACGAGGTGTGGCTCGCGCTGCCGCTTTCGCAGGAACATACGATCTATCGTTTCACGCACACGTTCCGGCATGACTTCGTCAACCTGCGCTTCATTCCCGACGTGCGCGGCCTGTCGCTGTTCAATCACACGCTCGTCGACGTGGTCGGTCTGCCGACGCTCAACCTGAGCGCGACGCCGTTCTCGCCGCCGCAGATGTGGCCCAAGCTGATGTTCGACCGTCTGTTCGCGGCGCTCGCGCTGCTCATGCTCGCGCCGGTCTTCATCGCGCTCGCGATCGGCATCAAGCTCACGTCACCCGGGCCGGTGTTCTTCCGGCAGACCCGCAAGGGCGTCGACGGACAGCCGTTCGCGATCTACAAGTTCCGCTCGATGAGCGTGCATCAGGAAGCGCACGGCCAGGTCACGCAAGCCACGCGCAACGACTCGCGCGTGACGAAGCTCGGTGGCTTCATGCGCCGCACGAGTCTCGACGAGCTGCCGCAGTTTCTCAACGTGCTACTCGGCCAGATGTCGGTGGTCGGCCCGCGTCCGCACGCGGTCGAACACGACGATCTGTACAAGGACCAGGTGTACGGCTACATGCACCGTTACCGCATCAAGCCCGGCATCACCGGCTGGGCCCAGGTCAACGGTTATCGCGGCGCGACCACCAAGGTCGAAAAGATGGAAGCTCGCGTGAAATTCGATCTCTTCTACATCCACAACTGGTCGTTCTGGTTCGACATGAAGATCGTGTTCATCACGATCTTCAAGGGCTTTATCGGCCGCAACGCATTCTGAGCATGCGAGGACGGGAACCGCTAATACCAGTCCCGTCATCGTCCCGACCTGCCGGCGCAGCGCCGACCTCACCCGTTGCCTCATCGCGCTCGATGCGCGGCGATTCGCACGAAACGGCGGTGGACCCAAAGCGCGCTTGCAGCCGTCAGCGCAGCCACAAGCTCAAACACAAACGCAAATACCGGCTAAATACAAACGCCAATGCCGGCGGCTCGATCGCAAGCCGCCGGCATTGGCGCGAATAGCAAGACCTCGAGGCGAAGCGTGGCGGCCGTCAGGCCGCCGCGGCGACGCGCTACGCCGCTTTCACAGAAACGCGCTGACGTCGGTCTGAAAACGCACGGCGAGCGCCTTGGCGACCTTTTTGCTGATCGCGCGCCGGCCCGCGAGAATATCGCTGACCACGGTCGGCGACGCGATACCGGCCAGATCCTTCTGCTTCAGTCCGTGCGTGATCAGCAGATGTCGCAGCACCTCGCGCGGCTCCGCTTTCGGAATCGTCACGTTGTGCGCTTTCCAGTTGCCGATCAGATCGGTCACGATCGCATGCAGATCGGCGAGCGGACTCTTGTCGTCGCTGTTCAGATGCTCGGCCAGCGAATTCGCGATCCGCGTCATCCGCTGATAATCCTCTTCGGTGCGAATGGGTGTGATCGGCAACTGGCCTTGCAGTGCGGCCCAGGTTTCAGAGATGTCGGGAAAAGATCCCGGAAAGCGATCGGCATTCATGAGATTAAATTCGTCCTCGTCCAAAGTCGCATAGGCACGTTTCGGTACGTGTGAACACGTGTCGCCGGATAACGCACGTACGACGACTACCCGTCGTAATGAATCGCCGCCGGAGCCGGCCGCCGCCCGTATCGAAAACGATGCAGTGGGACAGCGGCGAGCCCACGCCGGCGAAACGTCTGCTTCAGGTCGTTGTGGCCACGCGAGGCAAGCCTGCGCCAGTGAATACCGCGTCAATGGCGTACAGCGCGTACCCTGCTGATATTGATTTGTGAAGTCCTGCCATGCTTCCGATTCAATGATCCGCCCGCGACTGTCCTTGCAGGCAAAGCGCACACCGGCGGCATACGCTCTACACGCGAGAGCCAGACGGAGCGGATCGACAACCTGGCCGCCCGGATACGTCGAGGCCGAACGGCCAGCTACTGCTCGCTGCGAAGTCACTGCTTTACGACGAAACCTCATCGTTCTTCCATCGATCACTTCCCGCGCGAGGGACCTTGGCGGGAACCCCGGCACGGTCTGGCCTCAGTGCCCCCAGTTGCCTTTCGGTGCCGCGTCGCCGGGCCAGCCGGGCTGCCGCGCCACCACTTCGTGATCGCCCCACTCCACCGCCGCGACGCGCTCACGCAGGTCCGCCGCCGCAATCGCCCGCGTGACCTCGGCCATGAACGCGCGCCGGAACACCGCCGCCGAAAAGCGCCCGGCATTTGCACGGCAGGCCGCGGGGGTGATGGACTTGTGCAGCCGCTCGAAGCGGTTGATCGCATCGCGTATCGACACGGCCGTCTGGCGCGCGAAGAAAACGCCGGTGGGTTGCGCCTCGCCGACCGGCACCACCGTTTCGAGCGCGCCGCCGTTGCCGAACGCGATGACCGGCGTGCCGCAAGCCTGCGCCTCGAGCGGCACGCGGCCGACATCTTCGCCGGCGGCGCACACGAACGCGCGCGCGCGTTGCAGATAGTCCTTGAACACGTCGAACGGCTGATAGCCGAGGATCGTCACGTTCGCGCCGGCTCGCGCGCGAATCGATGCCATCCGCGGGCCGTCGCCGATCACCACCAGCCGGCGCTCCGGTGTCGCGTTGAACGCCTCGACAAGCAGATCGATGCGCTGGTACGGCACCATCCGCGACACGGTCAGATAGAAGTCTTCCTTCCGCGCGCGCGGTTCGAATTCGTCCAGGTCGACCGGCGGCGGAATCACCGCCGCGTCGCGCCGGTACGTTTTCATCAGATGGCGCGCGGCGAACTGCGAATTCGTGATCAGACGATCGACGCCGTTCGCCGAATTCGCATCCCTGCCGCGCAGGTAATGGAGCATCGCGCGCGCGGCCCACGACGTCGGCCCGCGCAGCAGATTCGCTTCGCGCAGATACTGGTGCTGCCGGTCGCACGCGTAGCGCGTCGGCGCATGCACATAGCTGATGTGCGTCTGATCGGGGCCGGTCAGCACGCCCCTCGCGACCGCATGGGAACTCGTGATGATCAGGTCGTAGCGGGACAGATCGAACTGCTCGACGGCGAGCCGCATCAACGGCAGATACGCGCGGTAGCGGCTGCGCGCAAACGGCAGACGCTGGATGAACGACGTGATGACCGGCTTGTTCGCGAGCAGCCGGCGATCTTCGAGAAAGTCGACGAGGCTGAAAAGATCGGCGTCGGGAAAGCACTTGATGATCTGCTCGAGCACCTTCTCGGCACCGCCGGGTGCGACGAGCCAGTCGTGCACGATCGCGACTTTCATATTTGTTTCCTACATGTCAGAAAACGCCACTGGGGCTCAACAGGAAGTGTATGTGCCCCATTCCTTACCGTGCGTGCGCGCGCCCACATTCGACGCGCGACAGTGAAGTCGTGCTGCTTTCCGACGCTCTGTTTCGCGCGCGTGTCGAAGCGCCCGGCGCGCGCGGGTAATCAGCAACGCGCGCGTATCGGGCGTCGAGAGGCAGGCCTCCGTACCGGATTGTTTACGCGCGGCGCCAGGCATTTTCCGCCAGGTGCGCGTGATCGCCACGCCGCTCGCGACACAGGTGCTCAGCGAGACGTGCCCGGAATTTTCAGTGGAGCGGTATTTACAGCGAATGGCGCGGGCGATCGAACAGGCCCTGCGCCGAGGAAGAGGAACTGCGAGGAGGATGCAGCGCGCGAGTCTGCCGAAGGCGGCTCACGCACTGCATGAAGAGCAGACGCGATCAGGAGCGTCGCTGCCTAGTTCCGGTCATATGTGATCGTCTGCACGCCGGTGTCCGTGCCGAGCAGGCACAGGTTCGCGCCGCGGCCCGCGAACAGGCCCACCGTCACGACGCCGGGCCATGCGTTGATGTGGGTCTCGAGCGTGCGCGGATCGCTGATGCTGAGACCCTTCACGTCGATGATCTCGTTGCCGTTGTCGGTGATGAACGGCACGCCCTCCTTCGTCACGCGCACGATGGGCACGCCGCCGAGCGCCGTCACGCGGCGGCCGATCGCAGTGCGCGCCATCGGCACGACTTCGATCGGCAGCGGGAAATTGCCGAGCGTGTCGACGAGCTTGCTGGCATCCGCGATGCAGACGAACACCTCCGACACCGACGCGACGATTTTCTCGCGCGTGAGCGCGCCGCCGCCGCCCTTGATCATCGCGCCGCCGCGATCGATCTCGTCGGCGCCGTCGACGTACACCGGCAGCGAATCGATCTCGTTGAGATCGAGCACCTTGAAGCCGTGCGATTGCAGCCGCGCGGTGGTGGCGAGCGAACTCGACACCGCGCCGCGATAACGGGATCGGGTGGCGGCCAGCGCGTCGATGAAGCAGTTCGCGGTGGAGCCGGTGCCGACGCCGATCACCGAGCCTTGCGGCACGTTGGCGTTCACGTAATCGGCGGCGGCCTGGCCGACCAGTTGCTTGAGTTCGTCTTGAGTCATGGGGGATGCGCGGGGGAACGGGGAAAAGCGCTAGTTTAGCGGAGAGGCGCGCGGGCCACTGGACTGGTTGGCCAGCGTGGCGCGCATCGAGCGCGCGCTCTCCAGGCTCATGCGATAAAGCGCAACAAAAACGCAGAATCATCCTTCGCCCATTCCATACCGCTGTAGTTGCTTGTTAGCTTCGCAGGTCCGCAAGACTACAGAGGACTTTCGAATGTTGCGGGAATACGATTCGGATAGCGTGCGCGTAAATCAGATCGGCCTGTCGCTCGATATCGCGGTGCCGCTCGGCTTCGCAGGCTCGATCAAGGCCGCGCGCGTCGCGCGGATCACTTCAAACCGCTGAACGAGCTATATCGGACGTCATGCTTCTCAATGAAATGAGAATCCAGGCTTGGGCTCAGTCTTGAAGTAGCCGTATTCCGCTAACTTTGATCAGGCAGGTTGCTGGAGATGTCCGATAAAATATGACCCCGGATCGCCACCCTCGGATGTATGAAATTTTTGGAGCCTATCTTAATCAGGATTACGACCGGTGGGGCACAACAATTCGTCAAATAGTCTCCTGCTATAAGGAAGACAGCTCACGGGAATATCATCATGAACTCATCAATGAAATTAATTCATTCGTGAATGAGCACCCTACTGATCTTGATTCCGCATTCGAAAAAAAGTATGACACTGGATTTTCCCCAAAATGGTGGGGATACACAACACAGGCCTTTTTTGAGGAGCTAAAGCGACTCCTACGGGAATAGCTGGGCAAGTGAAAATGTTTTTTTGCAGCGCGGAATCCACAATGATATGCCGTTCTACATTCTGACGATTTATCTTGAATATAAATCCCGGCTGTTGAGTCCCCGGAGGTGGAAAATTCATGGAAGTAACAGCAACGCATCATATCGACAGCAGTGAGCCTGACGAAAACGGAATGTACGACTATTACTACGAATACGACATCTACGAGTTTACTGACGGAAATATTAGCTATATAGCCAGGTCCTACATCGACGAACCATTAGACGCGCATTTCCTGAAGATGAAAGCCGATGGTGAACACGAGTGGCGAATAATGGGCGATCGGGATAGGGATACTCCCCTATTCACGGACGCTGTCACCTATCTCAGAGGCAAAGGAAAAATTAATATCCAATGCTTGTTTGAGGGCGGCTACAAGGATATTTGAAAACTCTCGAAGAAACTGAAGTCGTCTCATCGAGATGATATTCGCCGAATTTTTGTTGCAAGGGGATACTGTAATTGAAACGGCTCCTGAGCGAGTAGCCCGCCGTTTACCCCCATCACAGGCAACCACCCGGAAACACCACCGTGATCCGGGCGTACGCGCCCAACCGCCAGGCACTACTTCTTCACCGCCCGCTGCCGCACCGCCTCGAACAGACACACACCGCTGGCAACGGAAACGTTCAGACTCTCCACCGTGCCCGCCATCGGAATGCGCATGACGACATCGCAGGTATCGTGCGTAAGACGCCGCATGCCCTCGCCTTCCGCACCCGTTACGATCGCCACCGGACCATCGAGCTCCGTTTCATACAGGCTCTTCGTCGCCTCGCCGGCCGTGCCGACCACCCACACACCCGCGTCCTTCAGCTCGCGCAGCGCGCGCGCCAGGTTCGTCACGGTGATGTACGGCACGGTATCGGCCGCGCCGCTCGCGACCTTCGCGGCGGTCGCGTTCAGCCCGACCGCGCGATCGCGTGGCGCGATCACCGCGTGCGCGCCGGCCGCGTCGGCCACCCGCAGGCACGCGCCGAGATTGTGCGGATCGGTCACGCCGTCGAGCACGAGAATCAGCGGCGAGCCGGTGATGCCGTCGAGCAGCTCGGCCAGGTTCTGCGCGAGCGGCAGATCGCCCGCGCGCGCAACCACACCCTGGTGGCGCTCGGTGCGCGCGAGGCCCCACAGACGCGTTTCGTCGGCGGCGATCAGACGCACGCCGGCCTCTTTCGCGGCATTCAGGAATTCGGTCATCCGACGGTCCTTGCGCGTCGCGTCGTAATAAACATCCTCGACCGTCGACGCATCGTGCCGGATACGCGCGGTCACTGCGTGGAAACCGTATAAGACCTTGAGACGTGCCATGACTGAACAACCTTTGATTGGGCGCGCACGACGCGCGCCGCTGTGATGAAGATGAAGCCGGAAATCTGTACGTGCTTTCGTACGTGCTTTCGCGCCGCCGCGCGCTACGACACCAGAACGCCAAAACGCAGACCGCGCGCAACCGGCACGGCTTCACGTGCCCGCTGCGCGCGGTGTGGACGCTGCAATGGCTTCAGCGCTTCTTGCGTGCCTGCTTCGACGCCGCCTTCGTCGCGACGCCATGCTTCGCCGCGCCGCGCGCCGCGCGCGCTTCCTTGACCGCCGCGCTCTGCGCGGGTGGGGCCTTCTTGCGCCGTGAACCCGGCACCGCGCCGCCTTCCGCCGCCGGCAATGCACGCATGCGCGGCCCGCCGCCGTCGCCCTTCTCCGCCGCGACGCCGCGCGCCGCGGGCGGCTTGATCGGCGTATCGCGCACGAGCCGGAAGTCGATCTTGCGCGCGTCGAGATCGACCCGGCTTACCTGCACGCGCACGCGATCCGACAGACGATAGCGAATGCCGGTGCGCTCGCCGCGCAGTTCGTTCTTGATCTCGTCGTACTGGAAGTAGTCCGAGCCGAGTTCGGTGACGTGCACGAGACCTTCGATGAACAGCGAATCGAGCTGCACGAAAATGCCGAACGACGTGACGCCGTTGACCATGCCGCCATACTCTTCGCCGAGCTTGTCGCGCATGAAATAGCACTTGAGCCAGGCCTCGACGTCGCGCGATGCTTCGTCCGCGCGGCGCTCGTTCGCCGAGCAGTGCAGGCCGAGCTCTTCCCAGATCGCGACGTTGTTCGCGCGCGAACGGCCGCGCTTTTCGTCGTCGGCCTGCTGCATTGCGCGGGCGCGCGGCGACAGCGCGGTATTCAGCTCGACGCCGCGCGGCGGCTCCGGCTGGTACTTACGGCCCTGCAGGATCGCGTAGATCGCGCGATGCGTGAGCAGATCGGGATAACGGCGGATCGGGCTCGTGAAGTGCGCGTAAGCCTCGTACGCGAGACCGAAGTGGCCGATGTTGTCGGGACTGTAGACCGCCTGCTGCATCGAGCGCAGCAGCATCGTCTGCAGCATCGGTGCGTCGGGCCGGTCGCGGATCTGCGCCATCAGCGCCGCGTAGTCGCTCGCGTGCGGCGTGTCGCCGCCGCCGAGCGTCAGGCCCATGCCACGCAGGAAGGTGCGCAGATTCTCGAGCTTTTCCGCGCCCGGCCCCGCGTGCACGCGAAACAGACCCGGATGCTTGTTGCGTTTGAGGAAGTCGGCCGCGCACACGTTCGCGGCCAGCATGCATTCCTCGATCAGCTTGTGTGCATCGTTGCGGGTGCGCGGCACGATCTGCTCGATCTTGCCCTGCGCGTTGCAGACGATATACGTCTCGGTCGTATCGAAGTCGATCGCGCCGCGCTTCTGGCGCGCCGCGAACAGCGACTTGTAGACGCCGTACAGATTCTGCAGTTGCGGCAGCAACGCGGCGCGGCGGATCGCCTCCGGACCCTTGGTGTTCTTCAGCACCGCCGCGACTTCGGTATAGGTGAGCCGCGCGGCCGAATGCATGACGCCCGGATAGAACTGATAGCCCTTCACGTCGCCGCGCGCGGTGATGATCATGTCGCACACGAGCACGCAGCGGTCGACCTCCGGATTCAGCGAGCACAGCCCGTTCGACAGCTTTTCCGGCAGCATCGGAATCACGCGGCGCGGGAAATACACCGACGTACTGCGCTCGATCGCATCGGTATCGAGCCCGCTTTGCGGATGCACGTAGTGCGACACGTCGGCGATCGCGACGATCAGGCGGAAGCCGTCGCCACGGCCGACCTTGACCGGCTCGCAATAGACCGCGTCGTCGAAGTCGCGCGCGTCCTCGCCGTCGATCGTGACGAGCGGCACGTCGCGCAGGTCGATGCGATGACGGATATCGGTCGGGCACACTTCGTCGGGCAGACGCGCGGCTTCGTCGAGCGCGGCCTCGCTGAACTCGTGCGGCACGCCGTACTTGCGCACCGCGATTTCGATTTCCATGCCGGGGTCGTCGATATCGCCGAGCACTTCGGCCACGCGGCCGAGCGGCTGGGAATGACGGCTCGGGAAATCGGTCAGCTCGACCACGACGACCTGGCCGACCTTCGCCTTCCGCGTGTTCTGCGTGATCAGGATGTCGTGGCCGATGCGCTTGTCTTCGGGCGCGACGATCAGCGCGCCGTTCTCGTTGAGCAGGCGGCCGATCACGCGCTTGTTCGCGCGATCCGTGACCTCGACGATGTGTCCTTCCGGCCGCCCGCGCCGGTCATAGCCGACGATGCGCGCGAGCACGCGGTCGTTGTGCATGACCTTCTGCATCTCGCCGTTGGGCAGGAACAGGTCGTCCTGGCCGTCGTCGCGAATCAGGAAACCGTAGCCGTCGCGATGCCCCTGCACCCGGCCCGCGACGAAGTTCGACGGATGCGTGAGCTGATAGAGATTGCGCTGGTCGAGCCGGATCTGGCCGTCGCGCTCCATCGCGCCGAGACGCTTGAAAAATCCTTCGCGCTCCTGGCGCTTGATCGACAGGGCTTCGGCGATGTCGTTCGCGGCAAGCGGCGTTTCACTCGTGCGCAGCACGCCGAGGATTTCTTCGCGGCTTGGAATCGGATACGGAAATTTGCTCAAGGGTTTGTCGATGGTTTTTTCTCGTTGCATGGACGTCGGTCGGCAATATGGTCCGGCCTGGAAGGCGTTTGGGTAATGCGCTCAGTAACACCCGCGTTATACCTGCTTGACTGCGTTTGCACCGAAAACTGCCGGGGGCGGCTCGTTCAGGGCCGGGCACGGCCAACTTCACGGGCGTAGGGACACCGTATGCGCACCGTGCCAACGAACTACTGCGAGGCATTCTAACACCCGTGCTGCGCGCCAAGCGGGCCGTCCGAAGCCGTTCGCAGGCGGATCGCGATGGCTCGCGACGAGGCTCGGCCGGTTATGGCGAAACGCTTGACAGGCCCGAATCTGTCGCTATAATGCCGGTCTTCGCTGTTCATCGCCTGCCCAGGTGGCGAAATTGGTAGACGCACTAGGTTCAGGTCCTAGCGGTGGCAACACTGTGGAGGTTCGAGTCCTCTCCTGGGCACCACGAGGCTGTATAGCCGTAGTAAAGAGAAGTCTGGAAGACCCCGTAAATCATTGAATTTGCGGGGTTTTTTGTTTATTGCTGTCCAGGCTGGAACACGGCGAGCCAGATGCGGATGAGTGCGTTTTTAAGTACATTGAAAGTTCGAGATCACTCGATGTACTCACCCTGTCTCTTACCGTCGGCGAAGTCGAAGCCGGCCGCCCCTGGCCGAAGCCCTACGGTGTCGCCGATGGCGACGGTCTGGTCCTCTGGGTCACCGGAGGGCAACAGGTTCTGGCATTTCCGCTATCGCTTGCGCGGCAAGCAGCCGTGCATCTCGTTGGGACGCCACCCTGAGGTCACGCCTCAGAAGTCCAGGCAGCAGGCGGCGGCATACCGGACCCTCGTCGCTAACGGCGCCGATCCGGGCGCGAAACGCAGTCCGGATGTACCTCGACAAGGACATCCTGCCCGAACTCGATTCGATCAAGCTGGTAAACATCCCGCGCGCCGACTGCGCCCGAGTCCAGAAACGTTTCGAAAAGCGTGACGCGCTGAATGTATCGAAAAAAGCCCGCGGATGGTTACGCGAAATCTTCAGTCAGGCTACTGCCTGAAGCGCGCTTGTGAGTTCCGGCACGACACTGAACAAATCATCCACGACGCCATAATCCGCCACACTAAAAATCGGCGCTTCTTCGTCCTTGTTGATCGCGACGATCACCTTCGAGTCCTTCATGCCCGCCAGATGCTGGATCGCACCCGAGATGCCCACCGCGACGTACAGTTGCGGCGCGACGATCTTGCCGGTCTGGCCGACCTGGTAGTCGTTCGGCACGAAGCCGGCATCCACTGCTGCACGCGAGGCGCCCAGTGCGGCGTTCAGCTTGTCTGCGAGCGGTTCGAGAACCTTGGTGTAGTTTTCGCCGTTGCCCAGACCCCGGCCGCCCGACACGATGATCTTCGCGCTCGTCAGTTCCGGACGGTCCAGCTTCGTCACTTCGCGGCTCACGAATTGCGAGAGGCCGCTGTCGGCTGCCGCCTCGATCTTTTCGACCGCCGCGCTGCCGCCTTCGGCCGCCACTGGATCGAAGCCGGTCGAGCGCACGGTGATGACCTTGACCGGGTCCTGGGATTGAACGGTCGCGATGGCATTGCCCGCGTAGATCGGACGCTCGAACGTGTCGGCGCTATCCACGGCGGTGATGTCGCTGATCTGCGCGACGTCGAGCTTCGCCGCGATACGCGGCGCGATGTTCTTGCCGTAAGCAGTCGCCGGCGCGAGGATGTGCGAGTAATCCTTCGCGATGTTCAGCACCGTTGCTTCGACGTTTTCCGCGAGGCCTTCGGCGAGTTGCGGCGCGTCGGCCAGCAGCACCTTGCTGACGCCCGCGATCTTCGCCGCGGCATCGGCCGCGGTCTGTGCGTTGTGACCTGCCACCAGCACGTGGACGTCGCCGCCAATTTTCTGTGCCGCTGCAATCGTATTCAGCGTCGCGGCCTTGATCGACGCATTGTCGTGTTCTGCAATTACCAGATTCGTCATTTGCTCTGTCTCCGTGTCTCTTAGAGCACCTTGGCTTCGGTCTTCAGCTTCTCGACCAGCGTCTTCACGTCCGGCACCTTCACACCGGCGGAGCGCTTCGGCGGCTCGGCGACTTTCAGCGTCTTCAGACGCGGCGTGACATCGACGCCGAGGTCTTCCGGCTTGACCGTTTCCAGCGGTTTCTTCTTCGCCTTCATGATGTTGGGCAGCGTCACGTAGCGCGGCTCGTTCAGGCGCAGGTCGGTCGTGACGACAGCGGGCAGCGTCAGCGACAGCGTTTCCGCGCCGCCGTCCACTTCGCGCGAAACCGTTGCCTTACCGTCGGCTACGACGACCTTCGATGCAAACGTCGCTTGCGGCAAACCAGCGAGCGCGGCGAGCATCTGGCCGGTCTGGTTCGAATCGTCGTCGATCGCCTGCTTGCCGAGGAGTACCAGTTGCGGCTGCTCCTTGTCCACGAGCGCCTTGAGCAGCTTCGCGACCGCGAGCGGCTGCAGGTCTTCGTTCGACTCGACGAGGATCGCGCGGTCGGCGCCGATGGCGAGCGCGGTGCGCAGCGTTTCCTGGGCTTGCGCAACGCCTGCGGAAACCGCGATGACTTCCGTCACCACACCCGCTTCCTTCAGCCGCACCGCTTCCTCGACGGCAATTTCGTCGAACGGGTTCATCGACATCTTCACGTTCGTGATGTCGACGCCCGTGCCGTCCGATTTCGCGCCGACCTTGACATTTGCATCCACCACGCGCTTCACTGCTACGACGACTTTCAAACGGTATCTCCTTCATTCGAAGAAACAGCCGACGCGCTCGCGCGTCAGCGGCTCGGTCACACCACGATTCCCGCACCGCGCTTCGGAATGAGCACCGTGCGCTCGAAACGCAGAAATTCCTTTCCGTCCGCCTTGAGTCCAACCGTTCTCACGGTAACGATGCCCTGAGTCGGACGCGATTTCGACTCGCGTTTCGAAAGCACTTCCGATTCGGCGTAGATCGTGTCCCCCACGAATACCGGCGAGGTGAGCGTTACCTTGTCCCAGCCGAGATTGCCGATTGCGTGCTGACTGACGTCCCGCACGCTCATGCCCACCACCATCGATAACGTGAGGCAACTATTGACCAGCGCTTGCCCAAATTCCGATTTCGCCGCATAGGCATTATCAAAGTGCAGCGGATGAGTGTTCATGGTTAGCAACGTGAACCAGATATTGTCCGTTTCCGTAATCGTTCTGCCAGGCCGATGTTCGTAAATATGCCCCGGCTCGAAATCCTCGAAATAGCGGCCGGCACTGTCCCGAAACCGGACGCTCTTTTCTATCGTTTCACTCATTGCCTGTACTCCTTCGACTGTTTATTTCGAAACGTGCATCGCCCGGCCTGCACCGAGGAACACGCCGTTGTGTTCTCCGAGCGCCGGCGCTCGCAGGTCCGGCGCAGCCGGTTGCCGGGCAAAGCGGACGGGAGGTGCGATGTGACGCCGTCCTGCCTCGTCGATCAACACCATCTCGCGCATCACGGCGTTATCGTCTTCGAGTGCCTCCGGCAATGTCTTCACGATGGCGTAACAAAGGTCGAGGGTCGACAGGCTCGCATCCCACTGCGCCGCCGTCCGGGTGAGGAACGTTTGCGCGAGGAAATCGATCACTGGCTGTTGATGCGGCCCCGGGCCGCGCGCGCACAACGCCTGAAGATCGAGCCGACCAAGAAAGCCGAGCAGCGACTCGACGAACCTGGGTTCCTGCCCCGCCAGCGACAGATAGCGTCCGTCTGCCGTGCGGTAGGTCCGATAGAACGCCGCGCCGCCCGTGGTGCGCTGGTGTTTGGCAACGGGCTGCTCGCCATGGGCCATCGCGGGGCCGAGAATGTTCAGGCAGCCCGCGAGCATCGCGTCGTGCATGCCGATATCGATGAAGTCCCCCTCGCCTGTCCTTTCGCGTGCGAGCAGCGCCATCAACACCCCGGAAACGCCCTGCAGCCCCGCCAGCAGATCCGCCACCGGCACGCCGGGCAGCGCCGGTTCATCTTGCATGCCCAGCGTCATGCTCAGCACGCCGCTGAGCGCTTCGACGGCCAGATCGTGCGCCGGGCGCGCCGCGTAAGGCCCTGTCTGTCCGAACGCGCTGATCGAGCAATAGACGATGCGCGGATTGCGTTCGCGCACCCGCTCGTAGTCCACACCGAGACGCTTGACCACACCCGGCCGGAACGATTCAACGAATACGTCCGCCGTTTCGCAAAGCGCGAGCAATGCCTCGCGCCCCGCTTCGGTCTTCAGATCGAGCGTGACGCTCTTCTTCCCCCGATTCAGGTTGCGAAAGAAAACGGTCACGTCTCCATCGACGGGGCCGATCTGGCGTCCCGGATCGCCGCCTCCGGGCTGCTCGATCTTGATCACTTCCGCTCCGTGATCGGCAAGCGACAGCGTGAGGTAAGGCCCGGGCAAAAACGAGGAGAGATCGAGTACGCGAATACCGGCAAGCTTCATTTCAACGCCTCCTCCTGTTGCGAGAGCGCCTGAAGAATGGCGGCATTATCTTTCCCGAGCGCGGAACACGACTTTTGCGTCAGACGCAGCCCGTCGATTTTCAACGGATTCGCCAGCATGCGGAAATCGGCGCGCGCGGGGTGCGGCACGTGGCTGATCATGCCGTTACGCGTCAGCAGCGGATTGCGCAGCGCCTCTGCAACGCTCAATACCGGCCCGATCGGCAGACGTCCCTGCAGCTTCGCAAGCCAGTGCGCCGTTGTCGCACCACGAAAGATTGCGTCGAGCCGCTCGCTCAGCGCCGCGCGATTCGCGTGCCGCGCGGCGGCATTCGCGAAGCGCGGGTCGTCACCCAGCGCCCGGGCATCGACGCCATCGAGCAGCGCCTGCCAGAATTTATCAGTCATGCACATGATGAAGATCCAGCCGTCAGCGGTGGGGAACGTCTGCACTGGCGTGAGCGAGAAGTGTGAACTGCGGGGCTGACGTGTCACGTTATGCCCTTCGTTCAGATTCCAGATTGCCGCATAGCCCAGCTGGTGCAGCGCCACGTCGAACAGACAGGTATCGACGTCGCACCCCTTGCCGCTCGCGCGCGCGCCGAGAATCGCCGCTAGCAAGCCCAATGCGCCGGTAATGCCGGTCATGTGGTCGATGATCGAAGGCGCGCCGAGGCGCGACGGCGGACCGTCGGGCTCGCCGGTCAAGTCCATCAGCCCGGATTCCGCCTGCATCAGATAGTCGTATCCCGGCCACGACGCGCGCTCGTTGTCGCGGCCGTAAGCGGAAATATGCAGGCAAACGATAGCCGGGTTAACCTCGCGCAGTCCCGCGTAGTCGAGCCCCATCTTCGCGGGCAGGTCGCCGCGCAGGTTGTTGACGAGCGCGTCCGACGATTCCACGAGCTTGCGCAGCGTCGCCTTGCCCTCATCGGTGCGCAGGTCGATCGCGAGGCTGCGCTTGTTCGCGTTCCAGGTCTGGAAATACTGGCTGTCGGCCTCGCCGAGGAAATGCGGGCCCGTCCGCCGCGCGGGGTCGCCGCCTATCGAAGCGTTCTCGATCTTGATGACCTCTGCACCGAGATCGGCCAGAAACATGGAGCCATAAGGGGCCGCGCCGAACTGCTCGACCGAGACGATGCGGATTCCGTTGAGCGGTTTCATGCGATCGCATTCCTCTTGATCCACTGCTTCGCGATGATGATGCGCTGCATCTCGTTGGTACCCTCGCCGATGCAGGTGAGCGGTGCGTCCCGGTAGAGCCGCTCAATGGGATATTCCTTCGAATAACCGTACGCGCCGTGAATGCGCAGCGACTCCGTGCTGTTCTCGAGCGCCGCCTCCGAAGCGAAATACTTGGCCATGCCCGCCTGCATGTCGCAACGCTCGCCGCGATCGAACGCCTCTGCCGCGTCGAGCACGAGAAGCCGCGCGGCGCGCGCGCGCGTGGCCATTTCGCCGAGCTTGAGCTGGATGGCCTGGTGTTCCGCGATGGGCTTGCCGAAGGTCTTGCGGATTTGCGCATACTGGGTCGCAAGCGCGAGGGCACCTTCCGCAATGCCTACGCCGCGCGCCGCTACGTTGATGCGCCCCAGTTCGAGTCCACCGGTCGCCTGATAGAAGCCCTGGCCTTCCACGCCACCGATCAGGCAATCGGCCGGCACCCGGTAGTTGTCGAACACGAGCTCAGCGGAGTCGATCGACTTGTAACCGAGCTTTTCGAGCTTGCGGCCAACGGTGAACCCTTCGGCCTTCGGCGCGATGAACAGGCTCATGCCCTTGTGACGCGGCTGCGCATTCGGATCGGTCTTCACGAGCAGCGCGAAGCACGAACCCTCCACACCGTTGGTAATCCAGGTCTTCGTGCCGTTGATGACGTAATGGTCGCCCTCGCGCCGTGCGGTCATGCGGATGCCCTGGAGATCCGTGCCCGCATCCGGCTCGGTCAGCGCAAGGCCGCCGCGGATCTCGCCGCTCGCCAGTTTCGGCAGCCACTGAGCCTTTTGCGCATCGGTGCCGAACTTTTCGACGGCAAGCGCAAGCATCAGATGCGAGTTGACGATGCCCGTGATCGCCATCCACACCGACGAAATCCGCATGATGATCTGCGCATACGTCGTGGCGGGCAGCCCGAGCCCGCCGTACTCCTGGCTCACCGTGGCGCCGAACAGCCCCAGCTCCTTCATCTGCTCGACGATCCTGATCGGATAGCTGTCCTCGTGGTCATGACGCATCGCCACCGGCTCGACTTCCCGTTTGAGCCATCGATCGATGGCGTCCAGCAACTGCGCCTGCTCAGCAGACTCGATGGTCCGGTCGTTCATCCCTTGCTCCTCCACAAAAAATTTGCTTTACTGGTCTGGCCTCTCAACATGTACGTACAACTCTATTCCTGGAGTTTCATGATGTCAACCAGACCAGTCAAAAATCTTGGGCAATTTTGCGCATAATGCGCGTACCTGGTGTTTACCGGCATAGCAACATTATCATCTTGTACGTACATGTATAGTTCTGGAAACAACGAACATCACGCGCCTCATGGCGACGCAAAGGAGACGTTATGCAAACAGCAAGCCCCAACGCCGGCGCCCGCCTCGACCGGCTGCCGGTATCGCGTTTTCATTGGCGCATCGTGGGTCTCGTCGCGGGAGGCATGTTCCTCGACGGCTTTGAAATTTATCTGGGCGCAGCCGTGCTCAGTGCGCTGCTCAAGACCGGCTGGTCCGATCTCGCGCACAACGCCCAATTCGTCTCGCTCACTTTCGCCGGAATGGTGCTGGGCGCGTGGCTCGCCGGTGTGCTCGGCGACCGCTATGGACGGCGCTTCTCGTATCAGGCCAACCTGTTGCTGTTCGGCGTGGCTTCGCTCGCGGGCGCGTGCGCGCCGGACATGACATGGCTCGTCATAGCGCGCTTTTTCATGGGCATCGGCCTTGGCGCGGAGATTGTCGTCGGCTACGTCACCGTAAGCGAATTCGTGCCGCCGGCGCAGCGCGGCCGGTGGGGCTCGGCGCTGTCCGCGCTGACCAATCTCTCGCTGTTCGTTTCCGCCCTGCTCGGCTACCTCATCATTCCGCGCTACGGCTGGCGATGGATGTTCGTGATCGTCGGAACCGGAGCCCTCGTCGTGTGGTATCTGCGCAAGAAGATGCCGGAGTCGCCGCGCTGGCTGGAATCGCACGGTCGCAACGAGGAAGCGGAGCAAGTGCTCGCGGCAATCGAAGCGGAGGTGGGCAACGTGCAATTGCTGCCGCCCGTGGCGTCCACGCTTCGGCAACCGCCGCGGCAGCGGCCGTTCACGGCGCTCTTCTCGCGGGCGCTGATTCGCCGCACGCTCGTCGCGAGTGTCATCCTCATCGTGCTCAACACCGTGATCTACGGCTTCATTGCGTGGATCCCCTCGTTCATGGCCAAAAGCGGCATGAGCATCGTGAGTTCGCTCGGGTTCGCCACGCTCATGTCGCTCGGCGGCCCCGTCGGCGGGGGCATCGGCATGCTGGCTGGCGACCGCATCGGCCGCAAGCCCGGCATCGTCATCTTTTCCGCGCTGGCGATCGTGCTCGGGGCGCTCTATCCGAACGTCTCGGCGCCGGCGCTGCTCGCCATCATCGGCTTTGCGCTCGTGACCACCATCTACGCGATGGTGGCATTCGCGTGGGCGCTTTATGTGCCCGAGCTTTTCCCCACCGATCTGCGCATGCGTGGCTCGGGCTTCTGCAACACGCTGGGCCGGCTGATGACCGTGCTCACGCCGTGGCTGGTCGTCTGGCTGTACGGGCGCTATCAGCTCACCGGGGTCGTCGTCGCCATGCTCGCGCTCCTCGTCGTGCAGATACTCGTGGTGGCCACGTTCGGCATCGAAACACGAGGCATCTCGCTCGAAACGCTTGCTCCTGAGGAGGACGCCGATGCCTCGAATCTCAGCATCTCCGCGCTCGTAAGCGGCAGCCATGGGCAGGATTCGTAGCATTTCCCCGTCACCGTTCACTTTCACTCCATTGCCATGTCCAATTCACCTTCTGACGCACACAACGAATCCCGTTCCTGGCTATTCGTACCGGGCGACCGCGCGGATCGTTTCGCGAAAGCGCTAGCCGCGGGCGCGGACGCCGTCATCGTCGATCTCGAAGACGCCGTGGCGCCGCCGGACAAGACGCGCGCGCGGGACGCCGTCGCGACATGGCTCGACGCTGGCGCGGCCGATGGCCGCCGCAACGTCTACGTGCGCATCAATGGAGCCGACACGGCGTGGTTCGCCGAAGACGTCGGCGCCTTTGCCGCTCATCCCGGAGTCCGCGGCATCATGCTGCCCAAGGCTGCCGATACTGCGGTGCTCGACGCGGCGCGGGCGCGTGCGCGCGTTGGCTTGCGCCTCGTTCCTCTGCTCGAATCGGCCGCAGGCTTTGCAGCGATACGCGAAATCGCCTCGACGCCCGGCGTCGAGCGGCTCGCGTTCGGCACCGTCGACTTCCAGGTCGACACCGGTATCGGCGGGGACGGCGAAGAGCTGTCCTTCTTCCGGTCGCTGATGACCTTCGCGTCGCGTGTGGCCGGCATCGGCAGTCCCGTGGACGGCGTCACCACTACCATCGACGACGCCGACGCCATCGAAGCCGCCGCGCGGCGCGCACGGCGATTCGGCTTCGGCGGGCGCCTGTGCATTCATCCGCGCCAGATCGTACCGACGCATCGCGGCTTTGCACCCGCCATGGAGGAGCGCATCTGGGCGCAACGCGTGATCGAAGCCGCGGAGGCAAGTTCGGGATCGGCAACGGTGCTCGACGGCAAGATGATCGATGCGCCCGTGATCCAGCGCGCCAGGCTCGTTCTTGCCGCCGCACGCTAGGCGGCGCGGCATTCGAAGCGACTCCAGAAATGAAAGCAGGCGGCCGGATAACCCGGCCGCCTTTCGCGCAGCGGTCAGACTAGAAGCGATGCGTAATGCCAACGCGCACAGCGATCTGGTGATTGCTCGCGGAAGGGGTTTGCCCCGTGATATAGGCAACCGCCGGCTGGCCGAACGAATCGGTGCCGCTCGCGTGCTGGTACACGACGATCAGATAGGTATCGGTGCGCTTCGAGAGGAAGTAGTCGGTGCCCGCCTGAACCTGGTGATAGGTCGCCGCCCCGCGATCGTCCGCGCCGCCCGCATGCGTATAAACGTAAGCGAGGCCCCCAAGCCATGCAGGGGTAATCTGGTACCTGAAGTTCGCCTCGACGTTGTCGAACGACGCATTGCCCGAATAGCCCAGCGGATTCGGCCCGGAGTTCGAACCGAGGCCTCGGAACTGAACATTCGAGTAGTTCACACCGAACGTTGCGCTGCCCAGCTGATACGAGCCGGCGGCGCTGACGATCTGCGTCGTCGAGGCCGACGCATAGCCTGCGTAGATCGGGTTCGACTGCGGCGCGGTCGCGGAGCCCAGGCTGCCGAGGTTATTGCTCGCCGCCGTCGTACCGGCATTGGGGTTCGTGCCATAGAAGGACAGATTCGGGTTCCGCGCATTGAGGTAACCCACGCCCAGACCAAAGGGGCCGTTATAGTACGATGCGCCGAGCGACCACACCTGATTGCGGCCCACCGAGCCCGGCACTCCACCGAAGCTGTACAGGCCACCGAATTTCAGACCATGGTAATCAGCGCTCGCGAACTTCACGGCGTTGTTGATGCGGCGTGTGTTCAATGTGTTGTCGATATCGCCGGCATGCCCTCCCAGATACCCAGCCCAGATGGCCCCGGACTGAAAAAGCTGCGTGTAGTCAACGACCGGGTCATACTGGCGTCCGAACGTCACCGTACCGTAGGGATTTTGCAGCCCGACATAAGCCTGCCGTCCGAATTCGGCGCCGCCTTGTGCCAGCGTTCCATTGCCGATCGCGAAACCGTTCTCGAGCACGAAGATCGCCTTCAGGCCGCCGCCCAGATCTTCCGTTCCTCTGAGGCCCCAGCGGCTGCCGCGAATGCCGCCGGTAGCGCCATCCTGAAACGAGTACTGATTGGCGCCGTGCAGACCCGTGGCAGAGCGCCCCGTCTGAACGTTGCTCGTGTAGTTGAGGCCCGCGTCGATCACCCCGTAGAGCGTGACGCTGCTTTGCGCGAACGCGAGCGGCGTGCCCGCAAGCGAGCTAACGGCTGCGGCAATCGCCAGTCTTGCAAACTTCATTTAAGTCTCCTTGATTGTCAGGTGCGTAGCACGAACGGATCCTGCACTTCGTCGCCGAGCTCGCACCACACGCTCTTGGTTTGCAGATATTGCTCGATCGCCTGCGCACCGTTGACACGGCCCACCCCGCTCGCCTTGTAACCGCCAAACGGCGAGTTAAAAGCCAGCGCACGGTACATGTTGATCCACACGGTGCCTGCCTCCAGCCGCTTCGCGAAGGAATGGGCCCGCTGGAGATTGCACGTCCACATGCCCGCGGCGAGGCCGAAGCGCGTGCCGTTCGCTTCGGCGAGCACTTCCTCGTCATCGTCGAACGGTGTCACGCAGAGCACCGGCCCGAACACCTCCTCGTTCATGATGCGGTTTGCGCGCGTCGCACCGCCGAAGATCGTAGGCTCGAAGAAAAGGCCGCCCTCGTAGCCGGGCACGCTCGCACGCCTGCCGCCGCATAGCAGCTCGGCGCCGTCCTCCCGCGCCTGCCCGACCATGGTCATGTCCTTGTTCAACTGGGCCGAAGTCGCCACCGGCCCCATCTGCGTGTCGGCCAGCAGCGGATTGCCAAGCCGGATCTGCCGCGCGCGCGCGACCAGCCGCTCGACGAACGGCTCGTAAATCGAGCGATGCACATACGCACGCGAACCCGCGATGCAGGTCTGCCCGGCCGCCGCGAAAATACCCGCCAACACGCCGGCCTCGGCCTGATCGAGCCGTGCGTCCTCGAACACGATGTTCGCGCTTTTGCCGCCCAGCTCGAGCGTGCAGCCCGCCAGCCGGCTGCCTGCCTTGGCGGCAATGCTGCGGCCGGCCGGCTCGCTGCCGGTGAAAATGATTTTGGCAACGCCCGGATGCGTGACCAGGGCCTCGCCCGACTCGCGGGCGCCCGTCACGACGTTGATCACCCCCGCCGGAATGCCGGCGGCCTCGGCAAGCCGCGCCAGTTCAAATGCCGACGCGGACGTCACTTCCGAAGGCTTGAGCACGATCGTGTTGCCTGCCGCCAGCGCGGGAGCCATGCTCATGATCGTGATGAGCGTCGGAGAATTCCAAGGCACGATCACACCGATGACACCAAGCGGTTCGCGCAACGTGTAGTTGAGCACGCTCTGGCGTTCAAGCGGTATGACCCTGCCTTCCACCTTGTCGGCAAGGCCGCCGAAGTAAAACAGCCAGTCCTTCACGATCTTCGCTTGCGCCTGCATTTCGGCAAGCAGCTTGCCGTTCTGTTCGGTTTCCAGCGTGGCGATCGGCAATGCGTGTTCGGCGATCTTCTCGCCCCAGGCGATCAGCAGGCGTCCGCGTGCGCTGGCCGAAAGCCGTCCCCACGGTCCCTTGAGCGCGGTGCTCGCGGCGAGGACGGCGTCGTCGACATCCGCCGCCGTCGACAGGGCGAAGGTGCCCCACTCGCGCCCGGTCGTGGGATTGATCGAGACGAAGCTCTCCTTTTCGCGTGCGGGGACCTGCTGGCCGCCGATGTAATTGCCGTAGCGCGGATGACCGGCATGCGGATCGATACTGTTCATACACCCTCCATGGTTTTCTTCGTGCCGGCGCCCGGCTGGCCGTCGTCGCCGGAATCCGCCGGGCGGCGGATCTTCAGGCGCGCGCTGACCACCCACGCCACGGCGATGTTCAGAATCAGCGCCCAGATGGCCGAATAAAGCGGAACGGTATAGCCGCCGATCTGCAGCGGATAGACCGACGACTTGAAGTGCAACTGCGCAACCATCCAGGTGCCGCAGGCGAGACCCACCAGGAGGCCGCCCAGCAGGCCGCGGTGATCGAACTTGCGGCCGAAAAGACCGAAGAGCACGGCAGGGAGCGTCTGGATGATCCACACGCCGCCCAGCAGCTGAAAGTCGGTCGCGTAATGCACGGGAAGCGCAAAGATGATCGCCACCGCGCCGATCTTCACGACCACCGCGACGAGCTTCGACACGCGGGTCTCGTCCGCGCCCGTCATGCGTGGATTGACGAACGCGCGATGTACGTTGCGCGTATAGAGATTCGCCGCGGCAATCGACATGATGGCGGCAGGCACCAGCGCGCCGATGCCGATGGCCGCGAACGCGAGTCCCGCCAGCCACGACGGGAAGAAGTGCAGGAACAGGGCGGGCACCGCGAAATTCGCGCCATACGCCGTGAAATAGCGCGCGAACTCCGGCATGTCACGCACGCCCGCCGCGATCGCCATGTATCCCAGCAGCGTAATGAAGCCGAGCAGCAAGGTGTACATCGGCAGCAGCGCCATGTTCCGGCGCACGGTATTGCCGGACTTCGACGAGAGCAGCGCCGTGGCGGCGTGCGGATAGAGCACCGCCGAAACCGCCGAGCCGATCGCCAGCGAAACGTAGACGCTGTACTGATCGAGGCTCGTTGCCGTCGGGGAATGCAGCAACAGCTTCGACTGTGGCACGGCCGCGAAGATGTGCTCGAAGCCGCCAAGCTGCCCCGGAATGATGATCGCGGCTGCGATGACGGTCACGTAGATCAGCACGTCCTTCACCACGGCGATCAGCGCCGGTGCGCGCAGCCCTGATTTCCACGTATAGGCTGCGAGCAGCGCGAAGGCGATGGTCAGCGGAATGTCGCCCGCGATGCCCGTCGTGTCGAAGCCCAGTGCGCCGATCGCCACTTCGAGACCGACCAGTTGGAGCGCGATGTACGGCATCAGGGCGACGATGCCCGTCACGGCAACCGCGAGTGCAAGCGCCTTGCTGCCGTATCGTGCGTGTACGAAGTCCGCCACGGTCACGTAGCCGTGCTGCTTCGCGATATTCCAGAGCCGCGGGAATATGATGAAGATGAACGGGAACAGCACGATGCAGAACGGAATCGCGAACATGCCCATCGCGCCGGTGCCGAATGCAAGCGCCGGAATGGCGACGACGGTGAACGCGGTGAACAGGTCTCCGCCCAGCAGAAACCATGTGACGATCGTGCCGAACTGGCGGCCGCCCAGGCCCCATTCGTGCAATTCGTCGAGATTGCCCCGTCGCCATCGCGCGGCCATGAATCCGACCACCGTCACGAAGAGGAACAGCGCGACGAAAACCGAGGTGGCAACGACGTTCATGAGGTTTCTCCGTCTTGCGGCAGCGTCGAGCCACATTCCGGCGTGAGGCAATAGACGAGCCCCGTTACCAGTGCCCCGACGATCACGAAGGCCAGTTGCGACCAGTAGAAAAACGGGATGCCCCATAGACGAGGCTCCACGCGGTTGTAGAACGGCACGCCGACGACCAGCGCGAGCGGGATAAGGAAAGCCCAGTACCAGCCGGCTCCGGACCTTCCGGCAGCGGATGTGCGATTCATGAAGTCTCCTGTTTGTTATTGACTGTGTACGTGCATTCCAGCCGTTTCAGCCGCGCAGCGCCTTCGACTGCGCCAGATATCCGCTCGGATCGACCTGCACGTCGATGAGCACGGGCCCTTGCGCTTCCCACGCGCGCGCGAGCGCGGCCTCGTAGGTCTCGGGCGTCGAGGCAGACCAGGCCTGCAAACCGAAACCGCGAGCGATTGCGGCAAAATCCTGACGCGGCCAGTCGACGCCATCGCGCGTCATCCCGCGGCCTTGTTGCTTGATCTGGATGAGCGAGAGCGTCGAATCGTTGAACACCACGACGCAGAGCTTTGCACCTATCCTGGCCGCCGTGGCCAGCTCGCCAATGCACATCAGCAAGCCGCCATCGCCGGTGAAGGCGATGACCTGCCGGCCGGGCGACGCGAGACTCGCCGCAATACCGGCCGGCAATGCGAACGCCATCGATGCGAGGCCGTTCGAGATGAGCACGTCCGAGCCGCGCCGCGCGCGCCAGAACGCCATTGCGGAGAACATGTGCGCGCCGGCGTCCACCGTCACGCGCGCGTCGAGGTTTTGGTTTTGCGCGCTCGCATGCGCGAGGGTCACGACCTGCTCGGGCGTGAGTCCGGAGCCATGCCCGGTGTAGGCGAGCCGCGCACGCATGCGCTCCTTGTGCCGCGCGATCTCGCCCGGCTCCCAGCCAGGCGCGCGCCCGGCGTCCGCCAGCGCATCGAGCGCGGAGGCAATCGGCGAGCGTACCGCGGCGCGCGGCGCGACGTAATGCGGCCGATGCTCGACGGGCCCGACATCCAGCACGGGTGCCTCATATCCCCAAGGCCGCCCGATCAGCTCGACCGGGTCCAGCCCGCAAAGCACGATCAAATCGGCACTGCCGACGCATTCACGTTCAAGTGCCCCGCCCGTGAACAGGCCGACCGAGTGGACGGCATCATCGGGCACGACACCTTTCGCCTTATAGGTCGTGAAAAGCGGGCAGTCGAGCCGCTCCACGAGCGCGCGCAGTTTCGGCGCAACTTCGGGTAGCCGTGTTTCGAGGCCTACAATGACGACCGGGCGGCGTGCCGACTCGATCAGCGCCTTGGCCGCCGCGATCTCGTCGGGCCGCGGAGCGGCATTGGCCGACTGCTGCGGCGCCGCGGTGTCGCAGATCGTCGCGCGCGCATCGAGTTCTCTGCGCGCGTTCTCGCCTGTCAACTCGATGTACACCGGCCCCCATGGCTCGGTCCTGGCGAGCGCAATGAGGCGCTCGATCCCTGCTTCGACGTCGTCGCCCTCGAGGCGCGAATGCGCCTTGACGAGCGGGCTGAGCAGCGCGCGCTGATCGAATACCTGGTGCGAATCCGTCTGCGCCTGCCGGCTTGTCCAGCCGTCCGTAATCAGCAGCACCGGGGCACGGTCGAGGCTCGCCTGGGCGATGGCGTTGGCGACGCTTGCCGTGCCGGGCCCCTGCGTCGTGACGACGACCGAGAGGCAGCCGCTCGCCTCGGCTTCGGCGGCCGCCATCATGCCGGCTGCGGCTTCCGTGTGGGCCAGCACGAACGGCACGTCGAGCGCGGCGAACGCCTGAATGATGTCGAGGCTGCTGCCGCCTCCGGGCACGCCGTAAATGCGGCGGACGCCATGACGCTTGCCCGCGTCGGCGATGAGTTGCGCGATGTTCTTTGGCGATTTCATTGAATCGAGGTTTTGGGAAGTGACGCGCGCCCGACGTGGGCGCCCGGGTTAGCGACGTTAGCCGCGAACGTTTAGTGCCCTGTTGCGGGCACCGCGTCTTCTTCGGCGTGCGAATACATCCGGGCGCCCACGACAGGCGTATCCGCCACCAGTACCGAGCAGCCCTGCGTAATGAAGAGGCGCCGGTTCTGCGGTCCGCCGAATGCGCAATTGGTCGTCATGTTGCCGTGCGCGGAATTGATGCGCAGGACCGGTTCCCCTGTCGGGCCGAAGACCCAGACCGCGCCGAGGCCGACGTGGCAAACGGCCAGCGAGCCGTCGCTGGCGAGCGCAAGTCCGTCCGGGCCGCCGCCGCCCGACATCTGCACGTAAACGCCCACCTTCGTCACGAGACCATCGCGCACGAGCGGCACGCGCCAGATCGCGTTATCGCGCGTCACGGCAAGGAGCACTGTGTTCGTCTTCTCGTTGAGCACCAGTCCGTTCGGGCTCGGCACGTTGCTCAGCAGGCAGTCGAGGCGACCGTTGCGATCGAGTCGGTACAGCTTGCCGGTCGCATCGTGCAAGCCCGTCTGGCCCTGGTCCGTGAAATAGACGTCGCCGTTCGACGCGAACACGAGATCGTTGAGCCCCTTGAATCGCTGCACGAGCGCGCGCTCGAGGAACGGCTCGATCTTTCCCGTAGCGGGATCGAACACCATGAGACCGTTCTTGCAGTCGGCGATGAAGGCCCGACCGTCGCGATGAAACTTCAGGCCATTCGGCTCGCCGTCGTACTCCAGTTCGCAGCTCACGCGCGCATCGGGGGTGATCTTGAACAGGCGTCCCCACGGAATGTCGACGACCCAGAGATTGCCCTCGCGATCGAACGACGGCCCTTCGAGGAATGCCGGTGCGTCCGCGCCGTGAAGCTGCACGTCCACCCACGTCGAGCGACGGCCCTTGACGTGAAATTCGGAAGGTATCCGCACGAACTCCTCGGCTCGAACGGTAGGCGGCGGTGGGAACATGACAAGTCCTCGAGAAGAAAAGTAGATGGTCGATTCAAAAAGCTGTACGTACATGTTATCTTCAACATGTCTTTCAGACGCATTGGGACAAACACCTAAATACTCTCTTTATTGCAGACTTATTGTTCGCATGCCAGAATTTAACCAGCAACTTCCGTTTAATTCTTATACGTACAGGTTATTGGAATTTTTGACAAGATCCGCACGACCGCGTCCGATGCGATTTTTTCTGAGGCAAATCATGAAAGTTCACAAGGCTCTGAGCATCGACGACCTTCGCAAGCTCGCGAAGGCACGTCTTCCCAAGGTGATCTTCGACTATCTCGAAGGGGGAGCCGAGGACGAGGCTTGCCTCGACTCGAACGCCGCCGCCTTCGCACGACACAAATTCATTCCACGCTATCTCGTGGACATTTCCCGCCGCGATCAGTCGGTGAACCTGTTCGGGCAGACCTACGCCTCTCCTTTCGGTATCGCGCCCACCGGCATGATCGCGATGGTGCGGCCCGACGCGGACCTGATGCTCGCGCAAGCGGCCGCGCAGGCCGATGTGCCGTTCGTGATCTCTGGCGCGAGTACCGCGTCCATCGAGAAGATTGCGCGCGTAGCGCCCAAATCCTGGTATCAACACTACCCATGCCGCGACGAAGCGATGGCGAGCGATCTGTTCAGGCGCGTAGCCGACGCCGGGCTGATGACACTGGTAATCACCGTCGACGTGCCGCTGCATTCCAAGCGCGAGCGCAACATCCGCAGCGGCTGGGTGAGACCCTACAAACCCACGCTGCCGGTCATGCTGGAGGCGGCGCGGCACCCTGCGTGGGTGATCGAATACCTCACCAGCGGCCTTCCGTATATGGAGAACTACCGCCGCTACGCGCCGCCCGGCACGAACGCGCGCGCGCTTACGAGCTTTTACGCGGAGCAGGTGCCGACCGCGCAGTCGTGGAAAACGATCGAGCAGATCCGCAGCGAATGGAGCGGCACGCTCGTGCTCAAGGGCATCATGCATCCCGACGACGCGGCGACGGCGGTTGCGGCCGGCGTCGACGGCATCATCGTGTCGAACCACGGCGGCCGCCAGCTCGACCGTTCCATCGCGCCGATCGACATGCTCCCCGACGTCGTGGCGGCCGTAGGCGATCGCGTCACGGTCATGCTCGACAGCGGCATTCGCCGCGGCGCGGACATCGCGACCGCGCTGTGCCTCGGCGCGCGTTTCACGTTTGTCGGGCGCGCGCCGGCCTATGGCGTGAGTGCAGGCGGTACCGAGGGTGCGCTGCGTGCGCTCTCGATCCTGCGACAGGAACTCGATCTCGTCTGCGGTCAGCTGGGTTGCCCGCGCGTGGACGAGTTGAACGAAGCCTGGCTGGAAGCGCCGCGCGCGAACGCGCATGCGCCGAAGCCGGCCGACGCCGCTTCGACTACGCCAGCGCTGCGAACGAATCGCCCGACGGCATACGCGACGGCCACGAACTGACGGACGCCACGGACCGATGCAATCGCGGCGGCCGCCGGCATGCCCTTGCGGCGCGCTCCGCCGTGCCCGCGCCACCTCGTTGACAAGCCGACCAGGACGCCGCAGCCCGCGTGGTAAAGTTCCACTGCCCATTTTCGGCACGGAGGAAATCGTTGGGTCAGCGCACAGCATCATCGGCCGCTAAAGCAAAGAGCGAACGCGCGAGGGGAGCACGCACGCCGGCAAAACGCACGGGCGGCGCCCAAGCGCGTTCGGAGCCGCTCTATGTTCAGGTCGTCTCCACCCTGAAAGAGGAAATTCTCAGGGGCGTTCATCCGGTCGGCACGCAGTTGCCTTCCGAGGATCTGCTTGCCGATCGCTTTGCGGTGAGCCGCCATACGATTCGCGAAGCGCTGCGCCGGCTGCGCGACGATGGCCTGATCGCATCCCGACAGGGCGCGCCGACCACCGTCGTGCGGCCCGCCGCGGGCAGCGGCGCCTATGTTCACGAGATCGCTTCGATCAACGACCTGTTCTCGTTCGTGTCGGCGCTGCAGTTCCAGATCGATTCGGTGGAAATGGTGACCGCGAACGCCGCGCTCGCGGCGCGGCTCGGCACTGGCGTGGGCAAACAGTGGCTGCGCATCGACGGATTTCGCTATCCCGCCGATGACACAACACCCGCCTGCTGGATGGAAGTTTTCGTTCACGAAGACTACGCAGGCGTCGCGCGCCTGCTGGACCACAACAAAGGGCCGATCTTCGAACTGATCGAGACGCTTTACGGCGAGCGCATCGTCGAGGTGGAGCAAACGCTGCGCACCTCGCCGATGCCGGCCCAGGTGGCGGCCGCGTTCCACGCCGATCCAGGCGAAACGTCGGTCGAGGTGATCCGCACGTTCCGGATCGCCTCGGGCAAGACCGCCGAAGTGTCGATCGCCCACTATCCCGCCGAAAGCTTCACGTTTTCGATGACGTTGCGCCGAACGCGCTGACGTGCCGCCCCCTTTAGTCAGGCAAACCAGCGCTCGCCGAGGACCAGCGGCACTTCCTTGTTCGCTTCGGAAAAGCCGTCCAGCGGCAGATTGTCGATACCGACGCGCGCAAGCGGGTCTGCCGACGCATCCGCCACGGCCCCGACACGCAGCATGACCAGCGGCTCGTGTTCGTCCGCGCAGAAGGAATAGAACGAGCCGCGCGGCAACAGAATGCCTTCATTCTTCGACACGACCCGCACTTCCCCGTTGGGTCCGTGGAAAGTCGCGCTGCCCTGCAGGATGTAGAACATGTGATCTTCGTTCGTGTGCGCGTGCAGTTCGTTCTCCCCGCCGCTCGCGTACGTCTTGAGGACCACACTGAGCGTGCGCGTCGCGCCCAGCACGATGTTCGTGCGGCCCTGCTCCGGCAACTGGGCGCGTGCATGGAAGAATGTAGGTTTCGTGCGCTTTTCCATCTCGGCCATGGCCCTCAGCCATTCGGCCGTGCTTCGGACGATGCTGGAAGAAGACGGTGTCGATTCGAAGGTTTGCATGTTCCGGCTCCTGAATGAAAGTCACTCGGCGGCAGACGTGCCGCACGTATCGACGCCACTGTCACAGGCGAGGTCGTCGTCGAAGTCATAGAGCCTCGCCGGGTTGTCGACGAGGATGCACTGGCGCATTGTCGGGTCGGGCGCCCACTCGCCCAGCAGGTTCAATAGTTCGCCATCGTTCACCGCGTACGGTGCGCTGATGCGCGTGAGGTCCGGCTTGCCGTCGTGCGAGGCGCCCGGGTGCGGCCAGTTGCTTGCCCATACCACGCGCTGCTCATTAGCCGCAATGAACGCACGCGCGATCGCGCCGAGGCCGGCTCGATCCGCGTCGCTTTGCGTACACAGATAAGGCGCGGACAGCTTCACGTAGACGCGGCCTTCGCCCATCAGCCGGAAAATCGCTTCGAGACCGGGCTGCGCCGGCCCTGCGTTGGCGCGCGCACGCGCGAAATGATCGAGCACCACGGGCACATCAAGCGCGGCGATCACGTCGCTCAAGGCCGCGACAACCTCGAGCCGGCTATAGATCTGCATATGCCAGCCGCGGCCCGCAATCTGCCGCGCGGTGTGCCGTAACAGCGCGCCGCAGCGCCCGGGGTCGCTTTCGCCCAGCATCTCCAGATTTACACGCACGCCGCGCACGCCCGCAGCGTGGAGCGTGTCGAGTTGCGCGCCCGAGGTGTCGCCGCCGATTACCGCAACGGCTCGCGCCCGCCGCTGCCCGATCGCCTCGACCGCGTGCAAGGTCGCCGAATTGTCCGCGCCGTACACGCTCGGCTGCACGATCACCACACGTTGAAGTCGCTGACGATCGAGCAGGGAGCAAAGCTGTTCGACACTCGCGAACGGCGGCGTATATTTTCTGGCCGGCGAAAACGGGAAGCGCGGATCGTTCGGGAACACGTGCGTGTGACAATCGCACGCGCCGGGAGGCATCGGAAAGCTGATATCGGCCATGTCGAAACCTGTTCGCGGATTCATTGCAATGGCCTGCCTTTCGTCTCGGGCAGCGTTGCCGCCATCACCACCGAAATGGCATAGGCAAAACCCGCGAAGATCGCGATCGCGCCGCCGAGTGACGACGATTCGCTGAGAAAGCCGACCAATGCGGGAAATAACGCACCGATGCCGCGGCCGAAGTTGTAGCAGAAGCTTTGACCCGAAGCCCGTACGTGCGACGGATACAGTTCGCTCAGGTATGCCCCCATGCCGGAGAAGACGCCGCAGGACGTCACGCCGAGCGGGAAGCCCAGAACGAGTATCTGCGCATCGGTAAGCGGAAGTTTCAGATACACGTACAGGCACACCGCCGCCGCCAGCGAAAAGGCGATAAAAGTCCGGCGCCGGCCCCACAGATCCGCCAGATACGCTCCCGCGATAAACCCGCAAAACGAACCGACGATCAGCACCATCAGATAGCCGCCGGTGTTGAGCACCGAGAGATGCCGCTCGACCTTGAGGAAGGTCGGCAGCCAGGTCGACATTGCGTAGTAGCCGCCGGTAAGAGCCGTGCAGAGGGCCGAGGCCTTGAGGGTCGTCATCGCGAGCGGCGGTGAAAAGATCGCGAGCAGATTCGATTTTTCGCCCGACATTCGTTGTTTCGCGCGCGCGTGAAGAAAGATGTCGGGCTCGTCGACGTTGCGCCTCACGAAGAGCACGAGCAGCGCGGGAAGCACGCCAGCCCAGAACAGCGAGCGCCAGGCCAGTTGCTCCGGCAGGAGGGAAAACGCCACGCTGTAGGCAATCGCCGCCGCACCCCAGCCAAGCGACCAGCCGCTTTGCACAAAACCCACGGCCTTGCCGCGATCTTCCGAACGGACCGTTTCCGCAATGAGGACTGCGCCGATCGCCCATTCGCCGCCGAAGCCCAAGCCCTGGAGAATGCGCAGGACGAGAAGCTGCTCGAAGTTCTGCACGAAGCCAATCAGGATGGTGCATACGGAAAACCAGAGAATGGTCGCCTGCAGCATTCGCACCCGTCCGAACCGGTCGGCAAGCATGCCGGCAATCCATCCCCCTACCGCAGATGCGAGCAGGGTCGCCGTGCCGACCAGCCCGATCTTCCCCCTGTCGATGGCGAGACCGCGCGTAAGCGCCGAAATGACGAAACTGAAGATCATGAAATCGAATGCGTCGATGGCCCATCCTCCGAAGGAGGCCGCGAATGCCTTCTTGCCCCGGGCGTCGAGGCGCGAGATCCAGGCCGGCGTCCACCATGCGTTCGACTGCGGCAATTCCTCCGTTTCTGCTAGCTTCATTTCCCTCTCCATGAAGGTCTGGCACGAGGCGCCGCTAACCCGGGAGCGGCGGCCCGCGACGCGCGTGGCAGCGCACTTGAACGAGACTGCCGACTGAGTTATTATTCACACACAGGAACAAATTGTCCCCAGGTATGAACCCTTAAGCAGTTTAGGGAGAACTGAAGCACCGGGAGGCGCGTGGCAGCGGCGATTCCGGAAATGAAGGACCGCAACAAGAACGTCAGGGCAGTTATCGAAAAGCGGCGACGGTACACTGCGTACGACGTCCCCATCCAATTGAAAGAGTGAAAGGCCAATGGTCAGGCAAGCCGCCCAGGTACTCGAACTGCTGGAATTTTTCGCCCAGATCAAGCGCCCCGCAGCGCTCGCGGAGATCTCCGAAACATTGAACTGGCCGCGCTCCAGTACGTTTAATCTGCTTTCAACGCTGAAGTCGCTCGGCTACCTTTATGAACCGCGTCCAAAGGGAGGCGTCTATCCGTCGCCGCGTTGGGCCGAACTGCTCGAGGCCATCCGCATTGGCGACACGCCGCCGCTCGAAATGGAGGGCTTGCTCGTCCACCTCGCCAATGCGACGGCCGAAACCGCGGCACTGGCGGCGCCCAATGCCGGACAGGCCATGTTCGTGGGCGTGAGCGAATCACCCTATCCCGTTCGGTTCACCACGCAGGTCGGCAACTGCGTACCGCTGCACGCCACGGCTGCTGGACGCGCGCTGCTGTCGCAACGACCGCGCGCCGAGCGGCTGGCACTACTCAGAAGAGCGGAATATATTCATTACACGGCCAGGACCCTCATGACGCCGGACGAAGTCGACGCCGAAATCGAGCGATCCATCCGACAAGGATGGTTTCTCGGCATCGAAGAGTACTCCCCGGGTCTCATGGGGATCGCGCTGGCACTTCCTCTGCCGGGGCGGCATTACGCATTGCTCGTTTCCGGGCCGACCGATCGGCTCGGCTCACGTGTCCAGGAAGTGGTCGATCTGATGCGCAATGCCGTGCGAGAAATGCTCGGTATCGAAGTGACGTCTGCGGGCGCGCAGGAGCGCTGACGCACATGGCCGTGCTGGCGATTTTCCCGCCCTTGCCCTTCACCGTTCTGGATACGGTGACATCCGCCGTGCTGGCTTTCCTGGCGTCGAGCATAGACGACTATGCGCTGTTGATCTGCCTGTACGCCAGCCCTCAGGCCCGCATCGGCGAGATCACCGTCGCCAGAATGCTTTGTACGACTCTGGTACTCTGCATGGCAGCCGCCTTCGCGACCGCTAGCCTTGCATTACCTCCCCCGGTATCACGGCTCGCGGGACTCGCCCCGCTTGCGATTGGCGTCAAGAGGTTGATCGGCAATCGCAACTCGCGTAGCGCTACGGATGCCGGGACCGGCGACCTGAACCCGCGCCGTCAACCGGTGGGCGCGATACGTCGCGTCATATGCCTTGCAGTCCTTTTTTTCGGATCGAGCCTCGACAATCTCGCGCTCTACGTGCCGCTCTTCGTGCATGCGCGTCTGGCAGAGGCCGCCACGACGTTTGGCTTTGTCTTCACACTGACCTTGATGCTCTGCGGCATTGCCTTGATATCTGGGGCGTTGCCGGGTCGGTTTCATTGCGTCCGATTGAAGCTCGGCACTGCCGTGCCCTATCTGATGATGTTTATCGGTATCAAGGCGCTAGCAACCTAACCCCCGTCTTGTCTGTTCGAGTATGAAACGCCTCGCACAGCCTGATCTCGTCGTCGGCCGGTTCGTCTGCGACCAATTACAAATCCCTCAAGCGATGACCCGCCGCAAGTATTCGAGCACATCGGGGGCGGTGCGTTCAAACCTGAGCGGCGTCACCGTGACGTGCCCGGCTCCGAGCAGCGCGCTTTCGGCTTCAGCAGCATCGCCATGCGGCCGATGCTTCAGCCGAAGCCAGTGATACTCGATGTCCCTCGGGTCGGACCGCGAAATGATCTCCACGCCTTGCAGCAAGCCTGCACCTTGATGGGCAGCATGTAGCGCCTTCACTTGCGCGACCGCCTCCGAAGGGAAATTCACGCTGAGACAGACCGGCTCGGGGTAACGAAGCGATACGAGCCGCCGTATGATTTCCGGCGCAAGTTCTGCCGCGCGCGCCCACGGTACCTTGTTTCTATCGACAAAATCCTGACTCAACGCAATAGCGGGTACAGCGAGCAGCATGCTTGTCATCGCGGCGCCGACCGTTCCGGAGAAGACCGTCTCAATCCCGAGGTTCGCGCCGCAGTTGATGCCTGACAAGACGAAGTCGGGCGCGCAGTCCTTCATGATCCGTCCCAGCGCAACGGCCACGCAATCACCCGGCGTACCTGCGACAGCGTAGCGCCGCTCCGCGCGGCGATCCACTCTGATGGGCGAGTACAGACTCAGCGAGTGTGACTTACCGCTCTGATCCTCGACCGGCGCAACCGTCCAGACCTCGCGCGCAATCGACGCAGCGGCTTCCTCCAATACGCGTAAGCCAGGCGCGTCGATGCCGTCGTCGTTCGTCAGAAGCACCCGCTCGACTGGAAAGTCAGTGTGGACCATGACGCTATCCTCGATTCACAGCGCGAGTCAGAATGTGTGTCGGATGCCGAGGTTCACGCCCGTGGTCGTTTGTCCCGTGGGGACCGCGAACGACGAAGGCGCCAGCACGGCCAGGTTGGTCTGGAATGCGCCCTGGTTGTGCACGATACCGACCTGGGTATAGACGACGGTCCGTTTTGACAGCGCGTAGTCGGCACCGAACGCAAACATCCGGGACTTGTTCTCACTCATCCCCTTGTTGGTCGCGTAATAGAATCCGCCGTTGAGTGAAAGCGCGGGTGTGGTATGCCACACAGCACCCGCACCATAGACGTTCACATTGGACAGCGGCGCCGTCGACGACGGGTTCAGATAGTTGACCCAGTCTATCTTTGCGAAGACAGATCCGATCGTGTAACCGATCGCAGCAGTCTTGCCGATTGCAACGGTTTGGCCGGTGTCCTCGTCGGCATGAGTGTAGTACGCCGCGTTCGCGTAGACCGAGCCTCGATCGAACGTGAGGGACGCCGACATGCTTCGGCCTTTCTTCGTCGATCCGGCGACGCCGCCCACCGCATATTCCACCGCACCGACCAGTCCGTAAAAGCTCGGCGTCGTGTAGACGATCGCATTGCTGTCGAAAATCCCGGTAATGCCGAATTGCTGGAAGTACTGAACGAGCTGGCTGCCGAATTGAGGCATTCCGCGCGGATCGCCATTCGTGACCGCAAGAAAAAATGGCGAAAACTGCAGACCGAACTTCACATCTCCGAACGGCCCCGATAATCCAATTGTCGCGGCCCGGCCAAAGATGCCGCCATTGGAATCCCCCAGCGCACCCGTGCCGGTCGAAAAGCCGCCTTGCAGATTGAAGTTGACCGCATACCCGTTGCCGATATCCTCGCGCCCGCGAATACCGTAGACGGATGGGAGGTACGCGCCGTCGACAAAAGCGACACCGCTGTGGCCTGATACCGTCCTGTTCTGGTAGAGAAGGCTCGAGTCAAGAATACCGTACAGGGTCACGCTGCTTTGCGCCATCGCCGACATGCTAAGCCCAAAGAGCACACCTGCAATCAAGGTTCGTCTCATCATTGTCTCCTGTTCTTTTCGCATGGGCCGATGTTGCTGCCCACGCGTCGTCGTTTATCGGGGGACGTTCGACGGTTTGCCGATTGCGTACCCGTACCATGACGATATGCATCGTTGGAGAGCGACGATAGGTTCGCCGCCGATAAAACGTTGGCCCCGTTTCTATCCATCACCGCGCATCAATTCGCGAGCAAATTGGAGAGCGGTCTTCTGGTAGTGCGCGCGCGGACAGGCAAAAAAGCGCTGCGACCTGGTTAGGTTCGCAGCGCTAATCATCAGGAACCGCCTAAGGAGAGCGTAATCGTCGGGACGCACTCTCTACAATGCATCCCGATGAAAAAGATCAGGGAAAAAGACTACGACACGGTATTGCCGGTCAACGACCGCGCTCTAAGTTCGCGTCGCAGAACTTTGCCGGAGCTGGTTTTCGGCAGGTCGTCGACCACCTCGATCAGTCGGGGCACCTTGTACGCGGCGAGCCGCTCCCGGCAGAACTGAAGCACGTTCTCCGGATCGAGCGCGATCCCATTCCTCTGGACGACAAAGGCTTTGGCCAGTTCTCCTTTGGTCTCGTCAGGCACGCCTACTACAGCGGCCATCGCAACCGCGGGGTGCTCGCATAGAACGCGCTCCAGTTCGGCTGGATAGACGTTGAACCCACCGGTGATAACCATGTCCTTCAGACGATCCACCACGAAGATGAAACCTTCTTCGTCCTTATATGCGAGGTCACCCGTGTGAAGCCATCCGTCCGCTTCGATCGTCTCCGCCGTCGCCTCCGGACGACCGAAATAGCCGATCATCGTAATCGGCCCCTTCATTTGCAATTCGCCGATCTCTCCCACCTTCAGCTCCACGCAAGGCCGCTCCAGAGACCCGATGCGCGCGTCGCAGAAAGTCAGCGGCACGCCAATCGACCCATGCTTTCGCGGTCCATAGAAGGAATGCGTGGTTCCGAGGCCGCCTAGCTCCGTCATGCCCCACAACTCGAGAAGCGGCGCATTGAATCTGCTCTCGACCTCTTTCATCTTGTGCGGCGGCATCGTCTGGCCGCCGACCGTGCACCGCGTGATCGACGATATGTCGTAATCGCCCAATTCGGGAGAATTGAGGAGGTACATGTACATCGTCGGCACGCCTTCGAACAGCGTGGCCTTGTAGGTCTCAATGCTCGACAGGATGGAGCGGGCGTCGAACACCGCGTGCAGCACCAGCGTCATACCGCATGCAATGGCGCTGTTCATCACAATGTTTCCATACACATGCGAACACGGGAGCGCACTGACGACCGTATCGCGCTCCGTGCGCACATGGAACATCGCTGTCATTGCGGTGTTCATCAGGATCGCGCCGTGAGACAACATCGCCCCTTTTGGATGACCCGTCGTGCCGGACGTATAGCCGATGGTGCTCATGTCGCCGGCCCGGATGTCATCGACTGGAACAAATCCTTCGCTGCCCTCGGAAAGCAGATCGTCAAGGCATTCACCGGCTTCTGCCGCATCCCCGAATGAGATCAGCCGCGCGCCCGCGTTGCCGAGCGCCTCGCGAAGCGGCGCAACCTTGTCCAGCGAGCCCAATACAGCCACTGCCTTGCAATCGTTCACCGCGTACGCCGCCTCCGCCGGCGTCAGCATCAGGTTCAACGGATTGACCACTGCGCCGAGCTTGAGAACCGCGTAGTAGCTAACGACCCACTGAACACAATTGGGCGAGTACAACGACACGACCGAGCCGCGACTCACGCCTCGCTTTCTCAGCCCGTTGGCGATGGCGGACGACAGGTTGTCGAGTTGACGGAACGACCATTCCGTTCCGTCAACGACGAGAGCAGTCTTGCCGCCGAACTTCCTCGCCGAGTGCGTCAACAACGCACCGATCGACTGCTCCATTTGCATCTCCCTATAGATCAATGTATGGATATTCCCGGGATCATCCGACGGCATCAAACATTCAGCGGTCGTTCCATGATCGTCTGCATGTTGCAGTACCCGGCCAGCCCATGAAGCGAGTTTTCGATGCCCATGCCCGATTGCTTGTGGCCTCCAAACGCAATGTCGGGGCCGAAAACATGGATCTGATTGATCCACACGGTGCCGGCTTCCAGGCGCCGCGCGACTGCCTGCGCTTTTGCCACGTCCGCCGACCACACCGAGGCCGCAAGACCGTATTCCGTCCGGTTTGCGCGATCGATGGCCTCATCGATATCGCGGTACTTCAGCACCGGCAGGACCGGACCAAACGCCTCCTCGACCACGCACCGGGATTCGTCGGGCGGATTGTCGATGATCGTGACAGGGATGAAAAAGCCCCTGGTGTCGGTGGGAAGGCCGCCGAGCAGAATCTGATGCCCCTGCGCGACCGAGTCCCGCAGGAGATCGCGCACCTTGTCGTATTGCATCCGGTTCTGCAGCGGTCCCAACTGACTTTCGACGAGCAGCCCATTGTCGACCTTCACCGTTCGCGCGTAGTCGACCAGCGCTGCGACCGCGCGGTCGTAGATCTGTTCGTGGATATAAAGGCGCTTGGTGGCCACGCAGAACTGTGAGCTGTTCTGGAAGCTGGCCCAGAACAGATCCCTGGCAATGGCTTCAGGGTCGACGTCCGGCAGCACGATAGCCGGATCGTTTCCGCCGAGTTCGAGCGTCAGGCGCTTCAGATTCGAAGCCGCACTAGCCATCACCTTCTTGCCGGTCGCCGTCGAACCGGTGAACGCGATCTTGCCGATGTCCGGATGTTCGGTCATCCATCGGCCCGGCTCGTTGCCGCCGGACACAATATTCAGCACACCCGGCGGCAGGATCTTCTGCGCCAATTCGCCGAACCATAGCGTGCACAGCGGCGTGTACGGCGACGGTTTCAACACCATCGTGTTCCCCGCCATCAGCGCCGGCGCAATCTTCCACACGGCCAGCAGAAGCGGGAAGTTCCACGGCGTGATGCCCCCGATGACGCCAATCGGCGTATAACGTGTCACCACCTTGTTCTCGCCTTCGTCACGAACGACCTCTTCCGGCAGCGACTGCTTGCCGATTTCCCGCAACCAGTAGATCGATCCGCCGATTTCCCACTCCGCGCCGGCGCGCGGTTTGCCCTGTTCCATCGTGAGCAGCGTGAGAAAGGCTTCGTAATTCGCCTCGATCTGGTCGGCAAGACCGTTCAGCGCCTTCTGACGTTCCGAAAAGCTCGTGTGACGCCATGTATCGAATGCGGTCTTCGCCGCCTGCACCGCCTGATCGAGATGCTGGCGGGTTGCAAGCGGATACGCTGCGATCGGCTGCCCGGTCGCGGGGTTGATCGCGAAGTCCGTGTCCTTCGACACGACCCGGTTTCCGTTGATCGACATCGCAAACTCACGAGCGGGGATTTGCGTCCCCCATACTGCGTTTTCAATCTTCATTTCTCTCTCCAATCTCGTTGCTGCTGCACGCTATCCGATCCGGTTGCCTATTCCATATGGAGCACGGCCTTGATCGCATGCCCCTCCTCCGTATCGGCGACTGCCTTGTTGATTTCGTCGAACCGATAGTGCGTCATGATCTTTTCGACGGGGAATCGGCCCTGCTGATGCAATTCGATCAGCCGGCCGATAAAAATGCCCGGCACGCTGTCGCCCTCGATCACACCTCGCAGCGTGCGGCCAAAGAGAATCGACAGCATGTCGAGGGTGACTTCGGTTCCCGCGGGCGGCAGGCCGATCGATCCACACACGCCGCGGGCGTGCAAACATTCGACCGCCTGGCGCAGCACGCGCGGCAACGCCGTGGTTTCGAGCGAATAGTCGGCGCCTCGGCCTTTCGTCGCGGACTTGACGACTTCGACCGGATCGTCTGACTTTGCATTGATGATGTGGGTCGCCCCGAGCTGCCGGGCGAGATCGAGACGCGCGGGATTCAGGTCGACCGCAACGATGGTCGTGCAGCCTGCCAGACGTGCCGCCATGACGGCGGACAACCCCACGGAACCGGCACCGAACACGACGATCGAAGTACCCGCCCGCGGGTTCAACGTGTTGAGCACGGCTCCCGCACCTGTCTGGATGCCGCAGCCGAGCGGACCATAGAGAGGAAGCTGCTCCACGCCGACACTATCCGGCACCTTGACGACGTTGCGCTCTGTCGCCAGCGCGTGCGTCGCAAACGACGACTGCTGGAAAAAATTGGCGCTGATCTCCGTGCCGTTTTTCTTTACCGATGCGGAGCCATCAATCCGGCGCCCACTAAAATTATTTGGCATCAGATGATCGCAGTACGCCGGTTCTCCTTCTTCGCAACTCGGACAGTGACCGCACGAGTGATACGACATCACCACATGATCGCCCTTTTTGAAACGCGTGACGTCGCGCCCCACCGCTTCGATAACGCCGGCGCCTTCATGGCCTAGCACGATGGGTAGCGGAATCGGCACGTACTGGTCCCTGACGACGAGGTCGGTGTGACATACGCCGGAACCGACGATGCGCACGAGAATTTCGTCGGGACGCGGGTCGTCCAGACTCAACGTTTCGATACTGAACTTGCCGGCCTTTTCATTGACTACCGCTGCCTTGATTTCCATGTCTTCCTCCGGTTCGGGGCACCTGCCCACACCTCACCGCTCTGTTATGGACGCCATCTCTATTCGCAACGCGCGCACGCCGATCAATCGAACGCCGTTTTGCCGATGCTGGAATGCCCGAGGCACAGACGCAGCATCTCGACCTTTTCCGCGGGAACCGAGAAGTGCCGCAATCCAAGCCCATACAACTCACGCACCATTTCCATCACCGGAGAAGCCCCCATCTCGACGACGACCTTCCAGCCTCGCTCCGTTGCAGTGGCCGAAAGCCGTGCTAACGAATCGAGCAGATAACCTTCAAGCGTTTTCAACGGCGAACGCGAGTAGTTTCCCGCCGCTTCGTAGCGGTCGATCACCTCGGCGGAAAACGACATTTCATCGGGCCACCCGTGAAACGTACGAACGAGTTCGGGCACATCGACCCAGATCTCCACGCCGTCGATCGTCGCCGTTGCGAGCTCCGACAGCATCGCCGCGTTCTGGACGAGCACGGCCGGCTTGAGGCCTCCGATCGACTGGAGGATCTTTTTGAAAGCCTCGATCTCAAGAACCTCGGACACCGCGGGGAGCGCGACGGACACGGATCGATGCCCGGCAGCCGACGCCGCTTCGGCCACCCCTTTCAGCAAACCGTTCATCAGTCGCGGCGCACCCAGGGGCAGGAGCATTCCCGGTTCGAGCGCGGCCCATCCGTCCACCATATGGCGCGCCCGCGATCCGCTCAGCCGCGGCAACCGGAGTGCGACGGGAAAATCACGACTGTCGGTCAAAAAGCTTTTGCACGCGTTTGCGGTGTTCTGCTGGAACAGCTCCTCGACTTTCGAGGCGGGCGCGGATGCATTCGCACTCAGCGCCTGAACCGCGTCCACGAGGCCGTGTGCGCCTCCATGGGCGATCAGCAGATCGACGATCGGCACGATCCCGACGCCAGCCGGATGCCGCCTGCCGATCGCGGCGAGCTCGGCGCCCATGCGCGCCGAAGTCCACACGCAAACACCCGATGCCTCTTCCGCCCACGCAAGCAGTTGATTGAGGTGCGGATTCGACGCACCGGTATCGTCGAGCGGAATTGCGCCGACGTAAATACTCCCGGTCTTACCGTCGATCGACAATTGATCGCCCTCCCGAAGCTCCCGGTCACCCACCTTGAAGGAGCGGGACGCCTCGTCGATTTCGAGCGCCCCACAACCGACCACGCACGGCTTGTCGAGCGCGCGCGCGACGACCGCCGCATGGCTGGCCGAACCGCCGCGGGCGGTCACTACGCCTTGAGAATGGAGCATGCCCCTGACGTCGAGCGGACTCGTGGTGGGCCGAACGAGGATCACTGCTTCACCCGTCGCCGCACGCTCGACGGCCCGGTCGCTGTCGAGCACGGCGACGCCGCTCGCATGGCCCGGCGATGCGCCGACGCCGCCGACCAGCAGGCTGCCGTTTTCGTTCGCGGCTTCGAGATCCGAAGGAACGAACCCGGGACGGACGAGTTGCCGTAACTGGTCCTCCGTGACTCTCGCCAAAGCGGTTTTGCGGTCGATCAGATCTTCATTGGTCATTTCGACCGCGATCCTGACCGCGGATGCCGCCGTACGCTTCGCCGGACGCACCTGCAGCAAATGCAGTTCTCCCCTCTCCACCGTGAACTCGATATCCAGCGCATCCCGGTAAATCTCTTCGAGCCGCTCGCCCACGGAGCGCACTTCTTCGGCGATGCCCGAAATGGCCGGCGAAGGTGCGCTGAGCGAATCCGGGGTCTTCGTTCCGGCGACCAGGTCCTCGCCTTGATGACCCGCCAGATATTCGCCGAACAGCCGCCGTTCACCGGTCATCGGATCACGTGTGAACGCAACGCCGGTTCCGGACTCGGCATCGAGATTGCCGAATACCATCGCCTGGATGACGACAGCCGTTCCCAGGTCGTCAGGAATGCGGTGATGCTTGCGATAGGCCCTGGCTCGCGCGGAGTTCCAGGAGTCGAACACCGCGATCACCGCACGCTCGAGCTGCTCTCGCGCAGAGGCAGACGGCCGTTCGCCCAGCTCCGATTCGATCGCCGCGAGAATCTCGCGCTCGACGCGCGCGAACGCGTCCGCGGCCGGCTGATCCGGCGGCGAAAGAGCTTTTTTCAGATCCGGCGCGAGCGATTCCAGATCGACGCCCAGCACGGTATCCGCGTACATCGCCCAGAACCGCAGCCAGGTGTCTTCGACGAAAGCGCGCGCTCCGCAAGCCGACGCAAATTCAGCCGCCGAAGCCGCGTCGAGCCCGAGGTTCAGGATCGTGTCCATCATCCCGGGCATGCTGATTTTCGCGCCCGATCGGACCGACAGCAGCAGCGGAATACCTTTTCCGCAAAACGACTTGCCCGTGCGTTGTTCGAGCAGGTGTATCGCCGTATCGATTTCGTCACTCAACGATGCGGGCAGTTTGCCACCCGCGTCGTGGAACGCCCTGAAGGCGTCGGTGCTGATTACGACAGCCGGCGGAACCGGCAACCCAATCTGGCGCATCTTCGCCAGACCGCTTGCCTTGCCGCCAAAGCGCGCCTTGTCGTTCGGATCGATAGTGTCGACATCCCACAGGTACTTGATAGCTGCCATATTCAGTGCAGATCCTCTACGGTCTCGCGCGGACGCCCAACGACCGCGAGAATGTCCTCGTGGAACTCGAACCAGATGTTGTGGATGGAGTCAGCGCGCGGATTTGTGACGAACGACCTGTCTCCCAGATCGACCCGCTCCAAGGCGGTGGCGAAGCGGCCGGCGTAGACGCCGTATCGTGGAATCTCCGCCTCGATCTTGCGCAGCGCGGTGATCTGCCGCTCGACCACCTTCGTCAACTGCGCCAGCACGCGCGGCTCGCCGTCGGAGGTCTGCCATTCGCTGACCAGCTTGAGAAACTGGCTGTTCAATACCTCGAACCGTTGATACCAGTCGAGGACTGCCGCGCGCTTCGGCAGGTAGGCTTCGTTGTAGTATTCGAGCACTGCCCGGCGGCCGGTGGTATCCAGCAGGTATTCACCGTTCAGATCGATGGCCTGGCCTGCCTGAATTGCATCGCGCAGTGCGTCCCGCACCGTCGATTCCGGCAGATGCACACATTCGATCAGCCCGCTGACGTTCGCCATCTTCTTCAGGTACAGCGCGTTGAGGACCAGAAATGCGGTTTCCGTCAACATGAACATGTCTCCATGTGTTGTTGCTGGCGGAGTGCGAAGCTCCGCCGCACGTTGTCGTCAGAGCCAGACGTACTTCGAGTGCCGGATATCCGCGTCCTTGGAAAACGGCAGATAACCTTGCCCGGAAAAGATTTTCTGCGGAACCACGGACTGCACGAAATTGCGCTTGGTGATCTCGTAGTAGTAGTTCGAGACCCGCTGATCGAGTTCCCAGAAGTTCAGTTTCTCGTTCACGTGGTCATACAGACCCGCTTTGCGCAGATGAGGAAGGATCATGCCGACGTAATAGCTGTAAATCCCGTTGGTGCAAAGCTCGCGGCGCGGCATCTTCAGCGTCTTCTTGTACAGCTTGAACGTCGCCTCCTTGATCCTGTCGAGATGCGACGCGAGGTCCTTGATCTTCACCGGGTAGACTTCACCCATCGGCGTATCCCATGCCTCGCGAACGAACACCGCCGCGCCGCAGATGGCGGGAACGTAGTTCTTGGGAATGGTGAATGTCGTGGAGATGTCGTTGACGCGGATCTCCTCGAGCGCGAGCTTCTCCGGGTCGATGACCAGTGCCAGCGTGAAGCAGTGCGGCAGGCCTTCGCACACGTCGCTCCAGTGATAAACGTCTTCATTGACGAACAGATCGCGGATGATCAGGATCCTGCCGTCTTTCAGCTCGTACGGCCCCGTATCGCCGAGACCCAGCCGGCAGTCGTAGTGATCGAAGAACGCGAGGAGTTCAGCGGCCGCGTTGAAGGCCGTCAGTTCCTTGAACGTGTCCGAGTCCTCTTCGAAGTACTCGACCTCGCCCACCAGGCGGTCGAGCAGTTCCTGATCGTGAATCTGACAGCGATAGCGATCCTGTGAATTCAGGATGTAGCCGTCCTGACGCTTTCCCCATAGCACGCGCTGGGCAAACTTCAGAATGGTGTTGCTCTCTTCCACATAATCGTCAGGACCGATCGCTTCGAGCGCCAGCAACCCGCAACGTCCCATCCCGAATGCCACTGCACCAAGACACCAGTCGTGCACGCAGTTGATCTTGGTGCCGATTTCCTTGCGCGCGCTGGCGCCGATGTCCATCACGCCCTGCGGTCCGAGCTGGTCGGTAATCAGGCGCATGAACTCCGGGTACCGATAGAATTCCTGCATGAACGCAAGAATCTCGTATTCCTGGCGTGGAATCATGCCCGACACGCCTTCAGTGGCGCGCATCACGAGAACGTCCCAGATGTTCCACGCGAAGTAGTTGTTCAGATCGTTCAATTCGTCGATCGTGAATTCCGGCTTCAATACGTCTTCTTTCGTCACCTTTTCGAGAACACCCGTCTTCATACGGGAGCGCATTTCGCGATCTCCGGCGATGCCGTCGGAAACCGGCGGCAGCCCCGCATAGTTTCCGGTGTACTCCAGGGACTGGAAGCGTAGTCCCTCGTCGTCCTTCTCGTAACGCTTCTTATATGTGCTCTTATTTGGCTGATCCATCTTCGTCTCCTGACTATTTTTGCGCGCTTTACAGAACGACCTGACCAACGTCGGCGTTTGAGCATTTGAGCGTGACCTGCTTGCCGCTCAGTTCCCTGATGATCTCGTCGAAGTGCGCGGCATCGGTATTGCCCACTTCATAGCGCGACTCGCTATTCTTCAGGTGCGCGGTCATGATGCAAGGAATCTGGAATTCACGCGAAAGAATGCCGAGGTGAGACTCGGGGGCACCCGACATCGTGATCACGCCGATTGCGCCCATCGAAAGCGCAGGCGCGAGAAAGGTCGTGGTACCGCCGCGGACCAGAAGGATATGGTCCTTCAGCTTGCCGCTCTGAATGAGCTTCACGACCGATTGAGGATCCGGCAAATACATGACCGTTCCGCTCGGCTCTTTTTTCGTTTCGAACGCGTTGTAGCCCTCTGCAACTACAGTCATTTCTGTCTCCTTGGATATGTGGCGCTGTCCTGTCTGGTTCAACAACCATTCGATCTACGATCCCGTTACTGCCGAATCAATCTTAGTCAAACTCTTATTCCTTGCCCTTATCCACCGGGGATAAAAGCAGCCGTCCGTTTTTCGGAATCCGCTAGCCGCGCGAAGATCCGTATGTCACGTCATGGAGAAACGTCCGGGCCCTCGCTCTCGTGGAAATGGATCAGAAGCTCCTCCGGCCAGACCGCGACGAACTCCGCACCCGCGGCAGCGAGTCGATCCGGCGCATGCATACCCCAGGACACGCCCACCGCGCGCGCGCCCGCGGCTTTTGCCGCGTTGACGTCACCGACCGTATCCGTTACGAGCACGATGTCGCCGGAGTGCGCGCCGCTTGTCTCGTCGTAGCTGTGGGTTCCTCTTCTGCCAAAGCCGTAGCTCGGGTCCCGAAGAACTTTCTGAATGACGCTTTCCTTGTCCGGTTCGACGTCTCCCGAGAAAACATGGCCGAAACACTGGGCAATGTTGGCTTCGTCCAGCACATGCCGAATTGCGCCCATCGCATTGGATGAAACGACGGCAAGCGGGAATTGAAGTGCAAGATTCCGAACGACGCTTCGCATGCCGGGGATGACGGCCGGACGATACTCGCTCAGCAACAGGTCGAAGAAGTAATTCTTGACCTCGCCCGCTAGCGCGTCGTCGCCGCATCTTTCCTTCAAACCCGCAAAGAAGTTGGACGCGAACAATGCGTAGAACGCTTCGGCGGAGTCGACACCGAGCGCGAATCGCCGGTTCACTTTCTCGAATACGACCCACGACGCCTCTCTCGTCTGCACGAGGGTCCCGTCGAGGTCGAACAGAATCATTCGCACCGGCACGACTACCCCCGGTTATCCAGAAGGGAAGCTGGATGCTCGCTGTTCAGGCGGGTCATCGACGGCGTTTCGAAGAAGTCCATCACCTCTCCGTATCCTGTCTCTCCCTGACAGCGCCATTTCGTCAACGTATTGAATGCCACCATGTTCGGCCAGCATTGCCACGGGAACGTCGTGGTGGCGTCGCCGGTGAACTCCCAGGTCCGGTCCGCGCTATCGGTGACGGCCAGCTGGATGTGTTCGGGGTAACGGTCCAGCACGCGAATCGTGTTGCCAGTACCGGCCTTCAGGCCATACACCTTGCCGTCCTGAAGCACGTACCCGTGACTAAGCGTGAGGCGCTTGCCACCGTCGTTTTCATCGAATGCGAAGATCGCGTGCATCGCGAAGCGCCCGGAGAAATGGGCGTGTAGCCAGCTCATGTTCGGTGCGCCGCGCTCCGGCCTCGGTCCCCAGCTATGATCCATCGTCGACACACAGTCGATCTCGTAGCGCTTGCCACGCAGCACGATGTAACCCGTGGCGAGTCCCGTCTGATCGAAGTGGCCGTTATACGCGGTGCCCCACGCGAACTTCCCCGCTTCCTTTTGCGCCGCGACGATCGGATCCATCCCGGGATCGTGAATGTCGAATGGCGGCATCAGCGAGTCCCACCTGACATGAATCTCCGTCTGCTGGCCGTCGTCGTAATCGATCGTCCAGACCATATTGGGCTCGAGACATTTGACGCTCAGGCCGTTCGCGAGTGAGTAGTCGAGGAGATTTCTCGGCTCGGGAATCAACAGGTGCGACTGAAGGTCGTTGAAGTCCGCGTGCCACGGAGTCACCGCGCGCCGCGAATTTATGCTTATTGTCGAATTGACCACGCCCAGGTTCGGCCGGAAAAGCGCATAGACGCCGACGTTGATATTCGCCTCCGCGCTATAGAAGCCGAAGTAGTTGGTTTCGGCCCAGTTTGGCTTGTCTGCGTCTGCTGCATGAAACTGTGCGTCTTCTGCCTTGATCATTTTCACTCCGAGGTAGCTGATTGGCCGTCATCACTCGATGGGTGATGCCGGAACGTGATCAGTGAGTCTGGTGACAGAGAGCCCCGAATGCCGGCCGACCGGCATTCGCCGGGTAGATTCGCCATGTATCGTCCGTGTGCCGGAAGAAACGGCTTTTCATGACATTGTCTCCGCGCCATGGTGTCCATGCGGGCCGGCGTCGTGCAAACAGCCAGGGCCGACCTCGGCATCTCCAGACAGGTTTTCACCAGTCCATCCGGGCTGTGCCAGCGGCTGGGTGTTGGAAGGATCATAGCCGCCCGTTCCGCCCGTTCGTATGGCGTTCGCGGTTAGATCGTCGCTCCATTTTTATCTCCGGGAGATAAATTAGCGCGCGCGGAGGGCGATATTTGGTCTCCATCAGGAAAAAACCCTGGCTCCAAGGGAAAACGCCAATTGGATCAAACAGGGATGTCGGCGATACATCGGGCTATCGGTAAGCGAAAACGACTGGTGCGGCAGCGCAACAAACGCCGCCCGACGGAGTGACGATGGATATTTATCGTGCAGACGAAGTCGCGACAGCCGGCAGGAAGGGTTCGATCGCGGATTTTTCGTTGCAGACGGCGTTGGATACACTGTCCGCCGCGGTTCAGGACGGCACCGAGTCGGTTACGTCACTGGCACTCGATCTCGCGCGCACGGCAACGGGAATCGACGCCCTGATCGTGCTCCGCTATGCGAACGGCGAGTGGATTCCCCAGAGCCCGCTGACGGTCGAGTACAGTGACCATCTCCTCGCCGGTCTTCCGGAATTTCAGCGCGATGAGAGCAAAGTGTGCGTTTCCCGGCACGGATGTTACGTGCCGCTCGCGCCCGGCTTCGAGGCGATCTTCCTGCCCGGCTATTCACCGACCGCCGCGCAGGAAAAAAACCTGCATCTGCTCTGCTCCGCATTCATCCTCGCATCGTCCGCGGCCAGTCGCGGACGTGCGGTAGTCGCCGCGCTCGATGAGATCAGCGGATTGCAAAGCGTTGTCAGAGAGACGTTGTCCGCTCGCGAACTGAATCAGGTTCTATCGTGCGCGACGCACGAAACGCTGCGCTTGCTGTCATCGAACATTTGCGGCGTGTTCCTCAAGGAAAAAGATGAAGTCGTCATGCGCAGTTGCGTCGGCAATCTTCGTGTGGAGACGGCCAATCTGCGGATGAAGAAGGGCCGCGGCGTAGCGGGGCGTGTCTTTGAAACCGGCGAAGCGGTGCGGGTCGACGAATACGTGCGGGACAGTACCATCAGCCCGGACTACATGGATCTTGCCCGGCTCGAGCACGCCTATTCGGCGCTTGCCGCGCCGCTCAAAATTCACGATGAAGTGGTGGGCGTGCTCGAGGTCTGGCGGCGGCGCAAATCGACTTTCTCCGATCGTGACGTACGGCGGATCAAGGCGCTTGCCGATCTCGTCGCGATCGCCATACAGAACGCCCGCCTGTACGAAACGCAGTTGCGCGCCGTTGAACAGCTGGCGGCAGCCAATGCGCAACTCAAGGACCAGAACAGCGCGTTCGGGCAATCCGCCGCCATCCAGCAGGCGATGATCGAAGCGGTTCTGGCGGGCGAAGGCATGGATGGCATCGCACGCGCCATCGCACGTTTTGCCCATGCGGAAGTCGCGATCGTGAACGACGAAATGCAGTCGATGACGCGACATGCGCTCAGCCAGCATGTCACCACGGCACTTTCGCACCTTCCCCAATTGATCCGGCAGGCCCGGAACGACGAATCCGAGTGCCGCGGACGCATAGACGGTTTCTGGCTGCGGGCCAAACCGATCGTCGTATCCACCGAGGAAGTCGGATGGGCTTGTCTCATCGCCGAATCGGAGCCCGCGGACGTAGCGGAAATGGCGCTTGGCGCCGGAGCCATCGCGTGTGCGTTGAGCTATCTCGAAAGCCGCGCGGCCATGCTCGCGAGAGCGGAGGTCAGCAGCGAGCTCCTGTGGGACCTGCTCGAGGGAGATCCGAAGGTACGGCTGGCCGCCGTTTCCCGCGCGAAGGGACTACGAATCGAATTGAATGGACCACATCGGGTTCTGCATGGCTCAATCGCCGCACTCGACGAGATCAGTCGCGCGGAAGGCTGGGACGCCGGCACCGCGGAGCGCAATCGCCGGATTGCGCTTGAGCAATGCACACGCGGTCTCGAGGCGGCTGGCCTGAAACTGCTTACGGTACGCGGCAATCTTTTGATCGCGCTGGTTTGCGGGAGGGAAAGCGACGAGATCAGACGCGTGCTGCATTCGATTCAGAAAGCGACGTCCGAAAAACTTCATGGCTTCAGCGCGACATGGGGCGTCAGCTCGATTAGCGGAGGCAGTGGAGACTTCCGGTCGGCGCATCGCGAAGCGGCGATATCCCTGCTTGCCGCGACCAAATTCAGCGCCGACGAAATTGCGATATCAGATGAGCTGGGGGTGCTCGGTTTGCTGCTCTCGATCCGGCACGACAGTGATCTCGAAGGTCTGGTCGGATCGATCCTCGGGGACGTGGTGGATTACGACAGCAAGCACAATCAGGCACTGGCGAAGACACTGCGCATGTATTTCGATTCCGACTGCTCTCTTCAGACCACGGCATCCGCGCTGCATGTTCACCAGAAGACAGTCCGGTATCGACTGACGCAATTCGAGCAACTCAGCGGAGTGGATCTTAGGAGACACGAGACCAGAATGATGGTAGATATCGCGCTGCGCATGCAGATGTTCAGGCAGAACGCGACAGAACGGTCATAGCAGCGGGATGGCGATGCGAGCGGAATTCCTGGCCGTCCGCGCAACGCACCACCCGGTTCCAGAGCGGGCACCGCGCTGGGATTTCACGTCGGCGCGCGCCGCTTCAAGCGCCCGGCGCTCGTCAGAGCCGACCATCGACCGCTACGGCACTCTGGCTGCGCTGAACGCATACGCCACGCTGCGCGACGACGAAAGATTGCTGCTTGTAACGCTATACCTGTTCCCCCCATATGATCAACGCGTGTCGCGACCCGGCATCACAAGGCTGCTTCGACGCACGCATGGCGCAACGCTGCAAACTCGGTGAATGCACGCGCGCTGGGCGACAGCGTGCGCTCCTTGAGCCACACCATGTGAAGTTGCCGATCGATCCGCATGCTCTCGACTTCGATCGCCCGCAATTCGTCACGCGCGAGTTCGTCGCGCACGCTCAGCACCGACAGATACGCGAGCGTGCGGCTCACGCGCAGCATCCGCTTGATCGCTTCGGTATCGCTGACCGACATCAGCGGCTGGATCGACAGACCGCGGTTCGCATACGCATCCTCAACGATCGCGCGCGTTCCCGAACCAGGCTCGCGCATCACGACCGCCTTGTCGACGAGATCGGTCGCCTGAAGGCGCGTATCGATCAACGGATGATCCGACGCGGCGATCACCGCGATTTCGTCCTGACCGATCGGACACGCATGCAGCACCGAAGCGTCGAATGGTCCTTCGACGAAACCCACCGCGAACTTCAACTCGCGCAAACCGGCCTCGACGCTTTCCGTGTTCGTGACGGTGAGATCGATGGTCACCTTCGGATGCGAATCGCTGAACCGGGCGATCAGTTCGGGCACGAGATAGACGCCCAGCGTCGCGCTCGCGCCGATATGCAGATGGCCCGCGTCGAGACCGGCGAGTTCATTCAGCTGGCTTTCGGCGATATCGGCGAGCGTGAAAATTTTCTCGGCGTGGCCAAATAGCAGCCGGCCCGCTTCGGTGAGCGCGACGCCGCGCGGCAGACGGTCGAACAGCACGAGACCGATGCGCTCTTCCAGCTCGCGGATCTCGCGCGTCACCGCAGGCTGGCTGACGCGCAAGCGCTCGGCGCCCGCGCTGATGCTGCCCGCGCGGGCCACTTCGCGGAAGGCGAAAAGATGGGTGAAATTCATCGAATACGCGAAGGTTTCACGTCATATGACGAGCGCTTGCCGTGCCGGTTAATCATGGCTGCGCGGACTGACCGGTCGTCCATCTCCAGCGCGCGAAGATCGTCGCGCCGGCGTCGGAGCGCAGATTCATGGCTTGCCGGCGCTACGCAGCGAACCACCGCTCGGCGTCGACTGACTGCCGAGCAACACGCCTTCGACCGTCTTGCCGTACATCGACATCGGCGAATCGTGGAACTTCGCGCGCGTCGTCGCGACGTCGCCGGTGAAGCGCGGATCCTGCGGACGCTCGTGACTGTCGATGAACATCGCGACGTCCCACGCGTCCTGATCGCTCAGCGAGCCCCCTTGTCCGAGCGGCATGTTGGCCTGGATGAAGCCCGCGGCATTGCTGATGCTGCCCATGCCCGCGCCCCAGTTGAACGAATGATCGCCCCACAACGCGGGGAACGCGGGCACGCCGTTGTTGGCGTGCCGACCGCCGCCGTCGGCGGCATGACACAGCGCGCAGCGCGCCTGATAAACACGTTCGCCGCGATGGTAGTCGGGCGTTTGCGCGGGCTTCGCGAGCTTCGGGTAGCCGCGTCCCGGGATCTTCGGATCGAGCGGTGCGCCCTGCGCGAGCCAGTAGGAATACGTCTCCAGCGCGACCAGCACCGGATCGCCGAGCGGCGGCGCCTTGCCGTTCATGCTGAAGCGAAAGCAACCCTGCAGCCGCTCGGCGAACGTGTTCACGTGATGATTCTTCGATCGATACGCGGGATACGACACGTACGCGGCCCACATCGGCGCGGAACCCGTTTTGCGACCGGCGTCCAGGTGACAGCTCGCGCAGCGCAGCTGATTGCCGACGTAGGCTTTCGCGTAGGTCGCCGGATCGTTGAAGATGCGCTGGCCTTGCGCCACGACCTTGCCGAAATCGTCGTCGGGAATCGGGCGATCGGCGGGCGTGAACGCCGGCTTCGCCGCCGGCGCTTGGGCGGGCCCGGCGCTCGCCGACGCCGTCGATGACATCGCCGCGTCCTTGACGGTGGCCACTTTCGGATCCGACGACGCTTCGTGCACGAGCGAATGCGCGATCGCGCCGAACGCGAGCGCGCCCGCCGCGCCCGCGACGAACACCGCGGTCCATGCGATCGATGAGGTCGTTTTCATCGCGCGGCTCCTTGTGCGGGCGGTGAAGCGGAAGCGTGCGCCGCCGCGGGCAACGACGCGAAATAATCGGCGGCGGCATCCGCTTCGCTGTCGGAAAGCTTCCCGGCGATGGTGCTCATCAGCCCGAGCGGTCCGGGCGAGCGCGCGCCGTGCTTCCATGCGACGAGTTGCGCGCGCAGATACGCGGCGGGTTGTCCCGCGAGCGCCGGAAACTGCTCGCCGACGCCGCTGCCCGCGTCACCATGACACGACACGCACGCCGGCACGCCTTCCTTCCAGTTGCCGATCAACGCGAGTCGCTCGCCGGTCGGGTTGGCTTGCACGGGCTTCTGCGCGCCGTTTGCGCCAGAAGGCGCCGGCAACGACGCGAAATACTTCGCGACGCTTTCGCGGGCGTCCATCGGCAACGCCTTGGCGATCGTCGACATCACGGTTTGCTGACGCGTTCCCGCGGCGAAATCGGCGAGCTGTTCCTGGAGATAACCGGACGGCAAGCCGGCGAGCCGTGGAAATCCCGCCGCCGTGTTGCCCTCGCCCGACGCGCCGTGACACGACGCGCACGCGGGCACCGACGGCGCGATGCCCTGCTGCGCGATCGATGCGCCCGAACGCGCCGGTGTCTGCGCGAATGCGCTGGCTTGCGTGGCGATCGACAGGCATGTGGCGAGCAGCCATCGACGCGACCGGGCGGTGGAGAACGCCCCTTGCTGTGTCGCTTTGTTTTTCATTGTGGTTCCGGTTGCTGGCGTCGTCAGCGGATGCCTGCTTCTCGACGATTCGCCGCGCACCCGTTCGACCGCCGCAAGCTTCGCAGACTCTCGACGGTTACACCAATCTCGATTCCGGATGTTTGCCATCAGGCTCCGTTATGGTGGGCGCGTCGCGCATTCGACGCCGCGCGCGCCGCCATAACGTGCAGGCATCGCACACATATCACGAATGTATTTTTCGACGCGAAAGGCGATTGCTAGACTGCGCTCACTTCGAACCACATAACCACATCGGAAACGCTCATGAACCGCTCTGTCCTGCTCAAGCTCGCGCTGCCGATAATCGCCGTGTTCAGCGCGACGCTCGCGCACGCCGCGGGCGGCGAGACCGAAGGCTTCTGGTCTACGCCGACGATTCACAACTACGGCACGATCCACTATCTGCCAGACGCGGCGTTCAAACCGGATCCGAAGCGTTCGTACAAGATCGTGTTCTCGCTGACGCAGGCATCGCAATCGCCCGACAAGGTCAATCCGGGGCTCGATCACGTCGCGCGTACGGTGAATCTGTACGTCGCCGCGGGCGTGCCGCTGTCTCATCTTAAAGCAGTCGCGGTCGCGTATGGCGCGGCCACGCCGCTCGCGCTCGACGATGCGCACTATCGCGCGAGCTTCGGCGTGCCCAATCCGAATCTGCCGCTGATCGCCGAGTTGAAGAAGGCCGGCGTGACCGTGTCCGTGTGCGGCCAGGCGGTCGCCGAACATCACTTCGAATACGACTGGCTCGCCAACGACGTGACGCTCGCGCTCTCCGGCCTCACGACGATCACCACGCTCGAATCCGACGGCTACGTGCTGATGCCGCTCTGACCGACATTCATCGCCCATCATCATGACGTCAACGTCCCAGCGTAAAACGCGCGTGTTCGCGGCCGTGATCGCGAGCCTTGCGGCGATCGTTTCCATCGCGTCGGTGCAGGCGGCGGACGTGTCGTCGCAAGCTTCCTTGTCGCCGCCGTGGCAGCACGGCGAGAACAACGACGCGATCGACCGCGGCTTCGACTTCACCGAGCCCGACGCCGACAATCTCGCCGATTTCCACGGCGATCCGCAGCACGCGGCGCTCGCGCTGTATGTCGGCGGCAACTACTACTTCGCGATGGCACCGCTCGTGAAGGCGTTCGAGACGCGCTATCCGCAGTATCGCGGCCACCTGTACTGGGAAACGATCCCGCCGGGCATGCTGGTCAAGCAGATTGACGACGGCGGCACGATCACCGTCGGCAATCTGACGTGGACCGTGAAGCCCGACGTGTATCTCGCCGGTCTGAAAGCGGTGCAGACGCAGATCGGCCGCAGGAAGCTGGTCGCGCCCGCCGTCCCGTACGCGACCAATACGCTGACGATCATGGTCGCGAAAGGCAATCCCGCGCACATAGAAAACCTCGCCGATCTCGGCAAGCAGCAAGTGAAGCTGGCGATGCCGAATCCTCAATTCGAAGGCATCGCGCGGCAGATCAAGGCGTCGCTCGCGCATGCGGGCGGCGATGCGCTGGTCGACAGCGTCTATACGTCGAAGGTGAACGATGGATCGACGAAGCTCACGCACATCCATCATCGGCAGACGCCGCTGTGGATCATGCAGGGCAAGGTCGAAGCTGGCGTGACGTGGCAATCCGAAGCGGTGTTCCAGGAGCAGATCGGTCATCCGATCGGCCACGTCGACATCTCCCCCGCCGACAACACCACGGCGATCTACGCCGGCGCGGTCGCCGCGAACGCGCCGCATCCACAAGCCGCGCGCCGCTGGCTCGACTTCATCCGCTCGCCCGAAGCACTGGCGATCTTCGAGCACTACGGCTTCAAGCCCTATCACCCGGAAACGCCGAACGGCCGGACCGACTGAAACTCTTCAACCCGTTTAAGCGCCGCGATCACAACCGCGCGGCGGTTCGCTGTCGCGCCTCGAAAGGAAATCGATCGTGTCTGCCAAATCCCTGTCCGTCGGCTCACAGTCGGGTCGCCCGACTGAACCCGGTTCGCTCGCCGGCTTGTTGCTGGCGGCGGCGATCGCCGGCTTCGCGCTGTGGCTCGGGCGCATGGTCCCCGTGGTCGGCGGTCCGGTGATTGGCATCGTCGCGGGCATCATCGTGCGCAACGTGTTTTCGCCCGGAAGCCGCTACGATCCGGGCATCCGTTTCGCGTCGAAGCACGTGCTGCAATGGTCGATCATCGCGCTCGGCGCGGGCCTGAGCCTGTCGCAGGTGGCGCGCACCGGCATGCATTCGCTCGCCGTCACGGCCGTCACGATCACCGTCGCGGGCGTCGCCGCGTGGGGACTCGGCAAGCTGCTCGGCGTGGGCGGCAAGCTCAAGCTGCTGATCGGCGTCGGCACGGCGATCTGCGGCGGCTCGGCGATCGCCGCGGTTACGCCGATCATCAAACCCGACGATCACGAGACCGCCTTCGCGATCTCGACGATCTTCCTGTTCAACCTCGTCGCCGTGCTGCTGTTTCCGGCGCTCGGCCATCTGCTGCATCTGTCGGACGCGGGCTTCGGCATGTGGGCCGGCACGGCGATCAACGATACGTCGTCGGTGGTCGCGGCCGGCTATACCTACAGCAAGGCCGCGGGCGACTACGCCACGGTCGTCAAGCTCACGCGCGCCACGCTGATCATTCCGATCTGTCTCGCGCTCACCGTCGCCGTCGCGTATCGCGCGAAGCAATCAGGCGCGGCGCAGTTCAGTCTGTCGCGCGTGTTTCCGTGGTTCATCCTCTGGTTTCTGGTGGCTTCCGCGATCCGCACCGCCAATCTGATTCCCGCGACCTGGCAGCCGGTCATCCACGACGCCGCGGAATTCATGATCATCGTCGCGCTGACGGCGATCGGACTGTCGTCGAATCTGCGGCGCATGGCGGCGACGGGCATTCGTCCGGTATTGCTCGGGCTAGGCGTATGGGTCGCGGTGTCGGTCAGCAGTCTCGCCGTGCAACTGGTCGCGGGTCAATTGTGAGCGAGCGCCCGCATGGCGCCCCCACCGTGCTACTCCCGCGCAAAAGTTCATCAGGCGGCGGCTGCGCTGGAGCCGCGGCTCGCACGAAGCTCGAAGCAAAATATCGCCCCCGTACCTTCGTGTTCGATCAGACGGATCTGCGTATGATGCAACTGCAACATACGCTGCACGATCAGCAGGCCAAACCCGCCACGGTGTGTGCCGCCCGAACCAGAAGGACGCTCGAATAGCCCATCGCGCAGGTTCGGCGGAACGCCCGGCCCCGTGTCGGTGACTGTCACCGAAACCTTGTCGTCGCGATACGCGAGATCGACGCGAACCGTGCCTTCGGCAGGCGTATGACGAATCGCGTTGTCGAGCAGATTGGTCAGCACGCGCTCGATCATTCCGAGGTCGGCGCATACCGTCGGCAGACGCCGCGGAACACCTGCGCGCAGTTGGATGTGGCGCGCTTCGGCCGGCAACTCGAATTTCTGGAACACGTCCTGCAGCAGATCGACCAGCGAGAACTCTTCCCATGCCGGTTGTACGTCGGCATGTTCCAGCCTGGCCAGCTCGAAGAGCGCCTGGGCCAGCCGCCCAACCTTGGCGCTTTGCGCGATGGCGATTGCCAGATAGCGTTTGCGCTCCGTTTCGTCGAGCGTGTCGGCCTTTAGCGATAGCGTTTCGAGGTAGCCGTGCAGCGACGTCAGCGGCGTGCGCAGGTCGTGTGAAATATTGGCCAGCAATTCGCGCCGCTGCTGGTCCTGCCTGATAAGCGCGCGCCACTGTTCACCGATGCGCGCGGCCATCTGTGCGAAGGTGGTCTCCAGTATGGCGAGTTCATCACGGGCTCCCGCCGAAGAGGAGCACGGCACCTGTGGCTGGGTATCCGGTTCGCCGTTGGCGTCGAAACGAAGCATCGCAGCCGATAGCCGCCGCAAGGGACGCGTGATGAGTCCAAATGCCATCAGACCCGCGAGTAATCCGAGCAACGCCACGAGTGCCATGTACCACAGCGTGGTGCGCAATACCGAACTGGCGTCCACGCGCTCGGCGAGCGCATCGTGTGCCTCGCCGAGCAGCACGACGTAGATGTAGCCAGATGGCGTTTGCCCATCTGCCCGCAATGGCGCGGCGCTGAACACCTTGCGCCCGTCGGTGCTGCGCGGGTCGTCGCCCAGAATGGGCAATGCGTCGCCCGCGATAAAGCGGCGAATGGGCGCCAGGTCCACCTGCTCGCGCTTCACATGTCCAGCGGGCGCGTCGTCGCCTCGGATGCGACCATGACTGTCGAGCAGATACACCTCGACGCTCGGATTGACCACCATCAACTCGCCGAACAGTTGCCGCACGGCATCGGGCCGCAGGCCCTGCGCGTCCATCAGCGAGGCGCTGCGCGCGATGTGAGCCGCGAGGTCGCGCGACAGGCCCTGTATCACGACCTTGTCATGCAGGTCGCTGGAGCGGATCTGCAGCCACGCCGACGCGCCGCAGCACGCGAGCAGCAGCGCGGAAAACACGATTGAAAGGCGTTGGGTGAGCGTGAGCTTCATCGCGCATCCGCCGTTGAGGTTCCCTGCGCCGACGCGTCGTCGGACGGCACGGCCAGCTTGTATCCGCGCCCCCACACGGTCAGTATCCGTGTGGGCTGCGCCGGATCGGCTTCGATCTTCGCCCGCAACCGGTTGATGTGCGTGTTGACGGTATGTTCGTATCCTTCGTGCTGGTAGCCCCATACCGCGTTGAGCAGAGCCATCCGCGAAAACACCTTGCCTGGCTGCTGCGCGAAAAAGTACAACAGATCGAATTCGCGCGGCGTCAGTTCAATCGGCCGGCCGTCGACGCTGGCCTCGCGTGTCAGCGGATCGACGGTGAGGCCGGCGATCTGGAGGATACCGGCGTCGATCCGCGAATCTTTTGCCATCGCTTCGACGCGTCGCAACAGTGCCTTGACGCGCGCGACCAGTTCCAGCACGGAGAACGGTTTCGCGAGGTAGTCGTCGGCGCCGAGTTCCAGGCCGAGAATCCGGTGGACCTCGCTGGACCGGGCGCTGGTGATGATGATCGGCGTGTAACGCGTCATCGCACGGGCGCGCCGGCAAATCTCCAGTCCGTCGACACCGGGCAGCATCAAATCGAGGATCAGCGCGTCCCAACCGCCCTGCTCCAGCAACCGCAGGCCTTCGTTGCCGTCGGCGCTGTGCACGACCTCGTAGCGTTCGTCCCGCAGATGCAGGGTCAGCACGTTGGCGATGTCTACATCGTCTTCGACGATCAGGATGCGCTTTGGATGATCCATGGAGCGTGTGAGTCTGCAGCGGTTGAGAGAAGTTGCCGGAACCGACACCGGAAAGCGACCGTTGCGTCATTGTGCAAAATTTCCGGGCAGCGAGTTATCACATTTAATTTAACTTTTCGTGAGGACTTCGATACTGCTCGCGCCATAGGATAACGCCACGTTCAGCAGATCTGGCCTTAAGGAGCACATCATGCAAAGTCGCAGACGCTTTGTGTTTTCAGGCGCCGCGGCCGTGGCGGCGCTGGCTGCCGCGAGCCGCTGGCGCTCGCTGGCCGCCGCGCCGACAGATACCGGCAAGCCAGCCGAAAGCTTCGAATTCGTGCGCACGGACGCGCAATGGCACCAGTTGCTGACGCCGTCACAGTACGCCGTTCTGCGCAAGGAAGGCACCGAGCGGCCTTATACCAGCCCGCTGAACGACGAGCACCGGGCGGGCGTGTTCGCCTGCGCCGGCTGCCGGCTCGACCTCTTTTCGTCGAGCACGAAGTTCGACAGCCATACGGGCTGGCCAAGCTTCTGGGCGCCGCTCGACCACGCGGTCGCGACTCGTGAAGACCGTTCATTCGGCATGTCGCGCACGGAGGTGCATTGCTCGCGCTGCGGCGGTCATCTCGGGCACGTCTTTGACGACGGCCCCAGGCCCACCGGCCTGCGCTACTGCATGAACGGCGTCGCCATGAACTTTACGCCGACGGCGACCTGAGCCCCGACGTCCCCGATAAACCGTTAAACCAACGCCTGGAACAGCCATGTTGCTCATCGTTCTCGCCTACCTCGGTGGTGTTCTGACGATCCTCAGCCCGTGCATCCTGCCGGTGCTGCCGTTCGTTTTCGCCCGTGCCGATCAGCCCTTCGTTCGCAGCGGGCTGCCCCTGCTCGCCGGCATGGCGCTGACGTTCGCCGTCGTGGCAACGCTTGCCGCGATTGGCGGCGGCTGGGTCACGCAGGCCAACCAGTACGGCCGCTGGTTGGCCATCGCGTTGCTCGCCGTATTCGGGTTGACGCTGCTGTTTCCGCGCTTTGGCGATCATTTGATGCAGCCGTTGGTGAGTGCCGGCAACCGGCTCACGAATCTTGCGCAGGCCGACGGCCACCCGGTGCGCGTAGGCTCATCATTTCTGCTCGGCATTGCGACCGGCCTGCTGTGGGCTCCGTGCGCCGGTCCCATTCTGGGATTGGTGCTGACCGGCGCCGCGCTGCGAGGCGCGAGTGTCGGCACGACGCTGCTGCTGATTGCCTATGCGGCCGGCGCGGCGACCTCCCTCGCGGTGGCATTGTTGATCGGTGGCCGGGTGTTCGCGGCGATGAAACGTTCGCTTGGAGCCGGCGAGTGGATCCGCCGCGGCATCGGCGCGGCGATGCTGGGTGGCGTGGTGGCGATTGCTTTCGGCCTCGACACAGGCGTACTTGCACGGGTCTCGACGGTTGCGACGGGCGGTATCGAACAGAAGCTCGTCGATCGTTTGTCGCCCGGCGCGAAGCCGGCCGATACGGCGAGCAACATCGCGAACGGTGGCGTCATGATGGCGGCGAAGACCGCCGCGGGTTCCGTCGACTCAACTGCCGCGGCCTCGGGCACGGCCGGCCTGGGCGGCGCGATGGTGGCTTCGTCGGGCGCCATGATGCATGCATCGCAAAGCGCGTCCGGGGATGCGCCGCCTCTGCCGGTCGAAGGCGTGCTGCCGTCGCTGAACGGTGCGGTTCAGTGGCTCAACTCGCCGCCGCTCAGCGTCCAGGGTCTGCGCGGCAAGGTGGTGCTGGTCGATTTCTGGACCTACTCGTGTATCAACTGCCTGCGGTCGCTGCCCTACGTGAAAGCGTGGGCGGACAAATACAAGGATCAGGGGCTCGTCGTCATCGGCGTGCACGCGCCGGAATTCGCGTTCGAACGCAATATCGACAATGTGAAGAAAGCGACGCACGACCTCGGCATCGACTATCCGGTGGCGATCGACAACAACTACGCGATCTGGCGCACGCTGAACAACCAGTACTGGCCGGCACACTACTTCGTGGACGCGCAGGGTCGCATCCGTTACCACCACTTCGGTGAAGGCGACTACGCGCAGTCGGAGAAGGTGATCCAGCAACTGCTGACGGAAGCGGGCCACGTGGACGCCGCAAAGATCGCGACCGGCTTGCCCGGCGGTCGCGCGAAAGGCGTGCTTGCGGCCGCCGACAATGACGACATGCAGTCGCCGGAGACTTATATCGGCTACGCGCGCGCCGAGAACTTCGCCTCGCCGGGCGGAGAAACCGAGGACAAGCCGTCTACGTACACCGCGCCTGTGCGGCCCGCGCTGAATGACTGGGGACTCGTGGGCAAGTGGCGCGTCGGCGCCGAGCACGCTACGCTCGCGGCCCCGTCCGGACAGATTGTCTACCGCTTCCACGCTCGCGACCTGCATCTGGTGCTGGGCCCGGACAAGGACGGCAAGCCCGTGCGGTTTCGCGTCAGCATCGACGGCGCCGCGCCGGGCAATGCGCACGGCAGCGATATCGGCGCCGACGGCATGGGCACGGTAACGGAGCAACGGCTCTATCAACTGGTGCGCCAGACCGGCGATATCAAGGACCATACGTTTTCGATCCAGTTTCTGGACCCCGGCGTCGAAGCCTATTCGTTCACATTCGGCTAAGCCACGACGGGACACCTCGACATCCGATATACGCATCACATTCAAAGGGGCTGACCATCGTGAGCAAAACAGCGACTACCCACGCTTCCCCGTGGAAGCGCTCTTCCATCGCCAGACTCGCGGGTATCGTTGCGCTCGCCGTTGGGGCGATCGCAGCGCAGCGGATGGCGAACTCCGCCGAACCGGCGACGAGAATTCCGCCACCGGCCCAGGACGAAAAAGCGACGGCGAACCATAGCGAGACCGCCCTATTTGCGGGCGGCTGTTTTTGGGGCGTGCAGGGCGTATTCGAACACGTGCGCGGCGTGCAACAGGTCGCCGCGGGCTATACCGGTGGCGCGGCTGACACCGCTCAATACGAAACAGTGAGCGAAGGCAATACCGGTCATGCGGAATCGGTTCAGATCACCTACGACCCGACGCAAATCACCTACGGGCGTTTGCTGCAAATCTTTTTCTCGGTGGCGCATAACCCGACCGAGCTGAACTACCAGGGGCCGGACCACGGCACGCAGTATCGCTCGGCCGTGTTTCCGCTGAACGCCGGGCAGCGCAGGGTCGCGCAGGCGTACATTGCGCAGATCGGCAGGGCGCAAGTGTTTTCCGCACCGGTGGTCACGCGTGTGGAAAACGCCACGGGATTCTATCCGGCGGAAAATTATCATCAGAATTTTCTCGCACTCCATCCCGACTACCCGTACATCGAAATTAACGATCTGCCGAAAATCGCCGATCTGAAGCGGATGTTCCCTGATATCTATCGCGGCGATCCGGTACTGTTCAAGACCGCTGCACGGTAGAAGGCGGTTGCGCACCGGCGGAGCTATACACGCCACGACATGATCGATATGCGCCGGGTCGGGGTGGCCTCATAGCGATTGTCGCCGTAATATACGCAAGACTACATCGCCCCGCTTACCAGCAGGATCTGGCCCGGAGACCCGAAGATGGACATCGTGCATACCACTGCTCCGCCCGCAACCATCGGGCAGACAGAAACGCTCCATATCACCGGCAGCGTTGAGCGTCCGATGGCACTCCCGTTCGATGCGCTTCGGCACTATCCAGGCGTGACGTGCGCCCCATTCGAGCTGCGCTGCTATACCACGCAGCGGTTCATCCGCACCGTTGCGCCCTATCGTGGCGTGCGCCTGACCGAACTGCTTCGTCAGGCCGGTCTGCGTAACGACGTGCACGGCGACTTCAAGCGCATGGTTTTCCTCGCGGTGGGACACGACGGCTACTTCGTGACGTTTTCATGGCACGAACTGTTCAACTCGCCAGTCGGCGAGCAGGTCATCGTCGCCTACGAGTGCGGCGGTACAGTGCTCGACGCCGACAGCGGCGGCCCCGTTCTTTTCTCCCGTGCCGATCTCGTTCCCGCGCCGCGCCATATCAAACGCCTTGCGCGCATCGAAGCCCGCGTACTCACCCTCTGACGCCGCATCGGCCCGATTCCGGGCAGCAACACGACTGACGGTTCCTGACGGGATGCGGGACGCAGTGCAGGTCCGGCATGCGCCGCGGCACATAGTCCCGATGTTCGTCCCGTTATAAACCCGGCGTGACTGGGCGAGCACGCATGACCCCGCAGATCTCCTGAATTGACATACCGCCATATCGGCCCGTATACAGCTATACACGGTGTAAAACAACGGCGGTTCGTATGTCCAGGGAAGTTATCGACTCCTACCTGCTCAAGGTCCTTCACACCTTGATCACCGAGGCAAGCGTTTCGCGGACGGCCGCATTGGTCGGCCAGTCGCAGCCGACGATCAGCGTCGCGCTGCGCAAGCTGCGCGCAATGACGGGCGATCCACTGCTGGTGCGCAGCGGCAGCCACATGGTTCCCACCAGCCATGCTCTCACGCTGATCGAGCCGACCGCGCAGGCGCTTGCGGGCATCGCCGCGGTGCTCCATCCCACTACGGCTTTCGATCCGTCCACGACGCGCAGGACCTTTCACATCGGCTCCCCCGACTATCTGGATGTGTTCTTCCTGCCCGCGGTCGTGGATGCTTTCCATACTCAGGCGCCGCGCGCGTATCGAATTCCAGCATCTGATGACGGTAGACGGAGGCTATGAGCACGGCCTGGAAAGTGGCGCGCTCGATCTCGTGATCGGGAACTGGCGCACACCGCCCGAGCATCTGCGCCTCCAGCCGTTGTGCAAGGACGATCTCGTCTGTCTGCTACGCGCGCAGCATCCAGTCAAACCCGGCAAGCTGAGCCGGGAGGTCTATCAGGAAGCTGGACACCTGGCCGTCACCACGCACAACGCACCGGGGCTCGGCACGATCGATATCGAACTCGCACGCAATGGTCTGGTGAGGAATGTGATGACCACCTTGCCGTACTTCGGCATGGCGCCATACGTGCTATTGCGCTCGAATCTGCTGTTTACGACCACGCGAGCGCTGGCCGCGCACTATTGCAATCTGCTTCCGCTCAGAATCGAGCCCATTCCCGGCGAGCCTCGGGCACTCACGTATTACCAACTCTGGCACGACCGCACGCATCGCAGCGCGGCGGCAATATGGTTGCGGCGTCTCGTGGCCGATGTCGCGAAAGGACTTGCACTGAATACCGGCGTTCCGATGCATTGATAAATCGTGAACGCCGGAACGCAACAGGCGCCCGGTCAGTGGCGGCGGCCCGTCGCCGGATGCGCGCGAACCACATCCGGTAGTCACGACACCGCGCGTTCCTGGTCGTACCCGCTACTCGTCATCTGCTTCAGCAAAGCAGCCTTTTCCGCGGTGGCGGCGCCGAGCAGGGCAAAGCCGGTCACGCGCCTCGTCACGACGTCTTCACAGACGGCGCGTACCGCGTGAGGCGGGTCCTGCAAAGGTGCCTCGACCATCCCGCGTCCGTCCGGCAACAGAGGCGCGACGACAACGGCCGGCACAGCGGGCGTCTTGACGACGACCGGCATCACCGGGAAATCGACGCGAGTGGGCGTCCCGCATAGCGTGCGGGCGAGCGCTCGCGCAGCGTGCATGATCGGCAAGACGTAGGGCTGGACGCGTCCCTCGATTGCCGCGCAATCACCGAGCGCATAGATATCTGGCGCACTGGTGCGGCACCATGCGTCCGTGCTGATGCCAGCTTCAACCCGCAGCCCGGCCTCTTTAGCCAGCGCCGTTCTCGGCACAAGGCCAGTCGCCGAGACGACGATATCGGCATCGAGCACGTTGCCATCGGTCAGCGTCAGCAGGTAACCCGGCTCACGCCGCGAAACAGCCGTTACGCCGCAACCCAGCCGCACGTCCACGCCAGCGTCGGACAATGCACGGGAAAACACGGCTCCCGCCTCGGCCGGCAGCAGCCGCGAGAGTGGCACGCCGGCCGGGTCGATCAGGGATACGGCGTGGCCGGCTGCGACCAGATCGTTGGCAAACTCACAGCCGATCAGGCCGGCACCGAGGATGGCCACCGAACGGCACGACGCGAGCGCCTCGCGAAAGCGGATGTAGTCGCCGAGGTCGTTGATGGAGCGCACGTCACACGCGCCGTCGCCTTCTACCGGAACGCGCCGCGGATCCGCGCCGGTCGCAAGCACCAGCGCGCGGTACGGCTGCCTCTGTCCGTCGACTACGATCACGTGCTCATCCGGCACGATCCGCTCGACGTGGCGATGGGTCCAGACACGCGCGCCCAGTTGCGCGGCCATTTCTTCCGCGTCGAAACTCGCGAGGTCATGCGGCGCCCTCTTCATCGCGAGTGCATTCGATAGCGCGGGCTTCGAATAGAAGCTGCCGTCGTCGCGGCTCACGACGATAACAGGCGTTTGCGGGTCGAACTTGCGCAGTTCGCGCGCCACTGTATAGCCACCAAGGCCCGTGCCGACGATCACGACGGGATCCGTTTGAGTCGCCGGGAGAACGGGCCGCGTCATGCCGTCACCAGCTGCATTTCGAAGTCGTGCTTGCCCGTCGCGCAGTCCGGGCACATCCAGTCGTCGGGCACATCCTCCCAGCGTGTGCCGGGCGCAATGCCCTCGTCGGGCAACCCTTTGGCCTCGTCATAGCGAAACCCGCAGATAACGCATTCCCAGATCTTCATTGCTTCGTCTCCCGGTGTGCACTAACGGACATATGCCTGGCCCAGTCCGATCTCCGCGAGTGCGCGGCGGTATGCACCGGACGAGCGGTCAGCGAGAATCGGCGCTTCGAGTGAACGGTCGACCGGCAGTTCCTCGGGACACTGCAACTCGACGATTGCCCGGTCTTCCTCGAATACCTGACGGTTGAACGCGTAGACGTCGTCAAGTGGCAAGTCCCTGTCGAAATTGCGCGCTATCGGAACGAAGAGACGCGTGAGCCGCGCGGACACCGGGCTCGCTGCATTGAGGATCGCGAGGCGACCATTGCCGGGAAAGTGGACGGTCAGCCGCGCGAAGAACGGCACATCGACCTCGAATACCCGGCGCCACAGGAAACCTTCCGGCGCGCGATGTTGCATCGGCTTCGGAAAGTTGCTCACCGTGCTCGCGTATTCCGCACGCAGACCGTTTGGGCGACGTTCGACGGAGTAGCGCGGAACAACCGGATTCCTGCGATCCGCAAAGCTGTCGTGATGGATCCACGCGAAATGCGCGACGTCGATGAAGCCTTCCGTCTGTCGCCCCGCCGATGCGCGGATGTCGATCGAGGGCGGCAGGATCTGCTGATATCCGTCCGTGTTCCAGGCCGGGAAATCCGGCAGCGGACATTCACCGCCGCCGAGCGACACCCACACGAGCCCATAGGCCTCCTGTACCGCATACGTCGTCAGGCATAGACGCTCCGGAATCGGGCCCTCGGGTTGCGAGGGAATGTAGCTGCATTTTCCATTGGCCGCGTATTCGAGGCCGTGATAAGGACAAACGAGATTGCCGTTGTCGACCCATCCGCGGCTCAGCGGCGCGCCGCGATGTGGACACACGTCGCGCGCCGCGACGATACGTTCTTTCGAACGAAAAACGACGAGCGGTTCGTCGAGCAAGGTGACGCTCAGCGGCTTGTCGCGCACGTCATTCGCGAATGCAACGGGATGCCAGTAACGGCTGAGAATCTCCCAGTCACGGGATTCGAAAGTGCAGTTGCGGGGCATGGCAGGCGACCCTGCACGGGTCAGCGTGACCACCTGGGGTTGAGTCATTCGTGTCTCCTGAATCGTGTGGACTCGTCAAAGCGCTATCGAGGACGGAATCGATCGCTGCGTGTACACAAGGTTATTCAGGTGCGGGGGCTCTTCCCATCCCGTCATCAACATGTAGTCTATGTAACCATCGGCATGGAATGGAACGACCAGGCCTGAATGGTGATTGCGGGCAAAAGACAGTGATTCGCTGTGTCCACTACCATTTACATAACTCCGCGTTGGAAGCGTGGTTTTCAGGTCCGCGAAGTCGAGCCCACTTTCGGTACCGCGCTATTCTCTTCATAGATCGGGTCCCAGTTAATCGCGAGCGCGACGAGGAGCCCGATCACCGGCACCACGGCGATATAAAGCAAAGTCGTCGCCATTCCCGCCGAGGCCGTGATGATCGGAAACAGGAAGAAGCCCAGGATGCTGCCGCCGCGCGCCATGCCTTGTCCCCAACCGGAGCCGAGGCCGCGCAGTTCGGTGGGGTAAGAGAGGGTCGCGAGCGTCATGCCCTGCCCCGGGCCGATCGAATGACCGAAGATCATGAAGGCAAGCAACCCGGCCATCAGATATGGGCTCAGTTGGCTGTGCATCGTGCCGAAGACCAGCAGGCTCACCGCTACGATACAGTACCCGAGCATCGACATGCGTCGTACGCCGACGGTGCCCGAATACCTCGCGCCGAGCGCCGCGCCCGCAATGCCGAACAGGTTGAAGCACACCGCGCCGAGAATGGCGTTGGTCATCGAATTTCCGAAAATGGCTTGTGACATCGACGGAATATTGAAGCCCACGGAGAAGTACTCGACCGCCTGAGTAATGCAGATGACCGACGCGAGGATCGTGCGCGGAAGATACTTGCCCTTGAAGAGCGCGGAGAGAGTCTGTTTCGCGTCGTGCGATTCCTTGAGGCTGGACGCTTGCAGATCAACGCGGATGTTGTAGGTCTTTTCCAGAATCTTCGCGGCCTGGTCGAGCGGCAGATTGTGCGCGGCCCAGCGCGGGCTTTCATCGGCGAAGAAGTAGCGTGCCAGCAGGATAATCAACGCGGGAATCGCGCCAAAGCCGATCGCGAAACGCCACAGATGATCGCCGAACACCGAGGTGTCGAACGGCAGAATGACGAGTCCGCTGAACGAGGCCGCGACATACCACATGACCTGCCAGCAGCCGACGCTCGCTGTCTTCGACTTCCTGTTCACGATTTCCGCCACGTACGACAGTGCCACGGGAAAATCCAGACCGACCCCGACTCCCATCAGCAGACGGAACGCGAGCAGCACCTCGAAGCTGGTCGACAGCGCCGCGCCGATTGCCGCGACGACCAGTAGCGCCACGTTGATGATGAGAATCTTGAAGCGGCCGATCCGGTCGATGTAACGCCCGCCGACGATGCCGCCGAGGCATGCGCCGAACGCCATGATCGCGGTGATTAGCCCGACTTCGGTCGGTGAGAGATGAAACGCCTGCCGCAATTGCACGATGCCGACACCGAGGCTCGCGAAATCATAGGCATCCACGAAGATGCCGCCGAGCGCGACGAGCGTAAGCAGTAGCGTGCGTTTGTCGGAGGGGTGCGCATCCACAAAGCGCTCTATGTCCTGCGGTGATTTGACAACGAGCCGATCCATGATGTGTCTCCTTCCATATATAAGTGTGATGTCGTGTCAGGCGGGTTCCGTGATTCGTGCTCGTAGTTCCGCGGGCTCCGGTACGATGCCTATGCCCGCCGCGTCGCCAAGTGAAACGCGTCCGTCCTTCGGCGTCGCGATCGATCCGCACAGCAGCGTGCGCAGAGGATTCGGATTGGCGTCGACTTCGAGCATGCCGTTGCCGCCCGCCGCCGCAAGGAGATGGCCTGACGCGAGAAGGCCGATGCCGCCGCCCAGGTAGTGCGGGCAATAACGTAGACCCGCGGCGCGCACCGCGTGGATCACCGGCCAGCAGCCGGAAATGCCGCCCCACTTGGCCGCATCGGGCTGTACGACGCTATAGGCACGCTGTTCGACATAGGTGGCGAACGTCGCGGCGTCCGCGAGGTTTTCGCCACCCGCGATCGGCACCGGAGATTGTTCGACGAGCGCGCGCCATTCATCGACGGGACGATTGCAACGCAGCGGCTCTTCCAGCCAGCCGAGGTCGAAAGGCGCGAATCCGCGAGCCATTTCGATCGCGGTTTGCAGATCCCACGCCTGATTCGCGTCGACCTGCAACGTGCATGCGTCGCCGATAATTTCACGCAAGCTCGCGAGACTGCGCAGATCGCGCTCACGCCCGAAGCCGACCTTCAGTTTGAACGAGCGATAACCTTCTTCCAGTTTTTCTCGCGCCAGCGTCTCCGCGCCAACCGGATTGAGGCCGCTTGCGTAGATATCGATTTCGCCGGAAGCACCGCCAAGCAGGCGCCACAGGGGCAGTTTCGCCCTGCGCGCCCATAGATCCCACAACGCCAGATCGATCCCCGCGATAGCCTGCGCGAACGGCCCCGCTTCGCCGGATTGCAGCGCAAGGACTTCAGTGCGCTGCGTGAGCATGTGAAACGTATCGACAGGATGCACGACCCGATGCTCGACGAGCATCGGCCGGAAGATCGATTCGACGAGCCGTGCGCGATGCTCCGCGCCCACCGACGGGAAATTGCACCAGACTTCGCCCCAGCCTGCGACGCCGTCGGCATCGGTCACGCGCACGAACACGGCGGGACGGTCGTGCATGGTGCCGAAGGATGTACGCACCGGCGTGGCGATCGGCGCGCGGAATACGAACGTATCGACACTGACGATGCTCGGCGGCTCCATGCCGTACGTGTCCAGTCGCGGAAACGCTCCGTGTCGCGTTTCGGTCATCTGTCTGTCTCCCGAAGTTATTTTCAAGATATAAAGTATGGTTTATAGTACTACCATGCTTTAGAACCTGGCAAATACTTTCGATGCAGCCCGGATGCAAACGCGGCATGGGCTCACACTGATGGACAGGAGACGGCCATGCGGAAAGATCAGAAGATTTACGACTACGTCATCGTCGGCGCGGGATCGGCGGGATGTGTGCTTGCCAACCGGCTTTCCGCCGACCCGGCGTGCCGCGTACTGTTGCTGGAGGCGGGCGGCAAGGACGGCCATTTCTGGTTGAAGCTGCCGGTCGGCTATTTCCGCAGCATCTACGATCCACGCTTCTCGTGGCAGTTCAAGGTCGAGCCCGAGGCGACCACCGGCATGCGCGAGATCGTGTGGCCGCGCGGACGCGTGCTCGGCGGATCGAGCGCGATCAACGGCCTGCTCTATATTCGCGGTCAACGTGCCGATTACGACGACTGGGAAGCGCTCGGCGCGCACGGCTGGTCGTTCCGGGACGTGCTGCCGTTCTTCAAGCGCTCGGAGAAATACGCGGGCGGCGAGACGCTTTATCACGGCGCGTCGGGTGAGTTGGGCGTGTCGGACCTGCGCAATGATCATCCCTATTGCGAGGCGTGGCTGCGCGCGGGCGAAGAGGCAGGCTTTTCGCGCACGAAGGATTTCAATGGCGAAAAGGACGACGGACTCGGGCCGTATCAATTGACGATTGCCGGCCACTGGCGTTGCAGCGCGGCGACCGCTTTCCTGCACCCGGTTCGTCATCGCTCGAATCTGACCGTGATCACCGGCGTGCACGTCACGCGCGTGCTCTTCGAAGGCAGTGATGCGTGCGGCGTCGAATACGTGCTCGACGGCGCGACGCATCAGGTCCGCGCCGAGCGCGAAACGCTGCTTGCAGCGGGCGCGCTGCAATCGCCGCAACTGTTGCAACTGTCCGGCATCGGCGATGCGGCACAACTCAGGCAGCACGGCATCACGGCGCGCGTGCATGCGCCGGAAGTCGGCCGCAATCTGCGCGATCACTATCAGGCACGCGTCATCGTCAAGCTGAAGGAACGCATGTCGCTCAACGACGACGTGCGCAATCCACTCAAGCTTGCCGGCATGGGCGCGCAGTGGCTGTTCGGCAAGCGCGGGCCGCTGACCGTCGGCGCGGGACAGGTGGGCGGGCTGGTGGCGACGGAACACGCGGAGCGCGGCCGTCCGGATGTCCTCTTCAACGTGATGCCGCTGTCGGTCGACAAACCCGGCGATCCGTTGCACGGCTTCTCGGGGTTTTCCGCTTCCGCGACGCAATGCCGGCCGGAATCAGCGGGAACGGTCGGGTTGCGCAGCGCCGATCCGTTCGCGCCCCCGCTGATCCATGCCCACTATCTACGTGAGACGAAGGACGTGAAGACGCTCGTCGCGGGCCTGAAGCTCCTGCGCGAAATCTACGATCAGCCGACATTCCGCCCGCTCGTCACCGGCGACGAATATTTACCCGGCACCGGCCTGAAAACCGATGCCCAGCTCGAGACCTTCGCGCGGCAGAAAGGCGGCACGGTATTTCATCCGGTCGGCACCTGCCGCATGGGCTCGGACGATCGGTCCGTCGTCGATGCCGAACTGCGGGTGCGCGGCGTGAACAGGCTGCGCGTTATCGACGCGTCGGTCATGCCCAGCATGATTTCGACCAACACGAACGCTGCCGCGATCATGATCGGCGAGAAGGGTGCCGCGCTCGTGCAGAAGCGGATCTCGTCGCCCGCGGCCGCAAACGCACTATAGTAGAGACTCCATAGTCCAGACATGCTGACAATGACACGTGCCTCGCTGGCAAGCCCTATCCCGCTTTACCTTCAGATCGCCGACGCGCTGCGTGACCGCATCACGCGCGGCGTGTGGCGGCAAGGCCAACTGATTCCGACGCTCGAGCAGATCGCCGATGAATTCGACGTGGCGCGCGTCACCGCGCGCCAGGCCGTGCAATTGCTGATGACCGAAGGCGCGCTCACGCCGCAGCGCGGGCGTGGCACGTTTGTGTCGGCGGCGGCGCCGTCGGTGAAGCCCGTGCAGGTTGTGACGACTCTGCAGGACCTCGCGGAGATGTACCGCAAAACCACGCCGGAGCTTTTGACAGTCGACGAGAACAGCCGCGCGCCTGCAATCGGCTCGGCGCAAGGGACGCTCGCGCCGGCGTATACGCACATGAAACGCGTGCATTCGACTGACGGCGCGCCCTATTGCGTGATTTCGCTTTATGTAGACGAGCGCATTTTTTCTAAAGCGCCAAAGCGTTTTCGCACACAGATGGTCATTCCGCTATTGATGGGCTTGAAACCATGTCCGATTGCGAAAGCCCACCAAACGCTCACCATCGGCAGCGCCGACGCGGAAACGGCGCGTCTCCTGCGCGTGCCCGCGGAGTCGCCGGTCGCACGCGTGGAACGCGTGTTCAATGACAAGGATGGCGTGGTTATCTATTACGCGGATGTCATCTATCGCGGCGATGTCGTGAGAGTGGAGATGGATCTGGGCGGGACGTTGGAGAGCAAGAAATAGATATTGAGGTTCACGGGCGTCAAATCACACCCTGGTCGTGACGCCAGCCCGGCACGATCACGACGAACACAACGCGCTTCATGTGCGAAGCGTCCCGACATCCGCTACCGACGCAGCCCAGCTTCCGGCGCGCCGCGGCCGGTTCTCGTAGGCGAACGATGCGCCGGCTGCCGACTGGACGATCCTGCCGCCCTCGAGGCGGATCACCCGGTCGGCCACGTTGAAATACCGGTCGTCGTGCGACACCACGATCAACGTCTTGCCCTGCCGTTTCAGCTCGGGCAGGAATTCCGTGTAGAACACACGCCGGAAGGTCGGGTCCTGATCGGCGGCCCATTCGTCGAACATCATGATCGGCCGTTGTTCGAGCATCGCGTGAATCAGCGCGAGCCGCTTGCGCTGTCCGGTCGACAGATCAATGGTCGAAAACGCGCCGTCCGCGATCTGAACCTTGTGCGCGATCTCAAGCTGTTCCAGATATGTTCCGGCACGCGCCAGCAATGCCGGATCCCGCACCACCAGATCGTCGAACAGGTAGTAGTCGGAAAACACGGCCGAGAAAAGCTGCCGGTAGTCGTCCCTTGCGTCGGCACCGACCGGCTCGCCGTTCAGAAGAATCTCGCCGCGATCCGGGACATACAAGCCCAGCAGAAGCTTGATCAGGGTGGTCTTGCCGCTGCCGTTCTCGCCGATTACGAACAGCGTTTCGCCGCCTTCGATCTTCAGGTCGAGCGGCCCCATCCGGAACGGCGCCTGGCCCTCGGACTGCGTAAAAGCCCACGTCGCGCCCGCCAGTTCAATGCTGCGGACTTCGGGCAAGGGCCTGGGTACCGCGTTATCGAGCAGGCGCGTTTCCCGGTTGGTAAACTGCGCGCTCAGCTCGCCGACGCGCTGGAACGACACGCTCGCCTGGCTCCACAGCGGCAGGCCGCCCACCAGGGTTTCAACGGGCCCCCGCACGTACAGCAGCACGATCACGAAGCCGCTGACGACCCCGCCCGGCACGCCCAGACGCTGCTGGCACAACAGGATCAGACCGATCACGATGAAGAACAGCATCGCGCCCGTGGCATTGGCGCCGTAGAACAACCGCATCGCCCGGATTTTCAGGTCTGCAACCTGATCGGCGGCGCCGGAAAGCAGCACGCCGTATACGTTGAACCGGCGGTCCCGGTTAATGCGTAACTCCTTCGCGCCTTCCGTGATCGCCCGGTACTGTTTCTGGAGTTCGTCCTGTGCGGCACGCACGCCCTTGTAGTGCCGCTGCCACTGCGACAACGCGTACTGGTTGATCAACGCACCCGCGACGATGGCCACCGCCGCGACGACGAACAGAACGGGCGACAACCCGATCATGTAGACGACGCACCCGATCGTCACTGCCAGCGCGACCGCATAGCTGGGGAAATTGAACGTGAACGCACTAATGGTTTCGACATCGCTGTTCAGCGTGGAGAGCAACCGATGGATGCGGTAGCGCTCGATGGCGTCGACCGGCGCGCAGACGATCCGCGCCGATATGTCCTTGCGCAGGGCAGCGACGACCTTCTGCCCGATCATGCTGTTCACGATTCCGGCGACGGCATTACACGAGAGCGTCACGACGCACAGCGCGGCGTAAGTCACGATCGCCTTCGTGCTGATCACGCCGGCCGCATGCAGCCCGTCGTTGATGACGGCGAGCAGCCACGCGGTGCACAGGCCACCGACGACACCCGCCGCCGTCGAAAGCAGGGCGACCGGCCAAAGCGGTCCAAGCAGCCAAAGCAATTCCTTGCCGAAGCCCGTCTTCATTTTTTCAACGTTTTCGTCAGCCATCTGAAACCTTCGTCTGGATTACGCTGCTGTATTCAGCGTACAAAGCTCATGGGGGTGCCCGTGTCGGGGTGCGCGATCACGCCCATGCGAATGCCGTAAATGGACTGCAAGCGCTCCGCGGTCATGATCTCGGCGGGCGTGCCCTGCGCGACCATCTCGCCGCCGTGCATCGCCACGATCCCGTCGCAATAGCTCGCCGCCATGTTGACGTCGTGAAGCACCACGACGATGCCGAGCCCCCGCTCGTGAGACAGTCGCCGAACGAGCGACAGCACCTCGACCTGGTGCGCGACGTCGAGCGCGGAAATGGGCTCGTCGAGCAGCAGATAGTCCGCGTCCTGAGCGATCAGCATCGCGAGCCAGACGCGTTGACGCTCGCCTCCCGAAAGCGTATCGACAAGCCGGTCCGCGAAACCCGTGACGTCCGTGAGCGCCATCGCCTCGGCCACTTTGCGCCGGTCCTCCGGGCCCGAACGGCCAAGCGCGCCATGCCACGGATAACGGCCAAAGGCGACCAGCTCCTTGACAAGCACACCGGCCGCCGAGGGCGGATATTGCGGCAGATAGGCGACCTTGCGCGAGAACGCTCGCAGGCTCCAGTCGTCCAGCGACCGGCCTTCGAATTCGATGACGCCGCCGGTCGGCGCCTGCTGCCGTGCGAGCATCCTGATCAAGGTGGATTTGCCCGAGCCATTATGGCCGATCAGCCCCACCACCCGGCGGGCCGGCAACGTCAAGGACACCGACGACACGAGCAGCCGCTGCTGGATCGAAAACGATACGTCCCGCAGCACGAAGATGCCGTCATCGGCGATGGTGGAAGCGGAAAAATCTGGTTGCATGTTTGACCACGAGGTGAAAGCCATGACGGGTACGCGTGAAACGGCGCGCTCAGGACCGCTGGCGGTACATCAGCAACAGAAAATACGGACCGCCGATGAAAGTCGCGAACAATCCGGCCGGGACCTGGTCCGGAAACAACACGTTGCGTCCCAGCCAGTCGGCCATCACGAGCAGGGTCGCGCCGATCAGCGCGCCGCCGAGCGCCTGTGCCACGGCGCGCCGGAAACCGAGCATGCGCGCGAGATGCGGTCCCATCAACCCGACGAACGAAATCGGCCCGACGATCAGGGTCGACGCGGCGGTCAATACGGCCGCAAGCAACAGAAGCAGCCGCCGGTGCACGCCGACGTCGAAGCCCAGCGAGCGCACCGTGGCGTCGCCCAGCGGCAGAATGTCGAGCGTGCGGGTAAATAGCGGCAACGCGACGCAACCGAGCGACGCAACCGCGAGCGCGGCAAACGCGTCGGGCGGCTCGACCCGATAGGTAGAGCCGGACATCCACGCCTGCAGCAGCGCCATGCGCGGGTCGCCCGCCGATACCAGAAGCGCGGCGAGACCGCTGAACACCGTCGTCACGGCGATCCCGGCCAGCACGAGCCGTTCCGGCGAAAATCCGCTGCGCCGCCCGAGCGCGAACATCAGCGACAGCGTCGCCAGCGCGCCCGCCAATGCGCAGATGAGCTGTTCGAACTTGCCGGGCGAACCGGTCATGAACAGCAGCACGACGAGGCCGAGCGACGCGCCCGACGAAATCCCCAGTACTTCCGGGCTCGCCATCGGATTGCCGGTCATGCGTTGCATCAACACGCCGGCGACCGCGAGCATGGCGCCCGCGGCGAGCGCGCCGCCCACACGCGGCAGCCGGATCGAAAGCAGCGGACGAAGCATGTCCCAATCGGCGAAGTGCCAACCGGTGGTGGTGCGATTGAAGTCCGAAGCCAGCCAGACGCTGACGGCAAGCAGCAGCAGCGCGGCGGCGATCCGCCCGGAGCGTGAACCCGTTGCCGGCGCGTGCGGCGCGGACTCCGGCAGCGCGAGCGTCTGGCCCTTGAGTCGCGGCAGAAGCCACAGGAGCAGCGGTCCGCCGAGCAGCGCGGTCGCCGTACCGGTCGGGATCTCGGTCATGAAAAGACCGGCGAGCTGAACCGTCTGATCCGAGATCCACAGCAGGCAGGCTGCGATCACGGGCGCCCAGACGATGCGTGCCTGCAGCGTGCGTGCACCCGCAAGGCGCGCGAGTGCCGGACCCGCGAGTCCGATGAAGCCGATCACACCGACCGCGCTGACCACCACGGCGGCAAGCGCCGCGCCGAGCACCATGGCGACCGCGCGAATCGCCGTCACCGGCAGTCCGAGGCTGCGGGCCGTCTCGTCGCCGATTTCAAGCATGGCGAGCGGACGGATCATCAGCGCGACGATAACGAAGCCGACCGCGATACGCGGCAACAGATAAGTCACCGCGCTCCAGTCGTTCTGGTCCAGCATGCCGCTCTGCCAGATGAACAGCGAACCGAGGCTGTCGCCGAAGAACAGGGTCAGCATCGACGAGAATGCTCCGGAACAGAGCGTGACGACGAGACCGCCCAGAATCACGGTCAACGGCGAGAGCGCGCGGCGCCATGCAATGGCGAGCACGACGGCCACCGCCGCGAGCGCGCCAGCGAGCGCGATCCATTCGCGTCCGAACAGCAGCCACGCTGGAAACCAGAGCGATGCCATCGTCAGCGCAAGGCTCGCTCCCGCCGCGACACCGAGCGTCGTCGGCTCGGCGACCGGATTGCGCAGCACGTACTGGAAGATCAACCCCGACAGTCCAAGCGCCGCGCCGCTCAGCACCGACACGACGACACGCGGCAGCAGCGCATACCGTATCACCACGACGTCGAGGCTGGCCGGATGCGCGTGCAGCACTTCGCCCCAGCGCGCGACAGGCAGATGCGCGGCTACGCTCGCCACGGTTTCAAGCACTGCGACCATCAGCATCAACACGGCGAACATCGCCGGCCCCGCAGTGCGATGGGACCGATCCGCCTCCACCACGCTAGCCATGCCGTATTTCCCCGTTGCTCAAGGCCGCGGCGAGATGACCGGCGAATGGCCCCGCAAGCGGCAGCGATCCGAACACGTCGAACAGCGGGATAGCGTGCACGCGCCCCGCCCGCACCATCGGCAGACTGTTCCAGAACGGGCTGACACGCAGCCTGCGAAGCGCCGCGGTCGTATCGAGGCCGTAATTCACATAGACGAGATCGGCATCGGGATGCGCGACGAGTTTCTCGACGCCGACAGTCACGAAGCCGAAGCCGTTGGTGTGGCCGTCCCACGCGTTCGGCACGCCCATCATCTTCATCACGTCGTACATGATGCTGTTGCGGCCATAGACGGTCATCGTGCGCCCACCGTCGTCCAGGGTGACGAGATAGGCCGGACGGTCACCCCGCGCGCGCAGCGCCGATGCGGCGCGCGCGATATCCGCTTCGAGCCGCGACACGTAAGTCCCGGCCACGGCCGAACGATCGACCACGCCAGCGAGGCGCCGGAACTCGGCGACCGCGCGGCCATAGGCGCCGGGCTCCCCGGTGTAGATGTCGAGGTTCAGCACGGGCGCGACGCGCGCCAGCATGCGGCGCGTATTCTGCGGAATCGTGCCGGTTACGATCATGGCGGGAGCCAGCGATTCGAGCACTTCCAGATTCGGCTCGACCGGCGGCCCGACATTGGGGATATCGGGCGGCAAATCCGGCGTGCCGCCCATCTCGCGATAAAAGTCGGCCGACGGCGCGCCGATGGGTTTGATCCCAAGAGCAAGCACGGATTCGGCGCCCGCGCGGTCAGGCGTGGCGATCCGCATCGCGTCGCCTTGCGCGATCAATCCGGACGCAGCGTAAACGTGGGGCGCAAGCACCCATGCGGGCGCCATCGTCAACGCATCGCGCAGGAACCGGCGTCGGGAAATCAACAGCATTCTGCACTTCCGTTTCAGGGCAAGGCAACGCGCCGACGACGACGGCACGCCGCCCTGCTACCTTCAGATTTTCGCGCGCAACGTGAACAGCACCTTCACAGGATCGCCATAGTAATTGCCGCCCGCACCCGCGACCGTTGCAAAGTACTTACGGTTAAACAGGTTCGTGACACTCAGCGCAGCCGAGATGTTTTTCGTGATCTGATAGCCGATCGTCGCGTCCACCGTTGCGTAGCCCGGCGCGACGACGTTACCCACACCGTCCGAATAGTACGTGCTGCTCTGCGCGTACAGTGCGCCGCCCACATTGAAGTCGTGCAGCTTGCCCGGCAACTGGTAGTTCGTCCAGAGTTTGAACAGATGCTTCGGCGTGGTCATCGAGAACGGCGAGCCCACGTTCACGCTCTTGTCCAGGCTGTTCACCATCGTATAGGTATAGCCACCCGACACGGTCCAGCCGGGCAGTACCTCGCCGCTCGCTTCGGTCTCCACGCCACGGCTGCGCGCATCGCCTTGCGCCAGATAGAAGCCCAGATGCTCGGGATCCGAAAACGCGCGATTGTTCTCGTCAATCTGGAACAATGCAACCGACGTATTCAGCTTGCCGCCGAAGTACTCGCCCTTCAGGCCGATTTCGTACTGGTTGCCTGTTACCGGCTTGATCATGCTGCCGTTGAAGGTGAAAAACGACGTCTGCGGCTTGTAGATCGACGTATAGCTTGCATACGCGGAATACGTGTCGTTGATGTCGTACACGAGACCGACGAACGGCGTGAATTTCGGCCCCTCGCTCGTATGCGAGTAGGTCTCGCCGAATTCGTTGTAGTCCGGATTGGAAGCGGGCGTCAGCGTGCTGTTCCACCACGTGATGCGGCCGCCTACAACGAGCGTCAGCGGATCGAGAATACTGAAGCGCGCATTGCCATATATGCCGTACTGGTTCGTCGACGTGCTGTACTGGTTGCGCGGGCCGCCCGCGAAGTCATCCGAGTAGAGCGATTGCGAAGTGAAAATGTTCGTGGCGTAGTCGCCCCAGATATCGAGTCCGCTATCCGGATTGATGAAGTACTGCGTCGAACGATCGCTCTGATGCAGGTAGTTCGCGCCGAACGTCAAATGGTGGGTACGGCCAAACAGCCTGAACGGTCCCGTCGCGTACAGGTCGACCGCATCCTGCGTGTTGGCGTCCTGGTAGTTGTAGCTGTACGGGTTGCCGTCATTGGTCGCGGGATCGACGGGACCGCCCGGCACGCCGTTGAGAAAGTGCGAATTGATCTGCAAATGGTTGTAGGCGACCTTCGCCGACCACCCGCCGCCGAGCTTCTGCTCGACTTCCGCGAAGGCGTTCGTCTTCTCGCTGTTCAGGTAGTCCCACGGCGCGCCGATATACGCGCTGCGCGGTACGGGCACGAGCGCGTAGTTCGAGTACGCGGGAATGCCGTACATCACGTGGCCAAACTCTTTCGTGTAGCTGAAGCCGACGCGTGCGGTCGTGGTCGAGGTCAGATCCGCCTCGAGGGTCCCATAGACCTGCTGGTCACGCTGCCAGGACCCGTCCTGCATCAGATGCTGGTCGTGCTGGTCCGCGACAATACGCCCCCGCAGCGTGCCTGCCGCGTTCAGCGGGCCGCCGATATCGACCTGCGCGCCGCGGTTGGCATAGGTGCCGACCGAGACTTGCGCCGACGCCTGAAACGTCGAGGGTGCCCGCTTACGCACGAGGTTGATCGTGCCGCCGTCTCCGCCAAAGCCGTTATAGAGGCCGGCCGGACCGCGCAGCACCTCGATCCGGTCATACATCGCCAGATTGTCGGCAATCATCCCGCCGCCGCTCGACGGGATCGCCGTCGGCACGCCGTCCAACTGGAATGTCGTAATCGGAAAGCCGCGCGCGTAATACCCGGTGTCTTTGGGATTGAGCAGGTTGACCGTCACGCCGGGCACGAACCGCATCACGTCATCGACGGACCTTGCGTTCTGAGCCTGAATCTGCTGCTGCGTGACGACGCTCACCGACTGCGGAATTTCACGTCGCGCAAGTGGAATCTTCGAGCCGACGGTGGTCGGAGGATTCACTGCATCCGCCGCCGCCCGATCCGCCGATATATTGACAGGCGGTAGTTCCGCGCCTGACGTCTCTGAGGTGGACGACGCCGCTTGCGCGGGCGCGGCTGCCTTCGTGGACGTCGTATCGGTGGACTGCTGCGCCTGCGCCACCATCGAAAAAACCATCCCTGCCGCGAACGCACCGGCGGTCAAAAAAAAGTGCCGCGCAACCGCGTCCGCCTTACCCTGTTCTGCTTTCCTGTTCTTCATGCCCCGATCTACCAAAGACAACTTCCCCAAAATTAAGGTCGAACCATATTGGTCGACCCGCCCCAAGCAAAAACACAAGCGATAGTGGGAAGGTTGCTATTTATTTTTTGTGCGGTACTTCAGCACGTGAATGCACTTCGACATGCCCGGCAACACAACGGATTTCGTCGCGTGACGTCCGCCGGGCGCGTTCACATACGCGGGGAAACGGCGCCGCCGAACTCATTACCAAATAAATGAGAACCATTAACAACGTATCCGGCGAGTTGCCCTAACCCATTGACTACATGGGAAGGATAGCGATTTCCACTGCGGAAAGGTCGAAATCGGATAACGAATTTCGGAAAATCTTTCGACACTTTTGCGTTATAGTGGCGGCTACCTGATGCTGGACGTCCATCGCGCCAACTCACCTCGAAGCCGGGCTATGAAAGAATTTCTGATCAAACGCTACCCAAGATCCCGCCAGCCCCTTGCGCGCAAAATCCTTGCATGGGTCACGCACTACCGCCACGGCGAACGTACGCCGTGGCATCAGCACGAGTATGGTCAGCTCGCCTTTGCGCTGCGCGGAGTCATCCGGCTGCTCACGCCAACCCGCACATGGACACTGCCACCGTCCCGCGCGATATGGCTGCCATCCGATATCGACCACGAACAGCACGCTGTCGGAGATTCGGAGGTATGTAACGTCTACATCGAGCCAGATGTATTCCCGTGGGCATGGACCCAACCCACCATCGTCGCCCCCACCTCGCTGGTCCGTGATCTGGCGATCACCTTGAGCGCGGGCGGAAGTAAATACGCACCCGACAGCCGCGAAGCACTCGCCGGTGCGCTGTTGCTAAAAATGCTGACGGAATTGCCGCCACTGCACGAAAGCGGGGTACCGTTGCCGCGCGACGAACGGCTGCTGAAGATCTGCGAGCACATGATGAACGACCCGTCGAGCGAGCGGACACTGGATTCCTGGGGCGAGCAACTCGGCGCGACGGGCCGGACCCTTGCCACTCATTTCAAGGCCGAAACGGGCCTGACGTTCGGGATGTGGCAACGGCAGTTGCGCGTGGCCGAAGCGATTACGCGTCTCGCCACGGGTCATTCGGTAAGGAAAGTATCGGACGAACTCGGCTACAGCACGCCCAGTGCATTCATAGCCATGTTCCGGCAAGTGACCGGGGACTCGCCCCAGCGCTATCTGGCAACGCGGTAGATCGCGTCGCTCTTTTAGTGCAGCGTCGCGGCGCATCTTCATAGGCCAGCAGGTTCTGGTGTATAGAACGGTCCGTGGTTTAACCTGATGTGCAATTCGCTCGATACCCAGTACTTTTCATATCGACACATTAGACGCCGCGGCGAATAACATCCCGATGCTCGTGCGGCGAGAATTGTAGTCACCCATGGTCCAGCTCGCTCGAGCAGACTATCCAGTGGCTAGGAAAAGCGGTAATCGAAATGGCTAAATGAGCGATACCCGTTCAGCGCATCCATCAGATGTCGATGATGGGTCGCAGTAGCGCCTGTCCCTCATACAGGTATCGCAAATGGCGCTCGCGGATGTCAGCGAGCGACAGCGACGACACCTGCGTGGTGATGGTAAGACTCGCGCGCATTTCGCCCGCCCGGTTCGTCAGCGGCACGCCGAGAATGCGCATTCCGACTTCGTACTCCTGGTCGAGCTCCGCATAACCCTGCACGCGGATCTGCTCGATGATTGCCTTGATCTCCGCGACCGACGTGCGCGTGAACGGCGTGAGCGGCTTGCGCTCGACCCGCGCAAGATACGCGTCCACCTCCTCGTCGGGCAACGAGGCCAGCCACAGGCGGCCGCTGCCGGTGCAGTACATCGGCAGTCTGTAGCCTTGCCGGATCGACAGCGACGACACATTCGCGATGCGGCTGCGCACGATATGCACCACCTCGTCGCCGTCGTGTACGGCGACCGACACGTGCTCGCGCGTTTCCGCCGCGACCTTTTCGACGATCGGCCGCAGCATGCGCGGCAAACGCGCCGAGTCCACGTAAGCCTGGCCCACGCGCAGCGTCTTGGGGGTGAGCCAGTATTTCCGGCTGTCGGTCTGCGCGTAGCCATCATGCACGAGCGTGAGCAAAAAGCGCCGCGCGGCGCTGCGCGTCAGACCGGCAAGGCGCGCGACATCGGCCACGCTGAGCTGCGGCATGTCTTCGGTGAACAGTTGAATGATCGCAAGACCTTTCTGCAAACCGACGATCAGATCGCGTTCGTGAATGACGGGTGAAACCATGATTTCGCCTGGGGAACCGTAAAAGTAGTGCGATTATCGCATCGCCATTGCGCTAATTGGTCGATCTTCCCGATAGCGGCGTTGCCCGCAACCGGGCCGGGTTGCAACATGAGTACCGTTCGTAACAAACGTCTGGTGCAATTCATGATTAGCGGCACGACCGAGCTGTTGGCCATCGTTGGTTCCCCCATCGCGCAGGTGAAGTCCCCGGAGAACTTCAACGCGTGGTTCGCCCGGCATAACAAAAACGCGTCGATGATCCCCATCGATCTCGAACGCGATTCGCTCGACAGTTTCGTCGACACGCTGCGCGCATGGCGTAATCTGCGCGGCTGCGTGGTGACCGTTCCCTACAAGCACGAGATCGCGAAGCGCGTCGACGTGCTCAGCGAAAGAGCGCGGGCACTCGCCTGCGTGAACGTGATCCGCCGTGAAGTCGACGGCACGCTGGTCGGCGACATGGTCGACGGCGACGGTTTCATCAACGCCGTGCGCCGCCACGGCTTCGAGCCGCGCGGCACGCGCGCGCTGATCGTCGGCGCTGGCGGCGCCGGCAGCGCGATCGCCTGGTCGCTGAGCGAGAACGGTGTCGCCAGCCTCACGCTCGCCGATCTCGATGCCGCGCGCGCGCAACGACTGGGCGCGCTGCTCGCCGCGCGCTTTCCGACAGTGGCGACGAGCTTGCAGTTCGATTCACTCGAACCGTTCGATCTCGTCATCAACGCGTCGCCGGCCGGCATGCCCGGCAACGACGTATTGCCGATCGCGGAGGATGGATTAGCCACGCTGCGCGCCGGCACGCTCGTCGCGGATGTCGTCACGACACCCGAAACCACGCGCTTCCTGGAGTTGGCTCACCGCACGGGCTGCCGCATCCAGACGGGGGCCGAAATGGCTCTGGCCCAGTTCGGCAATCTGGGCGCATTCATGAAAATGACGCCGCTTACGGCGTGATCGCCGTGGCCCCGCGTGCGCCGCACGGCGCGCGAGCGTGGCCACGGCACCCACTCGAACATCAAACAAGGAGACCACAGATGGACATCGACAAAAAAATCCCGGCGCCATCCCGGCAACAAACGAGGCGCGCGACAGCCAGCGGCTGGATCGGATCGGTGCTCGAGTACTACGACTTCTTCATCTACGCGCAGGCGGCGTCGATGGTGTTCCCGCAGTTGTTCTTCCCACATGGCAATCCGAAGCTGGCGATCGTCGCATCGCTCGCGACCTACGGCGTGGGTTACGTCGCACGGCCGATCGGCGGTTTCGTTCTCGGGCGCCGCGGCGACACGCACGGTCGCAAGCATCTGCTGCTGCTTTGCATGTTCCTGATGGGTGTCTCGACGTTCGCGGTCGGCCTGCTGCCCACCTATCAGCAGATCGGCATCGCAGCGCCGATCGCACTGGTCGTGCTGCGTCTGATCCAGGGCTTCGCGGTGGCCGGGGAAATCTCGGGCGCCAGTTCGATGATCCTCGAGCAGGCACCGTTCGGGCGGCGCGGCTATTACGCGAGCTACGCGCTGCAAGGCACGCAGGCAGGCCAGATTTTCGCGGCGGCCATCTTCATGCCGCTCGCGTACTGGTTGCCGGCCGACGCTTTCGCTTCGTGGGGCTGGCGCATCCCGTTCCTGCTCAGCGCGTTCGTGCTCGCGGCCGGCTACGTGATCCGGCGCAGCGTCCAGGAGTCCCGGGCTTTCATCGACGAAGGCTCGCAGGGCGCGATTCCCGAGTCGCCGATCCGGGTCGCCTTTCGCGAAAGCTGGCGGGACATCGTTCGCATCGCGGTGATGGCGTCAGCCGCCGTGATCGCGATGGTCGCGACGATTTTCGGCGCGGCCTATGCAGTGCAGCCGGCCTACGGTATCGGCTTTCATCCCGACACCTATCTCGTGATACCTCTGGTGGGCAACATCGTCGCCGTGATCGTGATCCCGTTCGTCGGCCGGCTGTCCGACCGGATCGGGCGGCGCATCCCCGTCGTCGTCGGTTCGCTGGGCGCGGGTCTGCTGTCGTACGTCTATCTGTATGCGATCAGCGCGGGCAATGCACCTGTCGCGATCGTCACATCGGTCCTGATGTGGGGTGTCGTCTATCAGGGCTTCAATGCCGTGTTTCCGAGCTTCATGCCCGAACTGTTTCCGACCCGTACGCGCGTGTCGGCAATGTCGATCGGGCAGAACGTCGGCATGGCGCTGACCGCGTTGCTGCCGTCGCTGTTCGCCGCGATCGCGCCGCCGGGCACGAAGGATATTCCGCTGTTAATCGGTACGGTCACGCTCGTGATCACCGCCGTCGCGGCGCTCGCGGCCTGGACGGCTCGGGAAACCTACCGTACGCCATTGCACGAACTGGGTGGACCTGGTTCGGGCCGGCGCCCGGCCGCGGGCATTGCATCCGCGGATGCGGTCGAGGCTCGCTGATGAAGAGGCACGCGTAGTGGCGAACGACGATCGCACTGAGGCGGCGGGCTGGCTGCTCTAGTCGATCGCGTCGTCGCGGTGGCGGCCTGCCTGGATTTCGACGTGATGGCCGGCAAAGAGAACTCGTCCATCGAAGACATCGCAGCCGAATCACTGTCCGACGAATCGTTTTTCGTCGACAAATTGGGAAGTAAATTCCGCCCGGAAGCGATGTAGAAGCAGAACCGCAGCCAATAACGCCACGATTGCACCAACGTAGAAGATCGACCAGCCGATGAATGGAAGCAATTGTGTGAGGCCGATCAGAAAGATTGTGCTTATCAGCCTGCTGATGCCGAACAGCGCGGCGTAGTCCGTGGCCGGCTGCTGACTACGCGCCCATCCAAGTATCGTTGCGCAGATCACGACATAAAAGCCGCTAACGCCGCCATTAACCGAAATCGTTCCAACGATGCACCAGGCCTGGACGTGGGTCTGAAGACCAAACAGCATCAATCCAACCGATGTGATGGAAATCGCAGCGAACGCAAGAATACTTCGCTGCGGACCCAGGCGAGTCAGGAGAGGAGCGGCAATAGCCGACGCCGCGAGTCCGCATAATGGTGTCAGCGTGCCAACGATCCAACCGATCTTCGCCAATGGCACCTTGACGTCGACGAGCATGATGCGGTTGAGACTGAACAGCGCAAAAAGCACACAGGAAGTGAATGCGAGCAATGCGAGTTGCCGGCCGTTGCCGGTGCGGCGTAAGGTGACGAGGAGACTCGCACGAAGCGGAGCAATATCACTCATCGGCGCATCGTAGTCGCGATTGAACACAAGAGGAAGCGGCGCAAAGAACATAAGAACCGCGAAGCCCAGAAATAAAGACTGCCATCCAAGCCTATGCGAAAGGGCGACGAATACACCTCCACCAATGATCGCCCCCAAGGAGAGCGCGCAAAGCTTGAGACTGGCGGCCACTGGCCTATAGGAAGGCGGCACGGCCGTGACAGACAATGCATCAAGAGCCACGTCCATCGTGGCAGCCGCAAATGCCACGGTGAGCGCGAGCCCAAACAGAATTGCGGGATGCACCGTTTCGGTGGCTGCAATCGCTAACAGAACAATGATCGAGACTGCCTGAGCCGCCAGGATCCAGGCAACCCGAGGGGTCTTCCGGGACAAAGGAATCGAGTCAACCAATGGAGCCCAAAGGAAGGTCAAGCCGAACGGCAGAAGAATAGCGAACAGCCACCCAATCGAGCCGATATCGAAGCCACGGCTGCGTAGCAGCGGCGGCAGGCCGCCTTGAAGCAATCCAAGAACAATTCCGAACGCGGCGTAGAGAATACCAATGGCAACCAGAAGCGGGATTGCCGAACGGTGGCTCTGAACAGTGATCGCCAAGGGTGTGTCCGCTGTTGTACCGGTTTTGTTTGATGTCGACATCGACTCACTTTCCTGAAGAATCAGAGTGGCTTTCAGAATTTGACGGAGGCGCCGACTCCGACTATCCGACCGGGACCGACGATGACCTCCTGCACACCACTGGCGGTCTGTCCAAGCGCTTCATAGCGCTTGTCGAGGAGGTTGTACGCAAACGCATAGACGCTGAGATCCTTACCTTGCCAACCCACTCGCGCATTGAGGATGTTGTAGGGATCGAGCCTGAAGCTGTTCTGGACATCGGCTGCTCGGCTGCCGACGTATTGGTAGGTTCCGTTGACAAAAATGGAACCGCCCGAGAACCCGAGTTTCCGCGCGGGCAAGTGGTAGTCCGCGGTAAGGTTCCCCGTGAAGTGGGGAACGTTCGGGACATCACTACCATTTACGGCGCCCGTTGGGCTACCAGTGGGAACGTCCTGAAACGAAGCATCCGTGTATCCGATGCCGCCACCAAGGCTGAGCCCGGGTGTCACCTGCACGTGGGTTTCAAACTCGCCGCCGAACGTGTGATAGCTCAGCACGTCAGTCTGGAATGCGATGCCTCCAGTGCCGAAGGCGATAATGTGGCCATTGGCAACGTCGTTGTAGAAAACGGCGCCGTTGAGGGTCACCCGGTCATCCCACAGCGTCGACTTGAATCCGGCTTCGTATGTCCAACTGAAAGACGTCGGGAATGGGTTCTCACGGTCGCCAAGCGGAGTATTCTGTGAAAGATAGGGGAACCCGCCAGCGACCGCACCGCGGCCCACATTAACGTAAGTCATGAAGTTCGGAGACCAGTCATAGCTGAGGCCAGCACGGCCGGTGACGAAGGTGTCCGAAAACGACGCGCTTTCTGCGAAATTGGCCACGGTAGTTGGAAAACCCCCGCCGATAAAATTGTAATTGGCGCTCTTGTCTTCATGGGTAAGGCGCAGGCCAAGCGTACCTTTCAGATGACCGGAAATAGGTACCGTCGCCTCGCCAAACGCGGCATAACTGTTGGTCGTGAGATCGTTATGCTGTTGGCCGCTGAAAGGACGGAGGCTGAACTGATCGACATTCGCACCGTCGGTAGCAGTCGAAAAAACCGACCTGAAGAAATTGACCCCCGCGGTCCAGAGGACGGGTTGTTCCGGTAGGGATGACACTCGGAGCTCCTGATAATATTCCGTGTCGCCCAGATTGAAACTCAGAAGGTTCTTTGTTGGATCGGCAAATGCCGAAGGTGGCAAGTCGAGGATCGCACCAAATATCAGTCCATCGGTGTTATCAAGCAACTGGCGGACATCGGTTCGACTGACGCTCGACAACGAGGTGAACTGGAAAGAGTCGAATGTGTGCTCAATCCTCAGATTCGCGCCATAACTGTGGCGCGTGAAATCAGGTCGCGGATCGGTGGCGCTGCACGGAAAGCAGGGGCTATCTCGCAAGATGCGGTAAGGGATCGAATCGTTATCGCGGTTGTAGCTGAACGTGAGGATTGCGAGCGTATTGTCATCCGGAGTAAACAATAGAGAGCCGCGAGCGGCACCAATCTGATTGTCGCCATCCTTACCGCCAGACGTGATGTTGGTGACGTCACCGGCCTTCGTGTTGTACTGAAGCGCAAGTCGCCCCGCCAACTTATCCGCCACCAATGGCGAATTCGCAATAAGCTCACCCAAACCCCAGCCATTACTGCCAACCTCCCCGCGCAGAGAGTAAGACGACCGGAAATCCGGCGTATTCGGTACAAGATTGATGGCGCCACCTTGCGAGTTTCGCCCCCAAAGCGTTCCTTGAGGCCCTCGCAGAACCTCACCGCGAGCCATGTCGAGCGTGGTAGCGGGAAGGCCATAGACCGACTGCGGTATCTCGCCGATGTAGAGGGGAACGGATGTGTCATCAGCCGACAAGGGATTGATGGAGCCCAGCCCCCGGATGTTGAACGAGTTAGCGTAAATGCCACCGAGTTGCACAAAACTCGTGTTCGGCGCGGACCTCGCAATTCCCGCGTTGGATGACGTTGGCGCGATGTCCTGAAACTGCCGTCCTGACAATACGGTCATGCTGATCGGAACCTGCTGGGCAGGCTCGTTCTGCTTACGTGCCGTCACTACGACCGGCGCAAGTTCGGTCGACGCCGAAGTGGCCGGAGAATCGGAGGGTGGCTGCGGGCTGCCTGGCTGGCCAGGCGTTGAACTTTCACTGGATGGCCCGCCTGTTTCTTCGGCAAAAGCCGGTCTTGCAATGCCAGAAGAGAAGACGGCAGCAACGGCCGCTCCCTGAATCAGCCATCGAAAGTGTACGCGCCTCAATAATCTCCCCGTACCCAATGCCATATCAGCCCCTTTTCAAGACAAATGTCAGCGAAGTCGCCACGTCTCATCAATTGATAATGCGACGTATTTCTTCTTTATTTCGTGAGTAGTGGCTCGAGTGATGTGATTTAAGTGCCCAATAGAAAACGATAGTGAACAACTGCCCGCTCGATTCGAGCCGGCTATCCAGCGAGTGTCGAGCAAAGATCGAATGACGGAACGGAACCCTTCGTCACCAGAAACGACTGAACACAAAGTCCAATCGTGTTTCCCAGACGGGCCATAAGCAGGTTAAGTGCGTCCCTGGTATCGGAAGCAGCTACCATGACGCCCTTTCCACCCTCAGATGTCTGCCGTACAGCAAGAGCAATCAGAATCACGCCCGTTCTTCGGGCATGGGCAATCGCGCATTCGAGTGTGCCGCTGAAATCAGCCGTTTCGAAGAGAATGCTGATCTGGAGTGAGTACATGACAGTGCTCGACCTGATACAGGAAACATGGATTGTTAGCCGCGCAATTGGCGACTCGAGGTCAAATGCATGACCGCGTCCACCTCTATCGCAGCATTAAGGGGAAGCGATGCAACAACAATAGTGGTCCGCGCCTGGTAAGGTTCCTGGAAATATTCCGACATGACCTCATTTACGATGGGCCAACTCGAAAAGTCCGTGAGATATAGAGTCAACTTGACGACAAGACTCAAGTCTCCTCCCGCTGTACGACAGACCGAGCGCAGGTTTCCGAACACACGGCGTATTTGTGGTTCGATTCCTTCCTCGAGCGTCATGGTCCCGGGATTGAGACCAATCTGGCCAGCAAGGTAAACGATGTCGCCGGCCAGGATTCCCTGTGAATAAGGTCCCAAGGCACGCGGTGCGTCAGCAGTCGATATGGCTTTCATGAAAACTCCTTAGTACGCCCGGAATCGGTACGGCGACATTTCACGATTTGCTTGCCGAGATGAAGGCGTCGGAATGGAATGTATGGATGGAAAGTCCGCGGGATGCGCAGAAATCACGGCGTGCGGCATCCACCATGGCCGGGGCCCCGCACGCGTATACTTCAAATTCGGACAGGTCATCGAAATCATCCATCACCGCGTGATGCACGAGACCGGTACGCCCAGACCAACGCTCACGCTCCGCGATGTCTGAAAGGACTGGAACATAACGAGTCAACCACCCGCTTTCCACCCACCGTTGCAAATGTGAAAGATAAAGATCCTGTTGCGTGCGGCAGCCCCAATAAAGAAACAAACTGCGTGAGTCGCCCCGCTTCCTCGACGCTTCAACAATTGACAGGATCGGTGCGATGCCCGTGCCGCTTGCAAGCAGTATTGCCGGGACCGAACGCTCCGGACGGAGACAAAACGTTCCGAACGGAGCCTCGATCCGTAATATGTCCTTTTCTTTCAGACCAGAAAGCATCTGATCGGAGAATCGCCCGCCCCGCATCTGTCTTACATGGAGCTGGATCTCGGTTACTCCGTCAGCGCCGGGCGTCGTGGCAATTGAATAACTGCGGCGCCCACCATCGCGCATCAGAATGTCGACGTATTGCCCCGCGGCGAATTTCAACGGGTTTATTTCGGGTAGTCTTAGCGTGAGAACCGTAACGTCGGGAGCAACACGTTCGATCTTGTGAACGCGCGCGGGCATACGTCTTGGTGTCACAGCGCCAACGACGAGCTCTTCTGCATCGATCACCAGGTCGGTCAATGGCTTCGCTTGACAAAGTAGCGTCGTACCAACGGACCGGTCGTTTTCCTGTATGTCTACCTGGCCTTCCAGCACGCGAGCCTCACATGCCCCGCAGATACCGTTGCGACAACTGTGGGGAAGCACGAGACCCGATTCCAGTGCACCGTCAAGCACCGTCTGGTCGCCGCGAACGACGTATGTTCGCCCGCTACGTAGCAGCTTGACGCAGAATTCACGATTTTCGGTCATTCGCGACATGGCAGTTCAGCGTTGAAGTTCACGCAATTCCCGGACAGACCAAAAAGGCCATGCGGCTAGCGCTATCGTCCCGATAGAGAGAATCAGGCTCGCACGGTAGTCACCGGTAACGTCATGCAGGATTCCGGCCGCCAATGCACCGAGCGATGAACCGACCGCACTGGTCGCCAGAATCGTTCCGTAAATCGTTGCCGCGCGCGGTCCAGAAAAATGCCTGGCCGAAAGGGCGGATACGATCGGGCCACGCGTTCCTTGGAACGCTCCATAGATCAACACGACACCGGCAAGCACGAGGAACTGATCCTGGACCGACAACAACAGGAGCAGCAACATGCCGATCGCCGTGCCCACGAAGCTCACAATCGCGGTAAGCCGTCCGCCCCACCTGTCCGACGCGACGCCACTCATCATGACGCTGATAACGGACAAGACGCTCATAATCCCGAAGCATCCCGCCGCAGTGAGAGGAGAGAATCCCAAATCTGTCAGATAGGCGATGAATTGCACCAGTACCGCGTACATTCCGATCGACGTGAAAAAGAAGACACGCACGAGGCTCCAGTAAAAGGGAGAACACAATGCTGCGCGCACCGTCCAGTGTGAATCTTTCCCATGTTGAAGAACATTGGAGTGGAGGCGCGAATCTCCCGTCTCGAAGCGTCGCCAGGGAACAAAAATCAGTTGTACTCCGACGAACAGCAATATGCCCGACCCAAGCGCGCGATATGCCGTTCGCCAGCCATCGCGCATCACGAGAAATTGCACTGTGGGCACCAGAATCAGTGATCCGACACCCGCCGCCGAAAATACGAAGCCAATCATCGACGCGAGACGTCGGCGATACCAGCGTGCCAATAAGGCGGAAGCCGGCACCATCCCGATCAGGGCGGAGCCGACACCCACAAGGCCGCCAATAGTTGCATAAAACTGCCAGAGATGATTAAGCGTGCTCGCGGCTATTAGCGAAAGCCCTACAACGAATAACCCGCCCACATACACAACACGCGGACCATAACGATCGACAATCAGACCCACTGCGGGAGCAACGATTCCGTTGAGGAGCAGATACAGCGAGTAGACACCGGTCAACTCCGTACGAGTCCACCCGAACTCCCGCTGCAACGGAAGCAACATGATCGTATAGGCATCGCCGATGCCCCGACTGAAGAGGTTAAACGCAAAGCACGTTGCCACAACAGCCAGGGCCGGATAGCGCTTGTCTATGCTCGAGGTCATTCTGCTTACAAGGTCAGACGGCTGACGACGCGACCTTTCACAAGGTGTTCATCGATAATTTCATCGATGTCCTCGCGTTCTACGAAGGTGTACCAAACCCCTTCCGGATAGACCACCATTACGGGGCCCTCATCGCAGCGATCAAGGCATCCCGCCTGGTTGATGCGTATCTTTCCAGGCCCGGCCAGTTTCAGCTCGCTGATTCTCGACTTCGCATAGTCCCTCATATCCTGAGATCCGTGATTGTTGCAACAGTTTTGCCCCTCGGCTCGCTGGTTACAGCAAAAGAAAACGTGATGCTGATAGAAATTCATGTTCCAATCCCCTTTCAGGAAGGCTCGACACGTCAGAGCAGGCGCAGAAAAGACTCTGCGTTGCCACTCATAAATTTGCGCAATGCCGAGTCGGGCTTGTCCTTCCAGAAATCCCATTCCATGACCATTTCGACAGTGTCAGGGAAGTGGGACTCCCCATGCGGATAGTCCGACTGATGCATCAGTGCGTCCTCACCTAACATTTCGACGCAGAATTTCGTGATTTCAGGTCCTTCAAACGGCTCCGCACCCACCCGAAAACGTCCCATACGCACGTAGTCGATCGGTTCGTATTTCGTTTGAGGCGTGGCTCCGCCGACATAGTTGACCATCTCGCCCAAGCGGGTTACCCAGTGAGGCAGCCAGCCATGTCCCACTTCCGATGCCGCAGCATTGATGTTGGGATAGCGATCGAAAATCTGTCCGACAATCAGATACGACAGGAAACGGGCGGCGGCCCACGGGTGTGCAGCGGTACGCGCTACTGCGGCATTCCCCCATACGTCCCGATAACCGGGGAAATACGGAGGTTCATAGAAAAAACTGTGGAAAATGATCGGTAAGTGCGCGTCGTTCATTTCATCCCACAGGGGATTCAAACAGGGATGATCTACCGGCATATCCGGCGGAAGAAGAGGCCATACCGACGACACCCACTTTTCCTTCTTCAGTCGCCTGACTTCCTCAACGGCCCACGCCGGGTCGGCACCCGGAATCAGAACCATGCTCTTCAAGCGATCGGGAGCCTGTGCGCAATACTCAGCGATGTAGTTGTGATATGCACGGTAAAGGCCTTCAATGAGCGTCACGTCCTTTACACCCGAAACAGCGGTACACCACGTTCCAGGAATGAGCAGATCGACATCCCGCCCTTCCATGTCCATGTCACCGAGTCGAGCGCTCGCATCTTCGTCCTGAACACCCGGCTGCGGATCGATTCGATGATGACTCGATCGTTTTGTCACCCGTTTCTCGAGAGCGCCTCGCCCACCTGCCGTAAGCTGGGTATTTTCGCTCTGTGGCGCTTCGCCCGGAAACCTGTCGTACGGGTAAGGAGCAACGGTAATGGTCGTGAACTTTCCGGAACCATAATCCTGCACCCGAAGGTACGGATCCAGTTCCTCGATCCGCGCCTTAAACGATGGATCCATGTATTTGACCAACGTATCGAAGCTGGGGTTGACATGGGTATCCATATCAATGACACGATAACCATTTTTCATTTTGACATCCTAAATAAAGTTGAAAAATTTATATACTAAGTTCAGAAACTTATATGGATCAAGACATATGCGTCCTCAAATGACGTTCGTTCGAAGTAGCTCTGGGGCAGCCATATAAGGATTTCCGAGAAAACGTTCCCGTAGTCGGCGCACTGCATCTGTTCCGTTCTTCTGGAAATCGCTGAGGAATTCCCAGCCAGCCGCATGCATCGCCATCTCAAGCTCATAAGGCTGTCGGTACTCGCACAAGTTGAGCTTACTGGCCAATTCGTAGGTCATCCAGGTTGCCGGTACGGTGCAGGGCACCTTCAGCGCACTGACCGTCGTCCGTGTATCTTCTGGCGAGGAAACTCCCCCGAGATAGAGTACGTCGGCGCCAGCTTCTTCGTATCGTTGCAGTCGCTCAATGATCTTCTCCAGCGGAGTATCACCATGGAAGTCGTAACAGCGCACGCGGATAACGAAGTCAGGGTCGAGCTTCTGCCGGATCAAACTCGCGGCGCGGATCTTCTCGACCATCTCTTCTGTTGGTACAACACCCATGCGGATGCCATGCTCCCGGTCCACATTGGCCGCACCGCTCCCCTCCGGGAAAATTCGGTCGTCGATATCCATGCCGGCAAGGCCAATGCCGATGTATTCCTCCACTGCCCGCTCCAGAAAAGCAGGCCCACGGCCACAAACTTCATCGCAATCCATCACGACTGGCAAAGAGACCGCGCGCACAAAGAACTTCGCGATGAACACTTTCTCCGTCATCGTAAGATAAGTGCCCGGCATCGCCAGCATCGTTCCGAATGTCACGTCTCCACCGAGAAAAATGTATTCAAAACCGGCCTTCTCGATCATTCGTGCCGCATAGGCTGTCGGTGCACTCGCTACGTGCATAACAGGCTGACCTTTCCGGGAAAAAATCTGCCGAAGCCTCGTGCTCTTTCTTTCTCCGTCATCCATATTCACTCTCCTTTTCATGTGACTTCATGTGACATTCACACTGGACAACCATGGTCGTTGACAAATTGGCCATCTGTGCATAGCCGTCGAGCGCACTCGATCGTGCTCATCGAGCAAGGTCAATTACGACATCCTCGTATTTTTCCGGTCTGGTTATCTGGTTGCTATCGGTCAGCAACTTAACAAGAGTTTCATAATTTTCTCGCGATAGCCTCCCGTCTCTTGAGAAAACAGGTGTCTTTTGGGTTTCGTCCAGAACCATCGCGTTAAGGATCGACGGATCCATTCCGCTGAAATAGGTTCGCGCAATCCTCGCGACTACCTCTGGGCTTGAATAGAGAGTCTGAATCCCCTTTTTGAGCGCTGCGACAATCTTGACCAGCAGCGCTCTACGCGGGCCGTCCAGCTCAGGCCCCACCAGCAACGCCTGTCCTGGGTAGATTTCAGTTCTGAAGTCGTGAATCACCTTTATTGACTTATCGAGCTGCATTTTCGTCAGGAACGGAGTCACAGTCATTGCGGCATCTATTTCTCCATGGCTGAGGGCGGCCGAAACCGTAGCACCAGAGCCCAATCCTATGATCTTGAAGTCGCTTTCCGTGAGCCCTTCCCTGCGGATGTACAGACGAAGGATCAGATCCGTGAGTGAGCCGGTCGCCGTCACACCAATCCGCTTGCCCTTCAGATCAGCAAGTGACCTGGCCATGCTGCTCGTGGGCACAACAAGAACACCCGGATCCTTGTCCTGGATGAGCGTCGCGACCCGGATGTTCTTGCCCTGCTCGCGCAGTTTGATAGCCGTCTCCGCAGCACTAAACGTCGCGTCAACGTTGCCTGAAAGAAGCGCACCGACGGCCGCTGGACCGCCCTTCATCGAAATCAGGTTCACGTCTAAACCTTGTTCCGCGAAGTAACCTTCGCTGATGGCGATATACAGAGGCATCACCGTGAACGATCGGCTGCCTTCGGCGATTTTGACCTCCGTGTTTCCGGAAGCTTGAGAAAAAGGTGTCATACCTGTAATTAGTAGAGCTATAAAAAATCTTGAGATTTTTGCGGGGATTTTCATTTTTTTGCCTTTCAGGTTACGGCTGTGATTTCAAGGCGTGACGTTAGCTTTCCATGGTGTGAGTCGCCGCCCAATGAACTGAACCGAAATATCCAGAAGAACAGCAATCAAACCCAGTACGATCAGGCCGACCATGACACCGGTAGTATCGAATATGCCGGCCGAGTACGCTATGTACCAGCCGAGTCCGTGGCTTGCAGCAATGAATTCCCCAATGATGGTCCCGATGAGAGACATAGCCACACTGGTTCTGAGCCCTCCGACAATCCACGGCAATGCCGAAGGTAACTGCACTTTCGTCAGCAACTGATAGGGTGTCGCACCCAGCGAGCGTCCAACCTGCAGCAAAACGGCATTTGCATTGGCCACCCCGTCGTAAGTCGAAAGAAGACAGACGAACAGCACAATCGAAGCACCGACCGCGACCTTTGATGCAATGCCAATCCCAAACCACACTACGAACAGTGGCGCAAGCGCCGCTCTCGGCAAGCCATTAATGGCAACCAGAAACGGATCAAGAATACGAGCTACCCGGGGCAACAGCGCGAGCAGTATTCCAAGGACCACACCAGCAACTGCGCCAATGACGAAAGCAAGGAATGTCTCTGCCGCTGTGACGTATATATGTTCGAACAAGGCACCGGAAGAAATCAGGGTGCCAAATCTGGCGATAATCTTCGATGGCGACGAGAAAAGATAACGATCCATCCATCGCAGATCGACGAAAGCCTCCCAGGCCGCCACAATCAGGAACAACACGCCGATTCGGCAAATCAGCAGGGACAATGAATTCCGGTACTTGTCGGATAAGCGCAATTTCCAGCGTTTATCGAAAGTGCGTACCTGTTCAAGCAGCATGTTGTTCTCCGCCTAGCGGTTCAATATCCTCCCATACGGGCTTCAGGTAACTGGCAAAGCGCGAATCAAGACGCGCCGTGCGACTGTCGCGTGGCCTGTCGAGAATGATCGGATGCTCGCGAATCACACGTCCTGGACGGGCTGCCATTGTGATGACGCGATCGGAGAGCACGACAGCCTCTTCGAGGTCGTGCGTGATAAAAATGACTGTCTTGTGCATCATCTGAAGCAGATGTAGCAACAGATTCTGCATGTGGATCTTCGTTTGCGCGTCCAGCGCGCCAAAGGGTTCGTCCATCAGCAATAGCTCTGGATCAATCGCTAGCACGCGGACAATCTCCGCCCGCTTGGCCATACCGCCAGATAGCTGATGCGGATAGGCTTCCGAGAACTCCGCAAGCCCTACCTGTTCGATCAGATCCATTGCTACGCGCCGACGTGTCCCGCGGTCCACGCCACGCAGTTCCAGTCCCAATTCGACATTGGCGCACACGGTCCGCCACGGCAGCAAGGACGGCTGCTGAAACGTATATCCGACGCTGCGGTGCGCACCTGTAACCGGCACACCTCGCATGGCAACCTGCCCGGAATCTGGTGTGACCAACCCCGCGATGATATTGAGAAGCGTGCTCTTTCCACATCCAGAACTACCGACAATGGAAACGAACTCACCTTCCTCGACGCGAAAGCTAACACCCGCGACTGCCGGGGAAGCGTGGCCCGCACGATCGAACCGCTTCCATACATTCGAGACTTCCAGCATGCTGGGCATATTCAGCTCCCGATTGCCTGCGCTCCGGCTTGCGCACACATTTCGTCTTCGCCGGCGAGCCCCCCTCCACATCCGACACCGCCAATCATGACCCCGTCGCGCGTGAGCGGGAATCCACCCGGGCCAGGCACCAGCTTGAGACTGTCCGAGATGCTGGTCCAAAAAGCCGGGTTCTGGCGAAAGTGTTCATCGTATTCATGCGTCGGCCTGCGAAAACCCGCCGCCATGACCGCTTTGCCTCGCGCCGTCTCGAATGTCGGGAAACTGCACGTATCGCCGCGCACGAAGTAGACGAGATTGCCGGACTCGTCGACCACCGCCACGCTCATCGTGATATGAAGCTCCCGCGCTCTGGTCTGCGCGGCATCGGCCACTGTGCGCGCAAGGGCTTCTGTCATGATTCGGGCCGGAATCTGCGCACGCCGGTCAGTCTGCAATGTTGTCATGGTGTTCTCTCTGCTGGGGACAGGGTATAAGGCATGCTGGCCGCATCTGAGGGCCGAGCGTAATACTGACGACGTCTGAGCGACTCAGCGTCCAGTTGTGGCCCGATAGGACCCGCGTCGACCAGTTGAGCCAGCGCATCCGAGATACTCCGGGCACACTCGGTGACATGTTTCGCGTGGTCTTCGAGCTGCTTGTCTCCGAACCTGGAGTTCGGGCCATACAACGCAACGCTACCGATTACCGTAGCTCCCGGCGCATGGATCGCCGCCGCCACGGAAGACCAGCCTTCGTGGCGCTCGCCATGGCTGACGACATAACCGGCTTTGCGCAATTCGGGAAGACTGCGTCGCAGCGCTTCGCTGTCCAGCAACCGGTCCGCTCCCTCTTCTCGTGCGCCGTTTTCGATCACAGTTTCGATGACTTCGACAGGCTGAAATGCGAGCAACAGCCGTCCGGAAGCCCCACGGTAAAGAGGGCCGCGCCATCCGACCGGAAAGACGACGCGTAGCATCTGCTCGCTCTCCACACTGGCGACGCAAACAGCCTCGTTGCCCTCCATCACCATGAGGGTCGCGGACTCTCCGCTCAGGGCGGCCATTCTGTTCAGGAATGGAGAAGCCACCGGCACCAGGTTATGGGCTCGCATCAGATTGGTGGCCAATTCGACGAGTCGCTCACCACTCGCATACAACCCCTGATCGCTCACCTGCACGATCAATCTTTCGCGCTTCAAGGCCTGTAGCACCCGGTGAATGCTGGCCACAGGCATATCCAGGTGTCGGCTGAGATCCCGCACACCCACGGGCGACTGTATTTTGCTGAGGAATTCCACCACTCGCATTGCGTTGCCAAGAAGATCTCTTTGCATAATGATCCGTTTAACGGAACGACTGTTCCAGTGAGGATGACCCAAAGTTAGGTGCTTAAAATTGCAACGTCAAGCGCTTTTATCGACGCATCGATAAATAGGCGTAGGGAATTTCCCCCATCCGATGGCTACGATCGACCCTTCGGCGTTGGGGGAAGCGGTGCTCCACACGACGACGTGCCCGCTCCATCCACTCACCGCAACCGCGCAGATGCGATGCGCCTCACCAGGGTCAACCCGAATTGTTGTAAACGTCGTCGCTCTCTATCTTTCAACGTCATACGTATGATGTAGAAGGAAAATCATGGCGACGTTGCATCGACAGGTTCTCAACCAGATAGGCGAACAGATTTGCTCCGGCAAATTCGCGCCCGGCGACATTCTTCCGTCCGAACCCGAGCTTGCGGAGCAATTGCAGGTCAGCCGGATCACGATCCGGGAGACGATGAAGTCGCTGTCCGCGAAGGGCATGCTCGAAGTCCGGCGCCGGTACGGCACGATCGTGCTGCCACGGTCGCAGTGGCAGTTATTCGACCCGGACGTCATGACCTGGCGGGCCCGCGCTGGCGCCGTCGACACCAGCGTGATCCGGGACCTGATGGAGCTGCGTCTGATCATCGAACCCAATGCGGCAAAGCTCGCGGCGAGGCGAGCAACCGACGACGACCGGAAAGCGATCCGGCGCGCGTTCAAGGCGATGGAGCGGGCGGTGGCCGGCCACTGCGAATATGTTCCAGCCGACCTCGCATTCCACGGTGCGATCCTTGCCGCTTGCCACAATCAGTTCGTCCAGCAGATGCAGAACGCCCTGTCGGCGATCCTGCGAACGAGCTTCGAGCTGAGCTCCGAGATCGTCGGCGGTCCGGCACGCTCGCTGCCGATGCACGAGGCGTTGTGCGTGGCGATCGAGCGCGGGGATGAAACAGCGGCCGAACAGGCGGTCCTGACGCTCATCCGGCGCGCCGAGCAGGATTTCGACGATCGCGCGAAGCTCGCGTCGACTGCGAACGACCAGCCGGTCTGATCTAAACCCCTTCACGAAACCTGATGCATCGCGCCCGGCAACGGGCTGCGAGGGGCGCTGTTGCATCCCGTTTCGCTCCACCCGACAAGGAAGACGACATGACACAGCTTTTTGACCTCAGCGGCCGCACGGCGCTGGTGACCGGTTCGGCGCGCGGCATCGGCTTCGCGCTCGCGGAAGGACTGGCCGCCGCGGGCGCACGCGTGGTACTGAATGGCACGCGCGCCGATACGGTGGCCGAAGCCGTCGCGTGTCTCGCCGCCAAAGGGTTCGACGTTCTCGGTCGCGCGTTCGACGTGACCGACGAGCAGGCGGTCGCCGCAGCCTTCGATGCATGGGATGCCGCGGGCATGCAGATCGACATCCTGATCAACAATGCGGGCATCCAGTTTCGCAAGCCGCTCGTCGAGCTGGAACTGAACGATTGGCAGCGCGTGATCGACACCAATCTGACGAGCGCGTTCATCGTCGCGAAGCAGGCAGCGCGGCGCATGATCGCGCGCGGTACGGGCGGCAAGATCGTCAACATCGGCTCGCTCACGAGCGAGGGCGCGCGTGCGACGGTCGGCGCCTACACGGCGGCCAAGGGCGGCATCAAGATGCTGACCCGCGCGATGTGCGCCGAGTGGGCGTCGTCGAACATCCAGGCCAACGCGATCGGCCCCGGCTACATCCTCACCGACATGAACAAGCCTCTCATCGAGAACGCGGCTTTCGACGCGTGGGTGAAGAGCAGCAATCCGTCCCAGCGCTGGGGCCGGCCGGACGAACTCGTCGGAACCGCGGTTTATCTGTCGTCGTCGGCATCGAGCTATGTGAACGGTCAGATCATCTTCGTCGACGGCGGGTGGCTCGCCGTTCTCTGATTCAGGTTCGCGCGGAGAACAGAAAAAAGGCATCCCGCGCGAACGCCCCTCTTGCGCCTTACCCATTCGGAGACGTCATGGAAAGTGTCAAACCCGTAGCAACACAGAGATGGTGGTATCTGATGCCCATCATCTTCATCACCTACAGCCTCGCCTATCTCGACCGCGCAAACTACGGCTTCGCGGCCGCGGCGGGTATCAGCGAGGATCTCGGCATCACGTCCGGCACGTCGTCGTTGATCGGCTCCCTGTTCTTTCTCGGCTATTGCCTGTTTCAGGTGCCGGGCGCGATCTACGCACAGCGCAACAGCGTGAAGAAGCTGATTTTCATCAGCCTGATTCTGTGGGGACTGTGTGCCGCCGCCACCGGGATGGTCAGCAACATTCCGATGCTGATGGCGCTGCGCTTCGTGCTCGGCATAGTGGAGGCGGCCGTGATGCCGTCGATGCTGATATACATCAGCCGATGGTTCACGCGCGACGAACGCTCCCGCGCCAACACGTATCTGATTCTCGGCAATCCGGTGACGGTCCTGTGGATGTCGGTGGTCTCCGGTTATCTCGTGCACAGCTTCGGATGGCGCGAGATGTTCGTGCTCGAAGGACTGCCCGCGCTGGTATGGGCCATAGTGTGGTGGGTCACGGTCAAGGATCGCCCGGCCGACGCACCGTGGATGACCGACGCGGAAAAGACCGAACTCAATGCACGCCTCGAAGCTGAACAGGCGCACATCGCGCCGGTGCGCAATTACAAGGCCGCCTTCCGTTCGCCGATCCTGCTCAAATGCTGCGCGATCCACGCACTGTGGAGCATCGGCGTGTACGGCTTCATCATGTGGCTGCCGTCGATTCTCAAGTCCGCGTCCACGATCGATATCGTGTCGGTCGGGTGGCTTGCCGCCGTGCCATATCTCGCCGCCATCGTACTGATGCTGCTTGCGTCCTGGCTCTCCGACAAGACGCGCAATCGCAAGCTCTTCGTTTGGCCGCTGCTGCTCGTCGGAACGATCGCGCTCGTCGCGTCGTACCTGATCGGCAGCTCGCACTTCTGGCTCTCGTTCGTTTTACTGGTCGTGGCGGGAGCGACGATGTACGCGCCATATGGGCCGTTCTTCGCGTTTGTGCCCGAGCTGATCCCGAGCAACGTACTCGGCGGAGCGATCGGACTCATCAATTCAAGCGGAGCACTGGGCGCGTTTCTCGGTTCCTGGATCGTCGGCTACCTGAACGGCGCGACCGGCAGTCCCGCCGCCTCCTATATCTTCATGGCCGCCGCGCTGCTGCTGTCCGTGATCCTGACGATAGCGCTTCCGGCCTCGACGGAGCAGCACGCCAGGCAAAGCGGCGCGTTTCCCGCCGCAACGCATACTCGCTGATCATTCACTTCGCGCTGACGAAAATGGCAACGTTCATCACTGATGTAAAAGTCATCCTGACCGCGCCGGAAGGCATCAACCTGACCGTCGTGAAGGTCGAGACCAACCAGCCCGGCCTCTACGGTCTCGGATGCGCGACTTTCGCGTACCGGCACGTCGCGGTCAAATGTCTGATCGAGGAGTATCTGCGGCCGCTGCTGATCGGTCGCGATGCCGAGGCAATCGAAGATCTCTGGCAACTGATGCATCAGAACGCGTACTGGCGCAACGGCCCGATCGAGAACAATGCGATCTCGGGCGTCGACATGGCGTTATGGGACATCAAGGGCAAGATGGCGAACATGCCGCTGTATCAACTCTTTGGCGGCAAGTGTCGCGAAGGCGTGCCGATCTATCGTCACGCAGACGGCCGCGACCTCAACGAACTGTGCGAAAACATTCAGAAGTATCGCGAGCAGGGGATCACGCATATCCGCTGCCAAAGTGGTGGGTATGGCGGTGGCGCCTATGGCGGCGCGCCATCGAGCGCGCCCCGCGGCGCAGCGCAAGGCGTGTATCTCGACAGCAGGAAATACATGCGCGAGACGCTTGAACTCTTCGACGGCATCCGCAGCAACATCGGCTTCGATGTCGAACTGTGCCACGACGTGCATGAGCGGCTAAAGCCCGTCGAAGCAATCCGGTTCGCCTGTGAGCTCGAAAAGTACGACCTGTTCTTCCTCGAAGACGCGATCGCGCTCGAGGAAGGCGAATGGATCCGTCAGTTGAGGGAAAAGACGATCACGCCGTTGGCGCAAGGCGAACTCTTCAATAACCCATACGAATGGCGCTTCCTGATCACGGAGCGGTTGATCGATTTCGTTCGCGTTCATCTGAGCCAGATCGGTGGCATTACGGCGGGACGCAAGCTACAGATCTTCGCGGAACAGTTCGGCGTGCGGACAGCCTGGCACGGTCCGGGCGACATGTCGCCGCTCGCGCACGCGGCGAACATCCATATCGATCTTGCGGCGCGCAACTTCGGCGTGCAGGAGTGGTCCGGCACGGAGCCGCCGAACTTCGTGATCCAGGAATTGCGCGGCCCGAAAGCCGCGCTGCTCGACGTATTCCCGGGCTTGCCGGAATTCCGTGACGGCCACGTGTATACGAACGACAAGCCGGGTCTTGGCGTCGATATCGACGAGGTCGAGGCCGCCAGGTATCCGTGTGAGAACACCGTGACGACCTGGACGCAGACGCGTCTTCGCGACGGGACGCTGCAGTCCCCCTGAGCGGGCATCATTGTGTTGCGCTGCCCGTTGAGTGGATTCAACCATGCACGTGTACGAACCGACCCTCAACCGTCTGAGTTCCGTTCACCCCTCTTCAGTGGCGTCGGCATGTATCAATACCGGCCGGTCCGCTTCCTCGAACCAGTGTTGGTCACAGTTCTCTCCTGGGCCGCCACGATCGATCACCAGAAAAGCTGCCTCGCGATCCGGCACGATGAGCGTGTGATGCCAGGTACCCGGACGATAGTTGACTCCCTGCGTTCCATCCGTGATGAAAGCACTGAGCCGCTTCGGCTTATCGGCATTCCGCTCCTCGGCCACGACCACGACAAATGGGCAACCGGTCAGCGGAATGAATGCCTGGCTCGACAATGGGTAGCGCTGTACGCATTTCACGGTAAAGGGAAACGTATTTGGCCGGGTCGTCAAAATACTCACGATCGGGCGTCCATGCTCCCTGGCAACGTCGATGTGCGCCAGATCGTGATAACGCCTGGCCATACCGTCATTGATCTGGAAACCCTGCTTGCCCCCGATCTCGACGACATCGCCGAACGAGGCGAATCGATCCCGCGTCAGGGGTTCAAGTGGTAACCGCTTGATGCTCATCGCGCGTACTCCATGATTTTTATCGGCCGGCGAGGCCCAGATTGATTCCCGCGCGCCGCGCGGCATAGTGAATATGCTGTTCGACGGCCAAACGCGCTTTGGCGGGATCAGAATCGGCAAGCGCATCGACGATCATCTCGATTTCCTCGATCGACGAGACAATCGAACTGAAGCGCTGGTCGGCGAATGCCCATTGATTACTTTGCTCAATCTCGGCGCGCAGGCTCTCCCCGATTTCCTCAGCCATACGGTTTCTTGACCAACGCAGGATATGGAAATGAAATGCCGTATTGCGCTCGCTCAGTGCGTAGATATCGTGGCGAACTGCTGCCTCGCGCATCTCGGCAACGATCCGCCTCAATTCACCCAGTTGCCTGTCGGAAAGCGACGACGCCAGCAGCATCACCGCCATGCCCTCGATGGCATAGCGCATCTGGTAGACCTCTTCCAGCGCATACTTTCCCGCCGACCGCCATTCCCGCGTCGCCTGTGTCTGACGCTGCTCGGCGGTCAGCACAAAGACCCCTCGCCCCGGTTCGATACGCAGATACCCCAGTGTCTCCAGGACGCTAAGCGCCTCGCGCAGCGAGTTTCTGCTCAAATTGAGCTGCTCCGCGAGGTCTCGTTGGGAAGGAAGGCGGTCACCCGCACGCCATGTTCCGTTGAGAATGAGTTGCTGGATCGTTTCCACCGCATGATGGCTGACCGGCAACCGATCCGGTCTTGGCGAGCTGCCCTGCGATAACGGCGTAATGGCATTGCGCGCGCGCTCGCGCGCGACTGATTCGTCCATAAATATTTCCTGGTCATGCGACAGTCCATGTCCGGATAGTCTAATCCACAAAATCGGCACGGCTTCCCGCCGACATCATTGTGTCGACGCCGTCGTCCTGATCTCCCGGCAGTTGTTGCCCCCGTTGTTGCCCCGTTTCGACAATTCTTTTTTTCTTGACGCATCACCTCGACGTTGGTTACTCTCAGTACCAGTCCTACTGGTCCTACCAGTAGGACTGGTACTCACTCTCTGACGGAACCCCTGCTATGGCGGCTGACCCTGTGATCCCCTCGCGCTCGCCCGGCGCGCGTGGCACCGCAATGACCTGGCTATCGAAACTCTACGTTCAGGTCATTATCGGCATGATCGTGGGCGGCTTCATCGGTTATTTCAGCCCGCATATCGGTCAGTCATTGATGCCGCTCGCCGAAGGGTTCATCAAGCTGATCAAAATGATGATCGCCCCCATCGTCTTCTGTTTCGTCGTGACAGGTATCTGCGGCGCGGGGGACCTGAAAAGGGCGGGTCGGGTTGCCGCAAAAACGATCATCTACTTCGAGATCGTCTCGACGATTGCCATTCTGATCGGGCTGGTTCTTGCTTACCTGCTTAAACCCGGCGCGGGTATGAACATCAATCCGGCCGCCCTCGATCCTTCCGCCGTCGCGGCGTTCGGCGGCAAATCCGCCCATGTCGGCAATGCCGTCGACTTCGTCCTGAACATTATCCCGTCCACGTTCCTGGGCGCGTTCGCCAAAGGCGACATCCTGCAAATCCTGCTGCTTGCCGTCCTGCTGGGTGTCGCCCTGCAAATGCTCGGCGAACGCGGCAAGCTGGTCGCCGGTTTTATCGATGACCTCTCGCAGGTGCTCTTCAAGGTGATGGGGATCATCGTCAGGCTGGCCCCCATCGGGGTCATGGGCGCCATCGCTTTCACCACCGCCAGATTCGGCATCGGCACCATCCAGCGACTGGGCGCGCTGGTCGCCGTGTATTACCTGTGTTGCGCCGTCTTCATTGTCGTCGTGCTTGGTACCGTGATGCGACTGGCCGGACTCAGCCTGTGGAAATTCACGAAGTATTTCAAGGATGAAATCCTGATCGCCATGGGATCCAGTTCATCGGATGCGGTGATGCCCGTAGTGATGGCAAAACTCCGGCATATGGGGATCAAAAGCACGACCGTCGGTCTCGTCATTCCCACCGGCTACTCATTCAATCTGGACGGCTTTTCGATCTGGCTATCCCTTTGTGTCGTCTTTATCGCTCAGGCCACCAACACGCCGTTGTCACTATCGGACCTCGCGCTGATCCTGGGCATCTCGCTTCTGACGTCCAAGGGAGCTCACGGCATTCCCGGCTCGGCAATCGTCGTGTTGGCGGCCACGCTCTCCGCCGTACCCGCGCTTCCGGTGGTTGCGCTCACTGTCGTCCTCGCGGTCGACAAGCTACTCGGCTATGTCCGCATCGCCGTCAATCTGCTCGGCAATTGCGTGGGGGCGGTCGCGATTGCGGCGTGGGAAAAAGATATCGACATGCCGCGCGCGCGCAGTGTCCTCGATGGCCATCTGGAATTCCGTTACGACGCGGAAGACAACGTATCCCCCGAGGCATTCAGCTCCTCACCACAGAACTGAACGGCAATCGCCCTGCCGCTCCAAACCAGCGGATGCCGCAATGATCCGCGATATCACCAGAACCACTTTTCGGAAGAGAATCGACATGGACAGACAACCTCCCGGTATTTTTGGTCACAACCGCGCCGCGCTCACCCCACTCTATGCCGTGATGCCGGCCGCAGGAGTGCTGGACAGCCGCTTGCCGGATTTCAGGAATACCGTGGTGCGCGTACTGACCTCGCCCGCCATGGGGGCCAAATTCGCCCAGATCCTGCTCGAGATCGGTCAGGATGGCGGCATGACGAAGACTCGCGACGACAACCTTGAACATTTTTTCTATGTCGTCGGCGGGACCGCGGCTCTGGAGATTGGAGAAACGACGCACACGCTGGCGGCGAGCGGATACGCTTACGTGCCGCCTGGTGTTGCATATCGCCTGCAAAACCGGACAGACGTGGCGGCCAAGGTCATCTGGATCAAGCGGCCTTATGACAGGATCGATCTACCGGTCCCGCAAGCGTTGACAGGACATCGCGAAAATGTTCCGAAGGTCAACAAGCACACGACGGGTCGTTATTGGCAGCATCTGCTTCCCGCGGGCGACATGGCGTTCGACATGGAAGTCAACATTCTGGGCTTCGCACCCGGGACGTATTTCCCCTGTGTCGAAACACACGTGATGGAGCACGGCCTGTACATGCTGGAAGGACAGGGCATGTATCTGCTGGGCAACGACTGGCATGAATGCTGGACAACTGATTTTGTCTATATGGGACCCTTCTGCCCGCAGTTTTTCTATGCGACGGGTTGGGAGGAAGCCGCCTATCTGCTATACAAGGACGTCAACCGCGACGTGAAATTCTGATGGCCGATTGAGTCTCGCCGATCCGGCGTGCCTGTGGCGCAGTGCAGTGACGTATTTCTCGAACTGCGCAAGCCCGGTACGCCACCTCCCCTCGTCACCAGTGCCGCGCTTTGCGCCGCGGCACACCTGTCATATCGGGCTCGCAACGCCTTCCAGCGGCTTCACCTCCGACAGGTGATTCGCCCGACTCTTGTTCATTCGACGTTCTTCTTCGTGCCGAATCAATGACGTCGATTCTCTTCCGCTACCCCCGTCGCCGGCGGTCCCGTTGGCACATCCATCCATCGCATCAACCATGAACAGCGGATTCACGCCGCCGTTGCAGGTCGCAACTGCCGTACGCGGCGCGCATCGATAAACAACGGTACATGCTGGGCGGCAAATCAGACCAGATAGCTAGGGATTCGGGTGTAACGTCGACTCGAGGGTTGTGTTTGCAGGCGGGAGGCAATCATAGTCCTATCAGCACGATACGAAATCGATCACGGATCAGTCATATGGAGACGAGGAACAACGAGATGGATTCGACAGCACTCGCGCAATACGCCGCGGACGAGCCACGCACATCCCGATGGGTGGTACTGGGCGCATCGTTAGGTACCGTATTCGAATGGTACGACTTCTTCCTTTACGGCAGCCTCGCCACCTATTTCGGCATCTGGTTCTTCCCGCCGGACAATCAGACAGCCGGCCTGCTTGCGAGCCTGGCCACGTTCGGAGCGGGATTCGCGGTACGTCCGCTGGGTTCGCTCGTCTTCGGCAGGCTCGGCGACATGGCGGGACGCAAGAACACGTTTCTGCTGACGATCATTCTGATGGGCGTGTCCACGGCGGCAGTGGGTGTGCTGCCGACCTTCGATCACATCGGCTGGACCGCGCCCGTGCTGCTGGTAGTACTGCGGCTGATACAGGGGCTCGCGGTAGGCGGCGAATTCGGCGGTGCGACTGTCTACATCGCCGAGCATTGCGCGCCGCGCGTACGCGGCTACAAAACGAGCTGGATCCAGATCACCGGTTCCGCGGGATTTCTGCTGGCCACGGTGGTGATTTTTGCGGCGCGCGCCCTTATTGGCCCACAGGCATTTGCGCAGTGGGGCTGGCGCGTGCCGTTCGGGTTTTCTCTGGTGCTGCTGGCCGTGTCGATCTGGATTCGCTTCAAGCTCGACGAGTCCCCCGTCTACCTGAAAATGAAGGCTGCCGGCCAGGTGTCGAAAGCGCCGCTCACCGAAGCGTTCGCCGAGCCACGCAACCTCAGGGCCATGTGCATCGCGCTGCTCGGCGGCACCATGCCGCTCGGCGTAACGTCCATCGCGGCCTCCGTCGCTCCGCTGATCCTGCTGTCAGGTCCCCTTCACGTCGATGCGCTGCAGGTCTACGGGATGATGGCCGTCGCCCTGATCGTCACGCTGCCGCTGTATGTGGTGTTCGGCAGTTTGTCCGACAGGATCGGGCGCCGCAAAGTGATGCTCTGCGGTTGCTTGCTCGCGCTGCTTACGTGCTATCCGGTCTTCTCATTGCTGGGCCGTTATGCGAATCCGGGCCTGATGGAATTTCAGCAGCGCGTGCCCGTCACGGTCGCCGCGCGCGATTGTCATATGCGTTTCTTCGTAACACCGAACACCCGCCTGTCGACATGCGACAAGGCACAGCAGTTCCTGTCTCGCGCCGGAGTGAATTACACGAGCGTACCCGCCGACGGTACGGATGACGTCGTCACGCACATCGGCACGACCACCCTGACGGGCTTCGACGAAGCGCACTACCGGGCCGCCCTGGCGGCAGCGGGCTGGACGCCGTCGGCAAATCCCGCACGCGTCGACCGGGTCGCGGTAACCTTGCTGCTGATGGTGTTGCTGGCCTGTACCGCGATGATCAGCGGTCCGATGGCCGCTTATCTGAGCGAGCTCTTTCCAGCGCGGATCCGTTACACCGCGGTTTCCTTTCCATTCCATATCGGCAACGGCTGGTTCGGCGGCTTCCTGCCGCTGGTCATGAGCGCGCTCGCAACCAGTACGGGCAACATGATCGCCGGCGTGGCCTATCCGATCGTCATGCTGGCGATAGCGTTCGTCGTAGGCTTGCGTTATATGCGCGACGCCCCTGTCGAACCGATGTAGCAGGTCGATGAATTAAACAACCGGCCGGACCGGGGCAGCCCGATCAGTTGTTCTGATCGGGCTGCTTTCTTTTCGGCAGATCATGATGGATCTCCGTTACGTCTATCGCGTCTATCGGAATCGGCAACCCAGTAAAAAGGCCAGAACCGTGCAGACGATTCTGGCCGGCGCGTGACCGGCACGGCCGATGCCGTGCCGAAGCCCGATGTGTCAGTCCGCTGTTTCCGCGAGTTTGTCGAGGCCCGCGATTTCCCCTTCGTTCGCCAGCAGCGCACGCTTGCGCACATAGCGCATGATGCTCGTCGCGCCATAACGCGAGCCGCCCATCCCCGATTGCTTGAACGCTGTCTTTTCGCCGTCGAACATCATGACGCGCGGCAACTCGGTATCGTTGATGCTGACGCCGCCCGCCTCCATCTTCGTCGCGAAGTCTCCGGCAGTATGCGTGTCGGGGCCGAACACCGCGCCGCTCAGTCCATAAATTGAATCGTTCATCAACTGTTCGGCCTGTGCATCGCTGGCAAAGCGCATCACCGGCACGATCGGGCCGAACGTTTCTTCCGTCATCAGCTTCATGCCGTGATCGACATTCGTGACGATGGTCGGATCGATCCATACGGCGCCGTCCACGCGCTCGCTCCTGCCCCCGAGGGCGAGCGACGCGCCTTTGTCGATCGCGTCCCGCAGTTGCGCGTCGATGATCGACGCCTGTCGCTCGAATATCATTGGACCGTAGTGGCCGCCATCCCCCATCACATAGCTGCGCCGCAGACTCCCGGCCTGCATGCACAGCTCGTCGACGAGCGCGTCGTACAGCGACTCGTGAGCATAGACACGCTCGATCGCATAGCAGACCTGCCCGGAATTGTAGAGCGCGCTGCGCAGGATGCAGGTGGCCGCGCGCTTCACGTCGGAGCCCGCGAGCACCACCGCCGCGTCCTTGCCGCCGAGTTCGAGGAAAGCGGGAATGAACGCCTGCGCGGCCGCGCTCGCGATCTTCCGCCCGGTCGACACACTGCCGGTGAACACGACCGCGTCCGCCTGCGCAACGAGCGCCGCGCCCGTGTCCGCGCCGCCGGTCACCAGAGTAATCACGCCGCGCAACGCGGGCACGGCTTCGATCGAGCGGCGCAGCGGCTCGATGAAGCGCGGCGTGATTTCGCTCGGCTTGATCACGACAGTTGCACCCGCGACGAGCGCCGGAATCGCGTCGATGAACGACAGCACCAGCGGAAAATTCCACGGGCTGATCACGCCGACGACCGGATAAGCGGGGTACGTCACCTTGAACACGATATCCGGATGCGCGGCGAGCTTGCGAAACGGTGTCGCGAGCACGTTCGGCGCATGTTCGCAGAAACCGTGGATAAAGTGGGTCACGGCACCCAGTTCTTCGGCGGAGATGCGATGGCGCGCGGTATCGATCGACAGCGCGGTGACGATGTCGTCGCCATGCGCTTCGAGCGAGGCGGCCCACTCGAGCAGCGCCGCGGTGCGATGCGCCAGCCCGCCCGCCTCCCACGCGCGCTGCGCGCCGCGGCAACGGCCGCGCCGATCCGCGCGGCATCCATGTTTTCGATTTCGTAGTCGAACTCGCCGGTCCGAGGGTTGCGTACAGCGATAGAGGTCATCGTGTTTTCCTTGCGTTGCGAAGAGGTCGCCAGCCCGCGCGCTCAATCGCGCGGGTCTCGCGGTATCGATTCATGCTAGCAACGGAACAACGCGGGGAATACGCGCGCAGCGGCAATACAGCCGTTTTCCTATATCAAAGTGCGCGACGCGAACGCATGGGCAATACTCACGGCCGCTCGGACGGCGTGCGCTTCGCCGCGTCCTTGCACGGCGCGTCAGCGCGCGGCGCCGCTTCGTCAGCCGGCACGCGCCGCGCGATCTGGCGCGCGACCACGCCCCCGTCGGCAGGCGGCAGCGATGCATGGGATGACGCAAGCGCAATCGGACTCGCGAGACGGCGCGCGTCCTTGGGCGCGAAGCCGAAGTAGTCGCGAAACGCCGCCGTGAAACTCGTCTGATGCTGATAGCCGACCGCCAGCGCGACCTGTCCAACCGGCTGACGCTCGCCGACGAGCAGGCGCAGCGCATGGCTCATCCGGCAGCGATGGCCATATTCGAAGATCGTCATCCCGTACAGGAACTTGAACCCGCGTTTGAGCTTCGACGCGTTGGTACCGACCGCACGCGCGAGTTCGGGAATCGTCGGAGCGAGACGCATGTCGCCGACGATCATCTCCCGCGCCTGCTCGATCAGCCGCAGATCGCGCGCCGATAGCGTCTCGCCGGGGTTATCGGCCCGCGCGTGCGCGAGCCACATTTCGATGCATGCGCAAAGGATCTCGGTGCACTTGCCTTCCAGATAGAGCATCTGCCGCGCGCCCCGGTACGGCGACGCAAGCAGTTGTCCGGCGATCTGAAGCGCCTCGACGCTGAACGGCATCTGGCGGTTGTAGATCTGATCGAATGCGACCGCCGCGAGCTCGGCGTGAATGCGGTCGGCCTCGCTGCCGAGCGCGCGCAGCAACCGGTCGAAATAGCGCTGGGTGACGTAGAGCCCGACCGATTGCCAGGGGCCCGGCCCGCACGTCACCTGATAGCGCACATCGGCGCCCTGGCGGCATACGAGCAGATTCGGCGCGTTGACCTGCAGCGTGCCCGTATCGGAGAAGTCGACGCTTGCCGGCCCGGACAGCGAAAAATGGAACTCGACGAACGATTCGGGCAGCACGCTCTCCGAGCGGCTGTGTGCGTAATTGCAATCGGAAATGACGAGGAATATCTCGTCGCGAATGCTGGCCATGCGCCAGACGCCCTCTTCCGCGCCGCCCGGCACCGGCACCACGGCGCCATACAGTCCGAATTCGGGCACGCTGATGCAATCGGGCCGCGTGCGCAGGTTGTCGAACGCCTCGGTCAGGCGGGACTCGGGTCCGGCGAGTGAAGTGCGAAACAGACCAGATGACGACGTCGGCATAACGGGCTCCGGATGAAGGGCGGCACGGCCACCCGGCATTATCCGCCCGCCGCGAACGCGCGCGACGCGCGGCCACGCGCTGTCGCGCGGATAAAAACCGCATTTCCTAATTCGGCGCCCCGATCGATGCGCTGGCGCCGCCGCGTCGCGGGTATAAGTCGAAGATCGGCCACACCGCGCGGTGACGCGACGTCTGCCTGTCGTCGCGCCCATGCGGTGAACCGCCACTGCATTCCACTCCATCCCTGAACGGAAGTCGCGACACGATGAGACATTACCTTTCCCGCCTGCGCGCGCGCGGCGAACTGCTGAGCGTCAAGCGCGAGGTCGATCCGCGCTACGAAATCGCCGCGGTCGCGCGCCGGCTTCAGCAGGAAACGACGAGGCCCGTGCTGTTCGAGAACGTTCGTGGCAGCCGCCTGCCGGTGCTGATGAATCTGTACACCGACCACCGGCGGCTGTGCGAAATCATCCGCTGCGAAGGCAACGAAACATTCTGCGCGCGGCTCGATCGCGAAATCTCGCTCGCCGCGACGCTCGAGACGCCGACCGAACGCGTCGGGATGCCCGCCGACTGGATCACGGGCAAGCTCTCCGACCTGCCGGTTCCCACGTATCACGCGCGCGACGGCGCGCCGTACATCACGGCCGGCGTGTTCGTTGCCAAAGACCCCAGCGGCGGCCGTGCGAATCTCTCGTTCCATCGTTCGATGATCGTCTCCGACGACGAGTTGCGCATCCGGCTCGGCGGCACCCACGATCTCGCGCGTTTCCAGCAGCAGGCCGAAGCCCGCGGCGAACCGCTGGAGGCCGCGATCCTGATCGGCGCGGATCCCGAGATATTCATGAGCGCATGCGTGTCGTTGCCGCCGGACGGCGACGAGCTCGCGCTCGCCGCCGCCATGCGCGGCGGCCCGATCGCCATGCGCCCGGCGTGCACGATCGATCTCGAGGTGCCCGTCTCGGCCGAGATCGTCATCGAAGGACGCATTCTGCCGAACGTGCGCAGGCCCGAAGGTCCGTTCGGCGAATTCATGGGCTATTACGTCGAAGTCGGCGACAACCATGTGTTCGAAGTCACCCATGTCGGCTGGCGCGAAGGCGCGGTCTTTCAAGGTCTGATCTGCGGTTCGCACGAAGATCTGCGTCCGCTCGAAGCCGCCACCGCCGCGCGCATCTACAAGGCCATTTCGAGCCAGGTGCGCGGGGTGCTCGACGTGAGCTGCCGGCCGACCGTGATGAACACCATCATCAAGCTCGACAAACAGTACGAAGGTCACGCGCAACACGCGCTGCTCGCCGCGCTCGGCTCGCATCTCGACTACAACAAGCTCGTCATCGTAGTGGACAAGGATGTCGACATCTACGACATGGAAGACGTGATCTGGGCGTTTCTCACGCGAGGGCGAGCCGACACGCGCACGATGGTGCTGCACGACGTGCCGGGCTTCTACCGCGACGCGCACAAGGACCACTGGGGCCGTCTCGCGCTCGACGCCACCCGGCCGTGGGGGCGCGAGGCCGAGTTCGAGCGCAAGACCATTCCCGGTGACGCACAGATCGTGCTCGACGACTACCTGCCGCATTTCTCCGCGCAGGCGGCGACATGAGCGGTGTCGCGCAAAAGCGCGTCGTCGTCGCGATCACGGGCGCGACGGGCGCTGTCTATGGCGTGCGGCTGCTCGACATGCTGCGCCGCTGCGGCGTCGTCACGCATCTGGTGGTGTCGCGCGCGGGCTGGATGACGCTGCTCGACGAGACCGGTCTCGAGCGCAACGCGCTGCGCGACGCGGCGAGCGTCTGTCACGACCCGAACGAGGTGGGCGCGAGCATCGCAAGCGGCTCGTTCCTGCACGACGGCATGGTAATCGCGCCATGCTCGATGAAAACGCTCGCGGCCATCGCCCACGGCCTCGACGACAACCTCGTTGCGCGGGCCGCGAGCGTCACGCTCAAGGAGCACCGCAAACTCGTGCTGCTCGCGCGCGAAACCCCGCTCACGCTCGCGCATCTGCGCAACATGACGCTGGCGGCCGAGATGGGCGCGACGGTGATGCCGCCGCTGCCCGCGTTCTATGCAAAGCCCGACAGCCTCGAAGCGATGGTCGACTATACGGTGATGCGCGTGCTCGATCAGTTGCACATCGAGCCGCCGGCGGCCATGCCACGCTGGCAAGGACTTTTCGCCGCGCGCTAGCCTGCTCGCGCCGGCCGCGCCTCGCGCAGCAGACCTGTCCCGTCAACCTGCTTGCACCGTTGCCCCGGCGGACTTCCGGCGATTTGCACCGCGCTTCCCGCGCTGTGCCATCGAGAGCAGCGTGACGAGCACGAACAAAGACGTAACGAGCTTCAGGTCGGAAGGCTGGAAGCCGATCACGAGCACGACGGAAATGAGCTGGAAATAGACGACCGAGCCGAGGACAGGCGCGAGCACCTGACGCACCATCGAGCGATTGCCGACGATCGCCTCGCCGAGCAGCAGCGCCGCGAGTCCGTTGACCAGCACGCCGAAGCCCATGTTCACGTCGGCGAAACCCTGGTTCTGCGCGAGCAGCGCGCCGCCGAGCGCCGCGAACAGATTCGCGAGACCGAGACCGACCAGCGTATAGACCTTCACGTTGATGCCCTGCGCCTTGGCCATCGACGGGCTCGAGCCGATCGCGCGCATCGCCAGCCCGTGCTGCGTGCCGAGGAACCAGAGCACGCCCGCGCCGAGCACGGTGTCGATCGCGCCGAGCAGCACGATACGCGGCAGATAACCGCCACCCGCGTCCGGCAGCCACGAGAATACGCTCGCATAGGCGAACAGCGCCGAGTTCGGCTGCCCCATCACGCGAATGTTGACCGAGTACAGCATCGAGAGCACGAGAATGCCGCACAGCAGCGTGTTGATCTTCGCTTTCTCGTGGATCGCGGCGGTGAGCAGCCCCGCGGCGAAACCCGCGAGCGCGCCGCCGAGCAGCCCGATCACCGGATCGAAGCCCATCATCAGCAGCTTCGCGCAGACGCACGCGCCGAACGGAAACGACCCCTCGGCCGTCATGTCCGAAAAGCTGAGAATGCGAAACGGGATCATGATTGCGAGCGCAATCAGCGCATAGGTCAGGCCCTGCATCATCCCGACCGGAAAAAGCCCGATAAAGCCACTGATCAGATTCATGCGTTCACCGTTCGCGTGATGGGCTGCTCTTCGTTGAAGGTCGCCATCAGGCGCTCCATCGTCATCGCGCGTTTCGCTTCGCCGGTCAGATCGCCCACGATGCGGCCATCGCGCATCATCACGAGACGGTTGCCGAAATCGAGCGCGTGCTGCATGTTGTGCGTCACCATCAGCGTCGTGAGTTTCGCTTCGCGCACGACCTGTTCGGTCACGCGCATCACGATCGCGGCGGTGCGCGGATCGAGCGCGGCCGTGTGCTCGTCGAGCAACAGCAGCAGCGGTCGCTGCAGCACGGCCATCAGCAGCGAGAGCGCCTGCCGCTGGCCGCCCGACAACAGCGACGCCTGGGCCTTCATCCGCTTCTCGAGGCCGAGGTCGAAAGACGCGATCCGGTCGCGGAACGCATCGGCCTGCGCGCGCGTGAGTCCGCGCCCGAAGCCACGCGCGAAGCCGCGCTGGTTCGCGACGGCGAGATTTTCCTCCAGGCTCAGCGCGGCGGCCGTGCCGATCGACGGGTCCTGGAACACCCGTGCAATATACCTGGCCCGCCGGTGCGTCGGCAGCGCGGTGATCTCGCGGCCATCGATCGAGATCGACCCCTGGTCCGGCATCACCTCGCCCGCGAGCAGATTCAGGAAAGTCGACTTGCCCGCGCCGTTGCCACCCACCACCACCGCGAAATCGCCGGGCAACAGCTTCAGCGACACGTCGGTCAACGCAACACGCTCGTCGATCGTGCCGGCATGGAACGTCTTGCCGATCCGCTCGACCGACAGGAGCGGCGTGTCCTTTTCATGCATCGTCATCACCCGGGCGGATTGCCGCGTTTTCAGTTGATCAGGCATCGGCAATCCTCGAAAGACTTCGGAATGGTCAGACCCAGCTTCGCGAACTGGCCGCGGCTGATCGACATCACGTAGTCCGACTTCGCCGGCTTCATGACGGGCAGTGCCGAGGTAGCCTCGCCCTTCAACGCGCGCACCGCCACCCGCGCCGCGTTCGCGCCGACCGATTCGAGCGATACCGCATACGACGCATCGGCCATGCCCCGCTTGATGGCTTCCGTTTCCGAGCTGATGACCGGCACCTTCATCCTCTGCATGGCCGCGGCCACGGCGGGAATGGCCGACTGCACGAGATTCGAGCCCGTGATATAGACGAACCCCACGCCGTTCAGCAACTGCGCGCGCTGCGTGATGTCGTTCACGCTGTCCACGCTCACCGGCCGGAACTCCAGTCCCGCGCGCGCGGCGGCAGCCTGCAACGCATGGGTCGTGACGACGTCGTTGGCCTCCCCGGCATCGTAAAGCGCACCGAACGATTTCACGCCCGGCAGCAGCTTTTTGGCGAAGGCAAGCACCGCATCGAAGTCCTGCAGATCGGACGCGCCGGTGAAGCGCTCGCCGCCATGCGTCCAGCCCGGCGTGAGACCGGCCGCGACCGGATCCGTGACCTCCGCGAAAATCAGCGGAATATGGCGATCGCCTACCGCCGACAACGCGACCTGCGACACGGATGTCGTCAGCGTCAATATCAGCGCGGGCTGCTTCGACAGGATCTGCGAGAACATTTGCGGCATCAGCGCCTGCGTGAAATTCGCGTCGCTGTACACATAGTCGACGTTCTTGCCATCGACGTATCCCTCGCGCGCCATCTCGTCCTTGAACCCCTGAATCGTCCTCGCGAGCGACGGATGCGGCCCGAGGTTCGCAATGCCGACCGTCACCGGCTGGCTGGCCTGCGCACTCGCCGGCGCCGGCGCGGCCAGCCAGCCGGCGAGCGCGATCACTCCCGCGACGAGCGCCGCGCGCCATGTCTGCCGCGCAACGGGCTTGTGAAGTGCTGTAGTGGTCGATTCGTTCATTACGGGTATCCCGCGGGTAGATGGGTGGGGAATTTGTAGCATCGATAGCGCGGGCGAACTTATTCGACAGGCGGCTTTTGCCGTTTCGCTAAGAATTCGTTCGCTTTGCCTGGATTTGCGCGCGTTCGAGCACGATCCCGGCGGCGCGCTCGCCGCTCGCGCAGGCTCCCGTGAGCAGCGCCTGCGCGGTCCAGTCGCCGCAGTAGACGACCGGCCGCTCGCTCGCGCGCGCCGGGTCTTCCTGCCAGCGCCAGAATGCGCGCAAGCGCTCGCCGTAGCCCGGCGCGAATACCGGCAATTTGCAAGGTAGCCACTGATTGGCGACTGCCACGACGTGCCGGTCGAAATCCGGCACGCGCGCGCGCAACTCGTCGCGCAGGAGCGTATCGAGGTCGTCCGTGCAGCCGCGCCGCCGCGCTTCGTCCACGGCCTCGGGGGTCAACTGGCAATAGATCTGCGTGAGCGGTCGGCCGCTCGCCGGCGCCGCCGGCATCTGCTGAAACGTCGAGATGCGGCTCGCGACGTCGCGCGACGCGAACTGCATCAAGGCGGGCAGCGGCTGCGCGAAGCCATAGTGAACGACACCGAGCGCGTTGTATCGCACCTCGGCAAGCATCTCGCGTTCCGCGGCCTCGGGCGTGCGCATCAGCGCGCCCGCGAGCGAGCCCTCGACCGCGCAGACCACGTGATCGGCCAAAAGCGTCTCACCGCCGGCGAGCGTCACCGCGACACGCCGCGCATCGGCCTCGCGCCGATATTCGACCGACGCAACCCGCGCGCCGGTTCGCACGTCCAGTTGCCGGGCGAGTGTCTGGCACACGAGTCCCATTCCGCCTCGCAAGGTATGGACCGTGTCCTCGCCGACGAGATGCGGCACCGTGGTGAGATAGAACAGCGACGACAGCGTCTCCGGATTGAAGCTGCGCGTCGCGCGAAACACCGGTTCGACCAGGCTTGCGAGCGCATGCGGACCGATCTCGCCGCGTATGTAGTCGGCCAGCGTCAGCCGGTCGGCTGCGGGATCGACGTCGAGCGCGCTCACCGCCCAGTCCGGGTCGACGCGGCGCTTCAACGCCCGCATCCGCAGCGCGTGCGCGATCAGCGCCACGCGCTCGCCCATCGGCAGCCCCGGTGTCATCAGCGAACGCACCGTCGGCATCAGTTCGATCAGATGCTCGCCGCGCGGCGTCACGCAGCGTGCGCTCAGATTGCGTAGCGGGATCAGCGCGTCGCCGAGCGCGAGGTCGGCAATCAGCCGGTTGAATGTGCGCCCGAACGGATAGACGAGCCGCGCGCCGCTGTTGAACACGAGGTCGCCGGCGTGCCGGTCGCCCATGCGGCCACCGACCGTATCGGCCGCCTCGAGCACCGTCACGCTCAGGCCCGCCTGCCGGAGCCGGTACGCCGCCGTGAGCCCGGCAATGCCGGCGCCGATCACGACGACCTGTGCGCCGTTGCCGCCCGACCTTGCGGCCGCCATGGACGGATCGCGCGCGAGCGCGTCCGCCGTACAGAGTTTTTCAGTCATCTCGACACGACACGACGTTCAGGGTTTACGCAAGCGGCTTGCCGACCGAACGCGGCACGCGCAGCTCGATCAGCTTGACGCCCGGCCGCGCGAGCGCATCGGCGAGCGCAGGCGCGAACCCGGCCGTCTCGTCGACCACCCATCCCCTGGCGCCGAATGCGTTCGCGAGCGCGGCGAAATCGATCATGCCGAGTTCGGTGCCGACGCTGCGCCCGAACAGGCGTCGTTGCGCGCCGTCGATCGCGCCGTACGCGCAGTTGTTGATCACCAGCACGAGCAGCGACACGCCGAGGCGAACCGCCGTCTCCAGTTCCTCCACGTGCATCGTCAGGCAGCCGTCGCCGGCGATCGCAACGATCTGGCGTGTCGGCGCAGAAACGAGCGCCGCGCCGATGGCCGCCGCGAGACCGTAACCCATCGCCCCGCTCTTCGGCCCGAGTTGGGTCCCGTAGCGGCGATGCTTCAGATAGCGCTGCGGCCACACTGCATACGCGCCCGCGCCGGACGTGACGATCGCGTCATCGTCGAGCGCGTCGTTCAGCGTCGCGTAGACGGCGCGCAGATCGACGGGGCCTTCGCAGCGTCCGCCCGACACGAACGCAAGCCGCGCGGCGCGCGCATCGGCCAGCCAGCGCCGGCGTTCGTCGAGTCGCTCGGGCGCGATCCAGGGCTCGGCTTCGGCCATGCTCTCGCGATACCAGGCATCGACCGCGGCATTCGGCTCCGCGAGCAGCGCGAGGTCGGCATGATAGACCGCGTTCAGCTCGCTCGCATCGGCATGGACATGCACGAGGCGCTGCGCACGCATGCGCCGGTTTGGGTCCGGCTCGATCAGCGCGAAGCCCTTGAAGCCCTCGCCGAGCGTGTTCAGCTCGCCGAGCCGCCCGTTCAGCACGATCAGCAGGTCCGCATCGGCGACGCGCGCGGCGAGCGCCGGGTCGATGCCAATGCCGATTTCGCCGATGAAAACGTCGTCGTCGTGATCGACCAGATCGCGGCGGCGATAGGTGGTCGCCACCGGTATCGCGTGCCGATGCGCGAGCTCGGCGAGCCGCGTCAGCGAACCCGGCTGCCAGCCCGTGCCGCCCGCGACCAGCACTGGCCGGCTCGCGTGCCGCAGCAGATCGCGCAACGAGCCCAGTTCGTCGTGCGCGATCGAAGGCCGCGGTGCGCACGGCAGCAATGGAACCGACGCGCGCGCCTGCGCCTGCGCGACGTCTTCCGGCAGCACCAGCGCCACCGGCCCGCGCCGTCCGCTCATCGCGATGCTCCACGCGCGCGCGAACATTTCGCCGATCCGCTCCGGCGCGTCGATCGTGCCGACCCATTTCGTCAGTGATCCAAACGCTTTCGGGAAATCGTCATACCCGAGCATCGCTTCGCGGCCGGAAATCGCGCGGCTCGCCTGACCGATGATCAGGATCATCGGCGCGCTGTCGGTAAAGGCGGTGTGCACCGCGAGCGTCGTGTTCAGCGCGCCGGGCGCGCGCGCGACGACGCATACGCCAGGCTTGCCGCTCAACTGCCCGATCGCTTGCGCGGCGTAGGCACAACCGGCTTCGTGGCGAAAGCTCGCCAGCGCGATCCGCGGTGCGTGGGTCGCGAGCGCATCGACGACCTCCAGCACGCCCTCGCCCGGAATGTACGTGACGACGGGAACGTCGAAGGCCGCCAGCGTATCGGCGAGGATTCGCGCGCCGCTCGCCGCCGGCTGCGCATCCACGGCTGTCGTACTGTCGCGCGGGGCGTCACCCGCGGCTCTTTCTCGATTCATCTGCTCCTCGGCATGTCATTCATCCTGTACGGTTGCTCCGCTACCCGGCGCGACGCGCTCAGAATCGATGGTAAATCCCCGCGGTGATCGCGACCTGACGTTTGGTCGACGAGGCGCCACCGCTGCCGCTCGCATACTCGATATTGGCGTGCTGCGCATCGCCTGCCGCCAACTGGAAGATACCGACCAGGTACAGCGCCGTGCGCTTCGAAAGGAAATAGTTGTTGATCAACGAAAACTGATGATATTGAGGGCGGAAGTCGGTCGGTTGCACGTCGCCGAGGGTATACACATAGTCGAAGTTGACCTGGAAGACGGGCGTAAAGAAGTGGCTGACGTTCGCTTCGAGATTGGTGTAGCTCGCCCGCCCGTTCTGCAGGCCAAGCTGCCCGACACCGAGGTTGTCGAAGCGGCTGTGCGTAACGACGAGCCCGGCGAAGGTATCGCGCGTGAACGCATACTGGCCACCCGCGCCATACAGCTCCATGCTCGACGGCGTGATCGCATAAGTGTAGGTCGGCGAGGCGGCCGAAATCGACGCGAATTGCGACGTGTTCCAGAGCCCCTCGCTGGCGGCCGACGCGGGATGATTCATCCGCATGTACGCGGCGGACAGCTTGACGCTGCCCTGCGCGTAGTTCACGCCGAAGCCGAGCGCGCTCTGGTTGCCGAAGCTGCCGGCCACGCCGCCGAAACTGTACATCGCACCCGCCTGCAGGCCCCGGTACGACGGCGACACGTACTTCACGGCATTATTCGTGCGGAACTGATAGTTAAAGTTGTTGTTGTCGCCCACGGTCGCGGTATAGCCGTTCCACATGAGCGGCGACGAATACTGCGCGAGCCAGTCCTGCGTGAGATCGTACTGGCGCCCGAATGTCAGCGCGCCGAAGCGGTCGTCCTGCAGGCCGACGTACGCCTGGCGTCCGAACAGACGACTACCCTGGGCCATCGTACCGGTGTTCGGATTGAAACCACCCTCGAGCACGAACACGCTGCGCGTGCCGCCGCCGAGATCCTCGACACCGCGAAAGCCCCAGCGGCTAGGACCGTTTGCCGTACCCAGCGAAGCGCCTTTCAGCGAGTTGTTCGAATAGATGAGACCTCCCATGACCACCCCGTACAGGGTGACACTGGAACCCGTCGTACTGCTCTGCGCGTGTGCTGCAAGTGCCACCGAAAGAAGCAGGGCCGTGGTACAGATACGTTTCATCTTTATAGTCCGGTGATAAGACGGTGAGGAACGGAAACTGGATGGGTCGGGTCGTGCACGCCGCGTTCACCCATGAACGCATTCGCAGGGACAAAGACTAGAAAGCGACACCCCTTATGACAATCGCACCAAAATAGTTAGAACCGTTTTCCTTCATCTAAGGATCGCTTCACTAGGGCGACGCGTCTGCCCGCGCGTTGTACGGAACTCCGGCTAGCGACGGCATGATTCGACGTGCTTGCCCGGTTCATGTGCTTTGCGCTTCAAGAACTAGTCAATCGGAACTGTTTGTGTCCCTGCAAGGAATTGCGCCCGGGTGATGGGCGAAAATTCGACGCGTCGGGTCTATCCGCGCGCGGGTGACGATATGAGTCCCGCCGCGGAACCCAGCAATTGACGACGACAATGAGCAAAGAGACGCTTTCAAGCCGCGCAATCGCGGCGCCGGCTACGCGTGCGCGCACCGTTCATGGCGTGAGCATGGGCATCCTGACGCTCGACACCGGCTTCGAGCGCTTGCCCGGCGACATCGGCCACGGCGCGACCTGGCGCTTCCCGGTGCAGTATGGCGTCGTGACCGGCGTGACCGGCCCTCAGGTGATGGCGGCGACAGGCGGCGACTTCGCGGCCGCGCAGCCGTTGATCGACCGGTTCGCCGAAGCCGCCGCGCGGCTCGTCGAGCTCGGCGTGGACGGCATCGCGACGAGCTGCGGGTTCCTGGTGGCGTTCCAGGCGGCGCTGACGGAATGCTGCACGGTGCCGGTCGCGACCTCGGCGCTGCTGCAGATTCCCTCTGTCGCGGCGCTGCTGCCGCAACGGCAGTGCGTCGGCATTCTGACCGCGCGCCGGAGCGCGTTGACGGCCGGGCACCTGCGCGCGGCGAACGCGCCAGCCGATCTGCCCGTCGCGGGCCTGCGCGACGATAGCCGCTTCCTGAAGAATCAGCTCACGAACGCGCCGCGGGTCGATTTCGACGAACAGGCGAACGATCTGCTCGAGTGCGCGAACCGGCTGATGTCCGGGCATCCGAACGTCGGCGCCATCGTCAGCGAATGCAGCAACTTCGCGCCCTACTCGGCGCTGTTGAGCGAGCGGTTCGGCGTTCCCGTGTTCGACATCGTCACGATGGTCGAGTGGTTTCATGGGGGGCTGCGGCCGAGGCGCTTCTGACGTTTCCGATCCCTGCGCCGTGCAACGCGGCGAGCCGGACACGTTACGTGCTAGAGATCCGGCCAATTCATTTGCTCGCGGCATTTGTTTGAAGCAGGGATTGACAAACTTGATCATCTCGCTAGAATAACGGTCTAGCTTGAAGACGTGCCCAGGTGGCGGAATTGGTAGACGCACTAGGTTCAGGTCCTAGCGGTGGCAACACTGTGGAGGTTCGAGTCCTCTCCTGGGCACCAGAAAAATAGATCCAGATTAGCTTGCTGGATGATGGCAAAGTCCGCTCTATTGCGGACTTTTTGCTTTTGGGGGCGCCTGAAAGACGTCGCGTCCCGCGACAAGCCGACATCGAGTGAGTACGTTTTTTGAGTACATGAAAGTTCGAGTCCTGGAAATGTACTCACCGCACCGCCTCGCATTTCTGCCGCAGGGCGCAAAACCAGGTTTGCCTTCCATCGTTTCTCCCCGCAGTCCAACACGCCTTACTTCGCCGACATCGCTAACAGTTGCTGCGCCGGCCGCAGACTTCGCACGTGCAGTTGGAGCACAGCTCTGGCGCCTCGGCCGTTGCCGTGGCCAATCTCACCCAGGATAATGCCTACTCCTGCTGACTAACGCCGCGCGCACGGACGGCTGCATGACCGACTCTCCAAGCCCTTGGGGCGACGACGATTACCGACACTGGTTGACTGAGCTCAAGCAACGGGTCGAGTTCGCTCGTCAACGTGCAGCGGCAAGCGTGAATCGCGAACTGGTCACTCTGTACTGGCAGATCGGGCGCGATATCCTGGACCGTCAGCAACGCCAAGGCTGGGGCGCAAAGGTCATCGACCGGCTTGCACGGGATCTAAAGGCGGCTTTTCCCGACATGCAAGGATTTTCACCGCGCAATCTGAAGTACATGCGGGCGTTGGCCCAGGCATGGCCGACGCCGGCAATTGTGCAACAGGCCGTTGCACAATTGCCTTGGTCTCATATCGTGACCTTGCTGGACAAGCTCAAGGAGCCGAGCGCACGCGACTGGTACGCGGCCCAATCGCTCGAGCACGGCTGGTCCCGCAACGTCCTTGCGATGCAGATCGATACCCACGCTTATTCGCGCGCCGGTGCCGCCATCACCAATTTTGACGCGCGGCTGCCGCCGCCGCAATCCGATCTGGCGCGCGAAGCATTGAAGGATCCGTACGTGTTCGATTTCCTGGGGCTAACGGAAGATGCTCAGGAGCGCCATATCGAAACTGAGCTCACGCGTCACATTACGCGTTTTCTGCTCGAGCTGGGCGCGGGCTTCGCGTTCGTTGGTCGCCAGTACCGGCTCGTAGTCGGTGGCGACGAATTTTTCATCGACCTGTTGTTCTATCACCTCAAGCTGCGCAGCTACGTGGTGGTCGAATTGAAGGCGACGCCCTTCCGTCCCGAATACGCGGGCCAACTCAACTTTTATCTCTCTGCGGTCGACGCGGAACTGAAGGGGCCCGAGGATCAGCCGACGATCGGCTTGCTCTTATGCCGGGAAAAGAACCGGCTCGTCGCAGAATACGCGCTGCGCGGGATGACCAATCCGATGGGCGTCGCGGAATACCAGCTTTTGCGTCAGGTGCCGGCCCCGCTCGAAGCGGGCTTGCCATCGATCGATCAGATCGAGGCGGAACTCGGCCCCGATCTGCCCGACGCCGAATGACGTCGGTATAAAAGGCGTCCAGCGGGATAGTAGACGTAGACATCTCGCTCTTGACCGATGCGATGGCGCGGTCTGTAGGCTGATCCTCTTTGGCTGGGTCCACGTGCGCATGTAGTGGATCACATGATTGGCCGCCTGAATGTTGACGCCAAACCCTACGGCAAGCAGAGAAAGACCGCCCACAAGGTCTTACGGGGGTTTTTGTTTATGCCGGCCAAGCCGGAACACGGCAAGCCATGCGCGGATGAGTGCGTTTTTAAGTACATTGAAAGTTCGAGATCACCCGATGTACTCACCCTGTCTCTCACCGTCCGCGAAGTCGAAGCCTCCCGCCCCGGCCGAAGCCCTACGGTGTCGCCGACGGCGACGGTCCGGTCGCCGATATTCTCAACCTCGATAACATGCTCCATTGCACCGCTATCGAAGGCGAGACCTCTGGCCGGTTAACGGCTAACGGGCAACGGCGGACTTGCGCCGCAGCCATTCACCCAAGACCAGCAGCGAGATCGAGAACAGCACCAGGATCGTGGCCAACGCAACGATCGTCGGCGTAATGCTGTCACGAATGCCGCTGAACATCTGGCGCGGTATCGTGACCTGATCCGGGCCGGCGAGAAACAACGTGATGACGACTTCGTCGAACGACGTGGCGAATGCGAACAATGCGCCGGAAAGCACGCCTGGCAGGATCAGCGGCAACGTCACGCGGAAAAACGTCTCCACGCGTCCCGCGCCGAGGCTCAGGCTTGCGTTCACGAGCGTCCTGTCGAAGCCCTTCAGCACCGCGCCGACCGTCGTCACCACGAACGGCGCGCCCAGCAGCGAGTGCGCGATGATGAGCCCGACGAATGTCCCCGCCAGATGCAGCCTCATGTAGAACAGGTACATGCCGACGGCAACCACGACCAGGGGCGCCACGAGCGGAGAAAGAATCACCGCGGTCAGCAGCCGCTTGCCCGGAAAGCTCGCACGGTCGAGCCCGAGCGCGCAAAGCGTACCGAGCACGGTGGCCAGCACCGTGGCGCTCGGCGCGACGATGAAGCTGTTGCGGATTGCGCGCCACCAGATATCGGAAGTGAACAGCACGCGATACCAATGGAGCGACCAGTGCGACACCGGGTACACGAGGAACGAATCCGCCGAAAACGACAGCGGCACGAGCGCGACAATGGGCAGCGCGAGATACGCGAGCAACCCGTAGCAGAGCACGCGCAACGCGATGTACCAGACTTTCTCCGGCAAGCCTGTCGACGGCTCGAATGCGGGCATGAGTCTCATGGCGTCACCGCCGCCCGGAACATGTGCCGGCGCCCTGCGATGAGCATCCGGTAGACGACGAACAGCAACGCGGTCGCAATCAGCAGCAGCGCGCTCAACGCGGCGGCGAGACCCCAGTTGATCGAGGTGTTCGTGAAGTAGGCGATGTAGTAGCTCAGCATCTGGTCGCCCGCCCCGCCGAGCAGCGCCGGCGCGATGTAGTAGCCGAGCGCGCTCACGAACACGAGAAGCGCGCCGGCTGCGACGCCGGGCGCCGTGAGCGGTGCGTAGACCCGCCAGAACGCGCTGAACGGATGACTGCCGAGCGAGACGGCGGCGCGCTGATAGGTGGGTGGAATGCCTCGCATGACCGCGTTCAGCGGCAAGACCATGAACGGAATCAGGATGTGCACCATCGAAATGACGACGCCCGTGCGGTTATAGATGAGATCGAGCGGCGTATCGACGACGTGCATCGCGAGCGCCAGCCGGTTGATCACGCCCTCGCGCGGCAGCACGACCATCCAGGCCGCGATGCGCACGAGAATCGACGTCCAGAACGGGATCAACACCGCCATCAGCATGAGCCGCTGCCGCGCCGCGGGAAGCCTGCTCAGCCAGTAGGTAAGCGGAAAGCCGAATACGACGACGAGCGCGGTCACCACTGCGCTGATTCCGAAAGTGCGCCCGAGTATCGGCAGAAAAACGCGCTGCTCGGGCGGCAGCATGGCGACGCTGCCGTTGGTGTCGAGATGGCTGTCGACGGCGCGCAGCAGATAGACAGCCGTCAAAGGCCGCACCGCGCGTCCGATTGCCTGCCACGTTTGCGCGTCGCCCCAGCGCGCGTCGAGCTGAACCAGATCCGCTTTCGCGGCGGCGCCGTCACGGGCGGCGCCTGCCGGCCCCGCGCTTTCGGCAAGGTGATCCAGGTGGCGGCGCGTGCGCAACAGCAGCACCCGCATGCCGGGCACGTCGCGGTTGAGCCGCTCCGTCGCGTCGCCGAGCGTCCCCGCGTCGTCCGCGGCGACGATATCGGCCGATAGCGTGCTGAACGCCGCCGCGGGCGGCACCGACACGCCGTCCCAGGTCGCCAGTGCGCGCGCCGTGGCCGGGAACGCCTGCGCGACTGCCGGATCCCACGCAGCCCGCGTCAACAGGCTCGCGATCGGCACGACGAAAAAGACCAGCATGAACAACGCAAGCGGCGCGATCAGCAGCAGCGCGCCGCCCACATCGCCACGTGAGCGCGGCCTGCGCGCAACGCGCGAGCGAGCGGCCGCGGGCGGGCGCTCCGGCGCGTCGACCATCGTTCCCATCTCCTGAGCGCCCGACGGATTCGACATGGCGGCCGCCCGATCAGCGCGCGGCCCAGGCGGCGAAGCGCTGGTCGAGGTCATCGCCGTGCTCGTCCCAGAACTCGCGGTCGTTCACGACGCCGACCTTCGCGTGCTCGGGCGTATTGGGCAGGTTCTTCAACTGCTCGGGTGACATCTTCGCGAGCGCTTTGGTATTGGCCGGGCCGCCGGGCTGCTTCGCAAGGAATGCGGCCTGCTGATCGACGCCGCTCACAAAGTTGATGAACTTCAGTGCATCGTCCTTCATCGGCGAGCCCTTCGGAATGACCCAGTAGTCATAGTCCGAAATCGCGCCGTTCCAGACGAGGTCGAGCGGCTGCCCGGCTTTCTGCGCCGTAATGATCCGGCCGCTGAAGACGGTCGACATGGCGACGTCGCCGGACACGAGGAATTGTGCCGGCTGGGCGCCCGCGTCCCACCACTGGATGTTGGGCCGAAGTTCGTCGAGCTTGCGGAAGGCACGGTCGACGCCTGCGGGCGTAGCCAGCACCTTGTACACGTCGGCCGGTTTCACGCCGTCCGCCATCAACGCGAATTCGAGGTTGCCTCGCGCGGTCTTGCGCATGCCGCGCTTGCCCGGGAATTTCTTCGTGTCCCAGAAGTCCGCCCAGCCGGCCGGCGCGCTCTTCAGCAGCTTCGTGTTGTACGCGAACGTATTGGCCCACGCGAAGATGCCCACGCCACAACGCGTCTTCGCCGCATGATCGAGCTGGCCGCTTTCCGCGATCTTCGACCAGTCGATGCGCTCGTACAGACCGCTGTCGCAGCCGCGGCCAACATCGGTCGATTCGACCTCCACGACATCCCAGCTCACCTGGTGGCCGTCGACCATCGCCTTGACCTTCGCCTGTTCGCCCGAATACGAGGACGCCGTCACGTCGATGCCCGTCGCGGCCTGAAACGGTGCGATGAATGCGCTTTGCTGCGCGTCGGCCAGCGTGCCACCGTAGTTGACGACAGCGAGCGGCCGCGCGAGAACGCCGCAGGACAGCGATTGAAGCGCGCATGCGACCGCCAGCGCGCCGATCCATTGAGTATTACGCATGATGTCTCCCCCGATTGATTGAAAAAGCGTTAAGCGAAGATCCGCACGTGTCGTTCGGCAAAACGCAGTACGACCGCGTCGCCATTCCCTATGCCGCCGAGGCCCGCGTCGTCCAGCGGCACCTTGACGAACCCCGAACCCTGCCCGGCCACGGAGAACCGGAAGCGAACGTGGTCGCCGAAATACAGCGTCCCCTCCGATCGCGTCCGCATCGTGTTGACCGTCGCGTCCGCGCCCTCCGCGCTTGCCTGTTCGCCCAGCGCGATCCGTTCCGGACGCACGCAGGCGCGCACCGCATCGCCAACGCGCGGCGCACCGATCACCCGGCCCATCAGCACTTCGCCGCCCGGCAGACCGACCTCGCCTCTCTCGCCATCGAGCGACAGCAGGCGGCCAACGAAGACATTGGTGTCACCGACAAAATTCGCGACGATGCCGTTGCCCGGCGTTTCGTAGAGCGCATCGACGCGGTCGATCTGCTGGATCCGCCCGTCGTCGAACACCGCCACGCGGTCGGACATGGTGAGCGCTTCGCTCTGGTCGTGCGTCACGTAGACGAACGTCAATCCAAGCCTCGCGTGCAGATCCTTCAGCTCGATCTGCATGTGTTCGCGCAGACGCTTGTCGAGCGCGCCAAGCGGCTCGTCCATCAGGACGAGCCGCGGGTTGAACACCAGGGCCCGCGCGAGCGCAATGCGCTGCTGCTGCCCGCCCGAAAGACTTGCCGGCAAGCGCGTGGCGTACTGGCTCATCTGCACCATGTCCAGGGCGCGCTTCACGGCAGCCTGTCTTTCGGCCGCGCCTACCCGGCGCACCGTCAGCGGATAGGCGACGTTTTGCGTGACCGTCATGTGCGGAAACAGCGCGTAGTTCTGGAACACCATGCCGATATTCCGCTTGTGTGGCGGCGTGACGTTCAGCAGCGTGTCACCGAGCCAGATTTCGCCCTCGGTCGGCGATTCGAAACCGGCCAGCATCATGAGACACGTGGTCTTGCCCGACCCGGACGGTCCGAGCAGCGAGAGAAACTCGCCTTCGTAGATGTCGAGATCGAGTCCTTCCACCACGCGATTGACGCCGTCGTAGCTCTTGCCTACGCCACGAAATCGCACCAGCGGCTTGCGGTCATTGACCATGACGGCCTCCCTCCTGAGGAATCCACCCTGCGCGCATGCGCTCAGGACATCGCCGCGACGACGAGGTCGCCCATCTGCGCCGTGCCCACCCGCTTCGTTCCCGGCTCGGCGATGTCCGCCGTGCGGTAACCGGAGGCGAGCACCCGGCGCACCGCGCGCTCGATACGCGTGGCGGCCGCATCGTCCGCGAAGCTCATGCGCAGCATCATGGCCGCGGAGAGGATCGAAGCCAGCGGATTCGCGATGTCCTTCCCGGCAATGTCCGGCGCGCAGCCGTGCACGGGTTCGTAGAGCCCCTTCGTTCCCTCGCCGAGCGACGCCGACGGCAACATGCCGATCGAGCCCGTGAGCATCGACGCCTCGTCCGAGAGAATGTCGCCGAACAGATTGCCGGTCACGATCACGTCGAAATGCCTTGGAGTCCGCAGCAGCGCCATTGCCGCCGCATCGATATAGAGGTGTTCGAGTACGACGTCGGGATAGTCGCGCGCGACCTCGTCCATCACCTCGCGCCAGAGTTCCATCGCTTCGAGCACGTTCGCCTTGTCCACCGAGCACACGCGCGACCGGCGCTGGCGCGCGGCGCGGAATGCGACGTGCGCGATTCGCCGTATTTCCAGTTCGTCGTAGCGCATCGTATTCACACCCACGCGCATCCCGTTCTCTACCGTCACGCCGCGCGGGCTGCCGAAATACAGGTCGCCCGTCAGTTCCCGCAGGATCAGCAGGTCCAGCCCGTCGATATGCGCCGATTTCAGCGGCGACGCGCCGAACAGCTCCGGATACGCGAGCACCGGCCGGAAATTCGCAAAGAGCTGCAATTCCTGGCGCAAGCTCAGCAGCGCGTCGCCGGGACGCAGGCCGCGCGGCAGCGTTTCATATTCGAAGCCGCCTTCGGCCCCGAACAGGATCGCATCGGCTTCGAGGGCGAGCTGCCTTGTCGCTTGCGGAAGCGGGTGGCCGGTACTGTCGTAGGCGCAGCCGCCGATGAGCGCATGCTCGCATTCGAGCGGCATGCCTTCGTTGCGTAGCACGCCCAGCACCTTGAGCGCCTGCGCCGTCACTTCCGGGCCAATCCCGTCTCCGGGGAGCACTGCGATTTTCATTCTTCGTCCTATGTCAGGTTTCGGTCCGTATGCCCGGGAGAGATTGCCGCCCGCACCGCGTCTACGTTCGGCCGGGACCATTGCGACGCTCGAAGTCGTCGATCTTCGCGGCAAGGCGCAACGTGATGTCGATTTCGTCGAGACCATCGACGAGGGCTTCTTTTGAGAACGCGTCGATGTCGAACACAAGCGTTTTGCCGTCCGGCGCGATCACGCGTTGCCCCGGCAGATCGACCCTGATGCGCGCACCGGGTCGATCGGCCAACCACGCGCTCACGTGCGCGACGAATGCGGCGTCCGCGCGGATCGGCAAGACGCCGTTCTTCAGACAGTTGCTGAAGAAGATGTCGCCGAAGGTGGTCCCGACGATGGCGCGAATGCCGAAGTCGGCCAGCGCGTGGACGGCCTGCTCGCGCGACGAACCGCAGCCGAAGTTCGGGCCGGTCACGAGGATCCGAGCATTCGCATAGTCGTGCCGGTTCAGCACGAAATCCGGGCGAACCTCGCCGGTTTGCGGATCGAACCGTTGATCGTGGAAGAAGTAGCGCCCGTAATCGCGCCGGCGGGCATGCATGAAGCGCGCCGGAATGAGCTGATCGGTGTCGATGTCGGCGGCGGGCAGCGGCACCGCCACGGCCTCAAGCGTGGTCAACGGTTGCATCGCGCAGCAGCTCCCGATAGTCGACGATATATCCCGTAACAGCGGCGCCCGCGGCCATGCCGGGGCTCATGAGGTGCGTGCGTACGCCCCGCCCCTGGCGCCCGACGAAATTGCGGTTGGTCGTGGATGCGATACGCTCGCCGGAACGGCCTTCATCGCCGTTGATCGCGAGGCACATCGAGCAGCCCGGCTCACGCCACGCCGCGCCGGCCGCCATGAAAATGCGGTCGAGACCTTCCGCCACCGCGGCGTTCTGCACCGCACGCGAACCCGGCACGATCAGCGTGGGCACGCGAACCCGCCGGCCGTCCAGCACGGCTGCCGCCGCGCGCAGATCTTCGAGCCGGCCGTTGGTGCAGGAGCCGATGAACACCCGGTCGATCGCGATTCCCTCCACGGGCTGCGCGGGTTGCAAATCCATGTAGTCGAGCGCGGCAAGCGTGCGCTCCCGCTGCGCGGTGTCGCCGATGTCGGCGGGATCGATCACCGTTCCGCCGATCGGCGTCGACTGCGCGGGATTCGTCCCCCAGGTGACCATCGGCGCGACCCGTGACGCGTCGAGGCGCACCTCGCGCTCGAACGCCGCACCGGCATCGGTCCGCAGGGTTCTCCAGCCGGCAACCGCGGTATCCCACGCAGCGTCCTTCGGCGCGAAAGCGCGGCCACGCAGCCATGCGAACGTGGTTTCGTCAGGGGCGATCAAGCCGGCGCGGGCACCCGCCTCGATCGACAGATTGCACAGCGTCATGCGTGCTTCGACGGACAAGGCGGCGACCGTCTCGCCCGCGTACTCGACCACGTGACCGACGCCGCCGGCCACGCCGATCCGCGCAATCATCGCGAGTGCGAGATCCTTGGCGGTCACGCCGGCAGCGAGGCGGCCCGTGAACGCCGCGCGCATGGTGGCCGGGCGGCGCTGCCACAGCGTCTGCGTCGCCAGCACGTGCGCGACTTCCGATGCCCCTATGCCGAAGCCGAACGCTCCGAGCGCGCCGTGCGTCGACGTATGACTGTCACCGCACACCACGGTCATGCCCGGCAGCGTGAGCCCCTGTTCCGGGCCGCTCACGTGCACGATGCCGTGGCGCGGATCGTCGAGCGCGAACATCGGCACGCCCTGTTCGCGTGTGAAGTGAATCAGCCGCTCGACCAGTTCGCGCCGGTCGTCATCGACGATATCGGCGATCGTCCGGCCGCGGGAGGACGCATAGTGGTCGGCCATCGCGAACGTCGCCTCCGGCCGCCGCACGCGCAGCCCCTTGCGCGCGAGGATGTCGAACGTGTCGCGCGGCAGGTCGTCGCCGACGTAATGCCGGTCGATGTAGATCAGCGTGTGTCCGTCGTCGCGCTCATGGACGACATGCCGGTCCCACAGCTTGTCGAACAGCGTGCGCGCGGAGGTCGAGGGAGAAGTCACACAGGCTCCAGAACGTACCGCCGGGTGGCCGGTACCGATGGAGCCCAGTTTGCGTGCATCAAAAATACGGCTGAAGACGTATTTCGGAACACATGATGCGTCAACCGCGATGGCAGGCGCCGCCGTGCCGCGGCAGCGTCAAGCCGTAAGGAAGTCGACGAGCAGACGTGTCGCGGTCGGCAATTCCTCCGCCTGGCGAATGCAGAGCTTGTGGAGGCGGCTTGCCCACGGCTCGTCGAGTGGTATTTCCGCGATGTGCATTGCCGCGGCGCGACCGGTGACGAAATAGTCCGGCACGATGCCGATGCCGAGTTCGGCCTGCGCCATCCGGCATACCGCATCGAAACCCGCCACGCGGATGCGCGATCGCAACACCCGGCCCGCCTCGCGCGCGAGCCGCTCGATGAGCGCCTGGATCGAGCTGTACGGCTCCTGCATGATGAGCGTGTAATCGAGCAATTCTTCGAAGCGCAGGTCCCGGCGTCCGACGAGTGGATGGCTGGCCGGCGCGACGACCACGAGCCGGTCCACATAGCAGGGCATCACGTCGAGATTGTCGACCGGCTGATCGCCCCAGAAGATGCCGAGGTCGGCTGCGCCTTCGCGGACCGCATGAACGACGCCGGTGCTCGTATCGGGCCGAAGCTCGACGGTCACGTTCGGGTAATCCCGCATGAAACGCCCTAATGCGTCGGGGAAAAAACCGAACAGCGCCGACTCGTTCGCCGACGCGCAAATATGTCCGCGGGCGCCTTGCGTCCCGGCGGTGAATTCCGCCATTTCGCTTTCGAGCCGCGTCAGATCGCGCAGGATGCGGCGAGAGTGACTGAGCAGTGCTTCGCCGGCACTCGTCAGCGTCACGCCGCGGCGATGACGTTCGAGCAGCGGCACGCCCAGCGCGAGTTCGAGATCCGCAAGGCGCTTGCTGACCGCCGACGGCGCCAGATGCTCGCGTTCGGCTGCCTTCCCGATGCTCGCCTCCTCCACAACGGCGATGAAGAGCCGTAACGTCACGAGGTCGAGCCGCGAGAGAAGCTGACTGCGCAACGGCGACGACGGACAGACTTCCTCGCAGCTGCTTTCGGAGCGGGTCTTGTACATGGTTTTCACGACGTCGGGGTGTTGTGGTTCACCGGGTTGCGGGAATAGAGCTGGCGCACCAGATGTGGGATCGATAATTGTACGCAGTCGATCGCTACGCAGCGAGCGGCACTATCATCCAGGACAACCGCTTCAGTGAGGCTTCGGGCGTCCTGGACATGTTTGGCCCAGAAGAACGGCTTCGGAGCGCCGGTTTGGCATGGGCACCCGCTTGCGTAAGCAACGCTTATGGTTAGGAACAACGCCGCTTAGGCATCCACGTTTCGCAGCGGGTTCGGCTACCGTAGGGCAACGCGCGCGGTGCTCGAGGCCGGCGCGCCGCCGCCGGCGAATCATGCGCGCAAACGAACCCGAGGGTATTGAACATGCAGAGTCTGGCTTTCGGACACGTTTTTCGTGCCGATTCACCTCTCGTCCTCGTCACACCGCACAGCGGCACCCGGATTCCCGACGAGCTTCTGGGCAACGCGTCGTGGGCCGCGATCGAGGGACGTATAGCCGATCCGGCGGGTCTCGCGCTCGCAGCCCTCGCCGCGAAGCGCGGCATCACGACGATCAGCGCGCGCTACCATCCGTGCGTCATCGACTTCAACGTGGCAACGGAAAACCGTCCGTTATCGCTGCGCCTGAACCGCGGCGGCCTGTGCCGCACGCACACGTCGCGCGGCGAGCCGCTCTACGACGACGCTCACCCGCCGTCCGAACGCGAGATCGAAGCACGCGTCGAACAGTACTGGCGTCCCTTTCACGCGGCCGTGGCGGCGGAAATCGAACGCTTGCGCAGCCTTCACGCCAACGTGTTGCTGCTGGTCCCGCACGCGAGCTACTGGCTCTCGCCTTACCGCAACCAGAGCGGCGCGCTCGACTGCAACATCGGCAGTAATCGCGGCCGTTCGTGCGACAGGCAACTGGTGTCCGCGCTCACCGATACCGTCGGCGAGCACGGCCGCTCGTGGGTCGTGAACGGCAAGGTCGCGGACGTGTTCGCGGCACAGTGCTACGGCGTGCCCGGTGAAGGCATTCACGCCGTCGAAATGGAGATCGCGGGCCGCTGGCGCACCGCGCTCGAATACGAACGCGAGCAGGAAGAAGGCGCCGAGGCCATCGCCACGCTCGGCGCGCTGCTCGATGCGCTGGAGGACGCGGTCGCACGCTTGCCGGCCGCACATGCGCACGCGCCATCACACGCCACGCCGGCCCACGCCGGGCGGCTTCCGAAGTAGCGGCGACGCGCCCTTCCCCAATATGGGCGCTCAGGCAACCGTGTTAACATTTTGGCTGTCACGTCGCAGGCGACCATGAAAGAAAGCGCACCTGAACATTATCCGGACTGGGATCTGCTCGCGAGCTGGGTGGCCGTCGTCGAATCGGGTTCGATTTCGGACGCGGCGAGCCGCCTCGCGATCTCGCAAGCAGGCGTCTCACAACGCATCAAGGCGCTCGAAACCATCCTCGACACCACGTTGCTCGATCGCGCCACGCGTCCCGCGCGGCCCACCGCTGCCGGTCAACGCCTGTTCGAACATGCGACGGTGCTGCTGCAAGGCGCGGACCAGATGGTCGAAGCGGTGCGCAACGTCACGCGCGCCAAGCGGGTCGTCGTGCGTCTCGGCTGTGTCGATTCGTTCGCGGCCACCATCGGCCCGATCATCATCAAGGCGCTCGCGGGCACTTCGCATCAAATCCGTCTGTGGTCGGGCATCACGCCCACGCTCGACGCGCAGCTCGACGCGCGCCAGCTCGACATGGCCGTGACCACCACCGAGCTTTCGCAGGCGCCCGGCATTCGCCGCCAGAAGCTGTTTTCGGAACCCTACGTGGTCGTGTTGCCGCGCAGCTTCGAAGTGGACCGCTTCACGACGCTCACCGAACTGAGCCGCCAGCTTCAGTTGATCCGCTACAGCGCGCGCTCGGTCATCGGCCAGCACGTCGATGCGTATCTCGCCGCCAACGCCGAAAACATCGAGCGCACCTGCGAATTCGACGCAACCGATCCGATGCTGAGTCTCGTTGCCGCCGGCCTCGGCTTCGCGGTGAGCACGCCACTGTGTCTGTGGCAATCGCGCCATTACGTGCCCGATCTGCGCGTGGTCGCGCTTTCATCGTTCTCGCGGCACGGCCGAACGTACCAGGGCCTGAGCCGCTCGTTCTTTCTCGCCTCGCGCGAGAACGAACTCGGTCATCTGCCCGCCGATCTCTACGATCTGCTCAAGCGCGCTTTCGAGCGCCAGGTGTCGCGCGACATCGCCAAGGCGCTCGCGCTCGCGCCCGAGGAAGTCTGTATCGCCGACGAGGAATGAAGCGCGCCGCGCGTTCCACCGCTTCCATAACGCGCGCCGATCCAAAGCATAAGTCGGCGTTTAGCAACGCCCGGTTTACCGCCTTGCCTCTAGTCTGGACACTGAGCCTCGCCTTCGGCGACGAGCGGCGCCGGCGGTGTTTTCGAATCCCCTTCCCTAAGGAGCCAGTGTGATTTCAGGTCCTCAATTCCCGCTGCCCGCGAACGAACCCGAAGTGCATTTCGGCGCGGGCACGCAGGCGCAAGTGGCACTGCGCAAGGCGCTCGAACAGCGCGACGTGGTCGACATTCCTGCCGTGATCGACGGCAAGCGCTACTTCTCGAACGACGTCGTCGAAGTGCGCGCGCCGCACGACACGCAACGCCTGCTCGCCCGCATTCACCGTCCGGGCGAAGCGCAGATCCATGAAGCAATCGCGAGCGGCAAGCGCGTGGCGAAGGACTGGGCCCGACTCACGCATGCAAGCCGCGCCACCATCCTGCATCGTGCCGCCGACATCATCGCGACGCGCTCGCGCATGAGGATCAACGCCGCGACGATGCTCGGCCAGAGCAAGACGGTCGAAGAGGCCGAGCCGGACAGCGCCTGCGAGCTGATCGACTTCCTCCGCTTCAACGCCTATAACGCGCAACGCGTGTACGCGGAGCAGCCGATGTCGGTGGCGACCGCCGCGAACCGCGCCGACTGGCGCCCGCTCGAAGGCTTCGTCTACGCGGTTTCGCCGTTCAACTTCACGGCCATCGGCGGCAATCTGACCACGGCGCCCGCGATCATGGGCAATACCGTGCTGTGGAAGCCTTCGGAAAAATCGGCGCTCGCCAATTACATCTTCTTTGAAGCGCTCGAAGAAGCGGGGCTGCCGCCCGGCGTGATCAACTTCGTGCCGGGCGAAGCGGAACTCACCACGCGCGTGGCGATGGCCTCGCCGGATCTCGCGGGCATTCACTTCACGGGCTCGTCGGCGGTGTTCCAGTCGCTCTGGAAGGGCGTGGCGTCAAAGGTCGATTCGTTCCGCACGATTCCGCGTCTCGTGGGCGAAACGGGCGGCAAGGATTTCGTGCTCGCGCACGCGTCGGCTCATCCGTCCGAAGTGGCCATCGCGCTGATTCGCGGCGCGTTCGGCTATCAAGGGCAAAAGTGCAGCGCCGCCTCGCGCGCCTACATCCCGCGCAGCCTGTGGTCCGCCGTGCGCGACGAACTGCGCGAGCGTCTCGCGGAGCTGAAGGTCGGCGACGTGGCCGATTTCAGCACGTTCATGGGTGCCGTGATTTCCGAAGCCTCGCATCAGAAGCTGAGCCGCGTGCTGGCCGCGGCAAAGGATGACCCGGCCGTGACGTTCGTGAGCGGCGGCAAGACATGGTCGGAGCCGGGCTACTTCGTCGAGCCGACCGTGCTCGAAGTGAGCGACCCGAAGCACGCGCTGATGACCGAAGAACTGTTCGGGCCGATCCTCGCGGTGTTCGTCTACGACGACAACGCGTGGAACGACACGCTCACGCTGATCGATTCGACGAGCCCCTACGCGCTCACCGGCTCGATCTTCTGCACCGACCGCTTCGCGCTGCATCAGGCCGAAGACGTGCTGGTCAACGCCGCGGGCAACCTCTACCTGAACGACAAGCCGACCGGCGCAATGATCGGCCAGCAGCCGTTCGGCGGCGGCCGCGCGAGCGGCACGAACGACAAGGCCGGTTCGTATCTGAACCTGTTGCGCTGGGCCTCGCCGCGCGTCGTGAAGGAAACGTATCTGCCGACGCGCGAGTGGCGCTTCGGCGCGTAACCGCGCGCCAGCCGTTGCGTCCCGGCATCGTCGGGGCGCCGTGAAAAAGGGCTCATCGCACGATGAGCCCTTTTGCCTTACATGTTCGGATAGTTGGGACCGCCGCCGCCTTCAGGCGTGACCCAGACGATATTTTGCGTCGGGTCCTTGATATCGCAGGTCTTGCAGTGAATGCAGTTCTGCGCGTTGATCACGAGCGCGCGCTCGCCTGCTGGCGCATCCGTGAACTCATACACACCCGCCGGGCAAAACCGCGTTTCCGGCCCGGCATAGCGGGCGAGATTCACGCGCACGGGCACGCTCGTGTCCTTGAGCGTGAGATGGGCGGGCTGGTTCTCTTCGTGATTCGTGTTCGAGAGAAACACCGACGAAAGCCGGTCGAAGCTGAGCTTGCCATCGGGCTTCGGATACTCGATCGGCTTGCATCGCGCTGCCGGAAGAAACGTTTCGTTATCTGAATGACGATGATGGAGCGTCCACGGCACGCGACCACCCAGCACCTTTTGCTCGAAACCGACCATCATCGTGCCGACGTAAAGCCCTTTGCTCATCCACTGCTTGAAATTGCGCGCGCGATGCAGTTCCTCCCTGAGCCACGACTGCTCGAATGCCTCGGGATAGGCGTCGAGCGTGTCGTTGCCGCGCCCCGCTTCCAGCGCCTCGAACGCGGCTTGCGCGGCCATCCTGCCCGACGCGATCGCCGCGTGACTGCCCTTGATACGCGACGCATTGAGCAGGCCCGCTTCGCAGCCGATCAGCGCGCCGCCGGGAAACACGAACTTCGGTATCGACATGAGCCCGCCCGCCGCAATGGCGCGCGCGCCATACGAAAGACGCCGGCCGCCTTCGAGAAACCGCCGGATCGAGGGGTGCGTCTTGTAACGCTGAAATTCCTCGAACGGCGACAGATACGGATTCGTATAGCCCAGCCCGACGACGAACCCCACCGCCACCTGGTTGTCGTTCAGGTGATAAAGGAACGAGCCGCCATAGGTGTCGCTTTCGAGCGGCCAGCCGGCGGTGTGAATCACGAGGCCCGGCTGATGCGAGGCCGGATCGATCTCCCAGAGTTCCTTGATGCCGAGGCCGTACACCTGCGGATCGGCGCTTTCATCCAGCCTGAAACGGCCGATCAGCTCACGGCCGAGATGGCCGCGCGCGCCTTCCGCAAAGAGCGTATAGCGCGCATGCAGCTCCATGCCGGGCTGGAAGTTCGCGGTCGGCTCGCCGTTCCTGCCGACGCCCATGTTGCCCGTCGCCACCCCGCGCACTTCGCCGTGTTCGCCGTAGAGCACTTCCGCCGCCGCGAAGCCCGCGAAGATCTCCACGCCGAGCGCCTCGGCCTGCTCCGCGAGCCAGCGTGTCACGTTGCCGAGACTCACGACGTAATTGCCGTGGTTCCTGAAGTTGTCGGGCAGCAGCCAGTTCGGCACCTGTTTCGCGCCGCGTTCGGAAAGAAAGAGAAAGCGGTCTTCGGTCACCGGCACGTCGAGCGGCGCGCCGCGTTCCTTCCAGTCGGGCATCAGTTCGGAAAGTGCGCGCGGGTCCATGACTGCACCCGACAAGGTGTGCGCGCCGATGGCCGAACCCTTTTCGAGCACGCACACGCTGACGTCCGTGTCGCGTTCCCGCGCCAACTGCTTGAGACGGATCGCGGCCGACAAGCCGGCCGGACCTCCACCGACGATAACGACGTCATACGCCATCGAGTCGCGCGGGCCAAACCGCGCTGCGAAGTTATTCGTATCCATTTCGACCGATATTCGACTGTGCAGGACGGCTGCCGCGCGCGCCTGCATGAGCGGGCCGCAGCCTCGTGGATTTCCCGGCACGCCCCGCGCAAGGCGGCGCGACCGGCCTGAAATCCATCCTACGTCGCCGGATACCGGATGCCCGCGACATCACCTGCGCTTATACAGCATTCAAGCCCGCGTTGGCCTCGCAGGCACCCCGGATCTGATTCAACGCGGCGACGCGAGCGCGTCCCAACAATCGTCGATGCGCTTCGACAGCGATTGCTTCTGAATGCGCTGTGTGGGCGTCTTCGGAAACTCGTCGACGAGCGCGATGAAACGCGGCACCTGGAACTTCGCCATGTTCGCCTCGCACCACGCGACGAACGATTCGGGCGTGAACGCGGCAGCGCCCGGGCGCAGCTTGACGAACAGCTTCAGGTCTTCATCGGCGAACTCGTTGGTCACGCCGATCAGCGCGCTTTCCTCGACATCGGGATGGCCGTTCGCGACGTTCTCGACTTCCCACGCGGAGATGTTTTCGCCACGACGCCGCACGCTGTCCTTTTTGCGGCCGAGAAAATAGAAATAGCCATCGGCGTCCTGACGACCGAGGTCGCCCGTGTAGAGCCAGCCATTGCGCAGTGCTTCGCGCGTTTTCTCCGGGTTGCGGAAATAGCCTTCCGTGATCGTGCCCGGCTCTCGCGCCGCCACGCGAATTTCGCCGATCGATCCGGGCGGCAACGGCTGATCGTCGTCGCCCACGATCTCCACGTCGAAATAGTCGACGGCCTTGCCGATCGAACCGATCCGGCCGTCGAGATTCACGACGCTGAAGCTCGACGTTTCCGTCATGCCATAGCCTTCGCGCACGGGAATGCCGAAGCGCTTTTCGAACGCCTGCCACACGTCTACCGGCGCCCCGCCACCCCATGCGATCCGCAGCGTATGCTCGCGGTCACGCGGCGCTGGCGGCTGCTTGAGCAGCAGTTGCAGCACGCCGCCCACGAAATGCAGATGCGTGGCGCGATAACGCGCGACTTCGTCCCAGAAACGCGAGGCGCTGAAGCGCGGTACGAACGCGAGCGTGATCGGCTTCATCAGCGCCATCACCAGCACTTCGCTGCCGAACACGTGATAGATCGGGTCCCAGAAATGCAGCACGCTGCCGGGCGTGATCGAGCCGATCCACGACGAGCCAAGCGCCGCCGCGCGATACATGCGATCGCTCATCAGTACGCCCTTGGCGGGCCCACTCGTGCCCGAGGTGTAGAGAATCGCGCGCAGGTCCGCATCCTGTGCGGCGAAATCCGGCTCGGACTCGTCCACGTCGTCGCGAAGCCGCGCGAACTCGCCGCCGCCGTCCCCGGTGCGCCAGATCGCGCGCAACGCCGGAACGCGCGCCACCGCCGGCTCGAGCGACGGCGCATACACGTCGTCCGCAAGCGCGAACGCGGGCTCCGAGTCGACCAGCACGTGTTCGAGCGCCGCGCCCTTCAGATGCACGTTGACCGGCACCTGTACCGCGCCGAGCTTGCACAGCGCGAAGTACGCGAGCGCGTGATCGACGTGATGGGAAAGCATCACGGCCACGCGGGTTTGCGCGCGCACGCCGATGCGCGCGAGGCCGTTGGCGAGGCGGTTCACGCGCGCGTTGAGTTCGGCGTAGGTGAGCGAAACGTCGCCGGTACGGCAGAATACATGTTCGGGGTTGCATGCCGCACAGTCGCGCAGCAGTCTGGGGATGCTGTCATCCGCCGAAAAATGCGCCATCGATCGTATCCTCGTTGCGTTGGCCGGCCCGCTCACCAGAGCCACGTTTTCGTGTCGGTGAAGGTCCAGCGCTCGAAGCCGCTCGCTTCGTCGTAGTGACGCTCGAGTCGTACGTGACCGTTTAGCGTGCGCACGCTCATGTCGAAGAACGCGAATACCGCCGCGCGCAGCTGTGCCGAATGCGGGTACGGGAACGGCTCGAAGGTTTCGAAACTCAATTCGGCGGCGTCTTCGCCCAGCGCCTTCCATTGCGGCGCATTCCTGAACGCACCGATGATCGTGACATAAGTTTGCGCGAGCGCGGCCGGGCTATTGCCTTCGACCTCCGTCGCGGCCTTCAGCGACGGCGTGAACTGCACAGCCAGCAGTTTCATCGCTGCGGCGATCATATAGCTCGCCGCCTGCATGCCGAACTGACCGACCACCACTTCGATCGCATGCTTCACGTAATCGGCCGCGTAGTTCGCGCTGCCCTTCATCACGCGCGCTTCCGGCCACTGCGCCGGGTCGAGCCTGGGCGCCTTCGCCGCATCGAACTCGGGCGAACGATCGACATGCTCCACGCGAAAACGTTCTTCCGGGCTCAGATCGTGGTCGTACTCCATGAAATAGCCTTCGTCGTACGGGTGGCCTTCCGCGACGAACTTCGTCGCCACCCAGCCGAGTCGCGGACAACCGAGCAATTCGCCATTGCGCGGATGCCACGTCGACAGAATCGTGCGCCGTACCGACGACGGCACCGCCAGCGCGGAAATACCGGGAAACGTGCCCCACGGCGGCATATAGCGGATCCAGACTTTCTTCGGTGATTCCTCGACATATTGCAGTGTGAGTCCGCCGATCGAATTGCTGAAATAGTGATACTTCGCGGCCGTCACGGCAGGCGGATCGTTGCGAATGCCGAGCTTTTCCAGCGCCTCGACGAAGCGCTGCGACTGCTCCGCCGCCATCAGCGTGCGCCATACGTTGTTGAGCGCGGCCTCGCCTTTCTCGCGCAGGACGATGGCCGTCACGCCCGACACGACCGACCAGCCAAACGCCCCCGCAATGTCGACGCGCTTTTTCAGCGCCGCCATATCGTCATTGCCGAACTGCTTCGCTTCCATGCTTCCTCCTGTTTTCCGTTTTACCCGTGTCGCGCGCGCACTCACGACATCGTCCATTCCTTGAAGCGGCGCGTGATTTCATCGAAATTCTTTGCCCACCATGCGTCGTCCATCAACACGCTGTTTGCCGATTGCAGGTCGGGAATCCATTTGCGGCTTTCCGGGCTCATCAACGTAAGGGCTTTCCTGCTGCCCGGCGTATTGCCGATCAATTCCATGAAGGCCGCCTGCCGGTCGGGGCGCGCGGCGAACGCGAGGAACTTCATCGCGTTGGCCTTGTTCGGCGCGTTCTTCACGACGGCGAGATATTCGAAGCCATTGACGGTTTGCTCGAACGAGAAATCGACGGACTGTCCGGACGCCCTCGCAGGCTTGACGCGCGACGCGTAGGTGTAGCTGAAGTCGGTTTCTCCCGTTTGCAGCAGCGTGAGCGTTTGCGGCGTCTGGTCGATCCACTTCACCACGTTCGGCTTGATGCGCTCCAGTACGCGAAAGGCGCGATCCACGTCGAGCGGATAGAGCTGCTTCGGCGGAACGCCGTCGGCGAGCAGCGCGGCTTCGAAGGTTTCGCTCGGCCGGTTGCGGAAGGTGCGGCGCCCCGGAAACGCCTTCACGTCGAAATACTCGCGGAAATTACGCGGATGCTTGCCCGGCGGATATTTCGCCGGGTCCCACGCAATGCCGCCCACGAACACATACCAGGGCAGCAGATTGTTCCTGATGTCGATGACGAGATCGCTGCGATCGAACATCGACAGATCGAGCGGCTCCCAGAAGCCCGCGTTCGCGCCGGCCACCCCGAGCGCATTGGGCGCGTCGAACACGTCCCACTGTACGTTGTTGGTCTGGATCTGTGCCTTCAGTTTCGCGAGATCGGGCGTATCGATGATCGTGACCTGAACGCCGGTCTCTTTCGTGAACGGCTTGACGACTGACTCTTCCACGGCTTGCCGGTACGCGCCGCCCCAACTCACGAGCGTCATCTGACCGCCGGCCGCATGCGCTTTTCCCGAAGACAGAATGGCCGGCGCCGCGGCGGCGGCCAGTGCGATGCTCGAGACACCCGAGACGAATTGCCTGCGTCCCGTTGAAACGCTTTTCTGACGAAGTTTTGACATGGCGGGTCTTCTCACACTGTGGTTGGAATGAAGTGCCCGGCGAATCACGACACGTTCGCCGGTTCTGGATTCGGCGTGGAACGAGCCGTTACACCGAAGCTATGCAACCACAAATCGGCGGGGGGCATCGAGCACAAATGCTTATCCAATGAATAAGGCATAGTGATTCTGTTCGCGTCGCCGGGATGGCGAAATCGCCGGACCTGCAAACGGCAAGCCACCCCGGAACCGCGTGAATGGCACCCGAATACCGAGCAAACCGGTCCGTGCGGCATGCCAGCGCGACGGCCGCTTTTACTAATCATCGATCCTGCTTATATTGGCGCCCCGCGGTTTGTGGCGCTTCACACTTCGCCCCATACCCTTTGCTCAGGAAAGGACGCGAAACCGTGGACAAATATGATGTGGTCGTGATCGGCGCTGGCGTGATCGGCAGCTCCGTCGCATTTCAACTGGCGAAGCTCGGCGCGAAAAAAGTACTCGTGCTCGATCGAGGCACGATTGGGGCCGGCACTACGTCGCAGTCGTCCGGCATCCTGCGCACCCACTATTCCGTCAAGGAGAACGTGGAACTCGCGCTCAGGAGCTGGGACGTCTTCAACAACTTCGCCGCTTATCTCGGCGACGAAGAAGCGTCCTGCGGACTCGTGAAGTGCGGCTACATGATCGTCGCGAGCGACGGCGACAAGCTCGAACCGCTGCGCGCCTCGCTCGATCAGCAAAAGGCCCAGGGGGTGCCGCTCGAATTGCTCGACGCGAAAGCCGCGCACGAGCTGCTGCCGATCGCCCGCTTCGACGACGCCGCGCTGATCGGCTACGAGCCCGAAGCCGGCTTTGCCGACGCGTATCTCGTCGCTACCAGTTTCGCGCGCGCCGCGCGCCGCGGCGGCGTGACGATCCGCGAGAACGTCGCCGTCGACAGGATTCTTTTCGAAGGCAACCACGTAGTCGGCGTATCGACGAGCGTGGGCGACTTCGCCGCGGGCGTCGTCATCAGCACGCAGAACATCTGGACGCCCGAACTCGCGGGCTGGACCGGCCGCAACCTGCCCGTGATGCCCGAGCGCCACGCGGTGCTCGCGCTCGAATGCGACGCGGCGAAATACACGTTCTCGATGCCCGTCTTCAAGGATCTGGCCTCGCCCGGCATGCTCTATTACCGCAGCTACGGCGGCAGCCAGATGCTGGTGAGCGAAGGCGTCGTGGGCGAAAAACTCGCCGCCGCGCAAACCGAGCAAGGCGACATTCCGATGGACTACGTCGTCGAAGTCGGCGCGCAGGTGGCCGAGCGCTTCCCGGCGTACGAGACGGCGGGCATCGCGTCGTCATGGACCGGCGTCTACGACGTCACGCCCGATTGGAATCCCGTGCTCGGCCGCCTGCCCGGCATCGAAGGTCTGGTGGTCGGCTATGGCTTCTCGGGGCACGGCTTCAAGCTTTCGCCGACGGTGGGCCGGGTGCTCGCCCAGGAAGCGCTCGGTCTGCCTACCGACGTCCCGCTCGAGCCGTATTCGATCGGGCGCTTCGAAACGGGCGCGCTGCTCACCGGCAAATACGGCCTTGGCGCGGTGTCGTGAGCGCGCGCCGATAAACGCCGCCCAGGCGCGCGCGTCGTGCTCGTCAGGTTGTCGCCCATCGCATCGACATCAACGAATGCAATTGAGTATTCCGAGGAAACCGGCATGAAAGTGATTACCGCGGTCAAGCGCGTCGTCGATTACAACGTGAAGGTCCGCGCCAAGGCGGACGGCAGCGGCGTCGATATCGGCAACGTCAGGATGTCGATGAATCCCTTCGACGAAATCGCCACCGAAGCGGCCACGCGCCTCAAGGAAGCGGGCCACGCCACCGAAGTCGTGGCCGTCTCGTGCGGCGTCGCGCAAAGCCAGGAAACGCTGCGCACCGCGCTCGCCATCGGCGCGGACCGCGGCATTCTCGTGGAAACCGCGGCGGAATTGCAGCCGCTCGCGGTCGCGAAACTGCTCAAAGCGGTGATCGAAAAAGAGCAGCCGCAACTGGTGATTCTCGGCAAGCAGGCCATCGACGACGACGCGGGTCAAACTGGCCAGTTGCTCGCCGCCCTGCTCGACTGGCCGCAGGCGACATTCGCGAGCGCGATCGAAATCGGCGACGGCACGGCCACCGTCACGCGCGAAGTCGACGGCGGTCTCGAAGTGATCTCGCTGCGCCTGCCCGCCATCGTGACGACGGATCTGCGCCTGAACGAACCACGCTACGTCACGTTGCCCAACATCATGAAAGCGAAGAAAAAGCCCATTGAAACGCTCACGCCCGAGCAGCTCGGCGTCGATCCCGCGCCGCGCCTGAAGACGCTCAAGGTCGTCGAGCCGCCCGTGCGCAAGGCCGGCGTGATCGTGCCGGACGTAGCCACGCTCGTCGAAAAACTCAAAACCGAAGCGAAAGTGATTTGAATGACGACTCTGGTGATCGCCGAACACGGCGAAGGTCAACTAAAGCCCGCGACGCTGCACACGATCGCCGCCGCGCAGCAGATCGGCGACGGCGTGCACGTGCTCGTGACGGGCCACGCCGCGCGCGCCGCGGCGCAAGCCGCAAGCCGCGTGGCCGGCGTCGACGAGGTCATGCTGATCGATGCGCCGCATCTCGCGGATGCGCTCGCGGAGAACGTGGCGGCGCAGGTCGTGGCGCTCGCCTCCGGTTACACGCATCTGTTCTTCCCCGCCACCGCGTTCGGCAAGAACGTCGCGCCGCGCGTGGCCGCGAAGCTCGACGCGTCGCAAATCTCGGACGTAATCGCGATCGACGCTCCGGACACGTTCCAGCGCCCGATCTACGCTGGTAACGCGATTGCCACGGTGCAATCCGGCGACGCCGTGAAGGTCGCGACGATCCGTATGAGCGCGTTCGAAGCGGCGCCGGCGGAAGGCGGCGGCGCGTCGATCGCCGAAGTACCGGCGGTGCCCGATAGCGGCCTCTCGTCGTTCGTGCGCCGCGAGATCGCGACGAGCGATCGGCCCGATCTCACGTCGGCGCGTGTGGTGGTGTCGGGCGGTCGCGGCCTCGGCAGCGCCGAAGACTTCGCGCGCCTCGATCCGCTCGCGGAAAAGCTCGGCGCGGCCATCGGCGCGTCGCGCGCCGCCGTCGATTCGGGTTATGCGCCGAACGATCTGCAAGTCGGGCAAACCGGCAAGATCGTCGCGCCGGAGCTCTACGTGGCGGTCGGCATTTCGGGCGCGATCCAGCATCTCGCGGGCATGAAGGATTCGAAGGTGATCGTCGCGATCAACAAGGACGCCGATGCGCCGATCTTCGGCGTGGCCGATTACGGTCTGGTCGCCGATCTGTTCGAAGCGGTTCCCGCGCTCGCGCAAGCGCTGTAATGCGTCGCGGCGTTCGCGCCGCGTTCGTCAGCGATTCCTCACGTTCAGCGTCCCAGCGCCCGCACCGCCTCGAACGCCGTCGTCACCATACGCTCGACCACGGGCTCGACCTTGCGCGCGATTTCAGGCCGGTACGCGAACGGCGGCGTCTCGCTCATGTACGTCGACTGGCACATTTCGAGCTGCACCGCGTGCACGCCCTTCCGCGGCTCGCCATACGCGCGCGTGTTGTAGCCCCCCTTGAAGCGCCCGTTGACGATCCACGTGAACGGCTGACCGTCGAGCGTGCGCGTGATCGCGTCGAGCACGCTGGCGTCGCAACTGAGTCCGCTGTTCGTGCCGAGGTTGAGATCGGGCAGCTTGCCGTCGAACAGGCGCGGCAGAACGCTCGCGATCGAATGCGCTTCCCACAGCAGCACGGCGCCGGATTCGGCGGTCAGGCGATCGAGTTCCGCGCGCAACTGCGCGTGATACGGATACCAGTACTGTTCGAGACGGCGCGCGACTTCGGCAGCGTCCGGTCCGCTGCCGTTGCGATACAGCGGCTCGCCGCGAAACGTTTCGGTCGGGCACAGGCCGGTGGTCGTCTGGCCCGGATAGAGGCTTTCGCCCGACGGCGGCCGGTTCAGGTCGATCACGTAGCGCGACACCCGCGCGCCCAGCACCGACGCGCCCAGCTTTTCCGCGAATGCGTAGAGACGATCGAGATGCCAGTCGGTATCGGCGACTTCGCCGGCGACATCGGTCAACTGCTCGCGGATGTCGGCGGGAATCGCCGTGCCCAGATGCGGAATAGAGATGAGCAACGGCACCGTGCCGCAGCGAAAATCGAAGGTCGGGGAAGTCATGTGGGAGCGATGGTCGTGACGTTGAGGGGAGCGGCGTGCGTTGCTTGCGATAACAGCGATAGCACGCGGCCGTGCGCGGCGAGACGATCCGCGCCGAGCGCGGCAATGCTCGTGCAGCCGAGCAAACGCATGCAGATGTCGAATTCATTGCATAGCAGCGCCAGCACACCGCGCGCGCCGTCGAGACCGTCGGCCGCGAGCCCATAGAGCGGCGCGCGGCCGAGCAGCACGCCTTGCGCGCCCAGCGCGACGGCCTTCGCGATATCGCTGCCGCGCCGGATGCCGCCATCCACGAGAATTTCCGCGCCGCGCGGCGCGATGGCCGCCGTATGCGCAAGGATGTCGATGGGGCTTAGCGCGCCGTCCAGTTGCCGGCCGCCGTGATTCGACAGCACGACGCCATCGGCTTCATGACGAAACGCCAGCGCGGCATCCGCGACGGTCTGGATACCCTTGATGAAGATCTTGCCGTGCCAGTGACGGCGCAGCCACGCGATGTCGCGCCAGGCGAGCGAGGTATCCATCTGCCGGCCGAGCGCCGCCGCCTGGGCTTCGATTCCCGCTCCGAGCCGCGCGCTGCGCGCGAGATTCACGAGTTGCGGCACGCCGTGCACGCCCACTTTCGCAAGCCAGCGCGGATGCGTGGCGATGTCCCACAGCAAGCGCGGCGTCCAGCGCAGCGGCAACGTGAAACCCGTGCGCGCGTAGTGATCGCGCTGGCCCGTCACGGGCGTATCCACGGTCAGCAGCAGCGTCGAGAACCGCGCGGCCCGCGCGCGCGCCATGATGTCTTCGGCGATGCGCCGGTCCTGCTGCACGTAAAGCTGGAGCCAGAGCGCGCCGTCCGACGCGGCGCGCACGTCTTCGAGCAGACTCGTCGAAGCCGTCGAGAGCGCGAACGGCAGTCCGGCCGCATGCGCCGCGCGCGCGAGCGCTTCCTCGGCGCCGCGGCAGTAAAGACCGTTCAGACCGGTCGGTCCCACGACGGCGGGCCACGCGGCCTCGCACCCCCCGAGCGTCGTGTGCGTGCTCACGGTCGAGACGTCGACCAGCACTTTCGGCGCGAAGGCGATCGACTCGTAGGCGGCGCGATTGCGCCGCATCGTGATCGCATCTTCGGCGCCGCCTTCCAGATACGACCACGCGAAATCGGGCAGATAACGCCGGGCCGCTTCGCGGTAATCGGCAACGTTGGCGAACACCATTGGCGCGACTACGCGGCAGCGGACGACGACGCGGGCAGCACGCGGCCCGGATTCATCGTGTCGTTCGGATCGAGCAGGTGCTTCATCTGCCGCATCAACGCAAGTTCGTTCGCGTCCTTGTAAAGCGACATCTCGGGCACGTGCAGCGAACCGATGCCGTGTTCCGCGCTGAACGTCCCGCCCATGCCCGCCGCGATGTCGTAAAGACGATGACTCAGCGCGAGTTGCACGCCGGCCTTGTCCGCGACGCTCGCCCAGTACGCGTGCGAAAACATCGCGATGTAGTGGAGATTGCCGTCGCCCATATGGCCGACCACCACTTGCGTGGCCTGCGGATAATGCTCGCCCAACGTCTTCTGCGCCGCTTCGATGAAATCGGGAATGCGATACGTGGGCACCGCGATGTCGTGCGTGAGGCCCATGCCTTCGCGGCCATTCGCTTCGGTCACGTGATGGCGGATGTGCCACAGGTCCGCGCGCTGCTGCGCGCTCGCGGCCACCACCGCGTCGATTATCACGTTTGCTTCGAACGACGGCGCAAGCGCATCCGTCAGGCGCGCCGCGATGGCTGCGTCGTCGCCCGACGAGGCGGCCAGTTCGACGAGCACGATCCACGCCGGCGTTTCGTCGAACGGATTGCGCGCCTTGGCGGCATGGCGCAGCGAAATTTCGAATTCGCTGCACGAGATCAGTTCGAGCCCGACCAGTTCGCCCGGAAACGCCGCCTGAAGCCTGAGCCCTTCCTGCACGGCGGCGTGCACCGTATCGACGCCCAGCATCGCCGTGGCCGTCGCGCGCGGACGCGGGTAAAGCTTCAACGCCGCCTGCGTAACCACGCCCAGCGTGCCTTCGGCGCCCACGAACAGATTCTTCAGATCGTAGCCGCTGTTGTTCTTGCGCAGCGTGCGAATGCCGTTCCAGACACGCCCGTCGGCAAGCACGACTTCGAGTCCGAGCACGAGGTCACGCGTGTTGCCGAAACGCAGCACGTTGGTACCGCCCGCATTCGTCGCGATGTTGCCGCCGATCTGACACGAGCCTTCCGCGCCGAGCGTGAGCGGAAAAATGCGGTCGGCGTCGAGCGCGGCCTGCTGGAGATCCGCGAGAATGCAGCCGGCCTCGACGGTCATCGAATTGTTGCCGGCGTTGACTTCGATGATGCGGTTCATCTTCGCGAGGTTCAGCAGCACGCTGTTACCCGACGCGTCGGGCACCGAGCCGCCGCACACGCTCGTGTTGCCGCCTTGCGGAAACACCTTCACGCCGTGCGAGTCGCACCACGCCAGCACCTTCGACACCTGCGCGGTGTCGCGCGGAAACACGACGCACGCGGCGCGCCCCGAATGGCGCTTGCGCCAGTCGATCAGATGCGGCGCCATGTCGGCATCGCTTTCCAGCACGTTGGCGATACCCGCGAGTTCGCGCATTGCCTCGACAATCATGGCCCGATTCATGGTTCGATCATTTCCTCAACACGACGGCATCGCGCGCGGCCCAGCGCACAGCCAGTTGCTGCCCGACATTCGCGCGTTCCGCGGCGCGCGCCGAAATGCCCTTCACGAGCAGCGTCGCGCCGTCGGCGAGCGTCAGCTCGAAGCGCGTCATGCCGCCCACGAACGAGACCTGCGCGATCGTGCCCACGCACGTGTTGTCGTCCTCGGGGCGCATCTGCTCCACTACGTCGATCTTTTCCGGACGCACCAGCACCTTCACTTTCGCGCCGATCGCGTGACCTTCGATGCTGCGCACCTTGAGCACGCGATTCGCGGAAACACGCACCACGCCATCGGCCTGCACGGCGCCTTCGATCAGGTTGGACTCACCGACGAAGTCCGCGACGAACTCGTTGACCGGCTCGAAGTACAACTCGTCGGGGGTGCCGAGTTGCGCGATGCGTCCGCCGTTCATCAGACACACGCGGTCCGAGAGATTGAGCGCCTCCTCCTGATCGTGCGTGACGTACACCAGCGTCGTGCCGAGATCGCGATGCAGCCGCTTGATTTCGCCCTGCAACTGATCGCGCAGTTTCTTGTCGAGCGCGCCGAGCGGCTCGTCCATCAGGATCACCGAAGGCGAATAGACGATGCAGCGCGCGATGCCCACGCGTTGTTGCTGGCCGCCCGACATCTCGCGCGGCTTGCGATTCTCGTAGCCGGTCAAGCCGACGCGTTCGAGTGCGTTGCGCACGCGCTGCTGGATCTCCGACTTCGCGATGCCGCGAATGCGCAGCGGAAACGCCACATTGTCGAACACATTCAGATGCTGCAGCAGCGCGTAGTTCTGGAACACCATGCCGAGGCCGCGCTCGCGCGGCGGCACGCTCGACACGTCCTTGCCGTCGAGCACGATGGTGCCCTCGGTCGGCGCGACGGCGCCCGCGATGATGTTGAGAATCGTGCTCTTGCCCGAGCCGCTCGGTCCGAGCAGGCTCAGGAATTCGCCTTTGCGGACCGAAAAGTCCATGCTGTGCAGCGCGACCGCGCTGCCGTAATGCTTGCTCACGCCGCGAAACACGATCATGTCTTCCATGCCGCGCTGCGCCGCGACGCTACTCGAGGCTTCCTGGCCCGCCTGCGCGGTCCCGGCCGGCGGACGGCCGTCGTTATCCAGTAGAACGTGTGACATGTTTTTCTCCAACCTCAATGCGACGACTCGGGCGCAGCCGGCTGAAGCCAAACCGACACGCAACAGAAAACCAGCGAAAGCAACGTGAGCAACGCGGACACGGCCGCGATCACCGGCGAAATATCCCATTGAATGCTGCTGTACATCCGTACCGGCAACGTGGTCGTCGCGGGGCTCGTGAGAAACCATGCGATGACGACTTCGTCGAACGACACCAGAAACGCGAACAACGCACCCGCGAGAATCGACGGACGAAGCTGCGGCAAGACCACCTTGAAGAACACGGTGCCGCGCTTCGCGCCCATGATCGTGGACGCGAATTCCAGCGCCGGGTCGAGCTTCTTCACGCCGGCCATCACCGTCATCATCATGAACGGCGTGACATAGGCGACGTGGCTCACGACGAGGCCGAACGTCGAGCCGACCAGATGCAGCCGCGAAAGGTACAGATAAAGGCCGAGCGACATCACGATCACCGGAACCAGAATCGGGCTCATGAGCAGCAGCATCACGAAGCGCTTGCCGGGAAACTCGTGACGCACGAGTCCGTATGAGGCAGGTAGTCCCAGCAGCACGGAAACGAGCATGGTGAGACTCGCGACCTTCAGGCTCTGCAGGATCGGACCGACCCAGCTAGCCGACGTGAAGAGATGCACGTACAGCGACGTCGACCACACGCGCGGCGGGAAGGTCAGCTCTCCGTCGCCGCCGAACGAAATCGGAATGACGATGAGCGTGGGCACGAGAATGAAGACATACACCAGAATGGCGACGAGGTTGCGCAGCCGCGCATAACGACGTGCCAGTCCATCGACGACGACACCGCGCCGCACTGCCGGCAAACCTGCTTGCATCGATGTGCTCATGCCATCACCCTTTTCGAATCGCGCTTCTGGAACCGCTCCGCGCCGAGCGCCGCGAGCGTGACGATGCCGAGCAGAATCACGCCGATGGCCGACGCCATGTTCCAGTCCATCGTTTCGCGCGTGTAGAAGTCGACGAGATTGGACATCATCGCGTCCTTGCGGCCGCCCAGCAGCGCCGGAATCACGAAGAAGCCCATCGACATCACGGTGGTGCTCAACGCCGCGGCGGCCACGCCCGGCATGGACAACGGCAGCGTGATGCGAAAGAAAATACGCGGCGGCTTCGCGCCCATGATTTCCGAAGCGCGGTAGAGCGACTGATCGATGGCGAGCAGACTCGCGAGCACCGGGAAGACGATGAACGGGATCAGATAATTGGTCATTCCGACCATCACGCCGAAGCGGTTGAACAGCATCGGCAGTTGCACCTGCGTGGCGAACACGACCGACAACAGCTTGTTGACGAGCCCGTCGCGGCCGAGCAGGACCGTGAACGCATAGCTTTTCACGAGAATGCTGGTCCAGAACGGCACCAGCACGAGCACCATGCAGAGGGCACGCTTCTTCGGCGTTTGTTTCGCGAGATGCATGGCGATCGGATAGCCGAGCAGCAGGCTGCACAGCGACGCGCAAATGCTGATCTCGAACGTCGACCACAACGTGCGCAGAAAGAGTTCACTGCCGAAAAGGCGTCGATAGGCCGAAAGCGACAGGCCGCCGTCCACCCAGAAACTCGTGTAGACCACATACGTCAGCGGTACGAGCACGACGAGAAATAAAAATAGCGTTGCGGGGCCGACGTACAGCAACCCGTCTTTTCTGCCCTTCATCATGCCTCCTCCTGCTGAGATGCCCGACTGCGAACCACGCGCCTCGACGTTACGACAGCACCCACTCCTTGAAGCGCAGCGTAAGTTCGTCGTAATGCTCGGCCCACCAGACGTCGTTGCTGATCAGGTTCATCTTGTTGTTCGGGTCCGACATCCATTTGCGCACGTCGGGCTTGACGAGCGCAAGCGCCTTCCTGCTGGCCGGCGTGTTGCCGAGATAGTCCATGAGCGCCGCCTGGCGATCCGGGCGCATCGCGAACTGCACGAACTTCATCGCGCTCTGCCGGTTGGGCGCATTCTTCAGAACGACCAGATATTCGAGCCCGGTGAGCGTCTGCCTGAACGAGAAGTCGATCGGCTTGCCCGCTTCCTGCGCGGCCTTCACGCGAGTCGAGTAGGTGTAGCTGTAATCCACCTGATCCGTTTCGACGAGCGAGACCGTTTGCGGCGTCTGGTCCACCCATTTGCCGATATACGGCTTGATGCGGTTGAGCGCGCGAAATGCGCGTTCGACGTCGAGCGGATAAATCTTTTCCGGCGGCACGCCGTCGGCGAGCAACGCGATTTCGAGGGTTTCGCTCGCGCGGTTGCGCAGCGTGCGCTGGCCGGGAAACTTCTTCACGTCGAAGTAATCGGCGAATGTTTCCGGGTGCTTGCCCGCCGGATATTTGCTGTTGTCCCAGCAGATGCCGCCCGTAAAACCGTAGAACGGCACCGCGAATTTCGTCATCGGCGCGATCAGGTCGCTCGGGTCGAACAGCGCCGGGTCGAGCGGTTCCCAATAGCCGTTCTTCGCGCCCGTCATCGCCATCGGGCCCACCGCGTCGAACACGTCCCATTGCACGTTGTTCGTCATCACCTGCGCCTTGACGCGGGCGAGATCGGGCGTATCGACGAGTGTCACATGGACGCCGAATTCCTTTTCGAACGGCTTGGCGAGCGCTTCCTCGACGCCCTGATGGTAGTTGCCGCCCCAGCTCACGACCGTGAGATTGCTCGCGGCCGCCGCCTTGCGCGAGGTGACGATCAGCGGCGCGGCAACGGCCCCCGAGAGCAGCGTGGCACCCGCCGCCTGAAGAAAACGGCGGCGCGGAAGAACGAGGTTGTTATCGGATGACATGGGATCCTCTCTTTTCGTATCGATGATCTCGGTGCGACTCACACGCCCGCCGCGGCTGGGGAATACCCGGCCTCGCGCGCGACGAGCGGTGCCATCACGTCGGCGAGACGCCGGCGAAGCGCGGCCGATGCGGGCTCGAGCGGCGCCAGTACGTCGCCGAACGGGAGGCCTAGAAGCGACAGCGCGGCCTTGATCGGCGCGGGATTCGGCTCGGCGAAGATCGCGTCGATCAACGGGCGCAGCGTGGCATGCAGCGCGACGGCCTGTTCGAGCTGGCCGTTCGAGGCCAGCGCCAGCACGCGCGCCCACTGCTTCGGCACGAGGTTCGAGCTGGAGATGATGCCGCCCACGGCGCCCATCGCGACGTGCAGCGGCAGCACGTCTTCCTCGCCGCTCAGGATGGCGATCTTCGAAGCGGTGAGTTCGGCCGCGCGCATCTGCGTGGCGAGATCCGGGTTGCAGGCCTTGATGCCCACCACGCGCGTGAGCGCGGCGAGCTTCGCGACGGTTTCGTAATGGAGCGAGACGCCCGTGCGATACGGGATTTCGTAGAGGATGATGTCGGCGTCGACTTCATCGGCGAAACGCTGGTAGTAATCGACGATGCCTTCCTGCGTGGGCCGGAAGTAATACGGCGTGACGACCATCAGCGCCTTCGCGCCGGCCGCGACGAAGGCCCTCGCGTTATCGACGGCGTCGCCGAGTCCCGGCGAAAGAATGCCCGGCACGACGGGCAACGCGCCCGCCGCCGCTTCGAGCGACGTTTCGACGACGCGCAGGCGTTCCGCGAACGACAGCGACGTGTATTCGCCGGTGCCGCCCAGCGGCACCACGCCGTCCGCGCCGGCTTCGACGAGTTTTCCGATCTGCGCGGCGAGCGGCGCGGCGACGAAGCGGCCGCCCGCATCGAGAGGAGTGGGGACTGCCGTCAAAATGCCTGCATAGGGATGCAACTTGCTCATCGGTACGCTCTCGAGAATGGGCCGGTCAAGGTCGCCGGGAATTTGAATGACACGCCATGGCTGGAACGATAAGGAGGCAAAAAACCCCGGCCCGCACCATCAGTATCAGTTACCCTCTTTATAAGGCCTCGTTATTCAATGAAGAAAGGAATGGGCGGAATGACGCGCGGCCGGTCGGAGTCCAGCGCTCCAATCCGCGCAAACGGCCATGAGGCGAGGGTTTCCGCCGATGCGCCGATGTGGCACCCATCTACCATAACTCAGACGATTTCGCGCGGACAATGCGTTGATCTGACGCTCAGCCTGTGCTTCCCCCCATCCGGCAACCGTGTAATCCCGGATGCGCCGAGCCATAAATTCGCATGATAACTGGCTTAAAAATTATTAGTTTCCTAAGACTCCTTTCAAAGCCTATGCTGCGTTCACTTGCATATCGCAAGCATCGCGCCAGTCGATTTCGAATAAGCGGCCGCACGTCATCATTCATCCCCTTTAGGTGGTCATAATGCGCCTGACACCAGCACAGCTCCGTCAATTCAATGAAGACGGTGTTCTCATTCTTCCCAATCTTTTTTCGGATGCCGAAGTCGAAGTTTTACGCGCCGCGATGAATCGCGTATTGACTCAGGATAATCCGGCGAATATCAGGGAAAAGAAAAGCGAGGTCGTGCGAACGGCAATGGGACTTCACGTGCGTGACGAAGTGTTTGCGCGGCTTTCCCGCCATCCGCGTTTCGTCGAACCGGCCAGACAGATTACCGGCCAGAATCTGTATATCCAGCAGTCGAAAATCAACGTGAAGGAAGCGTTCACGGGCGAAGTGTGGCAATGGCATCAGGATTTCCCGACGCATCATCGCGACGACGGCGTGCCGCGGCCCGAAGCGCTCAATCTGCACGTGCTGCTCGACGACGTGAACGAATTCAACGGCCCGCTGTATTTCATTCGCGGATCGCACCGGTTCGGGCCGGCGGCCAGCATTTACGACACAACCACGACCAGCCATCCGCTCTGGGTGATCGATCCCGGCGTCGTCAGGCAAATGACCGATAAAGGCGATCTGATTTCCGCCAAAGGCAAAGCCGGCACCGCATTGATCTTCGGTGAATGTGTCGCGCATTGCTCACCGCCGAATCTTTCACCGTGGACGCGGGCGATTTTCTCGCTGATCCTGAATCCGGTCGCGAACCGGTTCACCAACCCGAAGCGTCCGGAATATATCCATCATCGCGATCTCACGCCGGTCACGCCGCTTCACGACGGCTGCCTGCTCGATGAACTGGAGCCGGTGGCATGAATATCCAATAAGAAGCGCCGGATTATCACCAGCATAATCCGGCGCCGGAATGCCGACGAGTCATAGACGCTCGAGCGCCCCCCAATAAGTCTCGCCAAGGAGATCACCCATGAAACAGCCCGCGCGCAAAGCATCGCTTATCGCGTATCTCGTGTTTGCCGCGTTATCGGTGGCCGGCGCGGCAAGCCACGCGCAGACCGGCGCCGCGAGCGCGTCGGCGACGGCAGCGAAGGTAGTCAGGATCGGCGTCGCCGGGCCGTTGACGGGTGGGCTCGCGCACTTCGGCAAGGACAACGAGAACGGCGCGCGCCTCGCTGTCGAGGAAATCAACCAGACCGGCCTCGTCATCAACGGTCAGCGCATCACACTGGCGATCGACTCGCAGGACGACGCAGCCGATCCGAAAACCGGCACGCAGGTCGCGCAGAAACTGGTCGACGACGGCGTCGTGGCCGTCGTCGGGCACTACAACTCAGGCGTCTCGATCCCCGCGTCGCGAATCTACAGCGATGCCGGCATCGCGCAGATCTCGCCGTCGTCCACGATTCCCGATTACACGCTGCAAGGCTTCAAAACGACGTTTCGCCTCGTCGCCACCGACGCCGCGCAAAGCCCCGCGCTGGCGGCGTACGCGGTCAGGCATCTCGGCGTGAAACGCGTCGCCGTCGTCGACGACGCGACACAGGCCGGCCTCGGCCAGGCGAGCGAATTCGAAAAGGCGGTGCGCGCCGACGGCGGCACGATCGTCGCGCGCGAGGCGACGACTGCCAGCGCCATCGACTTCCGCGCGATCCTCACGAAGATCAAGGCCACGCGCCCCGACACGATCTACTTCGGCGGCACCGACGCCGGCGCGGGCCCATTCGCGAAGCAGGCCGCCGGACTCGGCCTGACGGCGCGCATTCTCGGCTCGGACGGCATCTGCACGGAGAAAATGGCCGAACTGGCCGGAGACGCGGTGAACCGGGTCACGTGTTCGGAGGCCGGCATGCCGCTCTCGAAGATGAGCCGGGGCGACGCGTTCAACTCGCGATACAAGGCGCGCTACGGCGAGCCGTTGGTGCTGTACGCGCCGTTCACGTACGACGCGGTGTTCGTGATCGTCGAGGCGATGAAGCGCTCGAATTCGACCGATCACGCGAAGATCCTCGACGCGATTCACCAGACCGACTACACCGGCGTGACAGGCCACATCGTGTTCGACGCCAAAGGCGACATCAAGGAGCCGGCGATCTCGATCTTCGATTTCGAGCGCAACAGGAAGACGCTGCTCGACGTCGTCAGGCTCTGAGCCCGCATCATCTCTCCACGGGAAAGAGCATGACCACGTCCACGCTCGCCGGTTTTTCCAACGACGTCGATTCATTTCCCGCCTGGGCGGAAATCGATCTCGACGCGCTCGGCCGCAACTTCGATCTTCTGAAGGCGCGCGTCGGCGCGGACCGCCAGATCATCGTGCCGGTCAAGGCGAACGCGTATGGCCACGGCGCGGTAAGCGTCGCCCGGCATCTCGCCGCGCGCGGCGCGTACGCGGTGCAGACCGCGTGCGTGCGCGACGCGGTCGAGATCCGCCGCTCGGGCAATCCGGTCAGAATCGTCACCTATCCCGGCGATCTTCGCGCCGACCTGTCGACGCTGCTTCAACACGACATCGTGCCGAGCGTCGTCGATCTCGACGGTGCGCGGCACGTGTCCGACACCGTGTCGCGGCCGACCGCGATCTACGTGAAAATCGACGCGGGATTGCAGCGCCTCGGCGTGTTGCTCGAACACGCCGAAGACGTCGTGATGCGGATGGCCGCGTTGCCGAACCTGTCCATCGACGGTCTGTACACGCACCTGCCGATTTCCGATATGCGTCACGCGGCGTGGGCGCGATCGCGAATCCGCGCGTTCGAAGCGCTCGTACTCGATCTCGAACGCCGCGGCCTCGAGCTGCCGATGACCCAGGCGCGGGCAAGCGCGCACGTGATGGCGCGGATCGACGACGGCTTGAGCGCCGTGTGCGCCGGTCATCTTCTCTACGGCCTGAGCCCTTTCGCGACTTCCGAAGCAATCGATTTTCCGACGAAGCCGGTGCTGGGCGCATTCCGCTCGCGTCTGATCCAGGTCCGCCCGACCGGAAAGTCCTGCACCGAAACGCCCTACGGCGGGGACTTCCGGAACGTCGAAACGACCGGCGTGATTCCCGTCGGCCGCGCGCATGGCGTCCGCCGTCCGCTGAAGCAGCCGGCGAGCGCCGTTCTCGTAGCGGGCCGTCCCGCGCGGATCCTCTCCGTCACGCTCGAATACACCGTCATCGATCTGACGGACCACCCGAACGTCCGTCCCGGCGAAATCGTTACGTTGCTCGGCGACGATGGCGATGCTTCACTGAGCCTCGACGATGTCGCGACGCGCCCGGACTGTACGCCGCTCGATTTCTGCATCGGCTTGCGCGGCGTCGCGTTCCGCTATCGCGGCGCGCGGTGAACGGAACTACAGCGCCGGCAGCAGCGATCGCACGTGCTGCTCGAACCGCTCGAGCAGTCGCGACGGCGGCCGCCGGCCGCGCTTCACGGTCAGACCGATCACCGGAAGCGCCGGCAGCCCGCTCGATTCCGGCAGCACTTCGAGATCCGGCGGCACCGCGGTCTGCGTAATGACGGCGATCGCCTGACCCGAGCGCACGACCGCCGTGAGCCCGATCATGCTGCCGCTCGCATAGGCGATGCGATAGCTGCGGCCGGCGCGATCGAGACACGAAATGGCCGCCTGATGGTCCAGCGTGTCCGGCTCCGAAAGCGCGAGCTGAAGCGGATCGAAGTTCATCGCGTCGCCGCCGCGGCTCTGCACCCATACGAACGGCTCGCTGCGCAGGAACTGATCGCGATTGTTTCCGGTGTCGGGCAGCGACACGATCGCGAGATCGAGGACGTGATCGTCGAGCTGTTCGAGCAGGCGCGTGGTCTGCGCGCACACCACTTCGACGAGCACCTGCGGATGCTGCTGCGCGAAGCTCTGCAGCAGGGTCGGCAGAAAAACGTACGAGTAATCTTCCGGGCATCCGAAGCGCAGACTGCCCGACAGACTCTCGCCCATCAGCTCGGCGACAGCTTCGTCGTGCACGTCGAGAATGCGCTTGGCGTGCAGCAGGAAGCGCTCGCCGTACATCGTGAGCATTACGCCGCGCGCGGTGCGAATCAGCAGCGGCTGCTGCACCATGATTTCGAGCCGCTTGATCTGCTGACTCAACGCGGCCTGCGTGCGGCCGACCTGCCCGGCGGCGCGGCTCATCACGCCGGACTCCGCGACGGCCACGAAGTTGCGCAACAGATCGGGATCGAGATGGGGAATCATGCGGCAAACTTAACCGACTTCCGTGGCGCGCACAATCTAGGGTTTGCCGGCGTTCCCGCACCCGGGAATCTCACGAGCGGACCGGGAACGTCAGCGCGTCCAGCTCCGTCGGGCCGCCCGTTAATGCGATGGGTCCGGTGTCGCCTATCAGCACGGTGTCCGAATGACGAAAGCCGCCCACTCCGTCGATATAAAGACCCGGTTCGATGGTCAGGCACATGCCCTTTTCGATTGGCCGCTCGTAGCCGTCGGCGAAAAACGGTGCTTCGTGCGCGGTGACGCCCATCCCGTGCCCGGCGCGGTGGAGCAGCCGATCGCCCATCCCTGCGCGGCGGAAGTGATCGTTGACCCGTCGATCGACCTCGCTCAGTAGCTCGCCCGGTACCGCGGTCTCGAACGCGATGCGCCGCGCTTCCATCATCACGTCAAACGTCTGCCTGGCCGCATCGGGCACGTGGCCGATGAAGAATGTCCGCTCGACTTCCGCGCCCGTGCCGTTCATCACCGCGTTAACGACCGACACGTGCGGTCCGCCTTCTGCCATCCGCATGTCGATGTCGGTGAAATTGTGCGGGTCATGCGAAACGCTGCCCGGCTGGAAGACCGCAATGATCCGGGTCGCGGTCGGATTGATGGACGGATCGTCGGCAAGCAGGCGCGACATGATCATCCCGCGCAGCTTCGCCGACGTCTCGGCCATGCCGAGACCGGGGCGCGCCTCGGCCAGCAGCGCATTGTGCGCGTCGGTCGCGAGGCCGCATGCATAGACATGCCGACCGATCTCATAAGCCGACTTGATCATGCGGACGTCATCGACGATGTCGACGCATACGCGCTCGCCCGGAATCTCCATGTAGATCTGCAACGGACAAATCGACTCCACGCCGACCCGCTCCCCCGCTTCGAACAACTCCTTGAACCGGTCGCTCCACGCGAGCCCGGCCGGCGCCGGGAACTCGAAATAGGAAACGACTTCGATATCGCCGATGGCGCGCGTCTTCACGTGCGGGATTTCGAGTTGAGGCACGACGAACTGCGGCCGCCCGCTACGCGGGATGACGAGAACGAATGGCCGCTCGTGAACCATATTCGCAAAGTTCGTCAGGTAATAGATGTTGTCGGGATTGAACGACACATATCGATCGAGCCCTGCTGCTGCCATTCTGGTCTGCACGCGTTCGAGGCGTCCGCATCCCGCACAATCTGAATGTCAGCTTCAACTTTGTCGAAGGCGAATCGCTGATCATGGGCATCAAGGGCGTGGCCGTGTCGTCGGGCTCGGCCTGCACGTCGGCGTCGCTCGAGCCCTCTTACGTTCTACGCGCGCTGGGACGCAGCGACGAGCTCGCGCACAGTTCGATCCGCTTCACGCTGGGACGCTTCACCACCGAAGCCGAAGTCGACGAGGTCGTTCGCCAGGTCACGCAGACGGTGACGAAACTGCGCTCGCTGAGCCCGTTGTGGGACATGCATCAGGAAGGCATCGACCTCAGCACGATTCAATGGGCGGCGCACTGAAATCGCGCGTTCGCCTACGCACCGGCCGCGCGGGCCGCCGCCCGTTGCTGGCTGGCCTGCAGGTGCGCGAGGTCGAGCGCGGCCTGGTCACCGTTGCTCACGAGGCGGTCGACCAGCGAGCACAACACCTTGAATTCGGTGCGCGTGACGCCTTCGAACAGCACGTCGTTGATGCGTTGCTGGGTGGGCAGGAGATCATTGAGCAGGCGGTTTCCGGCGGTGGTCACGGTAAGCCGCAATTTGCGCTTGTCTTCCGGATTGGCCTTCTTGTCCACGACTCCGAGCTTCTTGAGCTTGTTGGTCTCGACCGTCACGAACGCGCCGCTCAGATGCAGATGCTCCGCGAGGCGGTTGACCGTTACCTCTTCGCGCGCCGAGAGATGCGCAATCGAGCGCAGCAACGAATATTGCACGCCCGTGAGCCCCGCGAGGCTTCCGAAACCGTCCCGTATCGACAATAGACGCGCGGCGAACGGAAGCAAGCCGTTGACGAGGTGCCGGAATTCGGCATCCGATCCGTCAACGAGGCAGGAAGAATGAGTAACGGTGAGAAGTTTTGAATTGGCGCCGGCTGCCATAGGTCTATGCTCCATTAGCTTGTTTTCCAAGCTTTGGAACTAATTTTAGCAGATGCCGATGCGTGCCCATCTCAGGATGCGGAGGTGCTCCTCGCCGGCAACACCCTGAAACCATCGGACACCCAGGGGCATCGCCGCGGGGTGCGCCGCACGTCGCCAATCGGCCCTCTGGCGCACAAGCGAACGCTTTATGCCCGGCACGCAGCCGCGTACACGCCAATGACTTCGCGAATCTTGCTCTGGATGAGACTCCCTGGCGAAGCATCGATCAGACCGCGGCGGAACTGCCAGTACTGTTCGGGCAGATAGCGACTCAGCAGGTTTTCGGGAATAGCGACGTTCGTCAGATTGTTCATCAGCGTTTGTGCTGCCCCGTCGATTTCCGGATCCGCCCAGTAATAGCGTACCCGGTCGCTATAGCTGTAGGTTCGCAGCAGTCGTTTTTCCTGGTCATTGCCGTGGTAGTACTGTTCCCAGTTTCCCGGTCTGGCAAGCATCACCCTCTCGACGATCTCCGGCAGGTTCGACCTTGTGTCGGCGGGAACGAGCTCGCGCTCGATGTCGGCGAGCGCACACAGTGCCTCCCGCAGCGCAAAGGTGACGCCCGGCCCCACTTTCAGAATGGCGAATCCATCGCGGACCAGCGCGGTGAGCGACTCCGGCTTCTGATAGTCGGTGGAGTGCGCTTCGAAGACCATGCCAGGCAACTGCTCGAGAACGCAGGAGAGATTCGTCGCCAGCTCGGGCTTGTAGTCGACCACCTTCGTGTGGTCGAACTCCACGCCGGGCTGAACGACGAGCGCGATTACACGTTGCCATGCATCATCGAGGCCCCGCTCATGCCAGGCCTGTCTATGGACGGCAATCGTATCCAGCGCCGCCTCCGGACGGGTGACTTCGACCGTATCCAGTTCTTCCGCGGCACCGCCGGGAACGGGAACCTCGGTGCCAATGATATAGACCGGTTTTTCGCGTTTGCCTGCGCCTTTGCCTGCGCGTTCGGCCGCCGCTTCGGCGATCGCGCACAATCGCGACGCCCTCGCCGCAACGATATCGTCCGAGAGACGCGCGGGATCCCCGGCACAGCTCATGCTGGTATCGAGGTGAATCTTGGTGAAGCCCGCCGACACGTACGCGTCGATCAGTGCCTCCGCGCGTTGCATGGCCTCCTCCGCGGGAAGTCTGCGCCACGCGTTGGGCCCGAGATGGTCGCCGCCGAGAATGAGCCTCGTGCGCGGCAGGCCGGCGCGGTCCGCGAGAAGATGAACGAATTGGACAAAATCCGCGGGCTTCATGCCCGTGTAGCCGCCGAACTGGTCGACCTGATTCGACGTCGATTCGATCAGCAGCGGCGTGTCGTCAGCCAGCGCCTGCTTCATCGCCGCCTCGAGCACCCATGGGTGCGCGGAGCATATCGAGTAGATACCCTTGAGTTTCCTCGCGGCGCCCTCGTCGCCCGAGAGCCGGGATACGACATTAGCCATGAGATTGCTCCGAGGATTGAGCAATGAAGTCATCGAGTTGCGCGAGCGTTGCCGTGCCTTCCATCGGACCGCGAAAAGTCACGGCCCGCGCGCCGGCCGCGCACGCGTAATTCAGAGCCTTCTCGACGCCAAAGCCCTGGGCGCGACAGGCAATCCAGGTTCCGCCAAAGCAGTCGCCGGCTCCGGTCGGGTCGACCTCCTCCACGGCCAGGGCCGGCAGACTGAGCTCCGTCGTGCCGTCGTAGTAACTGCAGCCGTCCTTTCCGCGCTTGATCACCACTTCACGCACGCCACGCTTCAGGAGTTCGTCGACGGCGCCCCGCTCGGTACTCGCACTCGCGAGGAGCATCACTTCGTGTCCGCTCGGCAGGAACACGTCGGTGTAGTCGAGGATGAAGTCGAGTGCTTCGCGCATTTCCGGAATACGGAGCATTTCCTTACGGATGTTCGGGTCGAAACTGACCGTGCCACCGTGTCCCTTGACGGTCTCGATGACCTTCTTCATCGCTTCGATGATGCGAAACGAGAAGAGCGAGGAACCCATCACGTGAAAGTGGCCACACTGCTTCAGCAGATCGTCCCGGATATTGCCGACCGAAAGATGTCCCGACGCGCTGTTCGCAATGTTGTAGATGAAGTCGCGCTCGCCGTCTTCACGATAGGTCACGAATGCGCTGCCGGTCGTCGCCGTCCTGATGACCGAGATGCCTGAAACATCGACACCGTCCGCGCGCAAACGCTCGACGTTGAGTGCGCCGAAGTCGTCGTCGCCGACGCAGCCTATCATCGCGCCGCGGCTTCCGGCCTTCGCGACCTGGTCGATGAAGATAGCCGGCGCGCCGCTCGCGTAGGGGCCGATGAGCGTGCCGGGCCGGCGAAACGACTGGCCACGCCCGGTCGCCATGATCTCGACCAGGATTTCGCCCATCGTCAGGATGTAGCCGGCTTTACCGGCCCTGTTCAGTTCAGTTTCAGTGTTAGGCATGGCGCTTCTTCGTTTGAACGTCGATGCAAACGGCGACGAGAATCACGACGCCCTTTACGATCAGTTGGTAAAAATACGGAACACTCAGCAGGTTCATGCCGTTGTTGATGACACCGATGATGAGCGCGCCGATCAACGTGCCCGCAATCGTGCCGTAGCCGCCGTTCAGGCTCGTGCCACCGAGTACGGCGGCGGCGATTGCGTCGAGTTCGTAGCCAAGACCCGCATTGGGCTGCGCGGAATACAGACGCGAGGTCATCAGTACGCCGCCGATGCTCGCCATCAGGCCCGAGAGCATGAAGATCGTAATCCTGAGGCGCTTGACATTGATGCCCGAATAGAGGGCTGCTTCGCGATTTCCCCCTGCCAGATAGGCCTTCCGGCCAAAAACCGTTCTGGAGAGGACAAAGTGGTTGAGCGCCAGCAGGACGAGCAAAACCCAGATTGGAATCGCGATACCCAGCACGGAAGCATTACCCAGCGCGGCGAAGCGGTCGTCGTCGATCGAGATCGGTACGCCCGCCGATGTGATGTAAGCCAGTCCGCGAAAAACGCCCATCGTTGCGACCGTGACGATGAACGACGGAATGGTGAGTGCCGCGGTCAGCGTGCCGTTGACGAATCCGAGCAGCAGCCCGGATGCCATTGCCAGCACGACGGCCAGCGCGGGATGCAGGCCGTGTTGCATCGCGAAGGCCGCGACGGTACCGACGAGCGCCATCACGGCGCCCACCGAGAGGTCGATATCGCCCAGCAGCAGCACATAGGTCATGCCGAAGCCGAGGATGGCGATGATGGACACCTGCATGACGACGTTCAGCAGGTTGCCGAGCGTCAGAAAGTTCGACGACAGAACGGCGAAGAGCACGCAAAGCAGGATGAGCCCACAAACGATGCCGCCATAGTGGCGCAGCCACTTCGAGAATGCGGTCACGCTACGCGTACGACCGCTCGACGGATCCATGCCGGCGTTGGGAGTGAGTTCGGAGGGTTTCATGCTTGTGAAGCTCCTGTTGCATACGACATCACCGTTTCCTGCGTCAGTCCTGTCGTATCGAATTCCTTGACGAGACGCTTCTCGCGCATTACGGCGAGGCGATCGCTCATGGCCAATACCTCGGGCAACTCCGAGGAAACCAGAACGATTGCGGTGCCGGCGTCGGCAAGTTCGCGCATCACACGATAGATTTCGAACTTCGCGCCGACATCGACGCCCCGTGTGGGTTCGTCCAGAATCAGCACTCGCGGCCTTAACGAGAGCCATTTCGAAAAGACGACCTTCTGCTGGTTTCCCCCGCTCAGATCGCCCACTGCCTGATGCGGGCCGGCAGTCCGGATCTTCATCCGGTCGATCGCGTCATGCGTCTCCCGTTCCTCGAATCGGCGGTCGAGGATGCCGAATCGCGCACCTTTTCTCTCGAAGCTCGCCATCGTGACGTTTTGCGCGATCGAATGCATGAGCACGAGCCCTTCGTGCTTGCGATCTTCGGTCACGAACGCAATCCCTGCTGAAATCGCGTTCTCCGGAGAGCGCAAACGCAACGGTTTGCCGTCCATCACGATCTGGCCGTCCGGGCGTCCGATGCCGAACAACGCGTTCATCACATCGGAACGACCGGCGCCGATCAGGCCAAAGAATCCAAATATCTCGCCGGGCCGCACACTGAAGCTGATGTCGTGGAACTTTCCTTCGATCGTCAGATTTCTGACTTCGAGCAGCGGTGAGCGCCGCGCGTCGAGCGCCGTGGTACGCGGCAGATAGGCACCGCTCATCTCGCGCCCGACCATCAGGTTGATCAGCGCTCCGATGGTCGTCCCGTTCTTGTCGTGCGTGCAGATGTACTGACCATCGCGCATCACCGAGATATCGTCCGAGATGCGCATGATCTCGTCCATCCGGTGCGAGATATAGACAACGGCCGTGCCCCTTGCCTTCAGCTTCATCACGATGTCGAACAGCACTTCGGCGTCCCGGTCACTCAGCGACGACGTCGGCTCGTCCATGATGACGAGGTCGGCATCGCGGCTCAGTCCCTTCGCAATTTCAACGAGCTGCCGCTGCGCCATCGACAGCCGCGCGACCGGCGTGTGGGGATGGATATCGATGCCGAGATCGTCGAGCAGATCCCGCGCCCGACGCATGAGCGCCTTGAAGTCGACGATGCCGAACCGGCGCGGCTCATGCCCCGCGAAGATGTTTTCGGCCACGCTCAGATTCGTCGCGAGGCTCAGTTCCTGGTAAATAATCGAGATGCCCGCCGCCTGCGACTCCGACGGGGTCGCAAACGTTACAGGCTCGCCGCGCAGAAGAACCTCGCCACGGGTTGGCACGTGCACGCCCGCAAGAATCTTCATCAGGGTCGACTTGCCGGCACCGTTTTCGCCGAGGATCGTATGAACGCGGCCGCTGCGCAACTTGAGCGACACGTCCTTGATCGCCTCGACGGGTCCGAACGACTTGGCAATCGAGCGCAATTCGACGAAAGGAGTTTCGGCGCCTCCGGCGGACACGACCCCGCCCCCCGGCCGCGGCATCGCGCCCGACGGCCGGGTGCTCAGACTATTCGGGTGCGAGATCATTTCGACGCTTCGTGCATATAGATCCCGGGCGTCACGGGGATCTGCTTCGCCACCGGCTGTTTCTCGGCAACCTTCACTGCGGTGTCGATCGCGATCGCGCCCATCTTCTCGGGATACTGACGGATCACCCCGACAAAATTCGGATTTTTGTCGACGGCCGCGCGAGCCTCGGGCATGCCATCAAACCCGATGACCTTGACATGGTTGCCCGCCGACTTGCCGGCAACTGCCGCCGCCATCGCTGCGTCGTCGCCGAATCCGAAGATTCCGTCGAGATCGGGATGCGCCTGCAACATGTTCTGCGCCGTGGTCAACGCTTCGGCACGGGTCACACCCGGCTGGACAGCGACAATCTGGACGCCTGGACATGCGCCGAGTGCCTTTTTGAAGCCGTTGACACGATCGATGACGGATTGCACGGTCGGATAGTCAATCACACCGACCTTGCCCTTCCCGCCGAGGACCTTGCACATCAACTGTCCGGCCATCTGGCCGCCTGCGTAGTTATCGGTCGCAATGTGGGAGGCCACCTCGATGCCCTCCGCGCCGATATCGACGGTAATAACAGGAATACCCGCCTTCCCGGCGATCATCACGGCCGCCTTGACGCCCTTCGAATCCACCGGCGAGAGCACGATGACGTTGACCTTGCGCGTGACGAAGTCCTGCACGTCGGCGATCTGCTTGCTCAGGTCCTGATTCGCGATCGAAATATCGAGCTTCGCGTTGTCCTTCTGCGCTTCCTGCTTCATCGCGTCGGCGAGAGCGACGTAGAACGGGTGCTGCTGGGTAAGAAGGGATGCGCCAATCGTCACCTGGTCGGCGTGAGCGAATGGGGCCGCGGCGAAAGCGCCGGTGGCGGCCAGCGCCGCGGCAATGCGTTTGTACGTCAACTTCATTTGTCTCTTCCTCTGACAGGGTTAGGTCGTGGACTTGCGGAACTCGAGGATTCCGCTGTCCCTTCGGTGGAGCTGAAGGCCTTTGCGTGGCATCAGGTCCATTGTTGGCGGGTCAATTCCATCGTCGATGAGCAGCACGTCTACATCGCGTACGTCTGCAAAGATTTCACCGTCGCGTTCGTTCAACTGCGGCTGGTACGCAACGATGATCGTTCGCCTGGCCGTTTGCGCGGCGGCCTGAAACACACGGGCCACACCGGGGTCCGCGCAAAGCAGGTTGCCGTCGCGGTCGAGACCCGAGGCCTCCAGGAAGCACAGATCGATCGAACGGCGCGCGACCGACGCCTCGGCGTCGGGACCGGTCATCGCCGATGCACGCTGTTCCAGTTGGCCGCCGGTCAATGTCAGTTCGCAGTGCAGGAATCGTTGCGCCGTTTGAGCCATCCCGACGTCATGGACCAGCAATGCGAGATTCGAACGATCAGACAGAAACGGCACGATCTTGTGGACGATTTCTCCACTGCCCAGCATCAGTGACTCGTGATCGTCAACGGATTCAGCCGCAAACCGGGCAATCGTCGTTTCCGAAGCCTTGCGGGTCGCGCCATCGGCCACGGGCACCAGCATGTTTTCCCCCGGCCTCTGCGCGAGATAACGGGCCTTGCCGAAAGACCGCACGAGGTAACGCTGCTGCTCGAGATACGTCAGATCCGTACGAATGGTGACGCTCGAAACGTCGAATGCCTGGCTGAGCTCCTCGACCGACACCTCGCCGCGCTTGCGGACCAGTTCGACGATTTGCAGCCGTCGCCTCAGGGAACTCTTGTTTGCCTGCATGTCTCCGATCTCGAAAGAATGACTTTTGTTTTGAAAGATTTTAGTTTCGATTCGAAAGAACGTCAAAGCGAATTTTAGAATCGAAAGATAGGGGTTTTCCCGTAATAGAGCGTACGTGAGGCGCGGCGCGCTGCCGCGCGAGTGCGGGTATCCGCCCGAAGATGGCTACCTTCGGCACGACAGCGGAATCTTTCGATTACGACGCGGTGGCGTGACAAATGACGCGAAGCTTGCAGCGGATAGAAGAGAATTCGCTGACGTGCGCGCGAGTCTGACTTGCGCAAATCGGGGAATCGAAAGGGTGGCCGGTTAACGGAGTGCGACGTGACTCAAGGTCACGCCGCCGCGCCCAAGGGGGTGCTCTACTGGAAAAAAAGGCGGGGTGGGCGCCTCGATGAGCGCCCCGCGCGCAGCCGTGGCGAATCTCAAGACGCCTGGATGTCCCGGCGAACGAGCGCGGCTCTCTTTCGCAATGCGCCAACCAGCCACATCAAGACAAGCGACAGCACGATCCAAAGTGTAGCGGCGGCCAGAATAGCCGGGCTTATCTGTTCGCGAAGGCCCGACCACATCTGCCTCGGAAGAGTGAAGTATTGCGGACTGGGCAGCAGGAACAGCGCGAAAACAACTTCATCGAACGACGTAATGAAGGCAAGCACTGCGCCTGCTGTCACGCCTGGCATGATCAGGGGCAGCGTAACCTTGCGAAAGACCATCCACGGGGGCGCCCCCATGATGGCCCCTGCTCTTTCGAAGGACCGATCGAGGCCGCTGACGGAAGCCAGAACGGTGACAACCACGAACGGAATACCGAGCGCCGTGTGCGCGGCGATCAACCCCCAAAGATTGTCGACGAGGCCGACCTTCGCGAACACGAAGTAGGTTCCCGCGCCGGTAACGATCGTCGGGACCACCATCGGCGCAAGAATGAAGCTCATCATCAGCGACCTGCCGGGCAGCAGGCGCTGCCTCAGACCGAGCGCCGCCGCGGTACCGATCGACGTAGCAAGAATAGTCGTCGAAACGCCTGCAACAACGCTGTTTCTGACTGAGAGCAACCAGCGCGGATTGGTGAAAAACGCGTCATACCAGCGCAGAGACCATGCTTGCTCGTGCAGATGCAACATCGCTCGCGAAAATGTGAAATAGGGTTCGGCGTTGAACGACAGCGGGATGATCACCAGAACCGGAGCAACGAGAAAGAAGAAAATCGTCGCGCAGATCAGTACGAACAGAACACCCCATGCTTTCTCGATGGGTGACCGGAACGGCCGACTATGCATGTTCATGCTCAACCCATCCTCAAATTTTCAGCGCCGACCAGCCGGGTGTACACGAAATAGAGAGACAGCACGGCAACGAGCAGCACGATGCTCAGGGCTGCGGCGAGCCCCCAATTGAGCGAGGTCTGAATGTTGAAAGCGATCATGTTCGAGATCATCTGACCGGACTGGCCACCGACAAGAGCGGGAGTAATGTAGTACCCAAGGGCCAGGATCAGAACGAGCAGCGCGCCGGCTCCGACGCCGGGAAGCGTTATCGGGAAATAGACTTTCCAGAAGGAACTGAAGCGCCCCGCGCCAAGCGATTGCGCCGCGCGCATATAGCTGGGCGGAACGGCGACCATCACGCTGTAGAGCGGAAGTATGAAGAACGGCAACAGGATATGTGTCATCGAAATCAGGGTGCCGGTCAGGTTGTAAATCAACATGACGCGATTGTTTTCATTCACCACGCCGGCGAAGACGAGAAGATCGTTCACGACGCCCTGAGATTGCAGCATCACCATCCACGCGGTGACGCGAACCAGCATCGATGTCCAGAACGGCACGAGCACGAGGATCATGAGCCTGTTTGCGGTTGCCTTCGATCGCGTTGCCATCAGATAGGCAATCGGATAACCCATCACACCGCAAAGCAGCGTTACGACAATCGCGACCCAGAACGTCTTCAGATATAACGAGCGGTAAACCCGGCTATCCGCGGGCTGGGAGACGATGTGTCCTTGCTGGTCGCGACGGAAGTCCAACGCCGAAAGATAGTTGTCGAACGTGAACGGGCGCGTGGCACGCGCCAGCAGCGGGAGCACGCCTGCGTCATCCCACATCGGATCGACGCCGGCGAACCATTCACGGGTAGGCGCTTCGTCGGTCGCGGCAGCCCGCCGGGCGGTACGCTCCACGACGGAACGCAGGCCCGGACGTTGCTCGTTCAGCCGGCTTGCGACAACACCTATCTTGCCCTGCTCTCTTGCCGCAACGAGATCGTGCGCCAGACTTTTCCATATCCGGTCTTTCGCGCCGCCATCGAGTGCTCGAGCCGTAGCCGGAAGAAGGTCGCGCAACGTCGGATCGTACAGGCTTACCTGAAACATCTTTGCAATGGGTATCAGGAAAGCAAGCACCAGAAAGACAATCACGGGCAGTACCAGAAGCAGCGACTTGCGCGTCTCGTGGCGCCTCGCCTTCTGAACACGACTTTTCAAGGACGTGCCGCACCGCTCCTGATATGAGGCCTCGGGGCCTTTCCCGGTCATCGTCACGGGGCTCATCCCTGTCCTCCCGCGGCCAGCAGCGCACGACTGTCGACCGACCGCCAGCCAATAGGCAGTGTTTGTCCGGAACGCAGAGAACCCAAACCTGAAGTGTTGGCGACTTTCACGGCAATGTCATTGCCACTCGGGATTCTGCAGGTGAGGCGAACGTGATCCCCGAAATAGGTCGATTCGATGATTTCCGAGTTCACCCGGTTTTCGAAATCCGTATCGTGCGCCGCGATCGATACCCGTTCGGGCCGTAAAACAACGGAGACCCGCGTGCCCGACACCAGCGGCTTCGCAGTGAGTGCCTCGAACTGGCAACCTCCGTGCGTAACTTTTGCCCGGTAGTCGCCGCTCGACGACGCGTAGCATTCGTCTACGACGCCATCCAGAAGATTGTTGTCGCCTACGAAGCGCGATACGAATTCCGTGTTCGGCGACTCGTAGATCTCGGCCGGCTCCCCAATCTGCTCGATCATTCCATTGTTGAAGATAGCGACGCGATCAGACATCGCCAGAGCTTCGTCCTGGTCATGCGTAACGTACACGACAGTCACACCGAGCATCTTGTGCAGGTGCCTGATTTCCGTCTGCATATGCTCCCGGAGCTGCTTGTCCAGCGCACCGAGGGGCTCATCCATCAGGACCAGGGCCGGCTCGAATACCAAAGCGCGAGCAAGCGCAATCCGCTGTTGCTGCCCGCCCGAGAGTTGCGCGGGACGACGCGACGCAAAGTTCCGCATCTTCACCATCTCCAACGCCTGCGACACCCGCCTGCCGATCTCATTTCTCGGCGTCTTTCTTGCCGCAAGCGGAAACGCCACGTTGTCCGCGATGGACATATGCGGGAACAGCGCATAGTTCTGGAAAACCATGCCGATTCCCCGTTTGTGCGGCGGCGTCGTTGTCAGATTCACGCCGTCGATGCTGATCGTCCCGGCAGTGGGCGCCTCGAAACCGGCAAGCATCATCAACGTCGTCGTCTTGCCCGAGCCCGACGGTCCCAGTAACGTGAGAAATTCGCCACGCCTGACCGCGAGGGAAAGCGATTTCACGACATGGGTAGCGCCGTCGTAACTCTTCTCCACCTGCGAGAAAACGACGTGATTGCCGTCGGCTGACTTCTCGTTCGCGTGGTGTCGCCGCTGGGAGACGTTTAGCATTTTCATTACCCTGTTTCTCAACGGGCCATCCACGCAGCCCAGCGCCGATTGATTTCGTCCTGCTCGTCGTTCCAGAACGCCGTGTCGTTCGCGAGACCCACCTTCAGATTGGCGGGCGAGGTCGGCAGGTTGTCTCTTAGAGAAGCATCTACCATCGGCAGGGCCGAGCGGCGCGCGGGGGCATAGCTGATATATTTCGTCTGCTCGGCGAGCTGCGGCGCCGAGGTCGCGAAGCGAATAAAGTCGAGTGCCGCGGCTTTATTCCTGCTCACCTTCGAGATCGCGAACACATCCCCGTTGATGATCTGGCCTTGCCAGATGATTCCAAAAGGCTTCTTGTCCCTAGTGATCGCGTCTGTGAATCTGCCATTTCCTCCCTCGGTCATCACCACTTCACCATCGGCGAGAAGCTGGACGGACTGCGCCTGCGCTCCCCAGAAGATTGCGTCGGCCTTGATCGTGTCGAGCTTCCTGAACGCGCGCTCCAGTCCGGCTGGCGTGCGCAGGGTCGCGTAGATCTTTTCTCTCGGCACGCCATCGGCCATCAGTGCCCACTCCAGATTGCCGTTTGGTTTATTACTGAGCCCGCGCTTTCCGGGAAATTTCTTCAGGTCGAAAAAATCCGCGATCGTCGTCGGCTGCGCACCACCGAACCTGCGCTTGTCGTACGAAATTACGTTTGACCAGAGGATGGTTCCCACGCCGCAATCCATCAGCGTGCCGTCCACGAAGTCGGCGGACACGGGCTTACCGTCCGGGGAGTTTGTCAGCGAGGCTGGCCTGATTGGATCAATCAAGCCTTCGTCGCATGCGCGCGCGGCATCCTGAAACTCGAGATCGATCACGTCCCAGGCTCCGGAGCCCGCCTGCACCTGCGAGCGCAGCTCCGCCAGTCCGCCGTTATAGTCCGCCGGCAAAATTTTCGTGCCGGTTTTTGCGGTGTACGGCTCAAAAAAGGCCTTCGACTGGCTGGCCGTATATGCCCCCCCGAACGAAGCGACAACCAGTTGTTCCGCATGAGCGGAAGCGGCTGGAAGAATCGCGCTCACTAACAGAAAAAGACGCAGAAAAAGACACGCCCGGGCTCGTTTCGAACTGTTTCGGAGCTGCATATTTACCTCTCTACATGCGTTGAAGTTTCAATCGCTGGAGATCAGGCGCATCTACATGTGCGCCAGATCCTCTTCGAGACGTCGTGCAAGTTGCAGAAGCCGCTTGTCTTTTCCTGTTGCACCAACGAGCTGCACGCTCACAGGCAGACCTTTTTCATCGGTGCCGGCAGGTAGTGCAATGGCGGGCGCGCCGACCAGATTGAAAAAAGACGTAAACAGCGTCAGCGCGTTTCCAACCGGAAGGAGCTGATCGCCGACCGGTATCCTGCTGCTACCCGTCTCTGGGGCAACAACCGGACACGTGGGAGTCAGGATCGCGTCAATAGTCGCGAACTGCCTGATGAATGTGCTTCGGTACGCGCTCAGCAGTCTTTGACATTGGACGTAGCTCTCCGCGGACAACTGCTGGCCCAGGACAAATCCACTCCGGACATCCGACCCGTACATCTCACCCGACGTGGCTATCAACGGCGAGTGGTACGCCAACGCTTCAGCGAGTTGGATAGTGAGAGATACCGTCCTCGATTCCGCGGGATCCGGTAATTCGATCTCGTGAAACGTGGCGCCAGACGACCGCAAGGCAGTAACGGCCGACTGATACCCGGCTCGCACACCGGGCTCCAGAGCCAGAGGCGATCCCTTTGGAATTCCGATGTGAAGGGATGCCGGGGAGTCGTCCACACTGAAGACGTCGAGATCGGTCAGCCAGTCCGTGACGATGGAAACATCGTCTGCATTCGCCGCGATGATGCCGACATGATCCAGCGTCCAGCAAAACGGAATGACGCCAGTCGAGTCCAGAAGGCCGAATGATGGCTTGAAGCCGGTCACTCCACAAAGCGCCGCTGGAACGCGCACCGAGCCTCCTGTATCGGTGCCTAGAGCGAACGGCACGACACCAGCGGCAACCGCGGCGGCGGAGCCGCCACTCGAGCCACCCGCCAGACGCCGGCAATCCCAGGGGTTCACCGTGGTTCCGGTGAACTGATTCTCCCCGGTCGCGCCGTACGCGAATTCGTGCATGTTCGCCTTGCCGATAAGGACGGCACCGGCGTCCGCCAGCCTCCGCACGGCAGTTGCATCTTCCGCCGGGTAATGTTCGGCAAGCACCCTGCTTCCCGCGGTCGTTCGGATGCCTTCCGTCCTGAAAACGTCCTTGGCCACGTACGGAATGCCATCAAGCAGTCCAAGCGATACGCCGAGCCGGCGGCGATCATCAGCAGCCGCTGCCTGAGCACGCGCGAGCTCACCGGTGATGGTTATCAGGCTTTTAAGGCGCGGATTCGTCGCTTCCGCGAGGGCCAGGCAATAATCCACGATCCCGCGCGACGTGACCTCACCGCGCGACAACGCTGCCGACATCTCCCTTATGCGGGTGCCTTTTGCTTGCGTCACGGTTGGCACTCCGTGATCCAGGGCGGCGCCAGGTCAGCAAGGTCTTTCGCACGGATCGCCGATAGCCGGTCGACCAGGCTGGACAGGTCGGAGACGACACCGAAGCGCGGATCGACCAGTTCCTCGAGGTCGTCGTCATGCCAGCGACCACCGAAGAATTCACGATTCACCGCGATCAGGGTCCTCAGTGATACTGGATAGACCATGGCGCTCACACCACTGCCAGTTTGCGCGGGTAATCGGTCAGGTATTCGAATCCGTCCTTTGTGACGACGATCGAATCGCCCACACGTCCGCCGAACTCGCTTTCGATCGTGATACCGCCGTCGACGGCGAAAGTCATGCCGGCTTCCAGCGTGCGTTCTTCGCCGCGCTTCAGTTCCGGCGTCTCGAGGAACGAATAACCAATCGAACGCCCTGTGCGATATCCCGGCGCGAAACCCGCGCTGCGATAGACCTCTTCCGCAGCGGCATTGACATCTTCGCAGCGCGCGCCAGGTTTGATCCGCGCCAGCGCGGCCTGCTGCGCCGCGACCGCTGCTTCGTAGACTCGAGCCTGTTCATCGGTCACGGAGCCGACAAAGAATTCCCGGTCGAACCCGAGCTTATAGTTCCTGAAATTGGCGATGCCGCAAAAGCACAGGTAGACGGGATCGCCGCGCTTCAGTTTGCGTACCGAGGATCGACGATGCACGAGGCAAACGTCGCGGCCGGACTGAAGAATCTGCAGGTTGTAGATGGTGGGTGAAACAAACCTGTCGGTATGCTGATCCAGAAATGAAGCCGCTTTACGGGTTCCACTGGCGATGACCGCCAGTGCGATCTCGTACTCAGGTACGCCTTCCACGATCATCTCTTTCGCCGCCTCGACCATCGCAACAGCAATCTGGCCGGCCTGCTTCATGGTGACGATTTCGCTTTGAGTCTTGATCGCTCTGAGATCGAGGATGATCTGACCCACGTCGACCAGGTGGTCCGCCGCGACCGGCAATGCGGCTGAAACGAGCGGTGGCATTTTTGCGCGCTCGATCCCGAGACGCCGCACGCCCGTGGCCTGCAGTACCTCCCGCAGCAGCTTGCGCCATTCGTCGTCAATTCCGTCGGCCCAGCAACGTATGTCCTCGATCCAGCTCATCTGGGCGCACATCCCGGATTCCATTAGCGGCGTGATCAACACCGGATCGCGATCCCGTGCAACGACGAGCAGCGTCGGCCGGCCGAAATCCATGCCCAGGTAGTTCCAGAAGCCCCCGAAGTAGGCAACGGCATCCGGGTCGCTGATCAGCGCTACGTCGATGTCCGCGACATGTAGCGCATCCCGTAGTTTGCCCACCCGTCCTTCGTATTCGCTCACATTCCCTCCGCCCGATTAGCTGTATTCATCAAGTACACAGGTCCGACTCTAGGAAGGACAATTTCCGCTGTCAAGTGATGGATTTGCCTGGGCACGGATCAACATCGAATTAGCTCGCCTCCCAAATTTATCTAGTAATTTCATATATTTATATAACTCATCGCAGCCAACGCCGACGCTGTGCCGAAGTCTCAATCTGAAGCAAAACTTATTCACGACCAGAACCTTTACAGATGCTATCTATTTGCTGTGTACAGGTTGCATATAGCCGGCACTTGTAGTTATCATTGTCCGGTACGCTGTACCTGTTCGGTCATAACCGGGTTGGATCGCCGTGACCATTGCGGCGGCATCCTGTGAGGGAATATCCATGGCACGTGTCGTAAAACTGAAGGGTCAAGCGCGGCGGCTCGCACCGAGAGCGCCGGCAGCGCGCGGTCAGACGCCGGACATATATCGGGTAGTTCGGGATCGCATCTGTAGCCTCCACTACCCGCCCGGCACTTTGCTCGGAGAGGGTGTGCTCGCGGAAGAATTCGAGGTCAGCCGCACACCGATTCGACAAGTGCTTCAGCGACTCGAATACGAAGGACTGGTCGAAACAAAAAACGGCGTCGGTACCATCGTGAGCGGTGTGGATTTCCGTGAGTATCGGGACACTTACAATTTCCGCCTGAGACTGAGCGAGATGCTCGGAGACTTTTGCTCGCCTGCCGACGCACCCCAGGCACTCGAACGCATTGAACGCCTTATTCCCCGTGCCACTGCGTTATCCAGTCAACCACGTAACTTCGACGAGTTCTGGGCAATCCTTCACGAACTCCATTTCGCGATCAACGAATTGATCAGGAACAGGGAGTTGCGCCAGACGCACGACAGATGCTATTTCCAGGCCTCGCGCGTCTGGTACAACTTCGCTGCCGACCTGTGGGACGAGGAAATCGAATACCTGAACCGCGAACTCGAAGAATGCTGCAGAGCCTTGCGGGCTGCCGATATGCGAGCTCTGGGTTTGGTACAGCGCAACTACATATCTTTCGGCCTGGCGCGGATCGCCCGATTCATAACCGGTTAATCCGTCCAGCTAGGGCTTTGGGTCGCGAAGCATGCTACCGGGCGTGCGTCATCTTCAGACAGGAGTTCGTAACGTGGGACGGAACATTGGGTTCAATATCAAGTTTGACGGTGGTCGTCACGATCGTGCCAAGGCAGGTTTCGTTTTGCTCGCTACTGAGCAGACGATTGAAGACGACATGTTCGCGTTGCTTCCGAAAGGCGTGGGAATTCACTTCACCAGAGTCCCGAATCCGGACAGCATCACAAGGGAGTCGCTCGACAACATCGCCACCAGTCTCGCGGAATCGGCGGCGCGCATCCTCCCCGACGGAAGCCTCGACGTCATCTGTTATGGCTGTACATCCGGAAGCCTCGTCGTCGGCGAGAAGAGGGTCTTCGCGGAACTGTCGCGCGGCGCTCCCAATGCGAAAACGACAAGTATGGTCACGGCGGTCATTCGCGGACTCCGTGCCGTCGGTGCCAGGCGGATCGTCATCGGTACGCCGTACCTCGACGAGATCAACGTCATGGAGAAGGTCTACCTCGAGAACGAAGGCTTCGAAGTGCTGGCTATTCATGGCCTGCAGCTTGAAAAAGACAGCGATATGGTGCGCGTCACGCCTGACAGCATCATTCGGATGGCGCTGTTCCTGGACCGGCCGGATGCCGATGCCATCTTTATCAGTTGCGGAGCGCTGAGATCGATCGAGGTCATTGAGGAAATCGAGAAGCAGACCGGCAAACCGGTTATCACGAGCAATCAGGCAGTCGCGTGGGATGTGATGCGGCTTGCGGGACTGCAGGATCGCATCAGCGGGTTTGGTCGTTTGCTTTCAGAGCACTGAGCAAACCGTCGAACATTCACGGCGTGGCCCGATAACTCGTGCAGTCGCAACGCCGCCCTTTCATGCATAGGGAGAAGCAGAGAAAGGGCTGTTCATGTCGACAGCGCTGATCGGCTACTCAAGGGCGTCGTCGGGTTCACATGCATGAATAGGCATCGAGCGCTGTCGGGCTTTTTACGAGCGATCAATGACACGATCCCGTCCACCAATAGATCTACGTGCTCTGGAAGCATTCGTCACCGTGTGTGAAACCGGTTCAATGACAGCGGCCGCCAGGCATCTGCACGTCAGCCAGAGTGCCGTCAGTCAATCCATCGCCGCTCTCGAGCGCGAACAGAACGTAGAGTTGTTCGACCGGGAAAGCCGCCCACCGCGTCCTAACTTTGCCGGTCGGGCGTTGCTCGAACTAGCCGGCCCACTTCTGAAGCAGGCGCACGCGGTAAGTAGCCGGATCCGGGATGCTGCGCTGGGACAGACACTGCCTGTGCGCCTGGGGTGCGTCGATTCATTCGCCGCCACGATTGGACCAGAACTGATTCGCGCGATGTCGGGCTCGGCTCGACAGATCGAAATGTGGTCTGGGCTCACCCCCACGCTTTCCCAGCAAATTCATCAACGCGAAGTCGACGTCGTGGTGTGCACTCAGCCTCCCGTCAGCGACACCCGCATCGCGGAGGCGCCGCTTTTCTCCGAATCTTTTCTGGCGGTTGCGTCACGCCGCTGGCTTGAAAAACGCGATCCCGCCGACGTGGATTGGAGCCGATTGTCCTTCGACCTTCCGTTAATCCGGTACACCGCGCGTTCAGTGATTGGACAGCAGGTCGAACGCCTGGCTCGACATCTGAACATCGATAGCCCGCGCCGTTACGAGTTCGACGCGACGGATCCGCTGCTCAGTCTGGTCAGCGCAAATCTCGGATTTGCTATCTCCACGCCGCTCTGTCTGTGGCAAGCGCGACACTATCTCGACGAGATCATCGTGCTTCCGCTTCCGGACGGACGTCTTAGCAGGCGTGATTTCTTCATCATGCACAGGCACGGCGAGTGGGACGATCTGGTCGACAAGATCTCGTCGCTCACCGAAAAGATTCTCGATGAGATCATCCGCCCGGCATTCAACCGCAGTTTGCCTCAGATGCCGGAGAACGCGCTGCTCCAGACCAGACAATCTGGAAAACAACGGTGAGTGACTGCCCGCCATAAAACCACGCGCCCGACTCCACGCAACAGCCTATTGCCGCATACCGATCGCGAGCCGGTTGAACGCACTCATCAGCGCGATCGCAAAGCACAGGTCGGAAATTTCCTGATCGCTGAAGTGCGCTTTGAGCGGCTCGAAATCTTCATCCGGCGCGTGGGTACGCCCTACTTCCACCAGCGACTCCGTCCAGACCAACGCAACCCGCTCGCGCGCCGTAAAGCGCGAACTCGCCTGCCAACCCGCCACGCTGTCGAGCTTGGCGGCCGGCATGCCTGCTTCACGTAAGAGTCTCGTATGCATCTCCAGGCAGAACGCGCAGCCGTTGATCTGCGAGATCCTCAGATACACGAGTTCGATCAGCTCCATGCCGAGGCTGCTTTTTTCCAGCGCGTGCCTGGTGGCGATGAAGCCTTGATACGCTTCAGGGGACAACTTGCTGTACGGCAAACGAAGGGTACTCATGCGGATGCTCCGGTCGAAGAGAGTGTGTCGAGAAGGGAAAGCACGCTGCGCCGGGCATCGGCCCATGCGTGTTCCGGAGGCTGACGTCCCGCCAGGTAGCTGAACTGCACGTTGCGGATGCCTATCGTGTGCAACACGTGACGCAGGTAAGGTGTGAGGAAGTCAGGCTGGCGCGCGTCGTCGCCGGTGCAGACACCGCCCGAGCGCACCAGCACGAGCACGGGTTTGTCCTGCAACAGCCCGATTTTTCCGGCCGGCGTGGCAACGAATGTGCGCCCGACGCGCAGCACGTAATCGATCCACAGCTTCAGCGCCGCGGGCACGGTGAAGTTATGCATCGGCGTGCTGATAAGGACGCCGTCGCTATGTTCCAGTTCGTCGATCAGTTGCCCGGAACATGCGAGGACGTCGTCGTGGCGCTGGTCGGACGCGGTGATGGCCTGCGCGTACCCGGTCGAAATCGGCTCGAGCGCGGTCTCCGCCAGGCTGCGCGTCGTAACGCGCAACCCCGACGCGCCGGCCTCGTCAAGGATCGGGCGCAGCAGCCGCGCGCTGCCGGAGCGCCCGGCGTGCGGACTGCATTCCAGATAAAGCAGTCGTGCCATGGGTCACTCCCCCTGCAATGACTGGCCGAAGTGCAGCCCACGCGCCAGCAACCCGTGCCGGAAGTAGAAGCGCTGCCCCAGCGCATTGGCGAGCCCGGTATCGAGCACCAGATACGCGCAGCCCCGGTTTTTCGCTTCCTCGCGCACGGCGTCGATCAGCGCGGCACCGAGGCCATGACGGCGCGCGCCGCTGCTTGCCACCAGATCGTCGATATACACGAAGCGCCCGTACAACAGGTTCTCCATGACGCGGTAGCCGGCGAGCGCCACGACCCGGCCATCCCGCGAGGCGGCGAGCAGCCGATAACCCTCGCCGGCCTGCCGGCGCACCTGCCCGGCGAAGGCCGCCGCATCGGTCAGGTGGGGCCTGAGTTCGCGCATCACGTCGAAGCAGGCCTCGCGCTCTTCGTCGCTGTCGGCGTGTCTCAATTGAAAGGGGCTCATCGCGTCGATCCTTGTTTCAGAGCCCTTACTATAGAAAAATGATGACCTATCCGACAGGTGCAAGAAATTGATAATTGACCAGGACAAGACGATGGACCTGAAGCTGCTGGAACCCGACCGGGATCGCGCCGAGCCTATCTACCTGCAGTTGTACAGGCGCTACCGCGAAGCGATTGCCGCGGGCCGGCTGCAGCCGGGCGACCGCGTGCCGTCGGTACGCAGCCTCGCCAGCGAGCTGAACCTTGCCCGTGGCACCGTCGAACTCGCCTATCAGATGCTGACCAGCGAGGGCTATCTGCTGGCGCGCGCTCAGGCCGGCACGGTGGTGTCGCAAGGGCTGGAGAACCTGGGCGGCGCGCGGCCCCGGGTGCTTCGCAAGCCACGCGCGCTGATGCCGTCTCTCGTGGCGGGCACCACCCTTCGTTCATTGCAAATGGGGTTGCCGGCATTGGATGCGTTTCCGCACAAGACCTGGGCACGTCTGGCCGGCCGCGCCGCACGCACGCTGGATACCGCCGCGCTCGGCTACCCCGACCCTGCCGGCTACGAGCCGCTACGGCATGCGATCGCGAGTTATCTCGGCATTTCGCGAGGCATCGCCTGCGCGCCCGAACAGATTTTCGTCACCTCCGGGTACCGCGGCGCGCTGCACCTGATAAGCCATGCGCTCCTGCATGCCGGCGACACCGGCTGGTTCGAGGAACCCGGATATCCGATCGCGCGGCGCTACCTCGAACACATGGGCATGCGTCTGAAGCCGGTGCCCGTCGATGACGAAGGATTGAACGTGAACGCCGGCATACGACGCGCGCGCAACGCGCGGTTCGCGGTGGTCACGCCAACGCATCAAAGCCCGCTCGGCGTGGCGCTGTCGCTGCCGCGGCGGCTGGAGCTGCTGCAATGGGCGCGCCGCCAGCGGGCGTGGATCGTCGAGGACGACTACGACAGCGAATTCCGCTACCATGGCCGCCCGTTGCCCGCGCTGAAGAGCCTGGATCGCGACGGCCGTGTGCTTTACACCGGGACCTTCAGCAAGGTGCTGTTTCCCGGACTGCGTCTCGCGTATCTGGTCGTGCCGGAACAGGAAGTCGAGCGTTTCCGCGGCATCGCGCACCTGCTGGCCGGTTCGTGTCCAATCCTGCAGCAGCGCACCGTCGCCGAGTTCATCGAACAGGGACACTTCGCGCGTCACCTGCGCAGGATGCGCACGCTTTACGCGATCCGTCGCGAATGCCTCGTCGATGCGCTCACACAGGTATTTGGCTCGCATCTGCATATCCAGCCGCAGGCCGGCGGCATACACGTGACGGCACATCTGGATGCGGCACGGGACGACAAGGCGCTCGCTGCCGCGGCAAGAGAACGGGACCTCGCCATCGAGCCGCTGAGCGACTGGCACATGATGAAAACATCGCGCAGCGGACTGCTGATGGGCTTCACCAATATCGTCGATGCGCAGCAGGCACAGACCCTGGCGAGCAGATTGAAGCAAACGTTCGATGATCGGGCGGGCAAGCGTGCGCGCTAGACGCGCTCTTTACGTACGGTGTGCCCGGCTCGATTTGCGTCCTCGACGGCGAGCGGATCGCCGGGAAGTGTGCTATTCAGATCCGGACAGCAGCATCGCGAGCAGCCGCCGCAACTCCGAAGATTCCTGCTGCGTCAACGCGGCGGTGAGAATGTGCTCGACGCGTTCGACGCGCGGGCGCAACGTAACGAGCTGCTTTTTCCCGGTCGCGGTCAGGAACAGGACGTAGCTGCGTTTGTCGGCCGGATCGTCCGTTCGCTCGACGAGGCCGTTGCGCACCATCCGGGCGACCAGGTCGGCGATCGTGGACCGGTCCAGGTCCAGTTCGTCGCCGAGCTGCCGCTGGTTGATCCCCGGCATTTGCCGCAGGACGACGAGCGCCGCGTACTGCACGCTCGTCACCTCGGTCGAAACCTCATTGAGCCATATCGCCACGTGCCGCTGCTGCGCACGGCGTACCAGGCTGCCCGTGTATTGGGCGAGCGCATGGGAATCAGAGAGTTTCGTCGGCAATTTGGTAGTGTTCCGCGCAGTATTACTTCATCCGGAAAATGGGTTGCAGGAACGCGCTCAGTTCGGCGTACGCATTCAGCGGCAGCACATGAGCGACGTACTGATCCGGGCGGACCACGACCAGCGCACCCCGTTCGCGGTCGATGCCGCGCTCGTGGAAGATATCAGTTGCCGCGTCGCTCGTAAATGCCTTCTCATAGTCGATGAGTCCGTAGCGCCCCTTGCGCGGCATCAGCAGCGTGGGGAGCGTTTCGACACGTACGTCGCCATGAGGCTGCTGCAATACCGCGCGCAGATCAAACACGCTGTCCGGGTCGGCATCCGCGGGAGTGATGCGCCGCAGAACCGAATCGGACGCGTTGACGAAGTGCTCGCACAGCGCATCGAGCGCGCTGCGACTGGCGTCGGCGAAAGCATATAGACGCCAGCGGCCGTCCGCTTGCGCGGCGTGCCCGAGATGAACGGGCCTCGCATCGGCAAGCCGGATTACCGGCGACGAATGGAATCGCGTTCCGATCGTGAAGCCGCGCGCGAGCGATTGATGTGTCGCTTCGCCGATGAGCGGGCCGGGGCGGTAGCGCGTCGCGACCCCTGCCGTGTACCGCCCCGCGCGCACGAAATAGGCCTGCAACTCGGCGGGATCGACTCCGCCGGCCTCGGGACGGTTGGGGTCCCTGGGCCGCGCCGCCATCATGGCCGACCACTCCTTGTCGAAATCGATCAGTTCCTGTGCGATGGGCTGACGTTCGTCGGAATAGGTGCGCAGCAGTTCGGCGCCGCTGAGTCCCTGAAGAACCGCACCGAGTTTCCAGCCCAGGTTGAAGCCGTCCTGCATCGATACGTTCATTCCCTGCCCCGCCTTCGCACTGTGGGTATGACACGCATCGCCGGCGATGAACACGCGCGGCTCGCGACTGGTGCCGTCGGCGGCAATGGCGTCGTCGAAACGGTCGGTCAGACGCTGTCCCACCTCGTACACCGAGAACCACGCGACTTCCTTCACGTCCAGCGAATAGGGATGCAGAATCCGCTGCGCGGTCGCAATGATGCGATCGACCGTGGTTTGTTTGATGCTGTCGCGGTTTTCCGCCGTCACGTCGCCGAGATCGACGTAGAAGCGCACGAGATATCCGCCTTCGCGGGGAATGATGAGCAGATTGCCGCCGCTCGCGGACTGAATGGCCGCTTTCAGGCGGATGTCGGGGAAGTCGGTGACGGCAAGGACATCCATCACGCCCCACGCATGATTGGCGGCATCGCCGCGCAGCGTCTGACCGATGGCGGTGCGTACCTGGCTGCGGGCGCCGTCGCAGCCCGCTACATAGCGGGCGCGCACGATGAGTTCCTCGCCGGCGCGCGACGCATCGGTGCGACGCAACGTGACGCGCAGCGGATATTCGCCTGTGTCGTCGCGTTCGACGGCGACGACTTCGAGATCGTAATCCGGCTCCAGCCGTTGCGGGGACTGACGCATGACGTCGAGCAGATAGTCCTGGATACGCGCCTGATTGACGATGACATGAGGGAATTCGGACAGCCCATCTTCGGTGTCCTTGACGCGTCCGGTACGCCTGATTGCGCCGCGATCTTCGGCATCCGGCCGCCAGAATACGGTCTCGTTGACCCAATAAGCTTCCCGGATCAAACGCTCGGCCTGCCCGAACGCATGGAACATCTCGACGGTCCTGCAGGCGATGCCGTCGGCCTGGCCCATTTGCAGCGGTCCGCCGCGGCGCTCGACGATGCGGGTGGTGATCGCCGGGAATTGCGATAACTGCGCCGCAAGCACGAGTCCCGCGGGACCGCTGCCGGCGATCAGAACGTCGACCTTCTCCGGCAGCGCGTGACCGTGTACGCGCCGCGCGGCAGGCTCGATCGCAGGATCGCCGACGCGAAAACCGTTGAGATGAAATTGCATGATGTCTTCCTCCGTTTCGACGCATCTCCGTCCGGCGACAAATATACTCCGTACACAAACTATTGCAAGATGTTTTGTGGACGCGGAATTGATGCGACGAAACGGATTATGGATGCGGCGTGGAGTGACCGGCTCCCGCGCTTGAGTGGGCTTCCCAGCGCTCCAGCGTCACTGCGGATGTGTCTTGAAACGGTCATTGACTGCGCGTGGGTCGGGAAACGGTTCCCCATCCCACGGCGAGAACAACGCAAGTAAAGCAGGCCAACGAAAGGCAGTCAGTTGCCCATCCACTTCGAATGAACGCGGGGCATATCACTGCCCAGCCAGGATTCGCCGGCCTTATCACGAGAGCATCAGTATCATTTCCTTAATGATGCGACGGCATGAATTCCATCCCTCTCGTCAATCGGACTCCCGTCAATCGGAATCGCACGACGCTGCTTCGGAACGGCAAGCACCGCCATCGCGGCCACGAGGCCCGCACCGGCAAACGCGTAGAAATTCCACGGCAATGGCGCACCCGCCTGGGCCAACGCTCCACCGATCAGCGGTCCCACGATCGCGCCGAATCGGCCGATTCCCAGCGCCCAGCCGATTCCGGTTGCCCGGTTGCGCGGCGGATAGTAGTGGGTGATATACGCGCCAAGCAGCATGGTGTTTCCGATCGTGCCCACTCCGGCGATGCCGACGAGCACGTATGTTTGCGCGATGCCGTGGGCAAACGGCAACGCGCACAGGCTCGCGGCCGCAAGCAGATAGAGCACGCTGACCACTGACTTCGAGCCGACGCGATCGGCCACCGCGCCGCCGGCCAGTGAGCCCAATGCCGCGGTCGAATTGAGCATCACCAGTAATGCAAGGCTCGATCCGAGTGGAAATCCCGCCTTTCGCATCAACTGCGGCAGCCATGTGCTCAGCCCGTAAAGCAGAAGCAGGCCCATGAACATCGCTATCCAGAACGCCAGTGTCGCCCGCACGGTCGATGCGTCGAAAAGCGCGCGTATCGGCGCAGCATGCTCGCGGCTGGCCGCTTTCCCGACGCGCGTTGCCTGAGCTGCCGGTTCGTGGATCGCATCCGTGCCGAGCGCGGGGTGACGAATGCTCAATGCCCGCGCGACTTGCCGCGCCTCGTCCATTCGACCCCCGGCAAGCAGGAAGTCCAGGGATTCCGGCAGATGACGCCCGACGAAGAGCACAGCCGCCAACGGCGCCGCGCCGAGACCAAACAGCAATCGCCAGCCGTGCGTCGGCAACCAGGTCATCGCGAGCAGCGCGACGAGAATGCCGCCCAGTGAATATCCGGTGTAAATCAACGCGTAGTTGAACGAGCGACGGCCGGGCGGCGAGTACTCGACGGTGAGCGCCGCGGCAGTCGGCACCACGCCGCCCAGCCCGAGTCCGCCCACGATCCGCGCGACGACGAACCACGTCGGCGTGGGCGCGAGCGCGGCGGCCGCCATCATCGCGGAGAACAGCGCGACGCTGCCGAGCAGCATCCGGCGCCTGCCGATCATGTCGCTCAGCGTGCCCGCGACCATCGCGCCGATCATCATGCCCGCGAGCGAGCAACTGGCGATGGCGCCCAACTGCAGTTCCGACAAGGACCAGTCGGTTCCGTGCGTCAGCATCGGCAGCACGGCGCCGTAGATCGCGACGTCATAACCCTCCGCGAGAATCATCGCGAGGCAGATCGCGACGATTCGCACGGTTACGCGCGTGGGAATCGTCGCGACGGCCACTTCGGACCGCTGCTCGGCTTCGCCGCGCACACGACGCGCGGTGACGGCCTCTTCTCCGGATGACCAGGTATTCATGGACGGCATGCTCCTTCGAGTAAGTTCGGCCGGCTGTCAAACCGCCATGCACAGGTATTTGATGACGAGATAATCATCGATGCCGTAGTGCGAACCTTCTCGCCCCAGCCCCGATTGCTTCACGCCGCCGAACGGCGCAACCTCGTTTGAAATCATGCCGGTGTTGATGCCCACCATCCCGTACTCGAGTTGCTCGGCGACCCGCCAGATGCGTCCGATATCGCGGCTGTAAAAGTAAGCGGCGAGTCCGAACTCCGTATCGTTGGCCAGCTTCACGACTTCTTCATCGCTCGAGAAGCGGAACAGCGGCGCAAGCGGACCGAACGTCTCTTCTTTCGCGACATTCATCCGCGCGGTGGTATCGGTCAGAACCGTGGGTTCGAAGAAACCGTGGCCGAGCATGTGCCGCTTGCCGCCTGTGACAAGCGTCGCGCCTTTGTCGAGCGCGTCCGCGATATGCGCTTCGATCTTTACGAGCGCTGCCTCGTTGATGAGCGGGCCGAGGGCCACGCCCGTTTCCGTGCCGTGTCCAACCTTCAAACCTTGAACAGCATCGGCAAGCTTCGATGCGAAAGCGTCATAGACGCGGTCATGCACATAAAAGCGATTCGTGCAGACACACGTTTGTCCGTTGTTGCGGAACTTGGAAGCGATCGCGCCTTCCACCGCCGCGTCGAGGTCCGCATCGTCGAACACGATGAAGGGCGCGTTGCCGCCCAGTTCGAGTGTGACCTTCTTCACCGTGGGCGCGCTTTGCGCCATCAGCAATCGCCCCACCGCGGTCGAGCCGGTGAACGACAGCTTGCGGACCACGGGGCTGCTCGTCATCGCCTGCCCAATCGCCTTCGGGTCACCGGTCACGACATTGAGCACGCCCTTCGGCACGCCCGCGCGCTCGGCGAGAACGGCTAGCGCGAGCGCGGAGAATGGTGTCGCTTCAGCCGGCTTGACGACGATGGGACAGCCCGCCGCGAGCGCCGGGCCGACCTTGCGGGTAATCATCGCGTTGGGGAAATTCCACGGCGTGATCGCCGCGCACACGCCCACGGGTTCCTTGACCACCACGAGCCGTCTGTCCGACGCCGGTGTGGCGAGCGTGTCGCCCGCCACGCGCTTGCCCTCCTCGGCGAACCATTCGATGAACGACGCCCCGTAGAGAATCTCGCCTTTCGCCTCGGCAAGCGGCTTGCCCTGCTCGGCGGTGAGAATCAGCGCAAGGTCGTCGGCGTTCTCGAGCATCAGTTCGTACCAGCGCCGCAGCACGAGCGCGCGTGCCTTCGCCGTCCGCGCGCGCCACGCGGGCCACGCAGCGTTGGCCGCGGCGATCGCGCGCAACGTTTCGGCCTCGCCCATCCGGGGGACGCCGCCAAGAGCGTTGCCTGTCGCGGGATCGACTACGTCGAAACTCTCGCCCGAATCGGCCGCGCACCACTGGCCATCGATATAGGCCTGATCGCGCAATAGCGCCGGGTCCTTCAACAGGGTCTTCAATTCCACGATGATCGTTCCTTGATGGGAGAAAAAAATGCCGCGCCCGCAGGCGCGGCCGTCATGCGGCGCGTCGCCCTAGCCCGCCCGACGCTGCATCGCATGCTCATGCCCTTCCGCCAACAGCTTCCGGGCGATCTCGGCCACCCTGTTGACGTGCGCAATCGCGGCCTCGCGCGCACCCGGCGCGTTGGACGAGCGAATCGCCGAGAGAATCTGGTGCATTTCCTCGACGGCCTGCCGACCGCGGTCGTCGGAAGCGATCGTCAGCGCTCTCAGGCGGTTGATGCGCGCCGTCAACGACTGCACGATCTCCCAGGCGACGTGTTTCTGGCCGCCAACGAACATCCGCTCATAGAAAGCGGACGTGAGTGCCCTGACGGCCTGATAATCCTGCGCGTCGAAAGCCTGCTGAATCCTGTCGACATAGCCGGCCAGATCCGCGACGGTACGCTCGTCGGCATGCCGCGCGCAGGCCATGGCCGCCTCGCCCTCCAGCAATGCGCGAATTTCGTAGATCTCCGCCGCCGTATCGAAGTCGAGCACGGCGACGATCGGCCCCTGGTTCGGTATCGAGTCGACCAGCCCTTCCGTTTCCAGATGCCGCAAGACCTCGCGCACGACGGTACGGCTCACGCCGAGCAGCTCGCATAGCGAGCGCTCGACCAGCCGCTCGCCCGGATGGAAATGCGCGTCCAGGATTGCCGTGCGCATTTTCTCGAGCGCGAGTTCCCGCAAGGTAGCCGTCGGGCGTTTCACCTTCAGCGATGGAAGCGCGTCACTCATGGCCGTCATCGTCAAGCCTGCGCGAAGAGGCGCACGTCGCGCGCATCCCAGTCGACGAGCGCCTGCGCGCCGATCACGATGCCGCTGTCGTGGCGGTGCGCCGCCGGCACGCGAATCGAAATCTCCTGCTGCCAGGGCGTCGCCACCGCGTAGTGCATCGCGTCGCCCAGATAGGTGACGTCGCGCACGGTGACCGGAAGGCCCGACGCTCCCGTCGCGCTTTGCAGCGCGCTGATCCGCATCTGTTCCGGGCGGATCATCAGCGTGCCCTCGTCGCCGCTGGAGAGTGTCGCGCCGAAGGTGTCGGAAGCGATTCGATGACCGTTCGGGAACACGCCGTTCATACGGCCGTCGCTGTTCTTCGTCACTTTCACCGGCAGGAAATTCGAATTGCCGATAAAGCTCGCGACAAAGCGCGACGCCGGGTTCGCATACAGTTCCTCGCCGGTGCCGACCTGCTCGATGCGGCCCTGGTTGAATACGGCGATCCGGTCGGACAGACGCAGCGCCTCTTCCTGATCGTGCGTGACGTACAGGATCGTCACGCCGGTTTCCTGGTGAATGCGCCGCAATTCGAGCTGGATTTCCTCACGCAGCTTCTTGTCGAGCGCGGAGAGCGGCTCGTCCATCAGCAGCACCGGCGGATCATAGGCCAGCGCGCGCGCAATCGCGACGCGCTGCTGTTGGCCGCCCGACAGTTGCGCGGGCATGCGGTCGCGGCACTCGGACAGATGCACGAGCCTGAGCATCTGTTCCACTTTCGCCCTGATTTCCGCGTCCGGCCTGCGGCGCACGCGCAACGGGAACGCGACGTTCTCGCCAACGGTGAGATGCGGGAACAGGGTGTAGCGCTGGAACACCATGCCGATGTTGCGCCTGTTCGGCGCGACCTGAAGCAGCGGCTTGCCGTCGAGCAGCACGCGCCCGTCGGTCGGCTCCTGGAAGCCCGCGACGATGTAGAGCGTGGTGCTCTTGCCCGACCCCGAAGGTCCGAGGAACGTCATGAATTCCCCTCTGCGCACATCGAGGGAAACGTGGTCAATGGCGACCACATCGTCATAGGTCTTGCGCAGACGCTGGATTTGCAGGAAAGCAGTCATGGCTTGTCTACCTCGGTTATCGCACGCGGCGCAGCACGGCGCCCGCGAGCATCAATACGGTCGTCAATGCGACGAGCAGGGAAGACGCCGCCGCCACGACGGGCGTCAGGTCCTGACGCAGCGTCGACCAGATACGCACGGGCAGCGTCTGCAATGTCGGGCTCGACATGAAGATCGACACCACGACTTCGTCCCATGACGCGAGGAACGCGAATATCGCGGCGGCGAAGAGGCCCAGCCGTATCGCGGGCAGCGTGACGCGCAGTTTCACCGTGAGCGGCGAGGCGCCGCAGATGAGCGCCGCGTCTTCGAGCGCCGTGTCGAAGCTCACGAGCGAGTTGCTGATCGAAATGATCGAGAACGGCAATGCAATGATCAGATGGCCGATCACGAACCCGGTCATCGTGCCGTTCAGGCCGATGCGCAGAAAGAACGCGTAGAGCGCGACGGCCAGCACGACGACCGGCAGCACCATCGGCGTGAGGAAGAAGCCCTGCACCGCCTTGCGACCGCGAAACGTGCCGCGCACGAGCGCAAGCGAGGCGAGAAAGCCGATTGCGACGGAAAGCGCCGTGACGATCACCGCCAGCTTCGCGCTCGTCATCAGCGAGTCGAGCCAGCCGGGGTCGGTGAAGAGCTGGCGATACCACTCGAGCGTCCAGCCCGGCGGCGGGAAAATGAGCCACTGCGAATCGCCGAACGACAGCGCGACGATGAACGCAATCGGCAGCAGCAGAAACAGCGCGACGGCCGCGCCGACGGCCACCAGCATCCAGCGCAATGCGCCCAGACGATCGAAATCGAGCAACATGTCAGCGGCCTCCCGGACTTGCGCGCCCACCACCCGTGAAGCGCAGTTGCAACGCGTAGAGCGCGAGCGTCACGCTCAGCAGCACGAAGGCCGCGGCGCCCGCCAGACCCCAGTTCAGCAGTTCCTGCACGAGTTGCGCGATGAGTTCGGCGAGCATCATGTACGACGGACCGCCGAGCAGCGCGGGCGTGACGAAGTAGCCCAGCGCCATCACGAACACCATCAGCGCGCCCGACGCAATGCCCGGCATCGCGAGCGGCACGAGGATGCGCCAGAACGCCTGCCAGCGGTTGGCGCCGCACACCGCCGCGGCGCGCAGCGTGGACGGGTCGATGCTGCGCAGCGTCGCGTGCAGCGGCATCACGAGAAACGGCAGCATGATGTAGGTCATGCCGATCGTTACACCGACCAGGTTGTTTACGAGCCTCAGCGGCTCGTGGATGACGCCTATCGCCATCAGCACGCGGTTGATCGGCCCGGTCTCCTGCAGCAGCACCATCCAGGCGAAAGTGCGGGCAAGCAGGTTGGTCCACATCGAGAGCAGCAGGATCGCGAACAGCACCGAACTGAGTTTGCGCGGCGCGATCGCGAGCAGCCACGCCATCGGAAAACCCACCAGCAGCGTGACGAGCGTGACGACCGTCGCCACCAGAAACGTATTGCCGAAAACGCGCAGATACGTGGTCGTGCCCAGCAACTGCTGGTAGTTGTGCAGGCCCGGCGTCGGCTCGAGCACGCTGCGCAACAGCAGGGAGAGCACCGGCAGCAGGAAGAAGATCACGAGAAGCAGCATGGCCGGCGTGAGCAGCCGGATGCTGCGCCAGTCGCGCCGCTTGCGCGTGGCCGACGCGGGAGGATGCGCGACGGTACTCAATACGTTAGGCATGATGTCTCCAATGACGCCGGCTTGCGATGCGCCGGTCGCGTCTCGCCTCTATCGGCGCGTGCTTACTTCGATTGCCACGCGTACCAGCGCTTCGCAATCGCATCGCGGTTGTCGGCCCAGTACTTCATGTCGAGATTGACCTGCGAGTCCTTGTACTGATCAGGCAGCGTCTTCGCCAGCGCCGGCGGCATCAGCGCGGCCGACTTGAGGTTGATCGGCGCGTAACCCGTGTCGGCCGCGAACTTCGCCTGGGCCTGCGGGCTCGTCGCCGCCGCCAGGTACTTCATGGCTTCCGCGCGATGCTTCGCGCCCTTCGGAATCACCAGCATGTCGGCGGCGGTCAGGTTCTGGTGCCACGAAATGCCGACCGGCACGCCGGTTTGCGCGAGCGCGTGCAGGCGGCCGTTCCAGAACATGCCGATCGGCGCCTCGCCCGAAGCGAGCAACTGTTGTGACTGCGCGCCGCCGCTCCACCAGACGATGTCGCTCTTGATCGTGTCGAGCTTCCTGAACGCGCGGTCGAGGTCGAGCGGATAGAGCTTGCCGGGCGGCACGCCGTCGGCGAGCAGCGCGATTTCCAGCACGCCCGGCGCCGACCATTTGTAGAACGTGCGCTTGCCCGGGAAGCGTTTGGTGTCGAAGAGATCCGCCCACGTTTGCGGCTGCGCGCCCGTGTACTTCGTCTTGTTGTAGCCGAGCACGAACGAGTAGTAGAAGCTGCCCACCGCGGCGGGTGTCGCGAAGCGCGGGTCGAGCTCGTCCTTCTTCACGACCGAGTAGTCGATCGGCTCGATCAGGCCCGCCTGCTGCGCGGCATAGGCGAAGTCGCCCTCCACGTCCACGACGTCCCACGTCACGTTGCCGCTGTCGACCATCGCCTTGAGCTTGCCGTAGTCGGTCGGGCCGTCCATCAGTACGTTGATGCCGCTCGCCTGGGTGAACGGCTGCGCCCAATCCTTCTGCTGCGACGACTGGGTCGTGCCGCCCCAACTGGTGAACACGATCGGATCGGCGGCCAACGCGGGGCCTGCCGCGAGCGTCGTTGCGCAAAGCGCGGCAAGAGGTGCCAAAAACGGGATGCGTCTGCTGCTCATGTCTGTCTCCGGAGAAACGGTAGGTTGTCGCTTCGTCAGGCCGGCGGCGAGGATTGCGCCGGCTTCATGGTTGTGTTTTGCACCGCTTCGATGCGCCCTTCCTGCGCGCCGCGGTCTCTTCACTATGCGAGGCCGAGCGGCTGCACGGTGCCGGCCTCGCTGTCGCCGACATAAATGCCGAACGCGTCCTGCCTGCGTTCGCGCACATAGCGTTCGAGCATCGCGCGCACGGCGGCGTCGTTCACTTCGTCCCAGCGAATTTGCGAAAGCGGCACGATGCGCACGCTGCTGTCGAGCCAGGGCGAGCCGTTGTGAAGTACGCGGCCGCGATAATAGATTTGCACCTGGGACTCCGTGCCGCCGCGCTCCTCGAACACCGCGAACAGGAAGTCGAGATGCGCGCTCAGGCCGAGCTTCGCGAGCACGCCGCGCAGGCTCGCGGGGTCGCTTGCCGGTTCGAGCCTGATGCCCGTCGGCAGCGCCAGGCCTTGGGGCGTATCGACGAGCACCAGCCCGTCGCGATGTTCGAGAATCGCGCCCACGCGCGCTCGCGCGCCGGCCGCGGCGAGCGCGTCCTGCGAGAGGCTGAAGTTCACGTAGGCGCCACGGCAGTAGCCGAGCGGCGAGGAACTCGTATCAACGAAGTCGACCACGCGGCCGATCAGGATGATGTGATCGCCCGCGTCCACGACGTCATGCGTGGTGCAGTCGAAACTCGCCGCCGCGCCGTCCATGACGGGCGCACCGGTTTTGCGCGCGCTCCAGCGCACCTGCTCGAACTTGTCGGCGGCCTTCGACGCAAACACGCCCGAAACGTGCTTCTGGTCTTCGGCGAGCACGCTCACGGCAAAACGATGGGTTGCCGAGAACACGGCATGGCTGGACGCGGTCTTCGCGATGCACACGAGAATCAGCGGCGGGTCGAGCGAAACCGAGGTGAACGAGTTCGCCGTGAAGCCGCGCGGCGAGCCGTCGGGCTGGAGCGTGGTGACGACGGTCACGCCCGTGACGAACGCGCCGAGCGCGCGACGAAACCCGGCGACATCGAAAGCGTTTGCCGCGTTCGGGGCGGTACTCGACTCAGTCATGGCGTTCTCCACTGCTCACTGCGGGCGCGGCCGAGGCTTCGGCGAGGAACGCGAGCAGGCTTGCGTTGACGCGGGCCGGGTTGGTGACGTTCATCATGTGACGCTCGTTCGCGATAACTTCAGCGCGGGCGCGCGGCGCGACGGCCGCCATCGCCTGCGACATCTGCGGACTCGAATTCGGATCGCACTCGCCGGTGAGAAAGAGCGCGGGAACCGCGAGACCCGCGAGACGCCCCACGTGCGCGTCGTCCGAGCACGCAAAAAGACGGTAGGTGCGCGCGTAGCCCACCGGATCGACACCCAGCAGCAGCGTGCGCACCGCCTGCGCCGCCTGGGTCAGATGCCCCGGAACCGGATCGCCGAACCAGCGCGAAATCGTCGCGTCCACGCCGCTCGCGGCAGGCGCGTCGCCCAGACTCGCGGCGCGCGCCATCACCGCTTCGCGCTGGGCCGGCTCGCGGTCGTACACCGCGTTCAGCGCGACGACGCTCAACGCGCGCGGCGCGTTGACGAGCGCAAATTCCAGCGCTACCAGCGCGCCCATCGAATGCCCTATCACGTGCGCGCGCCCGATCTGCAAGGCATCGAGCAGCGCTTTGAGCTGCGCGGCGTATTCAGCGAGCGTGGGCGTCGCGCTCGGCAGCACGCTCTCTCCGTGACCCAGCATGTCGTAGACGACGACCCGGAACGATTCGGAGAGCGCTTCGATTTGCGGCGCCCAGACGCTCTGGTTCATGCCGACGCCATGAATCAGCACGACCGTTTCGCTCGCGGCGCCCGATCGTGATGCGTACACGCTGTAGCTCGTGCCCGCGGTGTGGCCCCGCGACACCGCACGCTGCGGCGCGAGTTCAGGTTTCATGGAATTCGGGCTCCTTTGGCAATGCGGCTGGCATCCGGTTCATGGGTTTCTCCCACGCGACGGAATGCACTTCGTCTTCGATGAGATTATGGTATTCCATCTTATGGTCGACAACAATGCACATCGTATTATGGAATACCATGAGATCGCCAACGGAGCTGCTGGCACGTTTCGGGCTTGGCGTAACGTCGCCCGGATCGATCAGGTCATCGACGGGCAAAGAAAAAGGCCGCCGGTTTTTGCCGGCGGCCTTTCTGAACTGAAGGAAAACGCGCGTGGGGAAATGGCGTCAGGCGTCGCCGACTGCCTCGTTCTGCTGGGCGAGTACGGACAACGCGAGTTCGGAGGTCCGTTTGATGTGGGCAAACGACGCCGCGGCAGCCGCATCGCCGTCGCGTCGCTCGATGGCATCGAGCAGCAGGTTCATCTCGCGGTTCGAATCGCCGCCGCGCCCCGGCATCGCGATGGTCAACGCGCGCAGGCGGTTGATGCGCGCATTGAGCGTCGTCACGACCCCCAGCGACACCAGCTTGTTGGCAGCTTCGAACAGCGTTTCGTAGAAGCGCTCGGTGTGCTCGAGCACGCGCGGCAGGTCGCGCTTCTCGAATGCATCTTCGATGGTCGCCCGGATCTCGCGCAGCCGCCGCACGACCTCGGGCGTGGCGTTCTCGGCGCAGGCACGGGCGGCGTTGGCTTCGAGAAGCCCGCGCAATTCGTAGATTTCGCTCACTTGCGTGGGATCGAGCCGCGCCACGATAGGCCCTTGCCGCGCGACGATCTCGACCAGCCCTTCGGTCTCCAGATGCCGCAGCACCTCGCGCACGACCGTGCGGCTCACGCCGAGTTCGTCGCACAGCGTGCGTTCGACGAGCCGGGTGCCCGGCCGGAAATATCCCTGGACTATCGCGGCGCGCAGTTTGTCGAGCGTGAGCTCACGCAGCGTTTTGACGTTGCGGTCGATTTTGAGGTCTTGCATAGGCGGCAGTTGGGAAATGGACAAAAGCCCGCGCACTGGGCACGTGCGCGGAATGCCATATTATGACCCAACTGACATCCAGCCTTCACGCAAGGGCACAATCAGCCATCCAGGCCCTCGACGATCGTGATCTGAGCCACGCAATGTCCATCGCGCCGGGTTTTGGCCGCCTGATATTCAGGCGAGTGATAACACCCGAGCGCCGTTCGCATGTCCTTGAACCGAATCACGACGTGCCGTTCGAACGACTCGCCTTCCAGAACCTCCGACGCGCCGCCGCGCGCGAGAAACACGGCGCCGAACTTCCTGAACGCCTCCGGCGCGATGTCCGTGTAGTCCTTGTATTTCACCGCATCGAGCACGGTGACATGGGCAATCCAGTATGCAGTCATTTCACCTCCTCTTCGCTTCCGGGATCGGTTGGGCAATTCCCGTCGCCTCGGGTTAACACTCATGGAATGCCGTAACATGGTATACCAAAATGCTTCACACGATCAACGTAACGAAGGAAGCTGCCATGAGCCTGATTCGCAAATCCATCCTCCATGTCGAGAACGTCTTCGTCGACGGCGACAAGGCCGCCGCGAAACCGCTGAAGATGATCGGAGCGGCCGCGGTGATCAAGAACCCGTGGGCGGGCCGCGGTTATGTCGAAGACCTGTCGCCGGAGATCCGCGCTATCGCGCCGCAACTGGGCGAACACCTGACGAAGCTGATCATCGACGAAGCCGGTTCCGGCGAAGCGGTCGAAGCGTTCGGCAAGAGCGCCATCGTCGGCCTCGAGGGTGAGATCGAGCATGCATCCGCGCTGATCCACACGCTGCACTTCGGCAACATCTATCGCTCGGCGGTCGGCGCGAAGTCGTATCTCGCGTTCAACAACACGCGCGGCCCCGCCAACGCGCCGCTGCTGATCCCGATGATGGACAAGAACGACGAAGGCCGCCGCTCGCACTACCTGACGCTGCAGTTCGCGATTCCGGACGCGCCGGCCGCCGACGAACTCGTCGTCGCGATCGGCGCCGCCACCGGTGGCCGTCCGCATCACCGCATCGGCGATCGCTACAAAGACCTCGCGGAACTCGGCAATGATGTCAAGAACCCTGCTGCTGTCAAATAATCGCGTCGCCCACTATCTCGAGCAGGGCACCGGCGAACCGCTGGTCCTGATTCACGGCGTGGGCATGCGGGCGCTCGCGTGGCACCCGCAAATCGAGGACCTGTCGTCCGGCTTCCGGGTGATCTCGGTCGATATGCCGGGCCACGGCGACAGCGATCCGCTCGAGGCGAACGCGGGCCTCGCGCAATTCGTCGAGTGGGCGGCGGATTTCATCGAGACATTGGACGCGGGCCCCGTCAACCTGGCCGGCCACTCGATGGGTTCGCTGATCGCCGCGGGCGTCGCCGTCACGCGGCCCGATCTGGTCAGGCGCGTGGCCGTGCTGAACGGCGTGTATCGCCGCACGCGGCAAGCGCGCGACGCCGTGCTGCGCCGCGCGGCCGAATTGCGCTCGGGCACCATCGACGTGCAAACGCCGCTGCAACGCTGGTTCACGGCCGGGGAGTCGCAACGCATCGCGGCGCAAAAGGTCGAGTCGTGGCTGAAGTCGGTCGACCTCGCGGGCTATGCCACGGCCTACACGGCCTTCGCCAATGGCGACGAGTTCTACGCCGACGGCTGGAACACGATCGCCTGCCCCGCGCTCGTGCTCACCGGCGCGGACGATCCCAACTCGACGCCGGCGATGGCGCGACAGATGGCGCAAGCCGCTCACCACGGCCGCGCCGTCGTGATCGAAAACGAGCGCCACATGGTGAACCTGACCGCGCCTAATGAAGTCAATCGCGCGCTGCGTGCGTGGTTGCAGACGCAGCCGCAGGCCGCAAACCTGAAATGGAAGTGTGATATGAGCGAACAGACAGCGAAGATCAACACCCGCGAGCTGCGCGATGCGTTCGGCGCGTTCATGACCGGCGTCACGATCGTGACCACGGCTCGCGAAGACGGCAAGCCGCTCGGCTTCACCGCGAATTCGTTCTCGTCCGTTTCGCTCGATCCCGCGTTGCTGCTCGTCAGCATTGCGAAAACTTCGGGCAATTACGAGACTTTTTCCACGACCGGACACTTCGCCATCAACATCCTCGCGGAAGGACAAAAGGATCTGTCCAACACATTCGCGCGGCCGAGCGACGATCGCTTCGCCAACGTGCGCTGGCATCCGAGCGCCAACCGCAACCCGCTGATCGACGACGTCAGCGCATGGTTCGACTGCACGACGCACGCGGTGATCGACGCGGGCGACCACGCGCTGATCATCGGCAAGGTCGAGGCGTTCCATTCCGCCGGATACGCGGGCCTTGGCTACTACCGCGGCGGCTATTTCACGCCGGCGAGGGTGTCGGCCGAGGTCATCGCGGGCCCGCAGGTCATCGTGAGCGCGATCATCGCGCGCGAGGACAAAGTGCTGCTCGTGAAGACCGCCGGCGACAAATGGGCACTTCCTTCGAAGGAGATCGGCAAGGAAGGCGCCGATAAGGCGCTCGCCGACATCTTCACGAGATACCAGCCCGATGCGTCGGCAAGCTTCATCTACTCGGTTTACAACAACACCGAGACCCATTACCAGTACATCTCGTTCCTGTGCAGCGCGCCGGACGAACTCGCCGCTTCGGGCGACGCGTCGGGCAGATTCGTGAGCCTCGACGACATCGAGACGCAAGCGTTCCAGGACAGTGCATTGGCCAGCATGCTCCAACGCTATCGCAAGGAAAGCCAGTTGAAGAGCTACGGGTTGTACTTCGGCGACCACAGCAACGGCACAGTCCGCCCGCTTCATTCCTGAAAGGTTAAATCATGCGTTTCTCGCTATTCGTTCATATGGAGCGCGTCTCCGACCAGACCAGTCAGAAGCAGCTATACGACGAAATGCTCGAGCTGTGCCAGATCGCCGATCGCGGCGGCATGCACGCCGTCTGGACCGGCGAGCACCATGGCATGGACTTCACGATCGCGCCGAATCCGTTTCTCAACCTCGTGGATCTCACCGGCAAGACCAGAAACGTCCGGCTTGGCACCGGCACGGTAATCGCGCCGTTCTGGCATCCGATCAAGCTCGCGGGCGAAGCCGCGATGACCGACATCATCACGAATGGGCGTCTGGAGCTGGGGATCGCGCGCGGCGCCTACTCGTTCGAATACGAACGCCTGATGCCCGGACTCGATGCCTGGGGCGCGGGTCAGAGAATGCGCGAACTCATTCCGGCCGTGAAGAAACTGTGGGAAGGCGATTACGCGCACGAGGGCGAGTTCTGGAAGTTCCCGTCGACCACGTCCTCGCCGCGGCCGCTGCAGCAGCCGCATCCGCCGATCTGGGTGGCCGCGCGCGACCCGAACAGCCACGAGTTCGCGGTGGCCAACGGTTGCAACGTCCAGGTCACGCCGCTGCATCTGGGCGACGAAGAAGTCGAAAAGCTCGTGAGTCACTTCAACGCCGCGTGCGAGAAGTTCAGCAACGTGCCGCGCCCGCAGATCATGCTGCTGCGCCATACGTATGTGGCGAGCAGCGAGGACGACGCGCAACGGGCCGCCGAAGAGGTCAACGTGTTTTACAACTACTTCGGCGCGTGGTTCAAGAACGAGCGTCCGGTGAGCCGCGGTCTGATCAGGACGCTGAGCCCGGAGGAGATCGCCGCTCATCCGTTCTACACGCCCGCCGCGATGCGCAGGAACAATGTCATCGGCACGCCCGCGGAAGTGATCGGGCGCCTGAAGGCATACGAGGCACTCGGCTTCGACGAGTACTCGTTCTGGATCGATACGGGCATGAGCTTCGAGCGCAAGAAAGCGTCGCTCGAGCGGATGATCAACGACGTGATGCCTGCGTTCAGGTAAGGAGTTGATTCCATGGATTTTCATTTTCAGCTTTATATCGACGGCCAGTTCGAGCCCGGCGCCGCGACGTTCGGAAGCGTGAGCCCGGCCACCGGCAAAGTGTGGGCGCACATGCCCGAAGCGCGCGCGGAGCAGGTCAATCGCGCCGTCGAGGCGGCGCACCGCGCGCTGACCGATTCCGCGTGGGCCGGCCTGACCGCCTCGGCGCGAGGCAAGCTGTTGTACCGGCTCGCCGGGCTCGTCGAAAAGGCGGCGCCGCGACTCGCTGAAATTGAAACCAACGACACCGGCAAGATCATTCGCGAAACGTCCAGCCAGATCGCTTACGTCAGCGAGTACTACCGCTATTACGCCGGGATCGCCGACAAGATCGAAGGCAGCAGCATTCCCGTCGACAAGCCGGACATGCAGGTCTGGCTCGAGCGCCAACCCGTCGGCGTGGTCGCGGCCATCGTTCCCTGGAACAGCCAGTTGTTTCTTTCCGCCGTCAAGCTCGGGCCGGCGCTCGCGGCCGGTTGCACGGTCGTGCTCAAGGCGTCCGAGGAAGCGCCCGGCCCCTTGCTCGAATTCGCGAAGCTCGTTCACGAGGCCGGCTTTCCGCCGGGTGTCGTCAACGTGATCACCGGCTTCGGGCCGGAATGCGGCGCGGTGCTGAGCGGCCATCCCAAGGTCGATAAAGTGGCCTTTACGGGCGGCCCCGAAACCGCGCGGCACATCGTCTCCAACACGTCCGGCAATCTCGCGAAGGTCTCGCTGGAACTGGGCGGCAAGTCGCCGTTCATCGTGTTCGCCGACAGCGATATCGAGAGCGCCGTCAATGCGCAGGTCGCGGCGATTTTCGCGGCAAGCGGCCAAAGCTGCGTGGCGGGCTCGCGGCTGCTGATCGAGGCATCCGTCAAGGCGCCATTCCTCGCACGGCTCGTCGAGCGCGTCTCGCGCATTCGGGTAGGCTCACCCAATGAGATGGCGACGGAATACGGTCCGCTTTGCACCGAAAGGCAACTGCGCAACATCGAGAAGATCGTCGCCAGTTCGGTGCGCCAGGGTGCCACGGTGCTCGCCGGCGGCCAGACGCTGGAGCGCGACGGCTACTACTACGCCCCGACGATTCTCGACTGCACCGGCGTGAGCAACGCCGACAGCATCACGACGGAGCTGTTCGGGCCGGTGCTTTCGGTGGATACGTTCTCTTCCGAGCAGGAGGCCATCGAGAAGGCGAACAGCACCGCCTACGGACTCGCCGCGGGCATCTTCACCGCCAGCCTCACGCGTGCTCATCGCGTTTCGCGGCGCGTGCGCGCGGGAATCGTCTGGATCAACACGTATCGCGCGGTCTCGCCGCTCGTGCCGTTCGGCGGCTTCGGGCTTTCCGGACACGGCCGCGAAGGCGGCATCAGCGCCGCGCTCGAATACACGACGACGAAGTCGGTATGGCTTCGCACGTCGGACGAGCCGATCAGCGATCCGTTCGTGATGCGCTGAGCGCGCCGCTCACCGCGGCACCGTTTCAAAGCCTCCCGGAGTCACACTACGCTACGCCCTGTCTGTCGGGGCGTGGCGCAGCCTTGTCCGTGCAATAGAGATGGAGACACCATGAAAAGTCCGGCGAACGATAACAGCGTTCTGACCATTGAAAGCAACTCGATCGAGTATGTCGCTCCCGAGAATCGGCATGGCAAGCCGGTCGATCTGTTCACCTTGTGGTTCTGCACGAATGTCGCGCCCCTTGCCGTGATTTCCGGCGCGACTTCAGTGCTGGTCTTTCACCTCGACGTGGTCAGCGCCATTCTCGCCATCGCGGCCGGACAGTTCTTCGGCGCCATTTTCCATGCCCTCACCTCCGCGCAAGGCCCGCTTGTCGGCGTGCCGCAGATGATTCAAAGCCGCGCGCAGTTCGGCCGGTATGGCTCCCTGCTCGTGGTCGGTTTCACCACGCTGATTTACCTCGGATTCTTCGTTTCGAACATCATTCTCGCGGGTAAAACGCTGCACACGGTGGCGCCCGTGGTGCCCGCGCAGGTAGGGACGGTGCTCGGCGCCATTCTCGCGACGTTCGTCGGCGTGATCGGGTATCACTTCATCCACCGCTTCAACAAGGTGGGCGCGTGGTTCATGGGCGGCGCGCTGCTGATCGGCATGATCATGATGGTGCCCGATCTCGACGCGCGGGTCTTCCAGCAGGGCCATTTCGAGGTGTCGGGCTGGTTTGCGATGTTCGGGCTGTGCGCCGTCTGGCAAATCAGCTTCGCGCCCTACACGTCCGATTATTCGCGTTATCTTCCGACCAGCACGGGCTTCGCGAAGACGTTCGCGTACACGTATTTCGGCACGTCGCTCGGCACGATCTTCGCATTTCTGTTCGGCGTGCTCGCGGTCAGCAGCGGCCACGCCACCGACGCCATGCAAGCCATCCGGGCGCAAACGGGCGTGTTCGGCTACGTTCTGATCTTCCTTTTTCTGGTCAATATCATCGGCCATAACGGCATGAATCTGTATGGCGGCGTGTTGTCGTTCATTACCGCCGCGCAAACCTTCCGTCCCAACTGGGTGCCGGGCCGCAACGTGCGCGTCCTCGTGTCGACGGTGCTGCTGGTTTCGTCCACCGTCACCGCGTTGTGGGCGTCGAGCAACTTCCTTGCGATCTTCCTGAACGCGATCTTCGCGATGCGTATCGTGCTCGTGCCCTGGGTGGCGATCAATCTGGTGGACTTCTACCTGATCAGCAACCGGCGCTACCGTGTCGCCGAGATCATCAGCAGCAACGGCGGCATGTACGGCTCGTTCAATTTCAAGGCCATCGCTATCTACATCTTCGGCATTGCGATCCAGGTGCCGTTCATGGACGAAAGCTTTTTCCACGGTCCGTGGGCATCGATCATGGGCGGCGCGGATGTCTCGTGGATGGTCGGCCTGATCGCGACGGCGCTGACCTGCTACCTGTTCGGATCGAACCACGGTTCGCGTGCGCCCCGCGTCGCGCCGACCGGCGCTCCCGCTTCCGAATGAGCGGCTCCCCGGCTCGCTCGTGAACATTGCCGCCCGCTTCGCGGCTCGTCGACAAGCCTGAACCTTCGGGCTTGTCGACCACTCCTATTTCCTTTGAGCGGACTTCGACCTGCGCGCAGACGTAACCCCATCCGCGAACAACTCGATCACCACCCCGCGCAGCCAGCGATTCCCTTCATCCTGCTGGACCCGTTCGTGCCAAAGCAGATGTATCGGCGCGGCGGGCAGCGTCACCGGCAATCCGCGCAGGCTGAGCGAGAACGGCTCGGCCAGTTGCAACGCAAGTCGCTCCGGCACGGTGGCGATCAGCTCGGTGCGTTGCAGGATATAGCCCACGCTCATGAAGTGCGGCACGGTCAGCCGCACCTGGCGCCGTACGCCACGCCGTTTCAGCCATTCCTCCACCTGGCCGTGACCGGTGCCGCCCGACACGACCACCAGATGCTCGGCGTCGCGCCAGCCGGCGAGCGTGAGCGGCACGTCTTCGAGCGGATGCCCGCGTCTGAACAGACAGACATAGCGCTGATCGAACAGGCGGCGCTGATAGAAGCCCCCCTTGAGTTGCGGCAGCAAGCCGATCGCGAGATCGACGCGGCCGTCGGCCATCTCTTCGCCCAGGTTGACGCCGGTGTTGCGCACCGTATTGAGCGCGACACCCGGTGCTTCCCGCGAGAGCCGTTCCAGTAACGCGGGCAGAAACACGACTTCGCCGATATCCGTCATGCCGATGGTCATGGTGCGCGTCGCGCGCAGCGGATCGAACCCGGTCACCGGATTGAGCGCGGTATGCAGCGTCGCGAGGGCCTGCGCAACCGGGTCCGCCAGGCGCAATGCGAACGGCGTGGGCACCACGCCGCCGGGCCCGCGCACGAACAGCGGATCGCCAAGCCGGCGGCGCAGCTTGGCGAGCGCATTGCTGACGCCGGGCTGGCTCATGTTCATTTGCTCGGCCACGCTCGCCACGCGCCGCTCCCGCATCAGGCGGTGGAAAAGCAGCAGCAGGTTGAGATCGATCTCGCTCAGCTCCATGATTTTGGCGTCTCCGGGCTCATTCAATTCAGTGATGATGCAGATTCCATCCATTTTATTGTGGAATGAGAGTCGGCCACCGAGAATATCCACACGACGTCCGCACGGCACACGCATTCGATACGCCGCTGGCGCGCTATCGCCACGCCTTTAAAACTGAACATCGGAGACACGGTCATGAAGCAGACGGATCTGACAATCGCCATCGTCGGCGCCGGTATCGGCGGCCTCACGCTGGCGCTCGCGCTGCGCGAGCACGGCATCGACGCGCAACTCTACGAGCAGACCGACGAACTGCGCGAGGTAGGCGCGGCGGTCGCGCTCTCGGCCAACGCGACGCGCTTCTACGATCGCATGGGACTGCGCACGGCATTCGAAAAGGTGTGCGCGGAAGTCCCCGGGCTTATCTATCGCGACGGCCGCAGCGGTGAGGTCATCGGCCATCATCGCGGCGCGCCGGATTATCGCGGGCAATTCGGCGGCTCGTACTGGGGCGTTCATCGCGCCGATCTGCAGATGGTGCTTTCGGGCGCGGTCGGTCTGGAGCGCATCAGGCTCGGCCATCGGCTCACCGATCTCACGCAGCATCCGGATCGCGTGGCACTGACTTTCGAAAACGGCCGGCGCGTCGAGGCCGATCTGGTGATCGGCGCGGACGGTGCGCGTTCGATCACGCGACGCTGGATGCTCGGCTATGACGACGTTCTGTATTCGGGCTGTTCGGGCTTTCGCGGCGTAGTGCCGGCCGCGCGCATGGATCTGCTGCCCGATCCCGACACGATCCAGTTCTGGGTCGGGCCGGGTGGCCATCTGCTGCACTATCCGATCGGCGACAACGGCGATCAGAACTTCCTGCTCGTCGAGCGTCATCCATCGCCGTGGCCATCGCGCGACTGGGTCATGCCGGCCAGCGAGGGCGAGCAGCTACGCCACTTCAAGGACTGGCATCCGGCTGTCGTGCAGATGATCACGGCCGTGCCGGTCAGTCAGCGTTGGGGCCTGTTTCATCGCCCGCCTCTCGGCCGCTGGAGCAAGGGCCGCGTGACGCTCATCGGCGATGCCGCGCATGCGCTCGTGCCGCACCACGGCCAGGGGGCCAATCAGTCGATTGAAGATGCCGTCGTGCTGGCCGACCAGCTCGCCAAGGCGGGGCCGGGCCACTGGCGGGAAGCGCAGGAAGCCTACGAACGTCTGCGCCGGGGCCGCACGCGCAAGGTGCAGTACGCGTCGATTTCCACCGCGGACGTGCTGCATCTTCCCGATGGGCCCGCGGCATTGGAGCGCAATGCCCGCCTCGACTCGCGCGAGCGGGTTCTGCATCACCTCGACTGGATTCACGATTTCGATGCCCTCACGCAGGAGCCGAATGAACGTCAGGGCGGCACCTGGCTTTGAGGTCGGCGTGCGAGCATCGCGAGCGAGGGGAAAAGCATGTCGCGTCCGTGCCGAACGACGTCGCGATCATATTATTCGCCGGCGATCGATCGTCCACATAATCGGCTTATCGACATCGCCGCCTGTTCGGGGTGGTCCGCCAGATAACGATTTTCCAGCGAATGAGACGCGCCCATGGACACGGATAAACGGACCTGCGCGGCATATCCGGATACGAGCGGCATCGGCGGGAACCGGCATCGCGTGCCGCGCGCAATCGGCTCCGAGATTGCCGCATTGATGCTGGCGTTTGCCGTGCTGATTACAGGCAACGGCCTGCTCGGTACGCTGGTCGCGTTACGCATGGTTCACTCGGACTTTTCTCCGATCGTCGTGGGTCTCGTTCAGACTGCGTATTACCTCGGTTTTATGATCGGCGCATGGTGGCACGGTTCAACGATTACACGGATCGGCCACCATCGCGCGTTCGCGACGTTCGCCGCTCTCGCGTCGTGCACCGCGCTCGGATACGCGGTCTCCATCCAGCCGCTGGTCTGGGCATGCCTGCGTTTCATGACCGGCTTTTGCCTCGTCGGCATTTTCACGGTAGTGGAGAGCCGGCTAAATAGCGTGGCGCCCAATGCATGGCGAGGACGGATCTTTTCGCTGTACCTGATCACCACGTATCTATGCGTCGGTGCCGGACAGTTTCTGATCGGCGCGGCCGATCCCTACGGCTTCGAACTGTTCAGTCTCGTCACGGGACTGTTCGCGGCGTCGCTCGTGCCCCTCGTGCCCCTCATGTCCGTTACCCTCGCCCATCGTCAGCCCGCCCCGGCAGACGTCCCTCCAAAGGCATCGACGCTCCGGTCCGGCCTGGCCGGCGTGCGCATCCTTCGTCGCGTGGCGCCGCTCGGCTTGTGGGGATGCTTCGCGGCAGGGCTGCTGAATAGCGTCTTCTACGCTCTCTATCCGGTGTACATGCGCGGTGCCGGCTATTCCGTCGAGGCGGTGTCTCATTTCATGGGCTTCGCGCTGATCGCGACGCTTCTGCCGCAATGGCCGGTCGCGCGCCTCGCCGACCGCTTCGATCGAAGGCGGATCATGCTGGCCGTCTCGGTCGCGCTGTGCGTGAGCAGCGCGGTACTTTTTCTCCGCGGCGACCGGTGGCTTCAGCCCCTCGCCTACCTGTTCGTCAGTCTGCTCTTCAGCATGTACGGCCTGTCCATTTCGCATGCCAACGACCGTCTCCCGCCGGCACACCGGGTCCCGGCAAGCGCGGCCTTGCTGCTCGCTTTCGCGCTCGGCGGCAGCGTCGGACCGCTCGCCGCGTCGTTCGTGATGACATGGGCCGGTCCGCGAGGCATCTACGCGTTCACGATGTCCGTGACCGCGGTCCTCACGCTGTTGATCCTGCGCAGCCTGTCGGCCCGTCACCGGCAACACTGGCCGTCGCCGGACTCCGCGTGAATCCGCGTCGAGCGTTCGCACCCGACACGCAAAAGGGCACCCGCCTCGCCCGATTCATCGGGTTTGCGTTGATGCGCTCGCACGCGCGAGCGCATCCGGGTCTTCCCTGACGATCCGCTCCCGCACGCCCGATTCCTCGCCACGAGACTCCATCACAAATCCGCCATGTCGCTTTTGTGACATAAAACGTCGACCGTATATTAATGGCCGGCGGGCCATCCTGCCTATCCTTCAGTCAGGCAGTAAAACAAAAGACGACCGCGCATGGCGGTCAGGAGACATTGTGGAAACCCTCAGTTTCATTCTCGGCAATCTGGCGTCGATCGCCAGGATGACGGTCGAGCATATCGAGATCGTCGGCGTGGGCGTCGGACTCGCGATCCTCACCGGCGTACCGCTCGGCATCGCGATCACCGTCAACGAACGCGTCGCGAAACTGGTCCTGTACGTCGCGTCGATCATCATGACGATTCCCTCCGTCGCGCTGTTCGGCCTGATGATTCCGGTGCTCTCGGTGATCGGCCAGGGTATCGGCTTTCTGCCCACGGTCATCGCGCTGTTCCTCTACTCGCAGTTGCCGATCATCCGCAACACGTACACGGCGATCAACAACATCGATCCCGCGTTGCGCGAGGCGGCCAGAGGCATGGGCATGAAGACCGGCGAGCGGCTGCGCCTCGTCGAAATTCCGATCGCGCTGCCCATCATCATGGCCGGCGTGCGCATGGCGGTGGTGATCAACGTCGGCATCGCGGCCATCGCCGCCTATATCGGCGCGGGCGGTCTCGGCAAGCTGATCAGCCGCGGCATCTCGCAGTCCGACCCGCGCCAGTTGATCGCCGGCGCGATCCTCGTCAGCCTGCTGGCCATCGCGGCCGACTTCGGGCTCGGCTACGTTCAACGGCGCCTCACGCCCAAAGGGCTGCGCAAGCCATCCCGGACCCTCGGTCTCGCGTTGCGGCTTGGCGCCCTGACGGGTTCCCGCAAACATTCACGACACGTGCAATGACCATGATCGAGTTATCGAACATCACGAAGCGCTACGACGGCGCAAGCACCCCGGTTGTCGACGGGATCAACATGTCGGTCGGCGCGGGAGAAATCTGCGTGCTGCTCGGGCCGTCCGGCTGCGGCAAGACGACCACGCTGAAGATGATCAACCGGCTGGTCCAGCCCACCTCCGGCAAGATCTTTCTCGAAGGCAAGGACACCGACGAATTCGACGTGGTGGAACTGCGCCGCCGGATCGGTTATGTGATTCAGCAGATCGGGCTGTTTCCGAACATGACCGTCGAGGAAAACATCTGCGTGGTGCCGCAACTGCTCGGCTGGGACAAGGCGAAGGCCCGCCGGCGCGCGGCGGAGCTGCTCGACATCGTCGCGCTCGATCCGGCCATCTACCTGAGCCGCTATCCGAAAGACCTCTCGGGCGGCCAGGCGCAGCGGGTCGGCGTGGCGCGCGCGCTCGCCACGGATCCGGCCGTGATGCTGATGGACGAACCATTCGGCGCGATCGACCCGATCAACCGCGAGCTGATCCAGGACGAATTTCTGCGGATTCAGAAGCAGGTCAGAAAGACCATCGTGTTCGTCAGTCACGACATCGACGAAGCGGTGAAGATGGCCGACAAGATCGCCATTTTCCGCGGCGGCCACATCGAGCAGTTCGACTCGCCGGACAACATCCTCGCGCGGCCGGCGAGTCCGTTCGTCGCGGGCTTCGTCGGCGCGGACCGCGCGCTCAAGCGGCTGCGTCTGGTGCGCGCCCGCGATGCGGTGTCGGCGAGCGGATGCGCGGTGCGCGTCGGCGAAAGCGGCGCGCGGGCGCGCGCGGTGATGGCCGAATACGGCGTCGACCAGATCGCGCTTGTCGATGCGACGGACCGGCTGCAAGGCTATTTCACCGCCGCGCAACTGCACACGCTGGACGGTTTGCTCACGCCGGCCGAGGCGCTCCCGGTCGAAGGCGCGGCCAACTGCGGCGACGATCTGCGCGCGGTGGTTTCCTCGATGTTCGCAAGCGGCACGTCACGGTTGCCGACGATCGACGACGACGGCCGGTTCGTCGGCTACATCGAGCAGGCGCATATCGTCGAACTGCTGCGCGTACCCGCGGGAGAACCGGCATGAAACCCGAACGGCAGACCGGCGCGCCGACGCGCGCGCTGAAGACCGCCGCCGCCGCGATGCTCGCGCTCGCGTGCACCGGAGCCCGCGCGGACAACTGGTGGTCCGGCATAGCCGAATACCGCGGCGACATCGCCTACCAGTCGGTCCAGATGATGGTGATGGTCGCGATCGCCGGCGTGCTGGCGATCGCCGTCGCGGTGCCCGCGGGCATTTATCTCAGCCGGCCGTCGCAGCGGCACGGCGCGGCCGTGGTCATGCAGACGCTGAACGTCGGCCAGGCGATTCCGAAGCTCGCGTTGCTCGCGCTGGCGATGAGCGCGATCGGCATCGGCCCGGTTCCGGCGATCTTCGGCTTGTGGGTCGCGACGCTGCTGCCGATCGCGCTCAATACGTACGAAGGTCTGCGCGCGGTCCCGCGTCCACTGATCGAGGCGGCCACGGGGATGGGCATGACCCCGCTGCAGATCCTCTGGCGCGTCGAATTGCCCAATGCGCTGTACGTCATTTTCGCCGGCATCCGCACCGCGCTGGCGATCACCGTCGGCACGGCGCCGCTGGCCTTTCTGATCGGCGGCGGCGGGCTGGGCGAACTGATCTTTACCGGCATCGACATGAACGATTTCACCATGTTGCTGGCCGGCGCGATTCCTACCGCGTTGCTGGCGATCCTCACCGACGCCTGCGTCGGACAGATGCAGCGCCGGCTCGTATCGCCCGGCGTCACTCCGAAGAACTGAACCTTCATCCGTCTCTACCTGCTCATTGAGAACACCATGAAACATTCATTGCTCAAGCGCGCGTTTGCGCTGATCGTCATGCTGGCCACCGGCCTGTGGAGCTTTTCGTCGTTCGCGGCAACGATCGTCGTCGGCGGAAAGAACTTTACCGAGCAGCAACTGATGGCGGAAATGACCACCCAGTTGCTGGAAGCAAAGGGCTTTACGGTGAACAAGAAAGACGGCATGGGAAGCGCCGTGCTGCGTCAGGCGCAGGAAAACGGCCAGGTCGACGTGTACTGGGAATACATCGGCACGTCGCTGATCACCTACAACAAGATCAACGACCGGCTCAGTCCGGACGACGCCTACCGTAAGGTCAAGGAGCTCGATGCCGCAAAGGGTCTGGTGTGGCTCAACCCGTCGCGGGCGAACAATACCTACGCGTTCGCGATGAACGAGGACGAGGCGAAAAAGCTCGGCATCGCGACCCTGAGCGACCTTGCGAAAGTACTCAAGAGCGGCAAGACGCTCACTTTCGCGTGCAATTCCGAGTTCTATGCGCGTCCCGACGGCTTGCGTCCGCTGCAAAAAACGTATGGGTTCGAGTTCACGCAGGACGAAATCAAGCGGATGGACTCGGGGCTCACGTATCAGGCACTCAAGGACCGTCAGGTCGATATCGCGCTGGTGTTCGCCACCGATGGCCGCGTACCCGCGTTCAACTTCGTCATCTTGAAGGACGACAAGGGATTTTTCCCGGCTTACGCGCTGACGCCGGTGATCCGCAAGGCGACGCTCGACGCCAACCCGTCGCTCGGGCCGCTTCTGAATTCGCTGTCGGCCAAGCTCGATGCGCCCACGATGGCCCGCCTGAACGCGAGCGTCGACGTATCGAAGAAATCCTTCAGCGACGTCGCGCACGAATTCCTCAAGCAGTCCGGCCTGATCTGATGCCGAGCCCGACCTCACCACGCGAGATCAACGACATGGCTCCAGTCGCCGAAAGCAGACAACCTCACGCCCCCATCAGAGTGGCCGCCGCGCAGATCGACACCGCCTATGGCGATATCGACACGAACGTGGAAAAACACCTGACTCACATCAGTGCGGCAAAAGCCGCCGGCGTGCGCCTGCTGGTCTTTCCCGAGCTGTCGCTGTGCGGACACAGCGCGGGCAAGGATCTGCTGCGCCTCGCGATGAGGCCCGATGACCGGGTGTTCGCGACGCTCGCCGAAGCGAGTGCCGGCATCCATACGGTGTTCGGCTTTATCGAGGAAGCGCCCGGCGGGCAGTTCTACAACAGCACGGCCACGGTGACGAACGGCAGGACCGTCCATATCCATCGAAAGGCGCAACTCGCCACCTACGGCAAGCTGAAAGACGGCCTCTACTACGCGCCGGGCACCGAACTCGGCAGCTTTGCGCTCGATGCCCGCTGGCAGGTCGCGACGCCGATCTGCGCCGATCTGTGGAATCCGGCCATCGTGCACACGCTGGCCTGCTCGGGGGCCACGCTGCTCGCCGCGTCGATCAGTTCCGCGCGCGAGGCCGTCGGCGAAGGATTCGACAACCCGGCGGGCTGGGACATCAATCTGCGCTTTTACGCGCTGACCTACGGCGTCGGAATCGTGATGGCGAACCGCGTCGGCACCGAAGGCATGATGAGCTTCTGGGGCGGCTCGCGAATCCTGAATCCGTTCGGCCAGACCGTGGCGATGAGTGCCGGTACCGGCGAGGAACTGGTCGTCGGCGAACTCGACTACGAAGCGGTGCGACGCGCGCGGTTCCTGTTGCCGACCGTGCGCGACGCCCGCGCGTTCGCCGCGCGCGGGATGCCCGGCTCGCGTGAAGCCACGCTCGCCGTGTCGAACGGCGCGGCAACGGAAACCGGGAATCCGCAATGAAAGACTTTCTTCTCGACGCTGCCGATCGCGCGTTCCGCGCCGAAGTGCGCGACGTGCTGCAACGCGAGCTGGCGCCGCGCATGGCCGACATCGAGGAACGGCAGGACTGGTCGGCCGTCCGGCACGTGGTGCGCGCGCTCGGCGAAGCGGGCTATCTGCGCCTGATGTTTCCCGACCTGTATCAGGGCCCGCTCGTGCAACCCGGGCTCACCCACGCGACGATCCTGTCCGAGGAAGCGTCCTACCTGAATTACGCGTTCGAGACGACGATCGCCACCGCGCTGAGCTGCGCCTATCCGCTTTATCACTTTGCGAGCGAGCCGGTGCGCGATCGATACCTGTTGCCGATTCTCGACGGCACCGCGGTTGGCGCGATCTGCGTGACGGAGCCCAACACCGGCAGCGACTCGGCGGGGATGGAAACCCGCATCGAGTTCGACGCACGGACGAACGAGTGGGTCATCAACGGTTTCAAGCGATACATTTCGAACGCGTCGGTCGCCGACGTCTACATCGCTTATGGACTGACCCGCGATACCGGCAAGCCGCAGGACGGCATGACGGCGATCGCCGTGCCAGCCACGGCGCCGGGCATCCGTTTCCCACGCAACTACACGTTCATGGGGCGGCGCGGCTGCATCGTCGGCGAAGTCGAGTTCGACGACTGCCGCGTGCCGGCCGATCACCTGCTCGGCGAGCGCGACGGCGGCTTTCGCATCATGCTGCGCATGTTCAATTTCGAGCGGGCGATCCTCGGCGGATCGGGGCTGGGCGTCGCGCGCAGCGCGTTCGACATCGCGACCGCGCACGCGCAGCACCGCAGGGCGTTCGGCCAGTATCTCGGCTGCAAGGAGCTGATCTGGGACAAGGTCGCGCGGATGAGCTGGCGCATCGACTCAACCGAACTGCTCACCTACCGGGCAACCAAGATGTACGACTCCGGCATCGACGGCAAGGCGCTGATGAAAGAAGCCGCGATGGCGAAACTCGTCGCGACCGAAACCGCGAATTTCTGCGCGAACGAAACGGTACAGATTCTCGGCGGCGACGGCCTGACGAAGGAATACGGACGGGCCGAACAGATTTACCGCGACGCCCGCGCGCTGACGATCGTCGGCGGAACCTCGGAAATGGCCAAATACCTGATTGCCTGCCGCGACCTGCCGGACATCCGGATCGGCCTTTAAACACGCAACACGCGTTGACCCTACCATGCTGACCATCACCTCGCTGTTCGAAAACACGGTCGAAAAATATCCCGACCGCCTTGCCCTCGTGTGCGGCGACACCACGTTGACCTATGACGCGTGGGGCAGCCGCGTGCGCCGCTTCGCCCAGGCGCTGTTCAATCTGGGCGTGCGGCAGATGGACCGGGTCGCGATCCTGCAGAAGACCTCGGACGCGACCCCGACCGCGTACATGGCGTGCCAGTTGCTCGGCGCCATCGCGGTACCGATGAATTTCCGGCTGTCCGCCAACGAAGCCGCGTACATCATTCGCGATGCCGGCGCGCGCGTGCTCATCTATGACGACTCGATGGCAAGCATCGTCGACAGGATCGGGCAGACGTTGCCCGAGCTGCGCACGTTCGTGTGCGTCACGGGCGGCAACGGCGGTGCGGCGCCGCTGCCCGCGCAGCATCATTCGTTCGACGCGCTGATCGAGGACATCGACCGCTTCGAGGCGCCGCAGCCGCGGCTGAAACCCGCCGACGTCTCGGCGCTCGTCTATACGTCGGGCACGACCGGCCGTCCCAAGGGCGCCGTTCACACGCACGGCAACGACGTGGCGATCGCCGCCAACATCGTGATGGAATACAGCCTCACGAGTACCGACGCCGCGCTGCATATCGCTCCGCTGTATCACGTCGGCGGCATGCAGGCCTATTTCATCCCGCATATGATGGTCGGCGCGGCGAATGTCATCCTGCCGCGCTACGAGCCGCTGGCCACGCTGGAAGCCATCGCGCGGCACCGTATCACCACGCTGTTCGCCGTGCCGACGCAGATCCAGGACATGCTGTTCCATCCGGGATTCGCGTCGATCGACGTGAGCAGCCTGCGCATGATCACGACCGGCGGCGCCGCGATCACCGCGGCGACGATGCAGCGCGTGATCGACGAGTTCTGCCCGGGCGTGTTCAACGGATACGGCATGACGGAGGCCAGCCTGACCCTGCTGCTGCACCCGCGCGACGCGCTCGCGTATCTCGGCTCGTGCGGCAAGCCGACGCTGATCAGTACCTGCCGTGTCGTGAAGAACGACCCGGATCGCGTGGTGTCCCCCGCCGAAACCGTGGCCGCCGGCGAGGTGGGCCAACTGATCGTGAAAGGCCCGCAGCTCGCGCACGGCTACTGGAACAACCCGGCCGAAACGGAAAAGAAATTCAGGGGCGGCTGGCTCTACACGGGTGATCTCTTTCGGGTCGACGAAGCGGGCTATTTCCATTTCTGCGGCCGCGCCGACGACATGATCGTCTCGGGCGGCGAAAACATTTATCCCCGTGAAGTCGAGGAAGTGCTGTACCACTGTCCGGGTGTCCAGGAAGCCGCCGTGATCGGCGTGCCGGACCCCAGGTGGGGACAGGCGGTCACGGCCTTCGTGGTGCGCAGCGACAGCGGCGTCACCGAGGCGGACATCGTTGCCTTCTGCAAGGCGAGTGACGACCTCGCGCCATACAAGCGGCCCAAGAAGGTGTTTTTCGTCGACCGGCTGCCGCTCAATCCAAGCGGCAAGGTGCTGCGGCACGAACTTGCCGGACCGGTCTATCAAAGCCTGACGGCAGGAGTTTCGCCATGACTGATGCGGTGCTGTACGAGCAGGACGACGCCATCGTCACGCTGACGCTGAACCGGCCGGCCACCCGCAATGCGCTGACCGAAATGGAAGTGGTCGACGCGCTGGTCGGCAGCCTCGAGCGGGCGCAGGCGGACCGCGCCGTGCGTGTGATCGTGCTGACCGGCGCGGGCTCCGCGTTCTCGTCGGGCGGCAACATCAAGCACATGCGCGACGATGTCGGGACGTTTTCGGGCAGCTCGGCGCGAATCCGCGAAAACTACCGGCGCGGCATCCAGCGTATCCCGAAGGCTTTTCACGAGCTGGACGTACCGTGCATCGCCGCGGTCAACGGCCCGGCGCACGGCGCCGGATGCGACCTGTCGCTGATGTGCGATATCCGCATCGCGTCGGCGAGCGCGGTATTCGCGGAGAGCTTCGCGAAGGTCGGCATCATTCCCGGCGATGGCGGTGCGTGGCTATTGCCGCGTGCGATCGGTCTGTCGAGCGCCTGCGAAATGATCTTCACCGGCACACCGATCGATGCCCAGTGCGCCTGCGAATGGGGGCTGGTGTCGCGCGTCGTGCCGGACGCCGAGCTGATGGACGCGGCGCTGACGCTCGCGCGTGCGATCGCGTGCAATCCGCCTGACGTGCTGCGCATGTCCAAACGGCTGGTGCGCGAAGGTCAGCGGATGGATCTGCCGAGTCTGCTGGAATTGTCGGCCGCGTTTCAGGGCATTGCGCATCGCACGGCGGATCATCGCGAAGCACTCGCCGCGACATTCGAGCGGCGCCCGCCCCATTTCACCGGAGAGTGACGGATGGGCGCCCCGACGATTCCGTTCATTCACGCGCTGAGGTTCGGCGATCTGCCGGACGACGTCGTCGCGCAAGCCAGGCAGTGCATGCTCGACCTGCTGGGCGTCGCGCTCGCGGGCAGACAGACGGCGCTGTCACGCATCGCCTGCGATCATGCGGTCGAGTTCTTCGCGCCGGGCAGGCTGCGCGCGCGCCTGCTTTTCGACGGCCGCGTGGCAAGCCCGCCCGGCGCCGGACTTGCCGGCGCGATGACCATCGACAGTTGCGACGGCCATGACGGTCATGCGCAAACCAAAGGCCATGTCGGCGTCACCGTGCTCCCCGCGTTGCTGGCGCTGGCGGAACAATGTCCCGGCATGAGCGGACGCGAATGGCTCACCTGCCTCGTGCTCGGCTATGAAATCGGCACTCGCGCGGGCATCGCGCTGCATGCGAGCGCCTGCGACTATCACACGTCGGGAGCCTGGAATGCGCTGGCGGCGGCCGCCCTCGCCGCCCGGCTGTTGCCGCTCGACGCGCGGCAAACCCGCGAGGCGCTCGGCATCGCCGAATATCACGGACCGCGCAGTCAGATGATGCGCTGCATCGATCATCCGACGATGGTCAAGGACGGCTCCGGATGGGGTTGCATGGCGGGCCTGAGCGCCGGCTTTCTGGCGCAGCGGGGATTCACCGGCGCGCCGGCGATCACGCTCGAACAGCCGGAAACCCAGCATGACTGGCGCGATCTCGGCGAGCGCTGGCGCATCCTGGAGCAGTATTTCAAGCCGCAACCGGTGTGCCGCTGGGCGCATCCCGCGATCGACGCGGCGCTGAACCTCAAACGGCGGCACGGCTTCGCCAGCGGGCAGATCCGCGCGGTTAGCGTGCGGACCTTCCATCATGCGGTCCGGCTCGCTCATGCGCAGCCGGCGACGACCGAGGAAGCACAGTACAGCCTGCTGTTTTCGGTCGCGGTGGCGCTGCGGCATGGCGTCGTCGATTTCGATGCGATCCGCGGCGAAGCGCTGACGGATCCCGAAGTACTCCGGCTGAGTCAATTGATACGCACGCAGGAGCACGCGGAGTTCACGTCGCGCTTTCCGAACGAACGAATCGCCGACGTGAGCGTGGAATTGCTCGACGGCCGCCGCTTCGACTCCGGACCGACTCAGGCGGCCGGCGATCCGGACCGGCCGCTCGGCGCCGTGGCGATCCGGCAAAAGTTCCGCCGGTTTGCCGAAGGCGTCTGCGAAGCCGGGTTGGCGGAAGAACTGGAGAATTGCATCGACGAGTTGGGCACGAACGACGCACCGGTTGCGCCGCTGCTGGATCTGGTGACGGACAGAATCCGCGTTGCCCAAACCACGCAGTAGCAATACGATGCGTGCCTGTGTCAAACTGGCTTCGCGCGGCGAAGTCCCCGTTTCGCCGGTCGGCATCGCGGACACCACAGTGACGGAGTCGAGCATAGGCACCCACGAGAAAACCCACGCAACGAACCAGGCGACGCAGCGCATGGGATTCTTTCTCGTCCCGCATTTTTCGATGATGGCGCTGAGTTCCGCTACCGAGCCGCTGCGCGCGGCGAACCGCATCAGCGGCGAGCCGCTCTACAGTTGGCATCTGATCAGCGTGGACGGCGAAGCGGTGTCGTCGAGTTCGGGTTTTGCGCTGCTGCCGGAATTCGCGATTACGTCGTCGCCGGCATTCAGCCATCTTTTTGTCGTTGCCAGCATCGGGGTGACCGACTATCGCAACGTGCAGGTCTTCGACTTCCTGCGGCGTTATGCGGCGACCGGCCTGACGCTGGGCGGCATCAGTCTGGGCACGATGATTCTCGCCCGCGCCGGGCTGCTCGAGCGGCGCCGCTGCACGATTCACTGGGAAGCGCTGCGGGAACTCGCCGACGAGTTTCCTTCGCTCGACCTGAGCCGCGATCTCTACTGTATAGACGGCGACCGCGTGACCTGCGGGGGCGGCACCGCGGCGATCGACATGATGCTCGATCTGATCGCCCGCCAGCACGGCCAGCAACTGGCCGCCGAAGTGGCCGACCAGTTTCTTCACACACGCATTCGCACGGCCCAGGAGAGCCAGAAGATGGCGATCCAGTGGCGCTATGGTCTCGAGGACCGGCGGCTCGTGAATGCCGTCACGCTGATGGAACAGAACATCGAGTCGCCGATTCCGCTGAAGACCATCGCGGACCTGGTCGGCGTGTCCGCGCGTCAATTCGAGCGATTGTGGCTGAAGGTCTTCAACGTGCGCCCGTCCCAGTTCTATCTCGAACTGCGCCTGAAGGCGGCCCAGAAGCTGCTGCGCGAGTCGACCTACTCCCTGCTCGACATCGCGATGCATTGCGGTTTCGCGAGCCCGTCTCATCTTGGCCGGTGCTATAAGCAGATGTTTGACAGGACACCCGGACAGGAACGCGCGATCCGGGACTCAGGGAAACAACCATAGTTTTCCAGTGTTGCCTGGCTTTCCATGTCGGCGTGCGATCTGAAAATACGGACGTGAGAACCCCTTCGATCCCCTATCCAGCCCGGCAACGCCGCCAGAGTTCGATGATCGCCGCGTAAGCGCAAACCGCAATGAACGAGTGAATGGTCACCAGGACAACGAAATACAGGTTATCCATATCGTCGATACCAAGCCAGTGCGAGACGAGCAACCAGACAAAGATCGCAACGATGAACTGGATAATCACCACGACCAGAAAATACCAGTCGTCGGAATCGCGGATACGGAGCCAGCGCGAGAGCTTCCGCAAAATATGCAACTGGTTCGCGGGCATCGGAACCGGATAGGTATGCACGAAGCGAACGGCAAGATAAAACAGGCCGAGAAACAGTAATGCCTTGAATTGCCTACGGGCAAGTGCCGTCATTCGCTACTACCTCTATCGTTCCATTCCATGCAAAGCCCACTGTTACCCCCGGTTGTGGTTCGTACGTTGACCATAACGCGGCATGGCCGTGTCCGGATTTCAGACAACTCCGAAAGCCGCCGGATACGGCGTGATACGCGACATAGCCCAGGCGGCAAGCTGGCAATTTGCGTAGCATCACGTGGACGGCACGATCATGATCGTCCCGCGCTGCTACTCGACAAGGAGGTCTTCATGACCGGGCCGGATCTGCGCACCATTTACCGCCATTACCTCGACTGCCTGAACAGACGCGATTGGGCGTCGCTCGGCCAGTTCGTCGACGACGACGTCAGTCACAACGGCCGGCCGCTCGGCCTGTCGGGCTATCGCGACATGCTGGAGCGCGACGTCCGCGCTATCCCGGACTTGCGCTTCGACATCGAACTGCTGGTGATCGAGCCACCGGTCGTCGCGAGCCGTCTGCGATTCGACTGCGCGCCGAGCCACACTTTTCTCGGCTTGCATATCGACGGCAAACGGATCGCGTTCACGGAGAACGTGTTCTACACATTTCGCGGCGGGAAGATCGCGCAGGTGTGGTCGGTGATCGACAAGACGGCGATCGAAGCGCAGTTGTCGTGAAACGTGACGTGGCGGGATCCGTTTCCAGTCAGCCGTTCTCAGCGGTGACGCTGACCGCCGCCAGCAGGTCTTCCGCATGCACCATCAATTCGCGGACCTCGCGCAGCGTCGCGTATTGATCGAGCACCGCGCGCCACCTCGGCGCTTCCAGCAACTGATGCCAGACAGGCTCGAGGTCCGCGCAATCCGCGTGGCGCTTTTGCGCCAGCGCGCCGGCGAATGCCAGACTCGCCGGCGCCGACAGAAGCTGCATCCGGCTCGCGGCACTGAGCACGCGCGGCGCCGCTTCGGCAGGCGCGTCGCAGCAATAGAGCACCGTCCTTGCAAGACTGGCGTCATCGGTGCGCAGCGCGCGCAGCGAAGCGCCGTTCAAACGCACCGTGCCCTGCTGCGTCTGAAAAAGATAAACGGTGTCCTTGTCGGCGTGCGCGAGCAGATCCAGTCCACGCAATAGCCGCGGAAAATCCGTCGTCACCGAATCCGCGGAGGCCTTCGCTTCGACGAGCAGACAGACGTCCCACGCTGCCGCGTTCTCAGCCGCTTTCGCCTGCCTGAGCAGCACCACGTCCCATTCGGTTTTGGCGCGTTCATGGCTCGCGGGTATCGCGGCCGGCACGCGCATCGAGTTCACGACGCGATAGGAAGCGAATGAACCCTCCGCCTCGTTCAGGCGCCGCGCCAGTGCGTCGATAGCGCGTGTGGCCAGCGCTTCGACGGCAGCGCCCCGCTGCTTCGCGGTCGCGCCGCGCGCCACCGCCAGCGAGCTGCCTGGGCGGGGACCCTGGCGATCCCACAGCGCCCGGTAATGGCGCACGCGCTCATCCGACGCCAGCGCTTCGAGGCGCCGCAAACGCTGCAATGCGGGATTCTCCCGCAACTGGGCGAGGCCACGCTGTACAGGCAACGGGTTCGCCGTCTCCGGCGCGTCGATCAAACGCCGCGCGACATCGTCGAGCTCCGACCAGGCTTCGGACGACGCGCACGCATGGAGCCGCGCCAACGCGTCGCGAAGCGGACCCGATTGCGCGCGTTGCTGTTTGGCCGGATGCGCGATCGCATTGACGGCCGCATGGATCAGACGGCGGTCCCGCCCGGCATGCGCGGACAGTGACGCATACTCGCGTATCACGGCCGTGCGGTGCCGCAGCAGCATCGCCTGAAAGACCGGGTCTGCGGATTCGTCGCGCAGCGCCTCGCGAATCATGCGCGCAAGCGCGTCGATGAAAGCGTCGCGGGTTGCCGTAGCCGGTGCCTCGCCACGAGCCACGGCCTCGCGAGCCCGTTCGATCGCAAGCACGAGCGCCGTCGCGGGACTGGTTTTTATCGCGCCAACCGACGCGTCCGCGTTCGGCGGCAGGCGATAGCGGCGAGCGACGACGTTCAGCGTCTCGTCGAGCAACGACGGCGATGGCGGCACGGACTTGACGAGGCTCGACATAGGGGCGAAAGGTTGTGTACGCGGTGCGTGCGCGGATCACGGGATCTCCAGGGTCAGCAACAGGCATGCCGCTTGCACGTCACGCCTCCCGTCAACGGGACGAAGATTGCGGTCGATCGAGGTTGCGGTTGGAGCCATAGCGATGCCCCGCAAACCTGGCAAGGATGGTGCACCAGAACTCCGGCAAGCGAAAGACCATGAAACCACTCCGCGCGCTCGAAGCGCTCAATTTCTTCATGGCCGACGTGCAGGCGGGCGCCGGTCCGTTCATCGGCGTGTTTCTGCTCGGCCGCGACTGGCAGGCCGGCGACATCGGTTCGGTGATGACGCTGGCCGGGCTCGCCGCGATGGCCGCCACGCCGCTCGCCGGCGCGCTCGTCGACGCGACGCGCCGCAAGCGCGCGCTGATCGTCGCGGCGACGGCCGGTACCACGCTCGCGTCGCTCGCGCTGCTCCCCGCGCGCGGTTATGCGGCCGTGCTGGGCGCGCAGGTGCTGGCGGCAATATGCGGTTCGGCGCTGCTGCCCGCCGTCGCCGGGGTGACGCTAGGCATGGTGCGCGCGGCGGGCTTCGACCGGCAGTTCGCGCGCAACCAGATGGCCAACCATGCAGGCAACGTCGCCGGCGCCGCCCTTGCGGGCTGGCTCGGCTGGCGCTACGGATTGGGCGCCGTGTTCGCGCTGTGCGCCGGATTCGCCGCGCTCGCGATTGCCTGCGTGCTGCTCATTCCGGCGCGCTCGATCGATCACGCAAGCGCGCGCGGCCTCGAAACCGACGGCGCGTCTCGCCGCCCGGGCGATGCACTCGCGAGCGAAGCGGGCGCTCCCCCGCATCACGCCGCCGCCCCGCGCGACCCAGGCGGGCTGCGCACGCTGCTGCACAATCGGCCCCTCGCGCTGCTTGGCGCGTCACTCGCGTTTTTTCATCTCGGCAATGCCGCGATGCTGCCGCTCTACGGGATGGGCGTCGTGGCGGCGCATCGTGGCAATCCGAGCGCGTTCACCGCGCAGACCATCGTGGTCGCGCAACTCGTGATGGTCGGCGCGGCATGGCTCGCCCCGCGCCTGCTGCGGGCGTACGGCTACTGGTGGGTCCTGCTGGTTTCATGGCTCGCGCTGCCGATACGCGGCCTGCTGGCGGCGACGATGATGAACGCCACCGGCGTCTGGCCCGTGCAATTTCTCGACGGCGTCGGCGCGGGGCTGCAAAGCGTCGCGGTGCCGGCGCTCGTCGTGCACCTGATGGAAGGCACCGGCCGCGTCAACGTCGCACAAGGGACCACCGCGATGGTCCAGGGCGTGGGTGCGGCGCTCAGTCCGTTGCTGGGCGGCATGCTCGCGCAACACTTCGGCTATGCGGGCGCGTTCGTCGCGCTTGGCGCGGTGTCGCTCGGCTCGCTGGTGCTTTGGCTCGGCTTCGGCAAAACGCTGCGGCGCGTTTGCGATGCCGGCCAGGGGCAACCCGTCTGGAGATAATCCTCATGGCCCCAACCGCAACAGCAAAATGCCCCGCATCTCCCGATTAAAAAACATTACAAATACCATCATAAATACAAACATATTCAATACAAAAATTACATATAACCGACATTAAGTATATGTTGCAAATCCAGCACGAAAATTGCTCTCCGGATTAACACGGATAAAAGCGGGTTCAACCATGCAAGCGCTTAACGCTCGGCGTACACTCGCCCGGAAGCGCTCCCCACAGGGCGCGGGGACCATGGAGCCATCCGTCGTCAAACACGGATTTCTGGAGACTCAGGAGAACAATCAATGAGCTGGACTCGGGAACAGAGAAACGTCACGATCGCCGCCTATCTCGGCTGGACGCTCGACGCATTCGATTTCTTTCTGATGGTGTTCGTATTGAAAGATATCGCGCAGGAATTCAATACGGACATCCCGGCGGTCGCGTTCGCGATCATGCTGACCCTGATGATGCGTCCGCTCGGCGCATTGATTTTCGGCTGGCTCGCCGACAAATACGGCCGCCGTCCGACGCTGATGGTCAACATCGCGTGTTTCTCGCTGCTGGAATTGCTGTCCGGTCTGTCGCCGAACCTGATGACGCTGCTCGTGTTGCGCGCGCTGTTCGGTATCGCGATGGGCGGCGAATGGGGCGTCGGCGGCGCGCTGACGATGGAAACCGTGCCTCCGAAATCGCGCGGCATCGTCTCCGGTCTGCTGCAGGCGGGCTACCCGAGCGGCTATCTGCTCGCGTCGATCGTGTTCGGGGTGTTCTATCAATACATCGGCTGGCGCGGCATGTTCTTCGTCGGCGTGCTGCCCGCGCTGCTGGTGCTGTACATCCGCGCGCACGTGCCGGAGTCGCCCGCGTTCCAGACGCTCGAAAAGAAGGTGCGCCCCGGCCTCGTCACCACGCTCAAGCAGAACGTCGGCCTGTCGATCTACGCGATCATCCTGATGACCGCGTTCAACTTCTTCTCGCACGGCTCGCAGGATCTGTATCCGACCTTCCTGCGCGTGCAGCATCAGTTCGACGCGCACACGGTGTCGTGGATCACGATCACGCTGAACATCGGCGCGATCTGCGGCGGTCTCTTCTTCGGCTGGGTATCGGAGAAGATCGGCCGCAAGCGCGCGATCTTCATCGCCGCGCTGATCGCGCTGCCGGTATTGCCGCTGTGGGCTTTCTCCAGCACGCCGATGCTGCTCGCGCTCGGCGCGTTCCTGATGCAGATCTCGGTGCAGGGCGCGTGGGGCGTGATTCCGGTGCACCTGAACGAAATCTCGCCCGATGAAATCCGCGCGACCTTCCCCGGTCTCGTGTATCAGCTCGGCAATCTGATCGCGTCGGTCAACGGTCCGCTGCAGTCGAAAATCGCCGAGATACACGGCAACGACTACGCGCTCGTGATGGCGGTCGTGATCGGCATCGTCGCGGTCGTGATCTGCGCGCTGATTCCGTTCAGCCGAGAGCGCCGCGGCATCGACATGACGCAGTCCGCGCGCGAGGTCGGCGCGCAGCCGGCGGGCGGCGCGGTCGGCGGACAGGTTTGACCGCCCGAACGAACTTCGGGCATTCGAAGCAGGCAGCTATTGAGCCGGCGCGTGCCGGAGCACGATAGCCGCAACGGCGGTTCGAACCGCCACCACGACGCGCATACGCGTCACGCGCATCAGAGTACGAGGCCGTTCCGATTCGTTCGGAACGGCCTTTTTATTTTCCGCTCGGCATCACGCGCGGCGTCTGCCAAAAGACGACTCACGTCAGGTCTTCTAGAGGAGTTAGTCGAATCGGACCCCTTGATCGCGTGCGTCATCCTTCCTTATCCTGAAAAAACACCTGTTTCAAATACCAATTTGAATCGCTTGTTTGCGAGCCGGCAGCCCGGCAACTGGGAGACGCGATATGGCAGTTCGCACGACAGGCCGGCATGCCGGCGATACCAAGTCCCGCATTCTCGATGCCGCCGAGACGCTGTTCATCGAATGCGGCTACGAGGCGATGTCGCTGCGGCAGATTACTTCGCGCGCCGAAGTCAATCTCGCGGCGGTCAACTATCACTTCGGCAGCAAGGAAACGCTGATTCACTCGATGCTGTCGCGTCGCCTCGACCGGCTCAACCAGGAGCGGCTGAAGCTGCTCGACCGCTTCGACAGGATGCTCGGCGCGCGGCTCACCTGCGAGCACGTGCTCGGCGCGATGTTCATTCCGGCGCTGCGTCTGTCGCGCGATCCGCGCGTCGGCGGCAAGGCTTTCCTGCGGCTGCTCGGACGCGCCTATACCGATCCGTCCGCATTCATTCGCGACTTTCTGAACGCGCATTACGAATCCGTGGCGGTGCGTTTTTTCGATGCGTTCCAGCGCGCGCTGCCGCATCTGCCGCGCGAGGAACTGGGCTGGCGGCTGCACTTCGCGATCGGCGCGCTATCGGGCGTGCTGGCCGGCACCGATACCGACAGCCTGATTTCCGAGTTCTCGCAGGGCAAGTCGATGAACGATCTGCAATTGATCGCGCGTCTTGCGTCGCTGATGGTCGCCGCGCTGAAAGCGCCGCTGCCGGACGGCTCGCAACTGGCCGCGTTCGCGGCGGTGCTGGGGGATGCGACCGAAGACGGGACGCAAGCCGCCGGCGACTGCGTGCTGGAAGACAGCCCGCGTGAAGACGGAAGCCTTCAGACGATCGCTGAACCTGCGGCACGCGAGAACATCGTGGAAGCCGCGGATCGCCACGCATTGCACGGCGCCGCGTCATAGCGCTGCCGCGTGGTGCGATACGGTGCGGTGCGCGTCGAACGCATCGACACGACCGGTGCCCACTACCGGGAAAGATCAACAGAACACGAACCGCCCGCGCCCCGCGGATGCGTTCGCCCGCACCGCCGGAACAGCAACCGTCTTTCATGAGATCGGAGGAAACGTCATGCCGTGGTTCATCCTGACGCTCGTCGTCGCCGCGTTCGCACTCGTCTACGTTCAGGCCCGCGCATCCTGGTGGCTCGTGGCGATGCTCGCGTGGGTCGCGGCCGCGCACGTCAGCGGCGCGGCGGGTCCGCTCGCCACGACGCTGCTCGCGATCGTGCTGGTGCTCCCCGCCCTCGTGCTGACGGTCAAACCGCTGCGCCGCGCATGGCTCGCGAAGCCGGTGCTCGATATGTTCCGCAAGATCCTGCCGGAAATGTCGCCGACCGAGCGCGATGCGATCGAAGCGGGCACGGTCTGGTGGGACGCCGAACTGTTCTCGGGCCGCCCGCATTGGGACACGCTGCTCGGCTACGGCCCGGCCACGCTGACGCCGGAAGAGCAGTCGTTCCTCGACGTCGAATGCGAACAGTTGTGCGATCTCGCGAACGACTGGGAAACGACGATGGTCTGGCAGGACCTGTCGCCGCAAACGTGGCGCTTCATCAAGGAGCGCGGCTTTCTCGGCATGATCATTCCGAAGCGCTACGGCGGCAAACAGTTCTCCGCGTACGCGCATTCGCAGGTCATCATGAAGCTCGCGACGCGCTGCTCGGCGGCGGCCGTGTCGGTGATGGTGCCGAACTCGCTCGGCCCCGCCGAACTGCTGATGCACTACGGCACCGACGAGCAGAAGAACCACTATCTGCCGCGCCTCGCGCGCGGCGAGGACATCCCCTGCTTCGCGCTGACGAGCCCGTACGCGGGTTCCGACGCGGCCGCGATTCCCGATGTCGGCGTCGTCTGCAAGGGGATGCACGAGGGCCGCGAAACGCTCGGCTTTCGCGTCACGTGGGACAAGCGCTACATCACGCTCGGCCCGATCGCGACCGTGCTCGGTCTCGCGTTCCGCGCGCTCGATCCCGACCATCTGCTCGGCGCGAACGACGAACCCGGCATCACCTGCGCGCTGATTCCGACGGATCACCCCGGCGTCAACATCGGCCGCCGTCACTGGCCGCTCAATGCGGTGTTCCAGAACGGCCCGAACTCGGGCAACGACGTGTTCATTCCGCTCGACTGGGTGATCGGCGGGCGCGCGCAGGTCGGCAACGGCTGGCGCATGCTGATGGAGTGTCTGGCGGCCGGACGCGCGATCTCGCTGCCGTCGTCGAATGTCGGGATGGCGAAGATCGCGGTGCGCGGCACCGGCGCCTATGCGGCGATCCGGCGACAGTTCCGCACCGCCGTCGGCAAATTCGAGGGCGTGCAGGAAGCGCTCGGGCGCATGGGCGGCAACCTGTACGTGATGGACGCCGCGCGCCGCCTGTCCGCGCAGGCGGTCGACCTCGGCGAGAAGCCCTCGGTGATTTCGGCGATCGCGAAATATCACATCACCGAGCGGGCCCGCCTGGTCATCAACGACGGCATGGACGTCGCCGCCGGCAAGGGCATCTGCATGGGGCCGTCGAATTTTCTCGCGCGCGCGTATCAGCAGGTGCCGATCGCGATCACCGTCGAAGGCGCGAACATTCTGACGCGCTGCCTGATCATCTTCGGCCAGGGCGCGATCCGCTGCCATCCGTATGTGCTGAAGGAAATGACCGCGACGCGCGAGCCGGATCGCGCGAAGGCGTTGCGCGAGTTCGACGCGGCGTTCTTCGGCCACGTGAGCTTTACGCTGTCGAACGTCGCGCGCGGCGTCGTGTACGGGCTCACCGGCGGCGCGCTGATCGCGAAGCCGCGCCGCGCCTACGCGCCATTGCATCGGTACTACCGCGCGGCGACGCGTCTGTCGACCGTGTTCGCGCTGCTCGCCGACGTGTCGATGTTCGTGCTCGGCGGCGATCTGAAACGCCGCGAACGTATCTCCGCGCGCCTCGGCGACGTGCTGTCCCAGCTCTACCTGATCTCGGCGACACTCAAGCGTTTCGAGGACGAGGGCCGTCAGCCGGAGGACCTGCCGCTCGCGCGCTGGGGTGTCGAGGATGCGCTGTACAAGGCGCAGCACGCGCTCGACGGCGTGCTCACGAACTACCCGAACCGGCTCGCCGCGACGCTCGTGCGCGTGCTCGCGTTCCCGTTCGGTCTGCCGCATCGCGAGCCGTCGGATCGGCTCGGCGGCGAGATCGCCGAGTTGATGCAGACCCCGGGCGCCGCGCGCGAGCGGCTCGTCGCCGACTCGTACGTGCCGCATCCGGACGTCGACGCGCTCGGCTACGGCGAGCTCGTGTTCGCGCTGAATCCGCGCTTTACGCAGATCGACCAGAAGCTGCGCGAAGCCGTCAGCCAGGGCCTGCTCGAACCGATGCCGCAGAGCCTGCCGCAACTCGCCGCATGGACCGACGCGGCCGAACGGCAAGGCCTGATCGATGCGGACGAACGGCGCGTGCTCGACGATTACGCGCGCTATGGCGCGCAGGTCGTGAAGGTCGACGATTTCCCGGCCGATTTCGACATGCTTGCCCATTTGCAGAAACGCAAGGAGGCGCTGGAGAAGGCGCTGGACCTCGCGGCTTGACGACGGCCCGGTGGCGGCGTGCTGTGGGACGGCTTGCGCGCCGGGTTCGAATGCGACCCGGGCACGGCCCCGAGCCTGGGATTCAAGCGCATAAAAAACGGACGGTGCGGCGCGGCAAAGCCACCCGATACGCTGAACTCAAGGCACACTGACACACGGCCGGGGCCCTCGAAGGGACGTCCCGCCGCGTCCGGCGGAGCAACCAACGACATGAACGACTCGTACCTGAAGTTCGTCAACTCGCCGTTCGGCGCGCGTCTCGCGCGCTCGCTCGGTCTGCCGAAGCCCGAGGTGCTGCGGCGCTATCGCGCGGACCGGCCCGAGTTCGACGGACTGATCGCGATCGGCGCGGGCCGCGAGCCGCATCTGCTCGACGCGCTTGCGAAGCTGATCGCGAGCGTCGGCATGACGGGCGTCGCGCACGCAAGCGCCGGGCTGTGGGTGCCGCTCGCGAATCGCCACGGCCTGCTGACCGGGCGCTTCGAGCCGGCCGAGCCCGGCTCGGCGGGCAAGCTCGCCGCGCTGCTGTTCGACGCGAGCGGCATCGAGGACAGCAGCCAGCTCGAACCGCTGCACGGCTTCTTTCACGACACGCTGCGCTCGCTCGGCAAGTGCGGGCGCATCGTCGTGCTGGGCCGCCCGCCGCAAGCGGGCGCGAGCCCGCGTCAATGGACCGCGCAGCGCGCGCTCGAAGGCCTGACGCGCTCGCTCGGCAAGGAAGCGCGGCGCGGCATCACCGCGAATCTCGTGTATGTCGGAGAAGGCGCGGAAAGCGACATCGAAGCGACGCTGCGCTTTTTCCTGTCGCCGCGTTCCGCGTATGTGTCGGGCCAGGTGGTGCGGATCGAAGCGGACGCCCCCCACGCCGCGAGCCCGCCGGCCGCCCCCGCGTTCGACTGGCTGCAACCGCTCGCCGGCCGGCGCGCGCTCGTGAC
>NZ_JASGFN010000006.1:0-320701 GCF_047605525.1 Paraburkholderia sp. | reverse complement strand
GGTTTGCAGGGCGGGCGGCGCGGGCGGTCCGGCGAGCGAACCGACGGCCGCCGCCGCGCTATCGGCCGACGTGCGCGGCAGCGGCCGCTTGCCGCTCTCGCCGAGTTCGTCGGCGAGATCCCACAGCACGCGCGGATCGAACGTGACGACCACCGCGAACATCAGCGTGAGCGCGCCGAACGCGAACAGCGCCGCTTCGGGAATCACGCGCGCGAGGCTGACCATCTTGACGATCGTGATCAGCACGCCGAGCATGAACACTTCGATCATCCCCCACGGCCGCACGAACTGGATCGCGCGCAGCACGCGGTTGAAGTGGACCGGCACGTAGCCGGCGCGCAGCGGCACTAGCACGTAGAGAAGCGCGACGAGCTCGGTGAGCGGGAAGAGGACTGTCGAGCAGAACACCATGACCGCGACGATCTCCATGCCCTCGCCCCACAGCGCGACGAGCGCGCCGAACAGCGTGGTTTGCGAGGTGATGCCGTTGGCATCGAGTTCGACGATCGGAAAGGCCTGTGCGATCAGAAACGTGATCAGCGCGGCGAGCGTCATTGCGCTAATGGCGTCGAGCTTGCGCGAGACGCCACGATAAAGCGTCGCGCCGCAGCGCGGACAGCGCGCGGTGGTGCGCCCGACAAGCCGGGGCTTGCGGAACAGCGTATCGCATTCATGGCACGCGATCAGGTTGTCATGTTCCATGCGGCGGATGGGCTAACGACGTGAGGGGCGGCGTGCAAGGCCTGTGTTGTTGACGGCAGGTCAGGCGAACGGTTGGAGCAATAGTACCAAACGCGGCCTGACTGACGGGGCGAACGGCGCGGTGGAAGGAAGCCGTAATCCGGCGGCGGTCCGGCCTCGTCCGCGGCGGTTGGCGCATAGTCTGGCATGGATTGCTCCGGCTCGGACAATCTCCGTCCCTGATTTGTTCAACGCGTGCGGCATGACCGGCGCCAAGGGGCGCAAAAATCGGACCCGTCCAATCGATGCCGTTCGAGCCAGCTTTCCGCGCTTGGGGTAGCATGGCGGCCGTGAGCTGTCGTGGTCCCTGGTGGTCCTCGTCCGCGGCTGGAAAGCCGTCGGGAATAGCCGGACCCGCCGCGCCGTTAACTTCAATCAGCCTGCGTTGAACCTCGATGACACTCAATCCTTCGTTCGGTAACCGGGAGTCGTACACGCGGACCGCGATCGCGTTTCACTGGCTGATCGCGCTGCTGATCGTCTGCGGCTTCTCGCTCGGCTGGGTGATGACCGACATCCCGGGCTTCACGCCCACCAAGCTGCGCTATTTCTCCTGGCACAAATGGATCGGCGTGACCGTGTTCGCGCTCGCGATCCTGCGCATCCTGTGGCGCGCGACCCACGCCGCGCCGCCGATGCCGCGCCGCATGCCGCGCTGGCAGCGCGGCGCCGCGCATCTCGTGCACCTGCTGCTGTACGTGCTGATGATCGCGATTCCCGCGTCCGGCTATCTGTACAGCTCGGCGGCGAACGTGCCGGTCGTCTATCTCGGGCTGATTCCGCTGCCGCGCATCATCGCGCCCGATCCGCATCTCAAGGAAGTGCTGAAGAACCTGCACATCGCGCTCAACTACACGCTGCTCGTGCTGGTCGCGGTGCACGTCGCGGCGGCTCTCAAGCATCAATGGCTCGATCGCGACGGCCTGCTGTCGCGCATGCTTCCTTTTCTCAAATAAGGACAACCATGAAGGTCTCGTTTTATCGCTACATGCTCGCCGCGTTCGCGGCGGCCTCGCTGAGCGTCGCGGGCGGCGCGCTCGCGCAGGTCGACGTCGCGAAGAGTTCGGTGACGGCCACCTCGAAGCAGATGAACGTGCCGGTCGAAGGCAAGTTCGGCAAGTTCACCGCGCAGGTCAATTTCGATCCGGCCAAACCCGCCGAAGGCAGCGCGCAACTGAGCGTCGACGTCGGCAGCTATGACCTCGGCGACGAAAGCTACAACGAGCAGGTGCGCGGCAAGGAGTGGTTCGACGCGAAGACTTATCCGAACGCGACGTTCGTGTCGAGCGCGATCGCGCCGGCCGGCGGCAACCAGTTCAAGGTGACGGGCAAGCTGACGATCAAGGGCAAGTCGCAGACGGTCGTGGTGCCGGTCACGGTGACGCAGCAGGGCGCGACGCAGACCTTCGACGGCGCGTTGCCGATCAAACGCTCGCAATTCGATATCGGCACCGGCGAATGGAAGGATACGTCGGTCGTCGCCGACGAAGTGGTGATCAGGTTTCATATCGTTGCCGCGCGCAAGTAACGCGCGGTGGTTTTTTCACCGCAGTTTTCATCGCGATTTTCAACGCAATACAGGAGCATGAATTGAAAACGTCCATGTTGATCGCTGTTGGCGCGCTGGCTTCGTCGCTGTCGCTCGGTGCGTTTGCCGCCGACACCTATATGCTCGATCCGACCCACACGTATCCGAGCTTCGAGGCGGATCACTTCGGCGGTCTGTCGATCTGGCGCGGCAAGTTCACGAAAACCACCGGCACGGTGACGCTCGATCGCGCGGCGAAAACCGGCACGGTGGACGTGACCGTCGATCCGGCGTCGGTGCAGACCGGCAACTCGAAGCTCGACGATCATCTGAAGGCAGCCGAATTCTTCGACGTGACCAAATATCCGGCCGTGACCTACAAAGGCACCGAGATCAAATTCGACGGCGACAAGCCGGTCGAGGTGGTCGGCAATCTGACGATTCGCGGCATCACGAAGCCGGTGAATCTGAAGATCGACTCGTTCAAGTGCATGCAGCATCCGGTGCTCAAGCGCGAAGTGTGCGGCGTCGAGGCGAGCACGGAATTCAACCGCGCCGATTTCGGCATGGACTTCGGCGCGAAATATGGCTTCAGCATGACAACGCGCCTGCATATCCAGTCCGAAGGCATCAAGCAGCAGTAAGCGCGCTCACGTTGCCGCCGGGACAGGCGCGCGCGGTTCGCTTCCGCGTTGCGCCGCAACACGAAAAACCGCTTCGTTCGCTTTGCGACGAAGCGGTTTTTTGATCGCCATTCGCTAGCGTTGCGGCCTTGCACGGCGGGCATCCGTTATTTGTTGCTCGCCTCGTTTTATTTTTTCAGTTAAATAGAGCGCATGGAGTCATGCCGGTGATGCGCGTAGCCGGTGCGGCCAACGCGCGAGTGGTGCGCGCGCGTCGATAAATATTTCGCGCGGGATACAGGAGATCTGGATGGATGCAACGACAGCAGCAAGCGTCGCGGGGAGCCGGCAGAATTCGTGGCGCGCGGTGACTGCCGCCTCGATCGGCAACGCGCTCGAATGGTTCGATCTGGTAGTCTACGGCTTTTTCGCGGTGATCATCTCGAAGCTGTTTTTCCCGGCCGGCAACGACACGGTCTCGCTGCTGCTGACGCTCGGCACCTTCGGCGTGTCGTTCTTCATGCGGCCGCTCGGCGCGATCGTGATCGGCGCGTATGCGGACCGCGCGGGGCGCAAGTCGGCGCTCACGCTGTCGATCGTGCTGATGATGACGGGCACGCTGATCATCGCGATCCTGCCGACCTACCAGAGCATCGGCCTCGCCGCGCCGGTGATTCTCGTGCTCGCGCGGCTGATGCAGGGCTTCTCGGCAGGCGGCGAGTTCGGCAGCGCGACCGCGTTTCTGGCCGAGCACGTGCCGGGGCGGCGCGGCTTCTTCGCGAGCTGGCAGATGGCGAGCCAGGGGCTGACCACATTGCTGGCCGCCGGCTTCGGCGCGTTGCTGACCGGCACGCTCACGCCCGGGCAGATGGCGTCGTGGGGCTGGCGCGTGCCGTTCATCTTCGGCTTGCTGATCGGGCCGGTCGCCTTCTATATCCGCACGAAGCTCGACGAGACGCCCGAATTCCTCGCGGCCGAAACGACCCAGACGCCGCTGCGCGATACGTTCGCGACCCAGAAGCTGCGGCTGGTGATCGCGATGGGCGTGGTGGTGCTCGGGACCGTGTCCACGTATCTGGTGCTGTTCATGCCGACCTACGGCGTGAAGCAGTTGGGACTGGCGCCGTCGGTCGCGTTCTCGGCGATCGCGGTGACGGGGTTGATCCAGATGGTGTTCTCGCCGGTCGCCGGGCATCTGTCGGACCTGCATGGACGCACGCGCATCATGCTGGCGGCGGCGACGCTGCTGCTTCTGCTGATCTATCCGGCGTTCCTGTATCTGATCGCGCATCCGAGCTTCGGCACGCTGATCGTATGGCAGATCGTGTTCGGCTTTCTCGTCAGCGGATACTTCGGCGCGACGCCGGGCCTGCTGTCGGAAATCTTTCCGGTGCAGACGCGCACGACCGGCATGTCGCTCGCCTATAACATCGCGGTGACGATTTTCGGCGGCTTCGGGCCGTTCATCATCGCGTGGCTGATCGGTGTGACCGGTTCGAAGGCCGCGCCGAGTTATTACATGATTTTTGCCGCGCTGCTGAGCATCGCGGCGCTGATTGGGGCGCGGCGCAAGCTGGGGTTCCGCTAGGGCAGCGCGCGGGCACCTCTGTAAACGCAAACGGCCGGTTCGAAAGAACCGGCCGTTTTGTTTTGTCGCGCAAGCTGCTCCGCGCCAGGCGTTTACTACGACTAAGCGCGGATCAGACCTGCGCGCCCGCGTTCGGATCGTCCGGATCGACGCGTTCCTTCTTTTCCTTCAGCAGATCTTCGCGCTTCACGCCGAACCACATCGCGAGCGCGGCGGCGACGAACACCGACGAGTAGATACCGAACAGAATACCGACCGTCAGCGCGAGCGCGAAGTAGTGCAGCGTCGGACCGCCGAACAGGAACATCGACAGCACCATCATCTGCGTACAGCCGTGCGTGATGATGGTTCGCGACATCGTGCTCGTGATCGCGTGGTTGATCACTTCGATCACGGTCATCTTGCGTTCGCGGCGGAAGGTTTCACGAATCCGGTCGAAGATAACGACCGACTCGTTCACCGAATAGCCGAGCACCGCGAGCACCGCGGCCAGCACCGACAGCGAGAACTCCCACTGGAAGAACGCGAAAAAGCCGAGGATGATCACGACGTCGTGCAGGTTCGCGATCACGCCGGCCACCGCGTACTTCCATTCGAAGCGGAACGACAGATAGATCACGATGCCGGCCACGACGCAGGCGAGCGCGAGCAGACCGTCGGTGGCGAGCTCCTTGCCGACCTGCGGGCCGACGAACTCGACGCGCTGCAACTGCACTTGCGGCGTGTCGGCCTTCAGCGCGCCCATCACCTGTTCGCTCTGCTGCGCGGACGTGTAGCCCGTCTTCAACGGCAGACGGATCAGCACGTCGCGCGAGGAGCCGAAGTTCTGCACCTGCGCGTCGGCATAGCCGAGCTTGCCGAGCGTGTTACGCACCGGGTCGAGCGGCACCGCGCCCGGATACTGCACTTCGATCACGGTACCGCCGGTGAATTCCACCGACAGATGCAGCCCGCGATGCACGAGGAAGAACACGGCGGCGAGGAACGTCAGCAGCGAGATCGCGTTGAAGATCAACGCGCGCTGCATGAACGGAATGTCTTTACGGAAACGGAAAAATTCCATGGTCTTGTTCTCCGGGACTCAGCGGGATGAACCCGGTTTCTGCGGCGCGGACGTGTTCGACGACGAGCCGTTCGATGCCGGCGTGCCCGGCGCATTGCGGCGGCGCACGCTCGGCTTTACGCGGCCCTGCGAGCCGGTCGCGGCCGGTGCTCTCGCGCTCGCTTTCGAGCTTGCCTTCGCGGCGGCGATGGCCTGCGCGGTGTCGGTCGCGGCATCGTTGCTGCCCAGATACGGGGCCGAGCCGGCGGTGGCCGCTTGCGGACGCCACACCTGGCCGATCGACAGCGACTTCAGCTTCTTCTTGCCGCCGTACCAGAAATTGACGAGGCCGCGCGAGAAGAACACCGCCGAGAACATCGACGTCAGGATGCCGATACAGTGGACGATCGCGAAGCCGCGCACCGGACCGGAGCCGAACGCGAGCAGCGCGAGGCCGGCGATCAGCGTGGTCACGTTCGAATCGAGAATCGTCGCCCATGCATGTGCGTAGCCGTTCTGGATCGCCAGTTGCGGCGGCGCGCCATGGCGCAGTTCCTCGCGTACGCGTTCGTTGATCAGCACGTTCGCGTCGATGGCCATACCGAGCGCGAGCGCGATAGCGGCGATACCCGGCAAGGTGAGCGTGGCCTGCAGCATCGACAGCACCGCGACCAGCAGCAGCAGGTTCACGGACAAACCGATCATCGAGATCACGCCGAACAGCATGTAGTACGCGATCATGAACACGGCGATGGCCGCGAAGCCCCACACGACCGAGTGGAAGCCCTTCCTGATGTTGTCGGCGCCGAGGCTCGGGCCGATCGTGCGTTCCTCGATGATGTCCATCGGCGCGGCGAGCGAGCCGGCGCGCAGCAGCAGCGCGAGGTCGGCGGCGGCCTGCGGGGTCGGCTGGCCGGTGATCTGGAAGCGGTCGCCCAGTTCCGATTGAATGGTCGCGACCGTCAGCACCTCACCCTTGCCGCGCTCGAACAGCACCATCGCCATCGGCTTGCCGATGTTGTCGCGCGACACCGCGCGCACCGCGCGGCCGCCGGCCGAGTCGAGGCGGATGTTGACCGACGGGCGCTGATGCTCGTCGAAGCCCGCCGATGCGTCGATGATGCGGTCGCCGGTGAAGATCACCTGCTTGCGCAGCAGCACCGGCACCTGATTGCCTTGCGTGAAGAGTTCATCGCCCGGCGGCACCGGATCGTTCGGGTTCGGATGCGTGTTGACCGGATCGGCGAGGCGCGCTTCGAGCGTCGCCGTGCGGCCGATGATGTCCTTCGCCTTCGCGGTGTCCTGCACGCCCGGCAGCTCGACCACGATGCGATCGGCGCCCTGTTGCTGGATCACCGGCTCGGCCACGCCGAGTTCGTTCACGCGGTTATGCAGTGTCGTGATGTTCTGCTTGAGCGCGGCATCCTGCACCGCGCGCTGCACGGCAGGCGTGAACGTGCCGACGAGCTGCACGCCGCCATCCGCGCCGGTGTTCGGCTGCGAGGCCCACTGGAGTTCGCTGACGCCGCGGCCGAGCAGCTTGAGCGCCGCATCCGCGGTGGCCTGGTCGGCCAGGTTCACCACCACCGACTGGTTCACGCGATTCACGCCGCCGTCGCGGATGTTGTTGTCGCGCAGCATCGTGCGCACGTCCGACGCGTCCGAATCGAGCTTCTTGTTGAGCGCGCCGGCCATGTCGACCTGCAGCAGGAAGTGCACGCCGCCGCGCAGGTCGAGACCGAGGTACATCGGCAGCGCGCGCAGCGCGGTCAGCCAGTTCGGCGACGCGCTTTGCAGGTTCAGCGCGACGATGTACTGCGGATCGTTCGGATCGCTATTGAGCGATTTCTGCAGCAGGTCCTTCACGCGCAACTGCGTGTCGGTGTCCGTGAGGCGCACGCGGATGTTCGCGTTGTTCTGCGAGTTGTCGAACGTGACCGCGGTCGGCTTGATCTGATTGGACGCGAGTGCGGCTTCGACCGACGCGAGCGTCGTGGCGTCGAGCCTGACCGTCGCCTTGCCGCTCGACACCTGCACCGCCGGCGCTTCGCCGTACAGATTGGGCAGCGTGTACACGAGGCCGATGACCAGAGCCACCAGCATCACGGCGTATTTCCAGAGGGGGTAGCGATTCATGAGTGGTCCAACGGGAAGGTTGGCTTGGATGCGATGCGTCCGGCGATGAGCGCGGGCGATTCAACGGAACTGCTAACCAAACTGTGTGTGAACCGCCGGCGAGGCCGCGCCGGACGCGGGGAGAGCAGGCCTTAAAGCGACTTGATCGTGCCCTTCGGGAGAATCGTCGTGACCGACGCCTTTTGCACGGTGATTTCCGTGCCTTCCGAGATTTCGATGCCGACATAGGCTTCGCCCACTTTCGTCACCTTGCCGACGATGCCGCCGTTCGTCACGACTTCATCGCCCTTGGCCATCGCTGCGAGCATGTTGCGATGTTCCTTCTGGCGCTTCATTTGCGGGCGGATCATGATGAAGTACAACACGCCGAACATCAGGATCAGCGGCAGGAAGCTCATCAGGTTGGATTCAACGCCACCTGCTGCAGCGCCTTGCGCGAAGGCATTGGAAATGAACGACACGTTGGTCTCTCCGTTATCAGTCAAACACAAAAAAATCAGCCGGTTATTCTACCACCGGCCGCAGACGCGCCGTCGCGGCGAATCGGCTTTGCGATCAACCGGTTAAAGGTCCGGTTCGGGTCCGTCGAGCGAGTCCGATTCAGTGCGCGGCGAAAGTGAATTGTAAGTTTTATGCGTGCGCCGGTGGGCGAAATGCGCGGATTCCTCAGTGGAATCCGCGCGCCGCGCGCTCAGGAAGAGGGTTCGACGCCGCGCGCGCGGTTCTCGTGGAAGCGCTTGCGGAACGCGTCGAACATTTTTGCGTCGATCGCGTCGCGCATCTCCTGCATCAGTTCGAGGTAGTAGTGGAGGTTGTGGATCGTGTTCAGCTGCGCGCCGAGGATTTCGCCGACGCGGTGCAGGTGATGCAGATAGCCGCGCGTGAAATTGCGGCAGGTGTAGCAGCCGCATTGCTCGTCGAGCGGGCGCAGCGAGTTCCTGTGCGTCGCGTTGCGGATCTTGATGTCGCCGAAACGCGTGAACAGCCAGCCGTTGCGCGCGTTGCGGGTCGGCATCACGCAGTCGAACATGTCGACGCCGGCGGCGACTCCCGCCACCAGGTCTTCCGGCGTGCCGACGCCCATCAGGTAGTGCGGTTTGTCGGCGGGCAGCTTCGGGCCGATGTGGTTGAGGATGCGCATCATGTCTTCCTTCGGCTCGCCGACCGACAGACCGCCGATCGCGAGGCCGTGGAAGTTTTTCTCCGCGAGTCCGGCGAGCGATTCGTCGCGCAGATCCTCGAACATGCCGCCCTGGACGATGCCGAACAGCGCATTCGGATTGCCGAGGCGCCGGAATTCGTCGATCGAGCGCTGCGCCCAGCGCATCGACATGCGCATCGACCCGGCCGCTTCCGTGTGCGAGGTCGGGACGTTGTCGGTCGCGTACGGCGTGCATTCGTCGAACTGCATCACGATGTCCGAGTTCAGCACCTTCTGGATCTGCATCGACACTTCCGGCGACAGGAACAGCTTGTCGCCGTTGATCGGCGACGCGAACGTGACGCCGTCCTCGGTGATCTTGCGCAGATCGCCGAGCGAGAACACCTGGAAGCCGCCGGAGTCGGTCAGGATCGGCTTCTTCCAGCCCATGAAGCCGTGCAGGCCGCCGTGCGCCCCGATCGTTTCGAGTCCGGGGCGCAGCCACAGGTGGAACGTGTTGCCAAGGATGATCTGCGCGTGCATCTCGTCGAGCTCGCGCGGCTGGACCGCCTTCACGGTGCCGTAGGTGCCGACCGGCATGAAGATCGGCGTCTCCACCACGCCGTGATTGAGCGTGACGCGGCCGCGGCGCGCCTGGCCGTCGGTGCCGAGCAGCTGGAATTCGAGGCCGTCGGCGGGGCGCTCGTGGACAGGCTGTTGCGAGGGATGGCCAAGGGTCATGGGGTAACTCCTGAGCTACCGGAAAACAGTCCGGCGCAAACAATTAAACGCCGCCGGAAGGGTTCGCGGCGGCTGGGAACGCAAAAAGCGGGAAACGGTACGCTGGGGTGTTTCAAGCGGCTCAAACGTCGCGGCGCGTCAACAGCATCGCGTCGCCGTAGCTGAAAAAACGATACCGCTCCTCGATCGCGTGACGATACGCCGCGCGAATCGCGTCGATCCCGGCGAACGCCGACACCAGCATCAGCAGCGTCGACTTCGGCAAATGGAAATTCGTCACCAGCCGGTCGACCACCCGGAACCGGTAGCCCGGCGTGATGAAGATGTCGGTTTCCGCGCTCGTCGCGGCGAGCGGCCGTCCGGCGGTTTCGGCGTCGCGCGCGGCGGCTTCGAGCGCGCGCATCGAGGTCGTGCCCACCGCGATCACGCGGTTGCCGCGTGCCTTCGTCGCGGCGATTTTGTCCGCCAGCGATTGCGGCAGGTGATACCACTCGCTGTGCATCTTGTGCTCGGCGATGTTCTCGACCCGCACCGGCTGGAACGTGCCCGCGCCGACGTGCAGCGTGAGCGTCGCGCGCTCGACGCCGCGCGCGTCGAGCTTCGCGAGCAGCGCGTCGTCGAAATGCAGGCCCGCGGTCGGCGCGGCAACCGCGCCCGGGTTCCGCGCGAACACGGTCTGATAGCGGGTTTCGTCGGTCGCGTCGGCATCGTGCTCGATGTACGGCGGCAACGGCAGACGGCCGTACTGCTCGATCAGCGTCAGGCAGTCGGCGGGGAAATGCAGCGTGTAGAACGGCTCGACGCGCTCGCCGACCGTGACCTCGAACGCATCCGCGAGACGGATCGTGATGCCCGGCTGCGGGCTTTTGCTCGCGCGGATCTGCGCGAGCGCGGTGCGCTCGCCGGTCAGGCGTTCCACCAGCACTTCGATCCGGCCGCCGCTCGCCTTCTGGCCGAAGAAGCGCGCCTTCAGCACTTTGGTATCGTTGAAGATCAGCAGATCGCCCGGCGCGATGCACCCGGGCAGCTCCGTGAAGCGGCGGTCGATCAGACGCGCGGCGCCGTCGGCGGCGCCCGCGCCGTCCACTTCGAGCAGACGGCTCGCGCTGCGCTCGGGCAGCGCGACTTGCGCGATCAGCTCGGGCGGCAGATCGAAATCGAAATCGGAAAGCGTAAACATGCGAACGACTGGAAGCGAATTGGGACTGAATTGAGCCGAAGCTGGAGCCGGGCGGCTATGATGGCGGGACGCCGAAGCGGCCTGCGCGCCCTGTGCCGCATCCTGCATGCGATGGAGCGCGAAGGGCGGCACGACATTTTTTTGACAGCAGCCGATATTGTACTTGCGAAGCAGCCCATGCCTTTGTCCGACCGCCGATCGTCCGTTGCCACCCTCGAAGCGGGCGCCGCGCCGCGGCGCCGTGGCGCGCGGGGGCAAGTGGCGGAGGGCGGCGCGGATGGCGGGATGACGGCGACTGACCGCGATGCCGCGCCCAGCGGCGACAATGCCGGCGCCAGCACATCCAACCCGGCGAACGAATCCCCGGACGCGAACGCAAGCGACAAACCCGCCGCCAAAGCCGGGTCCACCGCTAAAACCACCTCGAAACCCGCGCTCAAAACCGCCGACAAGCTCGCCAAGCTCGGTCTCACGCGCGCGATCGACCTCGTGCTGCATCTGCCGATGCGCTACGAGGACGAAACCTCGCTCACGCCGATCGGGCAACTGCTGCCGGGCGGCGTCGCGCAAACCGAAGGCGTGGTGTTCGACAACGAGATCGCCTACCGGCCGCGCCGCCAACTGCTCGTGAAGCTGCGCGACGCGGACGGCGACGAGCTGGTGCTGCGCTTTCTCAATTTCTACGGCTCGCAGGTCAAGCAGATGGCGCCCGGCGCGCGGCTGCGCGTGCGCGGCGACGTGCGCGGTGGCTTCTTCGGCATGGAGATGGTCCATCCGACAGTGCGCGTCGTCGATGAAGACACGCCGTTGCCGCAGGCGCTGACGCCGGTCTATCCGAGCACGGCGGGCGTGTCGCAGGCGTATCTGCGCAAGGCGATCGACAACGCGCTGTCGCGCACGTCGCTGCCGGAGCTGCTGCCCGCGCCGGTCGCGCGCGCGTTTCTCGAGCCGCTCGGCGTGCCGTCGCTGATGGACGCGGTGCGCACGCTGCATCATCCGGGCGCGCAGTCCGACGAGACCGCGCTGATCGACGGCACGCATCCGGCGTGGATCCGTATCAAGTTCGAGGAGCTGCTCGCGCAGCAGATGTCGCTCAAGCGCGCGCACGACGAGCGCCGCACGCGTGCCGCGCCGCCCATGCCACGGCGCAAGCTCGGCGACGAGTCGGCGCTGGTCGCGCGTTTGCTGAAGGCGCTGCCGTTTTCGCTGACGGGCGCGCAGAAACGTGTCGGCGGCGAGATCGCGCTCGACCTGACGCAGCCGCATCCGATGCAGCGGCTGTTGCAGGGCGACGTCGGCAGCGGCAAGACGATCGTCGCGGCGCTCGCCGCCGCGCAGGGGATCGACGCCGGCTACCAGGCCGCGCTGATGGCGCCCACTGAAATCCTCGCCGAGCAGCACGCGCGCAAGCTGCGCGGCTGGCTCGAGCCGCTCGGCGTGAACGTCGCGTGGCTCGCCGGCAGCCTGAAGACGAAAGAGAAGCGCGCGGCGATCGAAGCCGCCGCGCTCGGCACCGCGCAACTCGTGATCGGCACGCACGCGATCATCCAGGACGCGGTCGAGTTCGCGCGGCTCGGCCTCGTGATCGTCGACGAACAGCATCGCTTCGGCGTCGCGCAACGGCTCGCGCTGCGCGCGAAGGCCCGCAACGCGGCCGACGGCGCGCACGATTTCCAGCCGCATCAGTTGATGATGTCCGCGACGCCGATTCCGCGCACGCTCGCCATGACCTATTACGCCGACCTCGACGTGTCGACGATCGACGAACTGCCGCCCGGCCGCACGCCGATCCTGACGAAGCTCGTCTCCGACGCGCGCCGCGACGAGGTGATCGGCCGCGTGCGCGAGGCGGCGTTGACGGGGCGCCAGGTGTACTGGGTGTGTCCGCTGATCGAGGAAAGCGAGACCTTGCAGTTGCAGACCGCGGTCGAAACCTACGAAACGCTCGTGGCCGCGCTGCCCGAACTGAAGGTCGGGCTCGTGCATGGGCGTCTCGCGCCCGCCGAGAAGGCCGCGGTGATGGATGCGTTCTCGCGCAACGAGATTCAGCTACTGGTCGCGACGACGGTGATCGAAGTCGGCGTCGACGTGCCGAACGCGTCGTTGATGGTGATCGAGCATGCGGAGCGCTTCGGCCTCGCGCAGTTGCATCAGTTGCGCGGGCGGGTGGGGCGTGGCAGCGCCGCATCGGTGTGCGTGCTGCTGTACACGGGGCCGCTGTCGATCGCGGCGCGCGCGCGTTTGCAGACGATGCGCGAGACCACCGACGGCTTCGAGATCGCGCGGCGCGATCTCGAGATTCGCGGTCCGGGCGAATTTCTCGGCGCGCGTCAGTCGGGCGCGGCGATGCTGCGCTTCGCGGACCTGCAGAACGACCAGTGGCTGATCGAACCGGCCCGCGAGGCCGCCGCGACGCTGCTGGAAAAATATCCCGAGGTCGTCATCCAGCATCTGGCGCGCTGGCTCGGCGCGCGGGAGCAGTATCTGAAGGCATGAGCCTGACCGGCTCGTGCTTCGCGCGGCGCGCTTCAGTCAGAAGGTCGGCGAAGGTTGGCGAACCGACCCTATAGGGTGTATAACTTGAATCTATCGAATTCATCACACTGATTGATCCCCGAATGACGCTCACCGAATTGAAATACATCGTGGCGGTGGCTCGCGAGCGGCACTTCGGCCGGGCGGCCGAAGCGTGCTTCGTCAGCCAGCCCACGCTGTCCGTCGCCATCAAGAAGCTCGAAGACGAGCTGAACGTGCAGATTTTCGAGCGCGGCACCAGCGAGGTCAGCGTCACGCCGATCGGCGAACAGATCGTCACGCAGGCCCAGCGCGTGCTCGAGCAGACGCTCGCGATCAAGGAAATCGCCAAGCAGGGCAAGGATCCGCTCGTCGGTCCGCTGCGCCTCGGCGTGATCTATACGATCGGGCCGTATCTGCTGCCCACGCTCGTCAAGCAGATGATCGCGCATGTTCCGCAGATGCCGCTGATGCTGCAGGAAAACTACACGCTCAAGCTGATCGAATTGCTCAAGCAGGGCGAAATCGACGTCGCGATCATGGCGCTGCCGTTCCCCGAAACGGGACTGATGCTGCGCCCGCTCTACGACGAGCCGTTCGTCGTCGCGCTGCCGTCCGGTCATGCGTGGGAAACCCGCCCGAAGATCGATCCCGACGACCTGAAGCAGGAAACCATGCTGCTGCTCGGCAGCGGCCACTGCTTCCGCGATCACGTGCTCGGTGTGTGCCCCGAGCTGATGCGCTTTTCGCAGAACGCGGACGGCATCCAGAAGACCTTCGAGGGTTCGTCGCTCGAGACGATTCGCCATATGGTCGCGAGCGGTGTCGGCATCACGGTGCTACCGCGCATGTCGGTGCACGAAGTCAAGCCGCATGCGGCCGGTATCGATGCGGGTCTGCTCAGCTACGTCGCGTTCGACGACCCGGTGCCGGACCGGCGCGTCGTGCTCGCGTGGCGCAAGAGCTTCACGCGCATGCCGGCGATCGACGCGATCTGCGAGGCGATCGCCGCCTGCGAGCTGCCGGGTGTCAGGAAGCTCGATTTGCCGGCCGCCGTCAATTGATGGCCGGCTCCGCACCGCGCTACCGGTGTGGAGATCTCAAAAAAGGGCACAAGCAAGACCTATCGAATAGATTAAATTAATCAAATACTAATATTCGATAGCAATTGGTATAGTTTCCTCCATGGATCGACCGATCCCCTTATCTCATAAGGCTCAGCGCCGACGCTCGGCGCCTGGGACAAGCCCGGAGGAAAACATCATGCAAGCCGATTCGCAGCCCATTAACGCTTCCAATGCACAACCGGCCGCGGTGGCCCCGACGGCCCCCGCGCCGAGCGCGCGCACCGTCGCGTTGGCCCTGCTGGTCGACCGGGTGCTGGGCGCCTGACGCGCCGACTCTTGACGGCACTCCTGTCGCGGATGCCGCTTCGTCTTCCCCCTCTATTTCGATAAAAACCACGCAGGAGTACGCATGTCCGAACGTAAGCTTACCAATGCCGCCGGCGCACCCATCGCCGACAACCAGAATTCGATGACCGCCGGCGCCCGTGGCCCGGTCGTGCTACAGGACGTCTGGCTGCTCGAAAAGCTCGCTCACTTCGATCGCGAAGTGATTCCCGAGCGCCGCGTTCACGCGAAGGGATCGGGCGCGTTCGGTACGCTGACGGTGACGCACGACATCTCGCGCTACACGAAGGCGAAGGTGTTCGCGCAGGTCGGCAAGGAAACGCCGCTCTTCATGCGCTTTTCGACGGTGGCCGGCGAGCGCGGCGCGGCCGACGCCGAGCGCGACGTGCGCGGCTTCTCGATCAAGTTTTACACCGAAGAAGGCAACTGGGACGTGGTCGGCAACAACACGCCGGTGTTCTTTATCCGCGATCCGCTGAAGTTTCCGGATTTCATCCACACGCAGAAACGCGACCCGTATACGAACCTGCGCAGCAATGTCGCGGCGTGGGATTTCTGGTCGCGTCATCCGGAGTCGCTGCATCAGGTGACGATTCTGATGAGCGATCGCGGCATTCCGAAGAACTACCGGCAGATGCACGGCTTCGGCTCGCATACGTACTCGTTCATCAACGCGAACAACGAGCGTTTCTGGGTGAAGTTCCACTTCAAGTCGCTGCAGGGCATCGAGAACTTTACCGACGCCGAGGCCGCGCGTGTGATCGCCGCGGACCGCGAAAGCGCGCAACGCGATCTGGTGAACAGCATCGACGCGGGCAACTTCCCGACGTGGCGCTTCGCGATTCAGGTGATGCCCGAAGCGGACGCGGCGAACTATCGCTTCAATCCGTTCGACATCACGAAGGTGTGGTCGCAGAAGGACTATCCGCTGATCGACGTCGGCACGATCGAGTTGAATCGCAATGCGGCGAACTATTTCGCGGACGTCGAGCAGGCCGCGTTCACGCCGGCCAACGTGGTGCCGGGCATCGGTTTTTCGCCGGATCGTCTGTTGCAGGGGCGGCTGTTTTCGTACGGCGATACGCAGCGTTACCGGCTCGGCATCAATCACCACCAGATTCCGGTGAACGCGCCGCGCACGCCGAACCCGCATTCGTTCCATCGCGACGGCGCGATGCGCACCGACGGCAATCTCGGTGGCAACGTGAATTACGAACCGAACCGTTTCGGCGATTTCGCGCAGGACGCCAATGCGTCGGAGCCGCCGCTCGCGGCCGGCGCGGTCGCGCGTTACGAGCATCGCGAGGATGACGACTACTATACGCAGCCGCGCATGCTGTTCGAACTGTTCGACGCCGCGCAACGTGAGCGTCTGTTCGGCAATATCGCGCGGCATATCGATGGCGTGCCGCAGGAAATCGTCGCGCGTCAGATCGAGCATTTCCGTCGCGCCGATCCGGCCTACGCGGAAGGCGTGATCGCGGCGCTGGCGGCGCTGCGTCAGCAGAGAGACGAACCGGGAGTACGATCATGATCCAGATGATGATGGCAACTATTGGCGCTCCGGCCGCCGCGCGCGGCCTGCAACGGCGGCGGGAGCAGTATGTAGCGATGCTGCGCAAGGCGGTCGGCTTCGCGATCGTCACGAGCGGCTTCGCGGTGCTCGCCGCGCAGGCGTTGCGGCATGCATTGGGTGGTTGAGCGCCGGCAATCAGGCGCCGGCGACAAACTGCCGCAAAGTGCCGTCAAATCAAGGCCACAGGCTAGCCTTGCGCAAACCTCGTGGAATTTCACGCTACACTGTCGAACGTTTTAAGTCTGTTTCGCAGACCGTCATTTGCCGACCGGTTCGTATCACTCTTCAAAGGAGTTGTCATGGCCAAGAAAGAAGCCGCAGCCGTACAGCACGTCAACATCGGGATCAGCGACAAGGATCGCAAGAAGATCGCGGATGGGCTGTCGCGTCTGCTCGCTGACACCTACACGTTGTACCTGAAGACCCACAATTTTCACTGGAATGTCACGGGTCCGATGTTCAATACGCTGCATCTGATGTTCGAAACGCAATACAACGAACTCGCGCTCGCGGTCGATGCAATCGCCGAGCGAATCCGCGCGCTGGGCGTGCATGCGCCGGGCAGCTACAAGGATTTCGCGAAGCTGTCGTCGATCCCCGAAGCGGACGGCGTGCCGGCCGCCGAAGACATGATCCGCCAGCTCGTCGAAGGTCAGGAAGCCGTGGTGCGCACCGCGCGCGCGATCTTCCCGTCGACGGAAGCCGCCAACGACGAACCGACCGCAGACCTGCTCACGCAACGCATGCAAACGCACGAAAAGACCGCGTGGATGCTGCGCTCGCTGCTTGCCTAAGTTGCGCTCGAGTCGCAACATGATGCCGGTCTGGGCGATGCTCACGCCGCGCTGATTGATAACGAACCAGGCCTCCCTGCACGGGAGGCTTTGTTTTTTTATGGCGTCACCGTGCAACGCCCACACACCGCGAGTGCGTACAGAGTGCGCAAGCAAGCCCCGGCCGCGCGAATCCAGGCCTGTCACGCGCATCCCGTAAAATAGCCGCACCGTGTTCGCACTTCACCGAATTCGTCCCATGTTTGCCCGACTTCCCCTGTATTTGCGTCTCGTGCGCATGGACAAGCCGATCGGCAGCCTGCTGTTGCTATGGCCGACGCTCAACGCGCTGTGGATTGCGTCCGGCGGCCGTCCGTCGTGGCAGTTGCTGGTGATCTTCACGATCGGCACGGTGCTGATGCGCTCGGCCGGCTGCGCGATCAACGACTATGCGGACCGCGATTTCGACCGCCATGTGAAGCGCACCGAAAATCGCCCGATCACGTCGGGCAAGATCAACGCGTGGGAAGCGGTGGCGCTCGCCGCCGGTTTGTCGCTGCTCGCGTTTCTGCTGATCCTGCCGCTCAACGCGCTGACGAAGCAGCTATCGGTGGTGGCGCTGTTCGTCGCCGGAAGCTATCCGTTCACGAAGCGTTTCTTCGCGATTCCGCAGGCTTATCTCGGCATCGCATTCGGCTTCGGCATTCCGATGGCGTTCGCCGCGGTGCAGGACCACGTGCCGCTGCTCGCCTGGGTGATGCTGCTCGCGAACATCTTCTGGTCGGTCGCGTACGACACCGAATATGCGATGGTCGATCGCGACGACGACATCAGGATCGGCATCCGCACGTCGGCGCTGACGTTCGGCCGTTTCGACGTGGCCGCGGTCATGCTGTGCTACGCGGTGACGCTCGGGATTTACGTCGGCATCGGCGTGGTGCTTGGCTTCGGTGTGCTGTACTGGATCGGCTGGGCGGTCGCGGCGGGTTGCGCGATCTATCACTACACGCTGATTCGCAACCGCGAACGCATGCCATGCTTTGCCGCGTTCCGTCATAACAACTGGCTCGGCGGCGCGCTGTTCGTCGGGATCGCCGCGCATTACGCGGCGGCTTCGTTTTGATGCACGCGGCTTTTTAAGGCCGCCGCCATGTCCGGACGCCGTAGCCGCCTGCCCCGATGCGAAGAGGACGAAGAGGACGAAGGGGAGCCGCGCTACGGCGTGTCTGTTTCTGCGTGACGGTCAGGTCATTGCTTGCCGAACTCGTCACCCATCTCTCTCGCGCGCGCATCGGCGGCAAGCGCGCCGCGTACGATCGCATCCTTGACGCCGCTCGCATCGAACGACGCCAGCGCTGCCGCGGTCGTGCCGCCTTTCGACGTCACGCGCTCGCGCAGCATGCTCGGCGGCTCGTCGGAATTGGCCGCGAGTTGCGCGGCGCCGGTGAAGGTCGCGACCGCGAGCGCGCGGCCTTGCGCTTCGTTCATGCCGAGCTGACGCGCGGCTTCCTGCAACGCCTCGATGAAATAGAACACGTAGGCCGGTCCGCTGCCTGAGATCGCGGTGACCGCGTCGATCTTCGTTTCGTCGTCGAACCAGACGGTTTCGCCGACCGCGCCGAGCACCTCCGACGCGAGCGCGCGGCCCGCTTCGTCGACGCTGTTCGTCGCCACCAGCCCCGTCACGCCCATGCCGATCAGCGCCGGCGTATTCGGCATCACGCGCACGATGCGGCTGTGGCCGTTCAGCCAGCGCGACAGGTCGCCGATGCGAATGCCCGCGACGATGCTGATCGCCAGTTGCGGCGCGCGCAGATGCGGCGCCACTGCCTCGGCCACGCTCTTCAGGATCTGCGGCTTCACCGCGAGCACGACGGCGTCGTAGGCGGCGAGCGCGCCGTCTGCGGCCGCGCCGGCGCGGATGCCGAATTGCTGCTCGTTGCGCTTGCGCGCGTCTTCGTTCGGATCGATCGCGTACAGGTCAGCGGGTGCGACGCCCCGCTTGATGAGGCCGCCGATCAATGCCGCGGCCATGTTGCCGCCGCCGATAAACGCAATTTTCATGATGGTCCCGGTGAGGTTCAGGTGAAATGCTGGATGCGGTGACGGACCCGCGCATGCTCGCGCGGATCCAGCGAAAAAGCTCAATGCGAATAATCGCGCGCGCCGAAGATTGCGGTGCCGACGCGCACGATCGTCGCGCCTTCGAGCACGGCTGCTTCGAGATCCGCCGACATGCCCATCGACAGCGTATCGAGCGCGAGCCCATCGCCGCGCAAGCGCTCGAACAGCTCGCGCAACTCGCGATGCGGCGCGCGCTGCGCGTCGAGATCGCCGGCCGGTTCGGGAATCGACATCAGTCCGCGCAGTTTCAGCTTCGGCAGCGCCGCGATCTGCCGGGCGATATCGGCGGCCTCGGCGACGCTCACGCCGCTTTTCGACGCTTCGCCGCTGACATTGACCTGCAGACACACGTTCAGCGGCGGCAGATTGTCGGGACGCTGCTCCGAAAGCCGCTGCGCGATCTTGAGCCGGTCGACCGAATGCACCCAGTCGAAATGCTCGGCGACGGGCCGCGTCTTGTTCGACTGCAGCGGGCCGATGAAATGCCATTCGAGCGACGCGCGCAGATCGGCGAGCGTGTGGATCTTGTCGAGCGCTTCCTGCACGTAGTTTTCGCCGAACGCGCGCTGGCCGGCCGCATGGGCGGCGCGCACGGCATCGGCGGGAAACGTTTTGGAGACCGCGAGCAGCATTACGGCATGCGCGTCGCGGCCGGCCGCTTGCGCGGCCGCGGCGATGCGTTGCCGCACGTCGGCGAGGTTGTGAGCGAGGTGATGATCCAGGTCGGACATGGAACGGAACCGGTGTTCAGCGAAGACGATGCTCCGATTATACGGACAGCATGTGCTCGACCAGTTCGATCCAGTGCGCGACCGGCGTCGACGTGCCGCTTTGCAGATGCGCGATGCAGCCGACGTTCGCCGACACGATCACCTGCGGCTCCTGCGCCTGCAGCCGCTCGAGCTTCTGGTCGCGTAACGCGTACGAGAGCCGCGGCTGCGTCAGCGAATAGGTGCCGGCCGAGCCGCAGCACAGATGGCTGTCGGCGGGCAGGCGCACTTCGACATCGAGCGCGGTGAGCAACTGCTCGACCTTGCCGCGAATCTGCTGCCCATGTTGCAGCGTGCAGGGCGGATGAAACGCGACCGTGTGCACCGAACGGCGCCGTGTGATCGCGACGAGCTGTTCCTCGAACTCCGGCAGGATCTCGGCGACGTCGCGCGTCAGCTCGACGATGCGGCGCGCTTTTTCCGCGTAGGCCGGATCGTGGCGCAGCAGATGCGCGTACTCCTTGACCGTCGCGCCGCAGCCCGACGCGTTCATCACGATCGCCTCGGCACCCTGTTCGACGTACGGCCACCATGCGTCGATGTTGGCGCGCAGGTCGTCGAGCGCCTCATCGTTGTAGCCGAGGTGCAGGCGGATCGCGCCGCAGCAGCCGGCCTCGGGCGCGACCACCGTTTCGATGCCGAGCGCGTCGAACACGCGCGCGGTCGCGATGTTGACGTTCGGCATCATCGACGGTTGCACGCAGCCCGCGAGCATCAGCATCTTGCGCTCGTGTTTCGCGGTGGGCCATTCGAGCGGGCGCTGCCGCGCGGGCACCTTGTCGCGCAGCTTCTTCGGCAGCACGCCGCGGAAATGCTGGCCGAGCCGCATCGCCGGCGTGAAGATCGCGCTGTTCGGCACGACGCTCGCGAGCAGGCGGCGCAACATGCGCTGGCCGAGCGGCCGGTGCACTTTTTCCTCGGTGATCTTGCGGCCGATTTCGACGAGCCGCCCGTATTGCACGCCGGACGGGCAGGTCGATTCGCAGTTGCGGCAGGTCAGGCACCGGTCGAGGTGAATCTGCGTGCTGCGCGTGACCGGCGCGCCTTCGACCATCTGCTTGATCAGATAGATGCGTCCGCGCGGGCCGTCGAGCTCGTCGCCGAGCAACTGATAGGTCGGGCAGGTGGCCGTGCAGAAACCGCAATGCACGCATTTGCGCAGGATGGCGTCGGCTTCGTCGCCATCGGGCGTATTGCGAATGAAGTCCGCGAGGTTGGTTTGCATCGCGTCGCTCAGAAGTCGGGGTAGAGACGGCCGCGATTGAAGATGCGGGCCGGATCGAAGGCGTGTTTGAGGCCGCGATGGATTTTCATCAACGGCGCGGGCAGCGGCGTGAAGACGCCGGCGCCGCGGTCGTAGCCGTGGCCGCTGCGGAAGATCGTCGCGTGGCCGCCGGCCTGCTTCGCGCTGATGCGCACGGTTTGCGCGTCGGTGTCGGTGATCCACCAGCGCTGGCCGCCGCCCCATTCCATCAGTTGCGCGCCGGGCAGTTGCAGCGGCTCGGTGATCGACGGCAGCGCGAGGCGCCAGAGCGCGGCTTTCGGCGGAATCGCCGCGAAAAACAGATCGGTCTGCTCGCGCAGGCCGGCCCAGAAACGTTCGGCTTCCACGGCATCGACGACTTCGCCGCCGAGCGCCGTGCGCGCCGCCTTGACCGCGGTCTCCGCGCCCGCGAGCCGCACCGCGAGCGTGCCGTTGCGCCATGCGCTCGCGGTGATCGGCAGTGGCCGGCCGGCCCATTCGTTGAGCTTGCGGACCGCGTCGGTGCCGTTCATGTCGAACTTCAGCGTGGCTTCGACCTGCGGCAGCGGCAGCACCTTGATCGACAGTTCGAGGATCAGTCCGAGCGTGCCCAGCGAGCCGGCCAGCAAACGCGACACGTCGTAGCCCGCGACGTTCTTCACGACCTGGCCGCCGAAGCGCAGCGTTTGCCCGTGGCCGTTCATCAAGACGGCGCCGAGCACGAAGTCGCGCGCCGCGCCGACGGCCGGGCGGCGCGGCCCGGCAATGCCCGCGGCGATGCAGCCGCCGAAGGTGGCCTGCGGACCGAAATGCGGCGGCTCGAACGCGAGCATCTGATCGTGCTCGGCGAGCGCGGCTTCGATTTCCAGCAGGGAGGTGCCCGCGCGCGCGGTGATCACGAGCTCGGCCGGGTCGTACGCGATGATGCCGCGATAAGCGCGCGTGTCGAGGATCTCACCTTCCAGCGTCTGACCGTACCAGTCTTTGGTGCCGCCGCCACGGATGCGCAACGCGCGTCCCTCAGCGCTGGCCGAACGCACGCGCTCCGACCATCCGGCGACGATGTCGTCGTCTTCCATGGTGTCCTGCTCGTTGTGTTTCGGTTGATTGTACCGGGCGGGGGCTCGCTGGCAACCAGGAGCGCACCCGCATTGGCCGCCGGTTGGCGGGGCTGAAGGGGCCGGCCGGCGCCGCGCGAACGGCGCTGCTGCCGGGGCCGGCGCCAAGGCAAGTCCACGGTTTATGCGCGACGCAAGCGGCGGACGCTAGAAGCGCGGTAGATCGGGATGAGGCAGCAGTCCGCCGCGCACGTGCATCTTGCCGTATTCGGCGCAGCGCGCTCGCGTCGGAATGCCCTTGTCGGGGTTCAGCAGGCCGGGCGCGTCGAACGCGCGCTTGACCGCATGGAACGCGTCGCGCTCCTCCGGCGAGAACTGCACGCACATCGAATTGATCTTTTCGATGCCGACGCCATGCTCGCCCGTCACCGTGCCACCCAGTTCGACGCACGCTTCGAGAATGTCGCAACCGAACGCCTCGGCGCGGTGCCACTCGTCCTGATCGTTGCCGTTGAAGAGGATCAGCGGGTGCATGTTGCCGTCGCCGGCATGGAACACGTTGATGCAGCGCAGCCCGTACTTCTTCTCCATCTCTTCGATGCGCGCGAGCAGCGGCCCGATACTGCGGCGCGGCACGGTGCCGTCCATGCAGTAGTAGTCCGGCGAAATGCGGCCGGCGGCCGGGAACGCGTTCTTGCGGCCGGACCAGAAGCGCAGCCGCTCTGCCTCCGAGCGCGAAATCTGGATGCGGGTCGCACCGTGTTCGCGCAGCACCGCGGTCATGCGCACGACCTCGGCGGCGACTTCCTCGGGCGTGCCGTCCGATTCGCACAGCAGGATCGCCGCCGCGTCGAGGTCGTAGCCCGCGTTGACGAATTCCTCGACCGCGCGCGTGGCCGGCTTGTCCATCATCTCGAGGCCGGCCGGGATGATGCCTGCCGCGATGATGCTGGCGACCGCATCGCCACCCTTCACGACGTCGTCGAAACTCGCCATGATGACCTGCGCCGTTTGCGGCTTCGGGATCAGCTTGACAGTGACTTCGGTGACGATCGCGAACATGCCTTCGCTGCCGATCATCACCGCGAGCAGATCGAGCCCGGGCGCGTCCGGCGCGAGCGAGCCGAATTCGACGATCTCGCCTTCCATCGTCACCGCGCGAACGCGCAACACGTTATGCACGGTAAGGCCGTACTTCAGGCAATGCACGCCGCCGGAATTCTCGGACACGTTGCCGCCGATCGTGCACGCGATCTGCGACGACGGATCGGGTGCGTAGTAGAGGCCATACGGCGCAGCGGCCTCGGAGATCGCCAGATTGCGCACGCCCGGCTGCACGGTCGCGGTGCGCGCATACGAATCGACTTCGACGATCTTCCTGAAGCGCGCGAGCGACACCACCACCCCGTGCCGGATCGGCATCGCGCCGCCGGACAGCCCCGTGCCCGCGCCGCGCGGCACGATCGGCACTTCGAGGCGGTGGCAGATCTGCACGATGCGCTGCACCTGCGACTCGGTTTCCGGCAGCGCGACCGCGAGCGGCAGACGCCGGTAGGCGGCGAGGCCGTCGCACTCGTACGCGACGGTGTCTTCCTCCCGATAGAGCAGACAGTGGCTCGGCAACACGGCCATCAGCGCCTGCACGACTTCGCGCTGGCGCTGGGCGAGTACTTCGGCCGACAGTTCAGCGGGTGCGTTCATGTGACTCGTCTCCTCGTGGCTTGCGCCGCTCCGGCTCGTCGTTCGAGCCGGCTGTTTCAGGCGGCCTGCTTTACGCCGCCTTGCCCGCCGGTCCGTCAGGCCGCCCAGGCGAAGATCTTGCCGGGGTTCATCAGATTGCGCGGATCGAGCGCATGCTTGATCGAGCGCATCGTATCCACCGCGACGTCGCCGTGTTCTTCGAGCAGGAAGCCCATCTTGTGCAGGCCGACGCCATGCTCGCCGGTGCAGGTGCCGTCCATGCGCAGCGCGCGCTGCACGATGCGATGGTTCAGCCGCTCGGCCTCCTCGAGTTCTTCGGGCCTGTTCGGGTCGATCAGGATCGCGACGTGGAAGTTGCCGTCGCCGACATGGCCGACGATCGGGCAGGGCAGCGGTGACGCTTTCAGGTCCTGCTCCGTTTCGACCACGCATTCGGCGAGACGCGAGATCGGCACGCAGACGTCGGTCGTGACCGCGCGGCTGCCGGGCTTCAGTTGCAGCATCGCGAAATAGGCGTTGTGACGCGCGTTCCACAGGCGGCTGCGGTCTTCGGGCCGGGTCGCCCATTCGAAGCCTTCGCCGGCATTCTGCGCGGCGATTTCCTGCACGAGTTCCGCCTGCTCCTTGACGCCGGCCTCGGTGCCGTGGAATTCGAAGAACAGCGTGGGCGCCTCGCGCAGCGTCAGGTTCGAATGGCGATTGATCGAGCGGATCGCGAGCGAGTCGACGAATTCGACGCGCGCGATCGGCACGCCGATCTGGATCGTCTCGATGACCGCGCGCACCGCGTCGCCCATCGACGGGAACGCGCACACGGCGGCTGAAACCGCTTCCGGCTGCGGATAAAGACGCAACGTGATTTCGGTAATCACGCCGAGCGTGCCTTCCGAGCCGACGAAAAGACGGGTGAGGTCATATCCCGCCGACGACTTGCGCGCGCGCGTGCCGGTCCTGATCACGCGGCCGTCGGCGAGCACGACCGTCAGGCCGAGCACGTTCTCGCGCATCGTGCCGTAGCGCACGGCGTTGGTGCCCGAGGCGCGCGTGGCCGACATGCCGCCGATGCTCGCGTCCGCGCCCGGATCGATCGGGAAGAACAGGCCGGTGTCGCGCAGTGCCTCGTTTAGCTGCTTGCGCGAGATGCCGGGCTCGACGGTGACGGTGAGGTCTTCGGCGTTGATCGATAACACCTGGTTCATTTCCGACAGGTCGATCGACACGCCGCCTTGCACCGCGAGCAGATGTCCTTCGAGCGACGAGCCGTTGCCGTACGGGATGATCGGCACGTCGTATCGGCCGCAAAGTTTGACGGCTGTTTGCACGTCTTCGGTAGTGCGCGCGAAGACGACGGCGTCAGGCAGTTGCGGATCGAAAGGGGATTCGTCGCGGCCGTGGTGCGCGCGCACGGCTTCGGCAACCGACACGCGCTCGCCGAACGCGGCTTTGAGACCGTTCAGCAATTCGGCGGGAAACGGCCGGCGCAGCGGCGCCGGTGGCACGGGATGGTTCACGCATGTCTCCTGATGTCGTGGGGGCGCGGCTTCTTTTGCAGCATGCGTTTCATTCTACGCCGTTCGCCCGCGGACCGGCGCCGGGCCGCCTTCCGACCATATAATGGCGGCGATTTTGAGATGCGTGCAATATGGATAAACGTGACGGTCGATCGACCCGACACGTTTTATTCGCGCTTGATTCGCGGCGGGCTTGCGCGTCGTTTTTGCCGGCCTTGTGCGCACTGCTACTGAACACATGGAGACATCATGGGCAATCGCCTGAGCAAGATCGCCACTCGCACCGGCGACGACGGCACCACCGGTCTCGGCGATGGCCGCCGTGTGCGCAAGGATAGCGCGCGCATCGCCGCGATCGGCGACGTCGACGAACTCAACTCGAATCTCGGCGTGCTGTTGTGCGAGCACGTGCCCGACGACGTGCGCGCTGCGCTGGTCGCGATTCAGCATGACCTGTTCGATCTGGGCGGCGAGTTGTGCATTCCTGGCCACACGATGATTACCGACCGGCATCTCGCGCAGCTCGACGGGTGGCTCGCGGACTACAACGCGGCATTGCCGCCGCTGAAGGAATTCATTCTGCCGGGAGGTTCGCGCGCGGCGGCGCTCGCGCATGTGTGCCGCACGGTATGCCGTCGTGCCGAACGCGCGATCGTGGCGCTCGGCGAGCACGAGGCGATCAACGCAGCGCCGCGTCAGTATGTGAACCGGCTCTCCGATCTGTTGTTCGTGCTCGCGCGCGTGCTCAATCGCGCGGATGGCGGCACCGATGTGCTGTGGCAGCACGACCGCGGCGCGAGTTGAATGCCGGGGCGACTACGCGCATAGCCACGCACCGCGCGCATTAACTGACGGCTAACCGATCGCAAGCGTCACCGGCTTGCCGATGCGGCTCATCATTTCGACGAGTGTGTCGATCGTGAACTTGGTGGTTTTCTTGTTGACCACGTCGGAGACGCGCGGGCGCGACACCATCAGAATTTCCGCGGCTTCGGCCTGCTTCAGGTGATGCTGTTCGATCCACCTGGACAGCTCGGTCATGAGTTGTTCCTTGAGCAGCCGCGTGTCGTTGATCTGCTTTTGCGACGCGGCGTGCAGGCGTTTCGCTTCCTCGGCGGAAAAGCCGAGTTCGAGAAACAGGTTGTTGCCGGGCTTGCTTACGTGACGAATTTTGGTGTCGATCGCCATTGTCAGATTTTCCTCTCGTTAATCATCGTTAATGATGGCGTGGTATCGCGTTGCGGCAATCTTTCTGTCCTGCACGCCGAGCTTCTGTGTTTTCTTCTGAAAACAATGCAGCACGTAAAGCGCTTCGACGTACCTGGTCACATACATCACGCGAAAAGTACCGCTTTCTTCCTTGATGCGGATTTCTCGTGTTCCCGCACCGATCGAGTCGAACGGTTTCCAGTTTCTTCGGGAAAGGCGAGCAAATCGCGATAGCTCGAGCCTGACCAGCGAATTTCTTTTTCGTGCTCCATAGCCGCCCTCGTGTATAAAATATTATACGCAACATTCAACCCGGTCAAGTCATACGCAACCGGGCAACGAGCTGTTACGGTACAGAGGCGGCGCGCGGAGCACCATTCGTCCGCATGGCCAATAAAAAACCCGGTTCGATTTCGAACCGGGTTTTCCACGGATCACTGACGGGCAGTCGGATCGGCGGCGAAGCGGGGATTCAAAGCAGGGTTCAGTTACCGCTGCCGCGCGAGACGCGGCGCTGCTTGACCGCTTCGGCGAGACCTTCGAGCACGGCGACGCTTTCGTCCCAGCCGATGCAGGCATCGGTAATGCTCTGGCCGTAGGTCAGCGCGCAACCGTCCTGCAGATCCTGGCGCCCTGCCACGAGGTGCGATTCCACCATCACGCCGACGATCCGTTCATCGCCGGCGCCGATCTGGCGGCCGATGTCCGCGCACACCGGAATCTGGTTCTCGTGCTTCTTCGAGCTGTTCGCATGGCTCGCGTCGATCATCAGGCGCGCGGCGAGACCCGCCTTGCCGATGTCGGCGCAGGCGGCGTTGACGCTGTCCGCGTCGTAGTTCGGCGTCTTGCCGCCGCGCAGGATCACGTGGCAATCCTCGTTGCCCGCGGTCGACACGATCGCCGAGTGGCCGCCCTTCGTGACCGACAGGAAGTGGTGCGGCTGCGAAGCCGCCTTGATCGCGTCGACGGCGATCTTCACGTTGCCGTCCGTGCCGTTCTTGAAGCCGACCGGGCACGACAGTCCCGATGCGAGTTCGCGGTGCACCTGCGACTCGGTGGTGCGCGCGCCGATCGCGCCCCACGAGATCAGGTCCGCGATGTACTGCGGGCTGATCATGTCGAGGTATTCGGTGCCGGCCGGCAGGCCGAGTTCGTTGATGTGCAACAGCAGCTCGCGCGCGGTGCGCAGGCCTTCGTTGATCTTGAAGCTGTTGTCCAGATGCGGGTCGTTGATGAGGCCTTTCCAGCCCACCGTCGTACGCGGTTTTTCGAAGTACACGCGCATCACGATTTCGAGTTCGCCGGCGAAGCGCTTGCGCTGCTCGACGAGACGGCCCGCGTATTCGAGCGCGGCCTTCGTGTCGTGAATCGAGCACGGCCCGATGATGACGATCAGACGGTCGTCCATGCCGTGCAGAATGCGATGCATCGCATTGCGTGCGTTGTAGATCACGTTGGACACCGTCTCGTCGCAGGAGAATTCGCGAATCAGGTGAGCGGGCGGCGTAAGTTCTTTCAATTCGCGGATGCGGACATCGTCGGTATTGTGCGGGGGCATGTTGTTCTCCTGAATCGGTTCGTAGCGTGTTCGCACGGGCAGCGGAGGTTGCGATCAAACGGCGATGCCAGCGCGGACGACAATCAAAAAAATGTGAGGCGAAAAAAAACCGCCAGACTGGGCTGGCGGTTTTTCGAATTCCTGGTGTCCTGCGTGCACTAACACCCCTCTCGATCCGCCAGCGGTCTGAGATACCAGAAAAAGTAAAAGTAAAACCTGGCGGACATGGCGAAATGAAATGCGGCGCTGGTCAAAAAAAGGTGGTTGACTTTATAACCCGGTACAGGCTCGGCTGACAAGCTGGGCCGTGCAAAAATGCGGAAAATCCGCACGCTTCACGATTTTTGCGCACAAACCGTGCATTTTGTTCCGCAATCAGGCCGTGCCGCCGACCGTCATCCGCTCGATGCGAAGCGTCGGCTGACCGACGCCCACCGGCACGCTCTGGCCTTCCTTGCCGCACACGCCGACGCCCGAATCGAGCTTCATGTCGTTGCCGATCATCGTCACGTACTTTAGTGATTCCGGGCCGCTGCCGATCAGCGTCGCGCCCTTGACCGGATACGTGATCTTGCCGTTTTCGATCATGTACGCCTCGGACGCCGAGAACACGAACTTGCCGTTCGTGATGTCGACCTGACCGCCGCCGAAGTTCACTGCGTAGAGGCCGTTCTTCACGGACTCGAGAATCTCCCGCGGGTCCTTGTCGCCGTTCAGCATGTAGGTGTTGGTCATGCGCGGCATCGGCAGCGCCGCGTACGATTCGCGCCGCGCGTTGCCGGTGACCGGCATCTTCATCAGGCGCGCGTTCAGCGTATCCTGGATATAGCCCTTCAGGATGCCGTCCTCGATCAGCGTCGTGCACTGGGTCGGGTTGCCTTCGTCGTCGATATTGAGCGAGCCGCGGCGATTCGGCAGCGTGCCGTCGTCGACCACCGTGACGCCCTTCGCGGCGACCTGCTCACCGATGCGGCCCGCGAACGCCGACGAACCCTTGCGGTTGAAGTCGCCCTCGAGCCCGTGACCGATTGCCTCGTGCAACAGCACGCCGGGCCAGCCCGGCCCGAGCACGACGGTCATCGCGCCGGCCGGCGCGGGACGCGCGTCGAGATTGACGAGGGCGGCGTGCACCGCGTCGTCGACGTAGCGCGACAGCACTTCGTCGGTGAAATAGCCGTAGTCGAAACGCCCGCCGCCGCCGCCGCTGCCGATTTCGCGGCGGCCGTTCTGCTCGGCGATCACCGTGACCGATACGCGCACGAGCGGGCGGATGTCGGCCGCGAAGCCGCCGTCGCTGCGCGCGACGAGCACCACGTCGTATTCGCCGGCGAGGCCCGCCATCACCTGCTGGATGCGCGGATCGCGGCCGCGCGCCATCTGCTCGATGCGCTCGAGCAGTTTGACCTTCGCGGTGGCGTCGAGCGAATGCAGCGGGTCGGACGGCAGATACAGATCGCGCCCGGCGATGCCGGTCAGCGACGACGCCACCCTGATCTTCTGCTTGCCGCCGCCGGCCTTGGCGATCGCGCGGGTGGCGATGGCCGCCTGGCGGATCGCCTCGGGCGACAGGTCGTCCGAATATGCGAACGCGGTGCGCTCGCCCGACACGGCGCGCACGCCGACGCCCTGATCGATGCTGAAGCTGCCCGACTTCACGATGCCTTCCTCGAGACTCCACGCTTCGCTGCGGGTGGCCTGGAAGTACAGGTCCGCGTAGTCGACGCGGTGCGTGAAGATTTCGGCGAGCGTGCGCGTGAGCAGCGACTCGTCGAGACCGTAGGGCGTGAGAAGGATGTCCTTGGCGGCGGCGAGATTGCGGATACCGGGTTCGATGATGTTCATGCGGAGTATGTTCTGCTCGATACGAAGAGGTCGGGGAGCGCCTGAGCCGCTATATGCGTGACGGGCGCCGCAGTTTCAATGTGGGTTGCAATGTCGGTTCAGCTCAGCACGCGATGACGCCAGGCGGGCAGGCTCTGCCGCACTTCGTCGATGCGCGCGCGTTCGAGATTGCCGGCGACCACGCCGGCGCCCTCGTCGCGCACCGCGACGATCTCGCCCCACGGATCGATCAGCATGCTGTGGCCCCAGGTGCGGCGGCCATTTTCATGTTTGCCGCCTTGCGCCGCGGCGAGCACGTAGCACTGGTTTTCGATCGCGCGGGTGCGCAGCAGCAATTCCCAGTGCGCGCGGCCGGTCGTGTAGGTAAACGCGGACGGCACCACGATCAGCGCGCAGTCGCCCATGCGCCGGTACAGCTCCGGAAAGCGCAGATCGTAGCAGACCGACAGGCCGACCCGGCCGAACGGCGCGTCGAAGCCGCGCACGTCGGTGCCCGGGCGGATCGTGCGCGCTTCGTCGAACGATTCCTCGCCTTTTTCGAAGTTGAACAGATGGATCTTGTCGTAGCGCGCGGCTTCATGACCGTCCGGGTCGAACACGAGCGTCGTGTTCAGCACGCGCGATGCCTCCGGCGCGACGAGGGGCAGCGTGCCGCCGATTACCCAGATACGGTGGCGGCGCGCGGCGTCGGCGAGAAAGCGCTGGATTGGGCCGTCCTGATAAGGCTCGCGCACGGCGAGCTTGTCCGTGTCCTTGAAGCCCATGAAACAGAAATATTCGGGCAGCAGAACGAGCTGCGCGCCATCGGCGGCGGCTTCGTCGATCAGGCGTTGTGCGTCGGCCAGATTGCGCTCGCGATCCGGCGTGCTGACCATCTGCAGCGCGGCGACCCGGAAGGAGCTGGCGAGGGAGCCGCTGGAGGGCGCGGCGGGCGAGGAAGAAGAGACGTGTGTTTCGCTCATGAGCGTATCGAAAGACTCCCGGCAGGGCGGCGGCGCGAAGCGCGGACGCCGCCTGCGTCGTTCAGGGCTGGCCTCGCTGCTGTCGATGCGCACTAGGTTGGGGCTGCGGACCAGCCGCATGGTCCGTGCCGGAAAATCGGCTCACGCAGCCAGCGAAACTCAGTGCGCTTCCACGGTCGAAGCCGGAGCGTCCATCTTACCCCCTTCGCCGGTGACCCGCTCGACGTGCGGTTTGGTCCACGAGCCGGTGATCTGGTACTCACGCGCGAACACATGCGACACCGAGTGCGAGAGCGCCAGATCGGCCACCAGCGCGCCGAGGCCGAAGAGCGGATTGACGACCGTCGCGGCGATCACGGCGGCGCCCGCGCTGACGGTCGGCACGACGTGCAGATGCAGATCCTGGGTCTTCTGCGCGATGTCGACCGAGCCGCTCATCTCGGCGCGCGCCGGCGCGGTCACCATTCTGAAGTTGTCGGTGTGGCCGATGCCGTTGTGAATCTGCGCGGTGCCCGTCACGCTCGAGAACGGCAGCCCCTCGCCGATCACGTCGCGGAAATCGAGCGTCGCGATGCGCGCGAGGCTTTGCAGACTCAGCACGCCGAGCAGCGTCGCGACGCCCGGATCGACCTTGAGGATCTGGCCGTGACGCAGATCGAGCGCCAGGTTGCCGTTGAGCGTCGTGTAGTCGATCGTGGTCGGGCCGCCTTGCCACGCGACCTTGCCCGCGAGCGAGCCGCTGCCGTTCTTCAGTGTCTTCGCGAGGCCGAAGCGCTCGAGCAGCGCGCCGGCGTCCTTGATGTCGAGCTTGAAATCGAACACCGTGCGGCGCGGCGTGGTTTCGTCCGGCGCGCTGCCGAGCTCGGTCGACGTGCGCCAGTTCGCGGTGGCGCTCAGCGTGGCGGCGGGGTTCGTCACGTCGAGCTTGTCGAGTTGCCAGACCGGCACGCCGTTTTCCTCGAAATTGTGCGCATTGACTTCCAGCCGGCCGATGTTGCGATCGCGCATGATCAGCTCGTTCACGACGAGATCGATCGACGGCATGTTGAGCGCGGGCGCCGACATCGCCGGGCCGAGCAGATCCTGGTCCGCGACGGACGGAATCACGACGTGCGCAAACCGCGCCTCCAGCGTGCCGGGCGAGTCGCGGGTCGCGCCCGGCAGCCAGGACACGTGGCCGGACACCTGGTTCGACGCGATGTTCGCCTGCCACGTGCGGTCCATGTGCGATGCGCCGACGATCACGTTGTCCCAGTGGCGCTTGAACAGCGTCAGCATGCCGATGTGCAGCGCGAAGCGGTTCGGCAGGAATTGCGTGAGGACGGGATTCGGCGCCGGCGCGGCCGCTCGCGGGGCGGCCGTGCCTGCGGTGGGGTTGGCACCCGTTGTCCCACTGGCACCGTTCGCGCTGTTCGTGGCGGCGGCCCCGGCGCGCAGTTGCGTGGCGAGCGCGCGCCATGCGTCGGCGTTGAATTCCTTTACGTCGACCGCGGCGACCACGCCGTCGGACGGCAGATCCGCCGGCCGGTTCACGCCGATCGCGCCGCGCACGACCGTCGGCGGCGTATTGGGCTGCAGTTTCGGCTGATAGCGCAGCAGGTACGCGGCGGCGACCGGCCCGAACGTGAGGTCGGCCCGTTCCAGACCGGCTTCGCCGGGCGCGCTCGACGGATTCACCGCGAAGTGCAGCGGCATCGGCGTGCCGACCGGTTTGTTGAACGGCGCCGGAAAGTCGAGCGCGAGGCCGCTCAGATCGGAATTCGCGGTGACTTCCGGCAGGCGGCCGCGCGCGCCGTTGACGTTCAGCGCGTAGGGCGCGCTGCCGCTCATATGCGTCAGCACCTGCGCGGCCGGGCCATGCAGATCGAGGCCGCGCGCCGCGTCGACGGCGATATGGCCGCCGAGCGCCAGCGCGTACGTGCCGTCCTGGCGCAGGCCGCCGTTCGCATGCACGTCGCCGCCGAGGAATTGTCCGGAGAGCCGGTCGACCTGGGCGGTGTGTTCGGTGAAGCGCACGCGGCCGTTCAACTGCGACAGCGGCGGCACGTTGTTGGCGCTCAGCCGGTTGTTCTCGAAGCCGACCGTGCCTTCCACGCCGATGTGCGGCTTCGGCGTGCGCGGAATCGTCAGCTTGAGCGCGAGCGACGCGGGCCCTTCGGCGCGGATCCGTTCGGTCTGGTGCCGCGTCATGATGCCGAGCGAGCTGCCGTTCACGTAATCGAGCATGTCGGCGAGCGGCCCGCGGCCATTGCCCTGGACGACCAGGTTCGAGCCTTTCGTGCCGAGGTCGTCGATCCTGCCGCGCACGCCGGTCAGCGCGACGCGCTTGTAACGTCCGCGATTGATGTCGAAACGCAGCACGTTCTGCTTCAGCTCGAACACGCCGTCGATGCCGTCGAGCGCCGGCCACACGTTCGGCGTGCCGTTGCGCATATTGCGCGGCGGGTACGGCGTCGGGTCGAACCTGCCGCCGGTGAACGGCGCAACGATATGAAAAAGCCCGGCGTCGGGGTCGCGTGCGTACGGGAATTTGGTCAGGTCGCCGTGCACCTCGATCGTACCGCCGCGCGAGACGCCTGCCTGCAGCCCGTGGCCCAGGTAGATGCGCAGTTTTTCGGTGACGGCGGTCGGCAGATAGCGGGCGATGCTCGCTACCTGCGCGCGCTGGAAGTCGGCTTTCAGGTCGAGCGAGCCCCGGCCGTGACCAGGATTGCTGTAGTTCGCGGTCGCGGTGGCCGCGACGTCGGCGTTCGACACGCTGAAATCGGCCAGCTTGACCGCGAACCCCGGGCGCGTGTCGCCGGGCGCCTTCGGCAGCATGGTCCAGTTCGCGCGGCCGCGCAGACGGTCGAGCTTCAGGCGCGGATCGTCGAACACGCCCGGCAATGTGATCGCCACGTTCGACGTATCGAAGAGCGCGCTGCCGCCTTTTTCGTCGGCGTCGACGCTGCCCCACAGATTTTCGATGCCGGGTATGCCGGCGCGCGGGTGGCCGCGCGGCGTGAGCCCCGGCCCCGGCTCCTGGGCTGCGAAGCTGATGCCCTGCAGGTCGCCCTTGAAGCGATAACGCTCGATCGGCTCCGCGCCCGCCGGCCGGCGGTCGCCGCCCACCTCGCCGGATTCCGGCTTGCCGCGCTCCACCTCGATCACGTAGTCCGAGACGAGCCCGCGCGGATTGATGCGCACGAGTTCGTTCAGGAAGCGCCTCGGCAGCGGCAGCGCGCGGCTGAATTCGGCGAGGATGCCGAGATCGACGCGGTCGCCGCTCACGCTCAGCAACTGCCCATGCTGCTGCGTCGGGGTCCGATAGTGGCCGGTCAGCGTCTGGAAGCGCAGGATGCGCGTGAGCGGCGTGCCGTCCGCGAGCGGCGGCTGGCCGAGTTCGGCGCGTAGGTCGCCGAGCTGCAGCTTGTAGTCGCCCTGGCCCACGTCGACGCGCCACAGGAAATGGGCGACCGGCACGAGCAGCTTCGGCTGGGTCGGGCGCACGCGCAGCGCAACGTCGGTGCCGTTCAACTGGCCGCCGACCGTGCTCACGCGGCCTTCGGTGAAGTCGATCCAGATCGCATTGTCGATGCGGCCGGCGAACGTCTCGATCGGGAATTTGACGTAGCGCGCGAGCGTCGGCAGATCGACCGGACCCGTCGATACGTATGCCTGGCCGGTCCAGTTGATCGGCTTGCCGATCGCGGAGAGTGGCGCGTGCCGGAAGTACGTGCGGAAATCGAGCGGCCCGTGCAGCAACTGGCCGTCGGGCGGCGCCTGCAGCGCCATGCGGTGGTCGTAGCCGTCGTTGAGGATCGCGATGCGGATGTCGCGCAGCGCGAGCTCCGGCGCGGCGCGCGTCGCGTCGCGCCAGCGCAGTGTGCCGCCGCGCACGATGATCACCTGCTGGCGCAGCAGCCAGGTGGACAGCGTGTCGTTGCCGCTATGGCGCGTCGGCACCGGCACGCCCGCCACCGACAGCACGCCGTCGTTGTCGCGCGTGACCAGCACGTCCGGCTGATCGACGATCAGGCTCGACAGCGCCGGGTGAAACTGCCACAGCGAGTGCCACGACACCGTGGCGGTGGCGTGCGGAATCGTCAGCGCGGGATGGCCGTCGCGATCGCGGATGACCAGGTTCGTCACGTCGAGGCCCGGCTGGAAGCCGCTCCAGTGCGGCGCCAGCCGGCCAATCGTGAATTGCGTGTGGAGCGTCTCGGAGACAGCGGCCTCGATGCGCGGCCGGAACGTGTCGATACGCGGCAGCACCACGTAGCGCAAGCCCAGAAACAGACCTGTCGCGATGAAATAGAGGACCAGCGCGAGCGTGAGGAGCACGCGCAGGATCCGACGCAGCACGATGTGGTCGCTTCCGCTCACAGGCCGGACCAGCTCCGGTTCGTGCGGGTCGGCGGGATCGTTTCGCTCGGACATGCTGCGGCGGCTGGGCGTATGGTAGTTTTGCGAATTAACGACGAAATGTAACACACGGAAAAGCGTGGGCGGACCTCCTGCAAACCCTGTCCGCGGGCCGCCTCGCGGTCCGTCCGGGCCATCCGGCAAGGCGTTCGGTGCGCTCTCTCGCGCACCGTTCGCCGGGTGCCGACGTGCAACGAACAACATCGGAACAACACCAGACGACGCCACTCGAGCAACGAGCGAGCCAGACCTTTGATGACTGACGCCACCCTCCTGAGTTCCAGCTATTCCCATTACGCCGCGCGTGCCGCCGCGGCTCGTCCGCAACTCGTCGCGCAGGTGAGCGCGTTGGCCGCCGCGCCGCTCACGCGCGCGCGTATCGACGCACGTCTGGATGCGCTATGCGCCGAGGCGGGCGGTACGCCCGGCGCGCCGTTGAACGAAGAGGCGCTCAAGCGCGCGCTGCGCCAGTTGCGCACCGAGGTGTTCTGCGCGGTGATGGAGCGCGATCTGGCCGGCGAGGCCGATGTCGCCGAAGTCACCGGCGCGATGACCGATCTCGCGGAGACGACGATCCAGCGCGCGCTCACGGTGCTCACCGCCGACCTCGAAGCGCTCTACGGCGAGCCGCGCGGCGCGCAGGGCGAACGGCTGACGCTCGGCGTGGTCGGCATGGGCAAGCTGGGCGGGCGCGAGCTGAACGTATCGTCGGACATCGATCTGATCTTCATTTATGAAGACGACGGCGAAACCGCCGGCGGCCAGCGTTCGCCGCTCGCCACCCAGGAGTTCTTCACCCGCCTCGGCAAGCGGCTGATCGGCGCGCTCGCCGAAGTGACCGCCGACGGCTACGTGTTTCGCGTCGACATGCGCCTGCGGCCGAACGGCGATTCGGGGCCGCTCGTGTGCAGCCTCGGCATGCTCGAAGAGTATTTCTACGTGCAGGGCCGCGAATGGGAGCGCTATGCGTGGATCAAGGGGCGGCTCGTGTCCGAAGGCGCGAGCGACGCCTCGCAGCGGCTGCAGAAGCAGCTCGACGCGATCGTCACGCCGTTCGTCTATCGGCGCTATCTCGACTTCGGCGTGATCAGCGCGATCCGCGCACTGCATCTGCAGATTCGCCAGGAGGCGCAGCGCCGCGCGTCGATGCGGCCCGACAAGGCCGACGACATCAAGCTCGGGCGCGGCGGCATCCGCGAAATCGAATTCAGCGCGCAGGTGTTCCAGTTGATCCGCGGCGGCCAGGACGCGGGCTTTCGCGTGCGGCCGACGCTCGCGGTGCTGCGCCATGCGGCCACGCATGGGCTGATGGATACGTCGGTCTGTTTGAAGTTGTCGCAGGCGTACCGTTTCCTGCGCGAGCTCGAGCATCGTCTGCAATACCGCAACGATGCGCAGACTCACGCGATGCCGGTCGATCCCGAGGACCGCGCGGCGCTCGCGCGCGCGATGGGCTGTGACGATTACGCGGCGCTGATGACGAAGCTCGACGCGCATCGCGAGTTCGTCGAACAGCAGTTCGACCAGATTTTCGCCGACAAGGTGGGCGGCCGCGATGGCTGCGGCGCGCCCGAAGATGGCGCGGCCGCGTGGGTGTGGAGCAGCGCGCTCGGCGACGACAGCGCCGACGACGCGCTGCGCGCGCGCCTGATCGAACTTGGCGTGGCCGAACCCGACGATCTGCTCGCGCGGCTGCAGGCGGTGTGGCGCTCGTCGCGCTACATGGGCCTGAACGAGCGCAGCCGGCAGCGTTTCGACATCGTCGCGCAGCGCGCGCTCGAAGCCGCGCGCACGCTGGAGCCGGCCGGGCGGCGCGGCAACACCGTCGCGCGCTTTTTCGATCTGCTCGAAGCGGTGAGCCGGCGCGGCGCGTATCTCGCGCTGCTGACCGAATATCCGCAGGCGCTGCACCAGGTGCTGTCGGTGCTGGGCGGCTCGCGCTGGGCGGCCGGCTATCTGATCCGTCATCCGCAACTGCTCGACGAACTGCTCGATGACGAGGCGATCAACAGCCCGTTCGACTGGGCCGAGTTCAAGCGCACGCTGCGGCTGCGTCTCGCCGCCGCCGACGGCGTCGAACAGCAGATGGACCTGCTGCGCCATGCGCACCAGGCCGAGGTGTTTCGCATTCTGCTGATCGATCTGGCCGGCAAGCTCTCCGTCGAGCACGTGAGCGACCGGCTGTCCGAACTCGCCGACGCGGTGCTCGACGTGACGCTCGAAGCCGTGTGGAACCAGTTGCCGAAGCGTCATCGCGACGTGCCGCGCTTCGCGGTGATCGCGTACGGCAAGCTCGGCGGCAAGGAGCTCGGCTACGCGTCGGACCTCGACCTGATCTTCCTCTACGACGACCCCGACGATGCCGCCGCCGACGTCTACGCGACCTACACGCGGCGCCTGATCACATGGCTGACCACCGCGACCGGGGCCGGCACGCTGTTCGATATCGATTTGCGTCTGCGGCCGAACGGCGAATCGGGCCTGCTCGTCACCGATCTCGACGCGTTCCGCCGCTATCAGTTGCGGGAGGGCGACGCGGCGAACACCGCGTGGGTCTGGGAGCACCAGGCGCTGACGCGCGCGCGTTACTGCGCGGGCGACTTGCAGATCGGCGCGAAGTTCGAGGCGATCCGCGAACAGGTGCTGACGACGCCGCGCGAAGCGGCGCCGCTCGCGAAGGAGATCGTCGAGATGCGCGCGCGCGTCGAGGCGGGGCACCCGAACCATACGCCGGCGCTGTTCGACCTGAAGCATGATCGCGGTGGCATGGTCGATATCGAATTCACGGTGCAGTACTGGGTGTTGCTGCATGCGGCAAGCGATCCCGAGCTGATCCGCAATACCGGCAATATCGCGTTGCTGCGCGAGGTGTCGCGTTTCGGGTTGATGAGCGAAGCCGAAGCGGAGACGGTCGGCGCCGCGTATCGCCGGTATCGCAAGCTGCAGCACACGCTGCGGCTCGACGGGATGGAGAAGGCGCGGGTCGATCCGGCGCTCGTGAGCACCGAGCGTGACGCGGTGCTGGGGTTGTGGAAGAGGGTGTTCGGGTGAGGCGCTGAAGCACTTCGCTTGGGCCCCGACAGCTGGCCGGGATCGGTGTGACGTCCCGGCCAGCTTTTTTCAGGCCGCGCGCCGGCAACCGCCACGCGCGAATCTACGCCGCCAGCATTTCCTTCGCGTGCTTGCGCGTGGTCGCCGTGATTTCGAGACCGCCGAGCATCCGCGCGACTTCCTCGATACGGCTCGCCTTGTCGAGCGACGTCACGCTGCTGACCGCGCCGCCCGTGCCGTTGGCGGTTTTAGCGACTTGGAAATGATGATCGCCGCGCGCGGCAACCTGCGGCAGGTGGGTCACGCACAGCACCTGGCGCGCCTCGCCGAGCTGATGCAGCAGCCGCCCGACCACTTCGGCGACGCCGCCGCCGATGCCGGTATCCACTTCGTCGAAGATCAGCGTGGGCGTCGGGCTGGCCGCGCTCGCGATCACGGCCAGCGCGAGGCTGATACGCGCTAGCTCGCCGCCCGAGGCGACTTTCGACAGCGGCCGCAGCGGCACGCCCGCGTGCCCGGCCACGCGAAACTCGATCTGCTCGAGCCCGTACGCGCCACCTTCCGGCAGCGGCACCAGCGCGACTTCGAAGCTGCCGCCTTTCATCGACAGTTCCTGCATGCCCGTGGTGACCGCCTCGCTGAGCGCGTTGCCCGCTTTCGCGCGCGCCTTCGACAGTTTTTTCGCTTCGGCGACGAACGCTTCCTTCGCCTGAGCCTCGGCGGCGCGCAGGCCGTCGAGGTCGGCGGCGGCATCGAGCGCGGCCAGTTGCTTGCGCCGCGCTTCGTGTTCTTCCGGCAGCGTTTCCGGTTGCAGGCGGAATTTGCGCGCGGCCGAGTGCAGCGCATCGAGGCGCTTTTCGACCTGCGCGAGCCGGTCCGGGTCGAGCTCGAGCTTCTGTGCGTAATGGCTGAGCGAATACGCGGCTTCCTGCAACTGGATCTCGGCCGGTTCGAGCGCGGCGAGCACGTCGTTCAACGCCGGGTCGATCTCCGCGAGATCGCGCATCTTCGAGACGATCGAACCGAGATGCGTGATCATCGCCTCGTCAGATTCGGACAGCGCGCCGAGCGCGCCCTGCACGCCGTCGATCAGATTGGCCGAATGCGACAGCCGCTTGTGTTCGGCGTTGACCTCTTCCCATTCGCCCGGCTGCGGCGCGAGCTTGTCGAGTTCGGTGAGCTGCCATGCGAGACGTTCGCGCTCGAGTTGCAGTTCGCGATCGCGCGTCTGCGCATGCTCGACCGCCTGCGCCTTGTCGCGCCATGCGCGCCACGCACGGGCGACGGAGGCCGCGCTGTCCGACAGGCCCGCGTGCGTGTCGAACAGTTCGCGCTGCGCGTCCGGGCGCATCAGCAACTGGTGCGCGTGCTGGCCGTGAATATCGACGAGCATTTCGCCGACCTCGCGCAGTTGCCCGAGCGTCGCTGCGGTGCCGTTGATGAACGCGCGCGAGCGGCCGTTCGCGTCGACCACCCGCCGCAGCATCACGGTGCCGCCGTGCTGGCCGTCGTCGGCGGCGCCGAGCGCCTGCGCGTCGAGCCACGCGTCGACCTGCTCGTGCGTCTCGAACTCCGCGGTGATGTCGGCACGGCTCTCGCCGGCGCGCACGATGTTCGCATCGGCGCGCGCGCCGAGCGCGAGCGCGAGCGCGTCGATCAGGATCGACTTGCCGGCGCCGGTTTCGCCCGAGAAGACGGTAAAGCCGCTGTCGAATTCGAGGTCGAGCGCGGCGACGATGACGAAGTCGCGTATCGAGAGGTGGCGAAGCATGGAAGTCGTCGGATGAGCGTGAGATTCGGGTTGCGGCCGTCGAGGGAGCGTACGTTCCAGCGGGCGCCGCCGCTTATGACCGTGGGTCCGGCCTCGTGTCTTCTTCGTGCGACGGGTACTCGTGCCAGTGCAGCTTCTTGCGCAGCGTCGCGTAATAGCTGTAGCCGACCGGATGCAGCATCGGCACCGTATGGCGCGAGCGGCGCACCTCGATCGTGTCGCCCAGTTCCAGCGACGTGAACGACTGCATGTCGAAATTGACGTTCACTTCGCGCCCGGAGACGATCTGGATGCTGACCTTGGAATCGTCCGGCAGCACGATCGGCCGGTTCGACAGCGCATGCGGCGCAATCGGCACGAGCACGAAGCCCTGTAGCTGCGGATGCAGGATCGGCCCTTGCGACGACAGCGCATAGGCGGTCGAGCCGGTCGGCGTCGCGACGATCAGACCGTCCGAGCGCTGGTTGTACATGAAGCGGCCGTCCACCGACACGCGCAGCTCCGCCATGCCCGAGAAGCCGCTGCGGTTGACCACCACGTCGTTGAAAGCGAGCGCATGGTAGATCGGCGTGCCGTCGCGCACGATGCGCGCCTCGAGCAGCACGCGTTCCTCGCGCTCGAAATTGCCGGACAGCATCTGCGGCACGATCTCGCGCATGTCGGAAATCGGAATATCGGTGATGAAGCCGAGCCGGCCGTGGTTGATGCCGATCAACGGCGTGCGGTAGGGCGCGAGCTGGCGGCCGATGCCGAGCATCGTGCCGTCGCCGCCGAGCACCACGGCGACGTCGGCGCGCGCGCCGATCTCGGCGGGCCGGAGAGCCGGATAGTCGGTGACGCCGATTTCGGCGGCGGTGTTGGCCTCGAACACGACTTCGAGCCCGAGCTTCGCGATGCACGCGGCGAGCTCGGTCAGCGGCTCGCCGATGCCTGGCGTGTTGCTGCGCCCGACGAGCGCGACGGTCTTGAACTGGCTGGTCACTTGCATGCCGGCATTACACCATAGGTAGGGCCTGAAAAGAACCGCCGAGCCGCCCCGTCGTGGGCCGGTGCGCGCGGGCGGTCGGCGCATGTCGCGATTATCGTTAGAATGGTGAAGACCTGATGACATGTGCGCGGGTCGCAGTGCGGGGTTGCACCGGGCCGCGGTGCCTGATGTCGCGTCGGCGCGGACCCGCGCGGCGCGCCGGCAAGCCGCGGCGCATCCGTTCGGAATGAGCGCCGCGGGCGCTCGCGGTAGCCATGCCATTGAGCTAAAATTTTTCGCCATGCTAGATCCTCGCGCACAAACCCTCCTCAAAACGCTGATTGAGCGCTACATCGCCGAAGGTCAGCCGGTCGGCTCGCGCACGCTGTCACGTTATTCGGGCCTCGAACTGAGTCCGGCGACGATCCGCAACGTGATGTCCGACCTCGAGGATCTGGGGCTCGTGATCAGTCCGCATACGTCGGCGGGGCGCATTCCGACGCCGCGCGGCTACCGGCTCTTCGTCGACACGATGCTGACGGTCGAATCCGCCGCGGACGAGGAAGCGGTGATGCGCACCGTCAAGACCACGCTGCAGGGGGGCGAGCCGCAGAAAATCGTCGCCGCCGCGGCGAGCGTGCTGTCCAACCTGTCGCAATTCGCCGGTGTCGTGCTCACGCCGCGCCGCAGCCACGTATTCAAGCAGATCGAGTTCATGCGCCTGTCCGACAAGCGCATCCTGCTGATCATCGTGACGCCCGAGGGCGATGTGCAGAACCGTATTCTCGCAACGCAACGCGACTTTTCGCCGTCGCAACTGGTCGAGGCCTCCAATTACATCAATGCTCACTTCGCCGGCCTTTCGTTCGACGAAGTGCGTCGCCGCCTGCGCGAGGAAATCGACGAACTGCGCGGCGACATGACCTCGCTGATGCACGCGGCCGTCACCGCGAGCACCGAAGAATCCGACACCGGCGAGACCGTGCTGATCTCGGGCGAGCGCAACCTGCTCGAAGTCGCTGACCTTTCGTCGGACATGGCGCGCCTGCGCAAGCTGTTCGATGTGTTCGACCAGAAAACCAGCCTCCTTCAGTTGCTCGACGTGTCGAGTCACGCGGCGGGCGTGCAGATCTTCATCGGCGGCGAATCGAATCTCGTGCCGATCGAAGAAATGAGCGTTGTTACCGCGCCGTACGAGGTGAACGGCAAGATCGTCGGCACGCTCGGCGTGATCGGGCCGACCCGCATGGCCTACAACCGCGTGATTCCGATCGTCGACATCACCGCGCGGCTGCTTTCCATGACGCTTAGCCAACAATAAACCGGCGGTAGCTTCACTTCGCGTTGCCATAACGACAGGCCATGCCGGCAATGATGCGCGAACGCGCGCGGCCTGCCAATCGTCCGAATGGCCAGGGGGCGCACGGAACCCGCGCCGCTATAATGAATCTCCACTGAATCGACTTGCCGCGTGAAGCGGCGACCTCTGCTGCCTATGCGCTTCGACCTCGAGCGGCCTTCGCAGAACGCTACGTCGCATCGCGTTGCCGTGTTGCTGATCAATCTCGGCACGCCCGACGCGCCGACGCCGCGCGCGGTGCGCCGCTATCTCGCGCAGTTTCTGTCCGATCCGCGGGTGGTCGAAATTCCGGCGCCGCTCTGGCAGATCATTCTGCGTCTGCTGATTTTGCCGTTTCGCGGCCGCAGTTCCGCGAAGAAATATGCGGCGGTCTGGATGCCCGAAGGCTCGCCGCTGCGCGTCCATACGGAAAAGCAGGTGGAGGGCTTGCGTCATCTGCTGCAACTGAACGACTACACGGTGCTGGTCGACTACGCGATGCGTTACGGCACGCCCGGCATTGCCGCGATGCTGAACCAGCTAAAGCTCGCGGGCGCCGAGCGCGTGCTGCTGATGCCGATGTATCCGCAGTACTCGGCGTCGACCACCGCCACTGCTTTCGACGAAGCCTTTTCGGCATTGAAGCGCATGCGCAACCAGCCGGAAATCCGCACGGTGCGCCAATACCCCGATCACCCCGCCTATATCGCGGCGCTCGCCGCGCAGGTCCACCAGTATTGGCATCAGCACGGCCGGCCCGACTTCGCGGCGGGCGACAAGCTCGTGCTCAGTTTTCACGGCGTGCCCAAGCGCACGCTCGACCTCGGCGATCCGTACCACGAGCAATGCCAGCAGACCGGCGCGCTGCTGATGCAGGCGCTCGAGCTGACGGCCGTGGAATGCCGCATCACGTTCCAGTCGCGCTTCGGCAAGGCCGAATGGCTGCAGCCCTATACGGCGCCGACGCTGAAGGAGCTCGGCGCGGCTGGCGTGCGGCGCGCCGACGTGTTCTGCCCTGGCTTTACCGCCGACTGCCTCGAAACGATCGAGGAGATCGGCATGGAAGTGCGCGACGAGTTTCTGCACGCGGGCGGCAAGGAGTTTCACCGCATCCCTTGCCTGAACGCGTCGCACGCGTGGATTGCCGCGCTCGGCGAAATCGTCGCGCAGCATCTGCAGGGCTGGCCGGTGCAGGCGGCGCCGATACCGCATACGGCAGGAGCCTGAAACACCAATGAATTACCGCATTTCCACCGAACCGGGCGCGAAGCTGCGCATCGACAAATGGCTGTGGGCCGCGCGTTTTTTCAAGACGCGCTCACTCGCCGCTGACGCGCTCGACAAAGGGCGGGTGCGCATCGGCGGCAGCGCCGTCAAGCCGGCCAGGGACGTACGCGTCGGCGATCTCGTCGAGATCGAGATCGAAAATGTCGTGTGGCAGGTGAAAGTGCTCGGCGTGTGCGATGTGCGCGGGCCGGCTAGCGTCGCGCAGACGCTTTACGCCGAAACCGAAGAGAGCAGGGTGAAGCGGCAGGCCGAGCAGGAACGGCGCAGGATGTACCGCGAACCGGCCGCCACGCTGCACGGGCGGCCGACCAAACGCGACCGGCGCACTATCGACAGATTTTCAGGTGGGGATTGAAAAACTGTTCCATGGTGGCGCGTGCGCCGCCATATTCGGTGGTGCGATCGTTGACCGCTCCGGACATGCAGATGGTCGTGGTGCCCGCGATCAGTACCAATGCGACCACCCCGATTGCAAAGGTCAGTTTCACGGTTCTCCCCTTGGGAAGATTGAGGATTGAAACAGGCTGAATCGGTGTAACTGTCAGCTTCGGTAAGGCTTACGTCAGATTAGGGTTAACGTGGCTTTTCCGCTGCATGATTGGAGCATAGGCCACTTGCCGAGCGCACTCAATCTCTATCTGGTTGCGCCACGTTAACGGTTGTTACGGAGCGTTTCGCCTGCACGCCGCTGGTGCGAAAAAAACCGCGGAGCCGCTTGAAACGGTTCTTTCCGGCCCTATCTGCGGGCTTGATATGCGGTTGCGCGCGAAAGCGCGTGTCGCGATTTTGCAACGCACAAATCGCGGTGCGCAGTCATATGACTGCGCTACCTTGGCTTTTACTTTCTAACGACTTTCAGCGACATGGAAAACACGCAAGAGAACCCGACGAGCCAGAATCCCACGCCCGCCGACGAAGCCGCGCGCCAGGCCGCCGAGGCCGCGCAGGCCGCCGCTAACCAGCCGGACCCGGCAGCGGGTGGGGCCGCCGAACAGGCGCGCTCAGCCGGCGAGCAGGCGCTGGCCGAAGCTCAGGCGAAGATCGCCGAATTGCAGGAAAGCTTCCTGCGCGCGAGGGCCGAAACCGAGAACGTGCGCCGTCGCGCTCAGGAAGACGTTGCCAAGGCGCACAAGTTTGCGATCGAAAACTTCGCCGAGCATCTGCTGCCGGTGGTCGATAGCCTCGAGGCGGCCGTCGCCCACTCGTCCGACGATCTGCAGAAGGTCCGCGAAGGTGTCGAACTCACGCTGCGTCAGTTGAACGGCGCGCTCGAAAAGGGCCGCGTCGTCGCGCTGAACCCGGTCGGCGAAAAGTTCGATCCGCATCGCCACCAGGCCATCTCGATGGTGCCGGCCGACCAGGAGCCGAATACCGTCGTCGCCGTGCTGCAAAAGGGTTTCGTGATCGCGGATCGGGTGCTGCGTCCCGCGCTCGTGACCGTCGCGGCGCCGAAATAAGCGCGCCGGAGTAAGCATCACGGGCCATCCGGCAGCCGTCCTCTCCGGCTGGCGCGGCTTCGCGCGGTTGGCCGTGCCGGTTGCCGTCGCGCGGCAAAAGATCCAGTCGATTCAGCCACTTGTCGCGCCTGAGGCTAGATGTGTCGCAGCGGTTGATGGAGCGGGCTTGAGCGTCCGTCCCCTGGATTGAAAAAAATTAAAGACCGCATCGCAAAAAAGGTCTTGAAAACGATGTGGCCGCACTTATTTTGAGTGCAGGTATGAATTGAGAGCGGATCGTCCCGCCGCCAGATGGGCTAACCGGGCGCTTTCCGCAGCGATCAAAGTCAGGAGATTAGTAAAAATGGGCAAAATCATCGGCATCGACCTGGGCACGACCAACTCGTGCGTGGCGATCATGGAAGGTAACTCGGTCAAGGTCATCGAGAACTCGGAAGGCGCGCGCACCACGCCGTCGATCATCGCTTACATGGAAGACAGCGAGATCCTGGTCGGCGCGCCGGCCAAGCGTCAGTCGGTCACCAACCCGAGGAACACGCTGTTCGCGGTCAAGCGCCTGATCGGCCGCCGCTTCGAAGAGAAGGAAGTGCAGAAGGACATCGGCCTGATGCCCTACAAGATCATCAAGGCCGACAACGGTGACGCATGGATCGAAGTGCGCGACCAGAAACTCGCGCCGCCGCAAATCTCCGCCGAAGTGCTGCGCAAGATGAAGAAGACCGCTGAGGACTACCTCGGCGAGACCGTTACGGAAGCCGTGATCACGGTGCCGGCGTACTTCAACGACAGCCAGCGTCAGGCGACCAAGGATGCAGGCCGCATCGCCGGTCTGGAAGTGAAGCGGATCATCAACGAACCGACCGCGGCCGCCCTGGCATTCGGCCTGGACAAGGCTGAAAAGGGCGACCGCAAGATCGCCGTGTTCGACCTCGGCGGCGGCACGTTCGATATCTCGATCATCGAAATCGCGGACGTCGACGGTGAAAAGCAGTTCGAAGTGCTGTCCACGAACGGCGACACGTTCCTCGGCGGCGAAGACTTCGACCAGCGCATCATCGACTACATCATCGGCGAGTTCAAGAAGGAACAGGGCGTCGATCTGTCGAAGGACGTGCTCGCGCTGCAGCGCCTGAAGGAATCGGCTGAAAAGGCCAAGATCGAGCTGTCGTCGAGCCAGCAGACCGAAATCAACCTGCCGTACATCACGGCCGACGCGTCGGGTCCGAAGCACCTGAACCTGAAGATCACGCGCGCCAAGCTGGAAGCGCTGGTTGAAGAACTGATCGCACGCACGATCGAGCCGTGCCGCGTGGCCATCAAGGACGCAGGCGTGAAGGTCGGCGAAATCGACGACGTGATCCTGGTCGGCGGCATGACCCGTATGCCGAAGGTGCAGGAAAAGGTGAAGGAGTTCTTCGGCAAGGATCCGCGCCGCGATGTGAACCCGGACGAAGCCGTGGCCGTCGGTGCCGCGATTCAGGGCCAGGTGCTGTCGGGCGACCGCAAGGACGTGCTGCTGCTCGACGTGACCCCGCTGTCGCTCGGCATCGAAACGCTCGGCGGCGTGATGACGAAGATGATCAACAAGAACACCACGATCCCGACCAAGCACGCGCAGGTCTATTCGACGGCTGACGACAACCAGAGCGCCGTGACGATCAAGGTGTTCCAGGGCGAACGCGAAATGGCGGCGGGCAACAAGCTGCTCGGCGAGTTCAACCTGGAAGGCATTCCGCCGGCACCGCGCGGCGTGCCGCAGATCGAAGTGAGCTTCGACATCGACGCGAACGGCATTCTGCACGTCGGCGCGAAAGACAAAGCGACCGGCAAGGAAAACCGCATCACGATCAAGGCGAACTCGGGTCTGTCCGAAGCCGAAATCGAGAAGATGGTGAAGGACGCCGAAGCGAACGCGGAAGAAGATCACAAGCTGCGTGAGCTGGCCGACGCCCGCAACCAGGGCGACGCGCTCGTGCACAGCACGAAGAAGGCGCTGACCGAGTACGGCGACAAGCTCGAAGCCGGCGAGAAGGAAAAGATCGAAGCCGCGTTGAAGGACCTCGAAGACACGCTGAAGAGCAGCTCGAGCGACAAGGCCGCGATCGAAGCGAAGATCGAAGCGGTGGCCACGGCCTCGCAGAAGATGGGCGAGAAGATGTACGCCGACATGCAGGCTGCGCAAGGTGCCGAAGCGGCAGCGGGCGCGGCGAGCGGCGGCGGTGCCGGTGAAGCGGCGGGCGCGAGCCAGCAGGCCGACGACGTGGTCGACGCCGAGTTCAAGGAAGTGAAGAAGGACTAAAGCCAGGTCGGTATCCGACCGTAAAGCCGTGCACGGCAATGTGCGCGGCCCGGCTGCACGAGAAAGGCGCCCCTTCCCGGGGCGCCTTCAGTGCAAGAGCGGTTATCGCGCCTGGCGAGCCTTTTGGGCTCTCCGGGCACATTTGTTTTATGGAGGGCGTTGTTTTGAACCGTGGGCAAGCGCGGCGCAAACAGCGGCCGGACGAGTCGTGAGACTCCACAGCATTCACAAGGAGCTGTCGCGTTGCATTGCGCGATGGCGTTGAACCGATATGGCGAAACGGGATTACTACGAGGTTCTGGGCGTCGCGAAGAACGCGAGCGACGACGAAATCAAGAAGGCTTATCGCAAGCTCGCGATGAAGCACCACCCCGACCGCAATCCGGGCAACAAGGATGCGGAAGAGCGTTTCAAGGAGGTGAAGGAAGCCTATGAAATGCTGTCGGATTCGCAAAAGCGCGCCGCGTACGATCAGTACGGCCACGCGGGCGTCGATCCGAACATGGGCGGAGCCGGCGCGCAGGGCTTCGGCGGTTTCGCCGATGCGTTCGGCGACATCTTCGGCGATATCTTCGGCCAGGCGGCCGGCGGTGCACGCGGAGGCGGCCGGGCGGGCCCGCAGGTCTATCGCGGCGCCGATCTGCGCTACAGCATGGAAATCACGCTCGAGCAGGCCGCGCACGGTTACGACACGCAGATTCGCGTGCCGAGCTGGGTCTCGTGCGAGGTCTGTCACGGTTCGGGCGCGAAGCCCGGCACCAAGCCGGAAACCTGCCCGACCTGTAGCGGCTCGGGTTCGGTGCGCATGTCGCAGGGCTTCTTCAGCATCCAGCAGACCTGCCCGAAATGCCACGGCACCGGCACCTATATCCCCGAGCCGTGCAGCCACTGCCACGGCGCGGGCAAGGTGAAGGAAACCAAGACGCTCGAAGTGAAGATTCCGGCCGGTATCGACGACGGCATGCGCATCCGCTCGGCCGGCAACGGCGAGCCGGGTATCAACGGCGGTCCGTCGGGCGATCTGTACGTCGAGATTCACATCAAGCAGCACTCGGTGTTCGAGCGCGACGGCGACGATCTGCATTGTCAGATGCCGATTCCGTTCACCACCGCGGCGCTCGGCGGCGAAATCGAAGTGCCGACGCTCGCGGGCCGCGCGAGCTTCACGGTGCCCGAGGGCACGCAGTCGGGCAAGACGTTCCGTCTGCGCGGCAAGGGCATCAAGGGGCTTCGTTCGAGCATCGCCGGCGATCTGTACGTGCACGTGCAGGTCGAAACGCCGGTCAAGCTCACTGATGCGCAGCGCGATCTGCTCAAGCAGTTCGAAAAGGCCCTCGTGGAAGGCGGTGCGCGGCATAGCCCGCAAAGCAAGAGCTGGTTCGATCGCGTGAAGAGCTTCTTCGACTGATCTGATCTGGCGGTCGGCATGATGGTAGACGGGCGCGGCGCGGTGTTCGCGCTGCTCGACGACTGCGGTGCAACGGCGGCGCGCCGTTCGAGCCGTTTGTACACGGACTTCGTGCACGAGCGGGTCTGTACGGATGCCGCGCAACTCGAAGCCGTGTGCGAGAGCGTCGCGGCGGATACCGGCAGCGGTCTGCACGCCGTCGCGCTCGCCGACTATGAATTTGGCCACGCGCTCGTCGGTCTCGATGCGCGCCGGTCTTTCGAAACGCAGCATGGCAATGCCACGCTGCGTTTTTTATTGTTCGAGCGCTGCGCGAAGCTCTCGCGCGACGAGGTCGACACGTGGCTGATGGCGCGCGATAACGGCACGCTCGAACCGTCGGTCGCGGGTACGGCCAATGTGCGCGCGAGCGTCGATCGCACGCAGTTCGACGCGGCGATCGATGCGATTCACGCCGCGCTGCGCGCGGGCGAGTCGTATCAGGTCAACTACACGTACCGGCTCGGCTTCGACGTGTTCGGGCCGCCGGTCGGGTTCTACCGGCGGCTGCGCGCGCGTCAGCCGGTGCCGTTCGGCGCGCTGATCGCGTTGCCGGGCGACGCCTGGGTGCTGTCGTGCTCGCCGGAGCTGTTCGTCGAGAAGCAGGGCGCGACGCTGCGCGCGCGGCCGATGAAGGGCACGGCGCCGCGCGCGCCCGATCCGGCCGCCGACCGGGGCAGCGCGGAATTCCTCGCCAACGACCCGAAGAACCGCGCCGAGAACGTGATGATCGTCGATCTGTTGCGCAACGATCTGTCGCGCGTCGCGCAGATCGGCTCGGTGAAGGTGCCGGCGCTGTTTTCCGTCGAGCCGTATGCGTCGGTCTGGCAGATGACGTCGACGGTGGAGGCGACGTTGCCCGGCGGCACGTCGTTCGCCGCGGTCCTGCGCGCATTGTTTCCGTGCGGCTCGATCACCGGCGCGCCGAAGCATCGCACGATGCAGTTGATCGACGAGCTCGAAAGCACGCCACGCGGGCTTTATACCGGCGCGATCGGGTGGCTCGATGCGCCCGCGGGCGCTACTCGCGTGAGCGCCGCTGCCGTGCCGGCTCAGGCCGACGACCGTCACGCCGCCGTATCCACGGAGAACACTTCCCGTTGCGGCGATTTCTGCCTGTCAGTCGCAATCCGTACCCTGACGTTGACTCCGTCCGCGCAACCGGGCGAGGCAGCCGGCCTGCGCGGCAGCATGGGCGTCGGCGCGGGCATCGTCCTCGACAGCGTGGCCGCCGACGAATACGCGGAGTGTCGATTGAAAGCCAGTTTCCTGACCGAAGCCGAGCCGGGCTTCGATCTCTTCGAAACGATGTACGCGACGCGGGAAGACGGCGTGCGGCATCTGGCGCGCCATCTGCGGCGGCTGTCGTCGAGCGCTGCGACGCTCGGTTTCAAATTCGACGAACAGCGCATCCGTGAGCGCATCGCCGCGCAGTGCGCGGCGCTGACAGCGCAAACGCCGCATCGCATGCGGCTCGCGCTGAGCATGAACGGCGCCGCGCAGATCACCGCCGCGGTGTTGACGCCGTTGCCGGAAGAGCGCGTTGGCGTGCTGCTCGGCTCCGGGCAGAGCAGCACGCCCACACGGGCGGCTGATCCGCTGCTGCGCCACAAGACCACCCGCCGCGCCGACTACGACCGCGGCTGGCGCGAAGCCGAAGCGAAGGGTGCATTCGATACGCTGTTCTTCAACGAACGGGGGGAGCTGACCGAAGGGGGCCGATCGAATGTGTTTGTGAAGCTCGCGGGGCAGTGGTGGACGCCGCCGCTCGCGTCAGGCGTGCTGCCTGGCGTGATGCGAAGCGTATTGCTGGAAGAAGAAGCGGCGGGCCTGAACGCGGCGGAAAAAGTGTTGACGGAGGCGGACGTGCTGAATGCCGAAGCGCTGCTGATCTGCAACGCGTTGCGCGGCGCGTTGCCGGCGCGAATCGTTCGCTAGAGTACCCGAAACGCCCGAGCGCAGAACCCGCACGGCGGAAACAAACAGGCGGCGCCCCAGTCCCGCAAAGCAGACGCCAGGACGCCGTCTCACCCAATCAGAAGAAATCAGAACGTGTGCTCCGGACCCGGGAACGCCCCGTCCTTCACCGCCCGTACATAAGCCTCGATAGCCGCCTGAATGCTCGGCTGCCCCTGCATGAAATCCTTCACGAAACGCGGCCGCTTGCCCGGGAAAATCCCCAGCATGTCGTGCAGCACGAGCACCTGACCCGAGCAGTCGAGCCCCGCGCCAATCCCGATCGTCGGGATGCGCAACTGCTTCGTCACCTCGCTCGCAAGCTGCGTCGGAATCGCTTCCATCACGATCAGTTGCGCGCCGGCCGTCTGCATCGCGAGCGAGTCGCGCAGCAACTGGCTCGCGCCCGCTTCGGTCTTGCCCTGCACCTTGAAGCCGCCGAACGCATGCACCGACTGCGGCGTGAGCCCGACGTGCGCGCACACCGGAATCGAGCGTTCGACCAGAAAGCGCACCGTATCCGCGAGCCATTCGCCGCCTTCGAGCTTCACCATCTGCGCGCCCGCGCGCATCAGTTCGACCGAGCTGCGGAACGCGTCTTCCGGCGTGCCGTACGTGCCGAACGGCAGGTCCGCGACGATCAGCGCCGACGGCCGCGCGCGCGAAACACTCGCCGTGTGATACGCGATGTCGGCGAGCGACACCGGCAGCGTGGTCGTCTGGCCTTGCAGAACGTTGCCGAGCGAATCGCCGATCAGGAGCACGTCGACACCCGCGCGATCCAGCAGCGCCGCGAAGCTCGCGTCGTAGCAGGTAAGCATCGCGATCTTTTCGCCGGCGTCGCGCATTGCCTGCAGTTTCGGCACGGTGATCGCGCTCCGGCTCGCTTCCTGCAAATAAGTCATGGTCAATCCAGTGAGAAGGGAAGAATAAATGGCCGCGAGAATTGGCCGCGCCGCTTACAGCGACGTGCCTTTGACAAAGAATTCCTTGCGCCCGCGCATCGTTTCGATGCGTTCGGCGAGCAGCGCAAGGTCCGCGTCGGAGTCGAGCGGATTCAGATGTTCGGCGTTGACCGTCAGCACGGGCGTGCGGTCGTAGTGGTAGAAGAATTCGTTGTACGCGTCGCTGAGCGCGCGCAGATAGGCGTCGGAAATCTGCAGCTCCATCGGCACCGCGCGCTTCTGGATGCGCGCGAACAGCACCTCGGGACTCGCCTGCAGATAGACGACGAAATCGGGCGACGGCGCGCTCACGTCGAGCCGTGCGGCGAGCGCGCGATATAGCTGCCACTCGTCTTCCTGCAGCGTCAGACGCGCGAAGATGTCGTTTCGCTGTGTCATGAAATCGGCGATCAGCGGCGTACCGGTCGCCTGCGCGGCGACGACTTCCTGGGCCTGCTGCGCGCGTTGCAGCGCGAAGTGCAACTGCACCGGCAGCGCATAGCGCGCCGTGTCGCGATAGAAGCGTTCGAGAAACGGATTGTCTTGCGGGCGCTCGAACAGCTCCCGCATCGACCAGCGTTGCGCGAGGCGTCGCGCGAGCGAGGTCTTGCCGACGCCGATCGGCCCTTCGATCGCGATATAGCCGAACGGCGGGCGCAACTGCGGCGCGGTGACTGTAAGCGGCGGCGAACTCATTCGCAGCGGCCCTTGTCGGCGGAACCGCCGGTCAGCGCATTGAGCATCGGGCACTGACAGGGTGACTTCACTTTTTCGATGCGCTGATCGCTGACGCCGTCGAGCAGCGCCGCGGCGCGGCCATGCTGGGGAATGATCAATCCGGCGTCGATCTCGACGAGCGGCACCAGCGCGAACGCGCGTTCGACCAGACGCGGGTGCGGCACGATCAGATCGGCTTCGTTGATCGACTGGTCGCCGTAGAGCAGGATGTCGAGGTCGAGCGTGCGCGGGGCATTGCGAAACGGCCGTTCACGGCCGAACTGATGCTCGATCTTGTGGCACAGCGCGAGCAGATGCCGCACGGGGAGCGATGTTTCGAGCTGCACGACGCAGTTGAAATAGTCATCGCCGCCCGCGTCGATCGGAGCAGTCCGATACAGGCTCGATTTGGCGAGCACGGTGATGGTGTGCTGTTGGGCGAGGCACACCACCGCGTCTTTCAGGGTCTGGCGCGCGTCCCCGAGATTCGCGCCGAGGCCAAGATAAGCAACCGTCATGGCATAACTTCCTGCAACTATCGTTCGACGGCTTCCGCGAACGCCGCGTCAGTCTTCGTGCGGGCCTTCACGGCCCACGTCGTTGTCCGTGCGTTCGGCGGGCGAGCCGCCCTCCACTCCGTCACCTGATTTGCGGTTTCTGGCGCCGCCGCGCCGCCGTCGTTTCCTGGGGCTCCGGTCCTTCCCGCCTTGCGTGAGCAATGTCTCGCGCGCGGCGGCGTCTCCTTCGATGAACTCCGTCCACCACGCGCCGACCGACTCGTCGAGTTCGCCCGATGCGCAGCGCAACAGGAGGAAATCATACCCCGCTCTAAATCTTTGGTGTTCCAGCAGCTTCAGCGCGCTGCGGCCCGAGCGTTTTTCGAGGCGCAGTTGCAGGCCCCAGATTTCGCGCATGTCGGCCGAGAAACGCTTGTGGATCGCGAGTTTCTCGGTCTGCATGTCGAGCACTTCGTCCATCGCGCGATGCAGCGCGGGCACCGGATACTCGCCGTCCGCCTCGAATTTCTGCCAGCGCTGCTGCACGTCGTGCCACAGCAGCGTCGCGAACAGGAAGCCCGGCGACACCGGCTTGTTGGCGAGTACGCGGGCGTCCGTGCTGGACAGCGCGAGCGAGATGAAGCGCTCGCCGATCGGCTGCTCGAGCACGACGTCGAGTAGCGGCAGCAGGCCGTGATGCAGGCCCTCCTGGCGCAGCCGCTTCAGGCACCCGAGCGCGTGGCCCGACAGCATCAGCTTCAGCATCTCGTCGAACAGACGCGCGGCGGGCACGTTGTTGATCAGGTCGGCCATCTTGTCGATCGGCGCGCGCGTGGCGTCGTCGATCTCGAAGCCGAGCTTCGCGGCGAAACGCACGACGCGCAGCATCCGCACCGGGTCCTCGCGATAGCGCGTGGCCGGGTCGCCGATCATGCGCAGCAGACGCGCGCGCATGTCGGCCATGCCGTTGTGATAGTCCAGCACGGTTTGCGTGGCCGGATCGTAGTACATCGCGTTGATCGTGAAATCGCGGCGCGTGGCGTCTTCGTGCTGTTCGCCCCACACGTTGTCGCGCAGCACGCGGCCGCTCGCGTCGACCGCGTGGGTGCGGCGGTCGAGCTCGTCGCGCTTCAGACGCTTCGGCGGCGGCGCGTCCGCGGCGGGCGGATCGACCAGCGCGCGGAACGTCGAGGTTTCGATGATTTCCTGGCCGAACTGCACGTGCACGATCTGGAAGCGCCGGCCGATGATGCGCGCGCGGCGGAACAGCTTCTGCACCTGTTCGGGCGTCGCGTCGGTCGCGACGTCGAAGTCTTTCGGCTTCACGCCGAGCAGCAGGTCGCGCACCGCGCCGCCGACGATGAACGCACGGTAGCCGGCCTGCTGCAGGCCTTCGGTCACGCGGATCGCATTGCGCGAGATCAGCGTGGGGTCGATGCCGTGCACGTCGTGCGGAATGATGACGGGCACGTCCGGCTCGCGCGGGGCTTGCGCGGCCGCCGCGGCGGACTTGCGGCGCGGCCGCGCGGTGTTGCCGGAAGCGGACTTGCCGCGCGCGGGCGTGCTGCCGGTGGCGTCGGCATGAGCCTCGGCCCTGGTTTCGGCGGCGAGCGTGTCGTCAGCGGTCGCCGCGTCCTGGCCGAATAGCTTGCGGATGAGTTTCTTGATCACGAGGGTTGAAAGAGTTCGAGAATGCGCCAGCCTTTTGCCTGCGCATGGGCACGCAACGTGTCGTCCGGATTGGTCGCGATGGGATCGGTGACTTTTTCGAGCAGCGGGATGTCGTTGTGCGAATCGCTGTAGAAATAGCTGTGCTCGAAGTCGGCCCAGCTCTTGCCGAGCGAGGCGAGCCACATTTCGGTGCGCACGATCTTGCCTTCCTTGTAGCTCGGCGTGCCGGTCGGGCGGCCGGTGTAGGCGCCGTGCGGATCGCCGTCGACGGTTTCCGCCTCGCACGCGATCAGCGTATCGACGCCGAACGCCTGCGCGATCGGCCGCGTGATGAATTCGTTGGTGGCGGTGACGACGCAGCACAGGTCGCCTGCTTCGCGGTGCTGCTTCACGAGTTCGAGCGCGACAGGCTGGATGGTCGGTGTGATGACCTCGTGCATGTACTGCGCGTGAAGGTCGGCGAGCTGCGCGCGCGTGTATTTCGCGAGCGGCGTCAGCATGGCGACGAGATAAGCGTGAATGTTGAGCTTGCCTGCTTTGTAATCGGCGTAGAAGCGGTCGTTTTCACGGGCGAAATTTTCGGCGTCGACCATGCCTTTTTTCACCATGAAGCGGCCCCATTCGTGGTCGCTGTCGGTGGGAATGAGCGTGTGATCGAGATCGAAGAGTGCGAGGTTAGCCATGGGGGCCTATTTTACTTGAAGCAGGAAGGGCGGCGTGTGAACCCGGCGGGTCGGCGGCTTCGGCGGAGCCGCGCCGTTCGTCGGCGTCCGGCGACGCGAGCATCGTGCGCAACAGCGGCAGCGTGACCGCGCGCTTCTGTTCGAGCGAGAAGCGGTCGAGCGCGTCGAGCAGCGCCATCAGGCTCGGCATGTCGCGGCGCAAGTGCGTGAGCAGATAGGCCGGCACGTCGTCGGCGAGCATGATGCCGCGCTCGCGCGCCGCGCGTTTCAGCACCGCGGCCTTCGCGTCGTCGGGCAGCGGCGCGAGATGGAACACCAGACCCCAGCCGAGGCGCGTGCGCAGATCCTCGCGCACGGTCATGCCGATCGGCGGCGCGTTGCCGGCGGCGACGAGCGCGCTCGTCGGATGCGCGCGCACTTCGTTGAACAGGTTGAACACGGCGATCTGCTGCGCGGCCGACAATCCGTCGCAATCGTCGATTGCATAGAGCGCGACGCGCGGATCGAAGCCGAATGCGGCGAGGCTGCTCTGCGGGCCGGCGAAGCGCGCATGTCCCGGCGGCGCTTCGTGCACCAGTGCCTGCAGCAGGTGCGTGCGGCCGCTGCCGGCTTCGCCCCAGATGTAGAAGGTGCGATCGGCGACCGGCCCGGCGGCGAGCGCGTTGTCGAGCTCACGCAGGCGCGTGACCAGCTCGGCGTTCGCGCCGGCGAAGAAATTGTCGAATGTCGATGGCGGCGGGGTGCCGAGATCGAGCGTCAGTTGACGAAGCACAGTAGGTTAATGCCGAAAATGAGGCCGGCGCCCGGATGGACGAAAAAACGGACAGGAGCAGCCGGGGTCTCGGGCCTAAAACGTCGATAAGCAGTCGGTGGTTGAGCGTGCTCCCCGGCTCGCCGGGCGGCGTGCGCGCATACGCGTCGGACGGAAGCGCGCGGGCCGGGAGGCCGGAATCGTAGTGTCGTGTTGCAAAGTCGTTTCTCGGATGTCGTCGAACGCGCTAATTCCAGCCAGGCAGCCGGCATCGGGTAAAATCGTATTTTACCGACCTTCTCGCTCTTCCCCATGAATCAACCGAAATCCGCCCAGCATTCAACCGATTCAGCCCAAGGTTTGTCGTATCGCGACGCCGGCGTGGACATCGATGCGGGCGACGCCCTCGTCGACGCCATCAAGCCCTTTGCCAAGAAGACCCTGCGCGACGGCGTGCTGGGCGGCATCGGCGGGTTCGGCGCGCTGTTCGAAGTGCCGAAAAAATACAAGGAGCCGGTGCTCGTGTCCGGCACCGACGGCGTCGGCACCAAGCTGCGTCTCGCATTCCATCTGAACCGGCACGACACCGTCGGCCAGGATCTGGTCGCGATGAGCGTCAACGACATCCTCGTGCAGGGCGCCGAGCCGCTGTTCTTCCTCGACTACTTCGCCTGCGGCAAGCTCGACGTCGGTACGGCTGCCACCGTCGTGAAGGGCATCGCGCAAGGCTGCGAACTGTCGGGCTGTGCGCTGATCGGCGGCGAAACCGCGGAAATGCCGGGCATGTACCCGGACGGCGAATACGACCTGGCCGGTTTCGCGGTCGGCGCGGTGGAAAAGAGCAAGATCATCGACGGCAGCAAGATCGTTCCGGGCGACGTGGTGCTCGGTCTCGCGTCGAGCGGCATCCATTCGAACGGTTTTTCGCTGGTGCGCAAGATCATCGAGCGCGCGCAGCCCGATCTGAACGCGGACTTCGACGGCCGCCCGCTCGCCGACGCGCTGATGGCGCCCACGCGCATCTACGTGAAGCCGCTGCTCGCGCTGATGCAGCAGGTCGAAGTGAAGGGCATGGCGCACATCACGGGCGGCGGCCTCGTCGAAAACATTCCGCGCGTGCTGCGCGAAGGTCTGACGGCCGAGCTCGATCATCGCGCGTGGCCGCTGCCGCCGCTGTTCTCGTGGCTGCAGAAGCACGGCGGTGTCGCGGATGCGGAAATGCACCGGGTGTTCAACTGCGGTATCGGCATGGCGGTGATCGTGTCCGCGGCTGATGCCGAGGCGGCGACCGGTCTGTTGTCCGCGGCGGGCGAGCAGGTCTGGAAGATCGGCGTGGTGCGCGAAAGCGCGGCCGGTGAAGCGCAGACGGTCGTGGTCTAAGGTTCGACGGTTCGCGTGGCGTTCGTAAGGGCGCCGCGCGGGCCGGGTCGTTCAGAGGTTCTTCGGGTCGGAATCTCGCTTCGCGAGTCTCGCTGCAAAGTCCCGCTGTTCGCCCGACTCCCGCTCAACGTTTCACACCAGCGTTTCGATCAGTTCCACCACCCGCGCCGTCGCGTGCGGATCGCAGCAATCCACCACCATCCGCTCCGGCATGCTCCGCAGCCACGTGAGCTGCCGCTTGCACAACTGCCGCGTCGCGAAAATGCCCCTGTCGCGCATGGTCCGGTAATCGACGGCGCCGTCGAGGTATTCCCACACCTGCCGATAACCGACGCAGCGCATCGACGGCATCCCGGGCAGCAGATCGCCGCGCGCGCGCAGCTTTACCACTTCGTCGACGAAACCGTGCGCGAGCATCGCATCGAAGCGTTGCTCGATGCGCGCGTGCAGCACGCCGCGCTCGGACGGCTCGAGCGCGATCGGCACGAAGCGCCAGGCCGACGCGGCGGCGTCGATGCGCGCGGGTGCGGCAAGCAGCGTCGACATTGGCTGGCCGGTCAGCATGAACACTTCGAGTGCCCGCTGGATGCGCTGCGAATCGTTCGGCGCGAGTCGCGCGGCCGTGTCCGGATCGACCGTGGCGAGCCGCGCATGCAGTGTCGGCCAGCCGTCGCGGGCGGCGTCGGCGTCGAGCGTCGCGCGCACGTCGGCGTCGGCGGCGGGCAGGTCGTTGAGCCCTTGCGTCAGCGCCTTGTAGTACAGCATCGTGCCGCCGACCAGCAGCGGCAGCCGTCCGCGCGCGACGATTTCACCGCAGAGCCGCAACGTGTCCGCGCGAAACTGCGCGGCCGAATACGAATCGGCCGGATCGACGATATCGATCAGGTGATGCGGCGCCACCGCGCGCTCGTCGGCGGTCGGCTTCGCGGTGCCGATGTCCATCTCGCGATAGACGAGCGCCGAATCGACGCTGATGATCTCGACCGGCCGCCGCGCGGCGAGCGCGAGCGCGGCGGCGGTCTTGCCGGACGCGGTCGGACCGAGCAGGCAGGGGATCGGGGCAGGAGCGGGTGACGTCATGAGCACGCAGGCGCGGCGCGTCGAAGCTGTTTCGTCGAACGCTGCAACGTTACTGCCCGCGCATGAACAGCCGATCGAGATCGACCAGCGTCAGTTGATACCACGTCGGACGCCCGTGATTGCACTGGTCGGCGCGCTCGGTCGCCTCCATCTGGCGCAGCAGCGCGTTCATCTCGTCGAGCGTCAGGCGCCGGTTCGCGCGCACCGCGTGATGGCACGCGAGCGTGCCCAGCAGTTCGTGCTGACGCTCGGTCAGCACGCGCGAGCCGCCGAACGCATGCAGGTCGGAGAGCACCGCGCGCGCGAGCGATTGCAGATCGGCGTCCTTCAGCAGCGCGGGGACCGCGCGGATCGCGAGCGTGGTCGGCGACAGCACCGCAAGGTCGAAGCCGAGCGCGTCGAGCGTGTCGCACTCTTCCTCGACCGTGCCGATTTCGACCGGATCGGCCTGCATCGTCTGCGGGATCAGCAACGGCTGCACGGCGATCGCGCGATCGGCGAGCGCGTTCTTGAACTGCTCGTACAGGATGCGCTCGTGCGCCGCGTGCATGTCGACGATCACGAGCCCGTGCCGGTTCTGCGCGAGCACGTAGATGCCGTGGACCTGGCCGAGCGCGAAGCCGAGCGGCTGGTCGTCGGTGGCGTCGACCGCGGGGGAGGTGGCGCGTGCGGAGAACGGTGACGAAGCGGGCGATGTCGCGTCGTATGGCGATGCCGTTTCGGCGGCCGAGTCGCGCGCCTCGAACAGCGATGCGCCTTCCATCGGCGCGGCGAGCGGGTCCTTGCGGCCGAACAGCGCGTCGTAGCCGGCGAGCGGTTGCGCGACCGGCAGCGTGCCTTGCGTCATGCGCGACTGGCGCATCCACGTGTTGCCCGGCTGCGAGCCGCCGAATCCGCCGAAGCCGCTGCGTTCGCCTGCGCCGAAGGAGCCGCCCGAGCTGAAGCGGCTGCCGTCGCTCGTGCCCGCGGCTGCGCCCCCACCGGCCAATGCCGTCGAACCAAACGAAGCGGAGCCGCCCGCCGACGGCTCCAGATGCGCCGCATGGCCGCCCGCCGTCGTTTCCGGCGACGCGCCCGCGTGCCGCGCGAGCGCGCGCTGCACCGCATGGAACACGAACTGGTGGATCGAGCGCGAATCGCGGAAACGCACTTCGATCTTCGACGGATGCACGTTCACGTCGACGCCTTCGGGCGGCAGATCGAGAAACAGCACATACGACGGATAGCGCTCGCCGTGCAGCACGTCTTCATACGCGGCGCGCACCGCGTGCGTGAGCAGCTTGTCACGCACGAAGCGGCCATTGACGAAGAAATACTGCTGATCGGCACGGCCGCGGCTCGCGGTCGGCAGACCGGCGCAGCCGTAGATCGCAAGCGGGCCGGCGGATTCGCCGAGCGGCAGATGGGCGGTCGCGAAGGTATCGCCGAGAATCTTCGCGACGCGCGCGGGCGGCTCGCTCGCGTTCCAGTGTTCGACCGCCTTGCCGTTGTGCAGCACCGAAATCGCGAGGTCCGGCCGCGCGAGCGCGACACGGCGAATCTGTTCGAGACAGTGGCCGAGTTCGGTCTGTTCGCTCTTCAGGAATTTGCGGCGCGCGGGCGTGTTGAAGTACAGCTCGCGGACTTCTATCGTCGTGCCTTGCGTGCCGGCGGCCGGGCTCAGCACGCCGGTCTGCGCGTCGATGCGCACGGCGTGCGGCGCCTCGACGGTGCGGCTCGTGATACTCATTTGCGCAACCGATGCAATCGACGCCAACGCCTCGCCACGAAAGCCGAGCGTGGCAACCGCTTCGAGTTCGGCGAGGGAGCGGATCTTGCTAGTTGCGTGGCGCATGAGCGCGAGCGCAAGTTCATTTTCGGGGATGCCGCAGCCGTCGTCGGTGATCGAGATGCGTTTGACGCCGCCTTCGTCGAGCAGGATGCGCAACGTCTGCGCACCCGCGTCGAGCGCATTCTCGAGCAGTTCCTTGACCACCGAGGCCGGCCGCTCGACCACTTCGCCGGCGGCGATCTGGCTGATCAACTGGTCGGGAAGGGGCTCGATCGCGCGGGGCGGACGCGGCGCGGGCGCCGCGTCGGGGAGCGCGGCCGCGGCGGCGGAGCCGGCAGGCGTTTCGGAAAATTCTGACATGGCGAAATTATAGCGATTCGGCAGACAGGTTCGCAGGCGCTCGCAACACAGCAGATTTTTAATCGCGGCGAGGCACTTTCTGTATCATGTCGCGGTCAATTTGCAGCGGCTGGACTATTGCCCGTCCGCTGCCTGTCTGCTGTTTGCTTGTCCCCGCGCGGGCCGCGCGACGGCCGTTTCTCCACGCTCATACTGGTTTAAAAGGACGTTCCTTGGATACGTTGCTACATTTCGTCAACCTTGTCCTGCACATCGACAAGTTTCTCGGGGACTTCATTCAGGTGTACGGCGCCTGGGTCTACGCGGTGCTGTTCCTGATTGTCTTCTGCGAAACCGGGCTCGTCGTTCTGCCGTTTCTACCGGGCGATTCGCTGCTGTTCATCGGTGGCGCGTTTTGCGCGACCGGGCAGATGAACCTCGGCTTGCTGATTCTCCTGCTGCTGATCGCGGCGATCGCCGGCAATACCACCAACTACCTGATCGGACGGGCCATCGGGCCACGCGTGTTCAATTCGCACATTCCGGTGCTCGAGCGTTTTCTCGATCGCGCCGCACTGCAGAAGACTCATAACTTCTACGAGAAGCACGGCGGCAAGACCATCGTGCTCGCGCGTTTCATTCCGGTGGTGCGGACTTTTGCGCCGTTCGTCGCGGGCGCGTCGTCGATGACGTGGAGCCGCTTCCAGTTGTTCAACGTGATCGGCGCGCTGTTGTGGGTACTGCTGCTCACGCTGCTCGGCTACTTCTTCGGCAACATTCCGTTTATCCGTCAGTACCTGAACGTGATCGTGCTCGTCGGTATCTGCGCGGCGGTCGTGCCGGTCGTGCTCGGCGCGCTGTGGAAGATGCTGCGCAAGAACAGCGCGAACGCGGGTAGCCGCTGACGCGTGGCGTTGTAGCGCCGGCGCGTGTCGCGGGGAATAAAAACAGAAAAGGCGTCGCGAATCTCGCGACGCCTCTTTTCACGGTGCTGCGCGCAGGCCGTCTTACTTCATTCAGGCTTGCTCACCTGATCGTTTGACCAGGCTGCGACTCTCAATCGCGCGTAACCGCGCGCGGCGCGAGCGGCGTTTCCGGTGTCGGATAGCCGGCTTCCTTGAAGGTCTGCACGATCGCGCGATTCGTGTCGAAGTACACCTGCCAGTAGTTCTGATTGGAGGTGTAGGGACGCACGCACAGCAACGGCCCTTCCGGCGTGAAGCTCAATACTTCGACATCCGGCGCGGGGTTCTCGGCCACGTTCGGGATCTTCGTGATGGCGGCTCTCAAACGCGCGATCGCATCGGTCGGATCGACGCCGTTCGCGATCTTCGCCGTCAACTCGACGCGCCGGAACGGCAGCAAGCTGTAGTTCGAGATCGTGTCGGAGAAGATCTTGTTGTTGCCGACGATGGTCGTTACGTTGTCCGGCGTCACGATCGTGGTGCCGAACAGGCCCAGTTCGGTGACCGTGCCGGTGACGCCCGCCGCCGTGACGAAGTCGCCGACCTTGAACGGCCGCAGCACCTGCATGAACACACCGGCCGCGAAGTGCGCGAGCAGGCCGCCCCACGCGGTGCCGATCGCGAGGCCGAGACCGGCGAGCAACGCGGCGAACGACGTGGTCTGCACGCCGAAGATCTGCAGTATCGCGAGAACCAGCAGCAGGTTCAGCAACGCGCCGAGAATCGACGCGAGGTAGTGCGCCAGTGTTGGGTCGACACGGCCGTTGCGTGCGAGCACCTTGCGCAGCAGGCCCGCGATGAGACCGATGACCCAGCGGCCGACGATCCACAGGACGATTGCGCCGACGACCTTGGTGCCGAGGTCGATGCCTCGGGTCATGATAAACGTGCGTACGGTTTCGAGATCCAAGATATGCCTCGTTGGATAAGTTGCCATCAGCGGATTGAACTGCGGTAGTGCAAGGTAATGCAATACAGCGGCAATGCTTAAGCGACGGATGCAACCGGCAACATGTGATCTTCGGGAGTTATAGCCGACGGCGGCCGCATGCGCAAGGACCGTTCCCGCTATCCTCGCGAATGGCATTAAAGAGATGAAATATGGCGGCCGGTGGAATACGGCTCGATGGGTTGTTAAGACCTACGCGGGTAGACGTTGACCTGGAGTCCAGTTGATTCTCGCTACATGCGGTTGTGATCTGGATGCCGGCAGAAAAAGATAGGAATCCGGCGAGTTCATAGACCGATCCACGTTCAACCATAATCAATGCGCCAGTGGGCTTGTGCATCGCGTATACGGTTTTATCGAATCGGCCGTTCTCATCGAAGTAGATGGGTCGAGTAATTAGCAGCTTAACCGTAGGACCACTGGCTATTTGTTGAGGTGCGGTTTTGTGCTGCGTTGACGGGGTGGTGGGGATCTTGCGGAATGCCCGATCTTTGTCGGACTCAAGGCGGAGATTTTTGGCGCCTATCGGCTGCTTGTGAAGGCACCGGATAGACCGTCTGCGGAGCAAAGAAAAAGGGCTTGCCTTGACGGCAAACCCTTGAAATCTTTTGGTAGGCCGTACGGGATTCGAACCTGTGACCAACGGATTAAAAGTCCGCTGCTCTACCAGCTGAGCTAACGACCCAAAAGAGAAGCGAAATTATATAAGCCGACTTATGGCCTGTCAACTCCGGACGGCCATCGAGTGTCGTGAGTAAATGAAAAGCCCGGGCATCGCTACCCGGGCTTTCCAGCGAGAGGCGCGCGTGGCTATGACATCGGACACTGCGCGTTACTGCCAACTACTCGATCAATACGCGATCAATACATACCTCTCACTACTTGATCTGCGACAGCTTGCTTTGTGCCGATTGTGCGACGTCCGAGCCACTGTATTGCGCGACGATCTGCTCGAGCGTCTTCTTCGCGGCCGCCTTCTGGCCTTGCTCGATCTGATTGTTCGCAATCGCCAGCAGCGCTTCCGGCGCCCGCGGATGCTGCGGGTAATTCTTCACGATACCTTGCCAGATCGCCGTCGAACCCTTGTAGTCGCGCAGCGCATACAGCGCGTTGCCGAGCCAGTACTGCGCGGTCGGCTGATAGGGGCTGTTCGGATATTTGGAGATGAAGCTGCGGAACGACGCCGCCGCGTTCTTGAAATCGCCGCTGCGGAATTGCTGTGAAGCCGAGTTGAATGCATCGGTTTCACCCGGCTGCACCTCGCCCTGGACGCCGTCCACCGTCTGTTGCTGCGGCTCGAATTTCTTCAGGCGCGTGTCGAGATCGGTGTAGTAGTCCTTCTGCTGCTTCTGCAGTGTGGCGAGCTGATTAGCCATGTCCTCGTTCTGTCCGCGCAGCGTCGCGACCTGCTGGTTCAACTGGTCGAGACGGTTGGACTGATCGAGGATCGTGCGCTGCGCGGCCGACAGTTGGCTCGACAAACTATCGGTCTTCGAACGCAGATCGAGAATGGCCTGGCGGGCCTGATCGTCGTCGAAGATGCCCGCATGGGCGGGCACGGCCGCGAGGGCCGTGCCTGCGACGCAGGCCGCTGCGGCAAACCGCAGCCAGGAGAAACGATGCGTCATTCGGCTCATCACCTGTCGACTTACTGTTGATACACGAGGTCAGCGCGGCGGTTCTGTGCCCACGACGCTTCGTCATGACCGGTTGCCAGCGGCTTTTCCTTGCCGAGGCTCACGGCTTCCATTTGCGAATCCGCGACGCCCATCAGCGACAGCGAACGACGCACGGCTTCAGCACGCTTCTGGCCGAGCGCGAGGTTGTATTCGCTGGTGCCGCGCTCGTCGGTGTTGCCCTGGATCAGCACGTGACGCTGCGGATGGCTCTTCAGGTATTGCGCGTGTTGCTGCAGCAGCGGCTGGTAGTCGTCCTTGACCGAATAGCTGTCGAAGTCGAAGTAGATGCTGCGCTTCGCGAGCGGGCTGTTCGGATCGTTCAGCGGATCGACGTTGACCGTCGCCACGTCGTTCGGGTTCGGCTGCGCCGAGCCCCCACCCTTGTTGGCGTTTTCGTCGAGCTTAACGCCCGAATGACATGCGGCCAGCGCGCCGACCATGAGTACGGTGAATGCGATACGAAGTTTGGACGTCATTTGATTACTCTCCTTGTGTTATTGCATAAACGGGCCCCAGGACGGTTCGCGTACGCTACCTCCCTGAACGGACAGGACCTGCCGAGTGCGACCGTCGGTCGATACTGCGGCCAACACGCCACGGCCGTTCACCTGAGTGGCGTAAAGAATGTACTGACCGTTCGCCGCGAAGCTCGGCGATTCGTCATGTGTCGTGTCCGTCAGGCCCGTGGCGGTTCCGCCTTGCAGGTCCTGGAGATACAGCTTGAATGCACCGCCGACGCGCGAGATATAGGCAAGCTGCTTGCCGTCAGGACTCACACGCGGGCTGGTGTTGTAGCTGCCCGTAAAGGTGACGCGTTGCGCGGCGCCCGCGCTTTCGCCTTGCGCCGGCATCTTGTAGATCTGCGGTGCGCCGCCGCGGTCGCTCGTGAAATAGATCCACTGACCGTCAGGAGAGTAGGCCGGTTCGGTGTCGATCGAGCTGCCTTGCGTGAGACGACGCAGGCCGCTGCCGTCCGCGTTGACCGCGAAAATCTGCGTATTGCCGGTGCGCGATAGCGCGACGGCGAGCGTGCGCCCGTCGGGTGACCACGCCGGTGCGCTGTTGTTGCCCTTCTGGTCCGAGATGACCGTGCGCCGGCCCGTGGGCAGGTCATGGATATAGACGATCGGCTTCTTCTTCTCGAACGAAACGTAGGCGACCTTGGTGCCGTCAGGCGACCAGGCCGGCGAGATGATCGGCTCGGGGCTCGACAGCGCGATGTGCGCGTTCTGGCCGTCCGAATCGGAAATCTGCAACTGATAGCGGCCGCCCGTGCGGATCACGTACGACAGGCGCGTCGCGAACACACCGCGGGTGCCCATCAGTTTCGCATAGATGTAATCCGCGACCTTGTGCGCGCTCATGCGCAGGCCGCTTTCCGGGCTCACGAGCACGAGGCCGCCCAAGCTTTCGCCCTTGACCGTGTCATACAGCTTGAAGCGCACTTCGTACTGGCCGTTCGGCAGGCGGTTCACGCTGCCGGCGACGAACGCGTTGGCGCCCTTGGCCTTCCAGGCGCCGAGGTCGACGGAGTCGGTCTCGGACACCGGCGTCGAGCCTGCGTCGATATTGGTGAATTTGCCGCTGCGTTGCAGGTCCTGGCGCACGATCGCGCTGACCTGCTGCGGGGAGTTCGCTTCATTGGCGAAAGTCGCCGTTGCGATCGGAAACTGGGTGGATCCGACGCCCGTCACGAGGACGTTGAGTTGTGCGTTGGCGGCGCCGCCGACGGCGATCAGGCACGTTGCCACGAGTGTTCGCAGGCCTAGCTTGGTCATCAAACTCATGCTGTATGGATTCCTCAAAACGGTTTTACCTAACACTTCACAACAGCAGACAGACCGGAAAACGACTAATTCGTTCCCGCGCAACGCCGTGTCGGGCGGGGCGCGGCGTTGCCGTCAGCCGACCGTCAGCCTGCCGCATCAACCAGCCGGACGCAGCGTGATATAGAAGCTTTCCGGCGCCTTGCCATTGACATCGAGTGGCATCGGATCGGAACGCTGCACGGCGCGCAACGCGGCTGCATCCCACGCGGAGTTGCCGCTGCTGCGCGACACGCTGGCACTCAGCAATGTGCCGGTCGGCGAGCAGCGCACGGCAATCACTGTTTCCAGACCTTCCGTTTCGCCGCCCCACGAGATGTTCGGCCGCACGACCCTGCGTACCTTGTCCGCGTAGCCCGGCGATGCCGCCGTGCCGCCGGAACCACTGCCCGTGCCGCTTTTGCCGAGCCCGTTGCCCGACGAACCCGGCGCGCCGGCCATGCCTTGCATCTGCGCGAGACGCGCGCGACGTTCCGCGTCGAGCTGCTTTTTCGCCTGTGCCGCCGCATCGGCCTGCGCCTTGGCCTTCGCGGCTTTCTCCGCGTCGGCCTTTTTCTGCGCTTCCGCCTGGGCCTGCTTCTGTTGCTGCTCCTGCTGTTCTTTCAGCTGCTGCTGCTTCTGCTGCTCGGCCAGTTGCTGTTGCCTGAGCTTCTCAGCCTGCTGCTGTTGCTGTTGTTGCTGCTGTTTCAGTTTCGCGGCCTTCTGTGCGGCGAGCTGGGCTGCCTGATCGGCCGCCAGTTGCTGCTGACGCTTCGCTTCCGCCGCTTCCTGCTGTTCTTTCAGTTTCTGCTGACGCTGCTGCTCGGCCAGTTGCGCTTCGCGAGCCGCTTCCTGCTGCTGACGCTTCTTTTCCTGCAGCGCGATGTCGGCCTGTTCGTCCCGCACCGGCGGGGCGGGGGCGACCGGCACGGGCGGCGGCGGGACGGGACGCGGAATCGCCGAATTCGGCACTTCGGTCCACAGTTCCGCTTCCTCGCCCTCGGGCGTGCTGTTCTGCCACTGGATGCCGTGGTACAGAAAGAATCCGAGCAGCGCATGCATCACCAGCGCGAACAGAAAAGCACGCCCGGTGCCGCGTTCACGCGGTGGCTGAAGCGGATATTCGGAGTTCTTGCGGATCATTGCGATTTGACGAGCAGTCCAACGCGCTTGACGCCCTGAGCCTTGAGCTCGGACATCACGTTCATCACGGCTTCGTACTTCACGGTTTTGTCGGCGGCGATCACGACGGGCTGATCCGGATGCGATTGCGCCCGGTCGGCAATGAAACCCTTGAGGTCGGCCTTCGTCATGTCTTCCTGCTGCTGCGTGCCGGCATCGTCCTTGTACTTGATGCTCATGTTGCCGTCCGCGCGGATGTTGACGATCACGGGCGGGGTCTGCTGCTGCGGAGCGGCGGCGCCGACAGTCGGCAGATTGACGATCGACGGAGCGACGAGCGGCGCGGTGACCATGAAGATCACGAGCAGCACGAGCATCACGTCGATGTACGGCACGACGTTGATGTCGGCCATCGCGCGGCGCGAGCGCGAACCGCGCATGCTGGAGGAGCGGGAGCCTGCCATCGTGGCCTCCTTACTGTGCCTGGCGCTGCAGGATGTTCGAGAATTCCTCGATGAAGGTCTCGAAGCGGATTGCCAGACGGTCGATGTCGTGCGCGTAACGGTTGTAGGCGACCACGGCCGGGATCGCGGCGAACAGGCCGATCGCGGTGGCGGTCAGCGCTTCGGCGATGCCCGGCGCGACGTTCGCGAGCGTGGCCTGCTGCACGTTGGCGAGGCCGCGGAACGCATTCATGATCCCCCACACCGTGCCGAACAGACCGATATACGGGCTGACCGAGCCGACCGACGCGAGGAACGCGAGGTTCGCCTCGAGCACGTCCATTTCGCGCTGGAAGGCCGCGCGCATCGCACGCCGCGCGCCGTCGAGAATCGCACCCGGATCGTTCAGGCGTTTTTCCTTGCCCTTCAGGAATTCGCGCATGCCGGACTCGAAAATGCGCTCGAGCGCACCGATCGTGTGGCGGTTGTTCGCGGCGCTCTGATACAGCGCCTGCAGGTCGCCGCCCGACCAGAAATCGCGCTCGAAGCGCTCAGTTTGCGCGCGCGCCCGGCGAATCGCAAACCACTTGCGGAAGATGAAAGTCCATGACAACAGGGACAGCAGCAGCAGCAGGGCCATCACGGCCTGAGCGAGCAGGCTCGCGTTAAGTACGAGTGAAACGATCGACAGATCTTGTGTAGTGTTCATATAGGTTCGTTTTAACGTCCCGGGAAGGGCGCGTCCGGCTGCAAGGCCGCTTCAAGCTTGCCGTGGGCAAAACGGAAGCTTCGGCGATATTGAAGCCGAACCATGCTTTGTGTTGCCTGACCGGTATGAGTTCACTGGCCCCGTAACAACGGCGCGCGGTTATCGTCCGTTGACATGCCGTCGCTTTTCAATTCAAGTCCTGGCTCACGCCCGGCCCGCGCCGCAGGGCAGCCAGAACCGGAGCGGGAATCGCGGCTGGCCGCAACGCAACGCGGTCGACGCAGCCGATCCGGATCGAGCCCGTAGCAAGCAACGTGCCTTCGCGCCATGCTTCCTGCGCGAAGTCCACCGAAGCTCTGCCAAGTCGCTCGATCCTGCTGACAATTTTCACGATGTCGTCGAGCCGGGCCGGAGCCCGGTAGTCGACCGCGGTGCTGCGCACGATGAAAATCGCGTCTGCTTCTTCCGCGAGCCGATGCTGGTCGACGCCGCACGCGCGCAGCCATTCGGTGCGCGCCCGTTCGAAAAATTTCAGGTAATTGGCGTAAAACACGATGCCGCCGGCGTCGGTATCTTCGTAGTACACGCGGATCGGCCACGTGTACCCGCTTTCCGTGCCTGGCTGGCTGGTCGACATATTCATGCGGCGCATTCTACCGGAACGCACACCCGCGGGTCTGTTTCAAAGTGTGCGTTCCGTCCGGCGGACGTCAGCGGCGCTGGCGGGCGGCTTTGTCGCCGCTTCGAGGAGGCCTGGGCGGTGGCCGTCGCGCCTGATTGTCGCAAACGGGCAGCCACCACGAGCAGTCGTCACGAAGCGCCGCTTTCACGATCCGCCGCGCTGTGCGGCCGGACCGTCAAACGACCGGGCGACCGGCATCAGTTCGATCGTGTTGATGTTGACGTGAGCGGGACGCGTGGCGATCCAGTAGATCGAATCCGCGACGTCTTCGGCCGTCAACGGCTGCACGGTTTCGTGGACTTTGGCGGCCTTGTCGTCGTCACGATAACGGACGTTCGGGAATTCGCCGCCACCGCCCGGCCCTGGCTCGACGTCGGTCACGCGCAGCGCGGTGCTGGCGAGGTCGGCGCGCAGATTCAGGCTGAACTGGCGCACGAACGCCCTGGTTGTGCCGTATACGCTGCCTTCCGCGTACGGCCAGCAACCGGCCACCGAGCCCAGATTGAAGATATGCCCGCGATTGCGCTCGACCATGCCGGGCAACAGCGCACGCGTGACCTGCACGAGGCCCGTGCAGTTGGTCTCGATCATCGTGTTCCATGCGTCGAGGCTGGCCTTGTGCGCCGGCTCGATGCCGAGCGCGGCGCCGGCGCTGTTGACGAGCACGTCGAGCGCGGCGAATCCGGCGGGCAGCGAGGCCGGCACGGCCTCGACGGCGGCGCGGTCGCGCACGTCGAGCGCGTACGGCAGCAGCGCGTCGCCGAGCTCGTCGGCGAGTGCCTGCAGCCGGTCTTTGCGGCGCGCGGCGGCAACGACGCGATGGCCGCCTTTGACGAATGCGCGAGCGATGGCGGCGCCGAAGCCCGCCGACGCTCCAGTGACGAACACGATCATTGCCGTAGTTCGCCGGCCGGCGGCGGACGAAGGCCCCGAGCCAGTTTCCAATGCGGCGCCGCGGCAGGGATGAACCAGCCGTATCAGCGGTTGCGACAGTGGCATGGAGCGGGAATCCGGCGCTGCCGGCAGGCTCTCGTCAGACGTTTTCGGAGGTAGACCGACTCGCCGGAATGCCCGGCCAGCGGGCGCTGGAGGGCCGGCGAGCCGGTTGCCTATTCGATCCTCTTCCAATACACTAACGCGCTCGACCCTGCGTGACTGGCGATAGAACCGAGTCGTCCGACTCAGCCGATTCAACCAATCGGGTTCAAGGTGGAACGACCCACCGTGAAGCGCAGGGTGCCGTTTTGCCGTTCGCCTGGGCAGCCGTGATCCGCGCGCACTGATCTGCGCTGACGGTGGCTGGCCTGCCTCGCGTGTGCGGCGACTCTCCCTTCGCCACGTCTGGGCTGGCATGGCCGCCAGCAGCGCTGCGTACCCTCTACGCAAGATCCGGCGCACGATCCGGTCAACCTGAACACACTCAACGGAACCCGTATGTTTGACAGAGCCCAAAGCACCATCGCCAACGTCGATCCTGAACTCTGGAAAGTCATCGAGCAGGAAAACCGCCGTCAGGAAGAACACATCGAGCTGATCGCGTCGGAAAACTACACGAGCCCGGCCGTGATGGCCGCGCAGGGCTCGCAACTCACGAACAAGTACGCGGAAGGGTACCCGGGCAAGCGCTACTACGGCGGCTGCGAATACGTCGACGTCGCGGAACAGCTCGCGATCGACCGCGTGAAGCAACTGTTCGGCGCCGAAGCCGCCAACGTGCAGCCTAATTCGGGCTCGCAGGCGAATCAGGGCGTGTTCTTCGCGATGCTCAAGCCCGGCGACACGATCATGGGCATGAGCCTCGCGCACGGCGGTCACCTGACGCACGGTTCGCCGGTCAACATGTCGGGCAAGTGGTTCAACGTGGTGAGCTATGGCCTGAACGAAGCTGAAGACATCGACTACGACGCCGCCGAAAAGCTCGCGCAGGAGCACAAGCCGAAGCTGATCGTCGCGGGTGCTTCCGCATTCGCGCTGCGGATTGATTTCGAACGGCTGTCGAAAATCGCCAAGTCGATCGGCGCGTACTTCATGGTCGACATGGCGCACTACGCGGGTCTCGTCGCCGCGGGCGTCTATCCGAACCCGGTGCCGCACGCCGACTTCGTCACCACCACCACGCACAAGAGCCTGCGTGGTCCGCGCGGCGGCGTGATCCTGATGAAGGCCGAGTTCGAGAAGCAGATCAACTCGGCGATTTTCCCGGGCATTCAGGGCGGTCCGCTGATGCACGTGATCGCCGCCAAGGCCGTCGCGTTCAAGGAAGCGCTGTCGCCGGAATTCAAGGCATATCAGCAGCAGGTCGTCGACAACGCGCGCGTGCTCGCTGAAACGCTGGTCAAGCGCGGCCTGCGCATCGTTTCGGGCCGTACGGAAAGCCACGTGATGCTGGTCGACCTGCGCGCGAAGAAGATCACCGGCAAGGCCGCGGAGGCGGCGCTGGGCGCGGCGCATATCACGGTCAACAAGAATGCGATTCCGAACGATCCGGAAAAGCCGTTCGTGACCTCGGGCATCCGTCTCGGCTCGCCGGCCATGACCACGCGCGGCTTCGGCGTGAAGGAAGCCGAGCAGGTCGGCAACCTGATCGCCGACGTGCTGGACAACCCGGAAGACGCCGCGACGATCGAGCGCGTGCGCGCGCAGGTCGCCGAGCTGACCCAGCGCTTCCCGGTCTACGGCTAAGCCGCCATGCATTGTCCCTTCTGCCGTCACGCCGATACGCAGGTCGTCGACTCGCGCGTATCCGAAGACGGCGCGACGATTCGCCGGCGGCGCCGCTGCCCGGCCTGCGACAAACGTTTTACGACGTATGAGCGGGTCGAGCTGGCGCTGCCGTCGGTCGTCAAGAAGGATGGCACCCGCACCGAATTCGATCGCCGCAAGATTGTCGCGAGCATGCAACTGGCGCTGCGCAAGCGTCCGGTTGCGGTGGACGAGATCGAAGCGGCGGTCGCCCGCATCGAATATCAATTGCTCGGCAGTGGCGAGCGCGAGGTGCGCAGCGAGCGCCTCGGCGAACTCGTGATGAACGAGTTGCGCGCGCTCGACACGATCGCCTATGTCCGTTTCGCTTCCGTGTACCGGCGCTTCGAAGACGTCTCCGAATTCGAGGACGTGATCGAGGAATTCCGCCGCGCTTCTTCTCCTCCCAAGCCTTCCCGCAAGCGCTGAACGCAGACGCATCGCGTCTTGCCCGCGCGCATCCGCATTGATCGTTTTGCGCATTTCGCGCGTTCTTTTCCGCATCGCCACCTCCGCTTGCCTGATGTTCGCCGCATGTATTGTTGCGCGCGATAGCGTCTGAATGCCACCTGGCCGTTCGGCCGATTGTCGGGCCGTTTGCAAATCGCTAGATTGGCTGCATCCGTTCGAAACGTTCAGAGATGCAGATGAAACACGATGCGATTCGCCGGCCGTCACGCGCCGGCTTCACGCTTGTCGAAACGCTGGCCGTGATCGCGCTGCTGGTCGTGATTGCCGTGATGGCGACGCCGTCGTTCGTTGCGTGGCACATGCGCGATCAAGTGGATGCTCGCGCGAGGGTGCTGCTGTCGACGTTCGCCTACGCACGCAGCGAGGCGCTACGCCGGGGCGCGCGCGTCACGGTGTGCCGCGTCGACGCGGCGCGCGTTTGCCTCGCCGCGGGGCAATCATGCGGCGACGGCATCGCTGACTGGGCTTGTGGCTGGGCTGTGTTCGTGGAGCGTGGCGACACGCTGGCACTGCTTCGTGCGCAACCGTTGCTTGCGGCGGTGAGCATCACCGGCGTGCAAACCGATATGACGTTCACACCGCCAGCGGGGCAACTGATCGGCGCTTTCCGCAATTTCGATATCGCGCCGCGAAATCCGTCCGCGGCGATGCAGGGGAATCCGTGGCGGCGCTGCATTCGTATTGCGTCGGGCGGCCGCGCGCGAATTTCGGAGGGCGCATGCGCAGCGGCTTCGTGACGCGGATTTCGTCGCGTACTCATGTGCGCCAATGCGCGCTGGCCTGCGGCGGTAGCTCACTGATCGAAGTGATGCTGGCTGTCGCGCTGGTCGCGGTGACGGCGCTGGGTTTGATCGCCGCTCAGGTGTGGATCGCGCGCGAAGCTCGCGCGATGACGATGCGCGAAAGCGCCGCGTGGATAGCCGACTCGGTTGCCGAAGCGATGAGCGTGCCGTCCGCGAGCGATGGCGTACTCAACCAATGGAGCCAGCGGGCAAGCATTCTTCTGCCGCGCGGCGAGGCATCGATAGGCGAGAGCGGCGCGGTGGCGACAGCACGCGTGACCTGGGCAGCCGTACAAGACAGGCCGGGCGCCGGCGATGTGATCGATAAGCCGGAGTCTTGCGGCGGCATCGATGTTCCCGCTGGTTCTTCCTGTGTCGCCTTGGCGTTTGCGAAATGAGGTGGTGGCGTGGTGCGCGTGGCCACACGCTCGTCGAGTTCGTGATCGCGATGGCGTTGGGACTGATCGTGACAGCAGGCGCGATATCGCTCTACACGACGCAGCGTAGTGCATTCGAGCGCGCGAGCAATGCGACGCGAATGCGCGAAGCCGGTCTGACCGCGCTGATGCTGATCGGTCCGCAATTGCAGATGGCCGGCTTCGTTCCCGCCGGCGTCGTCGGCTACAACGCGCCGTCTCCGTTGTTCGGTTGTTCGGGCGGACGTCCGACCGGCGCCGCCGATAGTCCTGGCTGCACCACCTTGAGCACCGGCTCGGATGGTGTTGCGATCCGCTATGTCGGAGACGGCGTGTCCACGTGGCCATCGTCTAGCGGGCAGATAACCGACTGCGTGGGGCAGGGCGTCAAGAGCAGCGACGCGGCGCTCGGCAGCGAGGGCGTGCCGGTGGTCAACCGCTACTTTGCCAACGTCAGCGAATCGACCGGCGAGCCGGAGCTCTATTGCGACGGCAACGGTAACGCGGGATCCGCGCAACCACTGGTGGAGGGTGTCGAACGGGTGCGCTTGCGCTACTGGCTGGCCGGCGCTCCCGTTGCGATCGACGCATCGGCGGTACCCGCGGATCAGTGGACCAACATCGTTGCAGTCGATCTCTGCGTGATCGTGCGCGGGGCACCCCAAGGACAGCGCTCGCGCTATGTCGATTGCGACGGTGTGAGCACGCTCGGCACCGACTTGCGGCCGCGACAGGCGTTTTCGCGTCGCGTCGCGCTGCGTAATCGCACGGAGAGTTCGTCGTGACGGTTCGCAAAGGAATAACCCGGTGCCGCCGCGCGTGCGGGACGCGCGGCGAGCGCCGCGGCAAGCCGCGCGACTCGAGCAGGCTCCATTACCGAAGCCGTGCTTCACGCGTTCGCCAACGCGGTGTCGTTCTACCGATCGTGCTACTGATTTCGGCGATGATGCTGGCCACGTCGGCGGTCTGGTTCGAAACATCACTGGCAGCCGCGCGCGCGGCGACCAACGCGCGCGATTATTTGCAGGCCTTTCACGCGGCGGATGCCGCGTTGACCTTATGCGAGCGCAGTGTCCTTGCAACGGGCAGCGACGCGCTCGCACCGCCGCTTGCATCCGGCGAGCCTGTTCAATGGATGCTCGAAACCGCGTTCGAAGCCGGCGCCATCACGCCTGTCGCGCAATGGCCCGGATCGGAGCGCGCGCCTCAATGCCTGATCGAGCCCTGGCGGCTGACGAGTCGCGAGGGCGCAACCGCTTATCTGCTGAGCGCGCGCGGCTTTGGCCGGACTAGCGAGTCGCAGGTCTGGTTGCAGATGGAACTGGTGATCGAGGGCGGCGCGGTCGAACGTCATTGGCGGCGCGTCGCCGCAAGACCATTCTGAAGTGCATTCTGACGGGAGGGGCATGGCGAGGCCGAATACATCCACATCCACATCCGCATTCACATTGACGTCCACGTCCGCATTCACGCTGATCGAATTGATGATTGCGCTGGCGATTGTGGCAACGCTGGCCGTATTTGCAATTCCTTCTTATCACCGTCACATTGCGCGAACGCATCGTATCGATGCGGCATCCGCGCTGTATCGGGCGGCGCAGTTCGTCGAGGGCGCAGCGAGCGGCGATACGCCGGCATTGCCCTCGGGTCTCGATCAGGCGCCGCAATTCGGCACACCGATCTACCGTCTGCGCGTGCTGCCCGCGGACGACACGAATGGCGGCTATGCGATCGAAGCGACGCCGGCGCAAGCCGGCCCGATGCGCGACGATGCGTGCGGCATTTTCACGCTCGATGCGACTGGATTGCGCGGTAACAGAAACGAAGCGGGCGGTTCGGCGCCCGCAACCAGTGAATGCTGGAACACGGCGTAGGGATTGAGATTCGTCGCGGTCGACAGCCCGGATCGACAATCGCCAATAGTCAGTAGCAACTGTTAGCAAGCAACTGCCGGCAATCACTAATAACCGCTGTCGGTCGACTCAGCCTTCGCGACAGCGGACTGCGCAGTCGCGGCCGCCTCCGCGGCAGTTCTGGAATCTCTCTTCATCTGCTGCCAGATCCGCAACGCTTCCCACGCGGCGAGTGCAAGGCTGCCCCACTTCAGTGCGGGCTTGGCGCTGGCCATGACGGTTGCGCGCAGCGGCTTGGCGAGCAGCACCGAAATAATCGAGCTGACGAACGGATATTGTTTGAGCAGCGCGCCGAGGGTCCCCGCGTTGATCACGCTCGCCTTCGAGCCCTTGCCCATGCGTACGCCGCCGAAGCCCGGAACGATGAACCTGAGCCAACTGAAATGCGTGACCGCCTGGCGCAGATCCAGGGTGGCCTGCGCGAGCTCCACGCGCTCGACATCCGAGCGCACTAGCAGGAGTTCCTTGCGCAACGCCCGCAGGTGCGGCGCGCTCAGATCTTTCGACGGATGGCGCTGGTGGCGAAATGCGGTATCGGGACGGGGCTGGCTCATGGCGTGTCGGCGGCAGTGGAGATGAGGCGATCAAATACGATCAAACGCGATTTGCGGCAAATGACCGGGGCAGGCAACGAGCGGACAACCCAGCCGTTCGCTCGCAAACTTCAACGAAATCAACGAAGGCCTCCAATGCTCGATGCGTGCCGCCTTCCACGTCAATCACGGTTGCGAAACGCGTCGCGGTCTTTTTCGAACTCGGCGATGGTCGCTTCGAACACCATCGGCGCGTTGCGCAAACCGCTGCGCGCTTTCAGCGCACAGGTGAGGCCGGCAATCGCATAGACCGCGGTGATGCCGGCGAGCGCCTGCCAGCGGTACGTGTCCCAGAAGGCAATGGCGATCAGCGCGGTGAGCGCGATCAGCGCCATCGTGGCGAGCATCATGGCGGCAAGACCGAGAAACAGCACGCCTAGCAGACGGTCTTTTTCCTCGGCGAGTTCGATGCCCACCAGTTCGAGCCGCGTCTGCAGAATGGCAAACACGGAACTGATAATGCGGCGCAACGGACTGTGTTCTGCGCGCTGCGATTGTGTTTCGGTTCTCATGGCTGTGGTGGGCATTGCGCGTGAAGGCCTAACCGGCGCGCAAGCGCGCCAGCAGAAGCGGACCGGCGAGATACGCGCCGGTCCGCCCGACTTGCCGGTGCGCCGGAGCTGCTTTTTCCGGCGGTCGCACCAGCCTTACTTGCGATTGATCAACAGACCGATCAGCACGCCGACACCGGCTGCGATGCCGATGGACGCCCACGGATGCTCGTGCACGTAGTCGTCGGTGGCGCGAGCGGCCTTCTTGCCTTTCTCGACCACCACGACCTGTACGTCGGCAGCCTTTTCCCTGGCCTGCTTCAGACGCGTCAGCGCGGTTTCCCGCAGTTCCGACGCGCGCTCGCCGGTTGCGCTCGCGGCCTGTTTCAGCAGGTCTTCAGCGTCCGCGAGGACGGTTTTGATATCCGACATCAATCTCTCCTTGTTGACTTCCGACATTGACAGCTCCCCTTGGTCTCACGCTACGCGTAAATCGTAACCAAAGAAACGGCCGCTGGCGAGCACAGTACCGGTTGCTTGCAGCCGACGCACGAACCATTCCCGGTATCGCCAGGCGTCGGCGCAGCCGTTTGAGGGCAGTCTGCTCCAGATCGGTGGTAGATGGAGTTGATCTGTCCCGCAAAGTTTCCTCCAATTGGGAGAAAATTACAAAAACGCATAAGGTAGTGACGCGATGTTTGTTCGTCACACATCACCGCTCCCGTATGCTTTAGCTTTGCGGATTTCGCGGGCAAGCGCCCGCATAGAACGTCCGGATACTTTCCGGACACCAAAAGGAGATGCACATGAGTCTACGTCTTGGCGACATTGCGCCGGATTTCGAGCAGGAGTCGAGTGTCGGCCGTATCAGGTTTCATGAGTGGCTCGGCGACAGTTGGGGCGTGCTGTTCTCGCACCCCGCCGACTTCACGCCGGTCTGCACGACCGAGCTCGGCCTGACCGCCAGGCTGGCTGGCGAATTCGAAAAGCGCAATGTGAAGACGATCGCGTTGTCGGTCGATAGCGCCGAGTCGCACAACGAGTGGATCAAGGACATTAATGAGACGCAGGCGGCCAATGTCGGCTTTCCGATTCTCGCGGACGGCGACCGCAAGGTATCCGAGCTGTACGACATGATTCATCCGAACGCGAACGAGACCCTGACGGTCCGCTCGCTGTTCGTGATCGATCCGAAAAAGAAGGTGCGTCTGATCATCACGTATCCGGCGAGTACCGGCCGCAACTTCGACGAAGTGTTGCGCGTGATCGACTCGCTGCAACTGACCGACAATCACTCGGTCGCGACGCCGGGCAACTGGAAGCAGGGCGATGACGTCGTGATCGTGCCGTCGCTGAAGGACGAAGAAGTCATCAAGCAGAAATTCCCGAAGGGCTACAAGGCGCTGCGTCCGTATCTGCGCATGACGCCGCAGCCGAACAGGTAAGCGGCCGAGGGGCGGCGCGACGCTTGCCGCAACGAGAAAAGCCGGTTCTTTCGAACCGGCTTTTCTCATCTCGCGGCTGAAATCGTCAGCCGCTGTCAGCACTACCCACGCGCGTCGCGCATCGGTCAGGCATCAGACATCAGAAGAATGCCTGAATACCCGTCTGCGCGCGGCCAAGAATCAGCGCGTGAACGTCATGCGTGCCTTCGTACGTGTTCACGACTTCGAGATTCACCAGATGGCGCGCGATGCCGAACTCGTCCGAGATGCCATTGCCGCCGAGCATGTCGCGCGCGAGGCGGGCGATGTCGAGCGCCTTGCCGCACGAATTGCGCTTCATGATCGACGTGATTTCGACGGCAGCGGTGCCTTCGTCCTTCATGCGGCCGAGGCGCAACACGCCTTGCAGGCCGAGCGTGATTTCGGTCTGCATGTCGGCGAGTTTCTTCTGGATCAACTGGTTCGCGGCGAGCGGGCGGCCGAACTGCTTGCGATCGAGCACATACTGACGCGCGGTGTGCCAGCACGCCTCGGCGGCGCCGAGCGCACCCCAGGCGATGCCGTAGCGCGCCGAATTCAGGCACGTGAACGGACCGCGCAGGCCGCTCACGCCCGGCATGATGTTTTCTTCCGGCACGAACACTTCGTCGAGCACGATTTCGCCGGTGATCGACGCACGCAGCCCTACCTTGCCGTGGATCGCCGGCGCCGACAGACCCTTCCAGCCCTTCTCGAGAATGAAGCCGCGGATGTTGTCCTTGCCGTTTTCCTCGAGTTTCGCCCACACGACGAACACGTCGGCGATCGGCGAATTGGTGATCCACATTTTCGAGCCCGACAGCGAGTAGCCGCCGTCGACCTTCTTCGCGCGCGTGACCATGCCGCCGGGATCGGAACCGTGGTTCGGCTCGGTCAGGCCGAAGCAGCCGATCCACTCGCCGCGCGCGAGCTTCGGCAGATATTTGTCCTTCTGCGCATCCGAGCCGAATTCGTAGATCGGCACCATCACGAGCGACGACTGCACCGACATCATCGAGCGGTAGCCGGAATCGACGCGCTCCACTTCACGCGCGATCAGGCCGTACGCGACATAGTTCAGGCCGGGGCCGCCGTACTGTTCAGGGATGGTCGGGCCGAGCAGGCCGAGTTCGCCCATTTCGCGAAAGATCTCGATGTCGGTCTTCTCGTGGCGGAACGCCTCGAGCACGCGCGGCTGCAGCTTGTCCTGCGAGTAAGCCGCAGCGGCGTCGCGCACCATGCGTTCGTCTTCGGTGAGCTGCTGATCCAGCAGCAACGGGTCTTCCCAGTGAAACTGCGCGGCTACGGCCATGACGTATCTCCTGATTTCCTGCTCAGAACAAGCTTGACTTGAGTTCCGCTGTACGAAACAATGTTTTGCAAACGACGACAGAGTGTACCACCGTTATGACACTGCCTTCCACTTTCTCCGCTCCGCTCGACGAACGCAAATTCGTCGTGGCTCTCGCGCGCGGGCTGGACCTGCTGCGCGCGTTCAAGCCGGGCGAAACGCTGCTCGGCAATCGCGATTTCGTCGAACGCACCGGTTTGCCGAAAGCGACCGTCAACCGCCTCGCGTACACGCTGACCGTGCTCGGCTATCTGCGGCTCGACGACACGCACGGCAAATATGCGCTCGACGCGGGCGTGCTGTCGCTCGGCTTCGCGCTGCTGTCGGGCACCGACACGCTGGAGCTCGCGCGGCCGCATCTGCGCAGCTTCGCGCGCGAGGTCGGCGCGGCGGTGTCGCTCGGCTGCCGCGACGGACTCGACGTGGTGTATCTGGAGACGATCCGCAGCGAAACGGCGCTGACGCTCGGACTCGCGTCCGGCTCGAAACTGTCGATGCTGACGAGTTCGATGGGCCGCGCGTACCTCGCCGTGCAGCCGCCCGACGCGCGCATCGCGCTGTTGGCCGAGCTCAGGAAAGCGGCCGGCAAGGCGGGAGCGATGCTCGTCGCCGAGGCCGAAAAGGAAATCGCCGCGTTCGCGACCGAGCGCTGCTGCTATTCGTTTCGCGCGTGGCACGACGACGTGAACGCGGTCGCGGTGCCGTTTCGCGAGCCGCGCGAAGGGCGCTGGCTCGTGCTGAGTTGCAGCGGGCCGGCGTCGTCGATGGGGGAGGAGGTGTTTCGCGAGAACGTCGCACCGCGCCTGAAGGCGCTCGCGCGGCGGTTGGGGGAGACGGACTGACGCGAGCTCGTGGTGCTTTGGCGAGCATCGTCAGGCCGGAAGAGCGCGAAGGCCGCATAAAAAAGGCCGCATAAAGCGCCTTACCGAAACAACGCGCGTTGTTATCGAAGCCGCATCAGGACAATACCAGGGCCGCCCCAGCTTCGTCACGCCGCCCGGTCGTGATAATGCGCGGTGAACAGCGGCCCCTGCACGAATCTCACGTCGTACTGCTGCAGCGCGAGGAACTGCGCTTCATCCATGACACGATTGAAAATCAGCGGCACGCGCAGCCGGCTCGCGTAGCCGACCAGCGGCTTCACCGTCGCGTCGCGCAAGGCGATCGCGGCATCCATCTTGATGAAGTCGAGCCGCGCCGTTTCCGACACCGACAGAATCTGTCCCGCGTTCGACAGATTGCCCGCCACCTTGAACCCGTAGTGCTGGTAGCTCCTCGTCAGATAGCCGAGGAAGGTCTTGTGCGCGACCGCCGCCGCCGGCAGTTCGATCACGATCCGCGACGGGTTCAGGCCGAACGACGTCAGCACACTCGAAAAATGCCGGCCATGGTCGTACTTCACGCTCTTCAGGAGCCGCTCGTGCACGCGCAGAAACAGCAATCCGTGCCGCTGCGCGCCGAAGAAATTGATCGCGTGCAGCGCGCGCGACATGCGGTCTAACGCGACCAGTTGCTGATCGTCGGCGATCCGGTCGAACGGGTCGAACACGTCGAACGGCGGCGTGTCGAGCCGATGCGCGACAGCCTGAAAGCCGAGTTCGTCGCCGAACCGGTCCACCCCTTCCGCACCCGACGACAACGACTGCGCGAGCGCATGCACGCTGATATCGAAGATCGGCTCGTAGGCGCTGGCGAGCTCGACGCCGTCGAAGCGCGCCAGCGCGATGCCGCCATGCGCGCCTTGCCCCATCACCAGATGCTCGCCGAGAAACGGGTGATGAGCGGCGCGGGCGATCAGATCGGGGATGGTCGGCGGAATCATGAAGGCGAATGAATGGCGACGGTGGGGGCGCCCGAGGCGCGTGGCGGCGCAGCGGGATTGCCGCATGCATTGATGGTAGCAGTCCGCGCCGCGCGGATATGAACAAAATGTTCATAACGTTAGTGGCTGAACCCCCGTGGCGACGCGCTGCGCGCGATATCGAAGCCGGTCGGCGCACCGGTTCCCAGGGTATACGCTAATTTCACTATTCGTAATTAGTTTTACTATACGTAAATTGCAGCGCGACAGCGATGGGCGGAAATGCGTGCGCCCTGCATGTGCGCCACGAGTGCAATCGCTCGTGCATGAAATCAGGAGACGACCCAATGAGTGCCAAACCCGCCGCGGCTCACGCCGCCGCCAACGTAATCGAAGTCGAACACGTGCTCGCCGAAACGCATCGCCCGGCTTTTCAGGGGATGCTGCTCGCGCTCTGCGGGCTGTGTCTGCTGATCGACGGCTTCGACGCGCAGGCGATGGGCTATGTCGCGCCGAGCGTGATCGCCGAATGGCATGTCGCGAAGACGTCGCTCGGGCCGGTCTTCAGCGCGAGCCTGTTCGGCATGCTGCTCGGCGCGCTCGGGCTATCGGTGCTGGCCGACCGCATCGGCCGCCGCCCGGTGTTGATCGGCGCGACGTTGTTCTTCTCGCTGTCGATGCTCGCCACGCCGTTCGTCTCGACGATTCCCGCGCTGATCGCGCTGCGCTTCATCACCGGCCTCGGGCTCGGCTGCATCATGCCGAACGCGATGGCGCTGGTCGGCGAATTCTCGACGCCCGCGCATCGCGTGAAGCGCATGATGCTGGTGTCGTGCGGCTTCACGGTCGGCGCGGCGGTCGGCGGCTTCGTCAGTGCCGCGCTGATTCCGGCCTACGGCTGGCGCGCGGTGTTCTGGGTGGGCGGCGCGGTGCCGTTGCTGCTCGCGTTCGCGATGCTGGCGCTGTTGCCGGAATCGCTGCAGTTTCTGGTGCTGAAGGGTCGCGCCGAGCGCGCGGCGAGCTGGCTCGCGAAGTTCAACCCGGCGTTGCGAATCGACGCGAACACGCGCATCGTGGTGCGCGAAAAGCGCAACGACGGCGCGCCGGTCGCCGAGCTGTTCCGCGCGGGCCGCGGGCCGGTCACGGTGATTCTGTGGGCGATCAGCTTCATGAACCTGATCGTGCTGTACTTCCTGTCGAACTGGCTGCCCACCGTGATGCGCGACGCGGGCTACACGCCGGGCACCGCGGTGATCGTCGGCACCGTGCTGCAGACGGGCGGCGTGATCGGCACGTTGCTGCTCGGCTGGTTTATCGAGCGCATGGGATTCGTGCGCGTGCTGTTCGCGTGTTTCGCGGTTGCGGCATTCGCGGTCGGCACGATCGGCGTGGTTGCACATGCGTTGCCGTGGCTGCTGCTCGTCGTGTTCGCGGGCGGCTTCTGCGTGGTCGGCGGACAGCCCGCGGTCAACGCGCTCGCCGGGCATTTCTATCCGACCGCGCTGCGCTCGACCGGCATCGGCTGGAGTCTCGGCATCGGCCGGATCGGCTCGGTGATCGGGCCGCTCGTCGGCGGTCAACTGATCGCGCTGAACTGGTCGAATGCGGCGCTGTTCCATGCGGCGGCCGTGCCGGTGCTGTGCTCCGCGCTGCTCGTCGTCGCGCTCGCGGGCGTGACGCGGCAACGCAGCCGCGCGTCCGAAGCGGAACCGGCCTGACTGGAATGATCGGGTATTAACCGGGAATCAACGGAGAACCTGTATGGATACCTCAACACGTATGCCGGCTGCGGCGCGCTTGCGGCCTGAAATCGAGCCCGGCTATCAATCGGGTTTTGCGAACGAGTTCGCGACCGAGGCGTTGCCGGGCGCGCTGCCGGGCGGCCGCAATTCGCCGCAGCGCGCGGCCTATGGTTTGTACGCCGAGCAGATTTCGGGCACCGCGTTCACGGCGCCGCGCGGCCACAACCGCCGCTCGTGGCTGTACCGGATTCGCCCGGCGGCCGTGCACAAGCCGTTCACGCCGTTGGCATCGGAGCGGCTCGTCGCGAACTTCGGCGCGACTTCCGCCGACGTACCGCCGACGCCGCCGAACCAGTTGCGCTGGGATCCGCTGCCGATGCCCAGCGCGCCGACCGATTTCATCGACGGCTGGGTGACGATGGCGGGCAACGGCTCGGCCGAAGCGATGAGCGGCTGCGCGATTCACCTGTACGCGGCGAATCGCTCGATGCAGGACCGTTTCTTTTACAGCGCCGACGGCGAGCTGCTGATCGTGCCGCAGCAGGGGCGCTTGCATATCGCGACCGAAATGGGCCGCCTCGATGTCGAGCCGTTCGAGATCGCGGTGATCCCGCGCGGCGTGCGCTTCGCGGTGAGCCTGCCGGACGGCAACGCGCGCGGCTATATCTGCGAGAACTTCGGCGCGCTGCTGCGTCTGCCGGACCTTGGGCCGATCGGCTCGAACGGCCTCGCCAATCCGCGCGATTTCCTCACGCCGCATGCCGCGTACGAAGATCGCGAAGGCGCGTTCGAACTCGTCACGAAGATGAACGGCCACCTGTGGCGCGCGGACATCGGCCATTCGCCGCTCGACGTCGTGGCGTGGCACGGCAACTACGCGCCGTACAAATACGATTTGCGCCGCTTCAACACGATCGGCTCGATCAGCTACGACCATCCGGACCCGTCGATCTTTCTGGTGCTGCAATCGCAAAGCGACACGCCGGGCGTCGATACGATCGACTTCGTGATCTTCCCGCCGCGCTGGCTCGCCGCCGAAGATACGTTCCGCCCGCCGTGGTTCCATCGCAACGTCGCGAGCGAATTCATGGGCCTCGTGCACGGCGTGTACGACGCGAAGGCCGAAGGCTTCGTGCCGGGCGGCGCGAGCCTGCACAACTGCATGACGGGTCACGGCCCCGACGCCGATACGTTCGAGAAAGCATCGCACGCCGATACGTCGACGCCGAAAAAGGTCGACGACACGATGGCCTTCATGTTCGAGACGCGCACCCTGATCAAGCCGACCCGTTTCGCGCTCGAAACCTCGCAACTGCAGGCGCATTACTACGACTGCTGGCAAGGCCTCAGGAAACACTTCAATCCGGAGCAACGATGAACGCGGTAAACGACCTTCAGGCGACGCTCGATCCGTCGCGCAAGAGCTGGGTCGAGTCGGCCAACGATTCGGCGAGCGACTTCCCGATCCAGAACCTGCCATTCGGCATCTTCAGCGATCGTCAGAACGATGCGCGCCGTGTGGGCGTGGCGATCGGCGATCAGATCGTCGACCTCGCCGCGTTGCAGGCCGCGGGTCTGCTGAGCGCGCCGGCGCCGGGCGTATTCGCGCGCGATGCGCTGAACGACTTCATCGCGCTCGGCCGCGACGCGTGGCGCAGCGTGCGCATCCAGTTGAGCCTGCTGCTCGCGCGCGAGTCCGCGATGTTGCGCGACGATGCCGCGTTGCGAGCAAAGGTCCTCGTGAACCGGGCCGATGCGCGGCTGCATCTGCCGGTGCGGATTCCCGGCTACACCGATTTCTATTCGTCGAAGGAGCACGCGACCAACGTCGGCTCGATGTTCCGCGATCCGAAGAATGCGCTGCTGCCGAACTGGTCGGAGATGCCGATCGGCTACAACGGACGCGCGTCGTCGGTGGTGGTGAGCGGCACGCCGGTGCATCGTCCGAACGGTCAACTGAAGCTGCCGGACCAGGAGCGTCCGGTGTTCGGCGCATGCCGCAAGCTCGATATCGAACTGGAGACGGGCTTTATCATCGGCGGCGGCAATGCGCTGGGCGAGCCGATCGCGTGCGAGGATGCCGAGGCGCACATCTTCGGCATGGTGCTGCTCAACGACTGGAGCGCGCGCGACATCCAGCAATGGGAATACGTGCCGCTCGGCCCGTTCAACGCGAAGACCTTCGCGACGACGATCTCGCCGTGGGTCGTCACGCTCGATGCGCTCGAACCGTTTCGCGTCGCGCAGCCGGTGCAGGAGCCGCAGCCGCTCGCATATCTGCGGCACGATGGCGAGCATGCGTTCGATATCCACCTCGAAGTCGCGTTGCGTCCTCAACATGCGCGGCAAGCGAGCACGATCGCGCGCACGAACTTCAGATACATGTACTGGACGATGGCGCAGCAGCTCGCGCATCACACGGTGTCGGGCTGCAATACGCGCGTCGGCGATCTGATGGGCTCGGGCACGATCAGCGGACCGGCTGAGGATTCGTTCGGCAGCCTGCTTGAACTCACGTGGAACGGCAAGAAGCCGCTCGAGTTGAAGGAGGGCGGCACGCGGACGTTTATCGAGGATGGCGATGAGTTGACGTTGACCGGCTGGTGTCAGGGCGACGGGTATCGCGTCGGGTTCGGCGCATGTGCTGGAGAGATTCTGCCGGCGCGGGGTTGAGCGCGGAGCAGGGGCAACGGGCAAGGGCCGGCATCGTGATGCCGGCCCTTGCTGTTTGTGCGAACCGCTTGGGTGATCAATTGTGCAAAGCGCTTTCAACAGGCTTGTGAAACCAGAGGACCAAATCAATGATGCAACCACAGGAAGTTTCGGCTGACCTTGCCGCGTTCATTCGCGAGGAGGCTGGAATTTCAGAAAAGAGAGCAATCCGGTCATCAAGTGTGATTGAGGAAGATTTCGGTATCACCGGGGATGATGCCGACAACTTCATGGACGCTTTTTCCAGACGCTTCAATGTTCAGCCCGGCGATTTCGATCTCAACAGATATTTCGAAATGGAGGGATTCGGTGGGCTGCTGTTCTTTATCACGAACTGGCTTCGCAAAAGGTGGGGCATAAAGAAATACGAAAAACGGCAGCCGCTCACCGTGGCGATGCTCCAGCACGCGATCGACCTCGGCGTATGGGACAGTCAGCGTTTAATGGAATGGGACGGACAGCGCGACGGCGAGTGACCTGGACGCGCCATTAGCAGACAAGCTTTCTTCGACTGTCTGCTGCCAGTCGAACGAACGTCATCCCACCGCCCGCGCCGTCACCCGCCGCTTTTCCCACCACGCGGCCACGAGAAACGCGAGCGCCGCGCAAAGCAGCACGCCGACCACCGCGTCATTGCCGACGGTCTTCATCAACGCGCCGGCGACGAGCGGGCCGCCGAAGCTCGCCGCGCCCCACGACGCGCCGACCAGCGAACTCGCCGACACCAGCGCCGCACCCCGAAAGCGCTCTCCGCAGGCGACGAGCGACAGCGTATAGATTGCGCCCGCCGCCGCGCCGAGTACATACAGCAGCGGCCAGCGCAGCCACGGCGAACTCACCGCCCACGGCAGCAGCGGTAGCAGCGCGACGACCGCGATCCCGCAGCCGATGTGCACGCGCTCGCGCCCGAGCCGATCGGCGAGCCAGCCGATCGGAAACTGCATCGTCGTATCGCCGAGCAGCAGCGCCGACGCGAACAGCACGGCCACCTCGGTCGTCATCCCGTGCGCGATCGCGAAGAGCGGCAGCAACGACAGCGCGATCGTATCGAAGAGCGCGAAAAAGCCGGTGCCGATCACGAGCGCGGGCATCCGCGGCAGCACGCGGCGCCAGCCGCCATGCTCGGCGTGCTCGTCGCTGGACGCGTGCGGCGCGGCGCGGATCGTCGCGAGCAGTGGCAGCGCGAGCAGGAAGATCGCGCCGCACGCGAGGAAACGCCCCTGCGTGAAGCCGGCGATCTGGCTCACCAGCACCGGCCCCGACATCTGGAACAGCGTGAAATTGGTCGCGTAAATTGCGATCACGCGGGCTCGCGACGCGTCGTCGGCCAACTGGTTGACCCACGCTTCGCCGATCGTGAACAGCAGCATCAGCGCGGCGCCGCACAGCACGCGCAGCAGCGCCCAGAGCCACAGGTTCGCGGTGAGCTGCATCAGCGCGGTCGCGCACGCCACGACGAGCACCGCGCCGACGATCACCTGGCGCCCGCCGAAGCGCGCCGCGATCCAGCCGGCGAGCGGCACGACCGCGAGACCGCCGCCCGCCTGCGCGGCGGTCAGCAGGCCGACTACGTCGGTGCCGTAGCCGGCTTGCGCGAGCGCGACAGAAGTGAGCGGGAGCGTCGCGCCGCTGCCGAGTCCGACGACGGCGACGCTGAGAATGAGCGCGAGGAAATCGCGAGTGAAGATGACTTTCATCGGCCGGGATGCTACTACGGCCGGGGATGATTGGCACCCGGCGGGGCCGCCCGCCGGATTAGCCCGGATTAGCCCGCCACCGCCAGCCGCCGGTCGATCGACACCGACCACAACGTCAGCAGCAACGCGCCCAAGGCGGTCACGACCCCCACCCACGGCAACATCGTCAGCGGCGCGCCCGCGCCGATCGCCATGCCGCCGAGCCATGCCCCGGTCGCGTTGCCGAGGTTGAAGGCGCCCTGGTTCAGCGTCGACGCCAGATTCGGCGCATGACTCGCGCGATCGACGATCAGCATCTGCAGCGGCGGCACGATCGCGAACGCAAGCACGCCCCACGCGAAGACCGTCAGCATCGCCGGAATGCGCGCGTGCATCGTGCCCGCGAACACGCACAGGATCACGACGATCGCGAGCAGGAACGCGAGCAGCGACGGCATCAGCCGCCAGTCCGCGAGCTTGCCGCCGAGCGTGCTGCCGACGGTCAGGCCGAGGCCGAACAGCAGCAGCACGAGCGTGACCGCATGCGGCGTAAAGCCGGTCACGTCCTCGAGAATCGGCGTGATGTAGGTGAAGGTCGAAAAGAGGCTCGCCGACGCGAGCACGCTGATGCCGAGCACCATCAGCACCTGCGGGTTCTTCAGCACGCTGAATTCGCGCACGAGGCTCGCCTCGTGCATCTCGATCTTCGCGGGCAGGCACACGGCGAGCGCGGCCGCCGCGATCACGCCGATGCCGGTCACCGCCCAGAACGTCGCGCGCCAGCCGGCCGCCTGGCCGAGCGCGGTGCCGAGCGGCACGCCGAGCACGTTGGCGAGCGTGAGGCCGGTGAACATCAGCGCGATCGCCTGCGCGCGGCGGTTCGGCGCGACGAGCCCCGCCGCGACCACCGAGCCGATGCCGAAGAACGCGCCGTGGCAGAACGCGGTGACGATGCGCGCGGCCATCAGCACCGCGTAGCCCGGCGCGACCGCGCACAGCAGATTGCCGACGATGAACACGCCGATCAGGCTCATCAGCGCCTTCTTGCGCGGCATGTTGGCGACCGCGATCGCGACGATCGGCGCGCCGATCGTGACGCCGAGCGCATACGCGGACACCAGCATGCCGGCGGCCGGGATCGACACGGACAGATCGCGCGCGACGTCGGGCAGCAGCCCCATGATGACGAACTCGGTGGTACCGATTCCAAATGCGGCAACGGCAAGAGCAAGCAGGGGCAAAGGCATGGCGATGATGGGGCGTGAAGCATGAAGCGGCGCATGGGCGACGCGCCGGGCGGCGCGCGGGCGTCGTTGCGACGGCAACACCTGCGCCGGATAAGGGGAAATCAGTAGGGGATTCTACCTAAGTCAAAACTGGCGTGCTGGCAGGCGCGAAAGCTGTTGTTTTTTGCGGAAAGCGTGGGGAAAGCGGCGGCGCGGGCAACGGGCGCCGGCGCGTCACCGCGCGAGGTTGCGCCTGAGCGCCGCGCAACCCGCATCCATTAGCGGCTCGACCACGGCGCTGCGCTCGTCGGGCTTGAAGTCGCTGATCCAGATCACGCGGCAACGCCCAAGTTGTAACGGGCACCACCTGCAGCGTCGTGTGATGATGCTCGAAGCGTCCGCCGCCCACCGTATAGGCGAGCCGCATGCGGGCATCGTCGATGCCGTTTACGCGTGCGCGCATACAACGCGCCGGTCCTGGGGAATCTTGACGTTACTTCGACTTCGCTGGGCCGTCCGGCCCGAACGTTTCGCCGTGCCGCCCCGCGCCGGAAGCAAACCGCGCCGCACCGCCCACGCCTTCGGCGAATACCGCCTCGTAACCGCCCGCGCCCTCGCGCCGCAGCGCCTCGGCGAGCTCGTCGAGCGCGCTGTTTTCCAGTGCCGAGCGGCGGTCGGCGAGCAGTGCCGCCTGCGGAAACGCGGCCAGCTCGGCGGCCAGTTGCTCGGCTGCCGCGCGTGCTTCGCCCTTCGGCACGACGCGATTGGCGAGCCCGAACGAGAGCGCTTCGCGCGCATCGACCGCGCGGCCGGTCAGGATCAGATCGAGCGCGCGCGACAGCCCGATCAGACGCGGCAGACGGATCGTGCCGCCATCGATCAGCGGAATCCCCACGCGCCGGCAGAACACGCCGAGCACCGCGTCTTCCTCGACGACGCGCAGGTCGCACATGGCGGCGAGTTCCAGTCCGCCGGCCACCGCATGACCGGCGATCGCGGCGATCACCGGCTTGTTCAAGCACATGCGCGTCGGCCCCATCGGGCCGGGGCCGCTGCCGTCGGCGTGCAGCTCGTTGCGGCGCGCGTCGTCGGCGAGCGCGCTCAGGTCTGCGCCCGCGCAAAAAGTGCCGCCCGCGCCGAACAGCACCGCCACGCGCCACGCGGGCTCCGCCTCGAAGCGGCTGAACGCGGCGCCGAGCGCTTCGGCAATCTGGCGATCGACCGCATTGCGCCGCGCCGGCCGATCGAGGACGATCGTTGCGATGCCTTTGTCGTCATTCGACTCGATACGCACATGGTTATTGAAATGCTGGGTAGGTATCATCGTTATGTACCTTGAAGATCGGTGCTTGCCTGTTTTTATCCGGGCAGCGTTGCAGCACGCTCATGCAGCGTAATTAATCCGGTGGGCTGTCATGTTTCTTTCACATCCGGCTCGTAGCGTTAGCGCTCTATTGATGCGCTGGCGGCCTTTCGCCAGCTTGCCGAGCCTGCCTTTGTCCCTGTCTTTGTCCCTGCCTTTGCCCAATTCATCGCCGGCCGCCGCGCCGGGCTGCGCCGAAACGGTCTGGATCGTGCCGTTGCGCGAGCATGCATGGTACGACCATGTGCGCCTGAAACGCGTATTCGTGACCGACGGCACGCGCCATCAGGTCGTACTCGTCGATCTGCGCAAACTGCTCGTATGCGCGGATCGCGACAAAACCGACTATGTGCTCAAGCCGGTCGCCGAATGGCATGCGGGCAAGGTGCGCGGCATTCGCGAGTTTCTCGATCCCGACAGTCCGCGCATTCCGCAGATGCCGTACGTGACGATTTCGACCCGTCGCGCGCCGGGTCTGCTCGGCTGGCTGGGTGTCGAGCGCGAGGGCGTGGTGGCGTTTCGCAACGGCCAGCATCGCGCGCGCTATCTGGCCGAGGCGGGCGCGCGCTGGTGTCCGGTCGAAGTGCACGAGCGCGAGGCAACGCTGCTGCGCGAACTGTGCGGCGCCGCCGACGACGCCCGCACGGCGATCCGGGCGACCCAGATGAGCGGCGAGGGCGGCAGCATCTAGCCTGGCAGCTCTACCCCGCCGCCTGCACGACGTTGCGCGGCGTACCCGCGTGCCAGGCCGCGATATTGCCGAGCGTGGTCTGCGCGATCTCGGTCATCGCCTCGCGGGTGAAGAACGCCTGGTGAGCGGTGACGATCACGTTCGGGAACATCAGAAGACGCGCGAGCACGTCGTCCTGCAGCGGCAGATTCGAATGATCCTCGAAGAAGATGCCGCCTTCCTCCTCGTACACGTCGAGCCCGAGATGGCCGAGCTGGCCGTCCTTCAGCGCGCGGACCAGCGCGTTCGCCTCGACGAGGCCGCCGCGCCCGGTGTTGATCAGCATCGCGCCGCGCTTCATCTTCGCGAGCGCCGCGCCGTCGATCAGGTGATAGGTCGCCGGCAGCAGCGGGCAATGCAGACTGACGACGTCCGCTTCGGCGAGCAGCGTATCGAGCGGCACGTAGCGCGCGCCGAGCGCGAGCAGGTCGGCGGCGGCCGGGCCCGGATCGTGCGCGAGCACCTGCATGCCGAAGCCCGCCATGATGCGCCCGAACACCCGGCCGATGATGCCGGTGCCGATCACGCCGACCGTCTTGCCGTGCAGATCGAAGCCGAGCAGCCCGTGCAGCGAGAAGTCGCCCTCGCGGGTGCGCGCGACCGCGCGCGGCAAGCGGCGGTTCAGCGCGAGGATCAAACCGACCGCATGTTCGGCGACCGCGTGCGGCGAGTAGGCCGGCACGCGCGCGACCAGCATGCCGAGCCGCTCGGCCGCCGCGAGATCGACGTGATTGAAGCCCGCCGAGCGCAGCGCGATCATGCGCGCGCCGCCCGCGTGAAGCCGCTCGAGCGTGGCCGCGTCGACGGTGTCGTTGACGAACGGGCAGACCACTTCGTAGCCGTGCGCGAGGATCGCGGTCTCGCTGTCGAGATGGGATTCCTGGAAGTGCAGTTCGTAGCCGTGCGCGGCGTTGGCTTCGGTGAACGTGTCGATGTCGTACTGGCGGCTGCTGAACAGGATCATGCGCATATCGGGCTCCGGGGAAGACATGTTTTGAAGCATGTTTTCAGGCGTGTTTCGGACGGATTTCAGAGGTGTTTTGCGAAGTCGGTTTCCGGTAATGAAAAGAACATTGACAGGGGTACGGAACTGCAATATTGCTTGACAGATATTGCGGGCACGCATGTTCAATCATGCTGCAAGAAATTGGCCAATAGCAGCTTATCTTTTTCACGATGTTAGGCGACTTCGCGAGGAAAAAGTGACTGTCGGGCTTGCGGGAATCAATCCGGTGCCTGTCCCGCCGCGCGGTGCGTATAAAGGGGTATCCGTCCAGACGCGCGGTTGCGCCGTTCTCTTTCCATCTCCGCTTTTTTCCGCTTTTTCCGTTGCCGGCAATTCAATGCGTGATACATGACGCGTGATAACGGAATCTTCTGGTGTCAAACGGATTGATCCGGTTTTCCAGCAGTCGGTGGTCTGTTTTCTGCTAATTAACCTGTTAATCGGCGAACCAACATGATCGGTGAATTGCTGAGATCGCAACCGGAAATCGCGCTTTTTGCGTGTCTCGCGATCGGCTATTTCATCGGCTCGTTTCGCATCGGCCCGATCCAGTTGGGCGGTGTATGCGGCACGCTGATCGTCGCGCTCGTGCTCGGCCAGAGCGGCGCGCGCATCTCCCCCGATCTGAAGAACACCGCGTTCGCGCTGTTCATTTTCGCGCTCGGCTTTACCGGCGGTCCGCAGTTCGTCGCGAACATCGGGCGCGGCTGGCGCTATGGCGTGCTGTCGCTGATCGAGATCGTGTCGGTGCTCGCGCTGATCCTGATCGCTGTCAGCGTGATGCGGCTCGACATCGGCACCGCGGCCGGCCTGCTCGCGGGCGCGGCGACCGAATCGGCGGTGATCGGCACCGCGTCCGAGGCGATCTCGCGGCTCGGTCTCGCCGACACGGAAACACTGCGTTTGCAGGCCAATATCGTAACCGCGTACAGCGTCAGCTACCTGTTCGGGCTGGTCACGATCGTGCTGTTCACGAGCCAGTTCGCGCCGCTGCTGCTGCGTGTCGATCTGCGCGACGAAGCCGCGTGCGTGTGGCGCAAGCTCGGCGGCGAGGGTGCGTTCAGCGACGGACAGCGGGCGGCGGCACCGGCGCTGGTGGGCCGCGCGTTTAGCGTCGGCGCGGCCGATGGCATCACCGTGCGCGCGCTCGAAGCGCGCTCCGGCTACCACCTGACCGTCGAACAGATCGAGCGCGACGGCGCGAAGCTGCCGGTCGCGCCGGAGCTGCGGCTCGCGTCCGGCGATCTGGTGCTGGTGGCCGGCAGGCGCGCGGCGATCGTCGAGGCGGCGGCGAGCGTCGGCGACGAAGTGGCCGGCCCGGGTTTCGCCCGGTTCGCGGTGGAACGGCTCGACGTCGTGCTGACGCGGCGCGACGCGCACGGCATGACGGTCGCGCAGTTGCGCGCGCAGGCGAAGCCGGAAAACGCGCGCGGCGTCTATATCGCGGCGGTCACGCGGCTCGAATCGACGATCCCCGCGCTGCCCGGCACCGAGCTCAATCGCGGCGACGTGCTGACGATCGTCGGCGCGAAAGCCGATGTCGAGCGCGGCGCGAAGCGTCTCGGCTACATCCTGCCCGCGACGCAGCAAACCGACTTCGTCTATCTCGGCCTCGGCGTGCTGGTCGGCATGGCGATCGGCCGGCTCGGCGGCACGATCGGCGGCGTGACGCTCGCGCTCGGCACCGGCGGCGGCTGTCTGCTGTCGGGTCTGCTGTTCGGCTGGATCCGCTCGCGCTATCCGCTGGTCGGCTCGCTGCCGTCGGCGGCCGCGCAGATCATCAAGGACTTCGGACTCGCGACGTTCATCGCCGCGGTCGGTCTGTCGGCCGGACCCGACGCGATCAGGCTGGTGCGCGAATACGGGCTCGCGCTGCCGGTGGCCGGCATCCTGATGGTGCTCGTGCCGGGCCTGCTGTCGCTGTGGATCGGCCACGCGTTCCTGAAGCTGGAGGCGCCGATGCTGCTCGGCGCGATCGCGGGCCAGCAGTGCAGCACGCCGGCGATCAGCGCGCTCGTCGGCGTGACCGGCAACTCGACGCCGGTGATCGGCTACACGATCACCTATGCGCTGTCGAACATCCTGTTGCCGTTGATGGGGCCCGTGGTGGTGGGGCTCGCCGGCAAGCTCGGCTAGCGGGGCCTGCCACGTTTGCCGTATCCGCGTCGCCGCGCACGCGGAAGATGAGGCGGCCGCGCCACGAGCGCGCGCCGCATCCAGTAACCGGTATTGCCAACTAATAGCGAGGGCATGATGGACTGGCTACACAGCATCTTTCATAAATCACCCGAGATGGCGCTGTTCCTGTCGCTTGCGGTCGGCTATTTCATCGGGCAGATCAACTTCGGCAAGTTCCAGTTGGGCGGCGTGGGCGGCTCGCTGCTCGCCGCGGTGGTCATCAGCCAGGCGGGCGTGACGATCGACAACGGCGTGAAGGCGGTGATGTTCGCGGTGTTCATCTACGCGGTCGGCTACGACTCCGGGCCCGGCTTCTTCAACTCGCTGAACCGCAAGACACTGCGCGAAATCGCGATGGCGGTGTTTCTCGCGGTCAGCGCGCTGATTACCGTGGTGGTGTGCGCGAAGCTGTTCCATCTGAACAAGGGGCTCGCGGCCGGGCTCGCGGGCGGCGCGCTCACGCAATCGGCGATCATCGGCACCGCCGGCGACGCGATCGCGCGGCTCGGCCTGCCCGCCGATCAGGTCAAGTCGCTGCAGTCGGACGTCGCGATCGCGTATGCGGTGACCTACGTGTTCGGCTCGCTCGGCGCGATCATCGTGTGTGTGAACATCCTGCCGAAGTTCATGGGCCAGGGCCTGCGCGAGGCGTCGATAGAAGCGGAGCGCGAGCTCTCGTCGGGCGCGACGTCGCACGGGCCGGGGCAGGTGCTCGCGTTGCCCGATCTCGTCGGGCGCGCGTACCGGATCGATTTCAGCGCCGGCAAAACGGTGAAGGCGGTCGAGACGCTGCACGAAGATCTGCTGACGGTCGAGCGCATCAAGCGCGGCGGCCAGCAGATCGAGCCGGCGCCCGATTTCACGTTGCAGGACGGCGATATCGTGCTCGTCGTCGGGCGCCGCGAGGCGGTGGTCGCATTCGGCGCGAACGGCAACGAGGTCGCCGATGCCGAGGACATCGGTGTCGTGATGCAGACGCGCGATGGCGTGTTCACGCGCAAGGGCATGAATCACACGACGATCGCCGCCGCGCGCGAAGTGGTGGATCGCGACATGCGGCACGGCGTATATATCCAGGCGGTGTCGCGCGCCGGGCAGCCGCTGCCAGTGCTGCCGGAAACCGAGTTGCAGCACGGCGACGTGATCACCTTCTACGGCTCGCCGAAAGACACCAAACGCGCGGTCGACTCCGCCGGCTACGAGCTGCCGTACAGCAACAAGACCGACTTCATCTACATGGGCGTCGGCCTCGTGATCGGTCTGCTGATCGGCCTGATCGTCGTCGATGTCGGCGGCGTGCCGCTCACGCTAGGCTCGGGTGGCGGCTGCCTGCTGGCGGGCCTGCTATTCGGCTGGATGCGCGGCAAGCATCCGATGTATGGCGCGATGCCGTCGGCCGCGTCGCAATTGCTGAAGGACTTCGGCCTCGCCGCGTTCGTCGCGGTGGTCGGGTTGAATTCGGGCTTGCAGGCGGTGGTGACGGTCAAGCAGAGCGGCGTGACGATTTTCCTGCTCGGCGTGTTCGTCACGCTGTTCCCGCTGCTGCTGACGATGCTGTTCGGCCGCTACGTGCTGCGCTACAACAACGCGGCGATTCTGGCCGGCGCGCTGTCGGGCTCGCGCAGCGCGAACCCGGCGTTCGGCGGCGTGCTCGACAAGGCCGAGAGCGCGGTGCCGACCGTGCCGTTCGCGATCACGTACGCGATCGCGAACGTCGCGCTGACGCTGCTCGGCCCGCTCGTGGTCGGGCTCGTGTAGCGCGCGTGCCGCGGTCTTCCACGCAACGTCATTGACTCTTTGAGCCGGCCGCAACCGGGCGAACCGTCGCCACGCCGGCGTCTTTCACCTCTTCACTGGAGAACGCATCATGGCAAAAGAGAAGGGCGACAAGAAGCGCTCGGACGCGCAGGCGGCGCAAGCCGGTCTCGCCGCGCTGAGCCCGTTCGAACTGAAGGACGAACTGATCAAGGCCGCCGGCGGCAGCGCGGTCGAGCGGCCCGCCAACGTCGCGATGCTCAACGCGGGCCGCGGCAATCCGAACTTTCTCGCGACGATTCCGCGCCACGGCTTCTGGCAGCTCGGCCTGTTCGCGATGCGCGAGTCGGAGCGCTCGTTCGCGTACATGCCGGAGGGTGTCGGCGGCTTTCCGCGCCGTGATGGCCTGGAGGAACGCTTCGATCTGTTCCTGCGCGAAAACCGGGGCGTGCCCGGCATCGATTTTCTGCGCGGCGCGGTGTCGTACGTGCGCGACCAGTTGGGGCTGTCGTCGGTCGACTTCCTGTATGAGATGTGCGAGGGCATTCTCGCGTCGAACTACCCGGTGCCCGACCGCATGCTGAAGCTCTCCGAGATCATCGTGGGGCAGTATCTGCGCCGCGAGATGATCGGCAAGCATCCGTTCGTCGGCGAGTTCGACATCTTCGCGGTGGAAGGCGGCACCGCGGCGATGACGTACATCTTCAACACGATGCGCGAGAACCATCTGATCAAGCCGGGCGACACGATCGCGCTCGGCATACCGATCTTCACCCCGTACATCGAGATTCCGCGCCTGAACGACTATCAGTTGAACGTCGTCAATCTCGAGGCCGACGTCGCGAACGGCTGGCAGTATTCGAAGAAGGAACTCGACAAGCTGCGCGATCCGAAGGTGAAGGCGTTCTTCCTCGTGAATCCGAGCAATCCGCCGTCGGTGAAGATCGACGACGAAAGCCTCGAGCACATCGCTGCCATCGTCGACGAACGGCCCGACCTGATCCTGCTCACCGACGACGTGTACGGCACGTTTGCCGACGACTTCGTGTCGCTGTTCGCGCTCGCGCCGAAGAACACGATCCTCGTGTATTCGTATTCGAAGTATTTCGGCGCGACCGGCTGGCGGCTCGGCGCAATCGCGACGCATCGCGACAACGTGCTCGACCGGCTGATCGGCAAATTGCCGGCCGATGCGAAGAAGCAACTGCATACGCGCTACGAGTCGATCACGACCGAGCCCGACAAGCTGAAATTCATCGACCGGCTGGTGGCCGACAGCCGCACGGTCGCGTTGAATCACACGGCCGGCTTGTCGACGCCGCAGCAGGTGCAGATGGTGCTGTTTTCGCTGTTCTCGCTGATGGACACACCCGACGCGTACAAGAACGCGCTGAAGCGGCTGATCCGCAAGCGCAAGCAGGCGCTCTACGAGGAAGTCGGCATCTCGTTCGAGGACGACGATCCGAACCAGGTCGACTACTACACGATTCTCGACATCGAGTTCCTCGGCGAAAGAGCGTACGGGCGCGAGTTCGTCGACTGGCTGCTGAAGAACACCGAGCCGTCCGAACTGCTGTTCCGGCTCGCGCGCGAGGCGCGCGTCGTGCTGCTGCCGGGGCGCGGCTTCGGCACGCAGCATCCGTCGGGGCGCGTGTCGCTCGCCAATCTGAACGAGTCCGACTACCGCAAGATCGGCCGCGCGATGCGCAAGCTGATCGAGGAGTATGTCGAGCGCTTCAACGCGGCGACCGGCAAGAAGCTCGACAAGACCAAAGTGAAGTGACTGTACCGGTGCGTGCAGCGGTACGGTAACGCGCGACGCCGGACACAAAAAATCTTGCGCAATCGCGTGGTTCGGTGAATGATCGGTCGAACGGCCTCGCTGGCTTAACCGCCGCGAGGCCGTTCTTTCCTTTGCGCCTGAATACTCACGTACCGATCATGCCGATTTCCACTTCCACTACCGTAGCTTCATCCGTCCCCTGCCCGGTCGTCGAATCGCTCGACGCCATCCTTCCCGAAGAACCGCTGCTGATGATGGGCGCCGGCCCGGTGCCGATTCCCGCCGCGGTAGCTAAGGCCAATGCGATCGTCATCAACCATCTGGGCGGCACGATGGCGAAGGTGGTGGGCCAGGTGAAGACGATGGCGCGCTACGTGTTCCAGACGCAATCGAAATGGGTGCTCGGCGTTGCCGGACCGGGTTCGGGCGCGATGGAAATGGCGATCTCCAATCTCGCGTGGGAAGGCACGCGCATGCTGTGCATCAGGAACGGCTTCTTCAGCGACCGTATGGGCGAAATGGGCCGGCGTGTCGGCGCGCGCGTGAGCACGCTCGAAGTCGCGGACCGTACCGTGGCGAGTCTCGAGCAGGTCGCCGAGGCGATGCGCCGCGAGCGTCCCGAGGTCGTCACCGTCGTGCAGGGGGAGACCTCGAACACGGTGTGGAACCACCATCTGAAGGACATTGCCGCGCTCGCGAAGGAAGCGGGCGCGCTCGTGATCGTCGACGCGGTCTGCACGCTGAGCACGATGCCGCTCGAAATGGACGCGTGGGGCATCGACGCGGTGATCACCGGCGGGCAGAAGGGTTTGTCGTCGATTCCGGGCGTGTCGCTGATCGCGTTTTCCGACGCGGCGTGGGCGCGCGTCAAAGGCCGCACCGCGCCGAACACGCACTGGTGCCTCGATGCGTCACTCGCCGAGAACTTCTGGCATAACGCCGGCTATCACTACACCGCGCCGGTGTCAGGCGTGCTCGCGTTGCACGAGGCGCTGCGGCTCGTGTGCGCCGAGACGCTGGAAAAGCGCTTCGCGCGCCATCTGAAATGCTCGCTCGCGCTGCAGCAGGGCGTGAGCGCATTGGGCCTGCAACTGTATGCACCGGAGAATTGCCGGCTGAATTCGGTGGTCGGCATCGAGGTGCCGGACGGCCTGAGTCCCGCCGATGTCTGCGCGCATATCTCGCGGCAGCATCAGGTGGAAATCTCCGGCTCGTTCGGCTTGCCGATCGTGCGCATCGGGCAGATGGGCGAGCAGTGCCGCGAGCACAACCTGTTTCGCACCGTGCATGCGCTCGGCCGCACGATGGTCGATCTCGGCGTCAAGGTCGATCTGCCGGCGGGCGTCGCGGCGCTGGAGCGCGGGTTGTCGGAAGGGAAATAGCAGCGCCGCTCGGGCTGCGGCGCGACGCGCCCCTGCGATGGCTGTCGTCGCCAGGGGCGCGTCGTTTTATCGATACCGTCAGGATGCTGTCGAGCAGGGCACGCCGTCACGATTTCGCGCACCGGCATCTCTTAGATAAAGCACGGTGGACAGCACCACCGCCGCGGCCGCCGCAAGCGCGGCAAACAGAAACACCGAGCCATAGCCGAACGCGCCGGCGATATACCCGGCCAGCGGCCCGGTAATACCGAGCGACAGATCGAGAAACACCGAATACGCGGACAGCGCCGCGCCGCGGCTCGCGGGCGGCACGAGCCCGACCGCCTCGACGCCGAGCGCCGGGAACACCAGCGCGAAGCCGAAGCCGGTCAGCGCGGCGCCCGCCAGCGCGATATGCGGCTCGGGCGCGAGCCACAGCATCAACAGACCCGCGCATTCGAACGAGAACGACGCGATCGCGACGCGGAAGCCGCCATAGGTCCTGATCGTGTTCGCGAACAGCAGGCGCGCGCCGATGAACAGCGTGCCGAACAGCGTCAGCGACAGCGCCGCATTCGGCCAGTGCTTCGCCGCGTAGAACAGCGTGATGAAGGTCGCGATCGAGCCGAAGCCGGCCGAGCCGAGCGCGAGACCCATGCCGTGCGGCAGTACGCGCGTGAACACGCTGCGGTACGACATCCGCTCGCCGTGGACGACCGGTACCGGCGCGATCAGCCGCGCGAGCGCGTAGCCGAGCGCCGCGAGCGCGATCACGAGAATGCCGAGCGTGGTGAAGCCGATCGAATGAGAAATCGCCACGCCGAGCGGCGCGCCGATCGCGAGCGCGCCGTAGGTCGCAATGCCGTTCCACGAAATCACCCGTGCGTTATTGGCCGTGCCCACGCGGCCGATCCCCCACAGAATCGCGCCGGTGCCGCACAGGCTTTCGCCGAAGCCGAGCACGAGGCGGCTGCACACGAGCAGCGCGAGGCTCAGCACCGGCCAGTGCCCGGTGAGCGCGGCGAGCAGCAGAAACACGCCGCTCGCGCCGCAGCCGATCAGACCGATCGACACCGTGCGCTTCGGCCCCAGCGTATCCGCCGAACGGCCGGCCAGCGGCCGCGAAGCGAGCGTCGCGAGATATTGCACGCTGATCGCCGCGCCCGCGAGCACCGCGCTATAGCCGAGGTCGCCATGCACGTAGCCGGGCAGCACCGCAAGCGGAATGCCGATGGTCAGGTAGCAAAGAAAGGTGAAAAAGACGACCGGAATGATCTGCAGGGTCGTCGCCAATTCGCTGCGGGCGGGTGCGGAGTCGGTGGACATCGGGAAAACGAGACTTGAAATCGGCGGGAATGCGTGATTCTCCCATGGAACCGATTCCTTTGCAGGAATGGCTTGATTCTTCGTCGAATTAAGGCGTTTTCGCGTGCTTTCGTGCGCCTGGGCGCGCTTATAAAGGGCGGTTTTAGCCGCGCCGACGCAAGCTTCTTGGGCCGAACGCCCGCGTCCGCTCTTATTTCCCGTGGCTTCAATGCCGTAAAAATCAAAAAAGAGTGGCAAATTTTCCATCTCGACATAAGCGCAATGCCGTGCAAATCCATGTCGATATCGTTTTACGGATATGTCCTGCATGCAATTCGCGCTATGGGTTGGGTTTATTGACGGTGATAGCTTTCAAACCATCGACGCGGCCCGTCCGCGCGAACACAGAACAGACGAGAGCAATGAGACATGACTGAGCCGATCCGCTTCTATCACCGCAACGCGATCCGCGAAATCAAGGACGCGCCCGTCACCCGCACGGTGCTGCAGTATCTGCGCGAGGACGCGCATTGCACCGGCACCAAGGAAGGCTGCGCCGAAGGCGACTGCGGCGCGTGCACGGTGGTGATCGGCGAGCCCAACGCGGCGGGCGGCGTCGACTTCAAGGCGGTCAACGCGTGCATCCAGTTTCTGCCGACGCTCGACGGCCGCGCGCTTTTCACCGTCGAGGACCTGCGCCAGCCCGACGGCTCGCTGCATCCGGTGCAGCAGGCGATGGTCGAATGCCACGGCTCGCAGTGCGGCTTCTGCACGCCGGGCTTCATCATGTCGATGTGGGCGCTGTACGAAAAGCACGGCCATGAACAGGGCTGCGCGAACCGCACGGTGCCGTCGCGCGAGACGATCAACAACGCGCTGACCGGCAATCTGTGCCGCTGCACCGGCTACCGGCCGATCGTCGATGCGGCCGAGCGGATGTTCGATGCGCCCGCGCCGCGGGCGCCGGTCGACGTGAAGGCGCTGGCCGCCGCGCTCGCGCCGCTCGAGCGCGGCGACACGTTCCACTACGAGCACGCGGGCCAGCGCTTTGCCGCGCCGCGCACGGTCGCGGCGCTCGCGCAACTGAAGGAAGCCGAGCCGGCCGCGCGGATTCTCGCGGGCAGTACCGACATCGGCCTGTGGGTGACCAAGCAGATGCGCGAGCTCGGCAACGTCGTCTATGTCGGCCAGATCGCAGAGTTGCGCAAGCTCGAAACGAATGACGACTGGATCGGGATCGGCGCGGGCGTGAGCGTCGAGAAAGCGTACGCGGAGATCGCGAAGCAGTACCCGGAGCTCACCGAAATGTGGCAGCGCTTCGCGTCGCTGCCGATCCGCAATGCCGGCACGCTCGGCGGCAACATCGCGAACGGCTCGCCGATCGGCGACTCGATGCCGGGGCTGATCGCGCTCGGCGCGCGCGTGATCGTGCGCGGCGGCGAGATCGAGCGCGAGATGCCGCTCGAAGACCTGTACCTCGCGTATCAGAAGAAGGATATGGCGGAGCACGAGTTCGTGGTCGGCTTGAAGGTGCCCACCCGCACCGGCGCGCGCGCGAATCTGCGTTTTCGCACCTACAAGCTGTCGAAGCGTTTCGATTCGGATATCTCGGCCGTGTGCGCGGCGTTCTCGTTCATCGCCGACGGCAACGTGATCCGCGAGCCGCGCATCGCGTTCGGCGGCATGGCCGCGACGCCGAAGCGCGCGCTCCACGCCGAAGCCGTGCTGCGCGACGCCGAATGGCACGAGGCGACCGCGCAGGCCGCGATGCTCGCGCTCGGCAACGACTATGCGCCGCTCAGCGACATGCGCGCGACCAGCGACTACCGGCTCGAAGCGGCGAAGAACACGCTGTACCGCTTCTGGCTCGAAACGCGCCCGCACAATCCGCTGCCGAAGAACCTGCTCGACGTGCGCGCGGTCGAGCCGGCCGGCGCGAGCGTTTGAGCGCGACGCGTTCCCAAAGGATACGGAGAACACAACGATGAACCAGCAAGCCGAGCCGTTCCTGAAAGAGCTTCAGGATCTCGACGACTTCACCCAGGTCCACGTGTCGCGTCCGCACGAATCCGCGCATCTGCACGTGAGCGGCCGCGCGACCTACACCGACGACATCCCCGAGCTGGCCGGCACGCTGCACGCGGCGCTCGGGCTGTCGCCGAAGGCGCACGCGAAGATCGTGTCGATGTCGCTCGACAAGGTGCGCGCGACGCCCGGCGTGGTCGCGGTCTTCACCGCCGACGACATTCCCGGCGTGAACGACGTCGGCCCGATCATCCACGGCGACGATCCGATTCTCGCCGACGGCGTCGTGCAATACGTCGGCCAGCCGATCTTCATCGTGGTCGCGACGTCGCACGATGCGGCGCGCCTCGGCGCGCGGCGCGCCGACGTGGTCTACGAGGAATTGCCCGCGGTGCTGACCGCGCAGCAGGCGCGCGCCGCGAACCAGTTCGTGTTGCCGCCGATGAAGCTCGCGCGCGGCGACGCCGGCACGAAGATCGCGCGCGCCGCGCATCGCGAAGCCGGTGAAATGCTGCTCGGCGGCCAGGAGCAGTTCTATCTGGAAGGGCAAATTTCGTACGCGGTGCCGAAAGACGACGACGGCATGCATGTGTACTGCTCGACGCAGCATCCGACCGAAATGCAGCACCTCGTCGCGCACGCGCTCGGCGTGGCCTCGCATAACGTGCTGATCGAATGCCGGCGCATGGGCGGCGGCTTCGGCGGCAAGGAATCGCAGTCGGCGCTGTTCGCGTGCTGCGCGGCGCTCGCCGCATGGAAGCTGCTGTGCCCGGTCAAGCTGCGCCCGGACCGCGACGACGACATGATGGTGACCGGCAAGCGCCACGATTTTCACTACACGTTCGAAGTGGGCTACGACGAGCAGGGCGTGATCGACGGCGTCGAGGTCGACATGACGTCGCGCTGCGGTTTTTCCGCCGACCTGTCCGGCCCGGTGATGACGCGCGCGCTGTGCCACTTCGACAACGCGTACTGGCTGTCGGACGTGTCGATCGACGGCTTCTGCGGCAAGACCAACACGCAGTCGAACACCGCGTTTCGCGGCTTCGGCGGCCCGCAGGGCGCGTTCGCGATCGAGTACATCCTCGACAACGTGGCGCGCTCGGTCGGCATGGATTCGCTCGACGTGCGGCGCCGCAACCTGTACGGCAAGACCGAGCGCAACCGGACGCCGTACGGCCAGGTGGTCGAAGACAACGTGATTCACGAGCTGATCGACGAGCTCGAAGCGACCAGCGACTATCGCGCGCGCCGCAACGCGATCGACGAATTCAACGCGAACAACGAGATCCTGAAAAAGGGTCTCGCGCTGACGCCGGTCAAGTTCGGCATCGCGTTCAACGTCACGCACTTCAACCAGGCCGGCGCGCTCGTGCATATCTATACCGACGGCTCGGTGCTCGTGAATCATGGCGGCACCGAAATGGGCCAGGGGCTGAACACGAAGGTCGCGCAGGTCGTCGCGCATGAGCTGGGCGTCGGCTTTAACCGCATCCGCGTGACCGCGACCGATACCAGCAAGGTCGCCAATACGTCGGCGACGGCGGCCTCGACCGGCTCCGATCTGAACGGCAAGGCCGCGCAGGATGCCGCGCGGCAGTTGCGCGAACGGCTTGCCGCGTTTGCGGCCGAGCGTTTCGGCGAGGGCTGCGTGAATGCGGCGGCCGTGCGCTTCGTGCACGACCGCGTGGTGGTCGGCGATGTCGTCGTGCCGTTCGAGGAGGTGATCGCGAAGGCCTATCTCGCGCGGATCCAGTTGTGGTCCGACGGTTTCTACGCGACGCCGAAGCTGTACTGGGATCAGTCGAAGCTGCAAGGCCGGCCGTTCTATTACTACTCGTATGGCGCGGCGGTGTCGGAAGTCGTGATCGACACGCTGACCGGCGAAATGCGCGTGCTGCGCGCGGATGCGCTGCATGACGTGGGCGCGTCGCTGAATCCGGCGCTCGACGTCGGCCAGGTCGAGGGCGCGTTCATCCAGGGGATGGGCTGGTTGACGACCGAGGAGCTATGGTGGAACACGGGCGGCAAGCTGATGACGCATGCGCCGTCGACCTACAAGATTCCGACCGTCAACGATGTGCCGCCGGTCTTCAACGTGAAGCTGTTCAAGAACCGCAACGCGGAGGACAGCATCCACCGTTCGAAGGCGACCGGCGAGCCGCCGCTGCTGCTGCCGTTCTCGGTGTTCTTCGCGGTGCGCGACGCGGTGTCGGCGGTGGGCGGCCACAAGGTCAATCCGCCGCTCAATGCGCCCGCGACCAGCGAGGAAATTCTCAAGGCGGTCGGCGCGGTGCGGGCCGCGACGACGGCGGCGCGGCAGGCGTGACGGCACGCCGCAGGCCCAGGAGCGAAGCATGGAAGTACGCGTGAATGATTGTCTGAGCGGGATGGTTGCGATGAACGATGGCTCACCAGTTCGAATCGGCCGGCGCGGCGCCGCGCCGGATCCGGCTTCGCGCCCGGCGCCGATGCATATCGTGCTGTTCGGCGCGGGGCATGTCGGGCACGCGCTCGTCGAGCTGCTCGGCACGCTGCCGTGCGTGGTGCAGTGGGTCGACGAACGCGACGAACTGTTCCCCGACGAAACGCCGCCCAACGTGCAGGTCGAGGCGACCGACACGCCCGACGCGATCGTCGACGCGGCGCCGCCGGGCGCATGGTTCCTCGTGATGACGCACAACCATGCGCTCGATTTTTCGCTCGCCGCGCGCATCATGCGGCGGCGCGATTTCAGCTACTTCGGGATGATCGGCTCGAAGACGAAGCGCGTGAAATTCGAGCGGCGTCTGCTCGAACGCGGTGTGGAACCCGAGCGGCTTGCGGAAATGACGTGTCCGATCGGCGTCGAGGGGATCGTCGATAAAGCGCCCTCGGCAATTGCGATTGCGGTGTGCGCGCAGTTGCTGCGGGTGAGGACGCAACAGGCGGTGCAACCGGGCGCTTACTCACTCAGGAGTCGCTTCAACTCGTCAAGGAACGAAGCTGTAGTGTGACCCCACGATTCTGGGTCAAACGCTGAACCGTAATCCCGTTCGAACGCGGCATCCAGGTCCTTGGGGTGTTCGCCTATGAACGAGCCTATTTCGCGAATCAGATCCTCACGTCTGTGAGATTCATCTCTCCTGTAGCACGAGACAATTTCCGGAACGGTGTCTCCAAACAGGTCAAAGTCCTGGCCAAAATACACGGTAAATATGTGGCGCATGGCAGGGTAAGAATCTGGCGGCGTCATTTTTTTCTCATTCGACATAGGCGCTAAGAATGTAATACGGCATGCCGTTGTAGGTCTCGTTCTTTCAGAATTTTTCGCGGCCGCTATTTACGCGGCTTCCGCACTGTCGCGCGTGGCATTTTCCGCGCGACCAGCGTCTCCGATACCCCGGACATCAACGCCCTCAGCCAGCCGATATCGCTCGGCCGGTCCGGCTGCGGATGCCACATCTGATAACACTTGATGCGCGGAAACGCGATCGGCACATCGACGACCGCGAGCGGCAGCATGCTCGCGTAATGCATCGCGAAGCGGCGCGTCGTCGTGAAGATCAGATCCGATTGCAGCAGCGTCTGCGGCACGAGTCCGAAGTAGGGCAGCGTCGCGACGATGCGCCGTTGCGCGTGCGCCCGCGCGAAACCGGTGTCGATCGCGCCGCCGCGCGTGCCGCTATACGGCGCCGGCGCGAGATGCGGCGCGGCCAGATACGCGTCGCGCGTCAGCGGCGTGTGCGCGAGCGGATGATCGGCGCGCATCATGCATACGACGGTGTCGGCGAACAGGTCGCTGCGCTCGAAACGCGGATCGGGCTTCGGCCAGTTGCCGATCACGAGATCGAGCTCGCCGGCGTCGAGCGCGGCCGAATGATCGAAGAGCGGGCCCAGCGATTCGATTTCGAGCCGCGCATGCGGCGCCGCTTCGCGAAACCGCGCGATCACGGTCGGCATGAAGAAGTCGTTCAGATAGTCGGGCGCGGCGATGCGAAACGTGCGGCGCGAGCGGCCGGCATCGAAATCGCCGTGCGGCGTCGCGACGAAATCGACGTCGCGCAACACGCGTTGCGCGGCCGCGAGCAGCGATTCGCCATATTCGGTCGGCACCATGCCCGCCTTGCCGCGTACCAGAATCGGATCGCCGAGCGTTTCGCGCAGCTTGCGCAGCGCGGTGCTGATCGCGGGCTGGGTCTGGTTCAGACGCAGCGCGGTCTGCGTGACGCTGCGCTCGACGAGCAGCGTGCGCAGCACGCGCACGAGCCAGATATCGAGGGAGGCGGCGGTGTCGTCCATGATGAAAGCGCGCTGGCGCGAGCGGAGCGAACCGCTCGCCGCACGGCGCGCGCGTGGGGTGCGAAGGTTATAACCTTAGGCCCGTTTGCGGGCGAGCGGCATAGCGCGCGCGGTATGGCGGGGATCAGCGCGTCGGCGCGCGCTCAAGCCGGCTTGTCCGCCAGTCCCGACGGCAGCGCACTGATCCGCTTCACTTCCCGCGATTCGAGCCAGTTCGGCGTGCGTGCGCAGTACAGCACCATCGGCAGCGCGTCTTCGCCCCAGAACAGCTGGTCGTTCAGACAAAAGGTCGGCACGCCATATACGCCGAGACCGATCGCATCGGCGGTGTTGCGCTGCAACTGCGCTTTCACGTCTTCGTTCCTGATCAGCTCGGGACCGTCCGGCTTGCCGACGCGCTCGCACAGCTCGGCGAACGCTTCATCGCTCGACGGGTCGCGGCCCTCGCGCCAGATGAAGCGGAAAATCTCGCGCACGAGCTGCACGTCGCCGTTCGCGGCAGTCGCGAGCAGCAGCGGCTTCATCGAGTCGAACGGATGCGCGGGCGGCATTTTGTACGGAATGCCCAGTTGCTCCGCGCGAAACAGCGCATGCCGGTACATGAAGGTGCGCTTGGCGGGCACGCTGTACGCCGAGCGCTGGCCCCAGTGGCGATACAGTTCGTTCAGCACGACCGGCGTGAACGCGAAGTCGAAGCCGGGCCATTTGTCGTGTTGCTCGAGCAACAGGTAGGTGAACGGCGAGACGAAATCGTAAAACCACAGCGGCTGTCTGGCGTCGATGCCAACGGTCATAAATGTCTCCCGGATTGCCTGTTCTGGGCGGCGCGGACGGCGCGTCCGCTATTGCGTCAAAATTGTAACGATCTTACGCGGTGCGGCCATCGCTTGCACCGGTCGATATCCCCTGGTGGCGGGGCGCCAGCGCCTGGCTGCCGCGTTGCTGCCATGCTGCTACCGCTTGAGGCCGGGTTCGGCTGCTTCGTCTTGCGTGGCGGCGGGACGGCTGTCGCCGCTCTGGCCGGCGCCGGCGGCCGGGTGTTCAGCGGGTGGTTGCGGGCCTTGCCGCGCCGCTTCATCGTCCGCCTCGTCCAGCGGCCCCAGCGCGTCGCGGCCTTCCGTGAGCCGTCGCCGCACGAAGCCGATATGCTCGCGCAGCACGTAGAACTGGTCCGCGTACGCGAGCGGCATCTTCATGCCGTTGACCGAGTCTTCGATCGTGTCGAGCCGCTCGATCAGCGACGCGCGCTCGGCCGCCGAATGCTCGCTGAGCGCGCTGCGCTCGATCGAGATCAGCGCGCCGTACCAGCGATAGATGCGCGACTTGACCCGCCACGCGTACAGCCCCGGCACGACGCGCAGCGCCGGCACGAGCAGCACGATCAGCGGCACGACGACCACCAGCAGCCGGTCGGCGAGACTCGCGATCCAGAACGGCAGCGTGCGGTACAGGAAGCTCTTGCCCGACTTGTAGTAGCGCGCGGCGTCGTCGCTCAACGGGAAGTCGTGCGCGAGCGGCGCGGGGAATTCGCCGGCGCGCTGCATGATGGTCGCGCCGCCGTGCACCTCGCGCGCGGCTTCGATCAGCAGGTCCGACAGCGCCGGATGCAGCGAGCCGCGCGCGACCAGCTCGGCGGTCGGCGCGACGATGCTGATCGACGCCGCCGGCAGGTTCTTGCCGAGGTCGAAAGCGCCCATCGGCACTTTCAGTTGCGTCAGGTACGGAAAGCGCCGCGTGTACGCGTCGGCCTGCGTGAAATCGTAGAAGCGGATGTTCTGCGTGCGGTAGAGCTTGCCCATCACCGCCGGTTGCGCCGAGTCGCCGGCGAGGAAGGCCGCGTCGATCTTGCCGTCGATCAGCGCGTCGGCGGCCTCGTCGCCCGACAGCGGCAGCAGTTTGGTCGGGCCGCCCGGCACGATGCCGTTGGCCTTCAGCAGCGCGAGCGCCAGTTCGCGCGTGCCGCTGCCCTCGGCGCCGATCGCGAGCCGCTGGCCCTTGAATTCGGACAGCCACTGAACGGGCGCGCCGTGATAGAAGACCGCGAGCGGCACGTAGGCGACGCTGCCGAGCGACATCAGATCTTTGTCCCTCGCCACCGTGCCGGGCGCGATGCCGCCCTGCACGAAGCCGACGTCGACGTTCGATTTCGGATCGGACAGACGCTTGAGATTTTCCTGCGAGCCTTGCGAGACCAGCACGTTCAGCGTGATGCGGTTACGCGCGAGGATCGTCTTGTACTTCTGCGCGGCGTTCCAGAAGGTGCTGCCTTCGGGGCCGGCGCTGATCGTCAGCGTGTTCGGCGGCGCGGGCTGTATCAGCCGCACGGCGGCCCAGATCGCGACGATGCCGAGCAGCACGAGCGGACCGAACGAGACCGCCAGGTCGCGCCACGAGATCGCGACAAAACGGGCGACGAGACGGGGAGGGCGGCTGCGGCCGGTGGCTGGCTTCATCGGATCATCTGGTGGCGACGGTCGAAAGGGCGGAAGTGGATGGCTGCATGCGTGGTGGCGCGCCCGGGAGTATCGTCAAGCCGCCGCCGCATCTCGTTGGGTCGGCTGGCCGCGCGGCAGCACGTGTCGCGCCGATGGTACCTGAGATTCAGGCGTTGGCGAAACGGGAATCGCGCGCCCGTCGCCGCGCCCCATCCTTACCCAACCCGCATGTCGCGGCCGCTGTCGGCGCGCCACGCCGATCTCTAAACCCTTTGCGCTTCTGTCCCGGCTAGATTAAATTGTGCTTCGCTACCGCGAACCAACGTTTGCGCGGCGCGATTCCGGCACGACAGACAAGAACCGGATGCGTCGGCGAATTTCGCGGTTTGCTGGTTTTCCGTGCCGGTCCGCGTGCCGCCCCTGTCGAGAGGCGCATGACGGCCGGTGAACGGCAGCCGGCCTCTCTCGCCTCTCGCATACCGTGTCATAGCCGTAGCCGGCCGTCGCTGTCGCGCGTTCGCGCCGGCGCGGCCGCCCGTAGTCGTAACGAAACCGCTTGTACATGCGGTCCAATGTGAAACCAAGGAGAAGAGAGCTATGAAGACGGTCGGTTTTCTGAAAACGCTGGGCTCGGTTGTGGCGATGGTGGTGGCATGCAATGTGTACGCCCAGGCAAGCGCTCCGGCGACGAATTCGACTTCGACGGCGGCCAGCGTCAAGGCCGGCAAGCGCGCGAATCACCAGCTCGGCCGCAAGGTGCGCGCCGCGCTCACCAAGACTGCCGGGCTGGACGTGTCGAACATCGCCGTGCGCGCGCGCGGCGGCGCCGTGACGCTGACTGGCACGGTGCCGAGCCAGGACCAGATCGATGCCGCCGGCACGGCTGCCAAGGGCGTCGCGGGCGTGACGTCGGTCTCCAACAAGCTGACCGTCATGCAGCAGTAAGCGGTGCGTCAGCCGCGCGGCGCCGCGACGGCCGTGCGACGCCGACGCGACCCGTGTGGAGCGGGCTTTGCGCATCGGCGTAGCGCGCGGGCGCCGTGCTTGCGCCATCGTGATGCATCCGCGTAGTCAAACGGGCTCCGGCATAGCGCCGGAGCTTTTTTTTGCGCCATTGGGTTGAGTTGCCGGATGCCGTCGCGGGTTTTTATCGTTGTCCGTTGCGAGGCTTGCCCTTGCCTGCCGCTGATGATGCCGTTGGCCGTGCACGCTGATCTGCGTGCCTGTACCATGCATTGTGCGCTGCGACACATTGTTGACGTGTCGCGAGGCGTACTGTGAAGGCACGCAACGGGAGCGAGCACTATGGAAACCACGCTTTTCCGCTACATCGACCTGCCGATCGGCGATCGGGCGGCCTTCGAACTGGTGTGCGCGCGGCACGGCTTCGCGCCAGTGCATTTCGACATCAGCGCCAGCATGACGCCGGGCGAGCCCGCGCACGAGCGTCTCGTCACGGTGCGGCGCGGCGGCTGGGCACAGTCGTATCGCGATCGCCACGGTCAGTGGATCCGGCAGTTCGAAGCGGATCTGACCTGCCGGTTTTTCAAATAGACGGGAGAACCCCGGCGGCAGTCGCGGCTGCGCGTCAGCCCGCGCAGTCTGCGCGTCGGGCCAACGCCCGGCATAGTCAGGACATCACCAGCCGCACACCGACCAGCGTCAGCGTCGCGGCGAGCAGGTTGCGCAGCAGCGCGTCCGGCGCGCGCGACGACAGATAGCTGCCGATCGCAATGCCCGGCAGCGACCCCACCAGCAGCGACAGCAGCATCGACCAGTCGATCGAGCCGAGCAGCCAATGCCCCGCGCCCGCCAGCAGCGTGAGCGGCACCGCATGCGCGATGTCGGAGCCGACGATGCGGGTGGTCGGCAGCAGCGGATACAACAGCAGCAACACCGTCACGCCGATCGCGCCCGCGCCCACCGACGTCAGCGACACCAGCACGCCGAGGATCGCGCCGGTGAGCATCGTCAGCGCGAGCGTGCGTCCCTGGCTCGGCGCGCGCTGCTTGCGGGCGCCAAGTGCTGCGAGTTGCGGACGGAATATCAACGCGATCGCCGTGATCAGCAACGCCGCGCCGAGCACGACCTGGATCAGCCGGCCCGCGCCGGGCGTGTCCATCCCATGGCGATGCAGCAGGATCAGCGTGACCGTCGCGGCGGGTACGCTGCCGGCCGCGAGGCGCAGCGTGACCTGCCAGTCGACCGAGCCCTTCAGGCCGTGCACGAGCGTGCCGGTCGCCTTGGTGGCGGCTGCGTACAGCAGGTCGGTGCCGACCGCGGTGGCCGGATGCACGTTGAACAGCAGGACGAGGATCGGCGTCATCAGCGAGCCGCCGCCGACGCCCGTCAGGCCGACCAGAAAGCCGACGCCCAGGCCGGAGACGGAGTACAGCAGATCGATATGGGGTAGAGCCATTGAACGGACAGCGGACGGGTCGGAGGTGAATGGGTCGGCCGGCAGGACCGGCGCGTGGATGCTGGGGTAGGCGGAGCGGGCCAGCGCGGGCGGCAAAAGGCGCTATTGTCGCAAAACTGCCGCGCCGGCGTGCGCGACGCGCTCAGGGCAGGTGCGGGGACACGTGAAGGACAGGTGGTGCGAAGGCAGGCGTCTTGCCGATTACGTCGGAGCGCCGCTTACAGCGCGCGCCGGATCTCGACGACGCCGAACGCCGCGAGCGTCAAGCCGACCACGCGGTCGATCGCGATGCGCAGCCTGCTGCCGATCGCATGGCGCGCGAGCGACACCACGGTCACGAGAAAGCACCACCACGCGATCGAGCCGGCGAACACGCCGCTCACCGTCGTCAGCGCGATGGCCGGCGAGAACGCGCCGCGCGGCGCGAGCGTCGTGAATAGCGCGGCGAACATGATGACGGTTTGCGGGTTGGTCAGCGTGAGCAGCAACGCACTCGCATACGCGCGCAACGCGCCGGCGCTGCCGAGCCGGGCGAGCTTGCCATCGCCGTTGCCGTCGGCGCTGGCGGCGGGCGGCTTCTGCAGCAGCGCGCGCACCCCGAGATACAGCAGGAACAGGCCCGCGAGCAGATGCAGCGGACGGTCGTACGCGAGCATGAACTGCGAAATGCCGACGAGGCCGAGCGCCGCGATCAGCCCGTACGCCGCGTCGCCGCTCGCGATACCGAAGCCGATTGCGAGTCCGGCGCGCGGACCGCTGCTCAGCGTGCGGCGGATGCACAGCATGCCCATCGGGCCGACCGGCGCGGCGATCGCCAGGCCGACGCCCGCGGCGGTGAAGAAGAGACTGGTGGTGGACATGGACCGGTTCCCGAGCGGTTGTTCTGGTTGGAGGCGGCTGGTGCACCCGCCAGCATAGCCAGACCGAAAATCGCGGACAAGGGGGGACGAACGATCGGCATTTCCCATTCACATAGCACTGGCGATGTTCAGCCTGGTCGTGTATTGATCGACGAAGATGGCTTGCCGTAACGGGCGGCCTCATGAAAAGCTACTCGTCGCGCAGACAACGAAAAGGAGACGGGCATGCGATTGATCGCACAGGGTATTGGTGGAACGGCGCTGCTGCTTGCCGCCGGCGGGGCGGTGGCGGCCGATTCGAGCGTCACGTTATATGGGGTGGCCGATACCTTCATCCAGTATCTCGACAACGGCGGAACGCATGCGTTTTCCGCCCGAAGCGGAGGGGCGACGGGATCCCTGTTCGGACTGACGGGCACCGAAGACCTGGGCGGTGGGCTGAAGGCGAAGTTCGATCTCGAAGGCGAGTTCAATCTGAACAACGGCACGCTTTACGCCGACACGACGACTCTCTTCTACCGCCAGGCGTGGGTTGGCCTCGTCGATGAAAAGCTCGGCTCGCTTACATTAGGACGCCAGTACGAACCGAGTTTCGTGATCACCTATCCCGCCGACCCGTTTCGGCTGAATGAAAATCTTTCGTTGGTGGCGGCGAACGTTCTGGCCGTCGATCGCAATACGCTATCGGCGCAGTCCGACACGGGCCGGGCGAGTAACGCGATTCTGTATAAATCGCCTGATCTGCGCGGCGTACAGCTCTACGGGATGTACGCGTTCTCGGGTAGCGTGGCGCAGCCGGTGCCGGCGACCACCGGCAATGTCCTGAGCCTGGCGGCAAGCTATAGAGGCTATGGTCTCTATGCCGGCCTCGCCTACACCAACCAGCACTCGGGACAGGAAACGGTCCCAGGCCTGCCGGGATCGCTGAACCTGCTCGGAACCGAGCACTTCATCGCCGCGCTCGCGTATCAGATCGGTATCGCGAATCTGCAAATGACCTACGCATACGTGCGCGCGGACGATCCTCCCGCGAGGTCGCTGGCTGCGTTGCTCGGAACCGCGCATTCGTACAGCATGGCCCAGTTGGGCGCGACGATCCAGGCGACGCCGGCCGACGCAATCCAGCTCGCCATGTCGCAGCGCGACGTGCGTGGCGCGCACGATAATGCAGTGGCATTCGAAGTCGGCGCCGAACATGCGCTGTCGAGGCGCACCAGTCTTTATCTGCGCGCCGGGTATATCAAGAACAATGGGGATTCGACCGTTAGCTGGCCCGGTATCGTCGTGAGTCAGACCGCGACGAAGCAGTTTCTCGCGGCGCTGGGTATGACTCATCGGTTCTGACGTGCGGCCGCTGTGCGTCGTATGGCGTTCGAGTGGCGCATGCCGGCTTGCCGAAGCAGCGTTCATTGCCGCGCGGCAATGAACGCGCCGTCTGCCCGGCACCGGCGGCGGAACCGCGCTAGGAATCCCGGTGAATTTCGTCGTTGCGCGCGAGCCGGTCCGATACGTCCGCGAGCAGGAGCGCGAGCAGCATCGCGCCGATCGCCGCGAACAGGAACGCGCCGATCATCGCTGCCAGTATCAGCATGGTCAATACAAGGCCATTCATATATATGCGGCTCCAGCATGTTGTAACGCATGCTAGCCCCCGTCGCGGCGATTTTATGTGCGTTTCCCGCCGTAGCCTGTTCGGACCCGCCGAACTGCGATCACGTCGTGCGAGCGGTCACCGCGGTGCTGACCGGCCAGGCCGCAACGGCCATCATTCGCGTTCCGCGGCATCTGTTGCGGAAATGGCATAGTGCATTTCCGCAATTCGCTGGCGGAATCGAGCCGGATCTCCACCGACACAATCCGCCATCGGCCCATCCATTGCCGGACAGGCTAAAGCTTTCATATAGCCGTGTTTCAGAACTGAAACATTAATCGTCGTATTTGTATTGCAAATATAAAATAACAATCAATTAAATAATCTGGTCGCCTTGTAAAGCGCTTATATTGAGTGAAGGGATAGAGTTCATTGCGCCCCGTCATTCATCCCATCAGTCGAAATCCGCCACGCCGGCCTGGCGCCGATCGACAGGATAACCGAACCGACTGGACTCGTTCCGGTGCGTTTCCAGCAAGAATTCACTTCAAACAGGCGCATTAGCGGGCGGATCGACTGACCCTTTTCGAGTGGCCCGCAGTGTGCGCTGGCGTACGCACTCTATTTTTAAGCTGCATTAACATTCGCTGCAATGCACATTCAATGATGTGCCGAATTGACCATTAATCGATTGAAAGGGGCAGTGATCGCGGGACATTGTTCCGGATTTCACTGACTGGTCATGCCGGCAATGCGCCAATATGTCTGCACTTTCGGTCATGGCGGCTAAATGCTGGATAACCCGTCGCTATGATGCGCTGCACAGAGTGCGCGTCCCCGCGGCCGTAAAAGGTGAAGGTAGTCCCGTTTTCTTCGAGAGGATGACTATGACCTGCGCGAGTCTCGAGTCTGCAATGCTGCGTTGGGTGCATGCGCCCAACAAGGGCGTGCGTCGCATCGCGATCCTGATGTTCAACGACTGCTCGCTGCAGGGCGCGGGCGTCATCGCCGAAGTTTTCCAGGCGGCCAATGAAGTGGCCGCCGCCAGTTCGGGTGCCTGGCTGTACGACGTATCGTTTCTTTCCGCCGACGGCGGCATGGTGACGTCGTCGTCCGGTTTGCGGGTGTGGACCGACGGGCTCGACGCGCGTCACTACGGCGGCTTCGATGCGCTGTATGTCGCGGGTGGCAGGGGCGCCGCCGCCGCCGCGCACGACGAGCGGCTGATCGCATGGCTGCGCCGCGTGCGCCGCAATACGGCGCTGATCCGCCCGATCGCCGAAGGCCGCGCGTTGCTCGACGCAGCTTACGTGCCCGGCGGCGAGGAGGAGGCCGGCGAGTTCTCCCAGCCGGCCGACGCCGGGAACGGCGCCATCGATGGCGTTCATGGCGCGGGCGGCGTGAATGGCGCGAACGGTGTCGCCGCGATGAACGGCGCGGGTACGCCCGAGCACGGCGTGGCCGAGGTGAGCGACCGCCTCGAATCGCTGCGCAGCGCGCTCGCGATGGTCAAGCGCGATCTGGGCAACGCGACTGCGCGCACGGCGGCCGAACGGCTGCTCTCCGATTCGTGCGCGAACCTCGCGCCGCTGCTCGGCGAAGACGTCGGCATGAGCCCCGGCGACAAGGTCCGGGCCGCCGCGCGCTGGCTGCAGGAAAACTGCCAGCAGGCGATTTCGATTGCCGACGCCGCGCAGTTCGCGGCGATGAGCGAACGCAACTTCCTGCGCCGCTTCAAGATGGAAATGGGCATTACGCCGTCGAGTTTTCTGCTGCACGAGCGCCTCGCGGTCACGTGCAGCCTGCTGACCGAATCCGAATTGCCGGTCGACAAGATTGCCCGCCGCGCCGGCATGGGCAACGGCGACCGTCTCGCGAAAGTATTTCGCAAGCGCATGAGGATTTCTCCGACCGAATTCAGGATTCAAAGCCGCCGGGCAGCCGGTGGATAGCAGCGCCGGGCACATTTGGGCTGGTACTTCGAGAAATATAAGGAATTCGCATATGTTGACGCAGGGATCTGTGAACGCCGCACATGTCGACCCGAACGGTACGAGCGCCGGGGCGGCCGGCGCCCGTTGCGCGCACATCGTCCCGGTCATTCTCGCGGGCGGTTCGGGCACGCGGCTATGGCCCGTGTCGCGCGAGAATTTTCCGAAACAGTTGATCGACGTGGTCGGCTCCGATTCGCTGCTGCAGTCGACCGCGCGGCGGCTCGACGGTTTTCCGTCCGGCTGGAGCGTCGATGCGTCGCCGATCGTCGTATGCGGCGAAGAGCATCGCTTCGTGATTGCCGAACAGCTTCACGACAACGGCGTCGATGCGCGTCTGATCATCGAGCCGGCGCGGCGCGACACGGCGCCCGCGCTGACGCTCGCGGCCTCGCTCGCGCGCGCGGACGCGCCCGGCGGCGACGCGGTCCTGATCGTGATGCCGGCCGATCACGCGATCGCGGACGTGCCCGCCTTGCAGCGCGCGCTCGACTGCGCGGCGCGCCACGCGGCGGCCGGCGCGATCGCGACGCTCGGCGTGCCGCCGACGCGGCCCGACACCGGCTTCGGCTATATCCGCATCGGCGCGGCGCTGCCCGACGGCGGGCATGCGATCGACGGCTTCGTCGAGAAGCCCGCCGAGGAAATCGCCGCGCAATACCTCGCGGCCGGCACGTACTGGTGGAACAGCGGCATCTTCATCGTGCGCGCGAGCGTGTGGCTCGATACGCTCGCGCGTTTGCGGCCGGACATGCGGGCGCCATGCGAAAGCGCGTTCGCCGGAGGCCACAAGGACGGCGCGGTGTTCCGTCCGTCGACCGAAGCGTTTCTCGACGTGCCCGCCGATTCGATCGATTACGCGGTGATGGAGCACCTGACCGAGCCGCCGGCCATCGACTCGCAACGCGATGGCGCGAGCAGCGACAGCAGCCATGCCGAAGCCCCGCGCATCCCCGCCGGCGTCGTGATCCCGCTCGAAGCCGGCTGGTCCGACCTCGGCTCGTGGGACGCGGTATGGGCCGCGATGGAAAAGGATCCGAACGGCAACGCCGGGCGCGGCCGCGTCACCTTCGAAGGCGCGGTGTCGTGCTACGCGCATTCGGAAGGACGGCTCGTCGCCTGCGTCGGCACCACCAACGTGGTGGTGGTCGAAACCGCCGACGCGGTGCTCGTCGTCGACCGCTCGCACGTGCAGGACGTGAAAGGCCTCGTGTCGCGCATCAAGGCGCAGAACGCGCCCGAGGCCGACGCGCATCGCAAGGTGCGGCGTCCGTGGGGCTTCTACGATTCGATCGATCGCGGCGAGCGCTTCCAGGTCAAGCGCATCGTCGTCACGCCCGGCGCGCAACTGTCGCTGCAACTGCATCATCACCGCGCCGAGCACTGGGTCGTCGTGCGCGGCACCGCGCTCGTCACGCGCGGCGAAGAGCAGTTCCTGCTGAGCGAAAACGAATCGACCTACATCCCGCTCGGCACGCGTCACCGGCTCGAAAACCCCGGCAAGGTGCCGCTCGAGATCATCGAAATCCAGTCTGGCGCCTATCTGGGCGAAGACGACATCGTGAGGTTCAACGACAACTACGGCCGCTGCCCGTAAGCAGCACGACCACGCCCCTATTTGCGAACAGGAACCGCGGGAAAGAGGTAAGCAAAATGCGCAAGTTTCAGGATCTGCTCGCGCGGATTTTCGATGTCTTGTTGGTGTTGGCGGGTGCGACCGTGGCGTCGCAGATCCGCTTCGACTTCATCGGCCAGTCGGGCTTCTACTGGGCGCTGGTGATGTTTTCGGCGGCGTTCGCGCTGGCCATCTTCCCCGCGTTCGGCGTCTACGAATCGTGGCGCGGCCGCTCGAAGCTCGGGCTCGCCGGCCAGGTGTCGCTCGCGTGGCTGATCGTGCAGGCCTGCGCGCTGGTACTGATGTATTCGCTGCATCGCATCGACATCGTGTCGCGGCTGTGGTTCTCGTACTGGACCGCGACGACGGGCGGCCTGCTGATCGCCTATCGGCTCGTCACGCATGCGGTGCTCGCTCGCGCTCGCGGCGCGGGCATGAACCTGCATCAGGTCGCGATTGTCGGCAGCGGCTCGCAGTGCGACACGATCATCCGCCGCATCGAATCGGCGCCCACCGCGGGCTTTCACGCGACTGCCGTCTACAACACGCACCCGGCCGACTCCGCGGTGACGAATTCGCGCGTGCCGGTGTTCGATAGCGTCGACGCGCTCGCCGACTACATCCGCACCAACGACGTGCACGAGCTGTGGCTGATGCTGTCGCTCTCCGAAGAGCCGCTGATCTGCGCGCTGATCGACGAGTTCCGCGATGACCTCGTCAATATCCGCTTCATGCCGGACGTGCGCAGCCATGCGTTGTTCGAAGGCAGCGGCGTGGTCGATCTGCTCGGCGTGCCGGCCATCAATCTGGTCGCGTCGCCGCTGTCGGCCAACGCGATGCTGAAGAAGGAAATTTTCGACCGCCTGTTCGCGGCGACCGCGCTGCTTGCGCTCGCGCCGCTGCTGCTCGCCATCGCGATCGCGGTGAAGCTGTCCTCGCGCGGGCCGGTGCTGTTCAAACAGAAGCGCAAGGGCGCGGACGGGCGCGTGTTCACGATCTACAAGTTTCGCTCGATGCGGCTGCATACCGAAGCGAAGGGCACGCTGAGCCAGGCGACCCGCAACGACAAGCGCGTGACGAAGGTGGGTGCGTTCCTGCGCCGCACGAGTCTCGACGAGCTGCCGCAATTTTTCAACGTGCTGCGCGGCGACATGTCGGTGGTGGGACCGCGTCCCCACGCGCTCGAGCACGACGACCTCTATCAGAAAGTGGTCGCGGGCTATATCAATCGCTACCGGATCAAGCCGGGTATCACGGGATGGGCCCAGATCAACGGCTTCCGGGGCGAAACCGACCGCATCGAGAAAATGGAGCGCCGCGTCGAGCATGACCTGTATTACCTGGGTCACTGGTCGTTCGCGCTCGACATGCGGATTATCGGCGCGACGATTGTCGCCGGACTGGTGCATCGAAACGCTTACTAAGAAGTCGATAACAAACGCCTCGGGGCGCTAGGAGGAAATATTATGAGCTCGCTTGGTTTTCGCACGGGAAGTCTTGTGGTTTTCGCCGCCGCGGCGCTTCTCGCCGGATGCGGAAGCGTACCGGGGCAACGGATGATCACGCCGGCCACGCTGCAGGACACGGGTGGGGAATTCAGTACCGAAGCTGCGCAGCAGAAGCAGATACCCATCACCGATATCAACATGGCGCTGCTGAGGAAGATGAACGCCGACCAGCAGGCCATGACGATGTCGCCGGACATATCGGCGCTGTTCGGCAAACCGACGCCGTATAAGGTCGGCCCCGGCGACGTGCTGCAGATCGTCGTGTGGGATCACCCGGAACTCGCCGCCGCGCTCGGGCAGCCGACGCAGACCTCGCGTGCCTCGGATGCGATCCCGGGCTTCCTGATCGACGAAAGCGGTAACGTGCAGTTTCCGTATGCGGGCAATCTGCACGTCGCGGGCAAGGACGTCGCGACGATTCAGCGCGAGCTGTATCAGCGTCTGAGCAAGGTGTACCAGAAGCCCGAAGTGACGGTGCGGGTCGCGTCGTTCCGTAACGCGCAGGTCATGATCGACGGCGAGGTGCGCACGCCGGGCAGCCAGTCGATCAACGACGTGCCGATGTCGCTGACCAACGCGATCGGCCTGAGCGGCGGCTTCACGGCGACCGCGGATCGCAGCCGCGTCGACCTGATCCGCGACAGCCATACCTATTCGCTGAACATCGACGACCTGATCAAGCACGGCCACAATCCGGCGGACATCTATCTGCAGGCGGGCGATCTGGTGCGCGTGCCGGCGCGCGAGGACAGCGGCGTCTACGTGATGGGCGAGGTCAACAAGCCGGCCACGGTGCTGCCGTTGCGTAACGGTTCGCTGACGCTGTCGCAGGCGATCTCCGACGGCGGCAGCTTCGACTCGAACACGGCCGCGGCGCAGCAACTGTTCGTGATCCGCAACTCGACCGGCGACTCGCCGCAGATCTATCACCTCGATGCGACCTCGCCGGTGGCGATGCTGCTCGCGAACCAGTTCGAGCTGCAGCCGAAGGACATCGTGTACGTCGGCCAGGGCGGTCTGGTTCGCTTCAACCGCGTGCTGAACCTGTTGTTGCCGGCGATCAACGCGGCTGTGACGGGCGTCATCGTCGGGAAGTGACGCAAGCGTACGCGTAACCTGAACTGCCGGGCCTTGTCGGGGTGAACACTATGGCCATTAACTTTGACGACCGTTACGAAAGCCGTTTTGACAACCGCTTCGACAACCGTTACGCGTACGTGTCCGGTTCGGGAGGGTGGCGACTGTCGGACTATCTGCGCGCGATCGTGCGCGGTCGGCGCACGATCCTCACGGTGACGCTGATCGCGCTCGTGCTCGGTGGCGCGTATGCGTTTCTCGCGCCACCGACCTATCGGGCGGACGTGCTGTTTCACGTCGAGGACAGGACGGCCAATGCGAGCGGGGCCGCCGGCGGCACATTGCCGTCGGTTTCCGGCGGGTCCGCTTCGAAGCCGTCGACGGCCGCGCAGATCGAACTGCTGAAATCGCGGCTCGTCGTCGAGGAAGCGGTGCGCACGCTGCACCTCGACATCACGGCGACGCCGCGTTATCTGCCGGTCATCGGCGCGAGGATCGCGGGTCTCGTGAACGGCCGATGGGGTGTCAGGCTGCCGTCGTTCATCAACCTGTCGGGCTTCGCGTGGGGCAACGAGAGTATCGCGGTGTCGCGTTTCGACACCACGAAGCAGATGTACGACGCGAAGTTCACGCTGGTGGCGGGGGCCGACGACACGTTCGTGCTGCGCGATCCGAACGGCAACGCGATCCTGTCGGGCCGGGTCGGCGAGACGGTGCAGACCGATACCGCCGACGGCCCGATCGCGCTGCACGTCGACCGGCTGGTCGGGGCGCCCGGTTCGCGCTTCACGCTCGCGCGCGCGTCGACGCTCGGCACGGTCGACCGTCTGCAGAAAACGGTGCTCGTGCAGGAGACCGCGCCGCAATCCGGCGTGATCCGGATGAGCCTCGAAGGCGGCGATCCGGTGTTGGTCGCGGCGATCGTCAACAACATGGCACGGCAGTTCGTGCGTCAGGACATTGCGAGCCAGTCGACCGAAACGCAGCACACGCTCGCGTTCCTCGAGCAGCAACTGCCCGGTCTGCGCAAGGATCTCGACGACGCGGCGCAGCGTTACAGCAAGTTCCGTAACGAGCACGGCACGGCCGACCTCGGCGAGGAGAACCGGCTGCTGCTGCAACAGGCCGCCGACAACAAGGCGCGCCTGCTCGATCTGCAGCAGCAACGCATGGAGCTGTCGCAGCGCTTCACGTCGAGCTATCCGGCGGTCGCCGCGATCGACGCCCAGATCGCCGCGTTGCAGGGCGCGCAGGCCACGATGAAGCGCAGCACGACGGCGATGCCCGACACCGAGCAGACCGCGCAGCGGCTCAAGCAGGACCTGCAGTTGAAGACCGAGCAATACAACAATCTGCTGAACAACGTGCAGCAACTGCGCGTTACGCAGGCGGGGCAGGTAGGCGGCGTGCGGGTGGTCGACTTCGCCGAGGCACCCGACGATCCGGTGCGGCCGAGGCGCATGCTGGCGATCCTGATTTCGCTCGGCGCCGGCCTCGGGCTCGGCATCGTGCTGACCCTCGTCAAGCGCGCGGTGTTAGGCGGTGTCGAGCGGCCCGACGACCTCGAAGGAATCCTCGGCGTGCCGGTGTTCGCGGCGGTGCCGCGCAGCCAGACCCAGCTACGCCTGCAGCAAAGCGTGGAGCATCGCCGGCGCGGCCAGCACGTGCTCGCGCACCAGGCGCCGGGGGATCTCGCGGTGGAGGGCGTGCGCAACCTGCGCACTTCGCTGCAACTGTCGCTCGATCATGCGACCAACAACGTCGTGATGATCACCGGCTCGCGGCCCGACGCGGGCAAGTCGTTCCTGTCGGTGAATCTGTCGGCGCTGGTCGCGTCGGCGAACAAACGGGTGCTGATCATCGACGGCGACATGCGGCGCGGCGACGTGCATTCGCACTTCGGCATCTCCCATCAGCCGGGGCTGTCCGACGTCCTGAGCGGCGGCGATCTTCGCTCGATGATCCAGCGCGACGTGCTGCCCGGTCTGGACGTACTGGCCAAGGGTTCGTTACCCATGCATCCGGCCGAGCTGCTGATGAGCAAACGCTTCGAAATGTTGCTTGACGAACTGAAGCCGCAATACGACCTGGTTATTGTCGATACACCGCCGGTACTGGCGGTGACTGACTCGACGCTGATCGGCAGGTATGCGGGCACCACGCTGCTCGTGGTACGCCACGGGCGCCAACCGCTGCATGAGATCGTCGAGACGGCAAAACGGTTGCGCAATGGCGGTGTGGCCATGCGCGGCGTGTTGCTGACCGATGTGCCGCAGGAAGCCGCGTTTCTCGGTTCGGGGTATCAGGGCGGCTATTACGGCTACGACAGCATTGCTGGTTGAACGCACGGCTCACGGCGTGACGCCGGAGCGCGCGACGGCGGCTGTTTACGCATCGGGATCAGTCCAGACCAGGGGTTCGGACAGGCATCGTCAAACATTATTTGGGAGAAGGTTCCATGAAACGCAAGGTTGCGCTGATCACCGGTATTACTGGACAGGACGGCTCATACCTGGCTGAGTTGCTGCTCGCCAAGGATTACATCGTACACGGCATCAAGCGCAGGGTATCCCTGTTCAATACGGATCGGATCGATCATCTCTACCGCGATCCGCACGAACCGGAGCAACGACTCTTTCTGCACCATGCCGATCTGACCGACTCGACCAGCCTGCTGCGCGTGATCCAGCGCGTCGAGCCGGACGAAATCTACAACCTCGCGGCACAGAGCCACGTTGCGGTGTCGTTCGAGGAGCCGGAATACACGGCGAACGCCGACGGTCTCGGCACCTTGCGCATTCTCGAAGCGATCAGAATTCTCGGTATGCAGGAGAAGACGCGCTTTTACCAGGCGTCCACGTCGGAACTCTACGGGCTCGTGCAGCAGGTGCCGCAAAGCGAGATCACGCCGTTCTATCCGCGCAGCCCGTACGCGGTCGCCAAGCTGTTCGCTTACTGGACCACGGTCAATTATCGCGAGGCCTACGGGTTCTTCGCGTGCAACGGAATTCTGTTCAATCACGAATCGCCGGTGCGCGGCGAGACCTTCGTGACGCGGAAGATCACGCGCGCGATCGCGCGCATGGCGGTGGGAACGCAGAAGATGCTGTATCTCGGCAATCTGTCGGCATTGCGCGACTGGGGCCACGCCCGCGATTACGTGGAAATGCAATGGATGATGCTGCAACAGGATCAGCCCGAGGATTTCGTGATCGCTACCGGCGAGCAATACAGCGTGCGTCAGTTCGTTCAGAATGCGGCTGCTGAACTGGGTATCACGATGCGCTTCGAAGGCACCGGCGTGGATGAAGTCGGCATCGTCGAAAAGGTCGAAGGGCGGGAGATCAAGGTGTCGCCCGGCGATGTGATCGTACGGGTCGATCCGCGCTATTTCCGTCCGGCCGAAGTCGAAACGTTGCTCGGCGATCCGTCGAAGGCGCATGCGCGGCTGGGCTGGAAACCGACTACGTCGTTCTCGCAACTGGTCAAGGAAATGGTGCGCTCGGATTATCAGATCGCACGCCGCGACGCGCTTGTCACGCTGGCTGGTTTCACTGCATTGGAGCATCACGAGTAGCCGTGACGTGTTTGCTGGCCGCGACGTACGAGTCGCGGCCATTCGTTCATTCGCGGTCCGCGGTTTTGTAGTGGGCTGATGTGATGCGTGTCGTTGCGCGCCCGTAGCTGTCGGTTTGCCGCCGACGGTTGCGGGCGCGCGTTTTTTTGCGGGTGGCGTCGCTGTATTCAGATGGGTCGACGTGAAGCGGGCCGAGCGCGCGATGCGTGCATCAGGAGGTGCCCATCGCAGGAAGGGATTGCTTCTTGCTGCAATCCGATCTCCCTGTTTTCAACTTGTCGATATCAACGACGCGATGCCGATGCCTTGGGCGTCGTGCTGGAGCATCCGCGCGCGTAACTGGCTGCCTGCCGGCGTAGCGTCAGTGATGCGTGCTCACATAACGCATCGCGGGCAACGGCCCGGTGACGGCGTCCTCTGGCGTCTCGATCTGCAGTTCGGCTTCGCGCGTCGCCTGTGTCGCCAGACGCCGTGCTGCCTTGCTGCTCGAATCGATTTGCAGCGCGATGCCGGCGTCGCGCGACGTACAAGCCAGGTGCCCGATATAGCCGCAGCTACGCGCGAGGCTGAGTAGCGCATCGCGCTGCTGTTCGAGCGTATGCACCGCGGAGCGCAGGCGCTGTGCGTCGCGGTTGTCGGGCTGCGCGGCGAGGGCTGCGGCAATGCGCGATTTCGCCGCCGACAGATTGTTCGCTTTCATACTGGCACGCGCCGCTCTCAGATACCTCGCCGCATCGGCGCGCTGTTTCTCTTCTGCGCTCATCGGTTTGGGAGCCGTGGCGCGCGCGGGATCCGGCGTTGCCGACGCGAGGCGGCGCTGCGCGGCCGGCGCGGCGGCCGGTGGTGTGGCCACTGCGGGCCGGACCGACGCAAGATGTTGCGGGACGACGGCGGGCTGCTGCTGCGAAGCGCCGGTCGGCCGGGCATCGGCGTGCAATTTTTGCTCCGCGCTGGTTGGCTGGGCAGTAGCGACGCGCGTGGAATCAGGCGATGCCGACACGACCTGGCGCTGCTCAAGCGGCGCTGCGGCAGGCTGCTGCGCGGTGACACCTGGCCGGGTCTCGACGTGCAATTTTTGCTCCGCGCCAGATGGCTGAGCGGCAGCGACGCGCGGGGGGGCAGTCAGTGCCGGCACGACCTTGTGCTGCTCAAGTGGCGCTGCGACAGGTGGTGTGACCGCGGCAAGCTGGACCGGGACGGGATGTTGCGCGACGACGGTGGGCTGTTGTTGCGCGGTGGCACTCGGCTGGGCCTCGACGTGCAATTTTTCTTCCGCGCCAGTTGGCTGAGCGCTAGCGATGCGCGTGGGATCAGTCAGTGCCGGCACGACCTTGTGCTGCTCAAGCGGCGCTGCGGCCGGTGGTGTGACCGCGGCAGCCTGAACCGAGGCGGGATGTTGCGCGACGACGGTGGGTTGCTGCTGCGCGGTGACACTCGGCTGGGCCTCGACATGCAATTTTTGCTCCGCGCCAGTCGGCTGAGCGGTAGCGACGCGCGTGGGATCAGTCAGTGCCGGCACGACCTGGCGTTGCCCGGATGTCGATGGGGCCGCCGGCTGGGCAACTGGCGAGACCGGCAAGGACCTGACCGAAGCCAGACGCTGCGCGACGTCGGCGGCCTGCTGTTGCGGGTGTTGCTGCTGCCGCTGCGCGTTGCCGCCCGACCGCAACTGTTCGCCTGCCACAGCAATGGACGGCTTGCCATTCTGCGCGGATACGTTGCGGGTAGCCTCCGCCGATGCTCCCCCGCGCAAATCGTCGCCGTGAATACAGATCAGATACACCGCGGAGCTCACCGCCAGCGCCGACGCGGCCAGCACGATGCGGCCGCGTGAGCGCCGTTTGGCTTTCGCGATCAACTCGGCTTCGTCGATCGAATCGTAGGGATAGACCAGCGTGTCCGGCGACGGGTGCCAGAACCTGCGTGCCGGCATTCTTGCGCGCGCCGTTTGTTGTGAACCCTGCCGCATGACATACAGACCCGACACCTGGGCGGCTTGCGTGGCAGGCCCTTCCAGCGCGAGCGAATGACACGAAAGACAAGGCGAGAAGCGGCCCAGGATAGGCGCCCCGCAGTTGGCGCAGCGGCGGGGCTCTGGCTGATTGGCAGTGGAATACGTAGACATGGCCGGTCGCTCTCGGGCGTTCTATGACAACGCCTCGGTCAAAGGAAACAGGTAACGGCAGCGAGACTCGCAAGCCTGAATTACTGTACGACGTAGCCGCGCGCCTGCATGCATGCGCTGTAGGCGGCCCAATAGCGCGTCATCGGCGGTTCGGGCGCGGGCAGCGGCGGCAGTTTGACGTCCGATGCCGCGCTGGCCTGCAACGCGGCGTCCACTGCATCCGACGCGCCGAGTCCCGCGCTCGCCCCCGCGGCCGTAATAGTGGTCGCGGCTGCCGAGGCGCCTGCTGGCGCAGTGGCCGCGCCAGGCGCACCGCTGGCGGCCATCACGGCATCGCTCGCCGGTTTCACCGACGAAGCCCCGCTGGGCGCGGCCGCGAGCGCCGCGCTCACGGCGTCCGGCATGCTGGCGGCATACGGCAACGGCGTGGCGGAGAAGGAACTGGGTGGTAGCGGCGGCTTCGCCGGCACGCCGGTCGACGAGCCTTTTGCCGCCGGCGCCGGGCGCGGCGGGACTTGGGACTCGCGAACGATGTTGACCTTGCTGACGCGGCTCGCTTCCGCGTAGCACAGCGCGGTATCGATGCCGCGCTCGGCAGGGCTCTGGCTGCGGATCGGGTAGGTGAGCGGTTGCCACGCGAACGCGGCACTGCTCGTCACCAGCAGCGTCAGTAGTACGGTATATGTTTTAGATGCCATCGCAGTCACTCCCGCAGCGATGCTTCGCCGTTTATTAGTGTCTTCCTTTTGGGCTTTCGATGTATGTCTGTTTGTCCACATGCCGCGAACTCTGTTCGAGTTTCGTGTTCGGTCCTCCGTCGAACTGGCGCGCTTCGCGGGGCGCCGTGCTCCACGTCGCGGTCCGGCACGCGCGGCCGGACAGGCTATCGAAAGCTTCTTTTATCAGCGTAACACCAGAGACGGGCGACGCAACGCGCCGGATAACGGGCGAAAACGCCATCGTGCTGTCCATTGAGGACATCGCGGGCAAGATGGCGAGAGCTCGGAACAACTACTGGGCGCCAGATCGGACCGTCAGGAGTCGAGGATGAAAAAGCTGCCGTATTGCCGCCGTCCGTTATGCGCGGCGGTATTTCTGTCGCTGCAGTTGCTTGCCGCGCCGCTGACCGGTCACGCCAGTGAGGAGAGCGCGAACCTGAAGGCCGAAGCGGGGGGCGAGCGCGCGAGCTTCGCGCAGGCGTTTTGCGAGGTGTCGCCCGAGCGCATCGGCGACTACAAAACGCGGCTCAGACAAAGGCTGACCGAAGCGACCCATTTCGACCAGCACTGGGATGCGGGCTGGCACCGCGCGCAAAGCAACAATAGCCAGTTGAGCGCGCTGCGCGAGCGTGACCCGACGGAATTCGCGGCACGCATCAAGGTCAATTGCGAGCGGCTGAAGTGGCTGGCGCAAAATTCGTTGCGCACGCCGGCGCGCAAGTGACAGGGTGGCGTGCCGGCGTCGTGGGTTGGTCGTGCGTCGTCGGTTCGTGCGAAACAGGGTCGGGGTTTTCCCTGGAAAGCCGTCTGTTTCGGGCAATCGAACCCGGCGGGAGCCGGGCTTCGGGCCGTCTGTAGTGAGTGCGGAGTGCTTCTCTGAGCTTTGAATCGCACTGCAAGTCATTGTTTTGGCTTGGGTTCATCGTCGCGTCGAACCCTCGTGCGAGCGCCGCCGACCCGCGTGATTCTCCCGTCCCCACTACTTCTTGAATTTGTCACTACCCGTCCATATAATTAGCACTCGCTGCACGAGAGTGCTAACAACATCGCCGGCTGGCTCAGTCTGCCTCAGTCAGCCGGGTTTTTCTCAGCGTTCTTCAGTCTCAATCAGAGAGGAGTATGTATGAACCTTCGTCCTTTGCATGATCGCGTGATCGTCAAGCGTCTGGATCAGGAAACCAAGACCGCGTCGGGCATCGTGATCCCCGAAGCCGCAGCGGAAAAGCCGGATCAAGGCGAAATCCTCGCAGTCGGCCCGGGCAAGCGCGACGACAAGGGCGCAGCGATTGCGCTCGACGTGAAGGTCGGCGACCGCGTCCTGTTCGGCAAGTACGCAGGCCAGACCGTCAAGGTCGATGGCAACGAACTGCTGGTGATGCGCGAAGAAGACATCATGGCCGTGGTGCAGAAGTAAGCGCAACGCCGCTACTTCCCCGGTTATATCCAAAGAATTCAAGGAGTTAGAAGATGGCAGCTAAAGACGTCGTATTCGGTGATTCCGCCCGTGCCAAGATGGTCGAAGGCGTGAACATTCTCGCCAACGCCGTGAAGGTCACGCTGGGTCCGAAGGGCCGCAACGTGGTCCTCGAGCGCAGCTTCGGCGGCCCGACGGTCACCAAGGACGGTGTGTCGGTCGCTAAAGAGATCGAACTGAAAGACAAGCTCCAGAACATGGGCGCGCAAATGGTCAAGGAAGTCGCTTCCAAGACCAGCGACAACGCAGGCGACGGCACGACGACCGCTACGGTTCTCGCCCAGTCGATCGTTCGCGAAGGCATGAAGTACGTCGCATCGGGCATGAACCCGATGGACCTGAAACGCGGTATCGACAAGGCAGTGACTGCCGCCATCGAAGAACTGCGCAAGATCAGCAAGCCGTGCACGACCAACAAGGAAATCGCACAGGTCGGCGCGATCTCGGCGAACAGCGATTCGTCGATCGGCGAGCGCATCGCTGAAGCGATGGACAAGGTCGGCAAGGAAGGCGTCATCACCGTCGAAGACGGCAAGTCGCTGCAGGACGAGCTGGACGTCGTCGAAGGTATGCAATTCGACCGCGGCTACCTGTCGCCGTACTTCATCAACAACCCGGACAAGCAGGTCGCCGTTCTGGAAAACCCGTTCGTGCTGCTGCACGACAAGAAGGTGTCGAACATCCGTGATCTGCTGCCGGTGCTCGAGCAGGTCGCGAAGGCCGGCCGTCCGCTGCTGATCATCGCTGAAGACGTCGAAGGCGAGGCACTGGCTACGCTGGTCGTCAACAACATCCGCGGCATCCTGAAGACCGTTGCTGTCAAGGCTCCGGGCTTCGGCGACCGTCGTAAGGCGATGCTGGAAGACATCGCGATCCTGACCGGCGGCCAGGTCATCGCTGAAGAAACCGGCCTCACGCTCGAAAAGGCAACGCTGGCTGAACTGGGCCAGGCGAAGCGCATCGAAGTGGGCAAGGAAAACACCACGATCATCGACGGCGCTGGCGAAGCAGCGAACATCGAAGCTCGCGTCAAGCAGGTGCGCAAGCAGATCGAAGAAGCGACCTCGGACTACGACCGTGAAAAGCTGCAAGAACGCGTTGCCAAGCTGGCAGGCGGCGTTGCGGTGATCAAGGTCGGTGCCGCGACCGAAGTCGAAATGAAGGAAAAGAAGGCACGTGTCGAAGACGCACTGCACGCAACGCGCGCGGCTGTGGAAGAAGGCATCGTTGCTGGCGGCGGCGTCGCGCTGATCCGCGCACGCACGGCAATCGCCGGCCTGAAGGGCGCTAACGCCGATCAGGACGCAGGTATCAAGATCGTGCTGCGCGCGATGGAAGAGCCGCTGCGCCAGATCGTCACGAACGGCGGCGAAGAAGCCAGCGTCGTGGTGGCGGCTGTTGCTGCTGGCAAGGGCAACTACGGCTACAACGCGGCAACCGGCGAGTACGCCGACCTGGTCGACGCCGGTGTCGTGGACCCGACGAAGGTCACGCGCACGGCGCTGCAAAACGCAGCTTCGGTTGCTGGCCTGTTGCTGACGACCGACGCGGCTGTCTGCGAACTGCCGAAGGAAGATGCACCGATGCCTGGCGGCATGCCCGGCGGCATGGGCGGCATGGGCATGGACATGTAATTCCGCTCGGGTCTCGTGGTTCAGCCTCGCGGTTGGACCACACGATGAGGTCCGGTTGGATGTCCAGCAAGGGAGTGCGCCGCAAGGCGGGCTCTCCAAAAGAAAAAACCCGCACCAAGCGGGTTTTTTCTTTTGGGGCGAGAGGTTTGTGAGGTGGCTTGTGAAGCAGCGGGGATGTTCTGGAATCAGATGCCCGCTTTGTGGGCGGTACGGTGCGCAGTCGTGTCGAGACATTTTTCGCACACGTAGCTGAAGATCCGCGCGGTGCTTTCGGCAGGGCTCAACGTTCCCGTGTCGACGTGAAGCTCCGGCTCGGTCGGTGCTTCATAGGGCGCCGACACGCCGGTGAACGAACTGATCTCACCAGATCTCGCTTTCGCGTAAAGGCCTTTCGGATCGCGGCTCGCGCAGGTATCAAGCGGCGCGGACAGATAGGTTTCGACGAATTTGTCGTGGCCGATGATCTCGCGCGCCATCGCCCGATCCTCGCGAATCGGCGAGATCAGCGCGGTAATCACGATGAGGCCGGCGTCGTTCATCAATTGCGCGACGTGGGCGACGCGGCGGATATTTTCGCGCCGGTCTTTGCGCTCGAAGCCGAGATCGCTGGCAAGGCCGTGGCGAATGTTGTCGCCATCGAGCACATAGCACGCGTGACCCAGCGCGATCAGTTGCTCTTCGAGCGCGAACGCGAGCGTCGATTTGCCGGAACCGGACAGGCCGGTCAGCCAGATCGTGGCCGGCTTATGATGAAACATGCGCATGCGGTCCTGAACGGCGATCGTGCCGTGAAAGCGTTGCAGGAAGTTGGGCGGCTCTTTCATGGATGGATTCTCCTGACTTTCCGGACGCTTATTCACAGTGCCAGCCTTGCCGCCAGGCGCCGGCGTTGTGCAGGCTTTCCGTGGAATTGGCGATGGCGACATGGAAGCCTTCCGGAATGCCGTCCGGCAGCGGAATCGAAAATCCGCTGTGCGAGCTGGGATAACCGGCGCTGGCCACGTCGGGCCGATGCTCGCCGCTCCAGCCGGTCGCGACGATCCGCGAGCCGATCCGGACCTCCAGCGCAACGCGTTGCTCCGGCCGGCTGAGATTGACGGCCCAGCCCGAGACCACGCCATCGTGAACCGTGTCGACGAAACCGTCGAACAGGTCGGCGGGCGCCGGCTGCCGGCTTTGCGCGAACTCCAGATAGGCGTCGATCGGCGCGAGATCGAAGCGGTGGATTACCTCGTGGACTTTCGTGAGGAATGAGCCGTCGAAGCCGAAAACCGTCGAACTGTAGACGTGCGGATTCTCGAGCTTATTTATTTCGGCCTGAATGACCTGAACCAATTCCAGCGCATTCGAAAAGATGCTGCCCGTTTGTTCCGAATAGGTGTCGACTATCCGGGTTGCGTCGCGGAAAATTTCGTAATCGAGGCTATTGTCGTCGATAAACTTTTGCTTCGCCGCCTCGCTCAAATGGCTTTTCCCTTTCGGCGAACCATTGGTCCGGTTGGTTTCGAAATAAAAGGGTAATTTCAGATTGCTCGCACCGCAAAGCCGCAGTAAAAATTCGCTCATGTTCTCGCAAACGCCGACCGTGCCGATCTGCTCACGCAGATGGGTTTGCGCAATGGCGAGGCTCGCTTCATTCACCGCGGGTGCTCCGCTCAGCATCTGGACGAACAGGTTTCTGCCACCGAGCGATTCGCTGACCCATTCGTCCAGCGACAGAACACCCTGCTGCGCGAGCGCTTCGGGCGTCGACACGCTGACCCCTCGCATCACTTCCCCATTCTTGCCGTTCGCCGCGTACCAGTAATGCGAGATCTGGCGCGCAAGCGGATCGCGCAGGATCGTGCAATAGCTGACGGGGTACTTGAGAGTCCGGTGAATGCCATAGGGCTGATGGCCGCCGCCGACACTGGTCGCCAGCAGTTTGGCGCGACAGTTTCCCCAACCGGCATCGTCCCAAACGAAATTGATGAATTGGTCTTTACCTTTATTCAAATCAAAAAACGAAATGACAGTGGAGCCGCCGCATTTCGGTGGATGTATGAAAAAAATAGGAAAAGGCATTCTGGGGTCATATGACAGATTCGTAATTTGTAAAGTCTAGCCCGATGGGGTCGGCGGCGTTGTAACGGTTAATTACGCGATGCAACGTCGGGGTGCGTGACGCGACGAGGATCGTATGTCGTCATGCGAAATGGATATGGGAGGCCGCTTAATGCAAGGAGTTTGCGCCACGGCATCCCCCGTTTTTAATGGCCCTTATTTTGAGATTGGCCACATGGAAGAATCGACGGATATCGCAAAACGGCAGGTTCCAGAAATGAAAAAACCCGCATAAATGCGGGTTTCGCGGATCTGCAAGGCCGCCGGGAGCAGCAGGGGAAGAGCCTAATGCCGTGCCTCGCCCGGTGCGGCACCCTGGCTGGCCGCCGGCGGTGTTTCGTCGTCGTCGCTGCCGCGTGCCCAGAAGAAGCGATCGGGCATGTAGGCGCCCATGCCGGGCCGGAATGCGTTGCGTATCGCCTGGTACAGATATTCCTGCCCTTCGCGCACCGCCTCCGCGGGTTCCTGACCGTTGGCCAGCAATGCCGCGATTGCCGAGCCGAGGGTATCGGTCACGCCCATCAGGCGATGGCTGCCGCGGTCCCACATGTCCTGGCGCAACTGGCCGTCTTCGCTAAACAGCGTATTGACGAGCCGGTGCGTGCCGGTCTCCGTCGACAGAATGTACTCGCAGCCCTGCGACAGCAGATGCGAGATCGCCGCGTCGAGGCTCGGCGCCTCGGCGTCGCCGTCGGGTTGCGCGAGCGCGAGCAGCGTCGATGAATCGGCGACCAGCAGCGTGGTTTGCGGCGCGAGCAGATCGGCGATCGCTTCGCGCAGTTCGTCGGCGGCAAGCACGTGTTCGTCGTCGAGCGTGAAGTCGGGAGCGAGAATCAGCGGAATGTCGTCGTAGTCGGCGACCACTTCGGCGATCGCGCTTACCACTTCCGCGCGCGTGCACGCGCCGACCTTGAACGCGGCGACCGGCATGTCTTCGAGCAGCATGCGCGCCTGGACCGCGACGACGTCGGGGTCGAGTCCGGTGACTTCGTCGCAGCTAGCCGAGTCGCGCACGGTGTAGCCCGTGAGCACGGAAACGCCGTGGCAGCCCATGCTGGCAAGAGTCATCAGGTCGGCTTGCAGACCGGAACCGCCGGTGGGATCGGAAAGGCCGAAGGTGAGGACGATCGGAGGCGTGTCGCTGGGCATGAAAATGGGCAGAAAGAAGCGGGATTCTGGCGCGCGGTGCGCAATTGGCTCAATTATGCGGCCTAAACTGCCGCGGAGGCCGTTTTTTCACATATCCCGGCACGCGGCGCAAGGGGGGCGCGGGTGTCGCGGGCGACTCGTCGAGAAGGTGAGCGCCCGCGCGCGGCATGAGGCCGCAATGGCTGCCGCGGCCGCTCCCAGGCCGCTGCCGGCCGCCCGCGCAAGGCCGGCGCACGCTACGATTGCGCATTGGCGGTTGCTAGGCATGGGGGCGGCAACACGGTACCATCATGGCTCCCGTTTCCACGGACTCAACGACGCGACACAAGAATGGAATATCAAAGCTGGATGTGCCTGATTTGCGGCTGGATTTACGATGAAGAAGCCGGCTTGCCGGACGAAGGCATTGCGCCGGGCACGCGCTGGGAAGACGTTCCCATCAACTGGACCTGTCCGGAATGTGGGGCGCGCAAGGAAGACTTCGAGATGGTGCAGATCTGAATTTTTCCCGGTGCTTCCCTGGTACCAGCGGCTTTACGGCTGGCGTGCCATACCGGGAGCCGGCCGAGCAGACCAGACGCGGAGCATGCGTCCGCCGGGAAAACGAGCGGCACTGGTCCGCCGCGCAACTGCCTGATCCGGGCGGCACGCCCGGCATCCTGTCTCACCGCGTCGGCACGCGATATCGCCGGGCGCGTTGTGTCGCAACGGTAGTCTGTGATTGTCCTGTCGCCGGTTCGCGCGTTGGCCGAGCACTTTGCATGCGGCGCGCAGCGACGGCCCGTCAGTTTCGTGTCGCCTGCCCATGACCCTTCGATCCGCTGCACCCGTCTCCTTCGACGCCCTGCCCAATCCGCGCGGCGGCGCGGTCCGTCCCGCGGAACTCGCGCTCGCCGAGGCATCGCTCGCGTTCGAGCAGCGCGGGGAAAGCGGCGCGGCGCTGCTGCGCGCGTCGCACGCGCTGCGCACGGCCGGGTGGTTCAGCGCGCAGCGTTTCGCGGACGCGCTCGTGCGCCTGTCGCCGCTCGCAAGCGGCGAGCCGGCCGAGGCGGAAGGCACGCGGTCGGTGTTCGGCGCGGCGCTGGACGATTTCCGCGCGGCGCTCGAGCGTCACAATCTGCGCGAGCTGTCCTGCTCGCCGGTACTGTTCAATCACTACAGCGCGTTGTGCGCGCAACTGGCCGAGCACACGCCCGGCTCCGCGGTCGCGTTCGAAGACCTCGCGCTGTGCGCGCGGCCGGTGCCACCGGTGTCGCTGCATGCGCAATCCGCCGACCAGCTCGCGCATCTGCGGGCGCGCTACGAGCGCGCGCTGCTGCCGGTGTTGCGCTCGCAGGCCGACACGGGCAGCGCGGCGGCGCTCGCCGTCACCCATGCCGCGCTCGATGAGCTCGACACGGTGTTCAGCGAGCTTGCCGGCCCCGATCCGTACGACTTCTGGCGGCTCGCGCGCGCCTGCGCGAAGGCGCTGCGCGTCGGCGGCCACGCGGTCCGCGATACCGATGCGCGGCGCTTCTATGCGCGCTGCAACCTGGCGCTCGCCGATCACGCGCGCGGCATCGGGCGCGCGCCGCGATCGCTCGTGCGCGCGACGCTCGCGCTGTTGTGGCGCGACTACGCGCTGTTCGGCGCGGCCGCGGAAGACGCCGAGCAGGTCGAGGTGCTGCACGACTACGGCTTGACCGTCGACTGGCACGTCGCGGGCTCGCAGTCGTCGGAGATGCTGTGGGAGGCGGGCGCGCTCGACGCGCAATCGCTCGCCGCCGGGCGCGGCGCGCTGACCCGCGATCTCGGCGTGCTGACCGTCAACGCGAATGCTTACGAAGACTTCCTGCAAACCGCCGACGCGTCGATCGAGGCGCTCGCCGCGCACGCCCGCGCGGCGGATCAACCCGAAAAAGCCGATCCCAGCGAGGCGCTGCAGGCGGGCGACGCCGCCTACCGGCTCGGCTCGGCGGCATGCGCGCTCGGCCTCGGCCATGTGGCGCTGCTCGCCGATGCGCTCGGGCTGGCGTGGCGGCGCCGCGCGCATGCCGGGGTTTCGACGCCGGCGGTGCGCGCGCACGTGATTGTCGCCGCACCGGCGGCGGACACCCTCGAGCAGGCCGCCGAAGCGTTGCGCGCGACGCTGCACAAGGTCGCGGCGGGCGTCGCGCCGGCCGGCGTCAGTCACACGCAGGCGGCGCTCGCCGCGCTGACGCACGCGATCGAGCAGGGCGGCGCGTGAACCCATGATGCGTCGCGCGGCGGCAACGCCGGTGTCACGCGCCTCGTGTCCGGAACGTCTGAAATGACGTGGCCGGAACCGCCATGAAGTCATCGCAATAAGACACAATTGCGCCGCTCATTGCACAACCCCGTCGACATGCGGCGAGCCTGCCGCGCCGCGCCGTTTTTCGCCGCTTGATCGCCGCGTGGCGCGGGCCGCGCGCATGATAGAGTGCAACCTGATTCCGGCGTCGATGGCGCGCGGCACCCGTGGCGAAACGCAGCGCGGCGCCACGCTCGAAGCCCGCCATCCCGCATCGTCTTTGCTAAAATCCCAACTATGTCCAAGAGTTCCGATCGCATCAATCTGACCAATCAGTTCCTGATCGCCATGCCGAACATGGCGGATCCGACGTTTTCAGGGACTGTGGTCTACCTTTGCGATCACAATGAGCGCGGCGCGCTCGGCCTCGTGATCAACCGGCCGACCGATATCGACCTGCAAGCGCTCTTCAGTCGCATCGATCTGAAGCTCGAGATCGAACCTCTCCTCCATGTTCCCGTGTACTTCGGCGGCCCGGTGCAAACCGAGCGCGGCTTCGTGCTGCACGATCCGAAAGGCGGCGGCGGGTATACGTCGTCGATGTCGGTGCCGGGCGGGCTCGAAATGACCACCTCAAAAGACGTGCTCGAGGCCGTCGCGAGCGGCACCGGCCCGGAACGTTTCCTGCTCACGCTCGGCCACGCCGGCTGGGGTGCCGGCCAGCTCGAGGACGAAATCTCGAAGAACGGCTGGCTGACGGTCGAGGCCGATCCGAAGATCGTCTTCGACGTGCCCGCCGAAGAGCGTCTCGAAGCGGCGCTCGCGCTGCTCGGCATTTCGCTGTCGATGCTCTCCGGCGAGGCCGGGCACGCATGAGAGGCCGCGCATGAGTCTGCCGGCCGGACGTGAGGCGACGCTGCTCGCGTTCGACTACGGTAAAAAACGCATCGGCGTGGCAGTCGGCAATTCGCTCACACGGCGCGCGCAGTCGCTCGTCGTCGTGCAGAACCGCGGCAAGGACGCCTGTTTCGAGGCGCTCGGCAAGCTGATTGCCGAATGGAAGCCCGACGCGCTCGTGGTCGGCCTGCCGATGCATCCGGACGGCACGCCGCATGAACGCACCCAGCTCGCGAAGCGCTTCGGCAACCAGTTGAACGGCCGTTTCAGGCTACCGGTGACGTGGGTCGACGAGCGCTATTCGTCGGTCGAGGCCGAAGCGCAAATCCGCGACGGCAACGGCCGTGCCGACATGCTCGACGCCGAAGCCGCCCGCATCATCCTCCAGCAATATCTAGACGAACTTTCCGACGATCATGAGTTCCATTGACGCCGAAGCGCTGTATCGCGCGTTGCTCGACCAGATCCGCGCGGCGTATGGCGACAGGCTCGCCGCCGCGCCGGGTGGTGCCGAAGCGGTGGTGCTGGCCGGCATCCACAGCGGCGGTGCATGGCTCGCCGAACGGCTCGCACGCGACCTGAACCTGCCGGACTTCGGCGTCGTGAACGTCGCGCTGCATCGCGACGACTACGCGAAGAAGGGGCTGCATTCGCAGGCAAGCCCGACCTCGCTGCCGTTCGCGGTCGACGGCAGCCGTATCGTGCTGGTCGACGACGTGCTGTACACCGGCCGCACGATCCGCGCGGCGCTCAACGAGCTGTACGACTATGGCCGCCCGGCGTCGGTGGAACTCGCGGTCCTCGCCGATCGCGGCGGGCGGGAGCTGCCGGTCGCGGCGCGCTTCGTCGGCGGCATCGTGGACGTGGCCGCCGACGCGACGCTCGTGCTGGCCCGCGAAGACGATGCCGCGGGCGGCCAGCGGTTTTCCTTTCACACTGAAGCACGCGTCGATTGAAAATCGCGCGGCGGGCGCGGCAGGCCGGAGCGCAAAGCGCGTACGTGCCGTTCGGGCTCGCGCGCGGCGCGGCGCGCAACAAGCGCAACAATCGCCGCGCGCCGCGACATCGATCAGCTTGAAGTCCGTATTTGAAGCAGGTACATCATGAACACCGCCACCCAGGCTCCGCAGGATTCCTCCGATAGCGCGTCCGAGCGCTTCCGCTACGGCTTCCTGAAGGGCAACCCACAGCTCACCAGAAACGGCGAGCTCAAACATCTGTTGTCGATCGACGGTCTGCCGAAGGCCATCGTCAATCACATTCTCGATACCGCCGACCAGTTCGTCAGCGTGACCGATCGCGAAGTGAAGAAGGTGCCGCTGTTGCGCGGCAAGTCGGTGTTCAACCTGTTCTTCGAGAACTCGACGCGTACGCGCACCACGTTCGAAATCGCGGCGACGCGGCTGTCGGCCGACGTGCTGAATCTGAACATCAACGCGTCGTCGACGAGCAAGGGCGAATCGCTGCTCGACACGATCAATAACCTGTCGGCGATGCACGCGGACCTGTTCGTCGTGCGGCACGCGTCGAGCGGCGCGCCGTACCTGATCGCGCAGCACTGCGCGCCGCACGTGCACGTGATCAACGCCGGCGACGGCCGGCACGCGCACCCCACTCAAGGGCTGCTCGACATGTACACGATCCGCCACTACAAGAAGGACTTCACGAAGCTGCGCGTGGCGATCGTCGGCGACATCCTGCACTCGCGCGTCGCGCGCTCGGACATTCATGCGCTGACCACGCTCGGCGTGCCGGAAGTGCGCGCCATCGGTCCGCGCACGCTGCTGCCGGGCGGCCTCGAACAGATGGGTGTGCGCGTGTTCCACAACCTCGACGAAGGTCTGAAGGACGTCGACGTGATCATCATGCTGCGCCTGCAGAACGAGCGGATGAGCGGCGCGCTGCTGCCGTCGGCGCAGGAGTACTTCAAGAGCTGGGGGCTGACGCCCGAGCGTCTCGCGCTCGCCGCGCCCGATGCGATCGTGATGCATCCCGGTCCGATGAACCGCGGCGTCGAGATCGACTCGCAGGTCGCGGACGGCCCGCAATCGGTGATCCTGAACCAGGTGACGTTCGGCATCGCGGTGCGCATGGCGGTGATGGGAATCGTCGCGGGCAATAACGACTGATCAATAGCTGAAGCACAGTTTTAACAAAGGCAGCGCATGAAGATTCATATTCAAGGCGGCACGCTGATCGATCCGGTGGCGGGCACCGAACAGCAGCAGGACATTTTTATCGACGCGGGCAGGATCGCCGCCATCGGCGGCGCGCCGGCCGGTTTCGAGGCGCAGCGTACGATCGACGCGCGCGGCCTCGCGCTCGCGCCGGGTCTGGTCGACCTGTGCGCGCGTCTGCGCGAGCCGGGCTACGAGCACAAGGCGACGCTCGGATCGGAAATGGCCGCGGCGCTCGCGGGCGGCGTGACGAGTCTCGTATGTCCGCCGGATACCGATCCGACACTCGACGAGCCGGGCCTCGTCGAGATGCTGAAGTTCCGCGCTCGCAACCTGAACCAGGCGCACGTGTATCCGCTTGGCGCGCTGACGGTCGGCCTCGAGGGGCAGGTCATCACCGAGATGGTCCAGTTGACCGAGGCGGGCTGCGTCGGCTTTTCGCAGGCCGACGCGCCGGTGGCCGACACCCAGGTGCTGATGCGCGCGCTGCAGTACGCGAAGACCTATGGCTATACCGCGTGGCTGCGTCCGGTCGATGCATATCTTGGCAAGGGCGGCGTTGCCGCGAGCGGCGCGCTGGCGTCGCGGCTCGGTTTGTCGGGCGTGCCAGTGGCCGCCGAAACGATCGCGCTGCACACCATCTTCGAGCTGGTGCGCGTGACCGGTGCGCGCGTGCATCTGTCGCACGTGTCGTCGGCCGCGGGTGTCGCACTGGTGCGCGCGGCGAAGGCCGAGGGCCTGCCGGTGTCGTGCGACGTCACCGTGAACCACGTGCATCTGATCGACCTCGACATCGGCTACTTCGACGCGCAGTTCCGGCTCGATCCGCCGCTGCGCCAGCAGCGCGATCGCGAAGCGATCCGCGCGGGTCTCGTCGACGGCACGATCGACGCGATCTGCTCGGCCCATACGCCGGTCGACGACGACGAAAAGCTGTTGCCGTTCGCCGAGGCGACGCCGGGCGCGACGGGCCTCGAACTGTTCCTGTCGCTGACGGTGAAATGGGCCGACGAAGCGGGCGTGCCGCTCGCCACCGCGCTGAACCGCATCACGGCGGCGCCGGCCCGGGTGCTCGGTCTCGAAGCGGCCGGCCGCGTCGCGGTCGGCGCCGTGGCCGACCTGTGTGTGTTCGACCGCAACGCGCACTGGCGCGTCGAGCCGCGCGCGCTGAAGAGCCAGGGGCACAATACGCCGTTCCTCGGTTACGAACTGCCGGCGCGCGTGCGGGCGACCATCGTGTCCGGCCAGCTCGCGTACGAAGCGCGCTGAGCGGCATTGTTACGGTCCAGTCAAGGAAAGAGTCAAGGAAAGCCCGGCCATGAAGCTCGCGTCACGCAAGGTCCGTCTCATCGCGCATCTGCTGCACGGCATGTGGACCGTCGCGACGCGCTTCCCGAATGCGAGCGCCGAGCGGCGTCACGCGCTCAATCGCGCGTGGTCGCTGAAGATGCTGCGGCTGTGCGGCATGCGGCTCGTCGTGCATAACGACGCGGCGCGGCTCGCTCGCGGCGTGCTGGTGGTCGCCAATCACGTGTCATGGATCGACATCTACGTGATCAATGCGTGGCGGCCGACGCCGTTCGTATCGAAAGCGGAGATCCGGCAGTGGCCGGTGGTCGGCTGGCTCGCGCAGCAGTTGGATACCGTGTTCATCCAGCGCGAAAAGCGCAGCGACGCGAAGCGGATCATGCACGAACTTTCGGATCGCCTCAGCGCCGGCGAGCTGATGTGCGTGTTTCCGGAGGGCACGACGTCGAACGGCCTCGCGCTGCTGCCGTTTCACGCGAACATGTTTCAGGCCGCGGTGTCGGCCGGGGCGCCGGTGCAGCCGGTGTGCCTGATGTATGAAGACGCCGCGGGCCGGCAATCGACTGCGCCTGCGTATATCGATGATCTGTCGCTATCCGATTCGCTCGATCTGCTGTTGCGCGGCGGTCCGCTGACCGCGCACGTGTACGTCGGCGAGCCGCTCGCGGCCGGTGCCGATCGACGCACGCTGGCTGCGCAAGCGCAAGAAGTGGTCGCTCGCGCCTTGCAAGAGATGCAGCGAGGCACCGCGAAAGCAGATGCGGCTGTGGCGCGGGAGCCCGTATCGTCCGACGATTCGGCGGGAAAGCTGATCGCGCCGGTCGACGGCTCATCAGGCCATTCGGCCTGACTTAAAGGGCCACTATTAAAGGCCGCTAGTTGCCGCCGCCCGCCACCCGGCACGATTCGCAATCCACCTGCGTCAGCGTGCGTTCCGCGGGATTCTGCGCGAGCCGCACGGCGGACAGTTGTTCGCCCCACACGCAACCCGAGTCAAGGCCGATCAGGTTGTCGCGCAGGATCAAACCGAGCGCGGCCCAATGGCCGAACACCACGGTCACGTCCTGAGTCCGGCGCGACGGCGCGTCGAACCAGGGAATGCATCCGGCCGGCGCCGAACTGAGGGTGCCGGTGCTGCTGAAATCCATCACGCCGTCCGGCGTGCAGAAGCGGATTCGCGTCAACGCGCTGCACGTCACGCGCAACCGGTCAATGCCCTTCAGGCCGGGCTTCCAGCGATTCGGCTCGTTGCCGTACAGGCCCGCCAGCGTTTCCTTCCAGTTCGGCGCGCGTAGCGCGCGCTGCAGCTCGTCGGCGAGTTCCATCGTCATGCTCGCGTCCCATTCCGGCAGCACGCCGGCGTGCACCATCAGCATGCCGTTTTCGAAGTGCGCGAGCGGGCGGTGGCGGATCCAGTCGAGCAGCTCGTCGGCATCGGGCGCGGTGAGGATATCGTCGATCGTGTCGCCTTTTTTCGATTTGCGAATTCCCGCCGACACCGACAACAGGTGCAGATCGTGATTGCCCAGCACCGGCACCGCGCGCTCGCCCAGCGCGATGACGTCGCGCAACGTGGCCAGCGACTCGGCGCCGCGGTTGATCAGATCGCCCGCGAACCAGAGCGGCGTGCCGTCCGGCGGCGCGGCCTTCGCCAGCAGTTGCTGGAATGGCTTGTGGCAACCTTGCAGATCGCCGAACGCGAGAGGCATCAGGGAAGACGGGACGCTGGGAGCGGGGGAGGGGGTCATCGGATGAATCGAGTGGTTCGTAATTCGAGGTAAGAAAGCGGGGGCCGTATTCGGCGGTGCAACATACTAGCGTGACATAATATATTGTTTGAGGTACTGATATCGCTAGGGGCCCGGAGCCGGCGCGAGCACGTGTCCCCGGCGATATTGCACTACAGACAGGAGAACAGGAAAGCATGCCGTTTTCTCAGGCGACGCAACCCGCGCGCACGCTCGTTACCGGTGCGAATGGTTTCACCGGCCGTTATCTGGTTGAGAAATTGCTGGCCTGCGGGCACACCGTGATCGAGACGGTGGGCGACCGCGACGAGCCGGAAACACCCACGCGGCTACGACTCGACATCACATCGCCGGATGCGTGCCGGCGAGCCATCGAGCGCGCGCGACCCGATTACATCGTGCATCTGGCCGCGATCAGCTTCGTCGGACATGACGATCCTCTGGATTTTTATCGCGTGAACGTGATGGGCACGCTGAATCTGCTGGAAGCCTGCGCGCACGTCGGCCATACGCCGCGCAAGCTGCTGATTGCGAGCAGCGCGAACGTCTACGGCAACGTGACCAGCGAGGCGATCGACGAAGCCTTCCCGCTCCATCCGGTCAATCACTACGCGGCCAGCAAGGCGGCGATGGAAACGATGGTGCGCACCTGGTTCGACCGGTTGCCGATCCTCATTGTGCGGCCGTTCAACTACACCGGCCGCGGGCAGACTTCGAACTTTCTCGTACCGAAGATCGTCGAGCATTTCGCGCGCCGTGAGCCGTCCATCGAACTGGGCAATATCGACGTGGCGCGCGATTTTTCCGACGTGCGTTACGTGGCAAGCGTGTACGAAGCACTGCTCCGTTCCGAGGCCGTGGCGCAGACCGTCAACGTCTGCACCGGCACGCCCTATACCCTGCGCGACATCGTGTCGGCGGCGAGCGACCTGACCGGGCACGAACTGGAAATTCGCGCGAACCCCGCATTCATCCGGCAAAGCGACGTAAAAATGCTCGCTGGGTCGCCGGCCAAGCTGCGCACGCTGGTGCCGACCGTCGAGTCCATCCCGTTCATCGAGACCTTGCGCTGGATGCTCGCAGCCTGACTGGCTGTGCGCGGTCTGTTGGCTTCCTTCCCGTTTTGTCGCTCGTCGCAGCCTCGTGCGCATACGTCTGTTCATATGACGCTTGTGCACGAGCGTTCTCTTTTCGTCATTTCTTCCGAAGCGCCCCTTCGCGGCAGTCGTCAAAAAGAGTTATCCGGGTGACTCGCTACCAAACTTGTCTAGCTGTTTCAAGTTGTTAGGGTTCTAGTTTTTACACCGGGCCGCTTTATAATTGGGGCTTCATAGAATTGGCGTTTGAGTGTCTGTCGGTTGTGCGCGACGGCGCCACGGGCGCCAGCGGAAACGGACACTACCACGCGGGGCGCGCGGGTCGGCAAAGTCATTGCGGCCTGTCACTCCTATGTAGAAGGGAATTTCATGATCCTGGTAACGGGCGGCGCCGGCTTTATCGGCGCCAATTTCGTGCTCGACTGGCTCGATGCGTCGGACGAAGCGGTGCTCAACGTAGACAAGCTGACCTACGCGGGCAATCTGGGCACGCTCAAATCGCTACAGGGCAATCCCAAACATATCTTCGCGCGCGTCGACATCTGCGACCGCGCCGCGCTCGATGCGCTGTTCGCCGAACACAAGCCGCGCGCCGTTCTCCATTTCGCGGCCGAAAGCCATGTGGATCGTTCGATTCACGGTCCGGCCGATTTCGTGCAGACCAACGTGGTCGGCACTTTCACGTTGCTCGAAGCGACCCGCAGCTACTGGAACACGCTCGGCGAGGCCGACAAGGCCGCGTTCCGCTTCCTGCACGTATCGACCGACGAAGTGTTCGGCTCGCTGTCCGCGACCGATCCGCAATTCTCCGAAACCACGCCGTATGCGCCGAATAGCCCTTATTCGGCGACCAAGGCCGGCTCCGACCACCTCGTGCGCGCCTACCATCACACGTACGGCCTGCCGGTGCTCACTACCAACTGCTCGAACAACTACGGTCCGTACCAGTTCCCCGAAAAGCTGATCCCGCTGATGATCGCCAACGCGCTCGGCGGCAAGCCGCTGCCGGTGTACGGCGACGGTCAGAACGTGCGCGACTGGCTGTATGTCGGCGATCACTGCAGTGCGATCCGCGAAGTGCTCGCGCGCGGCACGCCGGGCGCGACGTACAACGTCGGCGGCTGGAACGAGAAGAAGAATCTCGAGGTCGTGCACACGCTGTGCGATCTGCTAGACAAGCAGCGCCCGAAGGCGGCCGGCTCGTATCGCGACCAGATCACCTATGTAAAGGATCGTCCGGGCCACGACCGCCGTTACGCGATCGACGCCCGCAAGCTCGAGCGCGAACTCGGCTGGAAGCCGGCGGAAACGTTCGAAACCGGTCTCGCCAGAACGGTCCAGTGGTACCTCGACAACCAGCAATGGGTGGATGAAGTCGCTTCGGGCGAATACCGGAAGTGGGTCGAGACCAACTACGCGCAACGCGCGTAAAGGCACGGCAATGGCGCGCAAAGGCATTATTCTCGCGGGCGGCTCCGGCACCCGGCTGTACCCGATCACGCATGTCGTCTCCAAGCAACTGCTGCCGGTCTACGACAAGCCGATGATCTACTACCCGCTGTCCACGCTGATGGTGGCGGGCATTCGCGACGTGCTGATCATCTCCACGCCGCAGGACACGCCGCGCTTCGAAGCGATGCTCGGCGACGGTAGCCAGTGGGGGATGAACATCCGGTACGCGGTGCAGCCGTCGCCGGACGGGCTCGCGCAGGCGTTCATCATCGGCCGCGAGTTCGTGAACAACGATCCGTCGGCGCTGATTCTCGGCGACAACATCTTCTACGGCCACGATCTCGCGAAGCAGCTCGAGCGCGCCAATCACCAGCCCGACGGCGCCACGGTGTTCGCGTATCACGTGCACGATCCGGAGCGCTACGGCGTGGTCGAATTCGACAAGCAGTTCCGCGCGCTGTCGATCGAGGAAAAGCCCGCGAAGCCGCGCTCGAACTACGCGGTCACGGGGCTGTACTTCTACGACAAGCAGGTCTGCGACATCGCCGCGGACATCAAGCCGTCGCCGCGCGGTGAACTCGAAATCACCGACGTCAATTCGCGCTACCTCGCGAACGCGGCGCTCAATGTCGAGATCATGGGCCGCGGCTATGCGTGGCTCGACACCGGCACGCACGATTCGCTGATCGAAGCCGCGACGTTCATCGCGACGCTGCAGAAGCGCCAGGGTCTGGTGGTCGCGTGTCCGGAAGAGATCGCGTTCCGGCGCCAGTGGATCGACGGCGAGCAACTGCTCGCGCTCGCGAGGCCGCTCGCGAAGAACGCCTACGGACAGTACCTGCAAAACATTCTTACGGATCACGTCGCATGGCCATCCAGGTAACCGCTACCGCGCTGCCCGAAGTCAAGATCATCGAGCCGAAGGTGTTCGGCGATGCGCGCGGCTTCTTCTTCGAAAGCTTCAATGCGCTCGAATTCACCGGGAAGGTCGAGGCGGGCGTCGAGTTCGTGCAGGACAACCATTCGCGCTCGGCGAGGGGCGTGCTGCGCGGGCTGCACTATCAGATCCAGCATGCGCAGGGCAAGCTCGTGCGCGTGGTCGAGGGCGAGGTGTTCGACGTCGCCGTCGACATCCGCAAGAGCTCGCCGAATTTCGGCAAGTGGGTCGGCGTCACGCTGTCGGTCGAGAACCATCGGCAGTTGTGGGTGCCGCCCGGTTTCGCGCACGGCTTCGTCGTGCTGTCGGAGTCCGCGCAGTTCCTCTACAAGACCACGGATTACTGGTTCCCCGAGCACGAGCGCAGCATCATGTGGAACGATCCGGCGATCGGCATCGAATGGCCGATCGACCTCGAGCCGCTGCTCGCGGCGAAAGATGCGGCGGGCAAGCGTCTCGCTGACGCCGAAGTCTACGCATAAGGGGATCGCATGAGCGCACAGGATGCCACGCGAACGATTCTCGTCACCGGCGTGAACGGCCAGGTCGGCTATGAGCTCGCGCGCACGCTGCAAGGGCTCGGCAACGTGGTCGCGCTCGACCGCTCGCGGCTCGATCTGTCGAACCTCGATCAGATTCGCGCGGTGGTGCGCGACGTGCGTCCCGCGTTGATCGTCAATCCGGCCGCTTATACGGCGGTGGATAAAGCCGAACAGGAAAGCGATCTCGCGATGCGCATCAACGGCGAAGCGCCGGGCGTGCTCGCCGACGAGGCGAAGAAGCTCGGCGCCGCGCTGATCCACTATTCGACCGACTACGTGTTCAACGGCACGAAAGAAGGCGCGTACGTCGAAGACGATCCGACCGATCCGCAGAGCGCGTACGGGCGCACGAAGCTCGCCGGCGAGCAGGCGATCGCGGCGACGGGCGTGAATCATCTGATACTGCGCACGAGCTGGGTGTACGGCACGCGCGGCAAGAATTTTCTGCTGACGATGCTGCGGCTCGGCGCCGATCGGCCCGAACTGAAGGTGGTCGCCGATCAGTTCGGCGCGCCCACCTGGTGCAACACGATCGCGACGCTGACCGCGCATCTGTGCGCGCAGTCATTCGCCGCCGAAGACGGCGCGAAGTGGTGGAGCGAACGCTCGGGCGTCTATCACCTGTGCGCGGGCGACTCGACGTCATGGCACGGCTTTGCATCGGCGATCTTCGAACTCGCGGACTTGCCGAACAAGCCGGATACGCTGCCGATTCCCGCCGCGGATTACCCGACGCCGGCCAAACGCCCCACCAATTCCAGAATGTCGAACGAGAAGCTCGCGCGCGTGTTCGGGCTCGCCGCGCCGCATTGGCGCGACGCGTTGAAGCTGTGTCTCACGGACGGTTTTCCGAAGTCGCCCGCCGCGCGTTCCTGAGGCCGGTTTTCAGCACGTCTTGCGTCGCGCTCGCACATGACGTGACGCGAAACCCGCGGCATTGAACGCGATGCGTTGCGTGGCCCGTTGTGCTGTGATGGTGCTTACCGATGCTAACGGTACCTGACAATAGCGAAAGGGGGCGGCGGTAGAATATCGCTCGACGGGGGACAGTTGCACTGCACCCGTCAATGCGCCGCGGCGCATTCAGATTCGACACGTGCGGACAAAGCGCACGCATGCCGCATGACCCGCTGATTGCGCGGGTTATGCCGATTATCTAAACCGGTGCGACCGCGTAATAAATACGGTACTGAGAGGGAGCTGTGAGTTTGTTACCGATCATTCTGTGCGGCGGAGCGGGATCGCGACTCTGGCCCGTTTCGCGCGAATCGCATCCGAAGCCGTTCATCCGTCTCGCTGACGGCGAGAGCCTGCTGCAGAAAGCCTTCCTGCGCGCGGTGGCGCTGCCCGGCGTGAAGGAGGTGCTGACGGTAACCAACCGCGAACTGTTCTTCAAGACCGAAGACGATTTCCGCGAGGTGAACACGAAGGGCATCGCGACCTCGTTCATTCTCGAACCGTTCGGCCGCAACACGGCCGCGGCGGTCGCCACCGCGGCCTTGCATACGGCGAAGGCGCATGGAGAAGACACGGTGATGCTGGTGCTCGCCGCCGATCATCTGATTGCCGATCAGGCCGCGTTCGGCGCGGCGGTCGCGCGCGCGCAAACGCTCGCGCAGGCCGGCAGGGTCGTGACCTTCGGGATGCACCCGGACACGCCCGAAACCGGCTACGGCTATATCGAAGCCGACGGCGAGAACGTGGTGCGTTTCGTCGAGAAGCCGTCGCTGGAAAAGGCCCGCGAGTATCTGGCGTCGGGCAGGTTCGTGTGGAACTCGGGCATGTTCTGCTTCACCGCGGGCACGATCCTGAAGGAAATGCGCGTGCATTGCCCGGACATTCTCGATGCGTCGGCCGAATGCATGGACAAGTCGCCGTCCGCGGAGGGCAAAACGGGCGCGCAGGTGCGCCTGGAACCCGGCTGCTTCGGCGCGGTACCGGAGCTGTCCTTCGATTACGCGGTGATGGAGAAATGCCAGCACGCGGCGGTCGTGTGCTGCGACCTCGGCTGGACCGACGTCGGGTCGTGGACCGCGCTGTCCGATCTGTCGCCGGCCGACGCGAGCGGCAATCGCGTCGAAGGCGAGGCGCTGCTCGTCGACGTGAAGAACTCGTATCTGCGCGGCGGCGGCCGGCTGATCGGCGCGGTCGGCATCGACAACCTGATCGTGATCGACACGCCCGACGCGCTGCTCGTCGCGAACAAGGATCGCGCGCAGGACGTCAAGCAGATCTTCGCGGAGCTGAAATCGCGCGGCCATGAGACGTACAAGGTGCATCGCACCGTGCATCGGCCGTGGGGCACGTACTCGGTGCTCGAAGAAGGGCCGCGCTTCAAGATCAAGCGCATCGAGGTGAAGCCGGGCGCGAGCCTGAGCCTGCAGATGCACCACCACCGCAACGAGCATTGGGTCGTGGTGAGCGGCATGGCGAAGGTCGTCAACGGCGAGAAGGCGTTCTTCGTGTCGACCAACGAGTCGACCTATATCCCGGCGGGTCACAAACATCGCCTCGAAAATCCGGGCGTCGTCGAGCTCGTGATGATCGAGGTGCAAAGCGGCGAATATCTCGGCGAAGACGATATCGTTCGCTTCGACGACATTTACGGACGTACTTGAAGATGGATATCAGTTTTACCAACGACTCGGAAGACCTGACGCGTCACAACGAGAGCGACGATCTGCTGATCGGCATGAAGGCGGTGCGGGTCTGGGGCACGCTCGGCTGGCACGACATCCGGCAGCGCTATCGCCGCTCGGTGCTCGGGCCGTTCTGGTTCACGCTCAGCACGATCATCATGGTGGTCGTGCTCGGCGCGTTGTATTCGACGCTGCTGCATCAGGAAATCTCGGACTACCTGCCGTACCTCGCGGTGGGTCTCGTCGTGTGGGCGTATCTGGCGTCGGTCGCCAACGAGGGCTGCATGGCCTTTATCGGCTCAGCCTATCTGATCAAGCAGATAAGGTTGCCGCTCACCGTGCACGTGTGCCGCATCGCGTGGCGCAACTTCGTGATCCTGCTGCACAGCCTGCCGGTCGTGGTCGTGCTGCTGCTGATCTTCGGTCACTGGCCGGGCTGGGAATTCGTGCTGGTGCCGTTCGCGCTCGTGATCTTGCTGCTGCACGGCGTGTGGCTCGGCGTCACGCTCGGCGTGCTGTGCGCGCGCTTTCGCGACATTCCGCCGATCGTCACGAACCTGATCCAGGTCGTGTTCTTCTTCACCCCGGTCATGTGGTCGCCGGAAATCCTGAAGGACCGTGCGTGGGTCGCCGAATACAACCCGCTGTATCACCTGATCGAAACGGTGCGCGCGCCGCTCACCGGGCGCCCGACTCACTGGGAGTCGTGGGCGTGGTCGATTGGCCTGCTGATCGTCGGCTTTGCGTTCGCGCAGATCCTGATGAAGCGTTTCCGTAATCGCGTTCCTTACTGGCTTTGATATTGTGAGTTCTTCATCGATTGTCGCTCGTAACATCTCCGTCGAATTTCCGATTTACGAGAACTCGCATCGCTCGCTGAAAAAGGCGGTGCTCAATCTCACGACGGGTGGCCGGATCGGCCAGGACGCGGGTCGCCATGCGATCGTCAAAGCGATCGACGACCTGAGCTTCACCTTCACGGAAGGGGAGCGCATCGGCCTGATCGGCCACAACGGTTCGGGCAAGACGACGCTGCTGCGCGCGCTGTCGGGCGTCTACGCGCCGGTGCGCGGCGAGTTGCACGTGCAGGGCAAGATCGCGTCGCTGCTCGACGTGTCGATGGGCCTCGACCCCGACGCGACCGGCTTCGAAAACATTTATCTGCGCGGCATTCTCGACGGCCTGAAGCCGGCGCGCATCCGCGCCAAGATCGACGAGATCGCCGACTTCAGCGCGCTCGGCGACTACCTGAATCTGCCGGTGCGCACCTATTCGAGCGGGATGATGCTGCGCCTCGCGTTCGCGATCTCGACGAGCGTCGAAGCCGACATCCTGATCATGGACGAGTGGCTGAGCGTCGGCGACGCCGAGTTCAGCGTAAAGGCGGCCGATCGCCTGGAGAGTCTTGTCGGCAAGGCGGCACTGCTGGTGGTGGCGTCGCACGATCCGAAGCTGGTCGCGCGCGTGTGCAACCGCAAGATCTCGATGGAGCACGGCAAGATGGTCGCCGACGAACCGGTGCTGCCACCTGAAAAAACCGACGAACCGCTCATCAGCCACGCCGCGCAGTTGCCGCACTGATAACGCGCTCGGGCGGGCCAGCGGTGCGAGGCACCGATCACCCGGCGCTCGCCGTGCGAGCGCGCAGGCCCGCGGCCCTTCAGGCGTTCAGGAACTGGCTGGATGAGCGTCATGGCCGTAGCGCGGGCAATCCGGCCCGCGACGCAATCCGGACGCACAGTCCAGCAACACCCTCGGGGCTCGACTCCGAGGCGCAACAAGGTTCGAATTTCATGCGAGCTAATCACCCATTTCTGCGCTACTCGGAATCCCTGTTCGTCCGTCAGCCGTTTCGCACGCTGAAGGGTTTCGCGGGCGGCTATATCGCGTATCCGATTGCGGAGAACGCTGAAAAACGCAGCGTGCGGCCGAAAATCCGCGAGCTGCGCGAGCACTATTCGCTGCCGATGCCGCATCGCCGCCGCATCGCGCTCGAAGGGCTCGTCGCGACGCTCGAATTCGCCGGCGCGAAAGTGCCTTACTACCGCGACCTGTTCCAGGCAAAGCAGTTCGATCCCGCCAGGGTCAAGGACGACCCGCGCTATCTGGAAGAACTGCCGTATCTGACCAAGGACATCATCCGCGAGCAGGGCCCGCGTCTGTTGTCGGGGCCGCTCGAAGCGGGCAAGCACCACGCGTGCAAGACCGGCGGCTCGACCGGACTCTCGACGACGATCTACTACGACCAGCAAGGCGCCGATTATTCATCGGCGGTCACGAGCTATTGTCGCGAGCGCATCGGCAAGCTGCGTCATCGCTCCGAGCTGCACTTCGCGTGCCGCTTCCCGGACCAGGGCGTGCCCGAATGGCCGTCGCGCGAAGACTTCAAATGCTTCGCGATGAATCGCAGCAACATCTTCTTCGACCGCATCGACGACGAGGGCCTCGAGGAAATGTGGCGCACACTCAAGCGCCGCCGGCCGTATCTCGCGCACTCGCATCCGTCGACGATGTACGCGCTCGCCTGCTACGTCGAGCGCAAGTACGGCGGCGGCAACGCGTTCCAGGTGTTCGAGTCGAGCGGCGAGCTGCTCGAGCCGCATGCGCGCGAGATGATCGCGAAGGCATTGCGCTGCCGCGTGATCGACCGCTACGGCCTCGCCGAGCTCGGCGTAATGGCGTATGAACTCGACGGCCATGATGGCGGTTTCCAGATCCTCGAATCCGAAGGCTGGCCGGAAAGCCGCGTCGCGCCCGACAGTCCCGATGGCGCGCATGAACTCGTATTCACGGGTTTCCGCAACTGGCTGATGCCGCTGATCCGCTACACGACCGGCGACCTCGCGCGCGTCCAGGAAACGGAGAAGGGCTTCTTCCTGACCGACGTGGTCGGGCGGATTCACGACGTCGTGCCGATCAATGGCGTCGCGCACCCGACGCACCACATCCAGGACATGCTCGATCACCGCGTCGGCGGGATCCAGGAATTCCAGATCGATCTGCGCACCAACCCGCCGACGTTGCGCATCGTTCTCGAACCGCACGCGAATGCGGACGAGACGACCGCGAAGCTGCGCCACTTCTGGCAGGACGCGTTCACGATCGCCTACGTCGGCCATGACGATTTCGTGCGCGTGGGCAGCCGCGCCAAATTCCGCCACGTGGTGAGCGCATGATCGGCGTCGCGTTTCCGGATGCGCGCGCCGACGCCGGCCAGTACGTGCTGGCGGCGCTGCGGCGCTCGGTCAGCGCGACCCAGGCGCAGGCGATTACGCGCGGCATGCTGCGTGAGATCGCGCCGGATGCCGTGGTCGCCGTCGACGCGCCCGACGCCTGGAGCGCCGATCTGATCGCGTTCGTGCAAGCGCGCCCGCGCAAGCTGATCGTGTTCGGCCACATGCCGATCGCGCTCGCGGACTACCTGCGCTACCGGCCGGCGAGCCTGCCGCCCGAACTTGCGCAGGCGAGCCGCAGCGCGCAGGCGCCGTCCGGCGAAGCGCGCGAAAGCGCGGCGGCGGTGCGCTATGGCGCGTTGGCGCAAACGCTCGGCGGCCGGCCGTGGCATCGTCCGTTCGAGCGCTTCGACTTCACCGACGAATGGAACAACCTCGGCTACGGCGCGATTCGCGCCGATGGCTCGATCTGGGCGCTCGCCGAAGCGCCCGAGGTGCCCGTCGAGGCGGAGTTGGCCGCGGTCGTCGTGAACGGCGAGCGGCAGTTCGCGTACGCGGCGCTGTGGGATGCCGGCGCGTCGGGTGTGCTGTGGTTCAACCGGCCGGTCGGCCCGTGCGATTCGTTCGAATGGCGCATCGTCGAGCAGTTTCTGTCGGGCTACCGCGCCGATGCGCTGCCGTGTCAGCCGGTGCTGAGCGAATTGCCGTGGGGCTACGACGCGGCGATCACGTCGCGGCTCGATTGCGATGAAGACGTCGAATCGGCGCGCCCGTTGTGGCAGGCCTACCAGCGTCTCGGCGTGCCGTTCACGCTCGCCGTGCATACGCAGAACCTGCAACGCGGCGGCCAGCACGAAATCCTGCGCGAACTGCTCGCCGACCGGCAGCAGGGCGCGGTGTTGTCGCACACGGCCACGCACTCGCCGAACTGGGGCGGCAGCTACGACACCGCGCTCGCCGAGGGCGCGCAATCGGCGGAACTGCTCGAACGCGCGACGGGCGTGCCGGTGCGCTACGCGGTGTCGCCGTTTCATCAGTCGCCGCCGTATGCGATGCGCGGCCTGATCGACGCGGGCTACGCGGGCTGTATCGGCGGCATCATCCGCAACGATCCGGAGTTTCTGAGCGCGCGCGGCGGTGCGCTGGCGGGTTTGCCGGCGGGCTTCGTCGGCCATAGCCAGCAGTGCATGCTGCACGGCGACTGCATGATGAAGCAGGGCGATCCGCTCGCAATCTTCAAGCAGGCCTTCGACAACGCCTACGCGACCAACACGCTGTTCGGCTATCTCGACCATCCGTTCTCCGAACGCTACGCATACGGCTGGTCCGACGAGGTAGCGCGCATCGACGCACACGAGCAGTTCATCGCGTACATACGCGGCAACGCGCGCCGGCCGCTGTTTCTGCACGAGGAAGCCGCGCTCGATTTCCTGCGCTTCAGGTCGCTCGCGCAGATCGTCGAACAGGACGGCGCGTTCAGCGTCGTCACGCCGTTCGCTCATACGACGCCGCTCACGCTCGGCGTCGAGTTCCGGGGTACACATACGCAGGTCGAGGCGGGGAAAGCACTGCAATGAAAGTCATGGTGGTGATGGGCACGCGGCCCGAGGTCATCAAGCTCGCGCCGCTGGTGCGGGCGTTGCGCGGCGAATTCGAGACGATCGTCTGCGTGAGCGGACAGCACAGGGACATGGCCGCGCAGGCGCTCGAATTTTTCGGTATCGAGCCGGACATTACGCTCGAGACGATGCATCCCGGGCAATCGCTGAACGCGCTCGCGGCGCGCCTGATCGCCGCGCTCGATCGCGCGCTCGACGAAGTGCGCCCCGACTGGGTGATCGTGCAGGGCGACACGACGACAGCGTTCTGCGCGGGCTTCGCGGCGTTCCAGCGCGGTATCCGCGTCGGCCACGTCGAGGCGGGGCTGCGCACCGGCGATCTCGCGAGTCCGTTTCCGGAAGAAGCGAACCGCAGCCTGCTCGGCCGCATCGCGACGCTGCATTTCGCGCCGACCTCGCGCGCGCGCGACAGCCTGCTCGCCGAAGGCGTGGCGGCACGGAAGATTCTCGTCACCGGCAATACGGTCGTCGATGCGATCGCCGAAGTGCGCGAGAGCTGGAACGTCACGCCGCCGGCGAGCCCGCTGCCCGAGTGGCACGGCGCGCAGAAGCAGCACGTGCTCGTCACCTGCCACCGGCGCGAGAATTTCGGCGACGTGCTGCAGGACATCTGCCGCGTGCTGCGCGATCTGTGCGAGCGGTATGGCGATTACCGCTGGGTGTTCCCGGTGCATCTGAATCCGGCCGTGCGCGGGCCCGTGCATCGCGAACTGGATGGTATTCCGAACCTCGCGCTGATCGAGCCGGTCGACTATCCGACGAGCCTGCATCTGATCAGCGGCAGCGCGGTCGTGGTCAGCGATTCGGGCGGGATTCAGGAAGAGGCGCCGACCTTCGGCGTGCCGGTCGTCGTGATGCGCAATCACACCGAGCGCCGCGAAGGCGTCGATGCCGGCTTCGCGACGCTCGCGGGCCAGAGCGCGGCGAGCATCGAAAGCGCGGTGTGCGGCTGGCTCGACGATCCCGCGCGCCGTGCCGCGCTGCGCAATCGCGCGAATCCTTACGGCGACGGCCAGGCGTCGCGGCGCATCGTCGAGAGCCTGCTGGGCCGGCCGGTCGAGGTGTTCGTTGGCTGACGGCAAGAGCACGGCCCTTCCCGCGCTCGCCGCGCAAGACTGCGTGCTGTTTTCGACCGCCGACTGGGACGAACCGTACTGGACCAACAAGCAGCACACGGCGAGCATTCTCGCCGCGCGCGGCTGGCGGATCCTGTACGTGGAGAGCGTCGGCTTCCGCTCGCCGAAAGTGGGCAGCGGCCGCGACTGGTCGCGGCTGTGGCGGCGCCTGTGGCGCGGCGTGCAGTCGCTGGTGCTCGGGCCGCCGCACCGCGCGGACAATATCTGGGTGCTGTCGCCATTGATGGTGCCGGCGGGACATCACGTGCCGTTCGTGCGCGCGCTGAATCAGGCGATGTTGCGTTTTTCCGTGAACCGCTTCGCGAAGTCGCATCGTTTCAACAAGCCTGTCGTGTGGACTTATCACCCGTACATGCTCGACTCGATCGCGACGCTGCCGCGCGGGCCGCTCGTCTATCACTGCGTCGACGATATCGCGGCGATTCCGGGGGTCGACGTCGAGGCGTTCCGCAACGCGCAGCAGGACCTGCTCGGACGCTGCGAGGCGGTGTTTACGACCGCGCAGTCGCTGAAGGACGTGTGCCTGCCGTTCAACCGCAATACGCATTTCTTCGGCAATGTCGTCGACGACATGCATTTCGGCGAAGCGCGCGCCGACGGGCCGCTGCCCGCCGAGCTGGCCGCGATCGCCGAGCCGCGGCTCGTGTATCACGGCGTGCTGTCGGACTTCAAGGTCGACTTTCCGCTGTTGCTGAAGACCGCGCAGGCGCGGCCGGAGTGGCAGTGGGTGATCGTCGGCGAGGAGCGCGAAGGGCAGCGCAGCGAACTGTTCGCACAGCTCGCGCGTCTGCCTAACGTGCATCCGCTCGGCTACCGGCCGTATCAGGTCCTGCCGCAGTACCTGCGCGGCATGCGGGTCGGCGTGCTGCCGACGCTGATCAACGAATACACGCACTCGATGTTCCCGATGAAGTTCTACGAATATCTCGCGGCCGGTCTGCCGGTCGTGTCGACGCCGCTCGATTTCGCGAAGGAGCCGCGCGCGGGGCTCGAGGTGGGCGGCGATGCCGATGCGTTTATCGCGGCGATCGAAAAGCAACTGGCGCGCGGCAAGCTGAGCGCCGAGGAGGCGCGCGCGGCGGTTGGAGAGAATACGTGGGAGGCGCGGCTGGACAAGATGTTGGCGATTACCTTTCATCGTGAGCAGGCGGCCGGCGGCGCGCGGGAATGCGGTGCGGAGGTACGCACGTGAGGGTCGTTCATGTGTACCGCACGTACTTCCCCGATCCGCCCGGCGGCTTGCAGGAAGCCATTCGCCAGATTGCGCTGTCGACGCGCGAGCGCGGCGTCGAACCGCGCATCCTGACGCTGTCGCCGACACCGGTGCCGACCGTCGTCGACTATCCCGAAGGGCAGGTGATTCGCGAAAAATCGTGGGCCGCGCCGGCTTCGTGCGATCTTGGTGGTCCGTGCTCGGTGATCAGATATCGCGAGATGGTCGAGTGGGCCGACGTCGTGCATTTCCACTTTCCGTGGCCGTTCGCCGACGTGCTGCATCTGCTCGGGCGCACGAAGAAGCCGACGGTGATGACGTATCACTCCGACATCGTGCGGCAGAAGGCGCTGGGCGCCGTGTATGGGCCGCTGATGCGGCGCACGCTGCGCAGCATGTCCGCGGTGGTCGCGACGTCGCCGGCCTATGCGCGGACCAGCGAGACGCTGGCCGCGTGCGTGTCGAAGGAGCGTCTGAAGACCATTCCGCTCGGTATCATCGATTATCGTGACGTGCCGCAGCCGGCCGACGCGCAGCGCAACGTGGAGACCCGGCTGGGTCTCGTGAATGGCGAGCCTTATTTTCTTGCACTCGGCGTGCTGCGTTACTACAAGGGGCTGCATACGCTCGTCGAGGCGGCGCCGCATGTTCAGGCGAAAATCGTGATCGCGGGATCGGGCCCGGAGCGCGAGCGCCTCGCCGCGTTGGCGCGGCAGCACGGCGCGACCAACGTCGTGTTTGCCGGGCAGGTCACGCACGAGGAAAAGGTCGCGCTGCTCAAGGGCTGCCGCGCGATGGTGTTGCCGTCTCACCTGCGCTCCGAAGCGTTCGGCATGGTGCTCGTCGAGGCCGCGATGTTCGGCAAGCCGATGGTGTGTTGCGAGGTGGGGTCGGGGACGTCGTTTGTGAATGAGGATGGGGTGACGGGGTGGGTCGTTCCGCCCGAGGCGCCGGAGCAACTGGCTGCCGCGATGAACCGGCTTGTTCTCGACGAAGCGCTTGCGCGCGGGATGGGGGCGGCGGCGCGGGAGCGGTATGAGCGGTTGTTTTCGGGGGGGGCGTTGGGGGCGGCGTATCGCCGGCTTTATGAAGAGGTGACAGCGCGCTAGCAGCCTATTGCTATGTCATTGCTGCGCGCGAGCGCCTACCGCTCGTCCGGCGCATGCTGTGTTATTCCGCGTCTTTCTGCGGCGTAGCCTTGAACACCCATAGCTTGGCCGTCGCGAAGTTCACGAACATCCCAGCGATCGAACCCGCCGCGACCGCCAGCAACGGACTCGCCGCACTGCGCGGCAGCAGATGTAGCGCGAGCACATACGCGCCGTAGTTGCATGCGCCGCCCAGCGACATCGCGGCCAGATACTGACACCATTCGCGCCACAGCGATTCGCCCTTCGTCGCAGTGAAGGTGACGCGCCGGTTGATCTGCCACGTCACGAAGGCCGCGCAGATGAACGAGATCGCGCGGCCCAGGTAGGGGCCGCAGCCGAGCGCCAGCGCGGCATAGAGCACGCTCGCATCGACGCCGAAGCCGACCGCGCCGGCAATCGCAAACCAGATGAATTCGCGGTGCAGCTTAGCCACCTTGACTCCGCGACTTCAGTGCCGGAATCGCGAGATAGGCGATGCGCTTGAGTTCGTTGCGGCCGCGCGTCACCGTATCGAGCACGATGCCGCAGATCAGCAGGATTGCGCCCAGCAACATCAGCACGGTGCTCAAAATGAAGGTCGGAATGCGCGGCACCAGACCGGTTTCGACATACGTCGTGAAGACCGGAATGGCCAGCGCGATGGAGAGCAGCGTGCAGATCGCGAAGCCTGTCGTGAAAAAGGCGAACGGCTTTTCCGACTTAAACAGCTTCATGATCATCATCAGGATTCTGAAGCCGTCGCGGTAGGTGTTGAGCTTGCTCTCCGAGCCCTCGGGCCGCGACGAATAGCGCGTTTCGACTTCCGCGACGGGCATGCGCATACCGAGCGCATGGACCGCCAGTTCGGTTTCGATTTCGAAGCCTTTCGAGTGCGCGGGGAAGGTCTTCGCATAGCGGCGCGAAAACACCCGGTAGCCCGACAGCATGTCCTTGAAGGTTTTGCCAAAAATGGTTGCCGCGCATTGCGTGAGCAGCACGTTGCCGAAGCGGTGACCGAGCCGGTAAGCGGTTTGCTCGTCGCTCAGACGCGAGCCGACCACCATGTCCAGCTTGTTTTCGACCAGCAGGTCGACCAGCATCGGCGCGACGGCGGCATCGTAGGTCGCGTCGCCATCGACCATCACGAACACGTCGGCGTCGACGTCCGCGAACATGCGGCGCACGACGTTGCCCTTGCCTTGTAGCGGCACGGCGATCACCTCGGCGCCAGCGGCGCGGGCGACTTCCGCGGTATCGTCTTTCGAGTTATTGTCGAAAACGACGATGTCGGCGGTGGGCAGGCTTTTTCGGAAGTCGCTCACGACAGTGCCGATTGCCGCTGCCTCGTTGTAGCACGGAATGACGACGGCAATTCGAATAATAGGGGTTTCGACCATATTCTATGAGTGCTGTTCCAGGTAGCGACTTGTCGCGAGCGCAGGCGGCCTGTCAGTGATGAAAGGCTCTGTGGAGTGGCGCGGTTGGATGGAATTTTACCTCAAGCCAAATGGCGTCCCGGAGGCCGTCGAGAGCGTCGCATGCCGCGTGTGGAGTTGCGTAGCATGCGGAATCGGGTAATAGCGGAATCAGCCGGCCTTGCGGGTGCGCAAGCCGCGTACGACGTCAAGGACGAACGCGAGACAGCCGAGCAGCAGCGCGAGGTAGGCCCACTTCATATGCATCGGCAGGAAGCGGAATTGGATCTGCGACTCGCCGGCGGGCAGGTCGATCTGCTGGAAAATCTCCGCGGTGCGCACGATCGGTGCGTCATTGCCATTGATGGTCGCACGCCAGCCCGGCATGAACAGTTCGAGACGCGACAGTGGCGACGGCTTGTCGCATTGCGCGTGAAGCGCGTCGCGGCCCTGCGGTGTCAACGTGCAGCCGGGCGCATCGAAATACGGCGTGGGAGCGGGCAGTTCGAAAATCCGCATCACCTCGTCGTGATACACCTCCTTCAGGCCCGGCGTCGGCGCGCTGGTCAGATAGCGGTGCAGCTTTTCGTATGCCGGCGTCTCGATATTGAACGGCACGACCGCGTAGCGCACCCCAATTCGCCGGTAGGCATCCAGGTTCGCGACCAGACTGTCTGCCGCCGAAGGACCGTTCGGGTCGCGACGCGTGACGCCGGGGATACCATCCTGATTGCTATCGAGATGCGCGGTGACGTAATGCGTCCAGTCGGTCGGCGCGGGCAGATCGTTGTAGTTGATCGACGCAATGCCGAAATACGAGCCATAGTTCGGCGCGATCGGGCCGAACGTTGCGAAGCGGTTCAGGCCGAGGTTGTCCTGCAGGAAGCGGACGCCCGCGAGGTGAATGGTCGAGTGCCGGGGAGCGCTGAGCATCGGCACTGCGAAGTTCACCACACTCTCGACAATCAGCACGACCGCGAGTGCGACTGCCGGCGAGCGGAGCGTATCGGTTCGCCATGCAATGATCGCCATCGCGAACAGCACCGCGATGCCGAAAATCGCGCCGCCGTGAGCAATGGCGCCCGTCGGTACGACGTGGTGCTGGACCAATGGAATCAAGCTCAGCAAACACGCGACGGTGGTCGCAACGACCGCGAGCTTCAGCCGTACCGGGCGCGGTTGCGAAGCGATGTCGGTCAAGGCGAGTGCCGACAGCACGCACAGCGCCAGCTCCCACGACGGCGGGAAATAGCGAAAAAACGCGGCGAATTTGAGTCCGGGAATCAAGCGCACCAGCGCATGAATGCCGGGCACGCCGTACGTCATGCCCAATGTCAGCACGACCCACACGGCCAGCGCGATACGCAGACTGCGCAGGCGCTTGCCGAACATCCCGTAGACGGAGAGCACGGACAACGCGATGCCGGCATAGCCGCCAATGGCGCCCCAGAAGCCCTCGATGCCGGGCAGCTGGAAGATGCCCCCGAATGCATACGGCATCCACGTGCCGAGCACGGTCGAGCGCTGCATGTACACGCTCGCGAAACCGTCGCCCGCATGGCCGCCGGTATCGGAAATCGGCAGGTAATCGAAGAACGCGAGCACGACCGGCGCGGCGACGGCGAGGCCGACCAGTCCGCCGGCCGCGACGTGAACGATGAAGCGCAGTCCCACCGCACGCGGCAGCGAAGCCGCGCGCACCAGTGTCCATACGACGATCAGCAAGCCGTTCAGATACGCCACTTCCGGAAAGCCAGCATAGAGCGACGCGGCGATGCCGATGGCGATCCATGCCGCGTTGCCACGTCGTCCCTGGCTGATTCGCTCGTAGAGCATTTCGACGCCGAGCAGCACCATCGGTAGAAACGGCACCGGATTGACGATCGCATTGGCGAGCCACGCGAACGTGCCGTTGAATTCGAACGCCAGCGCGCCGGCAAGCGCAGCAAGCGGCGCGCATCCGAGCTTGCGCAGTAGCGCCCACGTCGACAACCCGGCGATGATCTGCAACGACAGATGCATGTACAGCTGGCCGTCGGGCAGCGCGAGCAGCACGTTGAGCGGCGACAGCGCGGCAGCCTGCATCTCGCCGGCTAGCGGCGCCCCCACACCCTCGTAGTGATTCCACCACGGCAGATGTCCGGATAGCACATCGAGCGCCGCGCGATGGCCGAGCGCGTGGCTCGTGAACGCGATATTCGGATCGATGGTCGGAAACGGCGGAAAGCCGCCCAGCGGACCCGGATGCACATTGGTGGCGAGGCCAGCGTAAAGCGCGAGCGGGTCGGAAATCAGTATCCTGAACAACAATGGCGCCTTGACTAGCAGCGGGGCCAGGATGACGATCGCAACGCATATCGCGAGTTGCCGGTGCGATGACGTCCGCTCGGCAGATTCAATTGGATGCATGAGTGGCAGGCGCGTGGGTCGTGATAGCGCGCCATCCTAACATTTCGGAACACTGTCGGGCACTCGGCGTGCCGGCGACCGTTTCGTTTCAGATTTTTCAGCGCGCCTTGACGGTGGCCGGCGGCGATGCAAAGGCGGGACGGCGCAGCATGCGCCCCTCGCGCCACCCATGATGCTGATAATGCTGAGCCGGATCAATGCCTGCCGCGGCCACGTCGGTATTGGCCGCGAGATATTCCTCGCCATTGAAGTTGGGGGGCAGCGCAATCGGTTCGTCGGGGTCCAGTTCGCTGCGCTGTCCACTGACGCGGATCGCGCTGAGGCCCGTGCCGCTGTCGCGCGTCTCGCGCAGCGCTTCGAGCTTGCGCCGCGTGCGCTCGAACAGTCCGGGTCCGTACTGCGTCGCGCCGTGGGCCGACTCCGCCATCCGTTGCCAGCTGTCGGCGATGTAGCGGCGGTCGCGCGAGCGTCTCATCACGACGGAAAACTCGATATCGTCGGGCAGCGTGTCGCGGAAGTCTTCGCAGGCGAAATCGAGCAGTTCCATTTCGCTCAGATCGGCGATCAGTTTCGCGAACGAGCGCGGCGTAAATACCCAGCAATGGACGTCGTGATAGGTGCCGTTCTCGAACGCATCGCGCGCGAGGTGCAGCGCGCCTTGCCACGTGTGATGCCGCTTGACCGAGTCCGGCTCGATCCGCTTGCGCCACGCTTCGCGGGTGGAGACCTCGGCAGCGGACAGGCAGTGATCGAGCAGCGAGTAGGGCTGCGGGATGCGGGCCCGCGCGATATAGCTCGCCAGCACTTCTGGAAGCTGGCTTTCGCGGCGGAAGTAGTCGAAAGTGAAGCGCCGGTCGGGGACCGCGAGGCGCACTTCGCCGGTCGGTTTGAGGACCGAGGCCAGCTCGGTGAGCCACGTGACCAGGTCGGGCACATGCTCGACCACGTGAGAGGCCACGACGTAATCGACATAGCGGCCCTTGATCGCCTCATGCAGCGTGTTGCGGCCCCACACCGCGTCGACATCGACGATCTCGTCGATGTTCAGATGCGGATCGTCCTTGTACTTCTGACGCAGATGGGGCGTGTCCGTATGGTCCACGTAGATGATTTCGCCGCCATCGCCGCGCCGCACGAGAGGCCAGCATAGCGGGCCGATTTCGACGCCCACGCTCCCCTTGAGGTTGAGCCCTTTCAGCAGACGGCAGCGTCGCCTATCTCGAATTTCACCGATGCCGAGACCATTGTCTTCCTTTGCCATGTTGCCTCCTGTATTGGACGGCACAGCTTGAAGTTATGACTGAGGTTCACCGCATTACGTGGGACTGCTCACTCCATCAGGTATGAACCTGGACCTTGATCGAGTCCGAACTTTTGTCGCAAGCCAGTCGGAAGGCTTCCTGAATGTCGTCGAGGCTCAGGTCGTGCGTAATCATCGCGCGCAACGTGTCTCCCTTGCGCGCGAGCAGATCGATCGCAAGGGCGAAGTCGTGTTGACCGTCGATATAGCCGTAGCAGTTCGGCAAATGGATCGTCAGTTCCTTGATATGCGGCGCGATGATCTCGATGCCCCTGAAGCCGTGATCGAACGCGCCGAGCACGCCGACCTGGCCAAGCGGACGGACGAACTGACAGGCGTAGTCGAAGGTGTCGGCTGTTCCGCCGACGGCTTCGATCGCATAGTGGGCACCGAGGCCGCCGGTCGCCTCCTGGATCACGCGCAGCGCTTCGGCTCGATCGGCCGGCAGGATTGCAGTGGCGCCCATCGCCAGTGCCGCGCGGGCCTGCGCCGCATGCCGCGCGACCACGTAGATTTTTTCGCTGCCGGCATCGAGCGCGGCGGCGAGCGCCGCGAGGCCGATCGTGCCCGCGCCGACCACCACGCCGACCGAACCCGGCGCAATGCGCATCTTGCGGCACGCGTGCACACCGACGGCTACCGGCTCGACGATTGCGCCGAGCTTATCGTCGACCGCATCCGGCAACGGAAACACGCCCGCCTCCTTTGTGCGGACGTATTCGGCGAAGCCGCCGCCGAACGGAAATTCGCGTACGCGGCAATGAATCGGCGTGCCGAGCTGGCAGTATTCGCACTTGCCGCAGGCGGTCCCCATCACCATATCGATCGTGACGCGCTGGCCGACGCGCACAGTTGTCACTCCAATGCCGACTTCGACCACGGTGCCGCTCAGTTCGTGACCGTTCGGAAAGCTTTGATGGGCATCGACGTTTCGGTAGGCATGCAGATCGCTGCCGCATATGCCGACAGTTGCCACCTTGACGATGACGGTGCCGGGCAGCAATTCAGGTATCGGCATGCGGCCAACCTTCATCGTGCGAAGGCCATCCTGCAAGCCGGCCCGCATGGACGCGCCTTCGGTGCGATACTCGAGCGCGCTCGTCGAAGTCATCTGTGAATCTCCTCAAATCTCGTAAGACGTGGGCGGATGCGATAGGGTCGGGTCAACGAGCTTTCCTGATCCAGAAGCTTGCGCCGGGATTGCGCATGAATAGCGGCATGCGCGCATTCATCAGGTCGGCGTGGAAGTGGCCCATGAACGTGTTCATCAGCACGACTTCGAAAGCATTGTTGTACTGGAGGAATGCGCGCAGCAGATACGCTTCATTCCACGCGCGGCCTTCGTAGATCCACTGCGGCGGATATTCGAGAGGCAGGAACACATCGTGAAAATGCACGTGCACGCCCGGAGCCAGAATTGGCAGGATCTCGAATACGATCCGGTTGACATCGCTGCCGATCTTGCTTACATGCGACGAATCGACGAACAGTATGTCGTTGGCTTCCAGTTCCGTGAATACCGACAGATCGACGTCCTGAGCGAGCGATTTCACGATCTTCGAGGTGACCTTGTCTTTGTCGGTCAGCAGCGACAGCAGCCGTTCGTTGTTCGGCTCGACGAAGGTGCACTTGATCCGACCGTCGAAGAACAGGTCATTTGTGTCGAGCGAAACGGCGGACGAGAAGCCCGAGCCGATTTCGACGATGCGGCGCGGCCGCAGATGGCGAATCATGCAGTACAGCGACGTCGCATCACCATACGAGAACATCACGTTTTCAAAGTAAAAACGCAGCCCGTCTTTCTTGTGCGGTTCGAACGGCATGTCGCCATAGTACTTGTCGGCGAATTCCTCGACGAGCCGCACCTGCGCTTCTTCGTTGAACTCGATGCCGGGCAGCGTGCGCGAAATGGTGCCGAACAGGCGCGCTTCGTTTCTCTGAATATCGGGGATCGAAGGGATCGGCGAGTAGTAGTGACCGGGTGGGACATCGCCAAGATTCGAAAAGTGCGGAATGTTAGTCTGAAGCGAATCGCGATACTTGTCCCGTTCGGCAATCAACTCCGCAACCTCGGGATGTTTTGCGGCAAGTGAATTGAGAAGTTCGGTCGATGCCGACATCTTGCGTCTCCGGCGTGATGGATTTCGTCGAGGTATTCCTGGAAGGCGAATCGGATGCGATGTTCCGGGCCCACGGCGTTCAGCTGACTTAAGTCTAACGTAGAGCCGTTGACGTAAGAAAGTATTCAGCGCAATGATTATTATTGCGGGCGAGCGTGCGGCATGGCCCGCATTTACCGTTGCTTACAAAATATTCGGCGTATCAATCTGCACAGGCGTGTACGCAAACGGTAAGGTGCGTTCCGTATGATTCCCTCCGCTCACGAAAGCTTGGAGCCGGTGTCGTCCGAGCCGGCGCGCAGGCCGTTTGCGCCGTGATTTGGCGTAAAATCAGGCCCCTGCCGATAACGGTCCGAGCCTGTTTCGCTGGCGGTCTCGGACGTCTGGATTCCGTGCAGTCCCGCGGACGGCGCTAGCGCCCACGATACTGGACGATTCGGGACGGAGCCCACATATGCATTTCAAAATTCTCCTGACCACCCACAGTACCGCGTTCATGACGAGCGGTGGTGGTGAGTCGGAACTCGTGCAGGTCGCCGAACTCCTCAACGATTCGGACGTACAGGCTGATATTTACGGCATCCGTAGCCGGCCGCTACGTTTTTACGACGCGGTGATGCATTTCTCCGTTCATGCGGACGGCGAGGCGATCGTTCGCGAGACGCTCAATCAAGGCAAAAAGCTTTTAATATGGCCCAACGTCTGGTGGCTGAGCGCGCCGGACCCGGCTGAAATCAGCCGGATCGAGGCACTTGTCGCGCGCGCCGACCGCCTGCTCTTCAAGTCCTCGACTGAGCTCGATCATTTCAACCGGTACATTGCCGTCGAGCCGGACAGGTGTGTGGTGGTGGGCTCAGGTATATCTGACCGATTCCTGCTGCCGGCAGATAAAGATTTACTGCCTACAGTTTGCGACGTCTCGGATTACGTCCTATGCCTCGGCTTGATCGAGCCGGTCAAGAATCAGCTCGAACTGATCAGGGCGCTCAACCAGCTTCAGATGAACGGGCTGATGGTGGGCGGCTTCAGGGACGAGGAATACTACCGGCGATGCGTGCGCGAGGCGCATCGCGGCATTCATTTCCTGCCCTTCATTCAGCCGTGCAGTGCGCTGCTGCGCTCCGCGCTCGCCAATGCGCAGGTGGTGGCGGAGCCGAGCTTCGATCCGCCGGGTCGCTCCTGCCTCGAAGGCGCATTCGTGAAGAAGCCGCTCGTCATGGTTGATGGGGATTGGCAGCGCGAGCACTTCGGCGACAATGTCTGGTACGCGAGTTCCACCAGCGCGCCGGACATCGTTCCCGCCATCCGGGCAGCCCTGACCGACGAGGACAGGGACGAAAAAATTGCAAGCAATTACGAACGCGTCTATGCACGGCACTCGTCGAGCACGGTAGCAGCAGATTTAATCAAACACCTGATCGATGCCGGCCTCACAAATTACTAAGATTCCCCGCCTGCTCGTCGTCCAGCGGCGCTCCATGACCGATGGGCGTATGAATTCGCGCACGATCGGCGCGCGGTTCGCGCCGTTGCTGTCGTATATGCAGCGGCATCAGCTGATCGAGTGGGAGCAGATCTCGGAGACGGACGTTGGCGTGAGCCATCTGCATCGCTTCGAGGTGGTGCTTTTCAACAAGCACGTATCGAACCTTTCGCTGAAGATCATGCGGATGGCAAACGAACTCGGTCTCCATACCATTTACGATCTCGATGACTGGCTGCTCGATCTGCCTTCGTGGAGCGTGCTCGAAATGAACGAGGACGTACTCTACAACGTGCTTGCGATGATTCGTGAGGCGAGCGCAGCCACGGCATCGAATCAGTTGCTGCAGGAGCGCATGCGTAAAGTGCGGCGCTCGGACGTGCTGATTATTCCCAACGGGTTCGACGATCAGGCGTTCGATCTTTCGCCCGGACTCTGGACGGAAAAACAGCCGCCGAAGATCGTCTTCTCCAATCTCGACGGCATCAAGCTGGTGAACTTCCGCAAGGATTTCTTTGCCACATTGCGCAGCTTCTTGACACGCCACGAAAGCGTGACGATCGACTTCTGGGGTGATCCGTTTCCCGAGCTCAATACGATTCCACGCATAACGCATCGCGGTAGCCGCGGCAATCTCGAGTATAAGAAGGCCATTCGCGACGAAGGCTACACGTTCGCGATCGTGCCGCTCGGCGCGGAAGAAGATCCCGAGACGCTATTTTTCAACTCGTGCAAGTCACCGATCAAATATGCGGACTATGGAAGCCTCGGCATCCCGAGCATCTATTCCGACTGCCCGACTTATCGCGAGAACGTCAAGCATCGGATGACGGGATACATTGCGTCGAACAACGCGCAGAGTTGGGCTCAGGCGCTCGAAGACATGCTCGATGATGCGAAGCTTCGGCAATCAATCCGCGAGCATGCGTATGCCGACGTGTTCGACCGTTTCAGTGTCCGGCGCATTTCGGCGATGTTCCTGAAGGCGTTGCCCGACCCCAAGTCTGCCCGTTAATCGGCCCACAGTCCTCACGCAGCTAACTCTTATGGATCTTCTTCTGATTCGTCACGGTCAATCGTTCGCCAACGTTGCCGGTCTGCTGAACTCGACCGAACAGGATGAGTTGACGGTACACGGCATTCAGCAGGCTGCGAAGCTGCGCACGGTGATGGAAAGCCAGGGCCTCGCACCGGACCGCGTTTTTTCCAGCCCGTGGCGGCGCGCATTGCAAACCACCGAGGTGCTCTTCAGGGACAAGTGCGACTGGACCGTCGACAGCCGTCTCGGTGAAACCAATGCTGGACGGTTCGCGACATGGAAAGCCGAGGACTTTCGACAGGCATTTCCTGATTGGGGCCAGCGTCTGTCGGACCGTTATGAGGGCGGCGAGTCCCACCTCGAACTGGCCGCACGGTCGGTAAACTGGGTCGAGGAGGAGGTGCTGCGACATGCGGACAAGCCTGGCCTGATTGCGGCCGTCTGCCATGCGGGACCGATCTCGGTGATCTCGCAGTATCTGCTGAACATCCCGTTGTCCAAATTTCCTAACGTGCTGGTGCCGAACGCATCCATCACGGTCTTCCGGCAGAACGCGCATACCGGAAACTTCTATTTGCAGATCGCAGGGCTGTCATGAGTGCATCGATCAAGATTTTCGAGCCGCTTTACGCGCCGGGGCAGGTCCTCTCCGAACAGGCCTTCCATCCGCTTGTCCTTCGCAACAACGCTCACGCTGCGTGGCGCGAGTTTTATATCCTGGTCGACATGTACCGCAAGGGCATGCATCTGGAGCAGGATTTTATGGCCCTTTTCTCGCCGAAGTTCTCGTTGAAGGCGCGGATAGACGGCAGCCGGTTTCTGGAGTTCGTGCAGGCCAACGCCGATGCCGACGTCTGCATGATCAATCCTTTTCCGCAACTGGCTTATTTCTCTTTCACTGCATGGATGCAGGGCGAGCATGCGCACCCGGGACTCGTGGAACGCAGCCAGCAATTGCTCGACGCCGTTGGCATTCCGTGGAATCTGCGCGAGGCGCCGCGACAGTCGGCGCACACGCTATGCTATTGCAATTTCTGGGTCGGCTCGCAGTCGTTCTGGGAGAACTATGTAGGCAAGGTGCTCGAACCGATTGCCAGCTTCCTCGAAACCCAAAGCGATAGCGAAGCCGCGCGTGGCGTGCTGGAACCGACGATCCATTCGGACGACGCGCCGTTTCTGCCATTCGTTGCCGAGCGTCTGTTCAGCACGTATCTGTCGCTGCATCCCGAGGTGAAGGTGGCAGCGTATCCGATCGAGGGCGACCGGGTGCTGGACTACTGCGTCAGCGATTTCGAAAAAGACATCGTGCGTTACATGCAAAAGCCGATCGACGCGGCGGATCGCGCGCCGGTCTTTCCGGCCGAGCAGATTGCGTTGATGGATTTGCTGTGCACGCTGTCGCAGAAGTACGTGCGCGCGCACTTTTCGTTTACCCCGCATCCGCATACGGGGCAACCAATCGACTTCGACCGGAGCGACAAGTAGCGCCACGAAGGAAGGCGTACGGCGGCGCGATTCGCGCAATGCGCGCAGTCGCCGGCTATCCCCTTTTCGTGGTGGCAACGACCGTATTCGCATTCGCGCGCGAATGCGAGAACCCATTCGTTGCGCCGATCTCAACGAATATGTTCCGCCAGACGTCGTCGCTTGCACGCAGCAGTATGCCGTCGGCGTGTTTCACATAAGCTGCGTGGATCGGGCTCCAGCTGGCGCGATGGTCAAGGTGTTCCATCACCACCGGTACCCACGCCGAGAGTTCGGCACTGGCGTCGAACACGCCGTCGCGCGGACAAATTTCCTCGGCGGCTGTGCCGCCGCGCACGAATACCGGCTTGCCGTAATGCATGGCCTCCAGCACCGGCACGCAGAAGCCTTCATGACGGCTCATCGCGAGTAGTCCATTGGTGGATTCGTAGCACTCGAACAGATCGGCGTCGTCGAGCATGCCCTTGAAGTCGACTTGCTCGAGTACGCCGAGGCGCCGTGCGTGATTGATCAGGAACTTCAGGTAATCGTAGTTCGGCGTGCTGCCCACGATACTCAGCGTCGCAATGAATTCACGTTGTTTCAGCAGCGCCAGAATCTCGATGCCGTCTTCGATGCGTTTATGCGGCACCACGCGGCCAACCATCAGCAAGTTCGGCTCGTGCCTTTTGCGGCCTTTGCGTGGCGGGTCGCGCCGGAATACGAACATGTCCGGGAAGATTGGCGGGACGACTTTAATCGCGTCTACCTCGAGGATGCCGGAGAGACTTTCCGCCGTGTTCCGCGAATTCGCGACGACGGCATCGAAGCCTGCGAGCAGCGGCAGTTGTGCCAGCGCTTTTTCGCACAACTGCGCGGTGCGCGGTTCGAGCGCGAGCAGGAGTCGCGGGTCGGTTATGCCGTGGAAGTAGCAGATTTTCTTGCAATCGAGCGCAAGAATCCGCTCGAGATGGGGATCGAAGATCGAGTAACTGAGGACGATGACGTCCTTCTGAGTCACTTGGGTAAATAACGCTTCAATTGGGCGGACCCCGTTCGTTCCCTCATCGAAACCGCTGGCATATAACTCGGCCGCCATGCCGAGCCGTTCAGCCATGCGAACGAAACCAATGCAGTGATTGCCCACCGCATCGCCCGAGAAAATGTCCGGAGCACACACCCGCAGCGTCATTTTGCCTTTGCCTCCGCAATGTTGGTCAATCGTCGCGCATAGGCGCGTGCGACTGCTTCAACTGAGTAGTCACGCTCGATGCGCGCCTTGCCTGCCTGCGCGATGCGTTCACGCAGAGGCGCATCGTCAATCATGCGTTTGAGCTGTTCGGCCGCGGTCGACACATCCGGATCGCACCAGTACTGGCCTTCGGCAAACAGATAGTCGCCGGGGCGTAGCGGGATGAGTTCGCCGTCCACTAGGAACGCGGTGTCCGGCTCGCAGAAGTCGACGTTGCCCGAGAAATTCGTGGCCACGACGGGCTGCCCCAACGCCATGGCCTCGGCGATCACGCGGCCGAAGCCTTCGCTGCGATGGAGCGAAATGTAGGCGTCGCAACAGGCCATGAAGTCGGTCGAATCCTGGCGGCTCAGGCGCTCGGACACGATGTGGATACGGCTGTCGTCCGCGACCAGTTCGAGGACTGCCCGCCAGACCGGGTCGTCCTCGCGCACGTTCATCGCCTTGATGATGAGCCCGACGCCCGGCGAGCTCTTGCCGAATGCGTGCTTGAACGCCTGCACCCCGGCGAGCGGATTTTTGCGGCTTAGCCACGAGTTGCCGTCGAACATCAGATAAAACAGGAACTCGTTCGACGGCAATCCGAACCGTTCGCGTTTCGGCTCCAGCGGCGCGGGCACCTCGACGGCCATCGGCATGTGATAAACCGGCGTGTTGCCGAGGCGCGTATAGACGCTCTGCACGAAGCGGCTCTGGGCCCAGATTTCGTCGACCATCTGATGCACGTTGCCGAACGCGCTCGGCCAGTGAGGCAGCTCCCACGGCCACGCGCCGATCTTGTGAGTCGGCGCATCGATCAATTCGCGGCCGCCCTCCAGCGCGAGACGCACCATCTCTGGAGCCGGCAGGCAGATCAGGCTGATGTTGTATTTGAGCTCGTCGCTGATCAGATGATCGACCGAATGATCGAGCTTCGCCGGCCCCGACATCGGTGCATTGACCAACGTGATCGGCGTGGAGGCCAGCTTAAGCACGCGCGCGGCCATGCGTGCGTCTTCGCCGAGTCCGAGCACACCTTGCGGGAAGCCGATCACGTTCACACCGAAGTCGTATCCGACGCCTTCCACGCGCGCGTGATAGCGGGCCGGCTCGCACGCGTCGTCATCGGCATCGTCGTCGGGACTGTCCGCCCAGCGCACTTTCAGTGAGCCGAGCAACGGGTATTCGGTGGGGGCCCATTCATTCCACCACCGCACGAGCTGGTCGCGTCCCGTCTCGGTGCTCATGTCGTAAGCCTTGCGCAGGTCGGGGCGGTCGCTCGCGATCATGACGAGAAAGCGCGGCAGCAACGTGTCCTCGGCCGGCTGCTCGTCGTCTATTCTGGCCAGCTCCTCGGCGAGGTGGGTGGGCGACCATTTGATCGCGTAGTACTCGTCGTGCCCATTCCTGTCCCACCACGAAACGAGACCTAACCGTTCGCTGAATCTGTTCAGATTGAACGATGCCTGCAGATCGGGGCGTTCGTTCCAGATCAGCAGCAGAAACCGGGGCAGTAGCGGCAGCGCGCATTGCTGGCCGGGTTCCATTCTGAACAGGTCTTCGGGCAGCGGCGGAATTACCCAGTGAATGGCCGGATATTGGTGCTGCCCGTGTTCGACCCACCACGACAGGCACTTCAGGCGTCCAGTGAAACTGTCGAGCGTGCACAGCGCCTGCAGGTCCTGCCGTTCCTCATAAAGCAGCCGCAGGAAGCGCGGTACGGGCAGCCAGTCGGAATGTGTACCCCATTCCGGCTCGAACAGCGCGGCGGGCACCGTGGGCGGCAGCCATCGGATTGACCGGTACTGATGCTGGCCGTGCTCGATCCACCACGACAGGCAGCTTAACCGCCCCTTGACGGATCGCAGCTCGAAGGAGGCTTGCAGGTCTGGCCGTTCCTTGACGATCAGGGAGAGAAAGCGCGGCACGTGCGGGCCGTCGTCGACTGGTGGCTGCTCGGGCTCGAGCATCGCGCCGCCGATAGGCGGCAGTGGCCACTTGATGCGCGGATACTCGCGCTGGCCATGCTCCTCCCACCAGCTCAGACAGGCGAGCCGCGAGGTGAAGCTGTTCAGATCGAATGCGCTGCGCAGATCGGGCCGCTCGGTGGTGATGAGCGCGAGAAAGCGCGGAAAGGGCATCGCGCTGGAGTCGGGGGCGTCGATCGGTTCCAGCAGCCTGGACCACGAAACGGGCGGTTGCCACGTGATGCGCGGACACGCGCTTTGGCCGTGCGCGTCCCACCAGTCGAGGCAATTCAAATAGCCGGTCAGCGTGCCGAGGCTGAATGCCTGCGAAAGATCACCGCGGTTGCTTACGATCATCGTGATCAGCTTCGGCAATTGCAATCCGGCTTCTTCCTGTACGGTTTGCGGCTCGAGCAGCGTCTCGTTCAGGTGCTTCGTGTCGAGTACGCTGGGCCTGGTCGAGCCGAGCCAATACATGACGGCTTCCGGATGACGCTCGATCAGCGTGTCGTTGTCGAGCTGGCGCAAATATTCCAGATCTTCCTGGCGCAGCACCCAGTCGAAGTCCGGATACGTTTCGCGCGCAGACATTTCCCACCAGAAGTAGAGCGTGATCCGGTCGTTGAGCGCTTTGGAATTGAAGCGCGCGAGATCGGCTCTGAATTTCATCAGAAAGTAGATCGCGCTCGGCAGGCAGAAGAGTTCCTCCGGCGAAGGGTGGCGGTACTCCGCCAGCCACCCGGTCTTGTTCTTTTTCGATCCAAGATTAACCAAGATTTGCAATCCTTGAAGGCCAGGCGAAGGAAAAGTCGTCGGCAGTCAGCGTCAGATTGGGCGAATAGCAGGGATCGTTCATCAGCAGATGACCCCAGCGCTGTCTGACCAACTCAGATTCCTGGTTGAAGCGGCTAATTTTTTCCGGCGTGTCTTCGGCGCCGCGCGTTGCCGATTCATGATGATAAAGCTCGGCATAGGGCGTCCACACATTGCGGTAGCCCGCTTGCCGCACGCGCAGGCAGAAATCGATGTCGTTGTAGGCGACATGTAATTGTTCGTCGAGGCCGCCGACTTCCTTGTAGATCGATTGGCGTATCAGCAGGCACGCGGCGGTCACGGCGCACATCTCGTTGCGCAGGCGCGCGCGCGCGAAGTAGCCCGGATGCGTGTTCGGGAAGTGCTTGTGCGCGTGGCTTGCAATGCCGCCGACACCGAGTATCACGCCGCCGTGTTGAATCGTGTCGTCCGGATACAGCAGTTTCGCACCGACGGCGCCCACGTTCGGCTGCAACGCGACCGACACCATTTCCTCGAGCCAGTCGGCGTTGATCACTTCGATGTCGTTGTTCATCAGGCAGACGAAATCCGCGGTGCTCGCGAGAGCGATGCGGTTGTTCAGCGCCGAGTAGTTGAACGGCGAATCGTCGCGCACGACCCGGATCCGCTCGTCTTTTTTCAGGCGCGCGAACAGGTCATGCGTTTCCTGTTTGACCGAGCCGTTGTCGATGATCGTGATGTGGAAGTTCGGATAGCTCGATTTCTGCCGTACCGATTCCACGCATTGCTCGACGAGTTCAGAGGAATCGCGTGTCGGAATGATGATTTCGACCGACGGTAGTACTTCGGGCAGGTCGTACACGACCTTGTTGAAGGCGTCCGTGCCGGGCGCGTGTTCGGTATGCGCGTTGATCTGGTTGCGCGCGAGATGTTCGTCGAGTGCGCGCATCGCCGCGATATGCGCATACGGCTTGGCTGCGTGGCCGGCCGCCGTGCTCTCGGGAATCATGCGCCAGTGGTACAGCGCGCGCGGCACGTGATAGACCGTGTGGTGACCGGCGCGGTCGATCACGCGCAGCGCGAGATCGTAGTCCTGCGATCCTTCGAAGCCGGTGCGGAAGCCGCCGACCTCTTTCATGATCGAGGTCTTGTACACGCCGAAATGCGAAATCATGTTCTGGCTCAGGAACAGATCGTAGTTGAAGTCGCACTTGAAGTAAGGGTCTGAGCGGACCCCATCGATTGAGATCTTGTCTTCGTCGCTATAAATCACCGCCGCATCCGGATGCACATTGATCACTTCGGCGACGCAATAGAGCGCGAGGGGATGCAATTCGTCGTCGTGATCGAGCAGGCCGACGAACTCGCCGACCGCAAGTTCCAACGCGGTATTGCTCGACGTGCTGATATGGCCGTTCGTGGTGCGGTACGCGACCTTGATGCGCGGGTCCTTTGCGGCGTAGCTGTCCAGAACCTCCTTCACTTCGGGGTTCGTCGAGCAGTCGTCCGCGATACAGAATTCCCAGTTCTCGTAGACCTGATTGATGACCGAATCGATTGCCATGCGCAGCCATTTTTCCGGCGTGTTGTATGTCGGCATGACGATGCTGATCAGCGGTTGCAGCGCCCACGTTTTCGAGCGCGCGCGCAATTCGGGGTAGAGCGACGCAGGCGGTTCGTGCAACTCGATCCATTCCTGATAGGTGTGGCCCACGGTTGGGGCCGGTGCGGGTTGCGCGCCGCCGCGCCACGATGCCATACGGTGCGCGCGTTCGAGCAGCTCTTCCGGGCAATCGGCGTCCGCCACCGGTTCGACGTTGAAGTTCTCAATCGAGAACAGTCCCGGGTGCGCGATCGGGTCGAGCCGCAGCGGGCCGGCGAGCGGCGGAAACGCCACCACCTGATCCACTTTCCCCTCCGCGCTGACCACGAGCCCGATCGTCGCGTGTTCCGACATGCCCGCGCCCGCGTCGAAATAGATCATGCATGGCGAAGCCGGCATGTCCTCTTTCAGGAGCTCGAACGAAATACGCGCCGCGCACCTCGACAACGCTTCCGATCCCGTCAGTTCGAACTGCGGATCGTTGTTGGTCGCCTTCCACGCGAACTCAGGCTTCGAGGAAACCTCGACGTTATTCAGAGGACGGAGTTCGAATTTCTTCACGAGGTTCTTCATTTTGTCAGCAGGGAATCGTAGAGGTCTTTCAGGGGAGCCAGAACGGCTTGCCAGGTCAGGTCGCGCGCGTTGTCCGCGGCGGCGCCGCGCGGTTGCGCGAGCGCCGCGCGAATCGATCCGGCAATGCTGTCGACGTCGAACGGATCGAGGTAGGCGACATGCCGCGCGAAGTACTCTTCCGTGGAGCCGACTTTTGTTACGGCGATCCGCGCCCCCGCCGCATGCGCCTCGAGCGCGGCAAGCCCCGGCGTCTCCAGCGTGCTCGGCAGCACGAACGCTTCGCAGGCCGCATAGGCCGAGCGCAGCAGCGGTGAATCGTGAGCGAGCGTGCCCGCGTAGACGAGCTGGTCGCCGCCCTCGGCGAAGCACGCCTTCGCGTATTCAGGATCGCGCTGATGGCCGATCAGCACGAGTTTCAGCTCCGGGAACGACTTCATCGCGTTGACGAGCGCGAGCTGGTTCTTGCGCGGCTCGATGTTGCCCACGTTCAGAATGAAGCGGCCTTCGATGCCGAATTCGCGGCGGAACAGCTCCGGCGCGACCGGTTCGTAGAAGCTCTGTTCGACGCCATTGAGCACGCTCACGAATTTCTCGCGCGGCAGGTCGAAGATACGCGCGAGCGTGTCGCACTCGATCTCCGAGTTCGCGACCACGCGGTCCGCGAGCGAAAACTGATGATGGATCTCGCCGATCGGATAGAGATGCTTCGTCTCCTCCGTCACCCACAGGCTCGACGACACGACGAGCGGCAAGCCCAACTGCTTGACGAAGTTGCAGAAGTGAACCGAGCCGCCGACGCACGAGAAGAAATGCACGACGTCGTGTTCGAGAAAACGCGGCTTCCATGGATCGAACAGCGTGACGTCCACGCCATGCGCGGGCAGATGCCTGTGATACGCAAGCAACTGGATCTCTCCGCCCCCGGGGGTATGGAAAGCCATCGGGTAAGTGGCGAACAGCACTTTCATAGGCGGGGCTCTATTGGCTCAAACACGTTCTTTTCTCCAGACCAGCACGTTGTATTCCACATGTCGATGGTTTCAGACACCCCGCGCTTCGCCGACGTGAGCGGCATCGACCGGCGCTCCGTGCGGCACGCGCGGGCGCGGCCTGAGCAGCTGGTGTCGGAGCATTCACATGGGTGCGTGCCGCGCGGTGGCGCGGCAATCAGGCGCTGGCTCGCCGGCGCGCGGGCGGCTGCCCGTTCGCGCGGCCGGGGGACAGGCCTGATTGTGCTGTCGTCGAGCACGTCGGATCGATACCACGAATTCCACATGCGCGAATATGTTTGAGTTGTTACGAAGTGTACGAACTGCGCGCCAGCGGGCGCATGTCCGTTTTATTATCACGGCCCGGGCTCCCGCCGCGTGTGAGGCGTTGCTTGCGTACCGCTTGCGCATGGTTTGCGCGCTGTTTGCAACCCGGGCGGCCGCGGCACATTCTAGCGCCCCGGTCCTGACCCGCGAACAGGGGCGGCGGCGGGTTTCGCCCGCATACAATACGTTCCCAGCCAGACTTCCTGAGAAAGCACCGTCGATGCCAGATTGTATCGTGTCTCCCCCGTCTTTCCCGCCGTGTTCCGGTGGGGCAAGTGCTGACGGCGCCCCCCTGTGTTCGCGGCGGCAACGGCGTGGCGCGGGCATCGCCGCGGCTTCGGGAGCGCGTCGATGAGCCTGCAGGTTCTCGTCACCGGCGCCAACGGCTTCGTCGGCAAGGCGGTGTCGCGCGCGCTGCTGCAGCGCGGAGACGGCGTGGTCGGCGTGGTGCGTCGAGCGCAAACCGCCGCCGAAGGCGTGCGCGAATGGCTGCTCGACACCGAAGACTTCGAAGGCATCGAGCCACGCTGGCCGGTCGGCTTCAGTTGCGACGCGGTGATCCATCTTGCCGCGCGCGTCCACGTGATGCGCGAGACCGTGGCCGATCCGCTTGTCGCCTATCGCGCGACCAATGTCGAAGGCGCGTTGCGCGTCGCCGCCGCGGCGCGCCGCGCGGGCGCGCGCCGCTTCGTGTTCGTGAGCAGCGTCAAGGCGATGGCGGAAGCGAGCACGGGCCGTCCCATCGGCGAAACGGACACGCCCGCGCCGGTCGATCCATACGGCATCTCGAAGCTCGAAGCCGAGCGCGCATTGTTCGACTACGGCCGCGCGTCGGGTCTCGAGATCGTGGTCGCGCGGCCGCCGCTCGTCTATGGGCCGGGCGTGCGCGCGAATTTCCTGCAACTGATGAACGCGCTCGCCAGAGGCATCCCGCTGCCGCTCGGCGCGGTCACGGCGCGCCGCAGCCTCGTGTTCGTCGACAATCTCGCGGATGCGCTCGTGCATTGCGCGACCGATCCGCGCGCGGCCGGCGAGACCTTTCACGTCACCGACGGCCGTGACCTCAGCGTGGCGGAACTCGCTCGCGCGCTCGCCACGCAGTTGCATGCGCCGGCTCGCCTCGTGCCGGTGCCGGCCGGCGTGCTGCGGGTGGCCGGCCGCCTGACCGGACGCTCGGCGCAGATCGACCGGCTGATCGGCGAATTGCGCCTCGACAGCTCGCATATCCGCGAGCGTCTCGGCTGGGTTCCGCCGTACACGGTCGAGCATGGCCTGCTTGAAACCGCCGCCTGGTATCGCGCCACGCACTGAGCACTGAGTGAGTACTGAGCTTTGGCCTGAATCTGCCTTGAACGCATAAAACCTATCGATGCCGCCCGTTTCGCATTCCGCCTTTTCCATCGTCTCCCTGCTGCCGTGGGGCGCCGCCGCGCTCGCCGCGTGCGCCGCGATCCTGTGGGCGCTGCTGCGCAGCGGCCTCGCGTGGCGGCTCGCCACCGACATCCCCAACGACCGCTCGCTGCACACGCGCCCCACGCCGCGCGTCGGCGGCTGGGGCATCGTGCCGGTCGCCGTGGTGCTGATCGGGCTCGCGGCGCCGTCGCTATGGCTGCCCGCGCTGGCCGCGGCGCTGCTCGCCGCGCTGTCGCAGATCGACGACCGCCGCGGCTTGCCCGCGCGCGTGCGTTTCGGCGGCCACGCGGCGGCGGTGGCGGCGCTCATCGCCGTGTATCCGGCCGACGTCCCGTGGTGGGCGCTCGCGTGTATGGCGGTTTTACTCGTATGGCTGGTCAATCTCTACAACTTCATGGATGGCTCGGACGGTCTCGCGGGCGGCATGGCGCTGTTCGGCTTCGGCGGCTATGCGCTGGCCGCGTCGGTGTCGGTCCATCCTGATGCGGCGCTCGCGGCGGCGAGCCTGATCGTCGCGGGCGCGGCGGCGGGCTTTCTGCTGTTCAACTTTCACCCGGCGCGCATCTTTCTCGGCGACGCCGGCTCGATCCCGCTCGGCTTTCTGGCCGGCGCGCTCGGCTACTGGGGCTGGCGCGAGGGCGTCTGGCCGGTGTGGTTTCCGGCGCTGTGCTTCGCGCCGTTCATCGGCGATGCGTCGGTGACGCTTCTTAAGCGTTTGCTGCGTGGCGAAAAATTTTGGCAGGCGCATCGGGAACACTACTATCAAAGACTGGTGCAGTCCGGCTTGGGACATGCATCGACTGCATGGACCTGGTATTTGTTCATGGCGGCGGGCATAATGCTTGCTTTATGGGCACTACAATTCACTCTCGTGTATCAATGGCTGGTGGTCGTTGCATGGGCGGTTGTGCTGGTCGTCGCGGGGTTGTGTATTGATCGCCGCTGGCGGCGCCATATGTCCCGTTCCGGGCAAACCTGAGGTTCTGCGCAATGAAAAGCTTCAAAGCCAGGTGGCTTTCGTTCAGTGCGTTTGCGTTCGACCTATGCGCGGTGGCCATGACGTGGATGCTGGCCTATGTGATCCGGTTCAACGGGCCGGTGCCCGCGCCGTTCTGGTCGAGCGGAATGCATGCGCTCGTCTGGGTGCTGCTGATCTACGCGGTGATGTTCCGCAGCTACGGCCTTTATCGCGGTATGTGGGTGTTCGCGAGTCTGCCCGATCTCGTGCGGATCGCGAAGGCGATCGGCGTCGGCGCGCTGGTCGTGATGATCGCCTCGGCGCTGTTGCAGCCGCTGCCGATCGTGCCGCGCTCGGTGCTGATCGTCTCGCCGATGCTGCTGTTCCTGACGATGGGCGGCTCGCGCGCGCTCTATCGCGCGGCCAAGGAGTTCTATCGCTACGGCGGTCTGGTCGGGCAGGGCAAGCCGGTGCTCGTGCTCGGCGCGGGCAATGCCGGCGCGAACCTCGTGCGCGAGCTGAAGCGTTCGGGCCAATGGCGCCTCGTCGGCCTGCTCGACGACGATCCGATCAAGCAGGGCCGTGAAATCTACGGCTATCGCGTGCTCGGCGCGATCGGCGACCTGCAGAAAATCAGCGCGGAGCTGAAGGTCGAGCACGCGATCATCGCGGTGCCGTCGGCCTCGGTCGAAGCGCACCGGCGCATCGCGACGCTGTGCGTGCGCGCGGGCGTCAGGGCAATGACGCTGCCCGCGCTCACGCAGCTTACGCAAGGCCAGGCATTCCTGTCACGGGTCCGCCAGATCGACCTCGAAGACCTGCTCGGCCGCGATCCGGTGACGATCGACACCGATCACGTCGAGGCGCTGCTGAAGAACCGCGTCGTCATGGTGACGGGCGCGGGCGGCTCGATCGGCTCGGAGCTGTGCCGGCAGATCCTGCGCTTCGGCCCGGTGCAACTGGTCGCGTACGACATCTCCGAGTTCTCGATCTATCGCCTGAATGAAGAGCTGCGCGACAAGTATCCGGAAGTGTCGGTGGTGCCGATCATCGGCGACGTGAAGGATTCGCTGCTGCTCGATCAGGTGATGGCGCGCTACTGCCCGCATATCGTGTTTCATGCGGCCGCCTACAAGCACGTGCCGCTGATGGAAGAGGTCAATACGTGGCAGGCGGTACGCAACAACGTGCTCGGCACGTATCGCGTCGCGCGCGCGGCGGTCCGTCATGACGTCGCCCACTTCGTGCTGATTTCCACCGACAAGGCCGTCAACCCGACCAACGTGATGGGCGCGAGCAAGCGGCTTGCCGAGATGGCGTGCTCGGCGCTGCAGCAGCAGGGCGCGCGGCGCACGCAGTTCGAAACGGTGCGCTTCGGCAACGTGCTCGGCAGCGCCGGCAGCGTGATTCCGAAGTTCCAGGAGCAGATTGCGCGCGGCGGTCCGGTGACGGTCACGCATCCGGAGATCACGCGTTTCTTCATGACGATTCCGGAAGCGTCGCAACTGGTGTTGCAGGCGTCGAGCATGGGGCGCGGCGGCGAGATCTTCATTCTCGACATGGGCAAGCCGGTGCGTATCGCCGATCTCGCGCACGATCTGATTCGCCTGTACGGCTTTACCGAGGAGCAGATTCGCGTCGTGTTCACGGGCCTGCGGCCCGGCGAAAAGCTCTACGAGGAATTGCTCGCGGATGAGGAAACGACCACCCGCACGCCGCATCCGAAGCTGCGCATCGCGCAGGCGCGCGAAGTGCCGGACAGCCTGCTCGACAATCTGCTGCCGTGGCTGATGCAGCATCGCGTGCCGTCCGACGACGAAGTGCGCCGCGATTTGCGGCGCTGGGTGCCCGAGTATCAGCCGGCGACGGCTGCGACGCTGCGCAGCGTGACGCCGGTACCGCGGGCGTCGTAGATAAGTAAGTGCACCGGCGCGCGAGGTTTTCGCCGTTGCGCGAGCCGCTGAAGAAAGCCGTCGAAGCACCAACGGAAAAGGCGCCCCGGGGCGCCTTTTCGCGTTTCTCGTCTCTGTTCGCTGCTTACCGTTTCTGCTTCCTCACCACCATCCATCTCGGCGATCTGAACCGCACGATGCTCACGTACAGCCACACATAGGTGGCCGCGAACACCACGACGAAGCAGAACAGGTGCAGCGTGTGCCGCCAGAACAGCGTCGCCGGCACGACCGCGATCAGGCACAGCAGCCATAGATACGGCGATGTCAGCGAATTGCGGCGCGTGAGCTCGCGCGCGGTGCGCGCGCCGACGGCCCAGCGCATCAGCCGCTTGTAGACCAGCATATGCAGATGCACGCCGTCCGGAATGCCCGGCGACATGCCGCGAATGAACTTCTTGCGGTAGATCGAGAAGCAGGTCTCGAAGATCGGGTACATGAAAAGCAGCACCGGATACCACGCGGACACGTCGCGATTGCGCATCACCAGCATGATTGACAGCTCGGCGAGCATGAAGCCGATGAAGTACGCGCCGCCGTCGCCGAGAAAGATCAGCCCGGCCGGGAAGTTCCAGATGAAGAAGCCGAGCACCGCGCCCATCATCATGAACGATGCGGACAGCACGACCGGATCGGACACCTGGAACGCGACGTACGCGAGCGACGCGAACATCATGAACGCGACCATCGATGCAAGCCCGTTGAAGCCGTCGATGATGTTGATCGCGTTGGCGAGCGCCGCGACCGCGAGCACCGTGACCGCGAACGAGATCGCCGCGTACGACAGCAGGAAGTCGAGCGGCGGCACGCTGATGCGCGTGACGGCGATATCGAGCAGGAGGAACGCGAGCGCGGCGGCGGCCATCGTGCAGACGAGTCGCGCGAGCGGCGACACGCGCTTGGTCAGATCTTCGACGAGCCCCGAGCCGAACGCCGGCATGCCGCACGCAATCAGGCCGAGAATGCTGCCGGACACGGCCGGATACGCGTGATGCAGTTGCACGGCGGAGACGATCAACCCGACCAGAATCCCGGTCCCGCCGATGCGCGGCACCGGATGCGCGTGGAATTTCTGCACGCCGGCCAGATCGGTATCGGTCGAGAACTTTTCATGCAGATGCGCATAGCGCACGATCAACAGCGTGATCAGCAGGGAAACGAGAAAGCCGAGCGCAAAACTGAGCATGAAAGTGGGCCTGAGCGAAGACGCGGAATTATACAAACGAAACGTAGCGCGACCGGCGCGCATCGGCTGGGCGAAGCTTTCACGCGCGGTCGCGAAAAATCCCAGATAGTGATGCCGCAACCGGCTGGAGAGGCGCGCCAATGCTGGCCCCTCATGGATTTCCCTTATGCGGTGCGCGCGCGCAACAGCCGTAAACCTGGATGCGGCGAAGTGTAAGCCGCGCCCGTTTGCGCGCGCGCGTTGCCAACCTGTGTCGCCGCGGCCAGGCAAGACGTTCCGGAGATCCAATGCTAAACAACATCACAATTCGTGGCGGGCTGACGCTGGTGATCAGCGTGTTCGTCGCCTTCCTGCTGACGGTGATCGCTGTCGGTTACGGCGCGCTGAAGCTCGCCAACGACAGCCTCGACGACACCCAGCGCAGCACCGTCGCGCTGTCGCATCTGAAGGCGAGTTCCGAGAAGCTTCTGCAGGTGCAGCTCGCGTTGGGCACCTTCCAGACGCTGTTCAGCGTCGGCAAGCAGACCGACGGCATGCTGCCGGCCGCGCACAAGGTGCTGTCCGACTCGAACAACGACTTTCGCAACTACATGGCCGGGCCGTTTTCGAGCGACGCCGAGCGCAAGCTCGCGCAGAGCGTCGGAGAGGCGCGCGCCGCGCTCGTCGACAAGGCGCTCGAGCCGGAATTCAAGGCGCTCGCCGATTACGACTTCAACACGTTCCGCAACCTCCAGGGCGACACCGCGAACACCCTTTACGCGACCTACTCGAAGGCGATCGACACGCTCGGAAACGCGCTGATCGACAACCAGCATCAGCAGGCCGCGACCGGCGCGCGGCGCTTCGAGCTCGCGACGCTGCTGTTCGGCGCGATCGCGGTGATCGGGCTCGCGGTCGGCGTGGCGGCGCGCGTCGCGTTGTCGGCCGCGCTGATCAAACCGGTCAACGCAACGGTCAGGCACTTCGAACGCATGGCGGCCGGCGACCTGAGCGTTGCGATCAAGGTCCGCTCGCGCAACGAGATGGGCCAGTTGCTCGGCGCGCTGACGCGGATGCGCGACGGTCTCGTCGAAACCGTGGCGAAAGTGCGCGGCAGCACCGGAGCGATCACGCAGGGGGCGAACGAGATCGCGTCGGGCAACGCCGACCTGTCCGCGCGTACCGAGCAGCAGGCGGCCGCGTTGCAGGAGACCGCGGCGAGCATGGAGCAGTTGTCGGCGACCGTGAAGCAGAACGCCGACAACGCGAAGCAGGCGAACCGCCTCGCGCACGGCGCGCTCGACACGGTCACGCGCGGCGGCAAGGTGGTGTCGCGCGTCACCGAAACGATGGACGGCATCAGCGAATCGTCGCGCAAGGTCACGGAGATCATCGGCATGATCGAAGGGATCGCGTTCCAGACCAATATCCTCGCGTTGAACGCGGCGGTCGAAGCAGCGCGCGCGGGCGAGCAGGGGCGCGGCTTTGCGGTGGTGGCCTCGGAAGTACGCAGCCTCGCGCAGCGCTCGGGCGCGGCGGCCAAGGAGATCAAGGAACTGATCGGCGAATCGGCGGCCAAGGTCGAGGAGGGTGCGTCGCTCGTGTCCGATGCGCAGAAGACGATTCAGGAAGCGATGAAAGCGGTCGAGCGCGTAACGGGCGTGATGAGCGAGATCGAAGCATCGGCGCTCGAGCAGAGTGACGGCATCGAGCAGGTCAACAAGGCGGTGTCGCAGATCGACGAGGTCACGCAGCACAACGCAGCGCTCGTCGAGCAGGCCGCGGCGGCTGCAAAGTCGCTGGAAGAGCATGCGCTGGCATTGCGCGATGCAGTGTCGGTGTTTCGGCTCGACGCGCAGGTTGAGTAGGCCGGACGGCCATTAACGCGGCGCGGCTCCGGGTCGCCGCCGCCGCGCAACGTGTGCATCGACTACGAGTCGGGAGACAAGCGCCGTCGCGTGGAAGGCCGCCGCGGCATCGCGAGCGGAACGAATCAAAAGAATCTTCGCGAAACGCGATCTTGCAATCCGTCATGCAGAAGAGACTGCCTGACGTGGTGTGTCTGCCCATTCCATATCCCGGTGTCCTTCGCGGCCACGCTCTTCGGATAACTCCAGATACTTTTCGGAAATTCAGCACTTTCGTCGGGGCGGACCACGTTTTCCCTGGCTGGCAGGCGTTCGCTCGTCACGGCTCCGACTCAGTGCTGGCGGTCTTCAGGGCCAACGAGTTCTCCGGGTTTCGATGAGCGTCGGCGAGAACGATAAAAGCGCGCGTCGCCGGCAAACCCGGCCTTCTCCATTGAGATCTGATCGACGTTAAGCCGGCCATAGCCGCTCAATCCGCACGCGCCTCTCCGCCGCGGCGGTAACAGATGTTGTGTTGTGCAGCGCACGGATCGCGCGGAGAACGAACCTTAATCTACCTACCAACGGCAGAGCACGGGCGCCCACGATTACGAGCGACCCGCTAACTGCATCAGGCTCGTCCTGATTCGGTCCGGATTCCACGGCGACGGAGTGCAACGAAGATTAAGACGTTCTGCATAAGGTTGACCGATCAGTGTGCGCGCATGCCATTTTCGAGCTTGCGTTCGCGACGGATCTTCCAATCCGCTATGGCAGAGGCAACAACAATAACTTAAGTCGATAAAGACAAGGGCGACACTCGAAGTCCAGACCGGACGGCGGGCGTTGAGAGTGAGCGGCGATAACAGTGGGTATCAGACCGCTCAGCATTTCTTTCTATCGTTGGTTTTTGCCGTTGATCATAGGACGCAACTATGAACCTCAAATATCCGGTCTATTCTCCTTACCTCAATGGTCGCGAGAAAGCGCTGGTGATGGACTGTCTCGATTCGACATGGATCTCTTCGAAAGGCAAATACGTAGGCCAGTTCGAGGAATCGTTCGGATCCTGGCTCGGCGCGCGGCACGCGATTACCGTCAGCAACGGCACAGTCGCGCTGCACGTCGCGCTGGCTGCCTTGGGCATCGGTCCGGGCGACGAGGTACTGGTTCCGACCTTGACCTACATTGCGTCCGCGAATGCGGTGAAGTACACCGGCGCGGATGTGGTTTTCGTCGACAGCGAACGCGAGTACTGGCAGATCGACATCGAAGATGCCGAGCGCAAGATCACCAGCAAAACCAAAGCGATTATGGTGGTGCATCTCTATGGCCAGGCGACCGACATGGATGCGGTCATGGCGCTGGCGAAAAAGCACTCGCTGTATGTGATCGAAGACTGCGCCGAAGCAATCGGCACGCGGTTTGACGGCACACACGTGGGCACGATCGGCGACGTCGGCTGTTTCAGCTTTTTCGGCAACAAGACGATTACGACCGGCGAAGGCGGCATGGTGGTCACCAACAACGCCGAGCTCGACCGGAAAATCCGCCATCTCAGAAGCCAGGGCGTGAGCAGCGAGCGCGAGTACTGGCACGACGCAATCGCCTTCAACTATCGGATGACGAACGTGGCCGCGGCAATCGGGTGCGCGCAGATGGAGTCCATCGACGACCTGATCGCGAAGAAGCAGCAAATTGCCGAATGGTATCGGCAGGGTCTGGCCGGATTGCCCTTGCAAGTGCACCGCACTCATCCGCGCACGCTGCACAGCTACTGGATGGTATCGATACTCGTCGACGACGCCGGCGACCGTGACGCGTTGCGCGCCGCGCTCCAACGCGACGGTATCGAAACCCGTCCGCTCTTTTATCCGCTCCATCAAATGTCGATGTACGCGGTGCCGGGCCAGCATTTCCCGGTTGCCGACGAGATTGCGAGCCGGGGCATCAACTTGCCGAGTTACCCGGCGCTGATGCGCGACGACATCACGTTCATCTGCGAGCGGGTGCGTGACTTCCTGGTCGGACAGCACTCGAAAATGGAACCTTTGGTGGAAGCAAAAGGTTGAAAAGTTGATCACGGAATCCGGTTTTCGTAGCGGCGACGCAGTGCTTTGCAACGTGGTCGCCCGCTCGATGCCATTCGTTATACCGATGCACCTGATTGCGGCCCGGTTTTGAAGAAGTTGCTTTCGGTGAGTAATTGACGGACGGAGAAGAAGTTTTTGACGGCAGATGCGGATCCATTGCCAAGCATTCCTCATCTGCCAATCGATTACTGACTGAAGAGCACTGTCCGTTCATAACAGGTTCACATGGCCGCTCTATTGCCGAGGAAGGACAAATCATGACGCACTTTATCGCCCGCTCCCGCGCGCCCCTGCGGCTTGGACTGGCTGGAGGTGGAACCGACGTCTCGCCATACTCCGATCGTTTTGGCGGACTCACGCTCAACGTAACGATCGACAGGTTTGCCTATGCGTCGATCGTGCCGCGCGACGACGCGAAGATCGAGCTGACCGCCGCGGACACGCAGGTGAGCTGGATCGGAGAGATTTCGTCCGAACTCCCGCCGATCAAGGGGCTGGGGTTGCATGTCGGCGTGTACAACCGGATCGTCAGGCAATTCAATGGCGGGCACCCGCTGGCCGTATCGATCACCACGCACTCCGAGGCGCCTCCGGGATCCGGACTGGGTTCATCGTCGACCGTGGTGGTGGCGCTCGTGCAGGCGTTTTGCGAGCTGCTTTCGCTGCCGCTCGGCGAATACGATGTCGCGAAACTCGCTCACGACATTGAACGGGTCGATCTTGCCCTCGCGGGCGGCAAGCAGGACCAGTACGCGGCGACCTTCGGCGGCCTGAACTTCATGGAGTTTTACGGCGACAAGGTCATCGTGAACCCGCTGCGAATCAAGCAGGATACGAAGGCCGAACTGGAAGCGTCGCTCGTGCTGTTTTATACCGGCGTCTCGCGTGAATCGGCCAATATCATCAAAGAGCAGACCAACAACGTGGTGGAGAATCAGACCGATCCGCTTGCCGCTCTTCACGAAGTCAAGGCTGAAGCGACCAGAATGAAGGAGGCCGTGTTGCGTGCCGACTTCGCCGGCATTGCCGCCTCGATGAGCGACTCGTGGGAAGCGAAGAAGCGCATGGCCAAAGGCATTTCCAATCCGTCGATCGACGAATTGTGGCGAATCGCCACCAACGCGGGCGCGAAAGCCGGCAAGGTCTCGGGCGCGGGAGGCGGGGGTTTCATGATGTTCTTCGTCGATCCGATCGACCGTCCGGCTGTGACGCGCGCGCTTGGCAGCCACGATGGTCAGGTCATGTCCTGCACGTTTACCGAAAACGGCGCCCAATCCTGGAGAATATCGTGAGCATTTCCGTCACCAACGAAATCGAGAAGACCGTTGCGGTTCTGAGCGCGCTTGCCAACAGCCCGCAGGTGATCGAGAAGGTCGAAGCACTGGCGCAGCAGGTCACCAAAGCACTGCGCGCCGGTAACAAGGTATTGCTGGCCGGCAACGGCGGCAGTGCGGCCGACGCGCAGCATATTGCCGGTGAGTTCGTCAGCCGGTTCAATTTCGATCGGCCGGGATTGGCGGCGTTTGCGTTGACCGTCGATACGTCCGTGATGACGGCGATCGGCAACGACTACGGCTATGAAAAGCTGTTTGCGCGGCAGCTCGAAGCTGTCGGCCGCCCCGGCGACATCTTCTGGGCGTACTCGACGTCCGGCCGCTCGCCGAACATCCTGCGCGCGCTCGACGTTGCGAAGGAACGCGGCATGTTCAGCGTCGGCTTCACGGGCAGCCATCCGGAGGGCGCGGCCCTGATGCGCGCGCGCACCGATCTGTGCATCGAGATTCCGTCGACGTCCACGCCGAAGATTCAGGAAGGCCATCTGGTTTGCGGCCATATCGTCTGCGGTATCGTGGAAGAGAACATCTTTGCATCATGAGCAGGATGCTTCCGTGCATGATCCTGGCGGGCGGTCTGGGCACGCGATTGCGGCCGGTCCTCGGCGAAGGCCTCCCTAAAGCGATGGCCAGCGTGGGTGGCCAGCCGTTTCTCGCGTGGATGCTGCGCTGGCTGGAACAGCAGCGGGTGACGGAGGTCGTGCTGTCGCTGGGTTATGGATGCGGCGAGATCACCGGCTGGCTGGCAGGGCAGTCGCCGGGACTGTCCGTGACCGTCATCGAAGAGGACCAGCCGCTCGGCACGGGCGGCGCGATCATGCATGCGCTGCGCACCTACGGCGCACCCCGGATGATCGTGCTGAACGGCGACACGATCACGGACCTGGATTTGTCCGGCTTCGCCGGCTTTTTCAACGCCACGGGTGCCGATCTGGCAATCGCGGCGACCAGCGTGCCCGATGCGTCACGGTATGGAACGCTCGAATTCGACGCCGGCTCGAAGCGTCTGATCGCGTTTGAAGAAAAGAGACCCGTGCAGGCGCCGGGTTTCATCAATGCCGGCGTGTACGCGGTCGATGCGGCGCGCCTGCTCGAATTCGACTTGCCCGATCGTTTTTCATTTGAAGACGATTTCCTGCGCCGCCAGCTCAGCTCGCTCGACATCCGGGTCTTCCCCGACATCACGGAGTTCATAGATATCGGCATTCCGTCGGACTATGCGCGAGCCCAGCACGTGGTGCCGCTCATGTGTGAACAATCCGCCCATGACTCGTAAAGCGCTATTTCTCGACAGGGACGGAGTCGTCAACGTCGATACCGGGTACTTGCACGCGTCGAACGAATGCGTGTTCATCGAAGACATCTTCGGACTGGTGAGGGCGGCGAATCACGCCGGCTATGTGGTGGTTCTCGTCACGAACCAGGCAGGCATTGGGCGCGGCTATTTCACGGCCGGTCAGTTCCAGGCGTTCACCGACTGGATGCTCGGCGAATTCCGAAGCAGGGACGCGCGAATAGACCGGGTCTATTACTGCCCGCACCATCCGGAGTTCGGGCTCGGCGAGTATCGGCAGGCCTGCGCCTGCCGCAAGCCGCAACCCGGCATGTTCGAACAGGCGCGCGTGGACTTCGATCTGGACATGGAAAGGTCGCTGGTGGTCGGCGACAAGCCGTCGGATCTGCAAGCCGCGGCGCGCGCCGGCGTAGGACATCGTTTCCTGCTGGCACCGGCAGGCGAGTACGAGCTCGAGTTGACCGCGTCGCTCGGCTCGCGCATCGACAGGCTGTCCGACCTGCTCGACTGGTTTGGGCAAGGCGAGGCGTACGAGCCGCAGCGTGAGTCGGGTGTCATTTCGGCCGCCCGACCGTGATCGGTTCGGATACGACATTCCTGAAGAACGGTTTGCCGACCGCCTTCAGGTAAAGCGTGCCGGAAACGCCTGCCGGAAGTGCGATCGAGGCTGTCGCCGGGGTGTACCGGTTGACCAGACGAAACTCGCCGCCGGCTAACGACTGATACAGCTCGAGGTGATCGACTGTCTCGGCGTGAGACAGTTTGACGTCGAGCGCGTTACCGGAAAGATGCGTCTGCAGCGTGACGCAGTTGTCGATCCCGGGCTCCAGCGCCGTGCCTTCCTCGTAGTCGTTCCAGGTGATCAACTGAAGAAAGGGCAACTGGCGTGTCGCGCTGTAGTTCTGGTTGACCAGATCGAAGGTCTGCAGCCAGGTATCGCCACAGGCTTGCGGCATGTAATGTTTTTCGTTGGGCTTCGCCCACGCGGCCAGCAGATCGTCGAAGCCCTTGAAAACGCCGCCCGTTGCTATCTTCGTCGGCTCCGTGCGCGCATATCGATAGAACTCCTTTAGCTCCGTCAAATCCGCGACGCTGGTCTTCCGCGCCGCGAAGCCAGGGGCGATCCATACGAAGGCCCCCGCGCTGTCGTCCCGATCAAAGCCCTGCTTGTGGATGTGAACCCAGGATATCTCGGGATGCGCGGCCTGAATGCGTGACCAGTCGACCTTGCCGGCCCAGTCGAGGCCGAATTCGTACACCACCGGATGGCCGTCATACCTCAGGTATTGCGGGGACGAAAAGTAGGTGCGCGACAGATAGTCGAGCTGGGAAAGAACCGTCTGGGTGACGTCACAGCCCTTGCAACGATTGAAGTTGTAGGTCCCGGCGTCGACCATGATCGAGAAAGACATATTGGGGAATTTCGCCAGTTCCGGCATCGATTTGCGCCACGCGACATCGATGGGCTCGGGCTGGCCGTTTGCATCGTTCTGCCCGTACCAGTCGACGATCACGCCATCGACACCGCGCGCCTGCATGTCCTTGAACGTGCGGAACGCCTGAGCCGGATCGTCCGAGCGATAACCGACCGCGACCCCGCGCGATTTGGGGTCGAACCACCACGGTAAATAATGCGCGAGCACCTTCGTCGTGTGCCCCGGATAGAGCAGCGTATGGATATTGACATCGGAAACGGATGTCGATCCGCCAAGATTACCGTTGCGCGTAGCCGCAAAAGTATGACTTGCCGATGTATTGGGCGGCATCAGATTCCGAACCGGCTCTTCGCATTTTGTAGTGAGGGGTAGCGCACTGAAACAGAGGGCTACCGCGGGCAGTATCCATTTGACCGTGGTCATAACTGAGAGTGTGGATCGAAAGTTTGCATTCTATGAGTTATTCGCGGGCGGGGGGCATTCCAGTCCAATAGGGCCTTTTACTGTCAGTTTTATCTGCCGGACGCATAGGAACGCAAATCCTGGCGTTCCGAGCACCGCCAGGCGGTGCCTGCCCGACGCCAAATAGCGTTTTCAATAATTGGAGTTTGCATATGCGTAACGATGTCGGTCGCGGGCGAAGCTCCGCTATTGTTCAGGACGCGTCGGCGTTTTCGGCGTTCGACGTGCTGGAAAATATTCTGACTTATCGCAATCTGTTTTTCAGCGTCCTTTTGTCGGGACTGCTGCTCGGATGCGTATATGTGCTGTTTGCCTCGCCGATGTATTCGGCAAACGCATTGATCCAGATTGAGGACAAGAAGAGCAGTGCGTTGGGCGCTTTGTCCACGGTGACGCGCGCGCTCGACGTCAACGGCTCCCCGATTCTCGGCGAGATCGACGTCGCGCGTTCGCGGACCGTCGTTACGCAGGCAGTCGAAGCAGCGGCCGCGGAGACGACCGTTACGGTCAGGAACACGTTCCCGATACTGGGCCGCTGGCTCGCCACGATCCTGCCGCGCAGCCCCGACGGACTCGTCAGCGCGCCGCTCGGCCTGACGCACTGGGCATGGGGCGGTGAAAACCTGACGCTCGGCTCGTTCGATGTTCCCGCGGCTCAGATGGGCAAGCAGCATGAGTTCGTGTATGACGGCAACGGCAATTGGACGTTGCAGGATCGCAACGGCAACAAGGTGCTGAGCGGGAAGGTCGGCCAGCTCGCCGTCTCGGGCGACTACCGGATGCTCGTCAAGGCGGTGGCGGCGCGTCCGGGCACCGAATTCGGCCTTGTGAGGCATGCGACGCAGGCGACCGTCGACCGGATCATCAAGAAGCTCAACGTCGCCGAGACCAAGCGGGATTCGGGCGTCTTCGAGCTGGAATACGGCGACAGCAACCCGTTCTATGCCGCACGTCTCGTCAACGCGATTGCCGACGCGTATCTGACGAGCAACGTCACGCGCCGTGCCCAGGATTCCGAACGCAGCCTGAGCTTCCTGAACGCGCAGATCCCGACTGTCCGTGCGCGGCTGCAAAAAGCGGAAGAGGCACTCAACGCGTTTCGCCTGCATCAGGGCAGCATCGATGTGAGCGGCGAAATCAAGGTGTTGCTCGACCAGTCCGCGGCGATCGAGAAGGCCAAACTGGAAACCAACCTGACTTACCAGGACATGCGGACCAAGTACCAGCTCGGTCAGGCGCCGCTCGATGCGGTACTGGGAAAGCTCAAGCAACTCGACGCCGCGTCGCATCAACTGTCTGAGCGCATCGCGCAACTGCCGGGCCTGCAGCAGGAATACCTGCGGCTCTCGCGGGATGTCGATGTCGAGAACCAGTTGTATGTGGGCCTCATGAACAACGCGCAGCAGTTGCAGATCGCTACTGCAAGCAATGGCGGCAACGCGTCGATCGTTGATTACGCGGAAGTGGCGGAAAAGCCGAGCCGTCCGAACGTGATGCTCGCGCTGGCCCTGGGCGGCGTGGCGGGCGCGCTGTTCGGCTTCATTGCCGTGCAACTCAAGGCATTCGGTTCGGGCCGGATTCGTGACCCGAAGCGGCTGGAAGAGGTCGTCGGCATCGATACGCTCGGTATCCTGCCGATTTCACCGGCCCAGCAAATAGCGGCAAACAAGCCGGGACATACCTTCCTGATCAGCGCGGAGGAAACGGAAACGCCGATTATCGAAGCGATGGAAAGTCTTGCGCTGGCGGTGCAGTGCTCGCTTGCCGAGAAGGGGGATGGCAAGGTCGTGCTGATCACGTCGGCGGTGCCCAACCAGGGCAAGTCGTTGATCTCGGCCAACCTCGCGTATCTGCTGGCCGAAAAGGGACTCAAGACCTTGCTGCTGGATGCGGATATGCGCAAGTCCAAGGTCCATCGCTACCTTGGCGGCAATACCAGCAACGGTTTGTCCGGGGTCCTCGAGGGCACGCTCGATTCGGCCGACGTGATTGCCAAGCCGACCGACAATTTCCACGCGTTGCCGGCCGGCAAGAAAACGACCAAGGCGGCCAAGCTGTTGAGCGCCGACAACTTCGGCCCGGTGATCGCGTCGCTGCGAGAGGAGTACGACGTCGTGATCGTCGATTCTCCACCGGTTCTTCCGGTGCTCGATGCGGCTGCCGTGTCGAGATTCGCGGACATGACGCTCTTCGTCGCGCGGCAAGGAGAAGTGAGCTATGCGGAGGTCGCCGAATCCATGTCGCGGCTCGCAAAGGTCGGCACGACTGTCGATGGCCTCGTGTTCAACGGCTTTACCCCTTCGCCGCTGCGTTACGGGTATTACTCGAATGCTTACCGGTACATGTCCGAGCAGAGCTGAATAAGCGTCCACGGTTACCCGGCAACTTCGGGTTAATCACACGATAAGACGCGCATTGTCGTAATCGGGGATACACATGGGACTTTTTTCGATGCTGACAGGACCGGTAACCAGGCGACTGGGCAACCAGAATTCGTCACGGCGCGCGGTTCCGGATGCGAGTGGCGATCCGCGAGTCGTCTGGTTCATGAGCCCGCGCTCGAGCAACTGGAGCGGTGTGAGCCATCAGCATGGCCCGACATCTGTTCAGGCCTTGAACAGGAGCGCGGGATTCGATGCCGGGATGATCGCCATTCCCGCGCAATCCCGTTCGCTGACCGGCACTGACGCTGCCGACGGCAAGCACACGTTTGCAAAATGAAAACCGGACGGGCCATGCAAATCCGACAGGCCAGCGAGCCGACCATTTCCCTGACCCATCTGATCGTCCCGGTCGTGGCCCTGGTCGCGTTGCTGTTCAACACGGCGCTGCCATATCTCGGCTACGCGCAGGCGAGCGCGACGTGGACTTTCGTGCTGGCGGCGCTCGCGGTCATTTATCTGGTCGCGACGCGACCGCTCTTTTCGGTGTCGATGCTGTATTTCATGATGATCGGGATGACTGCCTTCGTCGCCGGCATCGGCATCGAGGCGGGCGGTCTGATGATCGAAACGGGAGTCCGGGGCGAAGCGAACGGTGCTTTTAGCCGCCTCCTGCTTTTCTATGTCGTCTTCGTCAGTTGCGCGCTCTACGGCTTTAACCGCTCGTTGAACATCCGCGATCCGGAGGTGCCGGTCGCGCTGATCACCGTCGAAACGCGCAGCGTGGTGCTGGGATTCACGCTGGCGCTCGCGATTATCGGCGCTGGCGTGGCAGCCGGACTGACGCAGGGTTTCGCGCTGCTCGACGGCGTGAACCGGTACACCATCCGGAACGAAAGTACCGGGACCGATAGTGTGTTGTTCAACACGTTCCTGAACAACCAGACCTTTCTTGCGCTGATTCTCGGCGCGCTCGCCACCAGCAAGAACCCCGCGGTCAAATGGTTTTCGATCGTGCTGATCATTGCGACGACGAATCTCTACATCCTGCACGGCGAGCAGTTCATGTCCGTGCTGCACTTCGGTCTCACGGTCCTTGCCCCGATCGTCGCGGTGCTGCTGATGAGAGGCAAGCCGGTCCTGCGGTATATGGCAATCGGGGGCGGCGTCGCGCTGATCATCGGTATCGTTTCGGTATTTTCCGCCTACCAGGGGCAGGGGCTCGATGTGCAAAACACGTTGACGGACCGCTCGCTATTGCAAGGGCAGGTCTGGTACGTGGTCGACTACGACGCGCATCTGTTCACCCCGCCTCCGCTGGGCGGAGCGCCGGCCTTCTGGCGTTTCGCCAGGTCGCTGCTGTCGATGAAACAGCCCGGCTTCGACGACAGCTTCGGCTTCAGCGGCCTGAGCGACGTGATGGTCGCGTACGGCGAACCGCATCTGATCTCCGCGTATATAAAAGACGACGTCTCCTTCACGATGGGGCAGATGGCGGTCCCCGTATTCTGGTTTGGTCTCGTCGGCGGCGCGCTGTTCGTCGCGTTCACGGGCGTGATATACGGGGCGCTTTGCGCATTGCAGATCGTGTTCGCGTTGCGTGGCGGTGTGGTCATGCTCTGGCTGGTCGTGAAGCTGCTGAGTTACGCGAGCTCCGGAATCCAGCAAGGCGACTATTGGTCTTTCTTCAGTGTTCGCGCGCTGTTTTACGTGGCGATGACGTTCCTTTGGTGGGTGCTGGTTGATTCGCGGGCCTCGCCGATCAAACTGAAACGGCTGGTGGCAGAGTGAAATCTTTTCGAACCTTGCTGTTTTCATCGCTGTCCGGCGTAGTGTGCGAAAAGGCAATCGGCGCGCTCGCGGCGGTCGCGAGCAATCACCTGTTCGCCACGCTGTACGGCGCCCGCTTCTTCGGCGAATTGCAGTTCGCGTTGTCGCTCGCGTATGTCGTCAGCAGCGCCGCGTTGATCTTCAGCGCTCAAGCCGTCTCGCCGATTTTCGGCAGACATCCGCGGCTGCGGCACCTCGTGTTCTATCGTGCGTTCCGCTTGCGTCTGGGTTCGACGCTCAGCGTGACGCTGCTGTTTCTGGCCGTCGTCGCGTTGCTGACGCAGTCCTCGAACAACGCATTGATGCTGATCGCCGGACTGGTGATGCTGTGCGAACCCATCGCGCTCGGCTCGCTGATGGCTTATGCGGAAACCAAGCCCTGGGTCATCACGCGAGCCAAGGCGTACGCGAGCGGCGTGCGGGTGCTGTGGCTGCTGGGCGCCGCTCACGCGTCGGTCGGCGCGGTCATCGCGTCGTTTGCATGGCCGCTCGAAGCTTACGTGGCCGCTGCCGCGCCGTTCAGCCGCTATCGGACACTCGCGTTCAATCGGCCACCGTCCCTGCACGGTTCGGAAACGATCAAACGAACGCTGATCGTTCGCGGACTCAGGATGTGGCCGGCGATTGCCGCGAGCGTGCTGGTGTTGCGGATGGACCGGCTGTTGCTGGGCACGCTGATGTCGAGGACGGATCTCGGCATCTATTCGGCCGCGGCGTCGCTCGTCGAACAGTGGAACTCCGTGGGTACGACGCTCGCGCTAGCACTTGCGCCGGCCATGGTGTTCGTCGCGCGCGGCGAGGACCAGCTTCGCAGCAAGGCGATCAAGCTCAGCGCGTATCTGGCGGTGATCGCCGCGGTGGCGCTGGTCGGCAGCCTGTTCATCGGGCGCACGGTGTTCCTCGTGATCTATGGACCCGCGTTCGAAGCCGGCATCCCCGTGATGATTTTCGGCACCGCATGCTCGATTGCGACGTTCGTGGACGCCGGGCTCACGACGTGGCTGATCGCCGCGCGGCATTACCGGCTGATGACCATTAAATTGCTCGTGACTATCGCCGCGATCGGCGTGGCGCCGTTCGTGATGCCGACGGATCTCATGATGTATGCGCCGGCGACGGGGACGGCCCTGTCAATCGTGCTGTTCTGGGCTGCCGTGTTCGGACAGAGGCAACGTTTAAAGGTGGCGCAATGAAGGTCTGCCTCTGCAATAACCGGTTTCCGCCGCATGTTGTCGGCGGCACCGAGGTGGTCGTCTACGATCTCGCGGTTCAGCTTCGTGACCGGGGTCATGACGTTTCCATTTTCACGCTGTCGGATTCGCGCTCGGCTGAAACAGCGGTCGTGGATGGTCTTCGCGTGCACAGCATGCCGAATACGAACATCTACAACCAGTTCTCGCACGCCGAGCGCAGCGGGCTGAAAAAGGCCTTGTTCGGCGCACTGGATACGTTCAACCCGCTCGTATTCTTCTACGCATTGCGCCATTTGCGGCGCCTCGATATCGACGTGCTGTGCACGAACAACCTCAAGGGCATGGGACCGGCCATATGGCTCGCCGCATGGTGCCTGCGGATTCCCGTCGTGCATGTACTGCATGACTATTGGTTGATTTGTCCGACCTCGACGATGTTCCGCGACGGCCGCGCATGTGAGCAGGCGTGTAACGGATGCCGGACCGTTTCGGCTCCGAAGGCGTGGTTCTCACGGCTCGTAGGACATGTGGTCGGAGTCAGCGACTTCGTGCTGGAACGCCATCGACGGCAAAGCTTTTTCGGCGCCGCGCAGCCCTGCGTCATTCATAACGCGCGGCAACCGTTCAGCGCCGTTCCTTCGATGCCCGCCGAGCCGCGCAAGCCGTTCCGGCTTGGTTTTATCGGCCGTACCGACGCGACGAAAGGTATCCGCGAGTTTTTTGCAGGCGCGGCCGCGGCGCACACGGGCAACCTCGAACTCCATATCGCGGGCCGGGACAACGAACAGATTCTGGATCAACTGATCTCGGAGTACCCCGATCTGCGGGTCGTGCGCTATGGCTTCATTCCAGCGAAAGACTTTTATCCACTTGTCGATCTCGTGGTCGTTACGTCGATGTGGAACGAACCGTTCGGCATGGTGGCATTCGAGCCTTGGGAATTTTTCAAGCCATCCATCGCGTTCACTTCCGGCGGATTGCCCGAGGTGTTCAGTGCCTTTCCCGAATTGACCGTCCCGCGAGGCGACGTCGCGGCACTCGGAGCGCTTATCCGCCGATTTATCGACGACCCGGCTTTCTACCATGACATCGCCCGCCGTTGCCACGACCGGCGTAATCACTTCCTGCCGCCGCGACAGCTGCAGCAGTTCGAAGCGGTCCTGCGGGCCGCCGCGAGACAGGATCAGCAGGAGGCAGGCGTGGGTGTGATCGAAGTCGACCGGGACGCTCGAAGCTGATACCGGGGTTTGACGAGCTTAACGGTCGATCTGGCTAGCCCATTGGAATGATTCAAGAACTATCTCCGTTTGGAGGCCTCATGAGAAAGCGCGTACTGATGGTAATGACCCGGGATATCCCCCCGGCTGCGTCTAATGGGCGTGAACGCACGTTGAGCTTCATTCGCAAGGCGATCGGCATGAATGCTGATGTGCGCGAACTCAAGATTCAGTCCGTATTCGAAGCGGGCAAGCTCGTTTCGAAGCTGCGCGCGGCTCTCAGAATCGTCGTAGGCCTGGCTACAGCCAGTCCTTGCGCATTGCAAGTCGCCATGTTCGCCAGTGTCGATGGAAAGAGGCGGCTTATCGAGGCGATTGAAGACTATAAGCCCGATGTCATCTATTTCGACGGCATCCGGATGGTCGACTATGCCGCATTCGTTCGCCGACGCTATCCGTCGAGCCACATCATCAGTGATCTGGACGACCTGATGTCGCGACGTGCCAATATCCTGAGGACCGGCAATTTCGCGTTATCCGTGGGCTACCTTGCGAAGTCGATTCCGCCAGCACTCGTCTCGCTGATCAATTCGCGATTCGCCCGCAATATGCTGCTCAGATATGAGGAATATGCGCTGAAAGGCCATGAGCGGCGGGCGACGGCTTCGTCGAATGCGGTGACGCTGGTTTCGACGACGGACGCCGACGCATTGGAGCGTATCCTTCCCGACGCGATGAAAAAGCGGGTGCATGTGATTGCACCACCAGTCGATGCGGTCAAGCCGGTGGCGCGGCCCGTCGATCCGGTTCGGTTCGTATTCGTCGGCGCGGACAGCCAGTTGCAGAACCGACTCGCAATCGAGTACCTGGTGGCGTCATGGAAAAAGCTCCAGTTGAGCCTGCCATTGGTCATTTACGGGCGTATGTCGCGTCAATACGAACCTGTGCCGAACGTCGTGTTCGCCGGCTTTGCAAAGACGCTCGATGAAGTCTATGCCCCTAACTCGATTGCCCTATGCCCGACATTCCTGCGCGGCGGCATCAAGTCGAAAGTACTGGAGGCCGTCTCGTTCGGCTGCGTTCCGGTTGGCAACGACGCCGCGTACGAAGGTCTGAATTTCGAAGATGCGGCGCTGGCAATGGACGAAGGAAGACTGCATCGTTTCCTCCACAATCCTCTTGAAGATCTGAATGAAGTGATGGAGGCGGCGACGCGGTTTGCGGCTTTCTGCGAACGCAATTTCAGCATGCCGGTGTTTGCGCGGCGTTGGGGTGATCTGCTGCGCCCCATGTACGTTCCGGAGACGGAGACAAACGTCGTTATGGGCGAAGGCCAAATGTCAGCAATTGCGATAGAGGTCGTGCAGCGCGGTACCCCTGCAAAGCAGCCGGGGAAACAGGCGAGTATCTCTCGGTGAAGTTTTAAAGTCGGTTTTCCATCTTTACACGAGGCAAGAAAACCAATCCCGTAAGCAGAACGCCCCGCACTCGACAGTATGCGGGGCGTTAGCCGTTTCAGGATTGTCGCCTTCCCGATCGATGAGCAGGGTGTTGGTACTGCGCGCTGGTATCGCTTGCTGAACGCGGCCGGTCACATTACTGACGGTAGATGTCCGGCAACGCACGGACTTATTGCCGCCGGGAAGAGCATGTTGTCGTAGCGAAAGCGATTTTTTGCAAGCGCGGCCTGACAGGCAGGCCTCACGTGGTCGTTGTTTTAGATGTCTATGTTGGAAATTCCGGTGCGGCGGGGAAGGAGCAGGTGTATCAACCGGACAGGCTAGAAAATTAAAATTAAGGAATATAAAAATGATTTCAATCCAGATCCTTCGAGGGCTGGCCGCGCTTGTTGTCGTCCTCTATCATATTGCAAAGAAAGGCGTGGTTTCAGGGGATTATCCGTTTAATTTTTTTGAGTTTGGGCAATTTGGTGTGGAGATATTCTTTATTATCTCCGGCTTCATCATGTCGTACATCACCGCCGGCAAGGAATTTCACATGCCGTCGTTCATGGCCCGGCGGGCGATAAGAATTTTACCGATGACTGGTTGTTTACTACCATCGCTTTGTGCGCGCTCATCGCTCTTCCAAAGCTGGCATTTACGCATACGGAGCTTCCGCCGGGAATTGTCACCTCTTACCTGTTGATTCCCGAGCCCAGTCACTCCTTGCTGCTCATGGTGGGGTGGACGCTCTCGTACGAGCTTCTTTTTTACTTTGTATTTGCGCTGACGGCGAGGATGCCCGGCCGGCCGATCGCCGTTGCGCTCGCGATGCTGTGGGGCTTGTCTTTCATCGTATCGAAGAATTTTTATGCACAGTTCATCTTCAACGATTTCTGGGCGGAATTCCTCGTCGGTACGATCCTGTTCAGGTTGGTGGATAAAAAGGCAGCTCTGTTTGCGGTCGGTGGGGTCGCGCTGGTCGCCTTCCTGATCTTCGACTATTACGGCCTGCCCGACCGTCGGTCGATCTATTTCGGATTGCCGGCGGTGACCATCGTTTCAGTCGTTCTTGGACTGGAGGGGTCCTTCGAAAAATGGTGTCCCACGTTTATTGTTCTCGCGCAAAAATTTTTAGGCGATGCCTCTTACTCCATCTATCTATCGCATTTCTTTTCCCTGAACCTCGCGTATCTGGTGATATATAAGATATTGAAATTGAGTGGCGGGTCGGCCGGGGTGGCTTACATGATCCTTGCTGTCTTTGCCAGCGTGCTTGCGGGCGGGTTGGTGCACGTGTTAATCGAAAAGAAAATCCTTCGCGCTTTGAGAAATATGGGCGAGCGAAATGCGAAGAGTTATGTGATTAACCCGGCAGATACCGGCGCGTCGTAACGCGTTCGGCACCGGTACGAGCTGCTCCGCAACGATCCCGCGAAAGACTACCGGGTCGCGGTGACGAACAGGAGCCGGCGCTGGTGTTCGACGGTCTCGAGGTTTTATCGCGGTGTGGGAAAAAGGATGAAGGTCGAAGCCTGCGCATCTGTTATTGCGAGGCGGCAACCGCCCACACCGTTTTAAAGTACGTCAACCATACGGCGCGGCCGTGCAGGAGCGCTGATATGGGTGTTATCGAACAGATGTCAAAAATGGTTAATCCTAAGATAGCGACACCTGGTCGGATTACTTTGGAGAGGAGACATGCAAACAAATTTTTCCCTTCCCGACCGTATCAAGCAAAACAGTTTGGTCAGTGATCAGATTAATGATCTTTGGGAGCGCGGCTTCAGTTCGTTTGAGAATATCGCTTCCATGGAGGAAATTGCCGAGTTGAAAGGCATCTGTGAGCGGCTTATTTTCGCCGGGAAAGGTGCGCGAGAGGGCGCTTTGTTCGACTTCGTCGGCGACAATCCTCTCGCCTCGACCGGACTCACTCAACTGAGCATGCCGAGCAACTTCAATCCCCGGCTGCGCCGGACGGATTACCACAAGCGTCTCGAAGTCCTCGCCAGGCAGATCTTGGGTCCCCAGGCGCGCTTCGCAGGGGATCACCTCTTCTACAAACCGCCGGTAGCCGGCCCTGAAACCCCCTGGCATCAGGACGAAGCGTTCCACGACCCGCGGTTCAATTACCAGGAGGTGAGCTTCTGGCTACCTCTGCAACCGGCGACAATCGAAAACGGCTGTCTTCGCTTTATTCCGGGTTCGCACCGGTGGAGCGTTCAGCCTCACAGAAAACTCCCGGGCAAGGAGCGTTCACACGGAATCGAATGCTATGACGGATTCGATCCCAACGACGCGGTTTTCTGTCCCATACCCGTCGGCGGGTGCACGGTGCACCTGGGTCGTACGTTGCATGGTGCAGGACCGAATGTCACCGAGACCGCGCGCTTTGCATATGTAGTCGTCTTCGATATCCCTGCTACCGTTGCAACGGAATACCGCGAGTTCAACTGGCTCGATCACATAACGACGCGCGACGAGATTGAAGCCAAATGGCTGCAGGGCAGGGGGAAATTGATCGCTTTGTATCGTCGCGTGATGCGACGGAACAATCTCGATCCACATCGACTTTACTATGGGTTAAAACGCCGTTGGTGGTCGTTGATGAAAGGGCGCAAGCGCGCATAGCGGTTTCGTGGTTCTGAGCAACACCTGGACGCGCGATTACGTATAAGGCGTATAGCTACGAGCGCAATCTCGCGTCCACCTCGTTCGCGCAAGGACTCCGTTTCAGGCGTCGATTCCCGGGTGCGGGCGATTCCGTTGCCATCGGGTTCGGCGCATCGTAGTGCCCGCTGCTTTGACAGGTCGCCGATGCGCTGGACGCCAAAGGCTGGAAGGCGAAGTGGGTGGTCCGTCAGATGAGTTGCGAATGCGGGGGAGTACTTCCGTAAACTCCCCGCACCTCTTCCGCCTTCTCAGCCTCGAAACGCCCGAAGCAGAATGTGATGCAACCGGGCGGACACCACGTCTGTCGAGTACTGCAATGCATTAGTCTTGCCGCGTTCCCTCAATTCGTCCCTCCGGGAAGGAAAGTCGGCGAGACTGCTGATTGCCGCCGCCCACTCGTCCGGATTCGTCGGGTTTGCGACAGCGAGGAACGAGTCACCCATGGATCCCCGAAAGACCGGAATGTCCGATGCGATAACGGGTGTTCCCGCCATCTGCGCCTCGATCACGGTGCGGCCGAAGCCTTCGTGCAGCGTCGCCGAAACGTAGATATCCGCGGCTTGATAAAAATATCCAAGGTCTTCCTCGGATACGGAGTCGGCAAAGTGAGCACGCACGCCGGACGTTTCGGCGAGCGTCTTGCATTCCATTCGATTGGCGGCGTTGAAAGCCTTGCCTACCCGCACGATTATCAGATCCTTGCGCGCCAGTTTGGCCAGCGCCTGGAACACGGTAAGGTTGTTCTTGCGGGTTTCATCGGAACCGACATTGAGCAGCATCAGCGCGTCGCCGATCTCGAGGCCAAGGCGCTGTTTCAGGATCGCTCGTGCCTGAGCGCGAGTCTCATCCGGTGTCGCCGCCGCGAGCGGTGCATATTTGTCTTCGAATGGACAGGGTACGATTTGCACGAGCTCCGGCTTTACGGGGGCGGCCTCTATCAGATCCTTGGCCGCCGAGTCGGCTTCGACGAGGACGAGATCTGCTTTCGGGGCCAGCGGAAGGAGCGTTTTGACGTAAAGCGACTTGAGCTTTTCGACGATGCCGCGAGCGTGTCCCGGAATTTGAACGTGATGAAACATCAGGCAGACCCGGCCGCCGGCGAGATGGATGATGGGAATCATGAAACTCAGATCTTCCTGGTAAAGGATGATCATGTCGCATGAGCGCGCCACGCGGATCGCGTGCAACGGATACATCACCAGTTGAGTCCAGTAACGCTTGAGCGAGCGAGGTTGAGCATCGATGTCGACAGTTTCGACACTGAAGTTCGTGTACTTCCGCAAACCCGCGGCCAACGCAAGACTATGCTGACCCACTCCGGTCAGGCTGCTGGGCCGAGGCCCCATGAACCACACGATCCGGGCACCGCTGGTCGCCTTCGACACGATGCTTTCTTGCGGAATCGGTTTATTCAGGTTGGCTGCTTCGCGTCCGGCTAGCATGGAGAATAGTTTCATCGATATTCCTGGCGAAGATAATGTGTATGGGCCGTTTGATCGAACGGCGGCATATAGCTGACGAATCTTCGTTCAGTCGGCGCTTCTCCGCGGGCGTTCGAGCAGCGTCCTGATTACCTCATGGACCCATCATGTGAACCCTCAGACATATACTGCTCGTCGTTGTCGTCATTCTCCGTACGCTAGCCCACAATGATCCATGCGAAGAAAGGCGGTTGCTGTTTTGGGTCCTGCAACACGAGAAACCAACTGTGGCGCGATGGCCGACGAACTGAACGTGAATGTACTCAGATCGAGGGGAAGGATGAGGGGAGCCCTCGTCGCGAACCGGACCACGAGGTCGGTGGACGAAGCACCGCGGCCACGCTGAGAAACAGCGACGCTGCCGGGCGGTGAATCGTCGAATGGGAACAATGCAACAGGCTCCCGCAAGCTGTTTTGCAACAAGGGAGCCCGTTGCACATCCGCTGATCGACGACGGCAACGCTCAGCTTTGCGGCGACATCGCAAAGCTGGACCCGTCGTATGCCGCCAACTGCACTGGCGCATTCGGGATCACGGTGCTTTCGTCCAGCACAACTTCTATTTCGCGTGCGAACGGTATAGTCGCCAGCGCCTCGAGCACCCCATTCATGACCCGGCCGCCGAAGTCATGATGAAACGCCCATACACCATAAATGCGGCCGCGGAACGCCGCCTCGAACCCGGTCTCGCGCCGGATCTGTTCGTCCGGACGGAACCCCGAGCCCAGTCCAAACGAGAACAGCCCCCGCACTGCTTCGCCGCTGGCATCGAATGGGCATCCGTAACTGTCGGAGACCACTCCGCCCTGGCCGAGCTGCAGCGAAATCGGCTGGTCGCAATGATCGACGAGTATCGACATGTTGGGCCCATATCCGGCGCCGTGAATGACAGCGATCGACTCTCTCAGGCACTCGCGCGCGCGCGACCGGGCGGCGTCACTCGAATCCGCCTCGATCAGTTCGACGCGCGGTTTCGTGGCGGGGACATGGCCGTTTGCCATGATTGAGCGCGCAATGTCGAAGGCCCGATAACGCAGACCGCCGGCACGGTTGACTCGCCTGGTGACAGGGCAGACATCGTTCTCTTCGTCGACCTCGTAACCATTGGCGTGTGCTTCCTCGACCGTTTCGAAAAACAGACGAACCTGTGACCGATGAATCACGACAATTTCATCCAGGCCTTCGCTTCCTAGTTCCACCGCCAGGCGGTCGACAACGGTGAATGCGCTGTGCGATCCACCGATAACCGTAATCCGGTTCGGACGGCCTGTTCCTTGCTGTGAGAAGTGGCGCGTGAACTCATTGATCAATTGCGGAGTCGTCAGGCTGAGCACATCGTCGGACACGTAGGTTCTGATGCCTGCGTCCGGCGGCGGCAGCCCCAGCCCCTCGCACAGCTGGTCGATTTCGCTCACGTGTTGCTGTCCACCAAGGTTCATGACGACAGTGTCGCTCGACTTCGTACTGACCACGGTCGGATCATTCACATCGTGATACTCGATTTCAAAGCCGCCGTTTTCAAGGCGTCGAATCTTGTCGATCTCGTGACCGCGCAGCACGGTGACGTCGTAACGCGCCGTCAGGTAAGCAAGGAGCAGTTCGGTCGCCAGCGCAAGCAATGCACCGGCGTCGGCGAGATTCGGCGGCCCATCGGCCACCTCGACCATCCGCTTGTGCAGCGGCGAGTTTTCTCTGAGGTCGGCAAACACCTCTTCGAAGTTTTCATGTTCGAGGCAAGCGAGAAACGTATTTCCGACGGTATTGCCGGTGACGTTCACATACTCGCCAAGCTTGCCTGCGCCGAGTTCGGTGCGTTTGTCGATGATCAGAAGGCCATTTCTCGCGATCTCCGGCAGGTTGCCCGTTTTGAAAGCGTGGAACAAAAAGCCCATCCCCGACGGACCCGCTCCGCAAATGGCGCAAGAGAATTTTGTCCGTACGATCCTCCCGACGGATGGTACATGTGAAGTGTGGTCCACGTTTGTTTTCTCCTAATCGCGGGTGTTACGAAGCTAATGTCGTACGAAAGGAGATTTCATTCTGTGCGCCGCCGCACCGAACTGCTATGTAGGCGCATGACATGCATCAATCAGGGGGTCTTGCCGTGTCGGAAAGAAGGGTCGTCATCTGGTCGAGGGTGGCACGTCAGTGCAGTGGACAGACCGGAACATAGAAAAACCGTCAGGTAGCTGTAAGCTCGTCGGTTGCGACACAATGCGGCAGCTTGCCGATTGTGAGTGCGGCAACGAAATCGCTTTCTGCGTGGCGTAACTGAACCGGGTTTCAACCCGCGTGTACGCACGTCGCGTTCCGCCGTTGTGTGCCGTTGTTGTTACCTGTTTTATTGAAGGAGGGAAGAAGACTGAAAAGCGCTGCATTGCGCAGCGCACTTCCCTCCGGAGACCCTGGCCGGCAGTCAATTCCAGCACGCGAGGTGCCGCATGGCAGCATTCGATGCCATGCGGCGCGAACGCGACTTTTAATTGACCGTGATGGCCGAAGAAAGGGTGTTCTTGATGAACGGCTTGCCCACGGCCTTGACGTAGTAGGTGCCCGCGGCGGTTACCGGGATCGTGGTCGTGGTGGCCGGGTAGGTCACCTGGCTCCACGCGGAGTTGTTGAAGCTCCACAACTCCAGATGATCCAGGGTGCTCGTGCTCGAAGGGGAAACCGAGATCGTGCGGCCGCTCACCGAAGTGTTCAGCGTCAGGCAGTTGTCGACACCCGTCTCGAGCGGGGTGCCCTCGTAGTAGTCATCCCAGGTCACCAGTTGCAGGAAGGGAAGCTGCTTCGCCGAGTTGTAATACTGGTTGATCTTGGTGAAGCTGTTCAGCCACGTCTGACCGCATTGTTGATCGACATACTCCTGACCATCCCACGACGCGTATTGTGAATTGAAGCCCTTGTATGCGCCGGCCATCGCAATTTCGGTCGGGTGCTGATTGGCGCGGGTGAAGAAGTCGTCCATGCCCGACAGATCCGGCGGCGACACATCTTGCGAGGTCGGGTTGACCCACAGGAACGAGCCGCCGCTCTTGGCGATGCTGAAGCCATCAGGCGACGTCGCGTTGTCCAGATGCACGAACTGGATATTCGGGTACGCGGCCTGAATGGCCGTCCAGTCGAGACCGCTTGCTGCCGTCAAGCCGAAATCACCGACGACCGGCTTGCCGTTATAGGTCAGATACGACGGGTCGCTGAGGTAATGCGAGTTGATGTAGCTCAGCGCGGACAGCACCTTGGTCTGGTTGCTTCCGCTGTAGTTGTTCAGCAGGTTTGCGTCGAGCATGATCGCAAACGTCAGCTTGTCGCCCGACAGCGTCGTGTAATTATGAATGAGCGGTTGCGAAACCAGCCAGTCCTTGTCGCTGATATCGGTCTGCCCCTGCCAGTCCACCATCACGCCGTCGACGCCGCGACTTACGATGTCGGCGAAGAATGCATTGATGTAAGTCGGATTGGCATTCGAATAGTTGACGTTGACGCCCGTGTCGTTACCGCCGTCGAACCAGGGTAGATAGTGCACCAGCACCTTCGTGGTGTTACCCGGATAGAGCAGCGAGTGAACGTTGACTTTCGAGACGTTGGTCGCGCCCGACAATGTACCGTTCGACAAGCCCGAGAAGGCCGCGCTCGCCGAAGTGTTTGCAGGCAGCAGTGTCGATTGTACGGCTGCCGATGCGGTCGACGACGTGGTTGTCGAGGCAGTCGAAGTAGTCGAGGCAGTCGACGTTGATGTGGACGTTTGCGAACTTTGCGAATGTTGCGATCGCGAATAGTGTCCGCGCGCTTGCACCGAACCCACGACCAAAAAAGTAACACAAGCCGCGAGCATGGCTCGCGAAATATTAGTTTTCAATTTTTGTGACACTACCAGTATCCTTCGAATTTATTTGAAGACTCGAAGCCCTGTACCTCAGGCTCCACGAAAAGAAACGGGCTACCTGCCCGAAGGCGCTTTGGCTGCCGCCTCGGCCGCGGCAAAATCCAACAAGGCCATTACGCCGTTCGCAGCGGCAAAGCCCTGCGAGTTGGCTGACTTCCGGAAGCGGATTCGCTCTCACCAGGTCGCGTCGTGAACGTGATAACCAGGTGAGCATTGCGAATTGCTATCGGATTTTTTCGATGACAAATATTTCGACTCCTCCTCTTATCAGTTAGTCACCTCGTGACTACATCACCTCGACACCACGCGTTATCCACCGACATCCGACGGTGGATGCTCTCGACTGGAGGGGGTGACGAACCCTCGCGACGCCCTGTTCGGTTCAAGAGCGTTGTCAAGTAACGGCGTGCGTGTTCGAGTACTTCGCGCGACCGTCCCTCCTCACAGGGGGATGGTCACTTGCCAGGATCACATTCCGTTTGTCGACCTAGGAAGACAACTCAGGCGACGTCTTCGCCGATCGAAGTGCTTCCGCGGAAATTCCGCCATACAAAAAATGAACAGTCTGGATAATTGGGGCTGCCAATTAAATTGTTTAAAAATGTAACTATCATTGCATCTCTCGTTCGACCGCTTTCCGTGATGTACCCGCCTGGTGTACTTCTTTCGATCCTGACGTATGCATGTCCACGCTCTGAGCGAAAAGCGTATGGATCTTTACGAACTCGACGGGGTGGAACTTCGATAGAACTGCTTGGTATGACCGGCACGACTCTTCCAGATCGAGATGCGTGTGCGTCGATCCCGTTGAGTGCGAGCGCTCAGGTTGCCGTGGCATTCACACTCCACCACGGCTAAAAACCTTTCAAATTCGCGAAGCGCGAAGCGCTATTGCTGACAAGGTGTACTGCATCAGAAAGAATTGCGCGATAGGGTTTCCCCGCGCAGTTCGAGGGCACAAAATATATCTCAAAAAACGTTTCAGTTCTGCAACGTGGGCAAAGATCTGGGAAAAAAAGCGAGAGCTCCCCGCATCCGTTTTTGCGGAGTCAGTTTTTCCTTGAATCTTGCGTAGTACGCGGCAGGTCTTCTCCCGCAACCAAAAAAGTACAATGAACTACTTGACTTGAGCGATTCATAAATATCGCTGGGGAAATATCGTGCCCATTCAATTCGTCGGATAAATGAAATTCCGTACTACTTGCAGAGAAGAGCCGCTAGTACTTTTCGGACAATGTACTATTGAGAGCTAGTCGTCACAGCGAAATGCGAAGTACTGTCGCGTGAGTTCCATGTATTTTTTTCCTTCCCAGATGTGCGGAAAATCTTCGCTCATTGCGAAGAAAAAATGGAAGACGGTTAAGCGTCCGTTGATTTCTAGAGAACGCGAATTGATGGAAATGGAAGGTTGAGAGGATTGTCGAAAGTACTCTTATCAACGTCGTCATTCGAATGGATGTTCACCATGAATGCGAGAAGGTAGAAGTACTCGACACGTGTGCTTTACACAGAAAACTGAAATGAAACTCGCATTCGTCGGGAAGGGTGTTGCCGCACTGCTATGTCAACTTGCGCGCCGACTCGTAGAGGCGTGTGTAAGCGCTAGTGAGTGAGCAAAGAAGTCCCGAGCGCTACCGTGTCTTCAGAAAAGTACGTGCTTTGGTGTTCTGTTGCCGCGGCAGACCGGGTAGGGAAAAACGAGCGAAAGCATTCGATGCGCAGATGGGGACCTTGCCAGCGAATTCCATCATCGCCAGCAAGGCCGCAAAGACCAACCACAAAGACCAACCACGGCGGAGTCCGTGCGTCGCGACTCGCCAGATCCGCGGTCGATCTTCAGCGTCCGTCAGGCAAACCCCTGCGGATTCATCGATTGCCAGCGCCAGTGGTCGGCGCACATCCGCTCGATACCGAACTGCGCGCGCCAGCCGATGATCTTCTGCGCCGCGCTCGGATCGGCGAAGCACTGCGCGACGTCGCCCGGGCGGCGCGCGACGATTTCGTACGGCACCGGTTTGCCGGACGCCTGCTCGAACGAGCGCACCACATCGAGCACGCTATAGCCCTGGCCCGTGCCGAGATTGACCACGAAGCTCGCATCGCGCTTGACCAGCGCATCCAGCGCGGCGAGGTGTCCGCGCGCGAGATCGACCACGTGGATGTAGTCGCGCACGCCGGTGCCGTCGGGCGTTTCATAGTCGCCGCCGAACACGCGCAATTTCTCGAGCTTGCCGACCGCGACCTGCGCGACGTACGGCATCAGGTTGTTCGGAATGCCGGCCGGGTCCTCGCCGATCAGACCGCTCTCGTGCGCGCCGACCGGATTGAAGTAGCGCAATGTCGCGATGCGCCACGACGGGTCCGACACTTCGAGATCGCGCAGGATCTGCTCGGCGATCAGCTTCGACTGACCATACGGATTGGTTGCCGACAGCGGAAACGATTCATCGATTGGCGAGCTTTCCGGCACGCCGTACACGGTCGCCGACGAACTGAACACGAACTGCCTGACGTTGCGATCGCGCATCACGCCGAGCAGCGTCAGCAGACTGCCGACGTTGTTCGCGTAGTACTCGATCGGCTTCGCGACCGATTCGCCGACCGCCTTCAGCGCCGCGAAGTGGATTGCGCCGCTGATCGGATGCGCGTCGAAAATGCGCTCGAGCGCCGCTTCGTCGCGCGCATCGTTTTCATAGAGGGTCACGGCGCGGCCGGTGATCTGCTCCACGCGCCGCAGCGATTCACGCTTGCTGTTCACGAGGTTGTCGATCACGACGACGTCGTAACCGCCGTTCAACAGCTCGACGCAGGTGTGCGAGCCGATGAAGCCCGCGCCGCCCGTTACCAGAATCGTGCCCTTCGTGGTCATGCTATTGCTCCGTTAAAGTAAAACACCCGTGATTTTCTGCACCAGATCCTTATAGGTTTCGACGACCCTGCGTTCGTCGAATTCCATCGCGACTTTCTGCCGGCCGCGTTCCGCCATTGCGCGCCGCTCGGCGCCGCTCATGTCGAGCATGCGCGCGAGGCTCGCGGCGAGGCTCGCGGCATTGCGCACTTCGCACAGCAAGCCGTTGACGCCGTCGGCCACCACTTCGCGGCAGCCGGGCACGTCGGTCGCGACGATGGGCCGCCCCATCGCCGACGCTTCCATCAGCGTGCGCGGCACGCCTTCGCGATACGACGGCAGCACGACGCAATCCGCGTCGGCGATGAACGGCCGCACGTCGTGCGCTTCACCAAGATACCCGATCACGCCTTCCCGCTCCCATACGGCGACTTCCTCGCGCGTGATCGCGCTCGGATTGTCGACGCCGACCGGCCCGAGCAGCTGGAAGCGCGCGTGCGGATAGCGCGCGCGCAATTGCCGCGCGGCCTCGACGTATTCGCCGACGCCCTTGTCCCACAACAGACGCCCGATCAGCACGAAGCGGAACTCGGCGCGCTCGCGCAGCGGCGTGAACGCGAACTGCTCGAGATCGACACCTTCGCCATGCAGGAGCCGCGCGCGCTCCGGATGCACGAGCAGCTTTCCGTCGAGGAACGCCGCTTCGTCGTCGCGATTCAGAAACCACACTTCGCGCGGGAAACGGAACGCGAAACGATACAGTTTTTTCGCGATCCGCGCGGCGCGGCTCTGCTGGATGAACACGTAGCCGAGCCCCGTCGTGACCGCGACCGACTGCACGCCGGCGAGCTTCGCCGCGATCGAGCCGTAGATGTTCGGCTTGATCGTGTAGTGAAACACGACGTGCGGACGAATCGTCCGGTATTGCCGGTACAGCGCCGCGAGCGTGCGCAGATCCTCGCGCGGATTCGTGCCCTTCGAGGCGACCGGCAGCTCGATGCAGCGGCAACCCATCGCGGTGAGCAGCTCGAACGTGCGGTCGCGCGGCGCGAGCACGGTCACGTCGACGCCGCGTCCGACCAGCATGCGGATCAGCCCCTGACGGTACGTATAGATTGCCCAGGCCGTGTTGCAGACGAGTGTAATGCGCAGCGCGGGCGTCGACTTGAAAGAAGGCTTCATGCGTGGAGAGGCTGGGCGTTGCATCGGGTGTTGATCGGGAAGGCGGATAAAGCAATCAATACAGCAACGAACGGCGCAATCAATGGCTCGCGCGCGGCGCGAGCAGCATGCGCTTGATCCGTTGCAGCGTGCGATAAGGCAGCATCAGATGCAGCAGATTCTTCGCGAGGCCGAGCCAGTCATACGGATTGGCCACGTTGAAGTAGCGCAGTTGCAGACGCAGCGTCGAGACGATCTGACGGCGCCGTCTGGTCGCGCTGATACCGCCTTCGTTCACTTCGTAGAAGAGGCCGAATTCCGGCAGATTCGCGCAGTCGTAGCGTTCCATCAGGCGCACGAACAGATCGAGGTCTTCCGCCGAACGATACTCGGCGCGATAGTTGCCGACCGTGCGCACCGCATCGATACGCAGCATCATCGACGGATGCGCGAGGCACGAGCGGAAAAAGCGCTGGCGCCGGATCGCGTCCGGTTCGGCCGGCGGCGTCAGCATGAAGAGCGGTTCGCCCGCGCGCGTGACGACCTGGGTCCACATGCCGAGGCCCGCCACGCGCGGATGCAGTTCCATGAACACGCGCTGCTTCGCGAGCCGGCCCGGCGCCGCGCGGTCGCCCGCGTCGATTCGCGCCGCGTAGCGAAAGCCGCGCTGCGCGAGCGCATCGATGCCCGTTTGCAGCGCGCGCTCGATGCCGCCGTTCCGCGCGATGCGCAGCACTTCGATCTTCAGGTTGGGCAGCGCGGGCGCGACGATCGGCGGCATGCTGCCGTCATCGACGATCAGTACGTGCACCAGCGCGCTTTCCTCGAACGACGCCAGCGTGGAGTCGACGTCCGCCTGGCCGTTGTACGCGGGCATCAGCACCGCGACGTCGTCGAGCGTGATTTGCGCGGTGGCGGATGAGTTCGTCATGGGCGCAGTTTGAAACGGATGTAATAAAGATTGACCGACGCGGCCGCGAGATAACCGGCCGCGAGACCCACCAGCGCGCCGTACGCGCCGAGCCATGGGATCGCGAGCAGGTTGACCGCGAACGCGACGGCGAGCGCGAGCAGCCACTTGCAGAGCAACACGAACCTGGCCTGATACTTGAGCACGACCAGATTGCCGATCGCCTCGATGCCGGCCGGCACCGACAGCCATACGGCCCAGCGGAAGATATCGATTGCGCCTTCGAAACCCGGCCCGAACACGCGGCGGATGATGAACCCGGCCAGCAGATCGAGCACCAGCGCGCCGCCTGCCATCAGCGCGGCGGTCATCGCGGTGAGCCGCCACATGTTGCGGCGCAGTTGCGCGATGCCCTGCACGCGATAGACGAACGCGGGCGCGATGGTCTGCGCGAGCATCAGTGCGAGCGTGATCCAGTTTTCGTTCAGTTGCTGGGCGGCGGAATAGCGGCCGAGGTCGGCGAACGAAATCGCGCGTTCGAGCATCAGCCGGTCCAGTTTCAGGAACAGATACATACAGATGAGCCCGAGCCAGAACACCGTGCCCGCGCTCGCGAAGTGTTTGAACAGTGGACGGTCGACCTGCCAGCCGAGCTTGCCGCCGTGGCGGCGCATGAAGTAGAGCAGCAGCACCGCGCCGATCGCCGCCGATTCGAGCGCCCACAGCCAGCCGAAACGCGCGGGCACGGCGGCGGCGCGCACGAGCAGATAGACGCAGCCCGCCTTCAGCACCGCGGTGCTCATGCTCGTGAGCAGTTGCGGCTTGCTGTAGGTCATGCTTTGCAGCCACGCGTTGATTACGCCGACGAACGGTTCGCGAAACAGCATCGTCACTGCGAGGCCGGCCAGCATCGCGCCGACCAGCGGCTCGAAGAAATGCAGCGCGATGCCGAGCCACGTGAGCAGGAGCGCGACGGCGGAGACCGAGAAGCGCAGCGCGAATGCGCTGCCGAGCACGGTGCCGAGTTGTTCGGGAGGACGGTTGACGATGGTGGGCACGAGGATTTCCGCGCCGCAGACCCATGTGATCGGCGACAGCACGAGCAGCAGCGTATTCGCGTACTGCCACTTGCCGAACGTGTCGGGCCCGAAGTAACGGGCCAGCATGCCGCTGATCGCGATCGCCACGCCGATCTGCGTAAGCCGTTCGAGCCCCAGCCAGACGATGTTCGTGAACGCGCGCGTGACGTCTGGATTGGCGAAACGCTTGAGCGTCAGCATCCGCTGGCCGCGTTCGCCCGCCCGGCCGGCAGCCGCGGCAATTTTACAAAAGGAGGGCGTCTAAGCATTAGAATGGCGTTATTCAGGCTGGTCAGAAGAACGCAATTATAAGTTGGAACCGGACCGCTTCCGGCAAGGGCGCGCCGAGGTGTTGCAACGCCCGGTTTTATCGCGGGTTTTACCGATTCATCGGTGGTGCGCAGGTCAAAATTTTCCATTGCACGCAAGTGAGCCAACATGATCTCCAAATCCATTTTCAAGGCATATGACATTCGCGGCGTGATCGGCAAGACGCTCGACGCCGACGCCGCGCGCTCCATCGGCCGCGCATTCGGCAGCGAGGTGCGCGCCCAGGGCGGCGACGCGGTCGTCGTCGCGCGCGACGGCCGCCTGTCGGGTCCCGAGCTGATCCAGGCTCTTTCCGACGGTCTACGTGCGGCGGGCGTCGACGTCGTCAACGTCGGCATGGTGCCCACGCCGGTCGGCTATTTCGCGGCGAGCGTGCCGCTCGGGCTCGCGGGCGGCGAGCGCCGCGTCGATTCATGCATCGTCGTGACCGGCAGCCACAATCCGCCGGACTACAACGGCTTCAAGATGGTGCTGCGCGGCGCGGCCATTTACGGCGAGCAGATCCTCGCGCTGCATCAGCGCATCGTCGACGGCAACTTCACCGACGGCAACGGCAGCTACGCCGAGTACGACATCGCCGACGCGTACCTCGAGCGCATCGCGAGCGACGTCAAGCTCGCGCGTCCGATCAAGATCGTCGTCGACACCGGCAACGGCGTGGCCGGCGCGCTCGCGCCGAAGCTGTTCAGGAAGCTCGGCTGCGAACTCGTCGAACTGTTCACCGAAGTCGACGGCAACTTCCCGAACCATCACCCGGACCCGGCCCACCCGGAAAACCTCGAAGACGTGATCCGCGCGCTGAAGGAAACCGATGCGGAAATCGGCTTCGCGTTCGACGGCGACGGCGACCGCCTCGGCGTCGTCACGAAAGACGGCCAGATCATCTATCCGGACCGTCAACTGATGCTGTTCGCCGAAGAAGTGCTGTCGCGCAACAAGGGCGCGCAGATCATCTACGACGTGAAGTGCACGCGCAATCTCGCGAAGTGGGTCAAGGACAAGGGCGGCGTGCCGCTGATGTGGAAGACCGGCCACTCGCTCGTGAAGGCGAAGCTGCGCGAAACCGGCGCGCCGCTCGCGGGCGAAATGAGCGGCCACGTATTTTTCAAGGACCGCTGGTACGGTTTCGACGACGGCCTGTACACCGGCGCGCGTCTGCTCGAAATCCTCACGCGCGTCGCCGATCCGAGCAAGCTGCTGAATTCGCTGCCGAACTCGCACTCCACGCCGGAGTTGCAACTGAAGCTCGAGGAAGGCGAGAACTTCGAGCTGATCGCGCGTTTGCAGCAGAACGCGAAGTTCAGCGGCGCGGACGACGTGGTCAAGATCGACGGTCTGCGCGTCGAGTATCCGGACGGCTTCGGTCTCGCGCGTTCGTCGAACACGACGCCGGTCGTCGTGATGCGTTTCGAAGCCGATAACGACGCGGCACTGAAACGCATCCAGGACGATTTCCGCCGCGTGATCCTCGCGGAGAAAGCCGATGCGAAACTGCCGTTCTGACGGCTGATGCGGCGGCCCGCGTCGAGTCCCGCCGGAACGGATCGAAGCACCGCCGCCCTCGAACGCGGCGCGGGTGGCCTGCCCGCGCCGCGTTTTTCATGTCTTTCAACGGACCGCACGCTAGAATTGCGGTCCTTTCAACGCATCTTCGAGCCGGATAGCCGGTTTTCTCACTCTTGAGCGCGCAAAAGATACTGATCGTGAGGGTGTCGTCGCTGGGCGACGTCGTTCACAACATGCCGGTGATCGCCGACATCCGGCGCCGTCATCCCGACGCGCAGATCGACTGGCTCGTCGAGGAAAGCTTCGTCGGGCTCGTGGAACTCGTCACCGGCGTGCGGCGCGCGATTCCGGTGTCGCTGCGGCGCTGGCGCAAGCGCATCCTGTCGGTCGGCAACTGGCGCGAAATCGGCGCGTTCCGCCGCGCGCTCGCCGCCGAGCATTACGACCTCGTGATCGACTGCCAGGGGCTCATCAAGACCGCGTGGGTCGCGAGCATGGCGCGCGGTTCGCTCGTCGGCCTCGGCAATCGCACCGACGGCGCCGGCTACGAATGGCCGGTGCGCTTCTTCTACGAACGGCGCGTGCCGATCGCGCCGCGCACGCACGTGGTCGAACGCACGCGGCAACTGGTCGCCGCGGCGCTGAACGACCCGCCGCCGCAACCGACCGACGACATCGACTTCGGCCTCGACACCGGGCGCGCGGCGCTCGCGCTGTCGCAGTCGAATCTGAATCTGCCGGTGCCGTACGTGGTGTTCGTGCACGCGACCTCGCGTGCCGACAAGCAATGGCCCGATACCGCGTGGATCGAACTCGGACAGTCGCTCGTGCGGCGCGGCGCGTCGATCGTGCTGCCGTGGGGCAGCGACGCCGAGCGCGAAACCAGCGAGCGGCTCGCGAAGGAGTTCGGCGCGGCCGCGATCGTGCCGCCGAAGCTGTCGCTGCCGGCGGTGGTCGGGCTGATCGACGGCGCGGCCGCGACGGTCGGGGTTGACACAGGTCTGGTTCACATCGCGGCGGCGCTGAAGCGGCCGACGGTCGAGTTGTACAATTTCTCGACTGCGTGGCGCACCGGCGGCTACTGGTCGCCGAACGTCGTCAACCTCGGCGGGGCCGGGCAGCCGCCGACGCTGCAGCAGGTCAAGTCGGCGCTGGCCGCTTTTGGCTTGTTGTAGGCCGGGCCGGTCTGCCGCAACCCGCCGGTGCGCTTCGCCTTGCGCACCCTCTGTTCCCAAGGGCGACCATGAACGAAACCCAGATCATCGAAGTAGCGAACGCCGACTGGCACGGCAGCAACCTGTCCGTGCCGCGCGAGACGCTGCTCGCCGGCGTCGAGCGCGGCAAGGTGCTGTACTTCCCGAACCTGCGCTTCGCGATCGAAGGCGGCGAACAGGCGCTGCTCGACCCCGCGCTCGCCGACCCGAACCGCAAGAACATCAGCCTCGAGCCGAACGGCGGCACGCTGCACGGCGTGGCCGGCGACGCGGTCACGCAATCGGCGGTGCGCGCGTTGATCGCGCGTTATCAGACCAATGCGCGCACGCTCGTCGACGGACTTTTCCCCGAATACAACGGCAAGCTGCGCGTGGCGCCGACGAGCCTGCGGCTGCATCAGGTCGAAACGCGCGAAACCTCATGGCGCAAGGACGACAGCCGCCTGCACGTCGATGCGTTTCCGTCGCGGCCGAATTACGGCGAGCGCATCCTGCGTGTGTTCACCAACGTCAATCCACATGGCGTGCCGCGCGTGTGGCGCGTCGGCGAGCCGTTCGAAGACATGGCGCGGCGCTTTTTGCCACGCATCAAGCCGCAGATGCCGGGCGCCGCGTGGCTGCTGAATCTGCTGCACGTCACCAAGTCGCCGCGCAGCGAGTACGACCACCTGATGCTCAATCTGCACGACGGCATGAAGGCCGACCTCGACTATCAGAAGACGAGCCCGCAGGAGACGATGCCGTTTCCGCCGGGCAGCGTGTGGGTGTGCTTCTCCGACCAGACTTCGCATGCGGTGATGTCCGGCCAGTTCATGCTGGAGCAGACTTTCTTCCTGCCGGTGAAGGCGATGGCGCAGCCCGAATGCGCGCCGCTCGGCATTCTCGAGCGCCTGAAGGGCAGGGCGCTGGTTTGAGCGCCGCGGTCCGTTTGATGGTTGGGCGGGGTGTGCCGGCCCGCTTGCCGCGGTGTACCGCGAAGGCGCGGCATGTGAATCACGTGAGCCACGCGAGTCACCTCAGCCACGCGGAGCGCCGATGCTAAGAGCGATCTATCGCGCGCTCTGGTGGCTCGTCGCGCCGCTCGCGGTGCTGCGTCTGTTGATCCGTTCGCGCAAGGAGCGCGGTTATCGCGAGCATATCGGCGAGCGCTTCGGTTATTCGCGCGGACGGCTGCCCGAAGACAACGCGCCGCTGATCTGGGTGCACGCGGTATCGGTCGGCGAGACGCGCGCCGCGCAGCCGCTGATCGATGCGCTGATGAAGGCGCGTCCCGACGCGCGCATTCTCCTCACGCATATGACGCCGAGCGGCCGCGCGACCGGTGTGGAGATTTTCGGCGACCGCGTGCTGCGCAGCTATCTGCCGTACGACATGCCGCAAGCGGTGCGGCGCTTCCTGCGCGCATGGCGGCCGTCGCTGGGTCTCGTGATGGAAACCGAAGTGTGGCCGACCTTGATCGACGAATGCCGGCGCGCCGAGGTGCCGCTCGTGCTGATCAATGCGCGGATGTCGGCGCGCTCGTACCGGCGCGCGGCGAAGTTCGGCGGTGCGACCAGGGACGTGTTCGGCGGCTTCGCGCGCGTGCTCGCGCAGAGCCCATCGGATGCGGAGCGGCTGACCGCGCTCGGCGCGCGTAACGTCGCGGTGCTCGGCAATCTGAAGTTCGACATGAGCACGCCGCCGGAACTGGCGGCGCGCGGCCATGCGTGGCGCGCGGCGATCGGTTCGCGACCCGTGTGGGTCGCGGCGAGCACGCGCGAGGGTGAAGAGGCGCTGGTGCTGGAAGCGTTCGCGGCGCTTGGCGTCGACGATGCGCTGTTGATTCTGGTGCCGCGTCATCCGCAGCGGTTCAACGAGGTCGCGGCGCTCGTCGACAAGGCAGGCTTGCGGCTCGAACGGCGCTCGAACTGGGCGCCCGATGCGAAGGTCGCGTCGGCGGCGGTTGGTGCGGATGGGGGCGTGCCGCCGTTGCCGCGGGACGTGAACGTGTTGCTCGGTGATTCGATGGGCGAGTTGGGCGCTTACTACGCGGCGTCGGATCTTGCGTTTATCGGCGGCAGTCTGTTGCCGCTCGGCGGACAGAATCTGATCGAGGCGTGCGCGGTCGGCGTGCCGGTGCTGATCGGGCCACACGTGTTCAACTTCACGCAGGCCACCGCGGATGCGGTCGCGGCGGGGGCCGCGGTGCAGGTGCGGGACCCGGCGGACCTGGCGCGCGCGCTGCGCGAACTGTTTGGCGACAAGGCGCGCCGGCTCGCGATGGGCGGTGCGGCGGCGGCGTTTGCGGCGCGGCATCGCGGGGCGACGGCGCGGACCGTGGAAGTGTTGGCGGCGTTGTTGCCGGAGTAGGGCGGTGCGGGTGCCGTGCAATGCGGCATGCTGGGTTGTGCGTGGTGAGAGGGTTAATGGAGCGTTCGGCGGGCATTGGGCTTGGGTTTTTGTGTCCGGTGTCTTGGCTGGCAAAAAGGGCGCGCCGGTTAATTTGGACTTTTTCGGCTGTGCGGGCCGCGCTAATCAAAGTGCAGAATTCTGACCGGATGGGCGGGGTCGCTGATGGTGGGACGGCTGGCTGGATTCGGCCAGCAACGGACGACCGTGCACGCCGTCGCCGAGACAGTCGAACGTCGCGTCCGTGTCCCATCGCGGATAGTCGCCGGCCGGAGTCGGCAACAAGATCGGGTTCCGTCGACCGCGCGCGTCAGGTACTGAAGCACGAAGTCGACCGGTACCCGTATTCAATTTCAGGTCAATGAATCCAGGCAAACGCAGCAAGCGCCACCATCACTGTTATCGCACCGCCGATACGCGTCGCAATCTGCGCGAACGGCATCAATTCCATCCGATTAGCGGCGGTCAGGATCGCGACATCCCCTGTGCCACCGAGGCCGCTATGCGTAGCGTTGACAATCGCGGCCTCGACGGGATACATGCCAACGAGCTTGCCGACGACAAAACCAGTGACCACGAGCGTCAGCACTGTCGAGAGAGCCGTGACGATATTGATCCAGTGAAACGCCGTGACGATCTCACCCCACGGCGTCATCGCGACGCTGATTGCGAACATCAGCGGATAGGTGACGGCGCTCGAAAAGAAGCCGTACATGAATCGCGCACCGCCGCGCACGCTCGGCGACACCACTTGAAATAGCTGCGCGGCGACGACCAGAACGAGCATCACGACCGGCGCGGGCCAGTCGAAAAGTTGATGACTGAGCACGCCCAGCAGATATAGGGCAATCGCCGTTGCGCCAGCGGCGGCAACTGAATTCACGTCGAATTCGAACGATGGTGGCGCGTTTTGCATCGTGTCGTCGTCGGCATGGGTCGCGACGGTCAGGCGGCCGTTGCCGGTCCAGCTCGCCTTGCGCGTACCCAGATAGCTCAGGAGACCCGCGAGACAGATAGCGGCGATGTTACCGAGCATCACGGCGGACAACGCCTGAGCGAATAGCGGTCCCTGTTCGACACCCATGATCTGCGCATAGCCCGCGGACAACGGCAGTGCGCCTTCGCCCACGCCACCCGCCATGATCGGCACCACGACCATGAACAGCGCATGCCGGAGGTCCATGCCGAGCGCGACGCCGACACCGGTGCCGACACATGCCGCCGCGATGGACCCCGTTGCCACCGGGACAAAGATGCGCACGAAACCTTTGATCAGGGTTCGGCGGTCCATGCTGAGCACGCTGCCGACGATGATCGCGGCAATGAACAGGTAAAGAAAATTCGATGTTTTGGTGAAGTCAGTGACGGCCTTGACGACAGGCGCCGGCATCAGCTTGTAATACACGAGCATCGACGGAATGAATGCCGCGAAGATCGACGTGGCGCCGATATGCCGGATCCACGGAATGCGCTTCGCCAGTTCGGCGCACGTGAAACCGCCGACCGCGACGAGCGCGATGCCGGTCGGCAGATCGGATGCGAGCTTGCCATGCAGGGTCATCGCCGCGAGCACCGCAACCAGCACGAGATAGACCGGCACGGGTAACGATCCGATACGCGCATCGAATGTCGCCCACCAGCGATCCTTCAGCGTGGAGCGGGCGGAAGGCGAACTCGTCACCTTCGCGTCAGAAGCAGTCGGCTCGTGACCGGCATGCTGCGTCGTCACTACTTTCATCGACTGGTCTCCATTCATCTCTCTGGTCCGCAAGTGTGCAACTGCCGATCAAACAAGAAGCAGCAGCGCTGCACCGTACACGACCGCGCCGACAACGAAGGTCATCACGGTAAAGCCGAGCACGCGTTGCACGCCGATGCCCGCCATCGCGACAACGGGGGCGGCCCAGAAAGGCTGCAACATGTTCGACACCTGTTCGCCCATCGCAACGGCCATCGTGGTTGCCGGTACCGATGCATGCAGTGCAACCGCAGCCGGCACGACGAACGGTCCTTGCACAGCCCAGTGACCACCACCACTCGGAATGAAGAACGTGACGATCAGCGAACACACATAGCTCCAGAAAGGCAGCGTGTGCGCGTTCGAAATGGCGATGAAAAAATGCGAGATCACGTCGGGCAGACCGGTCGCATCCATCATCCCCATAATTCCGCCGTAGAGCGGGTACTGCAGCATCATCGAACCGGTCTGCTTCGCCGCGTTCTTGACGGCATCCGCGTACGCGAGCGGATAGCCATGCAGGATCACGCCCGCGATGAACATCACGAAGATCACGGCATTCACACCAGAAAACGCCAGATGCTCGACACGCGCGAGAATCAGAAAGGCAATGCCGGCCGCGCCGATAAACGCGCTGCCAGGCCACGAATATTCACTCCAGCGCGCGAAGCTCAGCTTGCCGGTCGGGCGTTCGCGCGGCGGTGCATCGGGATGCTTTTCGGTGTCGAGCACGACTGCGTCTTCGTCAGAAGGTTTGAGCCATGCAAACACGAACGGCATGGCGATCAACATGATGATCGTCGGGACGAGGTTGAAGCTCGTGAAGACGGTAGTACTGAATGGCAGAACCTGGCCGGTCAGCTTCTGCACGACGTTCATCGCGCTTCCCGGCGTGGATTGCGCGAGCGCGATCGAACTCGAGATGCCGCTCGCCCACACGACCCAGCCCGAGAAGCCCGCTGCAACGATCCACGCGAAATCCACACGCATCCGTTTCGCGACTTCACGCGCAAGGAGCGCGCTGACGACCAGCCCCAGGCCCCAGTTGCAAAACGACGCGACCGCGACGAGCACGAATGTCAGAGCCGCGGCCTGCACGGGCGTGCGCGCGACCGCCACCAGCGCCTTGAACATGCGCTGAACCACAGGGGCATGCGCGAACGCATGGCCGGTCACGAGCACCAGCGTTATCTGGAAGGCGAAGGTGAGAATATCGAAGAAGCCCTTGTACCAGCCGCCGATCAGATGAGATGCCGACGCATGCGGCGCGAATGCCGCGGACAGTATGGCGACCACGACGGTGATCAGGATGGCGAGCACGAACGGATCGGGGATCATCCGTTCGAAAAGCCGTATCGTCGCGTCGGTAAAGCGCGTTTTGCGCACGGCTGGGCTGGTGGCTGCGGGTTTCATCATGTGTCTCCAAGGAATCTTTTGGTTGTTCGTTCTGTGCGCGTCTGGGCGTCGAGGTTTCAGACCGTCGGGTGCGGGTCCACGGGGGGCATGAAGCCGTACAGCGTCGCCGCGTTGTCCACGAGGATGCGGTCGCGGATCGTGTCGCTGCCGGTCCATGTGCCGAGCAGATCGAACAGTCGCGCGTCGTCGGGCTTGCGCGTCTCGGTCACATGCGGCCAATCGCTACCCCACACGAGACGCTCGGGCAGCGCTTTGACCCATGCGCGCGCGGTCGCCGCGGTGTCGGCGTAGTCGTGCTCGATGCCAGCCGCGGAGTCGAGGTACGGCCCGGACAGCTTGATCCAGACACGCCCCGAATCGGCCAGATCTTGCACGATGCCGAACGCCGGATGCGACACACCTTCTGGCATTGGCAGACGCGCGAGATGATCGAACACGATCGTCGAAGGCAGGCGCGCCAGCATGTCCCGATGGGCGACGATCTGCCCGGCGGTCCAGTGCAGTTGCACATGCCAGCCGAGTTCCGCAATCCGTCGCGCGAGGGGCTCGACCATTTCGAATGTGACGGCGGCATTTGCAGCGGTATAGAGCGTGAAACGGATACCGCGAATGCCGCCGTCGTGGAGTGCTGCGAGTTGCCGGTCGGTGACTTCGGGCGTCAATACCGCAATGCCACGCGCCCGGTCCTGTCCGAGTTGCTGGATCGCATCGAGCGTGACGCGGTTGTCGGTGCCGTAGTTGCGCGGCGTCACCACGATCGTCCGTTGCGTGCCGGTTTTGCGCTGGACCGTGAGATAGTCGGAGACGGTCGCGTGCTCGGTGAAATTAGCGTGATTCGCACTGTCGGCGAGGAAGCGCGCGTCATAGATGTGCATGTGCGAATCGCACGCACCCGGCGGCGCCGGGCTGAGAGGCCGTTGCTCGTTATCCTTGCTCTGCTGCATGTCCATCGACGTCTCCGTTTTATATAGCGCGGCGCTAACGTGTGATCGAATCCGGCTTACAGCACGGCGCGCTTCGCACGCAGTGCGGCGATCTCTTCGTCGTTCAAGCCGGTATCACGCAATACCGCGTCCGAATGCTGACCGAACGCCGGCGCGGCGAGCGGCGTCGGGCCACTCGTGTCGCCAAAACGGATCGGCTGACGGAAGCCCCGGTAACGTCCGACGCCAGGGCACTCGTAGTCCGCGATCATGTCTTCGGCCAGCACCTGTGGATCGTCGAACATATCTTCGATGCTGCGCGCGGCGGCACAAGGCACAGCATCGCCAAACAAGGCTTCCCACTCGAGTGCGCTTCGCGCAGCGAGTGCTTCGTGCAGTAGCGGCACGATTTCATCGCAATGCAGCGCACGCTTGCGAACGGAGTCGTAACGTTCGTCGTTCGCGAGCGCTTCGAGGCCGGTTTTCTCACACAACGCTTGCCAGAAATGCGGCGTGTTCGCGGAGATGTAGAGGTAGCCGTTGCGAGTCGGATGAATGCCCGTGATGCCGCCTGAGCGCATATCGCGGCCGATGTCCTTTGGTTCGCCCTCGGCCCAGATCATCCGTGCGGATTGCATCGTCAGTGCGCTGCGCAACAGCGACACGCCGACATACTGTCCCGCGCCGCTGCGCTCACGTTCGAACAGCGCCGACGATACGCCCGCTGCGACCAGCGCCGCTGCGTAGTAATCGACCACCGAGCCGTACAGGATCTCCGGCGGCCCGCCGCGCTTGCCCTGCAATGTGCACATCCCGCTCATCGTTTGTAGTACCTGGTCGTAGCCGGCCTTGTCCTTGCTTGGACCGGTTTCGCCGTATCCCGTGACCGCGCAATAGATCAGACGCGGGTTGACCTCGCGAAGCTGCTCGTAAGCAATGCCCAGACGCGCCGGCACACTCGGGCGGAAGTTGTGCACGAGCACGTCCGCGCGTTTGACGAGTTGCATCAGGACGTCGAGCGCTTCGGGCTGCTTCAGGTCCAGCACGAGACCGCGCTTGCCGCGATTCACGCCAAGGAATGCGCGACTCTCCGCTTCGAGCGTGGACGGATATTTGCGCAGATTGTCGCCAGAAGGCGGCTCGATCTTGATGACTTCCGCGCCCTGGTCGGCGAGCAGCGTGCAGCCGTACGGACCGGCGATGTACGCGCTCAGATCCAGCACGCGAATGCCTGCCAGCGGGCCCGTTGCGCCGCTTCCGGCTGCGTCGGACGAACGTTCCATGATTGACTCCATCAGTATCGGATGAGGGGCGCCTGAGGCACCCTGATTCAGTTCCCGTCGAGGAGACCGAGGCGCGCGGCATCGCGAACCAGCGCGCGTGCTCGTTCCACGAATGGCGGATCGATCATCTTGCCGTCCACTACGTAGGCGCCGACGCCGTTCGCATCGGCTTCGCGAGCCGCTTCGACGACACGCATGGCGTGGGCGATTTCATCGTCAGACGGGCGGAAGACCTCGTTCGCGAGCGCGATCTGGCTCGGATGGATGCAGCTCTTGCCAAGAAATCCCATCGCGCGTGCAAGTTGTGCTTCCGCACGAAAGCCGGCTTCGTCCTTGATATTGGCGAAGGCCGAGTCGTACGCGAACACGCCTGCCTCGCCGGCTGCGATGCGCAGGGCGAACATGGCCTGCTGGATGGCCGACTGCTCACGACGTGCAATGCCGAGCGGCTCGAACAGATCACCCAGTCCGAGTTGCAAACCGGCGACGCGCGGATGCGCGGCGGCGAGTTCGGCGGCGACGCGCAACGCCTTTGGCGATTCGATGTTGAGGAGCAGCCGGATTGGATTGGCGACGCCGTTGGCAGCCTCAGCGCGGTCGAGCGCGGCTGCGGCGGCGAGCACGTCGTCTGCGGATTCGGGCTTCGGCAGATTGATCAGGTCAAGGCCGTCCTGTGCCACGGCGTCGATGTCCGCACCGAAGTGCGGCGTGTCCAGCGCATTGACGCGGACAATCAGCACTTTCTGCTTGTTGGCAACCAGACTGGAGCGCAGCATTTCGCGCAGTTCTTCGCGCGCTTGCGGCTTGCGATCGGCGGCGACGGAGTCTTCCAGGTCGAACGAGAGCGCATCGGCGGCGCTGGCGAAGGCCTTCGCGAACAACTCGGGGCGAGAGGCGGGCACGAACAGTTTGCTTCTCATGTCTCCACTTGGTTTCTGATTTGCTGGAAGCGAGTCTAGGCCGTCCGTGGATTTAGATAAACTATCCGTAACTATCTTTTAAATATAGTTAAACTATCGTCATGGACGTCGCCTTTCTCGCCAATCTTTTGCTGGTCGTCGATAGTGGCTCGATGGCGGAAGCCGCGCGCCGGATCGGCGTGACGCCGGCTGCGGTCGCGCAGCAGGTTCAGGCGTTGGAGCGCGAGCTCGGCGTCGAATTGCTGGTGCGCTCGGGGCGTACGGTTATTCCGACTGAAGCAGGCCATCGCGTGATCGAACGAGCGCGTGGGCTGGTACGTGAATTTGCGGAGCTGAAGGCGTTTGCCCTCGAAGGTGAGGCAACTGGCGAATTGCGGATCGGAACGATCACGACCGCGCTACTGAGTCTCCTGCCCGACGTGCTCGCTGGCTTTGCAACGTCGTTTCCCCATGCGAACGTGCTGATTCGCGCAGGCACGTCGATGGAGCTTTACGAGGCGCTGCAGCGTGGCGATGTGGACGTTGCCGTCTGCCTGCATCCCGCGTTCGCGTTACCGAAGGCGTATGACTGGCATCTGCTGCGAGAAGAACCGATTGTCGTGCTCGCGCCCTCGCGTTTCGCCGCGCATGATCCTCACGAGTTGCTGTCGCGTGAGCCTTTCATTCGCTATGACCGCTCGCTCGGCGGTGGCAAGCAGGCGGACCAATATCTGCGGGCAGCGAAGATCGTGCCGCGCGAACTGTTCGAACTGAATTCGTTAATGGCAATCGCGATGATGGTCGATCGCGGACTCGGCGTGTCGCTCGTGCCGGATATTGTTTCGCCACTGATGACTCATCTGGATGTCGCGAAGCTCACACTGCCGGTGCAGACTGAGCCGCGCCGTTTCGGCGTGGTGTGGCATCGTGCGTCGCCACGCGGACGGCTGATCCGAGGCTTTCTCGTTTGCGCCGATGAGGTGTTGGCACGCGAATGCAACTAGTTGCCAATGGTGTTTGATTTGACGGTGCTTTTGTCACAGGCACGTAGATGGCCGTTTTGTCGTGAAACCGGACGTATCAAGGCCTTGGTGCGGAACGGCCGAGATGGATCGGCAACTGCCGACCGCATCGGGCAGCAGTCGCCCAGAAACGGTCGCTCGTTGTCTCTTCATTGACCGTCCGCTTGTGGATACCAGGCGGACGGAACGTACATTCTGAGAAAAGACGGATCGAAGCGCTAGCGCGTCGGCGAAACAGGTGCATTGCTTTCGAATTACCCGTTCAAGCCTGCTCGCTCAGAACGCGACATGCCGTGGAAACCTCCCTATCGCAACCACTGTCGAATGCGCTCGCCGAACGCGGTCCGGCTGATTCCGTAGCGATCGTGGAGCGTCGGCAATGCACCCGCGTCGAGATACTGGTCCGGCAGGCCGGCAAAGCGGAAAGCTGCCGGCTGCACGCCACGTTCGACCAGCACGCCCGCGACCGAAGACACGCAATGGGTTGAGAGGGAGATGTGCCATGAAAGGTCGATGTGCGGGTATGGTCCGTGCAGGCCATTTTGCCTGATGACGAAGCGCAAATTCTGAATTGACAGGCGGCCGTCACGCGTGCGGCGAGGCGTGTAGCCTTTGCGACAGCAATATTGCCTCAGGTCTGATACGCGGATGTTGCTTTCCAACTGCATCCCGGGCATTGGAGCAGTCGTGCCTGAGGGTTGATAGGAGTCGACTTCGGCTGACCATGTCGGGCTGGAGTCAGCCACAAGTGGTCCCTCGACACCGACGCCTGAATCGCTGACAATCGGTGACTGCCGCTGTTATATCTCTCAGTCTTGGCCACAATAATGCCCAAATTAATGCCCAAATTCGCCTATCTGTTCCTCTGGATCATGCTCGCCATCCCCGTTTCGACTCTGGCATACGGTGGTCATAATCCAGGCTACGATCAGTGCATTCTGCAGTCGTTGCAAAACAGTCAGAGCAGTTTTGCGGCTCGCGCAATTAGCGACTCGTGCGACGCGCTTTATAGAAATGGTGAAATGCTTTTGCCGCGCGAAAGAGCGTATCACCTATGCGTCCTGCAAAATGTGCAGACCGTGAGAGGAGCGTTCGCGGTCAACGAGATACTTCATGCATGCCGACGCCAAAACCCGATGTAGGACGAACCCGGCTGACGGTTGCAGCGCCCCCAGATTCTCAAAATCTAATTTCGATTGCGCTCATTGTCATCGCTCCTTGGAGATGTGCCGTGACCCTGGCACGAACGGCTGCTTCCTGAAAATGCCAAGGTCCGCTTCAGATCGATTGCCACCAACCGTATCAGTGAGAGATCGGCCAGTTCCCGCCGCTCGACCATCGCATATACCCGTCACCCGAACGCCGCTTCAATCGCAATTCAGTCGGCCCTGCCCTACGCCAACGTAGCCCCCTATTTTCCAAGCGTCATCCCCCCATCGATCGTCACGATCTCGCCGGTCATGAACTGGAACGGCGGTTGCGCGAGCGCGATCATCGCAGCGGCGATTTCCTGCGTTGAAGCCAGGCGGTTCATCGGATGCATGGCTGCAAGTTTCTCTTCGCTGAGCTCGCCCGCATCGATCGAGCGCTGAATCAGCGGCGTCTTCACGTAACCGGGTGCGACCGCGATCACGCGAATGCCGTCCGACACCCACTCGTTCGCGAGCGAGCGCGTCAGCGTCGCGACGGCCGCCTTCGAAACCGCATAGTGCGCACGCCCCTTCATCATCACCATGCCGGCGACGGATGCGACGTTGACGATAACGCCGTGCCTCCTGCACAACTGCGGGTACAGTGCGTGCGAACAGTAGAAGGTGCCGTTGAGATTCACCGCCAGCACGTTGTCCCATTCGGCGGGATCCTTGTCGGCCACCGGCTCGCGGCCACCCGCGATGCCGGCGGCATTGATCAGCAGGTCGACCCCGTCCAACTGCTTCGCGGCGGCGGCGACGGTCGTGTAGTCCGCGACGTTCACGGCTACGCCGCCGTCCTGCCCGCTACGATCCCAGACCACGACACGCCAGCCTGCCGCGCGCAATTGGCTCACGCACTCCTGTCCGATGCCGCTTGCTCCGCCCGTGACAACGGCGGTCCGTTCTTCCGTATGGTTCATGTCAGCCTCCCGATATGTCGGTAACGGCCCGGTCATGCGCGAGACCGGGCCAGATTTTTCTCGGCACCATGCTGGTGACGCACGCAGACGATCGCGAGCCCGGCACTTGCCAGCGTTGCCATCGCGAACACGCGCGCCGCGATGCTCCATTGACCGCCGGTGGCCTGCATCACCCAGCCCGTCAGCGTCGGTCCGAAGAATCCGCCGATCGAGCCAATGGTCGTCACGAGCGCGAGCGGTCCGGCATGCGCGCCGATGGTGTTCTGGATAGACGTATTGAGGGGGCCGTAGTACGCGATCGTATAGCCCGTGATGATCGACACGGTCGCGATGAACGCGCCGAGCGACACCTCGGCCGCGGTCGGAAGCAGGAAGAACCCGACGCTGCCGATGACGCACACCGTCGTGAGGTGCCAGCGAATGTCGTTCCAGCGCTCGCTGCTGCGCCCGATCAGATAGCTGAACGTCAACGCCACCACGTTCGGAATAATCAGCAGCGTGCCGATCTGCAGCGGCGTGATGTGATACAGATTCTTCAGGATCGTCGGCAGAAAATAGGCCAGCGCGAAAGTCGCCGCGTAGGCGATCAGCAGCGCGACGAGCTGTCCCCACAGCAACGGCTCGCGGAACACGGCGAACCCCGATGCGCGGGTCTCGGACGAAGACGAAGGCGAGGCATCCGCGGTCTCGTCGTTCATCACCGCAAGCAGCGAACGACGTTGCTGTTCGGTGAGCCAGTGCGCGTCATCCGGCGTCGCCGGCAGGAAGCGCAACACACACAGACCGAGAACGACCGTCGGCAATCCTTCGATCAGGAACAGCCAGCGCCAGCCCGGCATCCACGCGTCGATGCCCAGCAACGCACCCGCGAGCGGACCGCCGAAGATCATCGCGAACGGGATCGCCATGATGAACACCGCGTTGATCCGGCTGCGAAAGCGCGGCGGGATCCAGCTTGCGAAGTAGAAGTTGACGGCGGGGATGAAACCGCCTTCGATCATGCCGAGCAGAAAGCGCAGCACGTAGAACGACTTCTCACCCTGCAGCGTGGCCATCAGACACGATACGATCCCCCAGGCGATGAATACGAACGCCAGCCAGGGCCGTACGCCGATCCGCTTCAGTGCGAGATTGGCCGGCACGCACGAACCGGCATAGCCGAGGAAGAACAGGCCGGCACCGAGGCCGTATGCCTCCAGCGAGATCCCGAGATCCGTGCCCATTTGCAACTGCGCATAGCTGATGTTGGTGCGGTCGAGAAAATTGAGCACATACCCCGCGAACAGCAGGGGCAGCACACGATTGCGAAAACCGGCGATCGCCCGCTCGGCATCCGCATGCACCGAATTCTGGTTCATGACGTCGTCTCCTCCGATATATATTGTGTGGTCGGTCGCGGTTGCTTCACGCCTCGTCGATCACGGTGTTGCGCAGCAGACCGATGCCTTCGATCTCGATTTCGCAGACATCGCCCGGCTTCATCCAGACTTGCGGGTTGCGGGCCAGACCGACACCCGATGGCGTGCCCGTGATGATGATGTCGCCCGGCTGCAACTCGAGCGCTTCCGAGCATGCGCTGACCAGCGTCGCGACGTCGAAGATCATGTCCTCGGTATTCGCGTCCTGCATCGTCGCGCCGTTCAGGCGGCACTGGATCCGCAGACCCTTCGCGCCCGCCGGCAGCTCATCCGCGGTGACGAACTCCGGGCCGAACGCGCCGCTCGCGTCGAAGTTCTTGCCGATCGTCCACTGGTTGGTGCGCAACTGGTAATCGCGAATCGAGCCTTCGTTGAACACCGAATAGCCGGCTACATAGTCGAGCGCGGATGCCTTCGGAATGTAGCGGCCGGCCTTGCCGATCACGGCCACCAGTTCCGCTTCGTAGTCGAATTGCGTCGACACGCGCGGACGCACGATCGGCTGCCCGTGCGCGACCCATGACGACGGATAGCGACTGAAGATCACCGGATCCTTGGGCGGCGCGAAGCTGCTTTCGGCCGCGTGATCGACGTAGTTGAGGCCGATGGCCAACGCTTTCGACGGTTGCCGCACCGGCGGCAGATAGCGCAAACCCCGCAGCGGCACCACGACGCCGCGGCGGTCCAGAGCCTCGCGTGCCGCATGCATGCCGGCATCCCCCATGCGCAGCAGCTCGTCGAGCGAAGCGGGCAGGGCCGCCGCGGTCAGATCGACCAGATTGTCCGCATCGATACGTGCGCCGATCGCAGGCTGCCCATTGTTGCTAACGAATGCGATGAATCTCACGTTGTCTCCTTCAGGCCGACGCCTGCTCAAAATTGATGAAAAAGAATTCGGGCACTTCGGGCCCCCACACATGGAGCGAGTCCTCGGGCGCATGGTCCGCGGACGGCCAGTCGACCTCGCTCGGCACGTAGTCGATGTCGAACGAGTACTCGGCGAAGCTGCCCCACGGGTCGCGCACGTAATGGAAATAGTTCGAACCGAGCACGTGCCGGCCGACGCCCCAGCCTTCCCGGAAGCCCGCGTTGCGCATCTGCTCGGCACCGCATCCGACCTCGTCGACACTGCCGACGTCCCAGGCCGAGTGATGCAGTCCGGGGCCGCTCGATTTCGCGAACGCGACGAGATGATGATCGGAGCCGTGCGGGCCGTGCAGAAATGCGACCACATCGCCCGAGCGGTCCGACAGGCGCAGGCCGAGCACGTCTTCGCAGAAGCGCACCATGCGCAGTACGTCCGGGCTGAAAAAAAGCACATGAGACAGACGGCGCGGACGCACTTTCACGACGCGGCTGCGCGACGGCGCCGCGCCTTGTCCGGGGGCGGCCGGCTGCGCGGGCGACGGCGTGGCCTTTTCGTCGGGCGACACCTTCGGGCTGACCCGCAGTTGAACCGACGTGCCGTCCGGGTTGCGCAGCCAGAGCCCCGCGCCGTCCGACAGCGGATGCGGCGCGCATTCGACACCGTCGCGCGCGACGCGCGATCGCATCGCGTCGAGATCTTCCGCGAAGATCCCGAAGCTCACGTACTCGAGCTGTTTTCGTTCGCCGTCGCGGTAGATCGATGCCCATCGGTGCGGATGGCCGGCGGTAAACAGATCGATACGATCGTCGTGCCGGCACACGTCCAGGCCGAACGCCGTATAGAAACGTTCGGCTTCGTCGAGATCGGGCACCGAGAAGACGAATTCGTGAACGGAGTGAACGCCGACGGTATGCGGGCGCCGTCCTGATTGCGGGTTCATCGGATTGACTCCTGTATCAACGCGCGGAGAAACCGGTTACCGTGCGAACCACCGCGGCGCCCGGCCAGCCGTCGCCACGCCACGCGACGTGTTGATCCGGGCGGATCAGCGTGAAGCGGGTGGGGTACAGATTCGCCACGCCGCCTTCGCCCGGCTGGATCACTTTCATCGGCATCCCGCTGGCGGCGGCATCGCTCATTGCCGATTCGATTTCCCGCGCGGTCGCGGCGGTGGATGCGAGCAGCGTGAAGCCGCTGCCGAAGTGGTCGTACAGTGAACTGCCGTCGTGCAGCCATGCGTGGGGCGCCAGCGCGCCGGGGCGCGACGACGGCACGTAATTGATGAAGTCCTTTTCCTGCGCGGGGCTGCCGTCCGGCGCGACGATCGGAGAATCGTCGTATCGATAGCCGAGCACGACGCCCAACGTCGCGAATTCGCGCATCTTGGCTGCCTGAATCCGGCTGCCGATTTCGCGGCGCACGCGTTCACCCGTCTCGCCCGGCGCTTCGATATCGTCCGCGAGCAACTGATTGCCGAGCGTCGCGTGGTTGACGACGGCCTCGTCCAGCACCCACTGGTGCACCGGGTGCCGTTCCGCCTCGTAGCTGTCGAGCAGCGCGGGACCGCCCCAGCCGCGCAGCGTCGCGGCCAGCTTCCAGCCGAGATCGACGCTGTCGGCGACACCCATGTTCATCCCGTAGCCACCGAACGGCGGATGAAGATGACACGCGTCGCCGGCGAGGAAGACCCGCCCCTTGCGGTATCGATCGCCGAGCAGCTTGCTCGCGACCCATTCGTCGCTGCTGAGGACCTCGTACGGGAGATCGATGCCGGTGGCCGCGCCGATCATCGCGCGCGCGTCGATGTCGCCGATGCGCACGCCATGCTCCACGTGGGTCGGCATGAAGAACCATCTGTCGTCGCTGTCCATCGGGCCGATGAGGCTCGGTGCGTCGCGGTTGATCTGCCAGTACATGATCGCCGGCCCGAGCCGATGCGCGGCGGCGAGCCCCGGCGCGCGAAACACGATGTTGTAGTTCTTCGACAGACCGTACTCGCCTTCCATGCGCGTGCCGATCAGATCCCGCACGAGACTGCGCGCGCCATCGGCGCCGACCAGATAGTCCACGTCGACGACGATGTCGTTTCGGTGTTCGAGATCGTGCAGCGTTGCGCTGACCCTGTTGCTGTCCTGCTCGAATCCGCGAAGCTCGCAGCGAAAACGGATCTCGACGTCCGGCAACGATTGCGCATGCGCCCGCAGCGTTTCCTCGACCGTGTACTGGGGAATCCATTGCGCGTGCTCGGAATAGAGCGGATTACGGCCGGGCGCGCAGTACATCGCATTTTCATGCCGCGCGAGCTCGAAGCCCGCGAGCCGCGTGCAGAACACCACGTTCGATGGATAGTCGACGCCGAGCGGCGACGCGGCGCGCAGGCGATCGGCGATGCCCCAGCGGCGCAGGTGCTCTCTGGTGCGAACGTTGGTGGTCTTCGCGCGCGGCGCGTAGCCGACGCGATCGTTTCGTTCGATGAGCAGGCAGGGAATGCCTCGATGACCGAGCTCGATGGCCAGCGCGAGGCCGGCGGGGCCGGCGCCGACGATCAGTACGCGGGGTGCTGCGCGCTTTTGCACGATGTTGTCTCCTGTCGTTCTGTACCGCATTGCGGTTCGGGATGGCAGGAATCTTATAAATAGCCGCGTGATTCAGAAAGATGGCAAAATTCACCAAGTGATACAGAAAATGAATCAGGAACGCGATGAAGCTGAATGCGTTGCGGGACTTCGTCACGGTGGTCGAGCGAGGCGGCTTGCGGGCGGCGGCGCGCTATCTGGGGCAGCCCCAACCGGCGCTATCCCGGAGCATCCGTGATCTGGAGAAGGAACTCGGCGTCACGCTGTTCGAGCGGCACGCAAAAGGCGTACGGTTGACGCCGGTCGGCACGGCGTTCCTGCGGCGGGCGAACGCGGTGCGCAACGAGCTCGAGCGCGCGAAGGACGAGATCGGGCAACTGCGGGGCGAGACGCATGGGCGTGTCACGCTGTGCATGTCGACGGCGCCGCATCTCGGATTGTTACCGCGGGTGCTCCAGCCGTTTCGCGCGCGCTATCCGAACATCCATCTGGAAATCATCGATGGCGTGTATCCGCTTGTCGAGGCGTCTCTGCTGGACGGCACCGTGGACTGTTACATCGGCCCCGCGCCATCGGCGGTGCCGACCGAGCTGCGGATAGAGAAGCTGTTCGACAACACACGCGTGATTCTCGGCCGGAAAGGGCATCCGCTCGCGAAGGCAACGTCGCTGCGCGATCTCGTCGAGGCGGAATGGATCACGACGTCGATCACGCACAGGGCGGAAGAAGAACTCGGTCCATTGTTCGAGAAACACGGGCTGCCCGCGCCGCGTCTGGCGATGCGCGCGCAATCCGCGCTCACGTTCATGACCACGCTCGCGAACTCGGATTTGCTGATGATGCTGCCGGTCCAGTGGATTCAGTATCCGCTCCTGAGCGAGGCGTTTCAGGAGATCAGGGTCGTCGAGGCGTTGCCGGCGCCGCCGGTATGCATCGTGCAGCGCATCGGCCTGCCGTTGACGCCGGCGGCGGAATATTTCTGTACGCTGGTGCGCCGGATCAGCGGATGAAGACGACGGTTGCGAGCCCACGTTGCCGGGTGCGCTTCCTGTCAGAGTGGATTGCGGGACTCGTTGCTCGTAAGCGGCTGTATTGGGCGACTGCTTGACCTTTATATCGGCCACGCCTTGCTTCTGCCGGCGCGCCGCAGATCAGCCTGCCATGCCTGGAATGGCGACGCCGAACGTCTGAAGCAGCAGAACGACATTCAATGCGAGGATGATGGCGGTCGCGGCAATCGCGGCGATATCGGTAAGCCGACTGTTGACGAATTCGCCCATGATGTCCCGGCGGCGCGTGAAGATCACCAGCGCCACCATCGGAATGGGCAGCGCGAACGACAGGACGACCTGACTGATCACCAGCGCCTGCGTAGCATTCACCCCGAGCGCCACGACAATGAACGCGGGCACCATCGTGACGAGCCGTCGCAGCCAGACCGGGATACGAAAACCAACGAAGCCCTGCATGATCATCTGGCCTGCCATCGTTCCCACGACCGAACTGGAGACGCCGGAACAGATCAGGGAAATCAGGAAAATGGCCGCTGCGCCCGCACCGAGCAAAGGGGTAAGCGTGTGATACGCAGTTTCGATTTCCGCGATGTCGCTATGACCTGCATGGAACGCAGAGCTCGCCATGATCACCATCGCCATGTTGACAAGGCCGGCAAGAGAAAGGGCGAGCATGACTTCACGATTGGAAAAGCGCAGCAGCAGTCGGCGCTCGCGCACGTTGCGCCCGACTATCCGGCCTTGGGTGAGGCCTGAATGGAGGTAGATCGCGTGCGGCATCACCGTCGCCCCAACGATGCCGACCGAAATGGTCAGTGCCGCCGCACCAGGCATGGCAGGCACGATCGAGTGCAGGGCCACCTGGCTCCACGCAACAGGTGCAATGAACATCTCCGCGAGGTAACTCAGACCGATCACACCGACGAGTGCGCCGATGACAATTTCCATCGGCCGGAAGCCATTCTTTTCAAACAGCAGGATGCCGTAGGTCACGATGGCGGTGATGGCCATGCCAACCGTCAGCGGCAGCCTGAAAAGCAGCGCAAGGGCGATCGCACCGCCGAGGAATTCGGCGAGATCGGTGGCCATTGCCGCCACCTCGCTGACACCCCACATCACGTACACCGCGGGGCGGGGAAACTGCTCACGGCACAATTCGGCGAGATTGCGGCCCGTCACAATGCCCAGTTTGGCGGACAACGCCTGAAACAGCATGGCGACCAGATTGGCCATCAACACCACCCATAGCAACGAGTAGCCGAACTGGGCCCCTGCCTGGATGTTGGTCGCGAAATTGCCTGGATCCATGTAGGCAATCGAGGCGATGACTGCCGGCCCCGCAAACAGCACGAGCGAGCGTGCGCCGCGCCGGTTGCCGGCGAGCACGTCGCGAATCGCGATCGTGGCACGATCGGTCAGCGTGCTCCTGTTGGTCGCGGTATTCATGCCAACCTCCATGACACGGCGCTTGATATAACACTGTCACACGTCACGATTAATTGCAGATAGCGATCACTCCGCCGTACAACGCATTCGGCGCCAACGGGTGGGGGCTAAGCGGCAGAGAAGCGTCTCAGCAGGTATACGGCGATCACCGCGAAGCCTGCGATGACAATCGCAAATCCGATGGCCTTTTGAAGGTGCGACCAGATACGCTGGTGCAACATGCATCTCAAAAGCCAACTCCGCGTTCGACGCAACATCGCTCAGTTCTGGAAATCAAAGGAACGGGATAGTTGCCCCTTTTCGAATGGGTGCTGCGAGCGCGGTGGCACCAACATGTGCAGCAAATTTTCGGGCTCCTGCTTCACGAACTTCGGTGCGCTTTGCGCGAGGCAGCCCTGAATTCTTTCATGAAGAATTGCAGGCCGCCCAACTGCTGCTCGAGGTAGCCGCCCGTGGCCATCGATTCCGGTGCGCGCCTGTCACCGGTCGGTAGATACTCGTTCGAGAAGTCCGCCGTGCCGAACAGCATGTCCCAGAACGGAAAGACCGCACCGTAATTGCACGAGTTGCGACCGGCCGCGCGCAAGCCGTGATGCAGCCGGTGAAAACGCGGCGACACCAGCAGCCTGTCGCCAAGCCAGCCGAACGAGAGCCTGATGTTCGCGTGGCTGAGGCTCTCGATAAAACGCATGAACAGGAAGAGCAGCGGGAACTGCAGCGGCGGAACGCCGATCGCAAGGCCGACAATGCCGAACCACAGACCGGCGACGAGGTCATCGAGCAGGTGATTCCGGTCATCGGACCAGAAGCTCATCTGCCGCTGCGCGTGATGCAGTGCGTGCAGCGCATACCAGCTGCGGAACGAGTGGGACAGTCGATGTCGCCAATAGTCCGCGCAATCGAGGATCAGCGCATAGCACACGAACGTGACGATCGGGTGCCCGAACAACGGCGGAAAGATCGTTTCGAGCGTCGGCGGAATGTAGCCCTGACTCACGACGAAGCCGTTGACCCACACCTGCACCTGGTAGAACAGAAGGAAGCTGAAGACCGGCAGCACTCCGACCCGGTTGAGGACCGTATAGAACGCATCGGTCAGCACTGCCTTGCGGTCTTTCCAGCGCTCGATCGGAAAGAAGGCTTCGAGCGGCCAGCACACGGCATACGTGGCGATAACAGCGAAAAAGCCGTACACGCAGATGAGCGCCCAGTCGAACGAGAGCTCTTCCCACTGCATCCAGCCGAAGTGATAGAGCAACGGCAGCACGAGGTACTGGTCGATCTCGCCGGCCAGCATGTTGAAGAACCTGTCGATGAAGGTCAGCATGGTGGGCCTGTTACAGGGTTTCGGCCGTGACGAGGCCGGAACGGTTCAGTTCGGTCGTGAGGAAAATCCCGTGCGGCGAGCGGCCCACCTCGATCGTCTCGTAGTTGCCACTGAGCGGATCGAGCACCGCAACCTGCTCCCGGAAACGCAACGTGACCCACAGCTTGCCGTCCGGCGCGACGCTGATGTCGTCGGGACCCGCACCGCGAAAAGGATAGGTGCGGCGCAGCTCGTACGTGTCGGGATCGAGCGCGACGAGCGAGCCGCCGATGCGGTTGCTCACGTACAGCGTCTTGCCGTCCGGCGTGAGGAAGATATTGTGCGGGCCCACGCCGGTCCTGATCTTGCGAAGGACCTTGCCGTCCACGGGATCGACTTCGGCGACGTGATCGGTTCCCATCACGCAGACCAGCACCTTGCCGTTGTGGTACAGCACGCCGGCGGGTGTCGCACCGACCTTCGAAGTCCAGCGGACCGTCATGTTGGTGAGGTCGAAGGCAACGAGCGTGTCCGACTCCTGCATCGAGCTGAAGCTCGTGCGCGAATCCGGCGTGAAATCGAGGTGGCTCGGCATCTTGCCGACCTCGAACCGCTTCACGAGCGTCAGGTCGTCGGCGCGATAGATATCGACATAGTTCAGTCGCAGCGCGTTGACGACCAGGTAGCGATGATCCGGGCTGAAACCAAGCTGATAGGGGTCGGCGATCGTCTTGTGGCCGATCGCGGTGCCGGTGCGCGGGTCCACGATAAACAGCGCGTTGCCGCTGGCATCGGCGATGTAGAGCTTGCTGCGGTCCGGCGTCAGCGCCCAGTGGCTGGGCTCCCGCAGCGTCGGCAGCGTGCGTACGACCTGGTGCGTGGCCATATCGATAACCGACACGCTCGCCTCGCCGGAATTCATGACGATCGCGAGCGCTGGAACCGGGGCTGCGGCGGCGATGCCGGAACGGAGCGAAAGAAACGGGGGCAGACTCAAGCCCAGGGGAATGGCGAGACTGCGGCCCAGCCACATGCGACGGGAAAGCTTCATGGATGTATGCGGTCCGGAAATGCGGGGCAATGCGCGCGTAAGGCAAAGTTGCACCGTGCGTCGCACGCGCGAAACACTATAACGTTTTGAGCTTTCGATTCGCCAAATGGAAGATGAAACGCGTGGCCGATCGCCAGCAGGCAGCAGCCGGCCATGAACCGCCTTTCGGCGCCGATCGAAGCGGACAGTCGAAGGCTGTTAAATGCCTGATAGGCGCCGCCGGATCGGTTCGACGAGGGACGTTCCGCGACATGGGGGTGAATTATCCGAAGCCTACGGTAATCGGGCAGAGTAACGCTCGAGGCAATGGTCTGGAAGTGTGGCGTCAACTGGCTGGTAAAACGCTACAGTTCGAATCGCGTCCATCCACTAGTGCCCCACGTGTTTAATCGCGAGCTCCACGAAGGCGCGTAATCGATGTAGGCGCCTGAGATCGCGATGGTAGCCCATCCAGATGTCCCGAGGTGGCGGCTCATCGCTCAAATCGAGCCTGCGAATGGTGGCGAGCTGATCGCCGACAGGGCGGGGCAATACGGCAATGCCCAAACCTCTGCCGCACATCTGCGCCTGGACATTGCGGTTGTTCGACTGCAATACGACGCCCGCGTTGGGGAAGCGATTTTTTAGCCAGTCGATATCCGGAAAGCTGCCGGTCGACGTATCCATCGCGATCAGGCGGTGCCCCGTGCCATCGCCTTCCACTGGATCGGCACTCGTGGCCGCCACGTAGACGCCGTATCGCATCTGGGTCAGACGTCGCTGCACGATATCTGGCCCGTTGAATGGAACGATGCGGAAAGCGACGTCCGCTTCACGCTGTGCGAGATTGAACAGGCGTGTTCCGGTCAGGACCTCGATTTCAACAAGCGGATATTCGCGCGAATACTCGGCAATCACAGGCGGCAGGACATAGGCGCCAAACCAGTCGGCCGACGACACCTTGAGCGTTCCTTCCAGCTTTTGCTGCTCACCGGTCAGCCTGCGCTCCATGGTCAACGCACTCTCTTCCATTTGCTCGGCCAGCGGCAGGATAGCGGTGCCTTCCTCAGTCAGAACGAAACCGTCCGCAGTTCGCTGAAACAGTACCTGTCCCATCGACTCTTCAAGCGCGCGAAGCCGTCGCCCGATAGTCGGATGGCTGAGATGCAGCGCGCGTGCCGCGGCACCGAGCGTCCCTGTGCGCGCGATCGCGAGGAAGATCCGGACATCGCTCCACTCCATACTCACACACCTACAAAAATGAACGGAAGATGTTCATTATATTGAGTTGCCGTACGAAATTGAATTTGCGAGACTTCGGTCCATCGTATGTCGTCACGTCCTCGCGACCCGCTGCGGATTCGAATCCGTCATAGCGGCGTGGGGCGGATCGAACAACCAGGCAGAACGGAGATCGTCATGTCGCGCATCGCATCACCTACCGTGTATGTCACCTATGAGGGCACGCCGGACGACCGCTTTAACCGGAGCTACTACGTCGAACATCACCTGCCGCTCGTGATGCAAGCATGGCGGCGCTACGGTCTTGAGCGTGTCGCGGCGTTCTTTCCGGCGCTGACGCACGTTGGCACCCTTGCGATCTGCGAATGCACTTTTCGCGACGAGGCGGCAATCGAAGCCGCGTTCGGATCTCCGGAAGCCGGGCAGGTCATGGCCGACGTTGCGACCTTCACCGACATTTCCCCAAAACGCTTGCGCGTTGCACGGATCTGAGCGGGTCAATGCTCGACTCGCGCGCCACGTACCCTCACGCTACAAACAGGAGAATGGCCTTGGCCTTCTGGAAACATGCTGCCCCGCGTACCGTACGTCGCGGCCATATGTGGATTCCGGGCGATCGGATCGAACGAAACGGAGAGACCTGCCAATGCGGCCCGCTCTTTGTCGAGTGGGAAGCACCGGAGCATGTGACTCGCCCTTGGCCGATCCTGCTCCTGCATGGAGGCGGCTATCAGGGAACCGAGTGGTTCGACACGCCGGATGGCCGGCCGGGCTGGGCACAGCGCCTCGTGGAAGCGGGCTATGCCGTTCTCGTGGCCGACCGTCCGGGACAAGGAAGGTCTCCCTTCCATGTCGAGACGATGGGGCCGATGGGACCGGCGTTCTCGTATGAACACGGCCGCCATATCTACTTCCCGAGCGAATACGAAGATCAGCACACGCAATGGCCCTTTGCCCGGGACGACGAAGCGGCAATGGACGAGTTTATCGCCGGTTATGGCCCGCTTCCCGCGGACCTCGCGTTTTCCGAGGACATGGAGGCAGACCGGATCGCAAAGCTGCTGGACAGGGTTGGCCCTGCGATCCTGCTGACGCACTCGGCGTCGGGGCCGGTCGGCTGGTTGGTGGCCGATCGTCGGCCCGGCCTGGTGAAAGCGATCGTCGCCGTCGAGCCGATGGGCCCTCCGTTCGCGGAGATTCCCAATATCGGGTCGCTGACGTGGGGCCTCGCGGCGGCGCCGCTGAACTGGGAGCCGGCCGTCGCTTCGCCCGACGCGCTGCGCGAGGCCACGCCAGGCACACACCGGTTGCCTGCGTTCGCCGGTTTGCCGATCGTCGCCGTTACTGCCGAGGCCTCGGCCTTCGCCGCTGCCAGTCGACCCGCCGTCGAGCAACTCAAGGCAGCCGGTAGCCAGGCTGAAGTGCTGCATCTTCCCGACCATGGTGTGTTCGGCAATGGCCACGGGCTCATCTACGAGAAGAACTCCGATGACGCGCTGGTGCCGGTGTTGAACTGGCTCATCGAACACACGGAGGCATTGGACCCGGTGCAAGGGAAATTGTGAACTTCACGTGGAGAGTCAAATGGAAATCGGAATAATTGGTTTAGGTGCAATGGGCCGGGAAATGGCCCGCAATCTGGTCGCTGCCGGTCATGCCGTCATAGCGTGGAATCGTTCAGGCGGCCATGTCGAAGGCGTGCGCATGGTCGAGACGCCTGTGCAAGCGTTGCAGGCCGACATCGCCTTGACGATGCTGTCCGACGACACGGCAATCCGCAACGTCCTGCTGGATACGAATCTCCTGTTGCAGGCACGGCCGGGCCTGGTGCATGTCGTGGCGGCGACAGTCTCCGTGGCGTTCGCGCGGGAACTGGTGGGGCTTCATCGCGCGGCGGGCGTCGCTTATGTGGCTGCGCCGGTGCTGGGGCGTCCCGATGTCGCTGCCAGGGGCGAACTCAACGTTCTCGCCGCCGGCGCGCCTGCCGCGCTGGAAAAAGTAAAGCCGGCGCTGGACGTCATTGGCAAACGCGTATGGGACATGGGTGAAGAGCCGCCCACGGCCTATGCTGCGAAAATCGCCTGCAACATGATGATCACGATGGCGATTGAAGCGATGGCGGAAGCCGTCGTTCTCACCGAGACGAACGGACTTTCGCGAGAGCGATTCTTCGAGTTGATCCTGGGAACGCTCTTCGGCAGTCGTCCCTATCAGACCTATTCCGGCAATATCATCCACAACCAGTATCGACCTGGGTTCAAGGCTTCGCTTGGGTTGAAGGATCTTCGTCTCGCCTCCGAAGCTGCCGGACAGGCTGGCCGGGTATTGCCGATGCTCGCCGCCGTACATGGCCGAATGGCCGAAACTGTCGACGCGGGCATGGGCGATTGCGACTGGTCGGCAATCGCAGCCTTGACGGTAGATCCGTATGCACACAGGGCCTGATCGGCGCTGTTGCGGTCCCCAGCAAGTGAATCAGATCACATCATTCGATCGAGGGTTGGGCCGCTTGGGCGTATCTGAACAGGTCCGAATGGCTGCATTAATCCCGCACAGGTCCTTGGCTTTCTGGACACGCGATTGGCCGCAACGGGTCGTCACGTGACGGTCGTTACATGGTTCCCCTTTGTTCGTTGACGGCACCGGGCTAACCGAGTCAGCCGGTCTCATCCGACCGGCATTTGCTTCTCTCGCATTTTTGAACGCTTGACAGCCATTGTCGCGGTCACTACATTCACGTCATTGATTGTAGCAAACACGACATATGGCAATTAACACGGTAACGCCGGCGACATTCTTCGAAGCGATCCGCCTGCATTTCGATTCACTGACCCGCGCCCAGCAGGCGCTGGCGCGGCACATCGTCGATCACACCGAGCAGGCGGCATTCATGACCGCGCGCCAACTCGGCGACGCCACCGGGCAGAGCGATGCGGCGGTCGTACGGTTCGCGCGCGCCATCGGTTATCCGGGCTTTCCGCAGATGCGCAGCGCCTTACGCGAGGGTTTGCTGGAGCGCGTCGGCGCGGGCGGCATGCGGGCGGCGGTGGAAGGATCGGCCGCGGGCGAAGACCTCAGAAACGAAGTGTTCTCGTCCGATGCCGCGCTGCTCGACGCCACCGCGCGACTCAATCGCGTGGCGCTCGGCGAGCGTGTCGCGGACCGGCTTATCGCCGCGCGGCGTATCTGGGTGACGGGGCATGGCACCACGTATCCGCTGGCGCTGCTGCTGTCGATGCATCTCAACCAGACGCTCGGCATCTGCGAAACGCTGACCATCGGCCACGGCGATATTGCCGACCGGATCCGCCAGGTCGCGCCGGAGGACGTGCTCATCGGCATCGGCTACGCGCGCTATCTGCCGTACACGATCGAGCTGATGAAGATCGCGCGCGAATACGGCGCGCATGTCGTCGCCATCACCGACAAACCTTCCTCGCCGCTCGCGCAGATCGCTGCCGACACATTCCTCGTCGGGCGCGAGGGTACGTCGTTCGGATGGTGGTCGCAGGCCGGCACGCTCGGCCTCATCAACTGGCTCGTTGCGCTCACGATGACGCGCAACGGCGAGAAGGCCACCACGCTGCTGCGGCGCTCCGATGACGCGTGGCGTCTGCTGTCGCACTGGAACGCCGGCGACGACCCCGGCAACACACCATCGCTTGCCGCTCAACTGGACGATCGCCTGCGTCAGACGCGCACGTCCGCGCAAGCCGCGGCCACTTCGAACGATTCCGTCAAACCCGCCCGACCATCCGCGAAAGAGAGACCGGCCCATGAAACCGATCAAGAACCGAAACGGCGCAAACGCCGCTAATCCGCTCGACATTGGGCGACGCCGTTTCCTGGCGACGAGCGCCGGACTCGCCGCCGCGAGTGCTTTGCCGCTCGCCGTACCGACGGCCGCGCGCGCAGCCGATGCCGGCAAGGTCGTCGTACGCGGCTTGGGCGGTGCCTATCAGGATGTGATGGCCGCGGCCGTCCACAAGCCGTTTACGGCCGCGACCGGCATCGAAGTGGTCGTGCAGCCCGCGACCGCCGCGCAGATTCGCGCGATGGTGCAGGCAGGCCGCGTATCGATCGACGTGGTCGATCTGACCGACATCGCGCAGGTCGCGCTCGACAAGATCGGCGCGCTCGCGCCCATCGACTACGCGAAGATGAAGTTCACGCACCCGGACGACATTCAGCCGATCGTGCGCAAGCCCAACTACGCGGGCAGCCTGTTCTTCTCGACGGTGATGGTCTACAACACCGAAGTCTTCAGGAACGGCGCGCATCCGAAATCGTGGGCCGAGTTTTGGGACGTCAAAAAATTCCCCGGCGCGCGCACACTCGCGGACCAGCAATCCGGCTCCGCCGAACTCGAATTCGCGCTGCTCGCCGACGGCGTGCCGATGGACAAGCTCTATCCGCTCGACATTCCGCGCGCGTTCAAGTCGCTCTCGCGTATCAAGCCGCAAATCACGACGTGGTGGACGACCGGCGCCGCATCCGCGCAACTGATGGAGCGCAAGGATGCCGTGCTCGGCGGACTGTGGAACGGCCGCGCGCAGGACCTGATCGACAAGGGCGCGCCGCTCGCCATCGAATGGAACGAGGCCAAGCGCCAGACGCAGTGCCTGAGCGTCATCAGGAACGCGCCGAATGCGGCGAACGCACAGAAGTTCGTGGACTTCGCACTGCAACCTTCGGTACAGGCGGAAATCGCGCGCCATCTTGCATACGGCCCGACTAACCAGAAAGCGCTCGCGCTGCTCAAGCCCGAGGAACTGTCGCGCCTGCCGAGTTCGCGGGAGCACTTCGCCGAATCGTTCCAGCAGGACCCGCAATGGTGGTCGGACAGTCTCGCGTCGGTGGGGCAGCAATGGCAGTCGTGGGTGCTTCAGGGGTGAGCATGAGCAAGTCGATGAGCGCCGGCGCCAGTCTCGAACTGCGCGGCATCACCAAAACCTATGGCCGCGCGGCGGCCGTGCGCGATCTGGATCTGAAGATCGAGGCGGGAGAGTTCGTCACGCTGCTCGGTGCGAGCGGTTCGGGCAAGACCACTTCGCTGATGATGCTTGCGGGCTTCGTCGAACCGACGTCGGGGCAGGTGCTGATCGGCGGCGAGACGGTGACGGGGCTCGCACCCGCGCAGCGCAATCTGGGCGTGGTGTTCCAGAACTACGCGCTGTTTCCGCATCTGACGGTCGCACAGAATCTCGCCTTCCCGTTGCAGATGCGCCATCTCGGCAAGAAGGAAATTGCAGCGAGAGTCGCGCAACTGCTGGAGACGGTGCAGCTCGCGGACAAGGACCAGCGTTATCCGCGCGAATTGTCGGGCGGCCAGCAGCAGCGCGTCGCGCTGGCGCGTGCGCTGATCTTCGATCCGCGTGCGTTGCTGCTCGACGAACCGCTCGGCGCGCTCGACAAGAATCTGCGCGAACGCATGCAGCACGAGATCAAGGCGCTGCATACGTCGCTCGGCACGACGATGGTGCTGGTCACGCACGATCAGGAAGAAGCGCTCACACTATCGGACCGCATCGCGGTGATGCACGACGGCGCAATCGCGCAGATCGGCTCGCCCGCCGATCTCTACGAACGGCCGCTTACGCGCTGGGTCGCGGAGTTCGTCGGTCAGTCGAACCTGCTGGATGGCGTGGTGCAATCCGTGGATGCGGGGCGCGCGGTGTTGCGCCTTTCGAATGGCGCGGCACTCGATGGCGCGAGCGCGCCGTCGCTGCGTCCGGGCGAACGTGCGAGCGCGTTGCTGCGTCCCGAGCGCATCGTGCTGGCGAAGCGCGGCGAACGGGTCGCGAGCGAAGGTGCGAAGCTCGACGCCGTGGTCGTCGATTCGCTGTATCTCGGCCATACGGTGAAATACACCGTCACGCTCGCGGACGGTCAGACGCTCGTCGTGCAATTGCCGAATACGGGCGCATCGTCGATGCCCGTCGTCGGTGACGCCGTCACGCTGCACACCAACGCCCGGAGCGCATGGCTGATGCCCACGGCCGTGGCGCAGGTGGAGCAGGCGGCATGAGTGCCGTTCCGATGCGCCGCACGCGTGCGCCCGCCTTCTGGCTCCTGTTGCCGCTGATCGCGTTCGTCGGGGTGTTCTTCATTTATCCGCTCGGCGCCATGCTCGTGCGCGCGATCCATGACAAAACCGGTTTCACGTCGGTCTACATGCTGCGCATCCTGCACGAACCGGCATATCTGATCGTGCTGCGCACGACCTTCGTGATCGCCGCACTTGTCACGATCCTCACGCTCGTGATCGGCTACCCGCTCGCTTATTTCCTGTCGCAGCGCAAGCAGCGCACGGCGACGCTTCTGATGATCCTCGTCGTCATTCCTTACTTCACGAGCGTGCTGGTGCGCACGTATGCGTGGATGGTGCTGCTCGGCAGTCACGGGATCATCAACGATCTGCTGATCCGTCTGCATCTGATCGACGCGCCGGTCAAGCTGCTCTACAACCGCATCGGCGTGCTGATCGGCATGACGTACATGCTGCTGCCATACATGGTGCTCGCGCTCTACAGCGTGATGCGCTCCATCGATGCGCGTCTGTTGCTCGCCGCTGAAAGCCTCGGCGCGGGCCGCGCGCGCGCGTTCTGGCGCATCTTCTTTCCGCTGTCGATGCCTGGCGTCGCGTCGGGCGGCCTGCTCGTGTTCATTCTGTCGCTCGGCTACTTCATCACGCCCGCACTGATGGGCAGTCAGCAGGACAGCCTGATTTCCATGGTGGTCGAGGCGCAGATCGAAACCTACTTCGACTGGAACTTCGCGTCGGCGCTCGCCGCCGTGCTGCTCGCGAGCACACTGGTGCTGTTCGCGCTGTACGAACGTTTGATCGGACTCAACCGGCTTTTCGAGGCAAAACTGTGAACCCGCGTGGAACGAGCCTGCCGCTCGCGATCTTCGCGATCGCCGTGCTCATCTTCATGGCCGCGCCCATCGTGCTCGTGTTTCCGCTCGCGCTGAACGACGCCGGCTATCTGTCCTTTCCGCCCAAGGCGCTTTCGATGCGCTGGTTCGTGTCCGTGCTGACCGACCCCGACTGGCTCGCATCGATCTGGCTGAGCGTGCGTATCGCGTTTCTGTCGACGCTGGTCACGCTGACGATGTCGCTGCTCGCGTCGCTGGCGCTGGTGCGGCATCGCTTTCCGCTCAAACGCGCGGTGTACGCGCTGATCCTCTTGCCGATGATCGTGCCGAACATCATCGCGGCCATCGCGATGTTCTTCTTTTTCTCGGACGTCGCGGTGTTCGGCAACATCGGCGCGATCGTGATCGGCCACGCGGTCGTGTCATCGCCGATCGCGGTCATCATTCTGTCGTCGACGCTGCAGGCATTCGACGGCCGCCTCGAAGACGCCGCGCTGAGTCTCGGCGCGAGCCGCATCACCGCGTTTCGCCGCATCACGCTGCCGATGATCGCGCCCGGCGTGATGTCCGCCGCGATCTTCGCGTTCCTGACATCGTTCGACGAATTGCTCATTGCGCTGTTCATGGCAGGCACGTCGTCGCAAACCTTGCCGGTGCGCATCTGGAATGCGGTGCTCTTCCAGCTCGACCCGAAAATCGCAGCGGTCAGCGCGTTGCTCGTCATCGTTTCGGCTATGACGCTCGGCCTGAGCGCGCTGGCTGGCCGGCGCGCCTGATTTCCCCCGTAAGAAACTCATTTCGCGCGATTCGCGCCCGACCCATGACCATCGATAAGAACCTGCTGTTTTCACTCGACGAATACCGCGACCGCCTGGAAAAAGTACGCGCTGCGATGCGCGCGCGCCAGCTCGACACACTGATCATCGATCAGACGGACTTTCTGTTCTACATCAGCGGCTTCGGCATCTCGGAGAACATGTACCGCGCCTGCGTGGTGCCGCTCGAAGGCGAACCGGTGTTCATGCTGCGCTCGATGGACGAACTGCCGTATCTGGAAACCACATGGCTTTCGCAGCATGTCGGCTTCTCCGACTGGCAGGACCCGATCGAAGTGCTCGCGCAACTGCTGCGCGAGCGCGGCTGGGACGCGGGACATATCGGCCTCGACGGCGATTCGTATTGCATGACACTGAACCGCTTCAACCGTCTGAAGGCCGCGTTGCCGCAGGCGCGCTTCGGCGATTTCTCCGGTGTGCTCGAAGCGCTGCGCGCACGCAAGTCGCCCGCCGAAATCGAATACGTGCGCCGCGCGGCGGCCATCGGCGATATCGCCATCAGCGAAGCGCTCGCGGTGGCGGGCGTCGGCAAGTCGGAGCGCGATGCCGCCACCGCCGTGAGCTACGCCTTCATGCGCCACGGCGCGGATTCCGGCCGCGCGGGCCCCATCACCAACGGAGTCGGCGATGCCTTTTTGCACGGCAATCTGCACAGCCGTCCGCTGGAGCGCGGCGAAATCCTGCATATGGAACTGCTGCCTTTCGTGAACGGCTACAGCGCGCGCATCATGCGTCCCGCCGTGATGGGCGAGGCGAGCGACGCGCAGCAGCGCATCGCGTCGCAACTGCTCGGGATTCAGGATCGCCAGTTCGCCGCGATGCGACCCGGCGCAGTGGCGAAGGACATCGACGCGATTGCACGCGACGCGATTCTCGCGGCAGGGCTGCGCAGCACGTTCCCGAACATCACGGGCTATACGCTCGGCTACTATCCGCAATCGACGCCGCATACGAGCGACTTCACGCGCGTGTTCCTCACCAATTCGGAGTGGGTGCTGGAAACGGGCATGATCTTCCACATGTACGTGTCCGCGAACGGTATCGCGTTCAGTGAGACCGTGCTCGTGACGGATGACGGCATCGAGCTGCTGACGCGCAGTCCGCGCCGTCTCGCAGTGGTCTGAGCTTTGCGGAGAGCGCGTCGATGAGAATCGCGGTCGGTGGCATTCAGCACGAGACCAACACGCACGCGGCGGTGACGCCGCTCGATGCCTTCATCCTCGGCGGTGGATGGCCGGGCTGGCAGAAGGGCGCGCAGATCGCGGCCACACTCGGCGCGATGAACCTGCCGGTGAGCGGGGCAATCGCCGCACTCGCCGCCGATGCACGCGTGGGCGAGGGCAACGTCGTGCCGCTGATGTGGGCGGCGGCGACACCATCGGGCCGCGTCGAGGACGCCGCGTTCGATGCGCTCGCGGATGAACTCATCGCGCGCCTGCTTGATGCCGGACCGCTCGACGGCCTGTATCTCGACCTGCACGGCGCGATGGCGACCGTCTCGCACGACGATGCCGAGGGCGAACTGCTCGCGCGCATACGCACCCGCGTGGGCGAAGCGCTGCCCATCGTCGTGAGTCTCGATCTGCACGCGAACGTGAGCCGCCGCTCGTTCGACCTGTGCGATGCGATGGTCGTGTACCGCAGCTACCCGCACGTCGACATGGACGAAAGCGGCGTGCGCGCGGCGCGTTTGCTGATGGCGCGCGTCGAACGCGGGCGTCCGTGGGCGAAGTCGATGGCCGACATCGCATTCGTTGCGCCGCTTACCGCGCAATGCACGCTCGCGGAACCGGCGCAATCGCTGATGGCGCTGCTCGAACGCACGGAAGCCGGCGAAGGTCTCGTATCGATGTCATGGGCGAGCGGCTTTCCGCTGGCGGATGTCGCCTGCCGCCAGCAAAGCGTGCTCGTGTATGCGGACGAAGCGGGCACGGCAAAACGCGTGTCGGCGCGCTTCGCGCAGGCCGTCGAAGCGCAGCGGGAACGTTTCACGGAAGCGCCGCTTTCTCCCGATGCCGCAGTGGACGAAGCGCTTCGCCGCCTCGCCGCGCAACCCGGCCTGCCGGTCGTGCTCTGCGATACCGACGACAACCCCGGTGCAGGCGCGGCGTCCGACAATACCGCGATTCTCCGTGCGCTGGTCGCACGGGCTGCTTGTCGTGCCGTGGTTGCAGTCGTCTGCGATGCACAGGCTGCAAGCGACGCGCATGCCGCGGGCGTCGGTTCACGCATCGAACTCGCGCTCGGCGGACGCGCCGACGCGCCGGGCAACCTGCCCTACGAGGCCGTATTCATCGTCGAACGCATGACCGACGGGCGCTTTACCGGAACCGGCCCGATGTGGCGCGGATCGCCGATCGACCTCGGTCCGATGGCCTTGTTACGTGTCGAACACACCGACGTGCGCGCGATCGTCTCGTCCCGGACGATGCAGGCCGCCGACCGGTCCATCTTCCGCCATGTCGGCATCGAGCCGCAGACGATGCAGGTGCTTGCGCTGAAAAGCTCGGTGCATTTCAGGGCGGATTTCAATGCGATCACGTCGTCGGTGATCGTGGTGCGCCAACTCTGACGCATCGGTTAGTGCGTGGCTTCGATGGCGGCGGTGGGAGACAGCGTCGTCTCATTTTGGGTGACTCGCATCGGTATCGGCGATTCGCCAGATTCGCGAAGAGCTTCACACCTTCAACAATCCCTTCTTTTCGATAAACCTCACCACCTCGCTCAACCCGTCGAGCGCCTTCAGATTGCACATCACGAACGGCCGCTCGCCGCGCATCTTCTTCGCGTCCGACGCCATCACGTCGAGATTCGCGCCGACCAGCGGCGCCAGATCCGTCTTGTTGATCACCAGCAGATCCGACTTCGTGATGCCGGGGCCGCCCTTGCGCGGAATCTTCTCGCCGCCCGCGACGTCGATCACGTAGATCGTCAGGTCCGACAGTTCCGGGCTGAACGTCGCCGCGAGGTTGTCGCCGCCCGATTCGATGAACACGATGTCCGCGTCGGGAAAACGCGTGAGCATGCGGTCGACCGCCTCGAGATTGATCGACGCGTCCTCGCGGATCGCCGTGTGCGGGCAGCCGCCCGTCTCGACACCCATGATCCGCTCAGCCGGCAGCGCGCCCGCTACCGTCAGCAGACGCTGATCTTCCTTCGTGTAGATGTCGTTGGTGATCGTGACGAGGTCGTACTGGTCGCGCATCGCCTTGCAAAGCATTTCGAGCAGCGTGGTCTTGCCCGAACCGACCGGGCCGCCGACGCCCACGCGCAGCGGCGGCAGCTTCTTCGTGCGGGTCTTCGTAGAAGCGGCGGGATGATGAGGTGCGTTCATGATGGGTCGTGTGACCGTGTGGTCGTGCTATGAGCGGAAGAGCCGCGAATACTGCGACTCGTGACGCGCCGACAGAATGCCGAGCTGCGGCGCGAACGTGTTGATGTTCTCACGCGAGGTGGCGAGTGCGCGCGCGACCGCCGCGTCGATCGGCTCGCGCAGCGCGACGATGATGCGCTGTCCCGCGAGCTGGCCGAGCGGCACCGCCTTCAGCGCAGCGGCGGCCTGGTTCTCGACCCAACTGAACGCGTACGCGGCGAGCGCGGCGTCGATGGCGGCGTCGTGCGCGTGAGCGGCGAAGGCGAACGCGGTCGGTTGCGCGAGCGGCGTGAGCGACGCGAGCGTCGCGCGGCGTGACGCATCGCCCCATTCGAGCGATACGCATAGCTGTCGCAGCGACCAGCCCATCTGTTCGGTTTCGCGGCGCAGTTCGGCGGATTCGCGGCTCGCGAGAAATTCGGCGTTCGCATCGCCGAGGCCCGCGGCGTCATGCGAGCGCCAGCGCTCGATCTGCTGCGCGAGGAAGGGCAGCTCGCCGCGCGCGAGCACGTCGGTCAAACCGCTTTCGATCCACGCGCGCGCGGAATCGGCGTCGGTGATCAAACCCGCTTCGATAGCCGCTTCGAGTCCCTGCGAATAGCTGAACGCGCCGATCGGCAGCGCCGGCGACGCGAGATGCAGCAGCGCGGTGAGTTCAGCGATGCGCATGATGATGCGGGTGATGCGCGTGGCCGCAACAATCGTCGTGAGTGTGGTCGCCGTGATCGTGACCGTGATCGTGTTCATGCGAGTGCGAACCCGCATGCTCATGCCCGTGATGCTCACCAAACACCTGCTGCGCGAGCGCATAGTCTTCGGCGAACGTCTCGTCGTGCCCATGCTTATGCCCACCGCCATACGCACCCGCTTCCGGCTGAAACGGCAACGACACCTGTTCGACCGTCGCGCCGATGCGCGCGAGCATATCGGCGAGCACCGGATCGTATTCGAGCTTCAGATAATCGGTACCCACCTCGACCGGTGTATGACGGTTGCCCAGGTGATACGCGGCGCGCGTCAACGTCAACGCATCGTTCGCGCGCACCAGCAGCACCGCTTCCGGTTTCGCGACGATACGCACGAGGCCGCCGTCATCGGCAACGAGCACATCGCCGTCGCGCAACACGGTGCCGCGCGGCAGCAGCAGGGCGATTTCCTCGCCGTTGTCGAGCGTCGCGGCGAGCCGGCTCCTGCGGCGCTCATCGAACGCAAGCGTCAAGGTCGGCGCGCGCTTCACGAGCACCGGAGCAATCTTCAGATGCGGCGCGAGCCGCTTGTCGAGTGTGCGCATGATCAGAACAGGAGGTAGCGTTGCGCCATCGGCAGCACGGCGGCCGGCTCGCAGGTCAGCAGCTGGCCGTCGGCGATCACCTGATAGGTTTCCGGATCGACGCTGATCGCCGGGCGCCACGCGTTGTGAATCATGTCGGCCTTCGTGACGCCGCGGCAGTTCTTCACCGCGACGATGCGTTTGCGCAAACCATAGCGTTCGGCGACGTTCGCGTCGGCGGCGAGTTGCGACACGAAGGTCAGCGACGTGCGTCCCAATGCGCCGCCGCGCGTGGCGAACATCTCGCGATAGTGAACCGGTTGCGGCGTCGGAATCGACGCGTTCGGGTCGCCCATCTGCGCCATCGCGATCATGCCGCCCTTGAGAATCAGCGACGGCTTGATGCCGAAAAACGCCGGTTCCCAGAACACGAGATCGGCCCACTTGCCCGGCTCGATCGAACCGACCTCGTGCGCGATGCCATGCGTGAGCGCCGGATTGATCGTGTACTTCGCGACGTAGCGCTTCGCGCGGAAATTGTCGTGGCGCGCGTTGTCCCCGGGCAGCGCGCCGCGTTGCACCTTCATCTTGTGCGCGGTCTGCCACGTGCGGATGATCACCTCGCCGACGCGGCCCATCGCCTGTGAGTCGGACGACAGCATCGACAGCGCGCCGAGATCGTGCAGGATGTCCTCGGCCGCGATCGTCTCGCGGCGGATCCGCGATTCGGCGAATGCAATATCTTCCGTGATCGACGGGTCGAGGTGATGGCACACCATCAGCATGTCGAGATGTTCTTCGAGCGTGTTGACCGTGTACGGCCGCGTCGGATTGGTCGACGACGGCAGCACGTTCGCTTCGCCGCACACCTTGATGATGTCCGGCGCGTGGCCGCCGCCCGCGCCCTCGGTGTGATACGTGTGGATCGTACGGCCCTTGAACGCGGCCACCGTCGCTTCGACGAAACCGGCTTCGTTCAGCGTGTCGGTGTGAATTGCGACCTGCGTGTCGGTGTCGTCGGCGACGGAAAGGCAGTTATCGATCGCGGCCGGCGTCGTGCCCCAGTCCTCGTGCAGCTTCAGGCCGATCGCGCCCGCGGCGATCTGTTCGAGCGCGGGCCGCGGCTGACTCACGTTGCCCTTGCCGAGAAAGCCGAGATTCATCGGGTAGCCGTCGGCCGCCTGCAGCATGCGCTCCATATGCCACGGCCCCGGCGTGCAGGTCGTCGCGTTGGTGCCGGTCGCGGGACCGGTGCCGCCGCCGATCATCGTCGTCACGCCGCTTGCGAGCGCTTCGTCGATCTGCTGCGGGCTGATGAAGTGGATGTGCGTATCGATGCCGCCGGCGGTCACGATCAGCCCTTCGCCCGCGATCACTTCGGTCGACGCGCCGATCGCGATCGTCACGTCCGGCTGGATGTCGGGATTGCCCGCCTTGCCGATCGCGGCGATACGGCCGTCCTTGATGCCGATGTCGGCCTTCACGATGCCCCAGTGATCGAGAATCACCGCGTTCGTGACGACGGTATCGACCACCTCCGCATGCACGCGCTGCGACTGGCCCATGCCGTCGCGAATCACCTTGCCGCCGCCGAACTTGACCTCTTCGCCGTAGGTCGTGAAGTCGCGTTCGATCTCGATCACGAGTTCGGTGTCGGCGAGGCGCACGCGATCGCCGGTGGTGGGGCCGAACATCTCCGCGTATGCGCGGCGGCCAATGCGTAGTGTCATGGTGTGGGTCCGGAGCAACCAGGTTGCAAAGAGGCGGCGGAGCAAAGCGGTCGAAGCCGATAAGCGCGCGGCGCGGGCAGCGGCGCGTTACGGGCATCTCACAGCTTGCCCATCACCTTGCCGTTGAAGCCGTAGACGATGCGCTCGCCCGCCAGCGCGACGAGCTCGACCGTGCGCTCCTGGCCGGGCTCGAAGCGCACCGCGGTGCCGGCCGCGATGTTCAGGCGAAAGCCGCGCGCCGCTTCGCGGTCGAACGTGAGCGCTTCGTTCACTTCGTAGAAATGGTAGTGCGAGCCGATCTGCACCGGCCGGTCGCCGGTATTCGACACGACCACCGTGACGGTCGCGCGGCCCGCGTTGAGCTCGTGCTCGCCGTCGTCGATGAGGAGTTCGCCGGGAATCATGAGGCCCGCCTTGACGATGAAGGATTCAGGGAATCGGATGATGAACCGTGACGAGCTTGGTGCCGTCCGGGAAGGTCGCTTCGACCTGGATGTCGGGGATCATCTCGGGCACGCCCTCCATCACGTCGGCGCGCGTGAGCAGCGTGGTGCCGTAGTGCATGACCTCGGCGACGGTCTTGCCGTCGCGCGCGGCTTCCATCAGCGCGGCCGTGATGAAGGCGACCGCCTCCGGATAGTTCAGCTTGAGGCCGCGCGCGCGGCGCCGTTCGGCCAGTAGCGCGGCGGTGAAGATCAGCAGCTTGTCCTTCTCGCGAGGTGTCAGCTTCATCGGATGTGAGTTCCGGCGTTATCGGGTCGTGGCGGCGTCGTCCGGATGTCGTGACGACGCGCGGTTAGCCGGTCACGGTATCAAGTCCGGCTAACGGCACGCTTACAGATTCACAGATCGGCCGGCAGCGGCGCGCCGAACCACTTCTTCGACATCGCCTCGAGCGTGCCGTCGTGCTTCGCCTGCGCGATCGCGGCGTCGACCTTCTGTTGCAGACGCGGCTCGTTCCGGTTCATGCCGACGAAGCACGGCGAGTTCTTGATCACGAATTTCGGCTCCGGACGGCGCGGCGGATTCTTCGCGAGAATCGCCGCCGCGACGATGTTGCCGGCCGCGATCAGTTGCACCTGACCCGACAGGAACGCGGCGATGGTCGCGTTGTTGTCCTCGAAGCGTTTGATCGTCGCGTTCGGCGCCATCTGCGTAAGGGCGATTTCCTCGAGCGCGCCGCGCGTCGCGCCGACCGTCTTGCCGGTGAGATCGGCGGGGCCGCTCACCTTGATGTCGGCGGGACCGAACACGCCCTGGTAGTACGGCGCGTACGCGGTCGAAAAGTCGATCACTTTCTCGCGTTCGGGCGTCTTGCCGAGCGACGAGATCACCAGGTCGACCTTGCCCGTCTGCAGATACGGAATGCGGTTCGCGCTGTTGACCGGCACGAGTTCGAGCTTTACGTTCATCGCTTTCGCGAGCAGCGCGGCGGTGTCGATGTCGTAGCCCTGCGGTTTCATATCGGGGCCGACCGAGCCGAACGGCGGATAGTCCTCGGGCACGGCCACCTTGAGCACGCCGGCCTTCGTGATGTTGTCGAGCGTGTCGGCGTGCGCGGCGCTCGAATGAAACGCGAGGTCGGCGACGATGGGCAGGACGAGCAGCGCGGCGAGCAGCGCGCGGCGCGCGGGACGGGGAAGCAGTCGGATCATGGTGAGTGAGCGGTGGTGGTGTGTCGTTTGATGTTGGCGTGGTGGAGCGCGGACCGGCCGTCGTTGATGGGGGGCGGCAGGTTGCCGTCGAATACGTATCGAAACCCGCGCTTCATTGCGGTGGCAGACTATGCAAGCTGTGTGCCATTGCGTTGCGGCGAGGCCTCGCGGCGTCCGCGGCGGGTTCGCGCACGGCTTTGGGGCGCACGCGCGCGCCACGCTGGTGCGCGATGGGCGTTGTGAAGGTGAAAGGCTTGGGTGCGCGCCGCTCAGGTCGACCAGATCCGCAACGGCACGGCCGCAACGCCGTGCACGAGCGGCCGCAACTGCAGCCAGCAGCGCGTGAGCGAATGCTGCAGCGTCTCCATCGACCGCGATACCGCGCGCACCAGCAGCACGCCGTGCGTGACGCACGAAGCGGCGGCGCGCAGCGTATCGTCGAACGGCAGTTGCGCGCTCAGCGATTCGGCGAGCGCGTCGTCGCAGGCCGGACCGATCGCCCACAGCGTGCCGTACGCGGGAAATCCGGCGAGCCCCTGGGCCGCGTCGCGCAGCGGATCATCCGCCGCGAGACTCGCGCGCTCGAACCACAGCAACTCACCGCGCGCGCCGACGATGCGCGACACCGTGCGCAAACTTCCCGCCGACCAGCGTTCGCCGGCCGCCTGGCGGCCGAGTTGCGTCGCGTCCCAGCCGATCGCGGTGGCGCCGTCGGCGAGCGTCAGCGAAAAATCGAGTTGCGCATTCGCATGGTCGAACACGATGTTGTTCTGTGGCAGCCAGTCGAGCTTCGCGTGTTCGCCGACGCGTAACGCGATGTGTTGCCGGGCCGCGCGTCCGTTCGACTTGTACCATTTGGTCGCGCCCGGCGTCGTCAGTACCGCATGCGCGCGCGCGCCGAGCGCGATGTCGATGTCGAGCTGGTCGCCGCCCGCGATGCCGCCGGGCGGATGCACGATCACCGCGTGGCAGATCGACTGGCCTTCCGGATAGAGCGGCCGTTGCACGCGCAGCGGCCCGTCGTGCAGCCGATGCGCGAGCGTCGTGCGGGCGTCGCCGCCGACGAAGCCGAGTTCGAGACGCGCGCGCCACGGCGCATGCGCGGCAGGCTGCGCGGTGGCGAGCGTGGCGTGGTTTTCGTGAAGCGACATGCGAATGGATGGACGGGCGGCGTGGCGGAATGGAGCGGGAGAACAAGGGGCGGCGGCGCGGCGCGCATGGCGCCGGTGCTTCGCGTGGTCCATCGCATCTCCCGCTACGATGCGGCGAGGATAGCACGCATGGTCACATGGACAATTTGCCGCGCGCGCAGCGGTTTGCCCGGAATGCGGCGGCGTAGGGCGAAGCACGGCGGGACGGCACGAACTTCCGTTGCGTCGCGTGCTCGCCGAGGTTGTAACCAGTGCGCCGTTTCGAGGTGGCTCGAGCGCGATTCCGCCGATGATCAACCCAATACTGTCAAACCGCAATCAACGCCCGCACGCCGTCCTCGTCCATGTTCGCGCCGTCGCCGCCGGCGACGATCTCGCCGCGGCTCATCACCCAGTAGCGATCGGCGATCGCTTTCGCGAAGTCGTAGTACTGCTCGACGAGCAGCACCGTCATGCCCATTTCCTCGACCAGTTGCCGCAGCGTGCGGCCGATGTCCTGGATGATCGACGGCTGGATGCCTTCGGTCGGCTCATCGAGAATCAGCAGTTGCGGCTCGCTCATCAGCGCGCGGCCGATCGCGAGCTGTTGCTGCTGACCGCCCGACAGGTCGCCGCCGCGCCGGTTGCGCATGTCCTTCAGCACGGGGAACAGTTCGTAGATCCGCTCGGGGATTTTCTTCGGCGCCTTTCGGCTCGCCGCGCCTACCAGCAGGTTTTCCTCGACGCTCAGACGCGGAAAGATATCGCGGCCCTGCGGCACATAGGCGAGGCCCTGGGCGACGCGCGCATGCGTCGGCAGTTTCGTGAGCGGCGCGCCGCGCCATGCGATCGCGCCGCTTTTCGCCGGCACCACCCCCATCAGACAGCGCAGCAGCGTGGTCTTGCCGACACCGTTGCGGCCGAGCAGCACCGTCAGCTTGCCGTCGGGCACGGTCAGTTGCACGTCGCGCAGGATGTGGCTGCCGCCGTAGTACTGGTTCAGTTTTTCTACTTCGAGCATCGTCGTGAGGTCCTGTGCAATCCGCGATTCATCGGGCAAGTTCATCGACCCAGATAAGACTCGATGACCATCTCATCGCGCTTCACCTCATCGAGCGAACCGTGCGCGAGCACGCGTCCTTCGGCCATCACCGTGACCTTGCCGGTGTCGCCCGCCAACGCCGCGACGAACTCCATGTCGTGTTCGACGACCATCATCGAGCAGGTGCCGCGCAGGTGGTTGAGCAGTTCGGCGAGCTGCATCGTTTCGTCGTCGGTCATGCCGGCCGCGGGTTCGTCGAGCAGCAGCAGCGCCGGTTGCTGCATCAGCAGCATGCCGATTTCGAGCCGCTGCTTCTGCCCGTGCGACAACTCGCCGGCGAGCCGCCGCGCTTCGCTTTCGAGGCCGATCAGCGCGAGCGTTGCCTCGATGCGCGCCTGCGCGTCGCGATCGAGCCGCGCGCGCAGCGACGCCCACCAGCCCTTGTCGGTCTTCATCGCGAGTTCGAGGTTCTCCCACACCGGATGCTGCTCGAACACGGTCGGCTTCTGGAATTTGCGGCCGATGCCCGCGCGCGCGATCGCGGGTTCGTTCATCCGCGTCAGATCGATCGACTGGCCGAGGAACACCTTGCCGTCGTCGGGCGCGGTCTTGCCGGTGATCACGTCCATCATCGTCGTCTTGCCCGCGCCGTTCGGGCCGATGATGCAGCGCAGCTCGCCCGCGTCGATCGCGAGCGTCAGCGCGTTCAACGCGCGAAAGCCGTCGAAGCTGACGGTCACGTCCTCCAGATAGAGGATCGTGCCGTGCGACACGTCGATCTCGCCGGGCACGACTATGTGCCCCATGTTCGCGACGCCGCTCAACGAGCGTTCGGGCGGTGCTTCGGGTAAATCCAGATCGGGAACCATCGGGTTTTCGTTCATCAGCGGTTCCTTTTGCGCGTCAGCAGATCGGCCAGACCCATGATGCCGTTCGGCAGCAGCAGCGGCACCAGCACGAAAATCAGGCCGAGAAAGAACAGCCAGTACTCGGGGAAGTTCGCGGTGAAAAAGCTCTTCGCGCCGTTCACCGCGAACGCGCCGATGATCGGGCCGATCAGCGTGCCGCGTCCGCCGACCGCGACCCAGATCGCCATTTCGATCGAGTTGCCCGGCGACATCTCGCCCGGATTGATGATGCCGACCTGCGGCACGTACAACGCGCCCGCGATCCCGCACAGCACGGCCGACACGGTCCACACGAACAGCTTGTACGCGAGCGGGCTGTAGCCGAGGAACATCAAACGCGTTTCGCCGTCACGCACCGCGGTGACGACGCGCCCGAGCTTCGACGTGACGATCGCGCGCGCGCCGAGAAACGCGAGGATCAGCACCGCGAACGTGATCAGCAACAGCGCCGCGCGCGTGCCCTGATGCGTGATCGGAAAGCCGGCGATGCGCTTGAAGTCGGTAAAGCCGTTGTTGCCGCCGAAGCCCGTTTCGTTGCGATAGAACAGCAGCATCGCGGCGAAGGTCATCGCCTGCGTGATGATCGACAGATACACGCCCTTCACGCGCGAGCGGAACGTGAAGAAGCCGAACACCCATGCGACCACGGCCGGCACGAGCACGACGAGCAGCAACGCGTAGCCGAGATGCTGCGTGCCCTGCCAGTACCACGGCAACTGGTGCCAGTCGAGAAACACCATGAAGTCGGGCAGATCGCTGCCGTACTTGCCGTCGTGGCCGATCGCGCGCATCAGGTACATGCCGATCGCGTAGCCGCCGAGCGCGAAGAAGAGGGCGTGGCCGAGGCTCAAAATGCCGCAGTAGCCCCACACGAGATCGAGCGCGAGCGCCGCGATCGCGTAGCACATGAACTTGCCGGTGAGCGTCATCGCATACGCGGACAGATGCAGCGCGCTGGTCTCCGGAATCACGAGCGCGGCGAACGGCACGCCGAGACCGAACGCGATGATCAGCGCGATCAGCGCGAGCCATGCACGGCGCGACAACAATGCGGGCCGTGGCGGCAGGCCGAGCGCGAAGCCGGCGCTGCTGTCGCGCGCGCCCGTTATGCCGCTGCCTGCAACGCCGGCGCGCGATGTCGAACCGGAAGACGGGTCTGTCGACGGGTTTGCCGATGAGGTTGCCGATGAGGTTGCCGATGCCATCTCACGCCTCCGCGCTGCGGCCCTTCAGGGCGAACATGCCCTGCGGACGCTTCTGGATGAACAGCACGATCAGCACGAGCACCGCGATCTTCGCGAGCACCGCGCCCCAGAACGGCTCGATCGCCTTGCTGACGAGGCCGAGGCCGAAGCCGCCGAGCACGGTGCCCGCGAGCTGGCCGACGCCGCCGAGCACGACCGCCATGAACGAATCGATGATGTAGCTCTGGCCGAGGTCCGGCCCGACATTGCCGATCTGCGACAGCGCACAGCCGCCGAGACCGGCGATGCCCGCGCCGAACGCGAACGCATATGAATCGACGCGCGCGGTTTTCACGCCGACGCACGCGGCCATGCGGCGGTTCTGCGTCACCGCGCGCACGAACAGACCGAGCCGCGTGCGCGTGAGCACCGCCCACGCGATCGCGACGACGAACAGCGAGAACGCGAGAATCGCGAGCCGGTTGTACGGCAGGATCAGATTCGGCAGCACGGTCACGCCGCCGCTCATCCACGACGGATTCTCCACCTGCACGTTCTGCGCGCCGAACAGCATGCGGGTTGCCTGAATCAGGATCAGGCTCACGCCGAAGGTGGTCAGCAGCGTTTCGAGCGGGCGGCCGTACAGGTGCTTCAGCACGAGCCGTTCGAGCACGATGCCGACGAGTCCCGCGGCGACGAACGCGGCCGGCACCGCGAAGAGCGGATACCAGTCGAACGCGCCGGGCGCGAAGCGCTGGAACAGGTTCTGCACGACGTAGGTCGCATATGCGCCGATCATCAGGAATTCGCCGTGCGCCATGTTGATCACGCCGATCAGCCCGTACGTGATCGCGAGACCGAGCGCGGCGAGCAGCAGCACACTGCCGAGCGAGAGCCCCGCGAACAGCGTGCCGGCGATCTGGCTGCGGCGCTGGATCGCATCGAGTTCGTCGATGCCGCTTTGCGCGGCGGCGCGTACCCGTTCGTCGGGTTCGGTGTAAGTGCCGTCCGTTTTCTTCGCGACCAGCGGGCGCAGCAGTTCGTTCATGTCGAGGTCGTGCCGCGCGGCGACCAGTTGCACCGCTTCGAGGCGCTTCGCCGGATCGGCGTCGTGCAACGCGGACATGGCCCACAGCGTGTCGAGGCGTTTCTTCAATGCGGGATCGGTTTCCTTCGCGCGGGCCGCGTCGACGAGCGGCTTGATCGACGGGTCGGGGTTTTGCAGCAGCGCGGCGATGGCGGCGGCGCGCGTCGCTTTGTCCGGCGACGCGAGTTGCAGACCCGACAGCGCGCCGGCGACCTTCGAACGAAGCAGGTTGTTCAGCGTGACCGGTTGCGCGTCGTTCGCGGCGACAGCCCGGCCGGTCACGGCATCGCGTGTGCTGTCGCCGTCCTGCAGCAGCAGGGCGCCTGAGTCGGTGGCGAGCGCGCTGTCGTCGGCGAGCGCTTTGAGCACCGCGAGCGATGCGGCGTCGTGCGTCGCGATCAGTTTGTCGATGGCCGCGGACTTCGCTTCGAAGTCGTCGCCGGCGAGCGGCGCGACGTCGGCCTGGGTTAGCGCGAACGCGGTGCATGGCGCGCCCGCCGCGAGCAGCACGAGGGCCGCGATGGCGCTTGCGCGGCGCGCGGATCGGCGTACCGATTGCGGCGTCAGTCGCAACGCCAGTCGTGATGCGGATCGCGGCATGAAGCACCGCATGGAAGTCGGAAATGAAAACGCCATAGTGGCCTTTTGCACTGTGCGGATCGATGGAGCGGATAAAGCGGGCAACGGTGCCGTGGTATCGGCGCGTGAGCGGGCGCGCAACATGAATTCGCGGCGCTCGAGCGAAGCGCGGGCGTCGCGCGGCGGCTTATCGAACGGCGCGAGCGTGTCGGGCACCGCTCACCACACCGCCGCCGCGAGCTTCGCCGTCAGGCGACCCGCGAACGCCTCAAGAACGCCGGAATCGAGCTGACCACATCCGGCTTGCCCGCATTGCCGGCGATGAACGGACTCCACGGTTGCGCGCGAATCGGTCCCTTGGTGTGCCACACGACGTTGAACTGACCGTCCGCGCGCACTTCGCCGATCATCACCGGCTTGTGCAGATGATGGTTGCCGTCCATCTCGAGCGTGAAGCCCGACGGCGCCGCGAACGTCTGGCCGACCATCGCGACGCGCACCTTGTCGACCTCGGTGCTCTTCGCTTTTTCGACTGCCTGCTTCCACATATGAATGCCGACGAAGGTCGCTTCCATCGGATCGTTGGTCACGCGCTTCGAGCCGCCCGGCAGGTTGTTGTCCTTCACCCACGCGGCCCATTGCTTCTTGAACTTCTCGTTGGCCGGATTGCGCAGCGACATGAAGTAGTTCCACGCGGCGAGATTGCCGACGAGCGGCTTCGTATCGATGCCGCGCAGCTCTTCCTCGCCGACCGAGAACGCGACGACCGGCACGTCCGACGCCTTGAGCCCCTGATTGCCGAGCTCCTTGTAGAACGGCACGTTCGAATCGCCGTTGACGGTCGAGATCACCGCGGTCTTGCCGCCTTGCGAGAAGGTCTTGATGTTCGCGACGATGGTCTGATAGTCGCTGTGTCCGAACGGCGTATAGACCTCCTGGATATCGGTTTCCTGCACGCCCTTCGATTTGAGGAACGCGCGCAGGATCTTGTTGGTCGTGCGTGGATAGACGTAGTCCGTGCCGAGCAGGAAGAAGCGCTTCGCGCCGCCGCCCTCGGCGCTCATCAGGTATTCGGTCGCCGGAATCGCCTGCTGGTTCGGCGCGGCGCCCGTATAGAACACGTTGCGCGACATCTCTTCGCCTTCGTACTGCACCGGGTAGAACAGCAGGCCGTTCAGTTCCTCGAACACCGGCAGCACCGACTTGCGCGACACCGAGGTCCAGCAGCCGAACACGACCGCGCACTTCTCCTGCGTGAGAAGCTGGCGCGCCTTCTCCGCGAAGAGCGGCCAGTTCGAAGCAGGGTCGACCACCACCGGCTGGATCTGACGGCCCATCACGCCGCCGTTCCTGTTGATGTCCGCGATGGTCATCAGCGCGGTGTCCTTCAGCGACGTTTCGGAGATCGCCATCGTGCCCGACAGCGAATGCAGGATCCCCACCTTGATCGGGCCGCTGTCGGGCTGCGCGTGCGCGAACGGCACGCGGCCCGCGAGCGCGAGCGCGCCGGACATGGAACCGAACTTCAACAGACTGCGACGTTTCATGTGTTTTCCCCTGCCATGGATGGTGACTGTTTATGAGCGTCGATTTCAGCCAGCAGCGCTGAGCCCGCACGATTTGCCGCTGCTGTACTGCAAGGCACATGCCATGCGACGCATGCGGGCGGTATCGCGCCGCGCGGCGCGCGTGATGCTTGTTGCGGCGCGGCTAGCGGCGCTCGTGCGCGATGCATGGCGCGCAACGGGCGGCGCCACGCCGCGGCGCGAAACTGGTGCAGCTATGCGCGGCGCGCCTCGTTCGGGTGCGTGCCGCGCCGCAACGAAGCGTGCTTCGCCGCCAGCGGAAGGTTGCGGGCGCAAGCGGCGCACGCGGGCGCGGGCGCGGTGCACGCGCGCCGCGTCTTTGTGCATGACGCGCGCGCTGCCTACACTGAAAGTCCACCTGTGAGGAGACCCGACATGAACGAACGCACTGCCGTCAGCCCACCCGATATGTCGGCGTTCTGGATGCCCTTCACCGCCAACCGACAGTTCAAGAGCGCGCCGCGTCTGCTGACGGGCGCGAAGGGGATGTACTACACGTCGCACGATGGCCGGCGCATTCTCGACGGCACGGCGGGGCTGTGGTGCGTGAACGCGGGCCATTGCCGCGACGAGATCGTCGCGGCGGTGCAGGCGCAGGCCGCGGAAATGGATTTCGCGCCGACCTTTCAGATGGGCCACCCGAAGGCCTTCGAAGCCGCGACGAAAATCGCGCGTCATACGCCGGGCGATCTGAAGCACATTTTCTTTGTGAACTCAGGTTCGGAGGCGGTCGACACCGCGCTGAAGATCGCGCTCGCCTATCACCGCGCGAAGGGCGAAGGGCAGCGCACGCGACTGATCGGCCGTGAGCGCGGTTATCACGGCGTCGGCTTCGGCGGGATTTCGGTCGGCGGCATCGCGCCGAATCGCAAGGCGTTTTCAGGCGGCCTGCTGCCGGCGGTCGATCATCTGCCGCACACGCTGAATCTGAAGGAAGCGGCGTTTTCGAAGGGACAGCCCGCATGGGGCGCGCATCTCGCCGACGAGCTCGAGCGGCTCGTCGCGCTGCACGATGCGTCGACGATCGCGGCGGTGATCGTCGAGCCGGTGGCCGGCTCGACCGGCGTGCTGGTTCCGCCGCAAGGCTATCTGCAACGGCTGCGCGAGATCTGCGACAGGCACGGCATCCTGCTGATCTTCGACGAAGTGATCACCGGCTGGGGGCGTCTCGGCGCGCCGTTCGCCGCGCAGTTCTTCGGCGTGACGCCCGATCTGCTGACGATGGCGAAGGGCACCAACAATGCCGCCGCGCCGATGGGCGCGGTCGCGGCGAGCGCGAAGATTCACGACACGATTGTCAACGGCGCGCCGGGCGGCATCGAGCTGTTCCACGGCTATACGTATTCGGGGCATCCGCTTGCGGCCGCCGCCGCGTGCGCGGCCATCGATCTGTATGAACGCGAGCAACTGTTCGAGCGGGCCGCGCGGATGGCACCGGTGTTCGAGCGCGCGATCCACGAGTTGCGCGGCGAGCCGCACGTGATCGACGTGCGCAATCTCGGGCTGGTGGGCGGCGTGGAACTGCAGCCGCGCGCGGGCGCGCCCGGCACGCGGGCCCACGACGTATTCGTGCGCTGCTTCGAGAAGGGGGTGCTGACGCGCTATACCGGCGACATTCTGGCGTTCTCGCCGCCGCTGATCGTCGACGACGCGCAGATCGACGAGATCTTTGGGACGGTGGCGGAGGTGCTGCGGGAGACGGAGTAGTGGGGGGCGGGCGGCGTGGCTGTCATCGCGTGACGTGATGGAGCGGCAGAAATTATTGCGCTGATTGATCGCGTTGTTCAGCCATGCTGATTCGCATAGAACGGCCACTTCGGCACCGCATGATGGTTCGAGCGGGAACAGAGTCGCCCGTCCTGCAAGTATGGCTTGAGTGATCTGTTCCGCCCGCGCCTGGGATACGAGCGCGGGTTTGGAATCGGCGTAGCTGCGAATCCAGCCGACAACCGTTTATCGCGCACAGCAGGATCGATTGCCCAATTGTGAACATGACGGGTTCGCTCATGTGGTGGTGCGAGCGGTACGGTTTAAAATTCGTCGCGAATATAGGGCTGGATAGAACTGACCACAACTTCCATGCAGGTTAAGCGTATATCGAGACCAATATTGGGCATAAGATCAAACCTTATTAACCCATCCGATTCCCTGGATAAGGACATATCCATTATCGAAGCTTCTTCGAGCATGGCGTTTACATCGATCTCGGAACTCCTGATATCTAAAAACTCAAGCGCAATCAGATAGTCGGGACTTCCATCACTGCGAGGTGGACCATAGCGGTTATGCAGTACTTCAAGCTCAAGATCGACCAGATCACGCGAGCGGCCAGTCGGTAAAGGCTTGCCTTGCGCACTCTCAAATGATCGCCTCTTTCTCTGCATGCAAAATGTTCTTACGGCTGAATCATGAAATGACGGATACTCTCCAAATATTTTAATCAGCAAACTGCTGTTCCTTGCATGCTCCCAACCCCATGTTTTATTCTGGCTATTCATTAACCCTCCATCGCTCTCGTACTTCACCGGCAGTTGATCGGCGACATTGGAGCCGCTACTTTCGTTGTGTCGTCACTCAGGTCGCCGCCTGGCGTGTACTCGAACGGCTGCGCATCGCCGAGCAGCGTTGAGGTGTGCCCATCGTCGGTCAGATCGCTACCCTCTGTGCTAACCGCGTCCGCAGTACTTTCACCGGCCAATGCACCGACGACGGCGACAGCCGCATCGAGCAGGCCGCCGCCGCTACCACCAGACATGGCTGCGCGTGCGGCGATCGACGGGGTTTGCCGGGTGCCGGGATCGTACCGGCTGGACAGCATGGGTTCGCCGTCCGGGAGATTGACTGCCCTCGCCGCGAGAATCGTCAGCGGCGTGCTGCAAGGTGGCGGAAACAGATGTTGCGTTACTTGCGGGAGGTCAGCCAAGGGCAATAATTGAGTCGATCAATTCCGCGCCGCCTTCGATATTTTCATGCCCAAGAAAACGAGACACTTCCATATGTCCATCGATGAACACGTCAATTTCGATGCGCTGGCCGACGACGGTTACGGAAACAAGCACGCTGCCCGGTCGTTGGCGGCTTAGGGAATAGTGAATTTTGGCATCGTCAAGTTTGTCGAGCAGGTCATAAAGCGGATGAGGCATGGCTATCGTCCTATTTTTTGAATCGTCCATCATTGAGCAGCTTAAGCGCTTTTCGGGCATCTTTTATCCCGTCCTGCGCATCGCTCTCAATGTCGTCCAGTGTTGAGTTTAGGTACTGGCCAGGAAACTCGCGCAACACGGACCCTTTGCACTCGGTTGAAATGATGTCGCATGCATACATGTCGCCGCGGCTGCCAATACCAGCCAGATATTCAGCGTCACCGCTCATCGCTTCCGGCATGTATTCGAACGGCAATGCATCGCCGAGCGGCGTTAAGGCGTACCGGCTGGACAGCATGGATTCGCCGTCCGGGAGATTGACTGCCCTCGCCGCGAGAATCGTCAGTGGCGTGCGGCAAGGTGGCGGAAACAGGTCAGCACAGCGGCCTTTGATAGCAAGCAGGGAGCCCCGGCGCACCTCGGCGAGAAGCGCACTGATGACCCACCAGCCAACTGAGTCCGGGTTTCCGTCCGGAATATAATGAAACCACAGCCAGGAGCGCTGCCTGATGCTCTTCACCAGCTTCTGGTTTTCCTTCCATTCGCTACGGTTCAGGTTGGCAATACCGAGAAATTCCTGGGTATCTGCCTCGGCCTTTTCGAGGTCGGCGGCCTTTCTCAGGCACGCCTTGTAGTGCAACTCGTTGCAGATGACATAACGGGCACCTGATGGCCTCGGACAGCTCAGCTCCACGGAGTGCATCTTGAATACGGACAGGGACATAGGTGTGTCGACGATCTATCTGAAGTCGCGGCCCGGATCGGCAGCGATCAGATAATTGCCGTGCGACAGGTTGTCCGTATATGGGCGGCGGCCCAAATTTCCGCTGCTTTCGATGAAACAGAAAAAGCGCCCGCATTGCGCGGTTTTTGCCACCCTTGCCGGTGCAGACAGAACGACACACGGCGCAAGGACTGCCCGCCCTTGCGCCGCTTCAATGCGCTACTACCGCGCGGTGAATCTCCGCGGTAAATCTCCGCGGTAAATCTCCGCAGTAAATCTCAGTACGTAGGCACGGACGGATCGACCTGACGCGACCACGCGTCGATCCCGCCTTGCAGATTGAACACGTTGGCATGGCCGCGCGATTCGAGGAACATCGCGACCTGCGCGCTGCGCGCGCCGTGATGGCAGATGCAGACGATCTGCGCGTCGTCGTCGAGTTCTTCGCTGCGCGCGGGAATCTCCCGCATCGGAATCGGCACGACGCCGGCGATCGACGCGGTTTGCAGTTCCCACGGCTCGCGCACGTCGAGCAGCACGGGCGCGGGACGCGAGGTATCGGCGAGCCATTCGGCGAGTGCGGGAGCGGTCAGATTTTGCATCGGCGGAAGAGTATTCGGTTCAGGGAGGAGGAGCGACGAAATAAGCCCGTATGGTAGCGAAAATAGAGTAGCCACGTAACGCTTTTCTGTTCGCGAACAAACCACGATCGACATCGGAATGCACGATAATCAGGCGGTTTTCGAAGTTCAGGTAAAGGGCAGATAAGGGCCCAATCAAGGACCGATCAAGGCCAGCGCAACTCGATACTGCCGGTTTGCAGTCATGCGACTGCCGATCCGGCAAAAGAATACAAAAATGCAGATATCCAGTCATTGGGGTTCATTGCCGCGCGTGCGTGCCGGCAAAGCGGTGCGTGCCATCGCCTTCATGGTCGCCGGTCTTGCCGGCATGACGGCGGCACAGGCGAATGTAGACGTCGCGCCCATGTCGCCGTACGTGCCCGCGCGAACCATCGGCTGCAGCTATGCTTTGTCCGCCGACGATCTGAAAGCCGCCGCTCTCGCCGGCGGGCCGGCGGCGCGCTCCGACGCCGTCGTCCGGGTCTGGATCAATGAGCGTGGCGAAATCAGCGACGCGATCGTGGAGAAATCGTCCGGCGATCCAGCCTTCGACAATGCCGCGCTGCAAGCGTCGCGGCGCGCCCAGTGCCGGCCTTTCACCGGCACGGACGGCAAGTCCGTCGCGGTCGAAACGAATTTCTTTTTCCCTGGGTCACGCCCGAACGCCGCTGCGCCTCGCGCCGGCCAGGGCATGGCGGCGGCGCTGAACAGTCCGGCCGCGGCGCCGTCGTTTCCGGTCAGCGCCGCCAATCCGTCGCTTCTGGCCACGGCCCTCCCGTTCGACCTCGGCAAGCCGCTCGATCCGGGCATGCTGGCCCGGTTCGGCATCGATCCCGGCTCGTCGAAGGCGAAGCTCCTGGCGGACTGGGCGCGGCAGGTCGTGGCCGATCCGGACATCAAGCGCTTCTTTTCATCCGCTGACAACCCGGCTGCCGCGGGTCCGGCTGCGTTGTCGCGCGGGCTGGCGATGCTGGACGGCATGGTGAGAATCTCGCAGGAGGACCGCGAACAACTGACGGCGATGACGACACGGGCGTTCGACAACGCGCCGGCGGACTGCGGCGGGGTCAAGAACGCGCAGCTCGTGACGTCGCGCTACATGACATTGGGCGCGGAGAGCGATGCGGAGCTTCGCGCTCAACTGCAGTCGCTGTTTCATCTGCTCAAGCAGGCGACGCAAAGCACGCCGCCGTCGCAAATCACCCCTGGACAGCGGTTGCAAGGACAACTGGCGCTGTCGGCGTCGATCGCGGCCGCGCTGAAACACGACCCATCCGGGACGGAAGACCTCGGGGCGTTGCTGAGCGGCAGGGCGGCGGATCTTTCGCCGCAAGCGTGGTGCAAGGCCACGCGTTTCTACCGGCATGCGTTCGATGCCACGCCGCAGCCGCAGCGCGACTGGGTGATGGTCGCGGCCATCGAAGACCAGAAACGTTCGGCGGCGGCCATCGCCACAGCGCTGAAGAATCTGGCGGCGATGGCGGCGGCGCGACAGTCGGCCCAGCAGCCGGCCGCCGCGCCGAAGGTGTTCGATTACGCGGAGATGGTGCGGCAGCGCGTGCGTCCGAACATCGTCTGGGATGGCAACGCGAGCAATCGGGAAACCGTGATCGAAGTGCGTTGCGCGTCGTCGGGCAGCCTCGAATCGGCGAGGATCGTGCGCTCGAGCGGCGACCGCCGCTGGGATAAGGCCGCGCTCGAAGCGATCAGGCGCTCCGACCCGATGCCGCGCGACGAAAACGGCGAGGCCCCGCGCATGTTCACGATCACGCTGCGGCCGGGGATTTGACGCTAGGTTTGGTACCCGTGGACGATTGAGACAGTCAATTCAAAACCCGTAAAGGGCTGCTGGATTGTCGACCAGAATCTGCTGCCTGATCGCCGGCGATGCAAACCATGCGCGTTGCGTTGCGGCGATCGATCGAGGCGAGGGCGGCGGTTGCTTCGACGTATGCGGCCAGTCGCTGCCCCATACGAGACGATCGGGCGCCACGTCGATCCAGTGCCGCGCAAGAGCATTCATGTCCGCATAGCCGGATGCCGCGCCGCTTCGCGAGTCGAGATACGGCGCGGACAGCTTCAGCCACGCGCGACCTTCGCGCAGCCATCCCGTGACGAGCGCGCACGCCGGGTGGGTCAACGCATCGGGCAGCGGCAGCCGCGCGAAGTGATCGAATACGAACTGGACGGGCAGGCGCTCGACCAGCGCGCGATGCTCGACGATCTGCGCGGCGGTCCAGTGAAGTTGGAGATGCCAGCCGAGCCCACGGATGCGCTGCGCGAGCGGCTCGATCATGTCGAAGCGCGTCGGCGCGTGATCCGGTGTGTAGAGCGTAAAGCGCAAGCCGCGTATGCCGCCCGCGTGCAGCGCTTCGAGTTGCCTGTCGGTGATGTCGGGCCGCACCGTCGCGATCCCACGCGCGCGCTCCTGACCGAGCTGACGGATCGCATCGACGGTGACGGCGTTGTCGACGTCGTAATTGCGCGGCGTGACGATCACCACGCGCGAGGTGCCGAAGTGAGGCTGCACGCGCCGGTAGTCGTCGGCGGCGGCCGCGACGGAAGACATATCGTCGGCAGCGAGCGTTTCGCTGAAGCGCGGATCGAACACGTGAATGTGCGCGTCGCACGCGTGTTGCAACGCGTCCATCACGCGATGCTCATGCGTGGACGCGCTGCTTCAGCACCTGCGCGAAGGCGTCGGCGGCGTGCGCGATATCTTCTGCTTCGATATGACGATGCGTCACGCAACGCAGCGTCGTGTCGCCCCACGGACGCGTGAGCACGCCATGTTCGCTCAGGGCGTCGACCCATTGATGGCTGCTCATGCCGGTATCGCCGACCCGCACCTGCACGATGTTGGTGTCGGGCGTGCTGGCGGCGAGCGGCGCGCCGATCGCGTTGAGCCGTTCGCTGAGCGCGCGCGCCTGCGCATGATCGTCCGTCATGCGCGCGCTCATCGTCTGCAAGGCTTCGAGTCCGGCGGCCGCCATGATGCCGGCCTGCCGTTGCGTGCCGCCCAGCACCTTGCGATACACGCGCGCGACGCCGATGGCCTTGCTGCTCGCGGCGAGCACCGCGCCGACCGGCGCGCTCAATCCTTTCGACAGACACAGCGACACGGATTCCGCGTGCTGTCCGAGCGTCGCGGCGGGCACGCGCAGCGCTGCCGCCGCGTTCATCAGACGCGCGCCGTCGATATGCACCGGCACGCCCCGCTGTTGCGCGAGCGCGTGCACGTCGCGCATGTGATCGAGCGGCAGGACGGCGCCTCCCGCGTTGTTGTGCGAGGTCTCCATCGCGATCAGACCGACACCGATCCGGTACGCGCCCGGCTTGATCGCCGTCGCGAGCCGGTTCAGATCCATCGCGCCCATGCTGCCCTCGACGGGCGTGTACGCGAGCCCGGCCAGCAGCGAGCCGCCGCGCTCCGTCGTGAACATATGCGCGTTCGCTTCCAGCACGACCTGCTGATGCCGCTGCGTATGCGCGAGCACGGCGAGCAGATTCGCCATCGTGCAGGTCGGCACGTAAAGGCCCGCTTCCTTGCCGAGCATCGTCGCGACAGCGGCTTCGAGCTGCTGTACCGAAGGATCGCCATCGAGGCCATCGTCGCCGATGGGCGCCGCGCGCATGCGTTCGTACATGGCCTCGGTCGGGCGGGTCACGGTGTCGCTGCGCAGATCGGTCAGACGCGCGTATTTTGCGTAGCGGGGGTCGAAAACGGGAAAGTCCTGCATGGCGGTTCAATGGGCGCTAGTGTTGAAGGATCTTCGACAGGAAGTGACGCGAGCGATCGCTGCGTCCCGACGGATTGCCGAAGAAATCGTCTTTCGTGCAGTCCTCGACGATGCGGCCCGCATCCATGAACACGACGCGATCCGCGACGCGTTGCGCGAAGCCCATCTCGTGCGTGACGACCATCATCGTCATGCCTTCGCGCGCGAGGTCGGTCATCACGTCGAGCACTTCGTTGACCATTTCGGGATCGAGCGCGGACGTAGGTTCGTCGAACAGCATGACGGCCGGGTCCATCGCGAGCGCGCGTGCAATCGCGACGCGCTGTTGCTGGCCGCCGGACAGCGCGCTGGGAAACTTGTGGCGATGCGCGGCAAGGCCCACCCGTTCGAGCAGTTGCAGGCCGCGCGCCCGCGCCGCGTCGCGATGGCGTTTGAGCACGCGCGTCTGCGCGAGACACAGGTTGTCGAGCACGCTCAGATGCGGAAACAGATCGAACCCCTGAAAGACCATGCCGGCGCGCGCACGGATCCTGCCGAGGTCGGCGCGCGGACCGGTCACGTGCATGCCGTCGATGCGGATATCGCCTTCCTGCACGGCTTCGAGACCGTTGACGGTCTTGATGAGCGTCGACTTGCCGGAACCGGACGGACCGCACACGACGACGACTTCGCCGCGCGCGACCTGCGTGCTGCACCCGGTCAGCACGCGAAACGCGCCGTACCATTTGCTGACGTTCTCGATCTGGATCATGCGTTCATCCTGGTTGAATCAATGCGCGTGCCGCGCCATGTCGAAACGCCTGACGAAGCGCGATGCGCCGAAGCAGATCACGAAATACACGGCGGCCGCGAACAGATACATCTGCACGGTGCTGCCGTCGCGCGAAGCGATTTCCGATGCGGTGCCGAAGAAGTCCGTCATCGACAGCACGTACACCAGCGACGTGTCCTGAAACAGCGTGATGACCCGCGTGAGCAGCGCGGGCGTCATGTTGCGCAAGGCTTGCGGCAGGATCACCGTGAGCATCGTCTGGCGCGGCGTCAGCCCGAGCGCGAGCGCGGCCTGCTTCTGTCCATGTGAAATCGATGCGATGCCGGCGCGCATGATTTCGCAGAAGTACGCGGCTTCGAACAGCGTGAACGTGATCACCGCCGAACGATACGCGCCCACTTCGATCGGCATCGGCGCATGCGTCAGCCATGCGCCCACATACGGCGCGAGAAAGTAGAACCAGAAAATGACCAGCAGCAGCGGTACCGAACGCATGCCGTTCACGTACAGCGTGGCCGGTACCGAAATCAGCTTCGACGTCGACATCCGGCAGATTGCGAGCAGCGTGCCGAGCAACAGGCCGAATACGGCGGCGAGCGTGGTCAGCGTCAGCGAGAACGTCATGCCGGTCTTGAACAGATACGGCAGCGCCGCGACGATTTCGTGGAACCCGGATGACGACATCGTCGTGCTCCTATGACTGTCCGGCGTCGGTGAGCGTCAGCGTGGCGGACTTCGCACGCGCACGCACGGCGGGTGCCGCCACTTTGCGCTCGAAGAGCATCAGCCCGTACACGACGATCGTGTTGATCACGAAGTAGATGATCGTCGCCGCGCTGAACGCCTCGAAAATATGGAAGCTGAATTCCTGCATCGAACGCGCCGCGCCGGTGAGTTCGAGCAGACCGATCGTCATCGCGACCGACGAGCTCTTGATCATGCTCATGAACTCCGACGTGAGCGGCGGGATGACGACGCGAAACGCCTGCGGCAGGATCACGAAGCGATACGCCTGCGTGCCGGTCAGGCCCAGTGCGAGCGCGGCCTGACGCTGCCCCGCGCGCAACGAGCGGATGCCGGAGCGCAGCGTCTCCGCAATGCGCGCGGTCTCGTAGAAGCCGAGACACAGCAGCGCGGGGAAAAACTGGTTCCACGGCTGCGGCATCTGCTTGATCGCCGTGCCGAGCGCCTTCGGCAGCAACTCGGGCAATACGAAGTACCAGAGGAACATCTGTACCAGCAGCGGAATGTTGCGGAACAGCTCGACGTACGTGGCGGCAACCGCGCGCGCCGTTTTCGATTCGACCGTCCGCATCACGCCGATCACCGCGCCGAGCACGAGCGCGAACAGATACGCGCTGAGCGACAGCGCGATCGTCCATCCGGTGCCGTTCAGCAGCGTCTGCAGATAGGTGTGCAACCCATCGGGCGACAGATCGTTGAAACTGGCCCAGCTCCACTGATAGTTCATGGCGGCTCGGAATCGTGATGAAGTGGCCTGACGAACCGGCGCACGCGGCGCGCGCGCTTATGTCGTTACTGACTGACGACGTAGGCCGACGGATCGCCCGAATCGGACGGATGCTCGATTGCGTGCCTGAGCTCCGCGCTCATCGGATATTTCAGGTTCACACCGGCGGGCGGCACCGGCGAGTTGAACCACTTGTCGTAGAGCGCGTAAATCTGCTTCGTCTTCATCAGATCGAGCACCGCGTCGTCCACCGCCTGCTTGAAGCGCGGATCGTCTTTCGGCTCGACGATGCCATAGGGCGCGAGCAGCATCGCTTTCGTGCCGACCACGTAATCCTGCGGCGCGCCGGAGGTGGCGACGAGCGCATACGCGAGGCCGTCGTCGGTCGACATCGCCATCGCCCGGCCCGTCTTGACGGCGATGAACGTCGCGGCCGTATCGTTGACCGGCAGCACCGAAATGTTCAGATGCTGCTGGTTGCTGATCTGCTGGATGATCTGCAGATCGAGACCGCCCGCGAGACTCGTCACGGTTTTGCCCGCGAACGCAGCGGGATTGTTCACGTCGAGGTCGCTGTCCTTGCGCGCCATCAGCACGACTTTCGTGACGAAGGTCGTCGGCGAGAACGACACGAGCTTGTGACGCTCGACCGTGTTGGTCGTGTTGCCGCACTCCAGATCGATCGTGCCGTTCTGCAGCAGCGGCAGGCGCGTGGCCGACGTGACCGGCACGTAGCGAATCTTCAGATCGGGCAGCGCGAGGTCCTTTTTCAGGTGGTCCGCGATGCGCTGGCAGATTTCCACCGAATACCCGACCGGCTGATGCGCGTTGTCCAGATACGCGAACGGCAGCGAGCTGGTCGGATAGCCGATCGACAGCGTACCCGTCTGCCTGATGCGGTCGAGGCGGCTGGGCGCATCGGCGTGCGCGCCGGACGTGAGGCCGATTCCCGCGAGCGCCGCGGCGATCAGCACGGCGGATTTCAACATCGAAGGTGCGTTCATGGTTCTGGCGTTCGTCCGAGATCGTTGTGCTCGCCGCTGCGAGCGGTGTGATGAAGCGGGGACGCACGGCGCTGGCGCGCGGCGACGCAGTCAATATCGGTCGCCATTATGCTAAAGTCCAATACCTGTCTCGCATCGTTCAATTCAGAATTGATATGCTGAAACTGAAGCTCGGCGTGCGCCATATCGAAGCGTTTCGCGCCGTGATGTCTACCAACTCGATGACCACCGCGGCGCGCGCGATACATACGTCGCAGCCGCAGGTCAGCCGGCTCGTGTCGCAACTGGAAGCGATCACGCAATTTCCGCTGTTCGAGCGCAATGGCAGCCGGCTGAGTCCGACGCAGGACGGCTTGCGTTTTCATCGTGAAGTGGAGCGAACATTCGCGGGGCTCGCCGAACTCGAATCGGTGGCGGCCAATATCCGCTCGTTCAGCGCGGCGCGTCTGAGCGTGGCGGCGATGCCCCGGCTCGCCGGCGATCTGCTCGTGAAGATCGTCGCGGAGTTTCATGCGGCGCATCCCGACGTCCTGGTGTCGATTCATTCGGGCAACGCGGTGTCGGTCAAGGACTGGGTGCGCTCCGGCTTTTGCGACACGGGGCTCGCATTGCTCACCGGCGATGCACCGGGCGTGCGCATTGAATCGATAGCGACGCTGCGCTGCGTGGCCGTGTTGCCGAAACATCATCCGTTATGCCGGTGGCGCAGGCTCAAGCCCGCGCACTTCGCGAATCAGCACTTCATCTCGCCGACCGGCGAAAGCCTGCTGCGCTCCACGATCGACGATGTCTTCGCGGCCGAGCATGTGTCGCGACAGATCGTGGCCGAGGCGAGTCTGGGCTCGTCGGTGTGCGCGATGGTGCGCGCGGGCATGGGCGTGAGTCTCGTCAATCCGCTTGCGGCGCGAGACGAGTATCTGAACGGCGGCATCGAGATCCGGCCGTTCACCATCGACATTCCGAATGAAGTGGCGTTGCTGTATCCGCAGTATCAGGCGCAGGCGCGCCTCGTGACCGCCTTCGCGGCCATCGCGCGGCCGGTCATTCGCAACGAGATGACCGTGCTGCGGAAATCGATATCGTGAGACGGGGTGTGCCTGGGGCGCTGGTGACGCGGACGGCGACAGGCGCGCCGTCCGGCTCGATGACGCGGCCCGGAAGCCGGCTTGAAGTACGGCCTAGAACCTGAAACGCGTCGGCTGCACCGCGTTGGTCAGCGGCTCGACGTAGGTTTCGAACACATCGGCGATGCGGTACTGCTTCTCGTCGATACGCGTGATGATTTGCGCCTTCATGACCGGCGCGGTGCCGACGAACGCCGCGAGACGGCCGCCAACCTTCAACTGTTCGAGGATTTCCTGCGGCAGCACCGGCAGGCCGCCCGATACGCAGATCACGTCGTAGGGCGCGGCGCCGGCCCAGCCGCGCGATGCGTCGCCGGTCGCGACTTCGGCGTTCAGCACGCCATTGGCGATCAGGTTGCTCTTCGCCAGTTCGGCGAGTTCCGGTTCGATGTCGACGGTCAGCACGTGCTGCGCGCGATGCGCGAGCAGCGCCGCCATGTAACCCGAACCCGCGCCGATTTCGAGCACGCTTTCGTGCTTCTTCACCGCCAGTTCCTGCAGGGTGCGCGCCTCGACGCGCGGCGCCAGCATGTGCTGGCCGGCCGGCAGCGGCACTTCGAAGTCGGCGAAAGCGAGATCGCGGTAGGCGGCGGGGACGAAATTCTCACGTTTGACGATCGACAGCAGATTCAGCACGTCCTGGTCGAGCACTTCCCAGGGGCGGATCTGCTGTTCGATCATGTTGAAACGCGCTTGCTCGATGTTCATGGTGGATTCGGCGGTTTTGGTTTGGCGAGCGGGCGGGGTGTGCCGCGGACTTTTTGCCCTGACTTTTGCCGCGGCTGGTTGCCGTCGGGCGCGGCCTCGCGGAAAGCCTTCGGATTGCAAGCCGCGTCAGGGTAACTGCGGGATTGTATCAAATGGCGGGGTCGCGCCGGACGCTCGCGGGCAACAGTCAGGCAACGATCGGGCAATCGCCGGGCCAGGGTGAGCCAGGCGGGCGCTCAGGCCGGCGCGCCCCGGCCCCGTGTTAATCCCTAGCGATCCGCCCTTGCGATTCGTGGCGGCATCGCTACAGAATGTAATCGATTACATTTACCCCGCGAGTGTCCGTGTCCGGAACGCCGTCCCGATCGTCGCCGGCCGTGCTGTCAGGCGCAGCCGGCCAGTCCGCCATGAAGCCGGGCGCGGCCGAAGGGCCGTCGATTGCCGGCGTTGCCCAGCAGGCCGGCGTGTCGGTCGCGACGGTGTCGCGCGTGCTGAACGGCCACGAGAACGTGCGGCCCGCCACGCGCGACAGGGTGCTCGCCGCGATCGACGCGAGCGGCTACCGCGTCAACGAACTGGCGCGCAATCTGCGCACCGCGGAAAGCCGCCTGCTGCTGACGATGGTGCCGGACTTCGGCAATCCGTTCTACGCGGAGATCGTGCGCGGCATCGACAGCGTCGCGCGTCAGCACGGCTATTTCATGCTGCTGTGCGACACCGGCGCGGACCCTGGGCGCGAGCGCAGCTACTTCGACATGCTGCGCCGCCGCCGCGCGGACGGCGCGATCTGCCTCGATCCGGCGACGATCCAGCAGGCGCTCGGCGAGGCGTCGCAGGCGTTGCCGTGGGTCGCGTGCTGCGAGTTCGATCCGGCGGTCGGCGTGCCGTACGTCGGCATCGACAATTACCGGGCCGCGGGCGACGCGGTGCGGCATCTGCTTGCGCGCGGCCACCGGCGCATCGGGCTCATCAACTCCGACGTCGACTATCTGTACGCGCGGCAGCGTCAGCAGGGCTATCTCGACGCATTGAGCGACGCGGGCATCGCGCCCGACCCGCGCTGGCGCATGAATCTGAACAGCCTCGACTACGAGGCGGGCGCGTCGGCCGCGGCCGCGCTGATGCGGCAACCCGAGGCGCCGAGCGCGATTTTCGCGGTGTCGGACACGCTCGCGATCGGCGTGATCCACGGCTTGCGCAGCGTCGGCAAGCGGGTGCCCGACGACGTCGCGGTGGCCGGCTTCGACGACATCTCGCTGGCCGCGCAGATCGATCCGCCGCTCACGACGATCGCGCAGCCGATGCGCGAACTCGGCGAAACCGCCGCGCGGCTGCTGTTGCAGCGCCTCGCGAATCCGCAGGCCAATGTGCCCGGCGTGCTGCTGCCGCATCGCCTCGTGATTCGCGGGAGCGCCTGAGCCATGAGCCTCGCGATCCGCTTCGACGACATCCGCAAGGACTTCGGCCCGGTGCGCGTGCTGCACGGCGTGAGCTTCGAGCTCGCGCCGGGGCGCATCTACGGACTGCTCGGCGAAAACGGCGCGGGCAAGTCGACGCTGATGAAAATCCTCGCCGGTTATGAGGTGGCGAGTTCGGGCAGCGTATTCGTCGACGGTCGCGAGCAGCACTTTGCCGGTTCGCGCGATGCCGAGGCGCAGGGCATCGTGCTGATTCACCAGGAGTTCAATCTCGCCGAGCATCTGACGATCGCGCAGAACATGTACCTCGGCCACGAAAAACGGCGCGGCTGGTTCGTCGACGATGCCGCGATGCGCGCCGACGCCGCGCGCTATCTCGAGCAGGTCGGGCTCGAGCGCGCGCCGGACACGAAGGTGCGCGAGCTGATCGTCGCGGAAAAGCAGATGGTCGAGATCGCGAAGGCGCTGTCGCGGCGCGCGCGTCTGCTGATCATGGACGAGCCGACCGCGACGCTGACGCCCGCCGAAACCGAACGGCTCTTCGCGCTGATGACGAAACTGAAGGCCGACGGCGTGACGATCGTCTACATCTCGCACAAGCTCGACGAAGTCGAGCGCATCACCGATGAAGTGATCGTGATGCGCGACGGCCGCTTTGTCGCGCGCGGCGAGACCGCGGGGCTCGCGCGTCAGCAGATGGCGAACCTGATGGTCGGGCGCGAGCTGTCCGACATGTTCCCCGACAAGCTGACCGTGCCCGCCGATACGCCCGTCGCGTTGCGGGTGAGCGGCCTCACGGTGCCGGACTGGGTCGAGGACCTGAGCTTCGACGTGCGCGCGGGCGAAGTGTTCGGTTTCGCGGGCCTCGTCGGCGCGGGTCGCACCGAGGCATTCGAGGCGATCATCGGGCTGCGCAAGCGCACGGCCGGCGACATCGAGATCGCGGGCCGGCACGTCGATCTGAAGAGCCCGCGCGACGCGATGCGCCACGGCCTCACCTATCTGAGCGAGGACCGCAAGGGCAAGGGCCTGCACGTCGATCTGAGCCTGCAGGACAACGTCACGCTGATGACGCTCGAACGCTACGCGCATCCGCTGCTCGACATGAAAGCGGCGCGCACGGCGCTGACGCAGGCGGTCGGCGAATTCGGCATTCGCACCGGCGACCTGTCGAGCCGCGCGCGCATGCTGTCCGGCGGCAATCAGCAGAAGCTCGCGCTCGCGAAGTTCCTGCAACCCAACCCGAACGTGATCGTGCTCGACGAGCCGACGCGCGGCGTCGACGTGGGCGCGAAACGCGACATCTATTTCCTGATTCATCGGCTCGCCGCGCAGGGCCGCGCGGTGATCGTCATTTCATCCGAACTGATCGAGCTGATCGGCTTGTGCCATCGCGTCGCGGTGATGCGCGCGGGACGCCTGCAGGCGACGCTCACGCTCGAACATCTGACCGAAGAGGAGTTGATCGCTCATGCGACCGGCACCCACTGAGGCCGTGCAAGCCGGCCGCGCGCTGCGCCTCGCGCATCGTCTCTACGCGCTCGGGCCGCTGGTCGGGCTGATCCTGCTGTGCATCGTCGGCACGCTGCTCAATCGCGATTTCGCCACGTTCGACAACCTGATGAACGTGCTCACGCGCACGTCGTTCATCGGCATCATCGCGGTCGGCATGACCTTCGTGATCATTTCGGGCGGCATCGATCTGTCGGTCGGCTCGATGGCCGCGCTGATCGCGGGCAGCATGATCTGGCTGATGAACGCGTTGGCATCGGGCGCGGCCGGCCATGCGCTCGCGCCGCTCGCGATCGTGGCGATCGGCATCGTCGCGGCGCTCGCGCTCGGCGCGCTGTTCGGCTGCGCGCATGGCTTGCTGATTACCAAAGGGCGCATCGAGCCGTTCATCGTCACGCTCGGCACGCTAGGGATTTTTCGCGCGGTGCTCACGTGGCTCGCCGACGGCGGCGCGTTGACGCTCAACGATTCGTTATCCGATCTCTACGGGCCCGTCTATTACGCGAGCCTGTTCGGCGTGCCGGTGCCGATCTGGGTGTTTCTCGTGGTCGCCGCGGGCGGCGCGCTGATCCTCAATCGCACCGCGTTCGGCCGGCACGTGCAGGCGATCGGCTCGAACGAACAGGTCGCGCGTTATGCGGCGATTCGCGTCGATACGGTGAAGATCGTCACGTATGTGCTGCTCGGCATCTGCGTCGGCGTTGCGACCGTGCTTTACGTGCCGCGCCTCGGGTCGGCCACGCCGACCACGGGATTGTTGTGGGAGCTGGAGGCGATCGCGTCGGTGGTGGTCGGCGGCACGGCGCTCAAGGGCGGCGAGGGGCGCGTGATCGGCACGGTGATCGGCGCGATCCTGCTGTCGGTGATCGCGAACATTCTCAATCTGACCAGCATCATCAGCGTGTATCTGAACGCGGCGGTGCAGGGCGTGGTGATTATTTTCGTCGCCTTCGTGCAGCGGGGGCGGCGGTAGCAGCAGAGTGGCAGCGGCAGTGCAACGGCAGGTCCGAAAAACGGGGCGCCCGAACGCCTCATCAATGGAGACACAACCATGAAGCAGGTCATTCGAGCGATCGGCGCCGGCATGCTGGCGTTGGGGATACTGGGCACGGCGGGCGCGGCGCGCGCCGACGACAAGGTCACGCTGGGCGTCGCGATTCCGACGGCCGACCACGGCTTCACCGGCGGCATCGTCTGGTGGGCGAACAAGGCAAAGGCCGATCTCGAGAAAGCGCATCCCGATCTGAAGGTGATCGTGAAAACGGCGGCCAACGCGCCCGAGCAGGCGAACCAGTTGCAGGACCTCGTGACCGTCAACAAGATCAACGCGCTCGTGATCTTCCCGTATGAATCGGCGTCGCTCACGCAGCCGGTCGCGCAGGTGAAGAAGAAGGGCGTGTACGTGACGGTCGTCGATCGCGGCCTGACTGACACGAGCGCGCAGGATGCGTACGTGGCCGGCGACAACACCGCGTTCGGCAAGATCCCCGCCGAGTACCTGGCGAAGGCGCTCGACGGCAAGGGCAACATCGTCGCGCTGCGCGGCATTCCGACCACGCTCGACAACGAGCGCTGGACCGCCTTCACCGGCGTGATGAAGAACTACCCGAACATCAGGATTCTCGATGCGAAGTACGCGAACTGGAATCGCGACGACGCGTTCAAGGTGATGCAGGACTACCTGACGCGCTTCAAGCATATCGACGCCGTCTGGGCCGCCGACGACGACATGGCGGTCGGCGTGATCAAGGCGATCGATCAGGCCAAACGCAACGACATCAAGATCGTGTTCGGCGGCGCGGGCTCGAAGGGCATGGTGAAGAACGTGATGGACGGCGCGCCGATGATCCAGGCGGACGTGTCGTACTCGCCGAAATTCATCTACGACGCGATCAAGCTCACCGCCGAAGCGCGTCTGAAGGGCGACAAGCTGCCGGCCACGACGATCATCCCGTCGGTGCTGATCACGAAGGAAAACGCGCAGCAATTCTATTTTCCGGACTCGCCGTTCTGAGCGGCGTGCAGCGCGCGCGGGCGTATCCCGGTTATGCGGAGGAGGTTGCCCGCGCGCGCAAGGTTGGAGGAGCCGTACGATGAAAACCATCAAGGGGCCGGCGATCTTTCTCGCCCAGTTCATGGGCGACGACGTGCCGTTCGACGATCTCGCGCATCTGGCGGGCTGGGCCGCCGGGCTCGGCTTCAAGGGGATCCAGGTGCCGTGCGATCCGCGCCTGATCGATCTCGACAAAGCGGCCACGAGCGACGCGTATTGCGACGAACTGCGCGAGATTGCCGACGACGCGGGTGTGACGATCACCGAACTGTCGACGCATCTGCAAGGGCAACTGGTCGCCGTGCATCCGGCCTACGACACGTTGTTCGACGGCTTCGCCGCGCCGCACGTGCGCGGCAACGCGGCGGCGCGCACGCAATGGGCGATCGCGCAGATGAAGCTCGCGGCGCAGGCATCGCGGCGCCTGGGGCTGAATACGCATGTGTCGTTTTCGGGCGCGCTCGCGTGGCCGTATCTGTACCCGTGGCCGCAGCGTCCGGCCGGTCTCGTCGAGGCCGCCTTCGACGAACTCGCGCGCCGCTGGACACCGATTCTCGATGCGTTCGATGCGGCCGGCGTCGACGTCTGCTACGAGCTGCATCCGGGCGAAGACCTGTACGACGGCGTGACGTTCGAGCGTTTTCTCGCCGCGGTCAAACAGCATTCGCGCGCGAACATCCTCTATGACCCGAGCCATTTCGTGCTGCAGCAGCTCGATTACCTCGCGTTCATCGATATCTATCACGAGCGCATCAAGGCGTTTCATGTGAAGGACGCGGAGTTCCGGCCGACCGGCAGGCAGGGCGTGTATGGCGGCTATAGCGGCTGGGTCGAGCGCGCGGGACGCTTTCGCTCGCTCGGCGACGGGCAGATCGATTTCGGCGCGATCTTCTCGAAGATGGCGCAGTTCGATTTTCCGGGCTGGGCCGTGCTCGAATGGGAATGCGCGTTGAAGCATCCGCACGACGGCGCGCGTGAAGGCGCGGAGTTCATTCGCCGCCACATCATCCGCGTGGCCGAGCATGCATTCGACGATTTCGCCGGCAGCGGTGTCGACGCCGCGCGGTTGAAGAGCGTGCTGGGCATTTGATGGCCCGATGGTGATGGCGGCTCAACGCGGGGAGCGGGAAGCAATGCAACGAAGCAGGCTCAGACTCGGCATGGTCGGCGGCGGGCAGGGCGCGTTTATCGGCGCGGTGCACCGGATCGCTGCGCGGCTCGACGATCGTTTCGAGCTGGTGGCGGGCGCGCTGTCGTCCGATCCGCGACGCGCGCGGGCGAGTGCGGCCGAGGCCGGCATCGCGCGCGGCTACGCGGACTGGCGCGAGATGGCGCGCGCCGAAGCCGCGCGCGACGACGGCATCGACGCGGTCGCGATCGTCACGCCGAATCATCTGCATGCGCCGGTTGCGACGGCGTTTCTCGAAGCGGGCATTCACGTGATCTGCGATAAGCCGCTTGCCGTTTCGCTCGCGGAGGGCGAGGCGCTGGCGAAGCTCGCGCGCGAGAAGCAGCGGCTCTTTGCGTTGACGCATACCTATTCGGGCTATCCGCTCGTGCGGCATGCGCGCGAGCTGGTCGAGCACGGCGAGCTTGGCGAGATACGCGTGGTGCAGGTCGAATACGCGCAGGATTGGCTCGCCGAACCAGTCGAAGCAGGCGGCGCGAACCGGCAGGCGGTTTGGCGCACGGATCCGGCGCTGGCGGGGCCGGCGGGTTGCCTCGGCGATATCGGCACGCATGCATATCAGCTTGCCGCGTTCGTGACGGGAATGATGCCGCATGCGCTGTCGGCGGAATTGCACACGTTCGTGCCGGGGCGCCGTATCGACGATCATGTGCAGGCGATGCTGCGTTATTCGAACGGCGCGCGCGGGATGTTGTGGGCGAGTCAGGTGGCGAGCGGCGCGGAGAATGCGCTGCGTTTGCGCGTATATGGCACGAAGGCGGGGCTCGCGTTCGATCAGGAGGAGCCAAATGCATTGTGGTTCACGCCGCTCGGCGGCCCAGCTGAACGCTTGACCCGCGCGCGCGTGAAAAGCGCGGTTGCCGCGCATGCGACGCGTGTGCCGGCGGGGCATCCTGAGGGTTATCTGGAAGCGTTCGCGCAGTTGTACAAGGATGCGGCGTTGCAGATCGAAGCATTGAACGCAGGACATGCGCTACCGCCGGAAAGCCTGCTGTTGACGACGGTCGACGATGGCGTGGCGGGTCTGCGTTTTATCGATGCGGTGCTCAGAAGCAGCGCCGCGGATGGGAAGTGGACGGGGATTGAAGCAGTGTGAAGCGCTGACGTGAGCGCGGCATCAGCCGCCCTTGCTTTTTTTGATCTGCGCTTCGAACGCGACATCGAGCTTGCTCGCCTTGCGCGGTTTTTGCGGGCCGAATGCGTCGACGAATTTGACGAAGTCGTCGAGTGTGAGTGGATCGGAGACTTTTCTGTCGGCGCCGCTCGATCTGTCGACCAGATAGAACAGGCCACCGGAGAGGCTGATCGCGGCGAAGCGTGGATTGCCGCTGCGTGTTTTCAGCCGCTCGACGGCGTGGATGGCTCGGGTGGTGCGCATGATTTTGAGCCGCGGGCGGCGGATTGGGATAGAGCGTTACTTTAACAAATCACCGTTTTTTGCGCGATCCTGTGTGCGTCGCGTCGGCTTGGGCCGAGACCTTGCCGTCGGCCGCCGCGCGGCTCTTCACATGATCGATGAACGCGCGCAGCTTTGGCAGGACCTGCCGTCGGCCCGGATAGTAGAGAAACACGCCCGGTATCACCGGCGCATATGTCTGCAGCACGCGTACCAGCTTGCCCGTTTTCAATCCTTCGGCGACCATCGGCGCGGGTAGCTGTGCAAGGCCGATGCCTTCGATCGCGGCGCCCAGCATGGTCGGAAAATCGCTGGCGATGAGTGGACCGGACACGGCGATCTCGACCGCATGACCGTTGTCGTTGAACGACCATAACGCAAGCGCGCCGCTGGATCGCCGCCATCGCAGGCAGGCATGCTGGCGCAGGTCGTCGATGTGTTTGGGCCGGCTGCGCTGCGCGAAGTACGCAGGGCTGCCAACGACGACGAGATGGAACGGCGGCGTCATTGGCACCGCGACCATGTCGGCGGCGACGAACTGACCGAGCCGGATGCCGGCGTCGAATCCTTCCGCCGCAAGATCGATCAGCTCCTTGTTCACGGAGATTTCCACCTCGACTTCGGGATTGGCCTTGCAGAAGGAAGCGATCAGCGGCTCCAGCAACAGCGGGACCACCGCGCGCGGCACGGAAAGACGCAGCAAGCCGGTTGGGCGTTGACCGAGTCCGCGCGCCACCTCGCTCGCGGCGACGAGTTCCTCGAAGGCGGGCTTCGCGCGCGACAGAAACCGTTCGCCGGCTTCGGTCAGGCCGACGCTGCGCGTGGTGCGGGTAAAGAGTGCCGCGCCGATGCGCTCTTCGAGTACACGCACCGTCTGACTGACAGCCGACGGCGTCACGCCGAGTTCCGCGGCAGCCCGGCGAAAACTGCGATGCTGGGCAACGCTCAGGAACACCTCGACGCCATCGAGTGCGCCCTGCCTGACTGTGAAGTTCTGCTTCATAGCCTGTCAACATTGTGAGGAATAGTCGCTCATGCGAGACGATGGTACACCTGACATCTGTGCCGGAAATCTTCGGCAAACCGGTTCAGGAGGCTCCATGTCGCCGCAACTTCTTTTTCAACTGCATCTCGTTCTCGGTTACGTAGCATGGCTGCTGTGTTTCGGCGCCTACGTATGGCCCAGGCTCAGGGCGATGGATCCGTTCGACGCCCAGCGCGCGATCGCCACTTTGCACAGCTTCCGCTTTTTCGGTCTGGTCTTCATGCTGCCGGGCGTCGTGGGTGCCGATCTTCCGGCGAGCTTTGCCGTATTCGCCGCATACGGTGACTTCGCAACCGCGGTGCTGGCGATGCTGGCGTTACTCGCGGTGCGCCTACGGCCGCTGTTCTGGTCGTTCGTCGTGGCTTTCAATGTGGTGGGAACGACCGACCTTATCCTCGATTATTACCATGCTGTTCAAGCCGATCTTCCCGCGCGGGCGGGCGAGTTGGGTGCCATGTATGCGATTCCGGTGATCTATGTGCCCGTGCTGATGATTGCGCATGGGGCCGCGTTTTATCTGTTGCTGCGGCGGCAGATGAAGGTGGTGCCGGGTTATTGATCGCAAACGGCTTCGCGCGCGAGGTCTCGTCGAAGAACGCGTGCGTTCCTCGAGAGCATTCGGGAAGCCAGGCTTATCTGACCGCTATCGCCAGTCGTTCGGACATCTTTTCTGATGCAGATCGCTGATGCCGTGCATCGGTACGAACGGACAGGGGACGAAACGGGCTATGGATATCGAACTGCCTGGCGATAGCAAGAGAACCGGTTCGTGGGCGAGGTTTGGCGACGCCTTCAGCGATGCCCGCCGTGGTATTTCCGCACCTTGCAGACATGGCTCGAATCGATATGGACTAGCGGGCTGATCGTTCGGGAGATGCGGGAGCCTTTGCATCCGCGAACCGGCCGGGCCGCATCGGTGATCTTTCGCGCGCAGGCGCGGCGTTAATCGCTCCACCGCACGCGCGGCATTTGCGATCAGATCGATTTGACTTCGCCGCCGTCCATCCTCAAGGTCGACCCCGTCATCCAGCGAGCCGCCGGCGACACGATAAACGCCATCAATTCCGCAATTTCCTCTGGCGTGCCGTACCTCGCGATACCGGCTTGCGCGGGGAATTTCGCGGTCGCCTCTTCGACGGTCATGTTGTGCAGCGGCGCCCAATGTTCCAGATACGATTGCCGACGGCCCGTCATAACGGGGCCGGGCAATACGCTGTTGACCTGTACGCCGTCGGTAATGCCACGGTCCGAGAACGCCTTCGCAAGCGCCACGATTGCCGCGTTGATCGTACCGACGGCGGCATAGGGCGCCTTCGGAAACAACGCGGAATTGCCCGACATCAGAACCACGGACCCCGAAGACGCCTTCAACGCGGGCCATGCGGCGATCGTCAAACGTCGCGCGCCGTGCAGCTTCAATGCGAGACCGTTGTCCCATTGTTCGTCGGTCATCTCCAGGATATCGATCTGCGGCACCGCGCCCGCGATGTTCAGCAATGCGTCGATTCGCCCGAACGTCGCGAGCGTTTGCTCGACAACTTTCCGCGCGGCGTCGGGTTGGGACAGATCGAGGTCGAGCACGAGCGGCGTGGCGCCGGCCTTCGCGACCTCCGCGGCGGTCTGCTCGAGGTTTTCGCGGTTGCGCGCAACCAGCACGATCGATTCGAAATCGTGTGCGAGTCTGATCGCGGTCGATCGGCCGATACCTTGGCTCGCGCCCGTCACGATAGCTACTTTTGCGGCCATGTCACTTCTCCTTGGGTCATGGACATATTCGATCCGGCGAACAGTCAACCGGCTTGCTGAGCGTATCTGCGTACGTCAGCGAGTCAGAAAACTGGCAATCGCGTCCGCGATTTCGGCGGCATGGGTCTCCAGCGCGAAATGGCCGGTGTCGAGGAAGCGCACGACTGCTCGTGGCATGTCGCGACGGAATGCTTCCGCGCCCGGCGGCAGGAAGAACGGATCGTTCTTGCCCCATACGGCGAGGAACGGTGGTTGATGCGTGCGGAAGTACTGCTGGAACGTCGGGTATAGCGCGACATTGCTTCGATAGTCGCGGAACAGATCGAGTTGCACGTCGTGCGCGCCGGGGCGGCTCAGATAAAACTCATCGAGGGAATAACCATCGGGCGACACCGATGTCGTATCGCTCACGCCGTGCGTGTATTGCCATACGGTCGTCTCATGCGTGAGCAACGCCCGCAGTGCATCGCGATTCGCTTGCGACGGATCCCGCCAGTACGCGCGAATCGGATTCCAGCCGTCGCTCAGTCCTTCCTCGTAGGCGTTGCCGTTCTGCGAAATGATCGCGGTGATGCGCTCGGGGTGCTTCAGCGCAAGACGGAAGCCGGTCGGCGCACCGTAGTTGAACACATAGACCGCGTAACGATCGAAACCGGTCACTTCGGTGAAGCGGTTGATCACGTTGGCGATGTTGTCGAACGTATAGGCGAAGCTGTCGCGCGACGGCATGTCGGACAGTCCGAAGCCGGGCAGATCCGGCGCGACGATATGAAAGCGATCGGCCAGCTTCGGGATCAGGTCGCGAAACATATGGCTCGAACTCGGAAAGCCGTGGAGCAGCAGCAGTTTCGGCGCGCCGGCTCGACCCGCTTCGCGATAGAACACCTTGAACTGGTCGACGTCGGCATAACGGTAGGCGATGGATGGCATGGTTTCTCTCTCGATGAGTCAACGCGGCTCTCGAAGCTGCAATTGACGATGGAAGGCGGCGAGTGGCCGGTGGGATGAAAAGTCGCCAGCGAACCTAGTGGGCCGATATCGCGTGGACCGCGTCGAGGATCACGCTCGTTACCACGTCCGGCGCGGTGACGAGCGGCGTGTGATCGACCTGATACGCGTGCAGGTGGGCGTTCATGCGATCCGCCATGAAATGCTGCGTGTCCGGATCGATCATCCGGTCCTGCCCGGCAATCAGATACCAGCTCGGCATATCTCTCCAAAGCGGGCGGGCGACCGGCTCGCCGATGCACGCAACCGCGATCGGGCGCTGCACCGCGGCGAGTACCGCCGACTCCCGCGGCGTCGCGTTCTGTGCGAACGCGGCCGCGAAGTCGTGTTCCGCCAGCCATATCCGGCCGTGCCGATCCGGCGCCAGCTTCGGTGCTTGCGGATGCTGGGTGCCGCGATAGAACACGTCGCCGACTGTTTCGCCCGCGTCGGGTGCGAGCGCGGCGATAAACACCAATGCTTCGATGGCCTCGGATCGTGCCGCTCCGATCACGGCGCCCGCATACGCATGGCCTGCTAGGACGACCGGCCCTTCGATGCGTTCGATTGTCTGCTCGAGCGCGGCCACGTCGTCGGCAAGCGACGTCAGCGGCAGCGGCGCCGCGATCGCATGGATGCCCTGCGCGTTCAACCGATCGATCACCTTGCTCCAGCTCGAGCCGTCCGCCCATGCGCCGTGCGCGAGCACCACATTCACGTTACCGGGGTTCATTCCTGTTGCTCCTTCGATCGTTGTCGATGCCGCTGAGCAACCTCTAAATTTGATGTTTGAAGGTTACTCATTGGGTATGTAACTTGTCAAGGTGATTTTGAGAGGTTACGAATGCGCGTGCCGGGAAGGGCGGCGGGATGAGCGAGAGGGTGGTGGGGGGAGCGTTGAGCGAGCAAAACCTGTGTCAGCTCAAGCTGGGTGACAGATTGCCAAAGCGTGGCGACCTGACTCCGCGAGTTGCGGGCAAGTGGAAATCGAATTGGTACGGTAAAGCCGGCCGCGGTTTCGAGAGGCCCTCAAATCTGCGGGCAAATTGGATTCAAGCGTGGCTGCGTTGCTTGCGCTTCGCGTAAGATGGCCGACAGGTCAGTAATCTCGAGACCTGTCTCAGCCGAGGACAAAAACAATGGATTCCGCTACTGAAACGACTCCGTTGCAAGACGGGCATCGCGATTGGTATTTCGGCGCTGATATTCGGCCTCGGTCATAACACTACAGCGGGCCATACGTCGTGTTGACAATGCTCGTGGGTGTGATATTGGCCACGGTCTTCGTCATTGAAGACAGGCGCAACGGACGCCCCTTTATCGCCACCGTTGCCGTGCACGTGCTGCGTAATGGGATCACAACCGCGGTCATCCTGTTCGCCTGATAGCGGCGGAACAGAATCTCGAGATCCGACTTCCGCGCGCAATGGGCTATTTGCTCAGCTCGCGATGCAAAGCCCGGTACTTCTGCGAAAGCTTGTGCCCCGGATCGAGGTGAATAACCGGCGTCGCCTGCTGATGCGATTCGCGAATTTTCACGGACGACGACAACCGCGAGGTCAGTACCGGCAAGCCCTCGCTGATGAGTTCGTCGACCAGTTTCTGAGGCAGGCTCGCGCGCGGCTGGAACTGGTTGATGACGATCCCTTCCACTTCCAGCGCGTCGTTATGATCCTGGCGGATCTCCTTCACGTTTTCGAGCAGCGTATAAAGCGCGCGACGCGAAAAATCGTCGCAGTCGAACGGAATCAGACAACGCTCGACCGCGATCAGCGCGGCGCGGGTGTAGAAATTCAGCGCCGGCGGCGTGTCGATATAGATCGCGTCGTACATGTCGAGCTCGTTGAGCGCGTCGCGCAGCTTGTAGATCTTGTAGCGCGATTCCAGCTTGCCGTGCAACGTGTCGAGATCGGGGTGAGCGGGCATCACGTCGAGGTTCTCGAAATGCGTCGGATGAATGAAGGCAGTGGCCTCCACGGGCTTGAAGCTGAAGGAGAGCGCGGTTTCGAAGAAGCCGGCGACGGTGGGATGGACTTCGTTGGCCTGCGGCCCGAGCAGGTATTGACTTGAATTCGCCTGGGCGTCCAGGTCGATAACCAGCGTGCGCAGGCCTTCGCTCGCACTGATGGCCGCCAGGTTGCAGACGATGGTCGACTTGCCCACGCCACCTTTCTGATTGAATACAACGCGCCGCATGTTCTCCCCTTGAGCGGAAGCTGTCCAAATGACGCCCAGCATACCTGAGTCGGATGACGGCAATGGCGGAGCGGCAATTTTCCGGCGATGGATCATCATCGTGTTGCGCCAGTGCGAGTCTTCGCGCGTCATCCATATGAACGCGGCGTCGGCATCCGCCGGTCACGCTCAGACGATCCCGCCGTTCACGCGCAGCGTTTGACCGTCGACCCAGCCGGCCGCGTCGCTGGCGAGGAACGACACCACGGCCGCGATGTCCTCGGGCTGGCCGAGGCGTTCGAGCGGCGGCATCTTCGCGAGGTGTTCGACCTGCTCGGGTGTCTTGTCCTTGAGGAACAGTTCGGTCGCGGTCGGTCCGGGCGCCACGGCGTTCACGGTGATGTGGCGGCCGCGCAGCTCCTTCGCGAAGATGTTCGTCATCGTTTCGACCGCGGCCTTGGTGGCGGCATAGACGGAATAGCCGGGTAGCGCGAGCGCCTGCACGCTGCTGGAGAAGTTGATGATGCGACCGCCGCTGCGTAACTTCTTCGCGGCGACGCGCAGCGTGTTGAACGTGCCCTTCAGGTTGATCGCGATGAGACGGTCGAACAGGGTGTCGTCGGTATCGACGAGCGAAACCAGACCCGGCTGCATGATGCCGGCGTTATTGACGACGATATCGACGCCGCCGAACAGCGTGACGGTTTGATCGAACAACGCCGCAACCTGGGCGGGTACGGCGACGTCGGCCTGAATGGTGGCCGCGCGGCCCCCGGCGGCTTCGATCGAGTCGACGACGGCCTGGGCGTCCGCCGCGCGGCCCGCGTAATTGACGACGACGGCGATGCCGTCCGCGGCGAGGCGCTTCGCGATGGCCGCGCCGATGCCGCGCGAGGCGCCGGTAACGATGGCGACTTTGGAAACGTTGGCCTGGGTGCTCATGGTGACTCTCCTTTGGCTGGGCGGTAGGTGATGCAATGGGTGTATCTTCCCGCCCACCGTCCCCAGACGGTAGCCGCATGACCAGCATATCGGTTATGCTTCGAACGTATGACCCCCTTCGACGACCTCGGCCTGCTGCGCGCCTTCGTCGCCATCGTGGAGAGCGGCAGCATTTCCGCGGCGGCGCGCAAGCTGCGTCTGACCCAACCCACGCTGAGCCGCCAGTTGCGCGCGCTCGAGGATCAATGCGGCGCGGCGCTGCTGCGTCGCGATACGCATCGCATGAGCCTCACCGATCTCGGGCATCAGTTGCTTGCCGACGCGCAGGCGCTGTTGTCGCTCGCCGAGGAATCCGGGCAGCGCTTGCGCAACGACCAGACCGCGCTGAGCGGCACGATCCGCGTGTTCTCGACGATCGATTTCGGCCAGTCCGTCGTCAGCCGCCTCATCAGCAGCTTCATTCAGGCGCATCCGGGCGTGCGGATGGAGTTGGGCTATTCGAATCGCCCCGTGCGCATGATCGAAGAGGGCTGCGACGCGGGCATTTTCGCGGGGACGGTGAGCGACGATCGCGTCGTGGCACGCCCGCTTGGCGAGATCAGACGCTATGTGGTTGCGTCACCCGCGCTTCTGAAGGATCACAAGATTGCCGGCAAGCCCGAGGATCTTGGCGCGCTGCCGTGGGTTGGGCTCGCCGGCAATCAGTTTGGCGGCACGACGGATATCACGCTCCATTCGGGTGCGGCGACGCAGGCGCTGCGGGTCGAGCACCTGTTCGTGACCGAAGGGGTGACGAGCATACGCGAGGCGGTTCGCATGGGGCTCGGGATTGCCGTGCTGCCTGAATGGCTGATCGACGAAGATCTGACGTCGGGACGCATCGTGCGGGTCTTGCCGGAATGGCACGCGAAGCCGTTGTCCGCGCAGATCATTTATCCCGCGCAACGCAGAGTGCCGCTGCGGGTGAGGGCGTTTATCGATTTCGCCACCGAGTACATGACGACGGCGTTGAAGCCGCGGCACGGCGCCCGTGCCGCCCCGCCGTTCCTCACTGGCTCAGATAAACGAACTTCCCGTTCCTGATGATGCCCATCACGCTCGCGCGCTGGTCGAGACCCACGTGATCCTTCGGGCTCGTATTGACGACGCCGTTCGGCACCACGAGCTCATGCGCATGCTCGAGTTCATCGCGCAACGCGACGCGAAACGCGGGCGTGCCCGGCTGGGCGGTCTTCAATGCGCGCGCGACCGCGTCCTGCAGGCGCGGATACACGCCGGCTGCGTCGCCGGCGAACTGCGTGACGCTGCCCGGCCCGTACTTCGCCTCGTACGCGTTGACGAACGCGAGCGCCGCCTTCTTCGACGGATGATCGGCCGGCAGCGTGCGCGCGACGACGACCGGCTGCGTCGGGAACAGCGTGCCTTCCACATCCTTGCCGCCGAGCTTGATGAACTCCGGCGTCGCGATGCCGTGCGTCTGGTAGATCGGTCCCTTGTAGCCGTGCTCGATCAGCGTGCGTTGCGGCAGCACCGTCGGGGTGCCCGCGCCGGCGATCAGGATCGCGTCGGGTTTCGCGGCCATCAGCTTCAGGATCTGGCCGGTCACGCTCGCGTCGGTGCGGTTGTAGCGCTCGGTCGCGACCAACTGGATATGGCGCAGCGCCGCGAACTTGCTGAATTCGTTGAGCCAGCTTTCGCCGTAGCCGTCCGCGAAGCCGATGAAGCCGACCGTCTTCACGTTGTGGTTCGACATGTAGCGCGTCATCACGTCGGCCATCGCGCTGTCGGTCTGCGCCATCTTGTAGGCCCAGATCTTCTTGCCTTCCTGCGGCTCGACGACACTCGCCGAGCCGATCAGCGTGATCATCGGCGTCTGGCTTTCGGCGACCGGATCGAGCGCGGCCATCGCGGCCGGCGTGATGTTCGGGCCGACGATCACGTCGACGTGGTCCTCGTTGATCAGCTTGCGGATGTTGCGCACGGCGTTGCCGGGGTCGGACGCGTCGTCGAGGAAGATGTAATCGGCCTTCTGGCCGGCGATCGTCTGCGGCCACATCAGCATCGCGTTCTTGCTCGTGATGCCGATCACGGCGGCCGGCCCGGTGTTCGACAGGTCGATGCCGACTTTCAGGTCGGCGTGCGCGGCACTCGCGACGAGCAGCGCGCTGGCGGCGGCCGCGAGGCCGCGCAGGGTTTTCCGAAGCTTGTTGTTATGCGACGTCATCAGAAGGTCTCCATAGCGGGGCGGGATTCAAGCGGGATGATTGCGGATCAAAGTTCGTACGTTTCGTGCTCGCCCTTCAGCGCCTGCTCGATCAGCTTGCGGTTCAGGCTCGGCGACAGCAGTTCCACCAGCGTGTACACGTAGCTGCGCAGATACGCGCCGTGTTTTAGCGCGACGCGCGTCACGTTGCTGCCGAACAGGTGGCCGACCGGCATCGCGCGCAGATGGCGGTCGCGCTCGGCGTTGAACGCGATGTCCGCCATGATGCCGACGCCCAGGCCCAGCTCGACGTAGGTCTTGATCACGTCGGCGTCGATCGCTTCCAGCACGATGTCCGGGTGCAGCCCGCGCAGGCGGAACGCCTCGTTGATCTTGGTGCGGCCGGCGAACGCGTTGTCGTACGTAATCAGCGGGTACTGGGTCAGATCGTCGAGCGACAGAAGCTTGCGGTCGAGCAGCGGATGGTCCGGCTGCATCACCGCCACGTGGTGCCACTGGAAGCAGGGCAGCGACACCAGTTCCTTATAGGTGGAGATCGCCTCGGTCGCGATCGCGAGGTCGGCCTGGTCGTGCAGCACCATCTCGGCGACCTGGGTCGGGCTGCCTTGCAGAATTGAAAGGTGGACTTTGGGGAAGCGCCTCTTGAATTCGGCGATCGCCCCCGGCAGCGAATAGCGCGCCTGCGTGTGGGTCGCGGCGATCACGAGATTGCCCTGATCCTGCGCCGCGTAGTCCTTGCCGACGCGCTTGAGGCTTTCCACCTCCTGCAGGATTCGCTCGATCGACTGCAGGATGATGCGGCCCGGCTCGGTCAGCGAGCGCACGCGCTTGCCGTGCCGCGTGAAGATTTCGACGCCCAGCTCGTCCTCGAGCTCGATGATCGCCTTCGAGACGCCCGGCTGGCTTGTAAACAGCGCCTTGGCGGCTTCGGTGAGGTTGAAGTTCTGCCGCACAGCCTCGCGGACGAAGCGAAATTGGTGCAGATTCATATATAACCTCGCCGCATATAAAAAGAATTTTTTAGTCGTTTGAAATATAAGGCGAGTTTATTACGATCTGTCCAACTTTTTCAATATGGATATCTGTGTTTGTCATAAGCAAATAAGCGATGGGTCTAAACGCTTGTCTGCGTCGGTTGACCAACACGGATAGTCGAGCCGCGGCGGAACCGGAGCGCCGGCCGCCGGACCGCCGTGTGTCACGCAGGTTTCGAAAAATTGGGGTCCCCGAATGTACCAATACGATCAGTACGACCAGACCATCGTCGATGAACGGGTCGCGCAGTACGCCGATCAGGTTCGCCGCCGCTTGTCGGGCGAATTGAGCGAAGAGGAGTTCCGTCCGCTGCGCCTGCAGAACGGCCTGTACTACCAGCGTCATGCGTACATGCACCGCATCGCGATTCCGTACGGCAATCTGCGCAGCGACCAGATGCGCGTGCTCGCGCAGATCGCGCGCGAACACGACCGCGGCTACGGCCATTTCTCGACGCGCTCGAACATCCAGTACAACTGGATCAAGCTCGAGGAAACGCCGGAAATCCTGCGCAAGCTCGCGTCCGTGCAGATGCACGCGATTCAGACCTCGGGCAACTGCATCCGCAACATCACCGCCGACCAGTTCGCCGGCGTCGCGCCGGACGAAGTGGTCGATCCGCGTCCGTGGGCCGAAATTCTGCGTCAATGGTCGACGTTCCACCCGGAATTCGCGTGGCTGCCGCGCAAGTTCAAGATCGCCGTGTCGGGTTCGAAGGAAGACCGCGCGGCCGTGCAGATCCACGACATGGGCGTGTATGTGAGGAAAAATGCGCAAGGCGAACTGGTGGTCGACATTCTGGCGGGCGGCGGCCTCGGCCGTACGCCGATCGTCGGCGCGATCATCCGCCGCGATCTGCCGTGGCAGCATCTGCTGACCTACTGCGAAGCCGTGTTGCGCGTATATAACCGCTACGGCCGCCGCGACAACATGTACAAGGCGCGCATCAAGATTCTGGTGAAGGCGCTCTCGCCGGAGAAATTCTCCGCGCAGGTCGAGGAAGAGTGGCAGCACCTGAAGGACGGTCCTTCGACGCTCACGCAGGCCGAAGTGGATCGCGTCGCGCAGTACTTCGCGCCGCCTGCTTACGAGAAGCTGCCGGACACGGACGCGTCGTTCGAAAAGCATCTGCTGGAAAACCGCGCGTTCGCGCGCTGGGTGGAGCGCAACGTGCGTCCGCACAAGGTGGCTGGCTACGCGTCGGTCACGCTGTCGCTGAAGCCGACCACGATCGCCCCCGGCGACGCGACGGATGCGCAGATGGAAGCGGTCGCCGACTGGGCCGACGAATATTCGTTCGGCAAGATCCGCGTGTCGCACGAGCAGAACCTGATTCTCGCCGACGTCAAGAAGCGCGACCTGTTCGCGCTGTGGGAAAAAGCCAGGGCGGAGGGTTTCGCGACGCCGAACATTGGCTTGCTGACCGACATCATCTCGTGCCCGGGCGGTGACTTCTGCTCGCTCGCGAATGCGAAGTCGATTCCGATCGCGCTCGCGATCCAGGAACGCTTCAACGATCTCGACTACGTGTACGACCTCGGCGACGTATCGCTGAACATCTCCGGCTGCATCAACGCGTGCGGTCACCACCACGTCGGCAACATCGGCATTCTGGGCGTCGACAAGGACGGCTCCGAGTGGTACCAGGTGACGCTCGGCGGCGAACAGGGCACGGGCGCGACCGGCGCGCATCTGGGCCGCGTGATCGGCCCGTCGTTCTCGGCCGACGAAATGCCGGACGTGATGAGCAAGGTGATCGACACCTTCGTGGAAAACCGCCAGGAAGGCGAGCGTTTCATCGATACGTACAACCGTATCGGCATCACCCCGTTCAAGGAGCGCGTGTACGCCGCGCGTCAACCGGCTCACGCGTAACCGCGCAAAGGATACTGAACAGATGGCTTCTATCATCAAGAATCGCGCGATCGTCGACGACGACTGGACGGTCGTGCGCCCGGCCGAAGACGGCGCGCTGCCGGTCGTGAGCGACCTGCCGGCCGGCAAGGTGCTGGTGCCGCTCGCGCTGTGGCAGGCCGAACGCGATGCGCTCGTCGCGTCGCGCGGCGCCGCCGAAATCGGCGTGTGGCTCGCGCCGGACAACGAACCGGCGGACATCGCCGGCGACTTCGACAAGCTCGCGCTGATCGCGGTGGACTTCCCGGTGTTCCGCGACGGCCGCGGCTACAGCATCGGCCGCCTGCTGCGCGAGCGCTATGGCTACAAGGGCGAGCTGCGCGCGATCGGCGACGTGCTGCGCGACCAGATCACCTTCATGTTCCGCTGCGGCTTCGACTCGTACGCGCTGCGCGCCGACAAGGACATCAACGACGCACTGAAGTCTTTCGACGAATTCAGCGTGCAGTATCAGGGTGCGGTGGACACGCCGCCGCTGTTCCGCCGCCGTGCGGCGCAAGCGGCCGCCGGACAGGCCGTTGCCGTGGGCAAGGTCCCGGCATGAGCGCCGTGCAGTCGCTGAACCCGGAACTTGCTGCGAAGGTCGAGCGTCTCGACGCGCTGCTCGATTCGATCGCCGCGCGCCACGCGGACGTGAAGCTCGCGAGCAGCCTCGCGGCGGAAGACATGTTGCTCACGCATGCGATTCTTTCGCGTGGCGTAAAGATCGGCATTTTCTCGCTGAACACCGGCCGTCTGCATGCGGAAACGCTCGGCATGCTCGAGCGCGTGAAAGCACGCTACGGCTACGACATCGAACAGTTTCATCCGCAGGCCGCGGCAGTCGGGCAGTATGTGAGCGTGCACGGCCTGAACGCGTTTTACGAAAGCGTCGAGCTGCGCAAGCGCTGCTGCGAAATCCGCAAGGTCGAGCCGCTGAACCGCGCGCTCGCGGGCGTCAGCGCGTGGGTGACGGGCCAGCGCCGCGAGCAGTCGGTCACGCGTGCCGAACTGCACGAGGAAGAGCACGACGGCGCGCGCAATATCGCCAAGTTCAATCCGCTCGCCGACTGGACGGAAGCCGAAGTCTGGGATTATCTTAAGACGTTCGACGTGCCGGTCAATCCGCTGCACGCGCGCGGTTATCCGAGCATCGGCTGCGAGCCGTGTACGCGCGCGATTCGCCCCGGCGAGGACAGCCGGGCGGGGCGCTGGTGGTGGGAGTCGCGCGACACGAAGGAATGCGGACTGCATATCACGGCGATTACCCCGCTTGCGGCCGGGCACGGCGAAAACGCGTCGGCCTGAATGGCCGGTGCGCTAAGCTTCGGCTATCCGACTGAACGCCGCATAGGCCGCGAATGACTCGCCCACCCCGCGCACATACCGATTTGAATACTTCCGCCCAGGCGAATCCACGCTCGCCGGGCGCACCAACGAAGGACCCTGCTATGAGCACCACGCTCGATTCCACTGTCAACGCTCCCCTTGCCAACACGGTCAACCGGATGGATCACCTCGATTGGCTCGAAGCCGAGTCGATCCATATCCTGCGCGAACTGGTCGCCGAATGCAGCAAGCCGGCGCTGCTGTTTTCGGGCGGCAAGGATTCCGTCGTGGTGCTCGCGCTCGCGCTGAAGGCGTTCGGTCTCGGCGCGAACCGCAAGACGCAACTGCCGTTCCCGCTCGTGCATATCGACACCGGCCATAACTACGACGAGGTGATCGACTTTCGCGATCGCCGCGCGCAGGAAATCGGCGCGGAACTCGTGGTCGGCCATGTCGAGGATTCGATCAGGCGCGGCACCGTGCGTCTGCGCCGCGAAACCGATTCGCGCAATGCCGCGCAGGCGGTCACGCTGCTCGAAACGATCGAGCAATACGGCTACACCGCGATGATCGGCGGCGCGCGCCGCGACGAAGAAAAAGCCCGCGCGAAAGAGCGCATCTTCTCGTTCCGCGACGAATTCGGCCAGTGGGATCCGAAGGCGCAGCGCCCGGAACTGTGGAGCCTGTACAACGCGCGCCTGCACAACGGCGAACACCTGCGCGTGTTCCCGATCTCGAACTGGACCGAACTCGACGTGTGGCAGTACATCGCGCGCGAACAGCTCGAACTGCCGTCGATCTATTACGCGCACCGGCGCGAGATCGTGCGCCGCAACGGCCTGCTCGTGCCGGTCACGCCGCTCACGCCGATGCGCGAGGGCGAGACGAGCGAACAGGCGCTCGTGCGTTTCCGTACCGTCGGCGACATCAGCTGCACGTGCCCGGTCGAAAGCGACGCGGACGACGTCGAGAAGATCATCGCCGAAACGGCCGTGACCGAAATCACGGAACGCGGCGCGACGCGGATGGACGACCAGGTGTCCGAAGCCGCGATGGAACAGCGCAAGAAGCAAGGTTATTTCTAAGCAGGCACACGAGACGAGGGCAATGCAACCATGAGCAGTATTCATCAACCGGAAGACCTCGGCGTGCTGCGTTTCATCACCGCGGGCAGTGTCGACGACGGCAAGAGTACGCTGATCGGCCGCCTGCTGTACGACAGCAAGGCGGTGCTGTCCGACCAGCTTTCCGCGCTGTCGCGCGCGAAGAACAAGCGTACCGTCGGCGACGAAATCGATCTGTCGCTGCTGACCGACGGCCTCGAAGCCGAGCGCGAGCAGGGCATCACGATCGACGTCGCATATCGCTACTTCGCGACGGCCAAGCGCAAGTTCATCATTGCCGACACGCCGGGCCACGAGCAGTACACGCGCAATATGGTGACGGGTGCATCGACCGCGCACGCGGCGATCATTCTCGTCGACGCGACGCGCGTGACGTTCGAGAACGACGTCGCGCAACTGCTGCCGCAAACCAAGCGTCATAGCGCGATCGTCAAGCTGCTCGGTCTGCAGCACGTGATCGTCGCGATCAACAAGATGGACCTCGTCGACTACAGCGAAGCGCGTTTCAACGAGATTCGCGATGCGTACGTCGAGCTCGCGCGCCATCTCGGTCTCGAAGACGTGCGCTTCGTGCCGGTGTCGGCGCTGAAGGGCGACAACATCGTGACCGCGAGCGAGCGCATGCCGTGGTACGCGGGCGCGCCGTTGCTCGACGTGCTCGAGGCGCTGCCGGTCGAAACCGCGAGCGGCGAAGCGCTGCGCTTCCCGGTGCAGTGGGTCGCGCGTCAGGACGGCAGCCGGGCCGACGATTTCCGCGGCTATATGGGCCGCGTCGAATCGGGCGAAGTGAAGCTCGGCGACACGATCGTCGTGCTGCCGGCGAATCGCGAAGCAACAGTCGCCGAGATCATCGCGCCGGTGGTCGGCGGCACCGCGCAGGTGGATCGCGCGTTCGCCGGCCAGACGGTGACGATCCGTCTCGCGGAAGACGTCGACGTGTCGCGTGGCGATACCTTCGTGCTGCGCGCCGGCGCGCCGGAACCGGCGAAGAAACTCGAAGCGGATCTGTGCTGGTTCGACGACGCGCCGCTGTCGACGCAGCGCAAGTATCTGCTGAAGCAGACCACCAGCACGGTGTTCGCGCGCATCGGGTCGATCAGGGAAGTGCTCGACGTGCATACGCTGTCGCAGGCCGTCGATCGCAAGGAACTGGCGATGAACGACATCGGCCGTGTCGCGCTCACCTTGCAGAAGCCGCTCGTGTGCGACGTGTACGATTCGCACCAGGGCACGGGCGCGTTCGTGCTGATCGACGAGGCGACGAACCATACCGTCGCGGCCGGGATGATCCGCGCATATTCGGCGTAAGTGGCGTAAGCGGCGACGCACTGCGTCGCCTGCACGCTCCAACGAACAGGTTGATGTAAATGGGTAAGGTTTATCTGATCGGCGCGGGCCCCGGTGCCGCGGATCTGATTACGGTGCGCGGCGCGCGGCTGCTCGGCGCGGCCGACGTCGTGCTGCACGACGCGCTGGTCGAGGCGGCGATGCTCGACTACGCGCCCGCGCGCGCGAAGCGTATTGCGGTCGGCAAGCGTTGCGGACAACTCTCGACGGCCCAGCAGTTCATCAACAAGCAGATCGTCGATGCGGCGCTCGAACATGACGTCGTCGTGCGTCTGAAGGGCGGTGATCCGATGCTGTTCGGACGCGCCGACGAGGAAATGCGCGCGCTCGAAGCCGCGGGCATCGAATATGAAGTCGTGCCGGGCATCACCGCCGCGCTCGCGAGCGCGGCGTCGCTGAAGCGCTCGCTGACGCTGCGGGGCGTGTCGCGCAGCGTCGCGCTGGCCACCTTCAGCCGCGCGCCCGGTTCGGACGAAATCCGCGAGCAGGTCAACGCGGATTCGCTGGTGTTCTACATGGGACGCGACAGCGGCGTCGAGATCGCGCAGCAATTGATCGATGCCGGCAAGCCGGTCACGACGCCGGTCGCGATCGTCGAGGCATGCAGTACCGAGCGCGAACGCATGCTCACGCTCACGCTCGACGAGCTTGCCGCCGGCGAAGCTCAGCGTTGGGTGGATGCATCGCAGCCGAGTCTGCTGATGATCGGCGAAGCGTTCGCGGCGCGGCAGATCGAAGTGAAACTCTCATCGAACGGGATGCTGGTCGCGGCCTGAAGTCGCTCGGCAGGAAGGACCCGACAGCGGCGAGTCTGAGCAACCGATAAAGAAAAAATCAGACCTGCCGCAAGCAATACTGTGCGAGCGCATCCAGCACCGAATCATCCTCACCGACCGCCACCGCGCAGCGAATCTCGACGGCCGGATGAGCCGCGCGGCACTGATCGATGAGCGCGGGCAAATCCTTCCTGACATGGCCGCCTTGACCGAAGAACACCGGTACCACCGTGATCGCATCACAGCCTTGCGTGACGAGTTGGGTGACCGCCGCCGGCAGATCGGGCTCCATCAGTTCCAGAAACGCGAGCGTCACCGCTTGCGCTTCGCCCGTCGACGCGCGCGCGTCGCGCAGTTTGCCGGCGAGCCGTTCGAACGGCTCGCGCCAGCGCGCATCGCGCGCGCCGTGGCCAAACAGAATCAGTCCGTGCATAGCCATCGCGTCAGCTCCCGATGCCCATATTTAGTGCCGGTCGACCCACTTCAGCCCGACGAGCCCCAGCACGAGGTACACGAGCCCCGGCGTCGCGGCCGTCAATGGCGCGGGCCACGTATTGAGCGTGCCGATGTGCGAGAACAGCGTGTTGAACAGCTGGAAGCTCATGCCGAGCATGATGCCGCCGAACACCTTCATGCCGACCACGCCGGCACGCGTATGCAGATACGCGAACGGCAGCGACAGCACCAGCATCACGAACACCGCGAACGGATACAGCAGCTTGCGCCACAGCGCGATTTCATAGCGCTGGGTGTCCTGATGATTTTCGGTCAGATGCTGGATGTAGCGGAACAGGTTGAACATCGACATGCGGTCCGGCGACACCAGCAGCACCGACAGAATCTGCGGCGTCAGCTCCGAGCGCAGCGAGTACTCGGGCAGCGTCACCTGGTTCGCGCGGTAGACCGGGTTGAGCGCATCGGCCGGCGTGCCCGAAGGAGGCGGCACGTCGACCAGCTGCGTATCGGTCACGCCGGTCAGCAGCCAGTGGCCCGGCGGCTGATAGCGGCCGCTCTGCGCGATGCGCACGTTCGAGAGCCGGAATTTCGAATCGAACTCGTAGATGCGCACGTTGCTGATCGTCGCGTCGGGCTTCAACTCGCCGACGTTGACGAAGCGCGTGACCTGTTCGCCGTCGGCGCGCTCGGTCAGCGTGTCCTTGACCCATACGCCCGACTGGAAATTACTCGACACCGACGAACCGAGCGCCTCGAGCCGCACGCGCTCGGAGAGCTGATCCGTGTACGGGCCGACCACTTCGCCGATCAGATAGGTGACGATCACGAGCGGAATGCCGATCTTCAGCAGCGAGCGCAACGCCTGGTTGGTCGCGAGGCCCGACACGCGGAAGATCGTGTATTCGGAGTTCGCCGCCATCTGCGCGAACACGTAGATCGCGCTGATCAGGGCCGCGACCGGAATGATCTCGTAGAAGCGCGACGGCGTTTGCAGCGCGACGCGCAGCACCGCGTACTGGAACTTGTAATTACCGTGGCCGACCGAATTCAGTTCATTGATCAGGTCGAAAAAGAAGAACAGACCCGAAAACGCAAACAGAATGAAGATGAACGTGAGATAGATCTGACGCGCGAAATACCTTTCATAGATGCGCATCGGTCAGGCTCCCTGCGAACGGCTGAACATGGCGCGCGTGAAGAGCGGCCGGTTGCGCACCCGCAGCCAGAAGATGAACGCGACGATCCCGAGGACGATCACGTGCAGGATCACGAGCCCGACGGCGAACGACATCTTGCCCTGCTCGATCCACGACTGCACCACGTTCAGCAGATTCGAATACGTGAGGTAGATCAGCACCGCCATCACGAGGTTGATCGTGCGGCTGCGCCGCGGGTTCTGGTGAGCGAGCGGAATCGCGAGCAGCATCAGGTTGATCGCGATCAGCGGCAGCCCCGCGCGCCATGCGAATTCGGCCAGATTCTCCCGGGTGGGGTTGCGCAGCAGCGCGAGCGTCGGCAAACCCGTGGTGGTCGGTGTATTGACGACCGGCTGGCTCTGGATCTTCACGCCGTAGCGCTCGAACTCCATGATGCGGAAATCGGGGTGGCCCGGCTCGCCGTCGTAGCGGCGCCCGTTCTCCAGCACGACGAAGCGGTCGCCGTTCTTGTGCGTCTCGACGTGGCCGTTCTTCGACACCACCACGTTGACCTTGCCGCCCTCGGTGCTGGTGACGAACACGTTCTCGACGTGTCCCTGGTCGGGCGACATCTTCTCGATGAAGAACACGCGGTGCGTCGTGGGCGATTCGCGGAACTGCCCCGGCGCGAGCAGCGAGACCTCGTCGCGCTGCTGGAAGCGCGCGCGGATCAGCTTGTTCTGCTGGTTCGACCACGGCCAGCCGACGAACACGAAGAACATGATCAGGATGATGATCGGCGTCGCGAAAATGCCGATCGGCTTGATGAATTGCGTGAGACTCACGCCCGAGGACAGCCACACGACCATCTCGGAGTCTTTGTACCAGCGCGTGAGCACGAACAGGATCGACACGAACAGCGTCGCGACGAGCATGATGGCCAGATAGCCGATCACGGTGAGGCCGATCAGGACCAGCACGTCGCGCGGGTCGATCTCGCCCTGGGCCGCGAAGCCGACGATACGGATCATCATCGTCGTCAGCACGAGCGTGAGAAGAACCATGAACACGGCGCCAGCCGTGTACGCGAGTTCGCGCTGGAGGGAGCGTTCGAAGATCATTAGTGATGACGAGAGGGGGCGCTCACGACAGCGCGCGGGTTCGTTCCCGTCACGCCTCCGGTGCAGCCGCCGCGGGAAAAATAGCGGATAATTGCGGCTTTCATCCTAAGCCCAGATTTTATCCGAGGACAAGCGCGATGGACTTTAGCATAAAAGCCTGTGATTGGACCAAAGGCTCGACGAACGGTTTCGTGACCGGGAAATCCGATTGCATCGTGATCGGCGTGTTCGAGTCGCAGACGCTGTCGGGCGCCGCGCTGGAGATCGACGCGGCCACCAGGGGCCTGCTCACGCGCATCATCAAGGCCGGCGACATGGACGGCAAGGCCGGCACCACGCTGTTCCTGCACGAGGTGTCGGGCATCGGCGCATCGCGCGTGCTGCTCGTCGGCCTCGGCAAACAGGATGCTTTCGGCCAGAAAGCCTACGGCGAAGCGGCGCGTGCCGCGTGGCGCGCGCTGCTCGGCACGAAGATCGTCCAGGTCACGTTCACGCTCGCGCAACTGCCGGTGCTCGAGCGCACTTCCGACTGGTGCGTGCGCGCCGCGATCCTCGCGCTGCGCGAGCTGACCTACCGCTTCACGCAGATGAAGAGCAAGCCGGACAACACGCCGCGCGCGCTCAAGCGCATCGTGTTCAGCGTCAACAGCGGCGACGAGAAGGCCGCCAAGCTCGCCGCGAAGCAGGGCGCCGCGCTCGCCAACGGCATGGACCTCACGCGCGACCTCGGCAACCTGCCGAGCAACGTCTGCACGCCGACCTACCTCGCGAACACCGCGAAAAAGCTCGCGAAGGACTGGAAGCTGAAGGTCGAGGTGCTCGGCGAAAAGCAATGCGAAGCGCTGAAAATGGGCTCGTTCCTGTCGGTCACGGCGGGCGCGGTCGAACCGGCGCAATTCATCGTGCTGCAATACCAGGGCGGCGCCGCGAAGGCCGCGCCGGTGGTGCTGGTCGGCAAGGGCGTCACGTTCGACACCGGCGGCATCTCGCTGAAGCCGGGCGAGGGCATGGACGAGATGAAGTACGACATGTGCGGCGCGGGCTCGGTGCTCGGCACGCTGCGCGCGGTCGCCGAAATGGGCCTGAAGATCAACGTGGTCGGCCTGATCCCGGCGGTCGAGAACATGCCGTCGGGCACCGCCACGAAGCCGGGCGACATCGTCACGAGCATGAAGGGTCTCACGATCGAGGTGCTCAACACCGACGCGGAAGGCCGTCTGATCCTGTGCGACGCGCTCACTTACGCCGAACGCTTCAAGCCGGCCGCGGTGATCGACATCGCCACCTTGACGGGCGCCTGCATCATCGCGCTCGGCCATCACAACAGCGGCCTGTTCTCGAAAGACGACGCGCTCGCGGGCGAACTGCTCGACGCGTCGCGCGAAGCGGCCGACCCGGCATGGCGCCTGCCGCTCGACGACGAGTATCAGGACCAGTTGAAGTCGAACTTCGCGGACGTCGCGAACATCGGCGGACGCCCGGCGGGCAGCGTGACCGCCGCGTGCTTCCTGTCGCGCTTCACCGACGCGTATCCGTGGGCGCACCTCGACATCGCGGGCACCGCGTGGAAGAGCGGCGCGGCCAAGGGGGCGACCGGACGGCCGGTGCCGCTGCTCGCGCAGTTCCTGATCGATCGCGCCGGGCAATGACGCCGTGCGGTAAGCGCGCGCACCGCGCGCGGCAAGCGGGGCGGAGCGGCCGATGACGAGAATCGACTTTCACTCGAACGTCGGCGATTCGCTGGTATATGCGTGCCGCCTCGTGCGCAAGGCGTATCTGGCGGGCCAGCCGCTCGTCGTGCTGGCCGAGCCCGCGCGCCTGCGCGCGTTCGACGAAAAGCTGTGGACCTTCTCGCCGCTCGATTTCGTGCCGCACTGCATGGCGGGCACGCCGCTTGCAGATCAAACTCCAGTTGTGCTGGCCGCGAATCTCGACGACGTGCCGCATCACCAGGTGCTGCTCAATCTCGGCGCGACGGTGCCCGCGCAGTTCGCCCGCTTCGAAAGATTGCTCGAAGTGGTTGGTAACGCACACGAGGAACTTGCCGCGGGCCGTGAACGCTATCGTTTCTATCGCGATCGCGGCTATGCTTTGAACAACTACAAGCAGGGCGGTTAGGTCGCGGAGCATGGCATGCGGGCGGCCTGCTTCCGCTTCGATTCAAACACGGAGAGCGCACGTGTCCGATCCCAACGACAATTCGATTCCGGTCCTGCACGAAATTCTCGTGCCGGGCCGCGCCCCCCAGACGCGCGAGGCGTCGGGGGGCGGCGCAGCGCCGGCCGCCCAGCCGGCCGCGCCCGTTGCTGCTCCTGTTCCCGCTCCCGAGACCGAGCTTTATCCGCCGCATGTGGCCGATCATACGCATGCGAAAAAGCGCTTGCGTCCGCATCACGGCGTGCATGTGCGGCATGGACATGAAGACGTCCATGAAGACATGGAGGTGTCGCCGGGGGTGTTCGACCGCGCGGAGCCGACCGTGCCGGCCGAGGCCGGCGCCACCGTGCCGCCGGACCTCGGACACGAAGGCGTGCATGACGCCGCGCGCGAGGCCGCGTCGGCGCAGCCTCGACCCGATGCCGATGTGATCGCCGAACGTCTGCGCGCACGTTTCGCGGCATTTCTGACGGGCGAAGGGCGCGGCCTCATCGAGGCGCGCTGCCGCGATGCGTTGCAGCGGCATACGAGTCTGCTCGTGGGTCAGATCACGACAGAAGTCGCGCAGACTCTGGAAGCCGAAATGACCGGCTGGGTGCGGGAAGCAGTGGAAGAGGAGATTGCACGGCGCTCGGGCCGCGCTTGACGCTGTATGAAGCGGCGTTCATCGGCAACGCGCCCATTATTTGAGCGTCAGCACCCAGGTCGCGAGCACGGCCGCCTGATCGGGCGTGAGTTGGGTGTTCGCGGGCATCGGCACCGTTCCCCACACGCCGGTGCTGCCGTCGAGAATCTTGTGCTTCAGATACGTCGCCGCGTCCTCGCGTCCCGCATATTTCGCCGCGACGTCGTGCAGCGCCGGCCCCATGAACGGGCGCGTGACCGAGTGGCAGCTCATGCAGTTCTTCTGCTGGGCGAGCGCGAGGTCCGTGGAGGCCTCGGCGTAGATGGCGGGACTGGCGACGCTCAATGTGATGGCAAGCGCAACAGCGGCTGATACGGCTGCATACGACGTCGATTTCATTATGGTCTCCGCCGGTTCAGATGCCCGGCTCGTGGTGCACGCATTATAAGAGCAAAGGGGCGCACGGTTTCTCGTGCGCCCCTTTGCGTTTGTGCGTGGAACGGCGGCGGGTCGGGCCGGGTTCGCGCAGCCTGCCCCTCAACCCCGACCAACCCTCGTCAGCTTTCGCCCGCTTTCGTCAACCCGTTACCGCTCCCCGGTTGGCCGGCTGGGCGAGCGCGAAATACTTCGCCATCACGCCCCGCGTATAGCGCGGCTTCGGCGCCTGCCACGCGGCGCGGCGCCGCTGCAGTTCGGCGTCGTCGACGTTCAGTTGCAGCAGCAGCTTGTGCGCGTCGATCGTGATCGAGTCGCCTTCCTGCACGAGCGCGAGCGTGCCGCCGACGAACGCTTCGGGCGCGACGTGCCCGACCACCATCCCCCACGTACCGCCCGAGAAGCGGCCGTCGGTGATCAGGCCGACCGATTCGCCGAGCCCCTTGCCGATGATCGCCGAGGTCGGCGCGAGCATCTCCGGCATGCCGGGGCCGCCCTTCGGACCGAGATAGCGCAGCACCAGAACATCGCCGGCGACGATCCTGTTCGCGAGGATCGCTTCGAGCGCGCTCTGCTCATCGTCGAAGACGCGCGCCGGCCCGGTGATGACCAGATTCTTCAGGCCGGTGATCTTGGCGACCGCGCCGTCCTCGGCGAGGTTGCCCTTGAGGATCGCGAGATGGCCTTCCTTGTAGAGTGCCTTGTCGATCGGAAAGATCACCTGCTGATCGGCGCGCGGTCTGGCCGGCACGTCCTTCAGCTCCTCGGCGATCGTGCGGCCGGTGATCGTCACGCAATCGCCGTGCAGCATCCCGGCGTCGAGCAGGATCTTCAGCACCTGCGGGATGCCGCCCGCCTTGTGCAGATCGGTGGCGACGTACTGGCCCGACGGCTTCAGGTTGCAGATCACCGGGACTTTCTTGCGCATGCGCTCGAAGTCCTCGATCGTCCATTCGACTTCGGCCGCATGCGCGATCGCGAGATAGTGCAGCACCGCGTTGGTCGAGCCGCCGGTCGCCATGATCAGCGCGACCGCGTTTTCGATCGATTTCTTCGTGATGATGTCGCGCGGCTTCAGATCCTTCTTGACCGCTTCGACGAGCACGCGCGCCGACTCGGCGGCCGAGTCGACTTTTTCCTGGTCGGGGTTCGCCATCGTCGACGAATACATCAGCGACATGCCGAGCGCCTCGAACGACGAGCTCATCGTGTTGGCCGTGTACATGCCGCCGCACGAACCGGTCGACGGACACGCGTTCTTCTCGATCCCCTCGAAATCCTCCTCCGACATGCGCCCCGCGGTGAATTCGCCGACCGCCTCGAACGACGACACGATCGTCAGATCGGTACCCTTCCAGTTGCCCGGGCGGATCGTGCCGCCGTACACGAAAATGCCCGGCACGTTCATGCGCGCGAGGCTGATGATGGCGCCCGGCATGTTCTTGTCGCAGCCGCCGATCACGACCACGCCGTCCATCCATTGCCCTTGCACGCAGGTCTCGATGCAGTCGGCGATCACTTCGCGCGACACCAGCGAGTACTTCATGCCCTCGGTGCCCATCGACATGCCGTCCGAGACCGTCGGCGTGCCGAAGGTCTGCGGATTCGCATCGGCCTGTTTGATCGCGACGACGGCCGCGTCGGCGAGGCGCTGCAGACCGGCGTTGCATGGCGTGATCGTCGAATGGCCGTTGGCGACGCCGATCATCGGTTTGTCGAAATCCTCTTTCTGGTAGCCGAGCGCGTAGTACATCGAGCGGTTCGGCGAGCGCGCGATGCCTTGCGTGATGTTTTTCGAACGACGGTTGTATGCCATGGGGACGCTCCAGTCTGTTCTGTTCGTGATCGGGCCGCGCGGGACGCCGCGCCGGCGAATGCACCGGCCGTTGCGCCGGCACACCGTTCAGTGTAGTGCCGCCGCGCCGGCTGGGCAGACGGTTTTGCGTGGTGCGTGTCGCGTGTATTATTCGGGCCTGTCAAAGTCGTAAAATGTATTAATCATGCTGCCGACGATTCCCGACCTGCGCCAGTTGCGCTATTTCGTCACCGTTGCCGAGGAAAAGCACTTCGGGCGCGCGGCCGCGCGTCTGTCGATGACGCAGCCGCCGCTGTCGCAGGCGATCCGCGCGCTCGAGGAGACGCTTGGCGTCGAACTGTTCGCGCGCACCAAGCGTTCGGTCGAGCTGACGCCGGTCGGCGCCGATCTGCTGCCCGAGGTGCGGCGGCTGCTGGCGGGCGCGGAAGGGCTGCGGCCGCTCGCGCAGAGTCTCGCGCGCGGCGAAGCGGGCGTACTGTCGCTCGCGTTCGTGTCGACCGTGGACTACGGCCTGTTGCCGCTGCTGCTGCGTGATTTCGGCGCGCGTCATCCGCGCGTGCGGCTCGAGCTGACCGAGGCGACGAGCGACGTGCAGGTCGAGGAACTGGTGGCTGGGCGCATCGATGCCGGTCTCGTGATCGCGCCGCTGCCGTCGCGTCATGCGGCACAGTTGTCGTGGCTGCCGATCGCGCGCGAGCCGCTGGTGATCGCGATGTCGACGGAGATGGCGCAGCGCGTGCAGGGCGCCGTCGGCAACGCCGGCAACGCCGACCCTGACGCCGAATGGCTCGACACCCCGGTCAGCTTGCGCGATCTCGCCGACGCGCCGCTCGTGATCTTTCCAAGACGTCTCGCGCCAGGCTTTTATGACATCATTATGGATTGCTACGGCGTCGCGGGCCTCACGCCGCGGATCGGCCAGGAGGCGATCCAGATGCAGACGATCGTCAGCCTCGTGTCGGCCGGCATGGGCGTCGCACTGGTGCCGCAATCGTTGCGTAACCTGCGCCGCACCGGGGTCGTGTACCGGCCGCTGTCCGAGTCGGTGCCGGCGATCGAGACGGGCCTCGTCTGGCGCACGGACGAGGTGAGTCCGGTGCTGGCGGGTTTCATCGCGATCGTGCGTGCTCATGCGGCGAGCGTCGCGGCGCGTGTCTAGCGATGCCGGTCGCGCGTAATGACGTGCCCGATCCCGCGTGGTTGATCCGATATCCGATTGTCGATACTGATGTTCGCGCCGCTGCAAAACCGCTTCTGAACCTGAACTGCCCATAACTACACGATGCTCATTCACCCCAATTTCGACCCCGTCGCCATTCATCTGGGGCCGCTCGCCGTGCGCTGGTATGGCCTGATGTACCTCGTCGCGTTCGTCGCGGCGATCGTCGTCGCGCGGCTGCGGCTGCGTTTGCCGTACATTGCCGCGCAAGGCTGGACCGCGAAGGATATCGACGACATGCTGTTCTACGGTGTGCTGGGCACGATCCTCGGCGGCCGGCTCGGCTATGTGCTGTTCTACAAGGCGAGCTTCTATTTCGCGCATCCGCTCGACATCTTCAAGGTATGGGAAGGCGGCATGTCGTTTCACGGCGGCTTTCTCGGCGTGACGTTCGCGATGATGCTGTTCGCGTATCAGCGCAAGCGTTCGTGGCTGCAAGTCACCGATTTCGTCGCGCCGATGGTGCCGACCGGGCTCGCCGCGGGGCGTCTCGGCAACTTTATCAACGGCGAGCTGTGGGGCCGCGTGACCGATCCGTCCGCGCCGTGGGCGATGCTGTTTCCGGGCGCCGCGCCCGACGACGCCGCGTGGCTCGCCGCGCATCCGCAACTGGCCGCGCAATGGCACCTGAACGAAGTGTTCGCGCAATATCACATGCTGCCGCGGCATCCGTCGGAGCTGTACGAGATCGCGCTCGAAGGCCTTGTGCTGTTCTTCGTGCTGATCTTCTTCTCGCGCAAGCCGAAGCCGCTCGGCGCCATTTCCGCGATGTTCCTGATCGGCTACGGGCTCGCGCGTTTCACGGTCGAATTCGCGCGCGAGCCGGACGATTTCCTCGGCCTGCTGGCGATGGGGCTGTCGATGGGCCAGTGGCTGTCGTTGCCGATGATTCTCGCGGGCATCGGCCTGATGGTGTGGGCGTATCGCCGTGGGCGCCGGGAGCCGGCGCAGGCGGTAAGCGCGAGCTAAGTTGAGCGCCGCCGGGCGGCCGGCCGCGGCGTGTCTTTAATGAAAAACGCCACTGCATGAATTCATGCAGTGGCGTTTCTATTTGCGTGTTTGCATCTTCGCGGACGCGCGGCCCGCAACGCACGTCACTTCATCTGCACCGACCCCGATACGTTGACCGTCACCGTCGACGTACCGCCTTCGAGCGGTATCGGCGACGTCTTCGCGTCGGCGCCCATCGCGCGCGCGCTCATCATCATGACCGGACGCGGCATTATGCCGCCGCTGTGATTCACGTTGACCTCGCGAATCGAATAGCCGCTAAAGCCGAACGCCTGCGAGGACGAAGCCGCCTGCTCGCGGAACGATTTGATCGCCTCGCCGGTGAGCCGCTGCTCGGCGGCGCGCTGCGCTTCCGGCGACAGCGAGAAGCTCACGTTGCCCACCTGCATGATCGATGCCATCTGTCCGGCGAGCTTCGACGCCGCCGCGAAATCACGCGATTCGAGCACGACCTCGGTGCGGCCGCGCCAGGTCGAGATGCGCCCGTCGCGGTCCGTCGACGGGAAGATCGCGAACGCGCCCGTGCGCGCCGTTACGCCGCTGATGCCGCGCGCTTTCTGCAACGCCGCGTCGGCGCGTTGGTTCAGCGTCACCGTGAGCGAGGATGGATCGCTCGCTTCCTGCTCGTAAAACAGCGTGATGTCGACGACGTCCTGCGGCACCTCCGCGCTCGCCTGCGCATTCAGCGACAGGACGCCCGAAGGCTGCTGCATGACGGCCTGCGCGCGAGCGAGGGCCGGGGTCAGCGCGAGCGCGACAGGCGCGGTGCAGGCGAGAGCGAGTGCGAGGGCCCGTGCGGCTTTTTTCGTCATTGCTGGACTCCTTTGTTTGAACAGGTTGTACTCGATTGACGCGAGCGCCGTGTCGCGGCGCGAGGTGGGTGGATTCGCTGGGAGTGGGGTAGGGGTGGTCGGGCTGTCTGGATGGATTGGCCGTGGTGTGGATCGATCGGGGCGAACCGATTGGGCGAACCGCTGAATTGCGCCGATTGGTTCGTTGATGGATTAGGCGCGGCGCGCTCCGGCTTGGTTCCCCAATTCGGCATTTGCCGCCACATCGGCGCGGACGATGCGCACGCGTTTGCCCCATGACGCGGCCGGACATCAAACGCAGTCGAACGTCGAATTCGCCTTTAAACCAGATGTTTAGTGATGAAGCGCCATTCAGCCTCGGTTACCGGCGTGATCGACAGACGGTTGCCCTTGGCGAGCACGCGCATGTCCTGCAATTGCGGATGCTCGCGCAGCGCGGCGAGCGGAATCAGCGGAATCTTCTTCTTGAACACGACGTCGACGAGCATCCAGCGCGGCGTTTCCGGTGACGATTTGGCGTCGTAGTAAGGGCTCTTCTTGTCGAACTGGGTCGGATCCGGATAAGCGGTGGACGACACTTCCGCGATGCCCGCGATGCCGGGCTCGGGGCAGCTCGAATGATAGAAGAGCACGCCGTCGCCGATCTGCATCACGTCGCGCATGAAATTGCGCGCCTGATAGTTGCGCACGCCGGTCCACGGCAGCGTGCGATGCGGTGCGTTGGCGAGATCGTCGATGCTCGCTTCGTCCGGTTCGGACTTCATCAGCCAGTAGCGCATGAATCGAATTGAACGTTAGAGATTAAGCGATGCGCGGGAACGAACGGCTGCCTGCAAAAAAGGGCTTAAAAAACGGCACGAAAAAGACGGCACCGCAAAGAAAAACGGCATCGAATCGAAGTCCGATGCCGTTCCAGATAAGGTCCCCGCCTTAGCCGCTAGGCCGGCATCCTGAACCGAGGGTTCAGAATTGGTCGCAGTTAGCAACACTTCGGGTACATCAGACTGAGTGACGCGCACACCCGTGCTACAAATTTCCGCAACCGTGCACATGGCATTGGTTCAAGGAATATATGACCTTGGCGAACCAGGCAGGGAAGCAAAACCGATAAAGCTACAACCAAACCATTTAACGATTGAACTCAAATGCTTGCCGCGATCTTCTCATGTACTTCGGAAAAGCAACGCACAAGTACTGCTTTCGCGCTACCTCGTTGAATGCGCGACCGGTTCAGACCCGCGCGCTACGGCTTACTGCATGCTGTATTGCTGAATCACAGTATCCAGCTGCTCGTTCATTTGCTGCATTGTACGCCGGATTTCTTCAGCGGGAAATGCTTCTCCATGCCTTACGCTGGTTTGCAGCTTAAGCAGTTCCGATGCCAGCGACAGCGCGGCCATGACCGCAATACGATCCGTGCCTCGCACGTTGCTGGCGCTGCGGATCTTCTTCATTTCCGCGTCGACGCGCGCGACCGCCTCGAGCAGCGCGCCTTCCGTTTCCGGCGAGCAGGCGAGACGATACGGTACGTCGAGAATCGATACTTCGATCTGCTTGGTGGTCATGCGTTTTCTCCGTGGCGGCTCACGTCGCTTTCCGCTTCGTCGCCCGCGGGCTGAGCGGACTCGAGCAGATCGAGCTGGTTATCCGGTTCGCTGCTCGCGCGAGCGCGCGGCAATTTTTCGAGAATCGCATTCAGACGCACCTGAGCGTCGTCGATCTTGGCGGACAGCGTGTCGCGTTCGGCCTGCAAGGCGTCACGCTCCGCGCGCAACTGCGCGAGTTCCGCACGCGTGGTTTCCACTTCGGCACGCGAGTGCGCGAGCTGCTCTTCGAGCGCGGCCCGCGCTTCGTTGTGGCGCTGGCTGATCGCAATCAGCTTGCCGATATTCTGGGAGAGTGATTCGAGTTCGGTGAGCATGTGCTGCGTCCTCTAAAGACATCGCATTTTAGCGCGGAATATTACAGGTTCCGACAATTGTCTCGTTTCGAGACGTAACAACATCGCTTCTTGCACACTTTTTTCCCGACCATAAGATGAAAAACGCGTCGCCGGCCGGACCATGCGCCGCGTTCAACGGAACGGTTGGTTCGCGGGCCAACCTTTCTTGACGCCCGTCGAGGCCGCTCCTAAACTTGCCGCACTCTGGTGCCCGCGCGTGCTTTTCCGCGCGCGCGGTTAAACGGGAAGCAGGGCGCGCGCGGGTTTCGAAAACCGGACGCGCGAACCTGCGCTGCCCCCGCAACGGTAAGCGACCGCATGCTCTCATGCAGGTCGGTCCTCGTCGCAGGTTGGAAGTTCAACGTGCGAGTGTGCCACTGCGCGTCACGCGTGGGAAGGCGGGACCGATGCGTCGCAGCCCGGATACCGGCCAGAGGGAGAGGACGTCGCCCGCGAAAACGTTAAACATCGGGGGCGCCTCGTTACGCGTCGGCCTGCGGGGAAGCGGGCCGCGCACGCTATCCACAGGAATGTCATCCCATGCTGTCCCCCATCGCCCGCGCGGCGTTGCTCGCTTCCGCGGGTCTGCCGCTCGTCGTGCATGCGCAAAGCGCTGAACCCGCGGCTTCGGCCTCTTCCGTGCCTGCCGCGGCTTCGTCCCCGGCTTCGCCCTCATCCGACAGTTCGTCTGCCACGGCCGCCAACGCGAGCGCCGCCGCCGCTCAATCGGCTCCCGTGCTCTCGCCGATCGTCGTGACCGCGGGACGCGGACCGCAAGCGCTCGCCGATGCCATTCCGCAAACCGCGCAGTTCGATCAGCAGGACATCGCCGACACCACCGCGACCGATCTGCCCGGCCTGCTGCAACTCGCGCCCGGCGCGCAGATCTCGCGCACGGGCGGCCCCGGTTCGACGGCGAGCCTCTATTTGCGCGGCGCGTCGTCGACGCAATCGCTGTTGCTGATCGACGGCGTGCGCGTCGACTCGGTGAGCCTCGGCTCCGCGCAGATCGCGCAGATTCCGCTCGATCAGATCGATCACGTCGAAGTGGTGAACGGCAACGTGTCCGCGTTATACGGCTCGGGCGCGATCGGCGGGGTCGTGCAGGTGTTCACGAAGGACGGCGGCGATCATCCGCCGCGTTTCAACTTTTCGGTCGGCTACGGCAGCTATCACACGCAGACGCAGACCGCGGGCGTGAACGGCGCGCTCGATCAGGACGGCCGCACGACCTTCAGCATCGCGCTCGCGCGCACCAAGGACGACGGTTTTTCGTCGCTCAATCCGAACCAGGCACCGGGGGCGAATCCGAATGCGAACGGCTATCTGAACGAGAGCATCTCGGCGTCGCTGCGTCACAAGTTCAACGACAGTTGGGATGCGGGCGTGCGCTATTTCCAGGCGAACGGCAACGACAGCTACGACAACGCGTACGGCATGCCGACCGATCTGAACAATCTGTACAGCAGGGTGCGCCAGGTGTCGGTGTTCGCGAACGGCAAGCTGACCGACTGGTGGACCACGCACTTCACGGTCGCCGAGGGCGACGACCGCAGCGTGTCGAACACCAACGGCATCTACAACGGCCGCTTCGATACCGACAATCGCCAGTACACGTGGCAGAACGATTTCGCGCTCGCCGCGCATCAGAAGCTGCAGGCCGGCTACGAACATCTCGACCAGAGCCTCGACTCCGATACGTTCGCCGCGCCCGACCGTCACGTCGATTCGGTGTTCGCGGGCTACACCGCGCGTTTCGGCCGCAACCAGCTTCAGGCCAACGTGCGGCACGACCAGTATTCCGATTTCGGCGGAGCGAACAGTTACTATCTTGGCTACGGTTTCGACATCACGTCGCACTGGAAGGCAACCGCAAGCTATTCGGATGCGTTTCGCGCGCCGAGCTTCGACGATCTGTACTATCCGTTGAGCGGCAATCCGTCGATCCAGCCCGAGCGCAGTCATTCGGTGGAGGCAGGTTTGCAGTACGCATCGGATGCGCTCGGCGTGATGCGCGTGAGCGCATTCCAGACGCGCTACTCGAACCTGATCAACTACGTGCAGACGATCCCCGGCATCTATCTGGCCGAGAACGTCGGCCATGCGAAGGTGCAGGGACTCGAGGGATCGTGGAGCGGTCACGTCGGCAAGACCGACGTGCGCGCGTCGCTGACGCTGCAGAATCCCGTCGACCTCGACAACGACGTCGACCTCGTGCGGCGCGCACGGCGCTTCGGCTCGCTTGCGATCAATCGCAGCATCGGCGCATGGCGCGTCGGCGGCGAGTGGATCGTCAGCGGCCCGAGCATCGACAGCAACGGCAACCTGGGCGGCTACGGCGTCGTGAATCTGGCGGCGCGCTACAACATCACGAAAGCGTGGTACGTGAGCGCGCAAATCCAGAACCTGTTGAACAAGGACTATGAAACGGCCTACTCATATAACTCGCCGCGCCGCGGTGCGTATGTCACGCTCGGCTGGCAGCAGCAGTGACGCGCGCGCCGGGTCTGGCAAATCCGTGAGCGCACGCGGATGAACCGCGCGCCCGGGTTGCTGCCCACCGCCATGCGGACGATGAGCGCGAAGCGCGCGGCCGCGATCTGGCTCGGGCTCGCGCTCGTTGCCGTGGCGGTGCTGGTCGCGTCGCTCGCGCTCGGCAGCGTGCCGCTCGCGCCGTCGCGCGTGCTCGCGGCGTTGGCGCCCTCGCATGCGATCGGCGGCGTGGCCGTGGGCACCGCGCATGGCGATGATCTGGCCGGCGAAATCGTGCGCACATTGCGTCTGCCGCGCGCGCTCGCCGGATTCGCATGCGGCGCGTTGCTCGCGCTTGCCGGCGCGCTGCTGCAGGTGTTGCTGCGCAATCCGTTGGCCGAACCGTATGTGCTCGGCGTGTCGGGCGGCGCGGCGACGTTCGCGCTCGTCGCGATGATCGCGGGCGGCGCATGGTGGATCGTCGACGCGAGCGCGTTCGCCGGCGCGTTCGTGTCGATCCTGCTGGTGCTCGGTCTCGCGCGGCGCGAATTGTGGCGCGGCGAGCCGCAGGACACGTCGCCGCGTCTGCTATTGACCGGCGCGGTGATCGCGGCGGGGTGGGGCGCGCTGATCACGCTGCTGCTCAATCTCGCGCCCGACAGCCGGCTGCGCGGCATGCTGTTCTGGCTGACCGGCGACCTCAACGGCGGCGCGCTGCCGTGGACCGCGCTCGCCGCGCTGGCGCTCGCTCTGGTCGCGATCGTGCCGGCCGCGCCGCGTCTTAACGTGCTGTTGCGCGGCGACGCGGCCGCGCAGGCGCTCGGTGTCGCGGTGATGCCGCTGCGTTTGCGCGTGTATCTGGTCGCGTCGCTCGCGGCGGCCGCGGCGGTGACGACCGCGGGCACGATCGGTTTTGTCGGCCTCGTCGTGCCGCATATGCTGCGGCTCGCGTTCGGTAACGATCAACGCATGCTGCTGCCGGCCGCCGTGCTCGGCGGCGGCGTCGCGGTGATGGGCGCGGACCTGATCGCGCGTACCGCGATCGCGCCCGCGCAATTGCCGGTCGGCGTGATTACGTCGCTGGTCGGTGTGCCGGTGTTTCTCTGGATGCTCCTGAGGCGCCGCCGATGATTCGAACCCACGACATTTCATCCGCTTCAGGTCTGAGCGCGCAACGCCTGACGCTGCGCGCCGGCGCGCGCACCTTGCTCGACGCGTTCACGCACGCGTTCCACGCGGGCGAAATCTGGTGCATCGCCGGGCCGAACGGCGCGGGCAAGACGACGCTGCTGTCGACGCTCGCCGGATTGTCGCGGCCGTCGGCCGGTCATGTCGAACTCGACGGCGTGCGGGTGACCGACTGGCAGCCGCTGCCGCTCGCGCGGCGCCGCGCGCTGATGCCGCAAAGCGCGGCCGATGCGTTCGGCGCGAGCGTGTTCGACGTCGTGCTGCTGAACCGCTTCCCGCATCTGGGCGACTGGGGCTGGGAGGGCGACGGGGATCGGGAGATCGCGCACGCGGCGCTCGAACGGCTCGGCCTCGCGGCACTCGCCGCGCGCGACGTGCTGTTGCTGTCGGGCGGCGAGCGTCAGCGCGTCGCGCTCGCGGCGGTGCTGTGCCAGGACGCGCCGCTCCTGCTGCTCGACGAACCGTTGTCGCATCTCGACCTGCATCATCAGATCGACTGTCTCGAAGCGCTTGTTGCGTGGACGCGCGAGCCGCACCATGACACGGCGCGCAGTGTGTTGTTCTCGTGCCATGACCTGAACCTCGCGCGCCGCTTCGCGACGCACGCGCTGTTGCTCGACGGCGAGGGCAGCGCGTATGCCGGGCCGGTGCGCGACGTGCTGACGCCCGCGTTGACGAGCCGCGTGTTCGGCTATCCGCTGATTCTGATTCGCGACGGCGAACACGAGGCGCTGATTCCCGCGTTGCGCTTGCATCACGAATCGCCGGCCGGCCATGACACTGCGTCAGGCTGATTTTTATCCCGACATTCTCTTCTCCGACGACACCTATGACTCGCTTTCCTCGCCCGGCCGGTTTGCCCGAGATCGCGCCACTCGATCAGACGCTGCGCGCCGAGTTGCAACGGATCATCGATACGCGCACCAAGCCGCCCGGCAGCCTCGGCCGGCTCGAAACGCTCGCGCGGCAGATGGGCCTGATTCAGCGCACCACGCATCCGCGCGTCGAGCGTGCCGCGATGATCGTGTTCGCCGGCGATCACGGCATCGCCGCCGAAGGCGTGAGCCCGTATCCGCAAGCGGTGACCGCGCAGATGGTGGCGAATTTCCTCGCGGGCGGCGCGGCGATCAACGCGCTGAGCCGCGTCGCGGGCCTCGAACTCGAAGTGGTCAACGCGGGTATCGCGACGCCGTTGCCGTCCACCGACGGACTCGTCGACATTCCGCTTGCCGCCGGCACGCGCAACTTCGCGCACGAACCCGCGATGACGCATGACGAAGCACTCGCCGCGATGCAGGCCGGCGCGGCGCGCGTGCGCCATCACGCGGCGCTCGGCACCAACGTGATCGGCTTCGGCGAGATGGGGATCGCGAACACGTCGGCGGCCGCGTGCCTGATGAGCCGGCTGTGCGGCATGCCGGTCGACGAATGCGTCGGCCGCGGCACCGGTCTCGACGACGCCGGGCTCGCGAGAAAGCGCGACGTGCTCGCGTCGGCGCTCGCGCGTCACGCGGATGCGCGCGCGCCGCTCGACGTGCTCGCGACGTTCGGCGGCTTCGAAATCGCGATGATGGCGGGCGCCTATCTTGCCGCCGCCGAAGCACGCATGACGATTCTGGTCGACGGCTTCATCGCGACCTCGGCGCTGCTGGTCGCCGACGCGTTCTCGCCCGAGCTGCGCGAGTACTGCGTGTTCGCGCATGCGTCGAACGAGACCGGGCATCGCCGCATGCTCGATCATTTCGGCGCGCAGCCGCTGCTGTCGCTCGACATGCGGCTCGGCGAAGGTACCGGCGCGGCGCTCGCGGTGCCGCTGCTGCGCGCGGCGGCGGCCTTCGTCAACGAGATGGCGAGCTTCGATTCGGCGGGCGTCGCGGATCGCGATGCCTGATCCGCGCGTGACGACGCGCGTCGCGAGAACCCGCATCGCACCTCACAGGCACCCGGCCCGTTCATGAACCCGCTTGCGGAACTGCGCTATTTCTTCACGGCGCTCGGTTATTTCACCCGTGTGCCCGTGCCGCGCTGGGTCGGCTACGAGCCGCATTATCTGAACGCGGCGGCGCGCTATTTTCCGCTCGTCGGCGTGTTGATCGGCGGCTTCAGCGCGCTCGTCTATCTCGCCGCGCTGCGGGTGTTTCCGGCCGGCGTCGCGGTGCTGCTGTCGATGGCCGCGTCGCTGCTCGTCACCGGTGCTTTTCATGAGGACGGTCTCGCCGATTGCGTCGATGCGTTCGGTGGCGCCTATACGCGCGAAGATGCATTACGCATCATGCATGACTCGAGCATCGGCGCATTTGGCGCCGTCGCGCTCGTGATCGCATTGGCGCTGAAGTGGCAAACGCTTGCGGCATTGCCGCCGCTGCGTGCCGCAAGTCTGATGATTGCGGCGCACGGCGCGAGCCGCGCGTGCGCGATCAGCTATCTGGCCACCCTCGACTACGTGCGCGCCGAGGGCAAGGCGAAGCCGGTCGCGCAACGCCTCTCCGGGCCCGCGCTGCTGTGCGCGGCGCTGTTCGGTTTGCCGTGGCTGCTATGGCCGGACGGACCCGGCGCGCCCGCCTGGCGCTTCGCCGCGTTCACGTGCGCCGTGCTGCTCGCGCTGCGCTTCGTGATCGGCCGTTATTTCGTCAGACGCATTGGCGGCTATACCGGCGATTGCCTCGGCTTCGCACAACAGATCTTCGAATTGAGCATCTATCTGGTGGGGCTTGCATGGATATCGTCCTGATTCGTCATCCCGCTGTCGCGCTCGATGCGGGGGTGTGTTACGGCCACAGCGACGTCGCGCTGGCCGAAAGCGCCGAGGTGTCGTCGAGCGCGTTGTCGTTGCGGCTCGCGACGTTGCAGGTGCCGGCGCCGCGCGTGCTGATCTCGAGTCCGCTCACACGCTGCGCGGCATTCGCGGCCGAGATCGCGAACGACTTCGGCTGCGTGGTCAGCCACGACGAGAATCTGAAGGAAATGGATTTCGGCGACTGGGAAACGCAGCGCTGGGACGATATCGATCGCGCGCAGCTCGACGACTGGGCCGCCGACTTCGAGCATGCGCGCGCGCACGGCGGCGAGAGCGTCGCGCAGTTCGCCGCGCGCGTGCATGCATGGTTCGATGCGTTCGCGCAGACGCGCGAGCTATCGCCCGCGTATGTGGTCACGCATGCGGGCGTGATGCGCGCGATCGCGTCGTGCGTGCTCGAAGTGCCGCTCGCGCGTTGCCTGCAATGGTCGCTCGATATGACAGGGGTCGTGTGGCTGCGGCGCAATGACGAGACGCAGCAGTGGGCGCTGGTGCGGTGGAATGCCTGAGCGGGTTCCTGGGCGCGTGTAACGCGGCGGATGGCGGATAAGAACGAGGCGCCCCGCCGCTGTCACGGCGCGCGCGGCTTTCTGCGCGAGCGCGCGAGTTCCAGATCCTCGCAGAGCTGCCGCGCGCCTTGCGCGATGCGCGGCGCGGGACGGTTGATCAGATCGCCGTCGATGGCGAACAGATTGTTGTGCGCGACGGCCTCAAGGCCGGGCCACGCGCGCCACGTCGCGAGCTGCGGCAGCGTCGTGTCGGGCCGGGTCGCGCCGGGCGCGGCGGTAACGATGGCCTCCGGATTCGCCGCGAGCACCGCTTCGGTCGAGACGGTCGGCACGAGCGGCTGAAGTCCCGCGAATACGTTGCGCCCGCCGCATAGCGCGATCACGTCGCTGATCATGTGCTCGCCGTTGAGCGTCATCAACGGCCGGTCCCATACCTGGTAAAACACGCTGACGGGCGCACGGTTCGCGTACTGCGCGCGCAGACTCGCGATCTGCGCGCGATACGTTGCCGCCGCCGCATCCGCGCTCGCCGAGGTGCCGAGCAATTCGCCGAGCTTCGTCAGCGAGACGGCGACGTCGTCGAGACGACGCGGTTCGCTGAAGAAGAGCGGGACGTGCAGTTCGCGCAACCGATCGAGCTGACGCTGCGCATTGCCATGCCGCCATACGACGATCAGATCGGGCTTCAGCGCGACGATGCGCTCGAGGTCGAGCGCCTTGTTGTCGCCGACGCGCGGCAACTGCCTTGCTTGCGGCGGGTAGTCGCTGTACGACACCGCGCCGACCATTTTTGCGCCGCCGCCCGCCGCGTAGAGCAGTTCGGTCACATGCGGCGCGAGGCTGATGACGCGCTGCGCGGGAGCGGGAAGCGTGACGGTCGCGCCGGTGTCGTCGGTGACGGTGATGGTGGCATGCGCGGTCAGCGTGGTGATGACGAGCGACGCGGCGCCGCACAAGCGGACGATGCGGATGAAGCGGCGCGGGTTCACGGCGCAGCGGAGTGAGCGGGCGAAGCGGATCATCGGACGAGGACGGTTCACGAAACGTTGAGCAGGTCGGGGGCGTGGCGAAATTGACGCAAATGCCACGCTAACCCGTTTGCGTGGCATCGATCGCGCGCATTGCTTCTTGCAGATGTCGTTCGAAGCGGCTCCATTCGGCCTCGGTTCCGGGCAGCCCGAAACGCACGCTGCCCGACGGCGCAACAGATGATGGCGCAACAGATGATGGCGCAAAAAGCCGTGTCCACACGCCGCGCCGCGCGAGTGCTTCATGTAGTGCGGCGGCGCGTGCATCGTCGGTCCATGCGAAAAGCGGTGTGCCGCGCGTGCTGAAACCGCACGCATGCAATAGCGCGACGAGTCGCGCACTTTCGCTGCCGAGCCGTTCGCGCATTTGCACCTGCCACGCGGTATCGGCGAACGCGGCGCTTACCGCGTGACGCGCGGGGCCGCTGACCGTCCATGCGCCCAACGTATCGCGCAGCGTTGCGAGCAACGCGGGCGCGGCAAGCACGAAGCCGGCGCGCACGCCGGCAAGACCGAAGAACTTGCCCGGCGAGCGCAGCACGATGAGCCCATCCCGATACGCGCTCGCGGCGAGCGACGCAGCCGGCAGCGCATCGGCGAATGCCTCGTCGACGAGCAGCGTGCCGCCGCGCTCGCTCAGTTGAGCGTGCCAGCGCAGCAGTCTGCCGGCGTCGAGATGCGTGGCCGTCGGGTTGTCGGGATTCACGATCGCCACGTGCGTGAGCGCGGCGGGCAGCGTGTCGCCCCGCGTGTCGAGTGGCGCGACCTGGTGGCCGGCACGCGCGAACGCGGGCGCATATTCGCCGTACGTGAGCGGCGCGATGCCGACCGTCGCGCGCGGCAACAGCGCGGGCAGCGCGCGAATCGCCGCCTGGCTGCCGGCGACCGGCAGCACGTGCGCGGCATCGGGCGCGCTGTAGTAAAGCGCCGCGCGCGCGGCGAAGCCGTCGCCTTCGTCGGGCAGGCGGCGCCATGCATCGGCGGGAACCGGCGGCACCGGATAGCCGTGCGGATTGATGCCCGTCGACAGGTCGAGCCAGTGCGCGTACGGGATGCCGTAGCGCGTCGCCGCTTCGTGCAGGTTGCCGCCGTGCGCGATCGGACCGGCTGCCGCGCTCGGGTGGGGCGGCAGCGGAGCGGTCATGGGCTTATCGGTGTGGTCGGTCATGCGCTCATTCATCCGCTCAGCCATGAAACGGCACGCTCAGCAACGCCAGCACGATCAGCACGGCCAGCCAGAGAATCATCGTGCGCTCGACCAGCATCAACGCGGCGCCCACGTGGCGCGCCTCGGCGGGATGCCCGAAGCCGAGCGTCGGCCGCTGTTCGAGCGCGCCGTGATACACCGCCGGGCCGCCGATCAGCACATTGAGGCTCCCGGCGCCCGCCGCCATCACCGGACCCGCGTTCGGACTGTCCCAGCGCGGCGCCTGCTCGCGCCAGCAGCGCCATGCGGTCAGCGTATCGCCGAGCAGCGCGTAGCTCGTGGCGGTCAGGCGCGCGGGAATCCAGTTGAGCACGTCGTCGATGCGGGCCGCGGCCCAGCCGAAGCGCAGATAGCGCGGCGTGCGATAACCCCACATCGCGTCGAGCGTATTGGCGAGGCGGAAGGCGAGCGCGCCCGGTCCGCCCGCGATCGCGAACCAGAACAGCGCGCCGAAGATCGCATCGTTGCCGTTCTCGAGCGCCGATTCGACCGCGGCGCGCGCGAGCGCGGCTTCGTCGGCTCGTGTGGTATCGCGCGACACGATGCGCGCGGTCAGCAGGCGTGCGGTGGCGAGATCGTGTTGGCCGAGTGCGCGCGCGATCGGCGCGATGTGATCGCGCAGGCTGCGCGCGCCGAGCGCGAACCACAGCAGCGCGACGTGCAGCGCGCAGGCCGCGAAAAACGGCAGCACGGCGACCAGCCACCACGCGATCAGCACCGGCGGCAGCACCGCGAGCCCCCATGCGAACAGCCCCTTCAACCGCAGACGCCGGCCGCGATTGCAGCGCGCTTCGATGCGCGCGGCCCAGTTGCCGAAGCCGACGAGCGGATGCGCGCGGCGCGGCTCGCCGAACCAGCGGTCGACGGCCACGCCCAGGGTGGCGAGCGTCGCGATCAGCGGCATCGTCAGCATCGGCATTACGCGCGGCCCACGCCTTTCAGCGCGAGCGGCAGGCCCGCGACCATCAGCGTGGCGGTGCTGCTCAACGCGGCGATGCGCTGATTGATGCGCCCGAGTTCGTCGACGTAAAGACGCGTGGCCGCGCCGAGCGGCACGACGCCGAGGCCGATTTCGTTGCTGACGACGATGAGCTTGCCGCGCGCTTCGGCGAGCGCCGTTTCGAGCGCGGCGGCCTGCGTGTGATAGTGCGAGAGCGGCGGCGTGGCGCCGTCGGCGGGACACAGCAGGTTCGCGAGCCACAACGTCAGGCAGTCGATCAGCAGGCACTGGCCCGGCACGTCGTGTTGCGCGATCGCGCCGGCGAGATCGTGATCCGCTTCGACGAGGCCCCAATGCGCGGGCCGGCGCGCGCGATGATGCGCGATGCGCGCGCTGAATTCGGCGTCGTCGGTGACGCGGGCGGTGGCGATGTAGGTGACGGGCAGCGCGCTGTCGCCGGCGAGCCGTTCGGCGTGCGCGCTCTTGCCCGAGCGCGCGCCGCCGAGGACGAAGGTGAGGTCGCGGGGAGTCATCGCGTGATTGTACCGGCGCGCGGCGCGGGCCGGCGCGGTGGGATAATGCTGCGCGATTGCGTGAGTTGTGGAGTTGTGAGCCGCAGGCATGGCCGCAGCCGCAACCGCAACCGCAACCGCAACCGCAACCGCAACCGCAACCGCAACCGCAACCGCAAC